>NZ_CP108775.1:4800000-6145000 GCF_045207895.1 Micromonospora sp. NBC_00898
GGGAACGGTCGGATCGTCGTCGATCGCACCATGCGGTCGGTCTCGCACCCGAACGTCTACGCCGCCGGCGACAGCGTCTACGCAATCGGCGACAACGGCCGGCCGCTGCCGATGTCCTGCGCTTCGGCCGGCTACACCGGCATGCAGGCCACGGCCGCGATCGTGGGACGCCTGACCGCCCGCAAGATCGCGAACACCAAGCTGGAGTACCCGGGCAACCACATCAGCCTCGGGCGGCGGGACGGGATCCTGCAGCTGGTCGATGACGAAGGGCAGGCAAAGCCGAAGTACATGGGCGGCCGGACGGCCGCGCGGATCAAGGCGGGCATCCTCAAGATGTCGCTGTGGACCAACTCGCACCCGACCTTCGGCCTGCCCAAGCGCAAGCACCGCCTGGCCGCCGCGCCGGACGCGACCGCCGAGAAGACGGTCGCGTAGCCGCCTAGGGTGGTCCGCGTGGACAGCACCGCCACTGATCGCTTCGACACCAGTCGGTTCGAGGCCAGCCGGAACCGGCTGGCCTCGCTGGCGTACCGGCTGCTGGGCTCCGCCGCCGACGCCGAAGACGCCGTGCAGGATGCGTTCCTGCACTGGCAGGCCGCCGACCGGCAGCGGATCAAGGTGCCGGAAGCATGGCTGACCAAGGTCGTCACCAACCTGTGCCTCGACCGGCTCCGCTCGGCACAAGCCCGCCGCGAACGCACCGTCGGCGCCTGGCTGCCCGAACCGCTCCTCGACGGCGACCCGATGCTCGGCCCGGCCGACACTTTCGAGCAACGCGAATCGGTCTCCCTAGCCGTGCTGACTCTCATGGAACGCCTGTCACCCCTCGAGCGGGCCGTCTACGTCCTGCGCGAAGCGTTCTCCTACAGCCACGCCGAGATCGCCGAGATCCTCGACATCACCGAGTCCGCAAGCCAGCAGCACCTCCACCGGGCCCGGCGCCGCATCACCGCCGCACGCCGCCACGGCGGCGGCGAAGTCGACCCGGCATCCGCCCGCAGGATCGTCGAGGAATTCCTCGCCGCTGCCTCCTCGGGCCGCACCGAACGGCTGGTGGCGCTGCTCACCGATGACGCGACCGCGATCGCCGACTCCAACGGCGCCGGCCTGACCGAGACGCTGCTGCAGTACCACACTCCGCAGCGCATCGCCGCCGTCGCACGGGCCGGCTTCAAACCCACACCCGCGAAACGGCGACTTGCCGGCGGCACGCCCGCCATCCACTACGCGCTCGTCAACGGCGCCCCCGCCATCCTCTTCGTGCTCGGCGACCAGGTCATCGGCGCCGTGACGTTCGACATCACCAACGGCAAGATCGCAACCGTGCGCGGCATCGCCGCCCCCACCCGCCTCGCCCGCCTCACCGAAGCCTGGCGGCAGCACGAACCGGACACGCCGCTCATCACCCAGTGGTGACCCGACACCAACCGCAGCCAGGCGCAGCAACCCGCGCTGCGATGAACCGCTCCCGGGCTTCGGACGCCACCAGCCGCATGCGGACACGGCGGCCGGGCTGGCCGGACTCGCCGCCGCGCTAACTACATGCCTGCTGTCCCCCCGCTCGCCCGCCCGAACGCGGTCTCCGCTCAGCGATCTCGGCCTCGCCGGGGCACCGGACCTAGAGCCGTGCGGGGCCGGCGCCCGGCCTGGCGCATGAGGTACGGGCCCGTGCCTTCGGCCGCGCCGCTCCGGCGACGAGCGTACGGCCGCGGACGCTCACCTCTACCGTGACGTCCTCATTTGCCGCGATCAGGGCGGTAGCGAGCGGCTGTGGCACTGATTGCTGAGATCCGTGCCGCTGCAGTGGTCACACGCCTGTGGGGTAGAGCTTGACGTGCCCGGTCACCACGCCAACGGTCGTGCCGGGCGGGACGTCGATGGAGCCACCGTCCGCTCGGCTACTTGCGGGGTCTCTTCTTACCGAGGACTCCTGCCCGTCAGTCGATCGGTGTCACGGCCGTGCATCGAGGAATCGCGTGATTGCAGCCGCGACGGCTTGGTGGTCTTCGAGCATCGGTAGGTGCCCCGTATTCAGGTCGTTCTGCCAGGCGGCGCCGAGTCGCTGGGCGCATCGCTGTTGCAGCGCCATCGGCAGCTGATGGTCGTCGGTGGTGCGCAGGTAACCGCGCCACCCGCTCCACGACCGGTGAGCGGTCCGGTCTCGGTAGAGGGCGGGTGACTCGGGGGTGAAGTCGGCGATGATGCGGTCGGCGACCTCCTCGTCCAGACCATGGGCGAGGCCACGTCTGATCGCCGAGTCCGGCGGCCGGGTGCCGGCGAATCGCATCGCGGCACTGAGCACCCACCGGTTCGGCACCGGCATCGCCGAGATGAACGATCCTCCCGGCTGCGGGATCACGGCACTGATCGCCAGGAACGCGCTGACGCGTTCCGGCACGAGCCGGGCGACTTCGGCGCCGATCACACCCCCGGCCGAGTGCGCGACGATCGCGTACCCACCCGGCGGTGCGGAGTCGATGACCGCCTGGGCGTAGTCGCGCAACCGGGCTCGGCCGCCCTGCGGTCGGGAAGCGACACAGGTCTGCTGCCCTTCGCCGAGGTCGCGGCGGACGTCATCCCAGATCCAGGCGGGAAGCCCGGCGCCACTGAGGAACATGATCGGATCGCGTGAAGTGCTCATGACACCATCGTCACCCCCAGCGATGTCACCGGTATGTCACTATTTATTGGATGAACCGCACCGACCGTCTCTACGCCTTGCGTGAGGAACTGCGGCGCGCGGGGCCCGCCGGGCGCTCGGCGGAACGACTCGCCGAGGTCTTCGAGGTCAGCATCCGCACGATCAAACGAGACATTTCGACTCTGCAACACGGCGGCTTCCCGGTCTGGGCTCGACCCGGACCCGGTGGTGGCTACGTCGTTGACGCCGCCGCGACCCTCCCGCCGGTGAACTTCACCGACGCCGAGGTCTCCGGCCTCGCCGCCGCCGTGGCCGCCCACCGCGGACAGCCCTTCGACAGCCACGCCCGCGCCGCCCTCGTCAAGGTGCTCAGCGTGATGGACACCCGCGCACGAGAAAACGCCACCGCGTTGAACGGTCGTGTCTGGATCGACCACACCGACACACCCGGCGATGCCCGGACTCGACACGCGATCGAGCAAGCACTCCACGCACAACGCGTCCTCGTCGTGGACTACCGCGACCGGCATGGCACGCCCACCACCCGGCAACTCGATCCCGTGCTCCTGGCCCGCACCCAAGGACACTGGTACCTCGTCGGGCACTGCCACACTCGTCAAGCGATCCGCTGGCTCCGCCTCGACCGCGTCAGCGCCGCACACCTGACAACCCAGCCCGCCACTCGTATCCCCATCGAAGCCGTTGGCACACCGCCCACCACCGCCGAAGCCATCGCCGAACTGTGACGCCACCCGCCATCGCCGACCAGTCCGCTACCACGGTCGACCGACACCAGACCCTCGGCAAGCCCTGGACCGTCCGACGCTGCACTGGCAGACATCCCGGCCGCCGAGCCGCGGGGAGCACGAACGCACCTGATAGCAACTCGGTGTAACAGCGGCAGCCCATCCCGCGGGAACCCGTCACGCGTCAAGTGGAGCCCGACACGGCCGGCTGCCGCTCGTTCGCGGCCCTGCGTCCCGACCGCACTTCGCGTAGTCGGTGCTGCGCCATGCCGAACTGCCGCCGCGAGAATGGGCATCACGGCCAAGATCAGGTATCCGGATCTGCCGCGATCCGCGCGCTGCGGAGCGTGACCACCCAGCAGCAGCCCTCGGAGTGTCCGGACATGCCGAGATGAGGTGCGACACGAGGTCGCACGTGTTGAGTGAGTACGTCGATTGGAGGTCGGGTGTAGATGCCCGAGACGTAGCTCCCGGTCAGTGTCCGAGACCGGTCCCCGCCCTGACGTGCGTGGCTAGTAATGGCTGGGTGCGAAGCTCAGGGGAAAGCCCAAGGACTCCCGCACCGACTGGGAGTTACAGGTGAGGGGAAGGCCGAAAGGGTGAATATGGTGAACCCTCGTTGATGCCTCGTCACGGCAATTCCCCGGGTCGGACATGTGGTGCCGGGGAGATAAAGAGGCCGGCCGCTGAGAGTCGGCAGACGACGACCGAGGACTCATCTACGGTCGTGTGGATACCGTCGCCTCCGGGGTCAAGAGGGCACCCGACCCGGCCGTGTCTCACGCGTGTGGAACGTGGAAACCCCGGCGCGGTCCACGACGTCCTCGAATGTCGTGGTAAGCCGACCGTAAGGAGAGCCCAACTCCGTGGCGGGAACAGGACGCCCAAGAAGCGAACGCCGGCAGGCTGAAAGGCAACGGGAAAGCGGGAACGTTTAGACCGGTCCTCCTACCGGTCGTTGTCGTATAACCGGCCGGATACCGGGCCTTGTGCCCGGCTGCGAAAGCAGGCTGACGTGTGGCGGGTGAGCCTTTGACGACGACGCACCGCAACCACCCGAACCGAAGGACAAGTTAGACGCGATGACGGCTTTAGCTTTCGATGTTGCGATGGCGGCCCTCGGAGTGAACGGACCTGAGGACGTATCTCCACAGTGGGACACCGTCGCCTGGCGGCGCCACGAGGAGAACGTACGGCGGCTACGGGGCAGGATCTTCAAGGCGACGAAGGAAGGCGACTGGCCCATAGTCAGGAACCTGCAGAAGATGATGCTGCGGAGCTGGTCGAACACGCTCATCAGCGTGCGCCAGGTCGCGCAGCGCAACGCTGGCCGCACGACCGCGGGCATCGACGGGCAGGTCGCGTTGACCTCCCCGGCGCGAATGGACCTGGCGGTGCAGACACACCGCACGGCCCGGTCGTTCACGCCACTCGCGGTCAAGCGGGTGTACATACCGAAGGCCAATGGGAAACAGCGCCCGCTCGGCATTCCCGTAATCTCGGATCGCGTCCACCAGGCGCGACACCGTGACGCACTCAGGGGCAAAGCAAAGTCAGGTGATCATGTGGACGTGCCGCTCAGCGGCGGTTTCGCTGTCTGAGGCCGGTTCATAGACGCGGCCTTCCTAAGTGGATGATGAAGGTTCTCTACGCCAGCATCGTCTGCAAAGAAAGGCCGCTCGTCCACCTCGATGACGGGTTCGATTTTCTGGGATTCACCGCCCGCCGTCACCACGGCAAGCTGCTCATCAAACCCAGCAAGGCTGCCGTCAAACGAGTCAGGCAACGCCTCGCCGTCGAGTTCCGGGCCCTGCGAGGCACGAACGCGGCGGCAGTCCTCGCGAAGATCAACCCGATCGTGCGGGGATGGGCGAACTACTACCGCGGGGCGGCGTCGTCCATCGTGTTCGCAGCCCTGGACGTGCACCTGTGGCGACTCACCTACAAATGGGCCTGCCACCGCCACCCCCACAAGTCGAAGCGCTGGACCGTCAACCGGTACTTCGGCCGGTACAACACCGCCAGGCAGGACCGCTGGGTGTTCGGTGACCGCGACAGCGGCGCATACCTACCCAAGTTCGCCTGGACGAAAATCGTCCGGCACCGGCTGGTACGCGGCGAGGCGTCTCCCGACGACCCCGCCCAAGCCGGCTACTGGGCCGAACGGCATGGCAAGAGCAAACCCCCGCTCGACCGCAGGACCCTACACCTGCTCCGCAGGCAGAACGGATCCTGTCCGATCTGCGGACAACTGCTCCTACACGCCGACCGCGAGCCACAAAGCCCCCGTGAATGGGAACAGTGGCACCGCACCACCCGCAAGGCGATCACCAGACAGCACATCATCGCCCACGGGACAGGCCTACCGGACGACACCCGACTCGTTCACTCCTCCTGCCACCGCCGCACAACCGGCACGCAGAGGGACCCAGCACCCCTGTACTCCTGAAATCGCCCAAGCGGCTTGCTTGAGCCGTGTGCAGCGACGAGTTGCACGCACGGTGTGCGCCGTGAGGCGCTTCGTTGTATCCCCAGCTCAGTTGGGAGGAACTTGGAGAACTGTTCCTGGGTCTGATGGCTTACCTGGATCCGAAAGGTGAAGGGAACAAGAGCATGTCAGGAAAGCGACGGGCGTGCCCAGGCGTCAGGGGCGTGGCGTCGCGGGACCCGTGCGATATGGCCAAGGCTGGATTGCTTGAAGCCCAATCCCCAGTGATGAAAGTGCGCATCCATCGGAAACGACGCCTGAAACCGATGCCACGCCGTGCGCCGGCATGAACCCGTGAGGCTGGTGCAACTCCACGGCGTCGGGCACCGCCCAACGAGGGCGGGTAAGGGGAGGAGTGGGCGGCCTACGTCGCGCTAGATACGTACGACGAAGACGTACCACGGGATCGCCTACGGGACGCGAGTCCTATGGCGACGGAGTGTCCGTAGTAGTCGCAGGAGTAACGACCTGCCAGGGAGGCCGGGAAAGCCGGACCGCAGGGCGAAGGGACACAGGTGATCACGATGTTCAGCGAAGCGAGGTATGCGTAATGCAGAGCGCCGCAACGGTGCTGAACGTCATCCGGGAACGCGGTAGGCGCGGCCTGCCGCTGGAAAGACTGTATCGACAGTTGTTCAACCCGCAGTTGTTCCTGCTGGCCTACGGACGCATCTACGCCAACAAGGGGTCGATGACGCCCGGGGCCACGTCGGAGACCGTGGACGGTATGTCCCAAGCCAAAATCGGGGCGATCATCGACGTGCTGCGTCGTGAACGCTACCGGTGGCGGCCGGTCAAGCGCGTGTTCATCCCGAAGAAGAACGGGAAGCTACGCCCGCTGGGTTTGCCTACCTGGTCGGACAAGCTGGTCGCCGAAGTGGTGCGTCTGCTGTTGGAGGCGTACTACGACGTCCGGTTCTCCGACCGCTCCCACGGGTTCCGTCCGGGCCGCGGCTGCCACACCGCGTTGGATGAGGTGGTGTCGGTCTGGAAGGGAACGCATTGGTTCATCGAGGGAGACATCTCTGACTGTTTCGGGTCACTTGATCACACGATCATGGCGTCGATCCTGGCGGAAAAGATCCACGATGGACGGTTTCTGCGGCTGGTGTCCAACATGCTCACGGCCGGGTACCTGGAGGATTGGCGGTGGCATGCCACGCTCAGCGGTGCGCCGCAAGGTGGCGTCGCATCCCCGGTCTTGTCCAACATTTACCTGGACCGGTTGGACCGGTTCGTCGAGCAGTCTTTGCTGCCTGAGTACAACCACGGGCGTTTCAAGATCATTGATCTTGGGCTGGTGGGGTCGGTGAGCTGCTCGGGACGGGTCGCGTGTGGACGGTGATGTCTGCCGCGGTCTGCTCGTCGGCGGTGTGTCGCTCAGTCGATAGGGGCGAAGCTCCGGTATGACATGGGGTCCTCTCACAGATCCACGTCACCCCGGAGCTTCGTTGTGGACCAGTCTGCCATCAGGGTCGTCGAGGCGCCGGCCCTAGCGTCCGAGGTTTGCCTTCCCGCGACGGCGGGGCGGGTTGGACTGCTCGAACTGTTCGCCGCGGTGTCGGACGGGCGCTCGGAGCAGGGCCGGGATCACCCGGTCGCGGTGGTCCTGGCGTTGGCCGCGGGAGCGGTCGTGGCCGGGATGCGTGGCTACACCGCGATCGCCGGCTGGGTCGCCGACGTGCCCGAGGCGCTGCGGCGGCGCCTGTACGAACGCGGCGGTGGCAAGCCCACGGTCAGGTTCCCGCCGTCGAAGGCGACGATCTGGCGGGTCGTCACCGACACGGACGCGCAGACATTCGACCAGGTGGTGGGGACCTGGCTGATGACCCGAATGGCCGATGAGCGCCCGGATACCGCACCCGACGCCGCCGGTGAGCCCGACGGTAGTGGCCCGTCGGGGTTGATGCAGGTACGCCTCGACGGCAAGGTGGTCCGCGGCGCCACCGACGCCGACGGCACCCAGGTTCACCTCCTCGCGGCGTTGGCCGGCCGGCCCGGCGACGTCACGGTCGTCGCCGCGCAGACCCAGATCGACACCAAGTCCAACGAGGTGCCGCACGCCACCGAGGTTCTGGACCGGATCCGGGATCTACGCGATGCGGTGGTCACCGCCGATGCGTTACACACCGTCAAGGCGACCGCGGCGCACATCCACGCCCGCGACGGCTTCTACGTGTTGCCCGTCAAGGAGAACCGCCAAGCCCTCTACACCGCGGTCAACGCCCTGCCCTGGTCGCAGACCCCGATCACGTACTGCCACACCGACATCGGCCACGCCCGGATCACCCGACGCACGATCCGGGTGCTTCCCGCGCCACCCGACCTGCCGTTCCCCCACGCCGCACAGGTCTACCTCGTCGAACGCTACGTCACCGACCTGGCCGGAGAGCACCCCAGCGCCGCCGCCGCGCTCGGCGTCACCAACCTACCCGCCACCGTCGCCAGCCCCGCCGACCTGGCCGGCTACACCCAAAGCCACTGGGGCGTCGAGTCATTGCACTGGCTGCGCGACACCCTCTACGCCGAAGACGCCTCCACCACCCGAACCCGCTCCGGCCCCCGCATCATGGCCACCCTCCGCAACCTCGCCATCGGAGCAATACGCCTGGCCGGACGCCACGACATCACCGAAGCCACCCGCTGGGCCAGCCGCGACATGCACCGACCCTTCACCATCCTCCAACTCACCACATGATCTTGAAACGACCGTGTGAGTACAACCGAGGCCGTCTTCGACGGCGCAACACCGAATATCAGGTTGTCGATCACGCGATCGCGAAGGCCAGACGGCATGGTGACCGGGCTGCGGTGAAGGCGCTTCGGCGTCAACGCCGGACCCTGCCCAGCCAGGACCCGAACGATCCCGGCTATCGGCGCCTGCGGTATGTGCGCTATGCCGACGATTGGCTGCTGGGATTCGCCGGGCCCAGGCACGAAGCCGAGCAGATCAAGTCACGGATCGCGACGTTCCTGCGCGAGGATATGAAGCTGGAACTGTCCCAGTCCAAAACGTTGATCACCCACGCCGCCAGCCAGCCGGCGCGGTTTCTCGGTTACGAAATCCGAACCCAACGAGCCGACAACAAGCTCGACCGTCGCGGTCAACGCTCCGTCAACGCCGCGATCGGGTTGTTCGTGCCCAGGGACGTCATCAGGCAGAAGTGCGTGAACTATATGCGCGAAGGTAAACCGGCTCAACGCGGTTCGCTGCTTCACGACCAGGACTTCACCATCGTCGCGAAGTATCAGGCCGAGTACCGGGGGCTGGTCCAGTACTACCTCCTCGCCCAGGACGTGTTCCGCCTGGAGCGCCTGCGTTGGGTCATGGAGACCTCGATGCTCAAAACCCTCGCAGGTAAACACAAGTCCACCGTCACCAAGATGGCCCGCAAGTACAAGACGGTCATCGACACCACCGACGGAAAACGGACCTGTTTCCAGGTCACCGTCGATCGGGACCGGGGCAGGAAACCACTGGTCGCCCGCTTCGGCGGGATCCCGCTCAAACGCCAACGCACAGCCGTCCTCACCGACCTGTCACCGATCATGGCCAGCACGAAGCGAAACGAACTGATCCACCGGCTCCTCGCCGGCTGCTGCGAGATCTGCAAATCCCGGACGAACATCGAGGTTCACCACGTCCGCAAACTCGCCGACCTCAACCGTCACGACCGACCCGACAAGCCAGCATGGGTGCACCTCATGGCCAAACGGCGCCGCAAAACCCTCGTTATCTGCCGGGCCTGCCACGAGGACATCCACGCCGGAAGGACAACCGCACCCACCCGGAACTGACCACTGGAGAGCCGTGTGACGAGAAATCGTCCAGCACGGTTCGGGAAGGGGCCGACGGAAAAGGACCCACACCACGGGCACCTCGCCGGCGGCCTACTTCACTCTGAGGGGGGCGGGACGCAGCAATGCGTCCCGCCTACCCGACTGCGTGGCTGCTGTGGAACCTCGACGCCGATCAGCAACTGCGTTAACGCCTGCCGCGGCTTGCCGCTCTGTATCTGGAATAGGTGCCCTAGCTGCCGCGGTCAGGGGAGTGTCAAGTTAACGGCTGATCTTGGTTGTTGAGGTGGTCAGTGGTTGGCCGGGGTAAGCCGACCCTCGAAGGCGATCTGGAAGGCGTTCAGGGGTGCTTTCCAGCGCATGGTCCATCGCCGGCGGCCGGCGCCGGTCGGGTCGAGGCTCATCAACGCCATGTACACGCACTTCAGCGCGGCCTGCTCGTTCGGGAAGTGCCCGCGAGCGCGGACGGCCTTGCGGATGCGGGCGTTGACGCTCTCGATCGCGTTCGTGGAGCAGATGACCTTGCGGATCTCCACGTCGAAAGCCAGGAACGGCACGAACTCGGCCCACGCGTCGGACCACAGCTTCACGATCGCCGGGTACTTCTTGCCCCAGGCGTCGGCGAACTCCATGAACCGTTCGGTGGCGGCGTCCTCGGTCGCCGCGGTGTAGACAGGCTTGAGCGCCTTGGCGATCTTGTCCCAGTCCTGCCGTGCCGCGTACCGAAACGAATTACGCAGCAGATGCACCACACAGGTCTGGACGATCGTGCGGGGCCAGACCGTCTCGACCGCCTCGGGCAGGCCCTTGAGCCCGTCGCAGACGAGCATGAGGCACGTCAGCGACGCCGCGGTTCTTCAGCTCGGTCAGCACATGCAGCCAGCGCTTCGCGCCCTCGCCGCCGTCGCCGGCCCAGATCCCGAGGATGTCGCGGTGGCCGTCCACGGTGACGGCCATGGCCAGGTAGATCGGCCGGTTCGCGACCTGACCATCCCTGATCTTGACATTGATAGCATCGATGAACACGACTGGATACACCGAGTCGAGGGGCCGGTTCTGCCACTCGGCCATCCCGTCCATCACCTTGTCGGTGATGGTGGAGATCGTCTGCTTCGACACCTCGGCGCCGTACACCTCGGCCAGGTGCGCGGCGATCTCCCCGTGCGTCAGCCCTTTGGCCGACAACGACAGAACCATGTCGTCGACCCCGGTCAGGCGCCGCTGCCGCTTGCGCACGATCTGCGGCTCGAACGTCCCCGCCACATCGCGGGGAACCCGGACCTCGACCGGCCCGACGTCGGTGAGCACGGTCTTGGTCCGGCTGTCGTTACGCGTGTTCCCGCCGCCCCGACCGGCCCGATCATGCTTGTCATAGCCGACGTGGTCGGTGATCTCACCGTCCAAGGCCGACTCCAGAACCCGCTTCGTCAACTGCTGCAGCAACCCACCCTCACCAGTCAGTTTCAGCCCGTCACCACGAGCCCGATCGACCAGCATCGCAATCAACTGCTCATCCGTGACCGCACCCACCGGCCCGCGGCCGGCTCCTGCCCAGAGGTGGTCTCGGTCGTCATCTGGCGTCTCTCCCTTGATCGGTCGATCAGCCGTTATTTGTACAGTCCCGCGGTCAGCCGCATCGGTCGTGGCGGTCGTGGCGGTCGGACGTCGGGGTCATCCGAGCCACCGGTCGAACCAGGCGCGGGTGCGGCGGAGCACGTCGAGTTGGTGGTTGCGTTCGCGGATCGAGTGGTTCTCTCGGGGATATACGACGTACTTGTGCTCGACTCCGAACCTGCGTAGCGCGCGGTGGAAGAACTCCGCCTGTGATACCGGAACGTTCGTGTCGTTCTCGCCGTGCAGGATCAGCACCGGCGTGCGGACCTTGGAGGCGTACGAGATCGGGCTGAGCCGGTCGTGGCGGTGTGGACCCGTTCCCTCCCAGCCGCTGCTACCGCCGAGGGCGGCCTCGAACGGCCCCCCTTCTCCGGTTGCGGCGAGCATTCCCCAGTCGCTGATTCCGGCTCCCATCACGGCGGCCTTGAACCGGTCGGTCTGCCCGACCGCCCAGGCGGCCATGAACCCGCCGTGGCTCCAGCCGCCGATGCCCAGCCGGTCGGGGTTGGCGACGCCGTCGGCGATGAGCAGGTCGATGCCGGCGCAGATGTCGGTCCACTCGTCGAGGCCGACCGCGCCGGCGACGCGCACCGCGAAGTCGTGGCCGTGCCCTCGGCCGCCGCGCGGGTTCGGCAGAAACACGGCGTAGCCGGCGGTAGCCAGCCACTGGCCGGACGGGTCCCAGCCGAGCATGAGCCGGTCGGGGTGCCGGTCGTACGGGCCGCCGTGGACCAGCGTCACCAGTGGGAAGGGCCCGTCCTTGTGGGACCGGCCGGCGGGCAGGATCAGCAGGCCGTCGAGGGCCAGCCCGTCGGATGCCTCGTATGACAAGCGTTCCTGAACACCCCACCGGATGTCGCGGAGTTCGGGCCTGAGGTCGGTCAGCCTCGTCAGCGGCCCGCAAGTGGGGCCGGCGTAGACGTTTCCGGGCTCGTAGGACGTGCTGACGACCGCCGCGACGGCGTCACCGTGCCGGTTCGTGGTCAACGACGCCGCGAGGCCGTCGACCCGGGACACCTTGACGAGGGTGGGCCCGACCGGATCGAGCCGGTGGATCGCGGTATCGAGCCCGTCGGCGACCAGCGCCAGAGGCGGACCGGTGTCGACCTGAACCAGATTGCTCGGGCAGCCGGTCGTGCCGGCGGTCAGGTTACGGTGCTCGCCCACCGGCCCGCTCACCGGTACGGCGACATCGAGAACCGCGTGTCCGCCCACCAGAGCTGGCGGGGTCTTCGCGACATATGCCAGGTGCCAGCCGTCGTCGGCGGACCACCAGACGAGCGACGACGCGTCCGCCGCGGCCGGGCCGAGGTCCCGCATCATGCCGCTGTCCGGGTCGAGCAGGTGGAGACCGGGCTTGACCAGGCCCGGGTCCACGTCGGGGGTCGACCAGGTGAGGACCGCCAGCGTTCCATCGTCGGGCCGCTGGGCCACCTCGACGACATGGCGATCGCCGCACGCATCCGGTGTCCGAACCTCCCGGCTCCGTACGTCGAGCAGCCGCAGCCGGTCCGGGCGTACGCGTTCACCCCACACCCGAGCGTCGTCGCGCTCCCTGTCCCGACGTTCGTCCTCAGCGGACGGTTCATCGGCTGCGATCACGACGACCAGGTCGGGATCGGCCAGCGGGAGGTGACCTGACACCCCACTGGACCAGGACGTGACCGCCTCCACGACACCGTCGACCAGCCCGGCCCGGTGTACTTGCGCCGTGCCACGCTCGGCCCGGTCGGAGAGAAAGTAGACCAGCAGCGAATCCGCGGCCCACCGCGGCGCCGAATCGTGCGCCTCACCCGAAGTCAATCGTCGCGGAGACCCGGTCCCGTCGACGGCGGCGACCCAGAGTTCGCTAACGGGGTGATCACCAGCCCGCCCGACCGGGGCGACCACGTAGGCGACCCACTTGCCGTCCGGCGACAGCGCCAATGCCTGCGGAACACGACCGTCAACCACCAACTCGGCGGTGAGCTGTGTACGGGCCACCGAGGCACAGTACCGATCAACCACCACGGCGACCAACCGCTGCCGCAACGCCTCCGCAGCATGGCTGCGGCGCCCTCCCAGGGGCTGTCCCGATCTCGACAACAACGCCAGGAGGAGACGATCTGGCAGCTTGATCGGGTTCGCACATCTGCCGCCGACCGGGCGTCACGGTGCGACGGACGCGCGGCGGTGCTCGGCGCGCGGTCGTGCGAATTGAGTGCACTCCAGTGGCGAGTCCAACAGGTTCGGCCCGCGGACAGTGGGCCGGAGCCGGGAGTGTGCCTCTCGTGCCAGGTTGCGGCTGCTGATGCTGCGGCGGCCGTCACAATGACCCAGCTCCTCGACGCGGGGATGCCCTGGCGTGGTAGATGCGGCCGAACGGGTTTGGCGATAGAACTGGACGGTGACTCTCACCTTCTGCTCGGACTTGGCGGCCGCCGACTGGATCGTCCACACCACCCTGCCGTGGCAGCAGCTGGTGCGCTTCGGCCCTGCCGGCTTGGACGCCTACGCGCGGCTTCGGCTCTTGCCTGATCCGGTACGCCCGGGCCAAAGCGAGAACGACGTGGAGGCCGAGGACTGGCGCACAGATCAGCTGCCGAGGCTGTTCGAGCTACTGGCGGCCTGCACCACCACCCCGGACGACTGCTACTTCTGTGTCTGGGAAGGCTTCGCCAACGCCGGGCCTGTCACCGACGACGATGCCGCGTACGCGGGCGTCGACAACTTGGAGGACCAGATCGGGCGGGCAGCCGCCCGGCCGGGACTGGCACCGACGTCCGGTGCCTCGCCCTCGGTCCTGCAGGCGCCGAAGGTGGAGGTGCCCCACCGCGCGTATTGGCTGTTCCGTGGGCCTCTGGCCGAGATCGGCACGTGGGACACCGCCGAGGCGTGGCCGGGGCAGTGCCGGCTCGATGCGGTGGAACCGGCGTTCGTCTGGCCTGCCGATCACGCCTGGTGCGTTGCCCTGGACGTCGATCCGCACTGGGCCGGGATCGGTGGCGGTGCGCTGCTGGTCAACCAGCTCATCGCTGACCCGCTCCTCGACGTGGTCTCTGCCGATCCCACCATGGAGCAGCCGTTGTATCGGTGAAAAGAAGCGGTTCCAGTCGCCGTTGCACCCTGGATGCCCCGAAGAAAGGCATGCCGCAGCGAGGTCTGCATGCGCGGATCTGCCGCTGTCCGGGCGCCCATGATGCTGGCCATGGTGCATGGTCATGTCGATGACAGCGTGTCGTAGCTCGCGTACGTTGGCGCCGTGGCAGCTTTTTGGACCTTGGGATGCGATGCCGACGATCCCCAGCGGATCGCTGCTTTCTGGGCGCGCCTACCGATGCTCTCCCCTCACCGATCTCGAACGCTCCACCCTGCGTCCCGTGCTGCAGGCCGTCCGCCGGACCTACGACCTCGTCCACTCCCCGATCTGGAGCGCACTCGACCGGCACGTCACCGCCCGCTACACCATGCAGCCCGCCTGGTACTGGGCTGACGACCACGGGTTCGTCGACCAGGACGACGAGGCACGCCCGCTCGTCCGCTACAGCCTCCCCGACCTCGATGACCGGTTCTTCTACCCGGCCTGGTGCTACTACCCCGACTGGGTGGTGCTTTCCGCGATCGACACCTCCCGGGCCGTGCTCGGCGCCGTACCTGACCTCGCGTGGGAAGGATGCAGGGAGGTGGCGTTGGCGTCCGGGCCATGGTGGCCGTTCGCGGACGTAGCCGTCATGAGCGAACGACCCACCCTCCTGCGCATCAACGCACAAGGTCAACTTCACTCCGACCAGGGACCTGCAGTCACGGGGCCGGACGGCAAGCAGGTGTGGGCGCGAGATGGCGCGGTCACCAAGGTGCATCCGTAACTGATCGTCTGCCCATAGCGGTGTCAGCGGGGGACGGCAAGATGGTGGCTGTGTCTGCTCCCACCCGTCCCCCGCTGGCAACCCTGGATGCGGTGTTGGAGCGGCTGACCTACGTCAACGAGGAGACCGGCTACACCGTCGCCCGGGTGGCTACCGACCGCAGCAGTGACCTGTTGACCGTGGTGGGTGCGCTCCTGGGCGCGCAGCCCGGGGAGAGTCTGCGCCTGTCCGGACGGTGGTCGTCGCATCCGCAGTACGGCAGGCAGTTCGAGGTCGACTCCTACACCACGGTCCTGCCGGCCACGATCCAGGGCATCCAGCGCTACCTCGGCTCAGGCCTGGTCAAAGGCATCGGTCCGGTGTTCGCCGAGCGGATCGTGGCGCATTTCGGCTTGGACACCCTGCGGGTCATCGAGGAGGAACCTGCCCGGCTGGTGGAGGTGCCGGGGCTGGGGCCGAAGCGCACGGCGAAGATCACCGCGGCGTGGGAGGAGCAGAAGGCCATCAAGGAGGTGATGGTCTTCCTGCAAGGCGTCGGGGTGTCCACGTCGCTGGCGGTGCGGATCTTCAAGCAGTACGCCGACGCTTCCATCGATGTGGTCAGGAAGGAGCCGTACCGGTTGGCCGCGGACGTGTGGGGCATCGGGTTCAAGACCGCCGACACCATCGCCCAGGCCGTCGGGATCCCCCACGACAGCCCGCAGCGGGTCATGGCCGGCCTGCAGTACACCCTGTCCGAGGCCACCGACTCGGGGCACTGCTACCTGCCTGGCGCGCAGCTCGTCGCCGACGCCACGAAGATCCTCGACGTGCCCGGCGATCTCGTCAACCGCTGCCTCGACGACCTCGCCGCCGACGAGGGCGTCGTCCGCGAGACGCTGCCCGGCGGCGACGGGGAGCCGGTGCAGGCGGTGTACCTGGTGCCGTTCCACCGCGCCGAGCAGTCCCTCGCTGGCTCCCTGCTGCGCCTGCTCAACGACCGGGCCGACCGGCTGCCCCACTTCGCCGGCGTCGACTGGGGCAAGGCCCTGGCCTGGTTGAAGGCGCGCACCGGCGCCGACCTGGCCCCCGAGCAGGAACAGGCCGTGCGCCTCGCGCTCACGTCGAAGGTGGCGGTGCTCACTGGGGGGCCGGGCTGCGGCAAGAGCTTCACCGTCCGCTCGATCGTCGAACTCGCCGCCGCTAAGAAGGCCAAGGTCACCCTCGTCGCCCCGACCGGCCGTGCCGCCAAACGCCTGTCCGAGCTCACCGGTCACCCCGCGGCCACCGTGCACCGGCTGCTGCAGCTGCGCCCCGGCGGGGACGCCTCCTACGACCGGGACAACCCCCTCGACGTAGACCTGCTCGTGGTTGACGAGGCCTCCATGCTCGACCTGATCCTGGCCAACAAACTCGTCAAAGCTATTCCGCCCGGCGCGCACCTGCTGCTGGTCGGCGACGTCGACCAACTCCCCTCCGTCGGCGCCGGAGAGGTCCTGCGCGACCTGCTCGCCGCCCCCGCCATCCCGCGGGTGCGGTTGACGCAGATCTTCCGCCAGGCCGCCCAGTCCGGCGTCGTCACCAACGCCCACCGCATCAACGCCGGCCGCCCACCCCTCCTCGAGGGCATGTCAGACTTCTTCCTGTTCGCCTGCGACGACAGCGACGCCACCGCCAACCTGACCGTCGACGTCGCCTACACCCGCATCCCCGCGAAGTTCGGGCTCGACCCGCGCCGGGACGTGCAGGTCCTCACCCCCATGCACCGCGGCCCCGCCGGCGCCGGCGCACTCAACACCCTGCTCCAGCAGCGCCTCACCCCGCACCGCGAGGGCCAGCCGGAGCGGCGAATGGGTGGGCGGGTGTTCCGCATCGGCGACAAGGTCACCCAGATCCGCAACAACTACGACAAAGGCCAGGCCGGCGTCTTCAACGGCACCCTCGGCATCGTCACCGCCCTCTCCCCCGAGGAACAAACCCTCACCGTCCGCACCGACGAGGACGAGACCATCGACTACGACTTCGACGAACTCGACGAACTCGCCCACGCCTACGCCATGACCATCCACCGCTCCCAAGGCTCCGAATACCCCGCCGTCGTCATCCCCCTGACCACCAACGCGTGGATGATGCTGCAACGCAACCTGCTCTACACCGCCGTCACCCGCGCCAAACAACTCGTCGTCCTCGTCGGCTCCCGCCGCGCCCTCGCCGCCGCCGTACGCACCATCGGCGCCGGCCGCCGCCACACCGCCCTTGACCACCGACTTAGCTGACACCCGACGGTCGAACACTTGTACGATGCCGTGGTGGAGGACGTGGCGGCAAGATGGTGGAACGGGATCTGGGGGCGCCTGGGCCGCCGGGACGTGTGGCTGACCCGCCAGGTCCGGTGGAAGGTCGTCGCCCGCGCCGGCGACAGCGAGACCGGACGGGTGCTGCGGTGGGAATTCGACACCGAGCCCGAAGCCCTCGCGATGGTCCAGCGCCTCCTCGCCGCCGACGCCGGCGGCAGTTGGCGCAAGCAAGCCGGCGACGCCGCCTCGTCCCCGCCCCAGTGACGGCTCAGGTTCCGGCCGGCGGTCGCGTCCCATAGGGCAGCGCCGCCGGCCGGAGCTGCGCGGTCAGGAGCTGCAGGTGTTGAGCATGCTCTGCAGGGCGGACTTCTCCGAGGACTGCAGCTTCAGCCCCCAGCTGTACTTCACGGTGATCCACATCTTGCTGTAGGTGCACCGGTACGACGACAGCGGCGGCTGCCACGTCGACGGGTCCTGGTCGCCCTTCGATTGGTTGACGTTGTCGGTGACGGCGATCAGCTGCGGGCGGGTGAGGTCGTTGGCGAAGCTCTGCCGGCGGCTGGTCGTCCAGGAGCTGGCGCCGGAGCGCCACGCCTCCGCGAGGGGCACGACGTGGTCGATGTCGACGTCCGACGCGGCGGTCCAGGTCGCGCCGTCGTACGGGCTGTACCAGCGGCCGGACGTGGCCGCGCAGGAGCTGTTGACCACGACGGAGGTGCCGTCACGCTTGAGGACGGTCTCGCGGGTGTCGCAGCTGCCGCTGATGGTGATCCAGTGCGGGAACAGGTCCCGCGAATAGCCACTCGTTGAGCCCTGCGCCGCCACTGTCAGGGCGTTGAGCTGCGACTGGGCCGTCGCCTTCGACGGAATGCCGGGAGGCGTGGCCGAGGCTGGCTGCGCGTTCACGCCGGCCAGGCAGGCCCCGGCGAGCGCAGCGACGGCGACCGCGGCGGCCTGCCGCCTGGCGCGCGGGAAACGGGGCAAAGATCGGGTGCTCCACATGGGGGCCTCCTCGTCAGGGGGTGGACGGCAACCGTCCCTGACGATCATGTCGATCGAAAGGCATGCCTGTAAAGGGATGCCATACAGCCATTGAGCATTCGACATATTCCTGCGCCCCTCCCCTGCTCGGCTCAACCCGTGAGAAGGAGATGAGGACTATTCGGGTTCGCCGAAAGCGTGCTCCGCGGTGAGCGCTGGCCGCCCGCGCGCCAGCACTCCCACCACCCGTGGCATCCTGCGGCCACCGGTGGAGCCGATGCTCGCGAAGTCCGTGGCGACCGTCCCGGCAGGGCAGGCACGGGCTGGCCTACGAGCCGAAGTGGGACGGCTGGCTTCACTGAACTTGTCAATCGTCGGCGCGCAGCGGCGGAGCAGCGACGCCCCCTCAGCTCGTTCGCTGCTGCGGGAACTGCTTCAAGACGCGCCTCTTCCCGACTGACGGGGATGATCGGGGCGCCGGGAAGACCGGCCGGAGGTCGGTTCGGGCTTTCAGCAGACTACTGATAATCAGCGAAGCACCAGAAGGTCCAGCGCATCGACCACGGGACCGGTACCGACCCGCGCGGCCGCGTGCAGTCGCTTGACTCCGGCGGCGTACTCGTCGTCGGTGATCAGCTGAAGCAGCGTGTGCGCTTCCCGTCGCAGTGCGGTGGCTGCCTCCCGTAGCGACGCGGCGGTGATCTGGGGGACCTGCTCAATCGCCGCCGTGGCGAACCCGGCGTCGGCGAGGGCGGATTCGACGTGGGCGATGCTGGGGTAGGTGTCGAGCACTCGGATGGCTTCCGGGAAATAGCGGAACAGGGTGATCGCCTGGTGCCGGCCGGCGAACGCCGACCGGATGAGCACGGGGGCGCCGGGGCGCAGGACCCGGCGCAGTTCGTGCGCTGCGGCGGTCAGGTCGGGAACGTGGTGGATGACAGTGGAAATCCAAGCGCCGTCGATGGTGTCGTCGCCGAGCGGGATGTGCGCGGCGTCGCCAGCGAGGATGGGCTCGAACACGGAGCGGGCCCGCATCGCGGCCGATGGCTCGACGGCGATGACGTGGGTGCCGGGGAACCAGTTAGTGAAGGCCCGCGCCCAGCTTCCAGTGCCAGCGCCCAGGTCGAGCAGCCGCGTGCCCGGCTGTGGGGCGAGGTGCCGGATCGCGGCGGCCCGCCACGAGGCGAGCCCGTCATCGGTGAGGTGGCGGGATGCCTCGAACGCTGCCGCGTCAGCGTGGTCGTATGCGATGCGAGCCATGCCGATGAGCCAACTACCTGGCAAGCCGGGGGGCAAGGAGGCAATGGAATGATTCACATTCGCCAATTACGTTGGCTTGACTACCCCGCTGCTTCCGCTCACACAGGTGGCATTGCGCCTCGGCCCGCAGCCGATCCTTCTGCCCGAACCTCTGGCCGGCCTGATGCCCGAGCTCGTCCGAGACCGGCGCCGCTATCACGTCGCCGGTGAAGCGTCCGCGACACGCTGGTTGTTCCCCGGCGAGCTACCCGGCCGCCCCCATCAGCGACAGACAACTCGGCGAACGACTACGCCGACACGGCCTGCGCCCGGACAGGCCCGGTCCACCGCGCTGTTCCAGCTCGCCACCGAGCTGCCCGCCGCGGTTCTCGCGCGCACGCTCGGCATCCACACCGGCAGCGCCGCAGCCTGGCAACGTGCCTCCAACGGTGACTGGGCGGCATACGCCACCCAGATCAGCAGGCAGCCGAACCACCACCCGAGTGGCGACCCCCGATAGGTTTCGGTCTCTTCGACCGCCACACGCCCGCATGAACGGCGGCGCGGTAACCGTGGCGACCTGGTGGAGGATCGGCGCCAGTTGTGGATCGCTACCCAATCCGGTGCGGACGTCAGCCCAGGCCGGAGAGTCACTGTCCGTAGATGCCAATGGCGGATCGCCGGGCCGGGCGGGTGCGCGGATCTGCCGATGTGCGTGCGCGCCGCTTACGTGCTGCGGTTTCTTTGGCGTCGGTGGACAGTGACGGTCGCGGATCTGCCCAGTGGCTGACCACGGGTCGCTCCGGCGCTGGCGGCCCTGGACGGGCTAATTGCCAGCGGCGAGCCCGGCAAGTCCCGCTTCGGCGCACTCGTCGTCTTGTTGCGGCAGTCCACCGCTGACGGCAATGGCGCCCAAGACAGTGTCGGCTCGCCGGATCAGCATCGAACCCGCGCCAGCCAGGATGGGCCGGCCCGCAGCCCGATCGATCTGGCTGAAGAAGGCGGGCCATGCCTCCTGCATCTGGCGCAGTGCCGTGCCGTCACGACGGATGAGAGCCACACTGGCCGCTTTGTGCTCGGCAATCTCGGCCGACAGCGGCGGCGCTCCGTCCATGCGGCCGAGGGCCTGCAGGTGGCCACCCTCATCGACGATGGCGACCGTGATATGGGTACCCAGCTCTCTGGCTCGCTGGTGCGCCCCGTTGATCAACTCGTGGGCCTCGCAGAGCGTGACTGGCATGACTCTCCCTTTAGTGGACAGGTGTCCTCGCATGGATGACTGTATTCTGATGGTCGGCTGTAGTGCAAGATCCGACGACTGGAATGATCTGCCCATGGACAGCACCCCGAGAGCTCGTTCAGCCGCTCCTCGCCGCCCGAATGCCCGGGGCCAGGGTGAGCTGCTGCGGGAAGAGATCGTTTCCTGTGCGGTACACATGCTCGACGAGCTTGCCGACGATGAAGCGCTGTCCCTGCGCGCGATCGCGCGCGCACTATCGATCTCGCCGACCTCGGTCTATCTGTACTTCCCGGACCGCGATGCGCTCGTGCTGGCCGCTATGCAACGCTGCCACGAAGACATGCTGCAAACCGCTTCTGCGGAGGTGAGGTACGAAGCCCCGGCGTCGCGGCTGCGCGCGCGGATCCTGGCGCAGGCGTCCTGGGCGCAGGAACATCCCGGCCTCTACAAGGTGATGCACGAAAGCAAGGCCAGCCGACGTCCCGGCATGCCGTTCAAAGAGGCACTGCTGGCACGGACCGCGGCTGCCATACAGGAGTGCATGGATGCCGGGGCCGCCCCGCCCGGTGACCCTCTCACCGTGGCGCTCGATTTCCGCGCCGCGGTGATCGGCATGCTCTCGCTACGGATCAACGAGCCCAACCTGCCGTGGCCACCCCTCGCGGAGCAGGTCGATCGATTTCTTACCAAGCTCGTCGGACTCGCACCACCGACGCAGGCTGACGACCGTGGTCTCTGATCCGCGGCGCCCCACCCGCCCCACCGATCGGCGCCGGCTTCCTGATCTGCCGCGATGAGCGCGGCGCTTAGTGAGGGCTTGGACATGCTTTTGCTGTCTACGCCGGCGTCGGGGGACCTAAATTGTCTGCGGGCGCGTGGCTGTCACGAGCGCCGGGCGTCTGCCATCATGGCCGGATGTTCGAACCGGGTTCGCGTTCCAAGCAGGTCAGCACCTTCATGCTGCCCGAGGACGAGGCAGCGTTCGACGAGGCGCTAGCGCCCGCGATCGCCGACCTCGGGCAGTGGGAGACCCACGACCAGCGGGCCCGGACCATCACGCTGCACGACTCATTGCCGGCCGCGATGCGCCACGACCGCACGCAGGCGTTCCTGCGGCTGCTCGGCCGTGACGGCGGCACCGTGAGGCCTCTCATCCAGTATCTGCACACCTCCGTGGTGACCACGGACGAGGCTGTGCTCGCCGCTACCGGCGGTCGGTACCGAACGACGGCCGAACGGCCCGAAGCGATGTCGCCGGGCCGGCTGGCGTTCAAGTGGTTCCCTGAGGACGAAGCTGACTGCGTGCGGCGGGACTTCGTCGTCCTGGCGGGCGTGGCCTGGAAGGCATTACAGGTGGTCACGTCGCCGCACGTCGAAACCGCCGCGGGCAAGCCCCTGCGGCGGTACCGGGTCGGGCCGGCAGCGAAGGCGTGGGCGCTCAATCGCCCGGGTCTTCTTCTGCACGACTACGCGTTGCGCCTGAAAATCCGCCCAATCCGCCGCGTCCCTGACGTCGTCGGCGCTGGCTGATCCGGTGCGGGCCACAACCGGGTCAGCCGGCGAGCACCGCCCGGATGGCGCTCAATCCGAGACCAGGCACACGGATTTGCCGCCGACCGGGCGTCACGGTACGTGGCGGAGGAGCGGCGGCGCTCGGCGCGCGAGGTCTCGTGCCGAAGAGCGTATGGAGCCGCCGGTGCGGCGTAGCTTCGGGCAGGCGGCGCCGAGTCGCCGACCGTTGTTGTCCTTGCAGGTGCAGCGTTTGAAGACGGACCCTTGCGTGCTCACGGTTCTCCTCACGAGCCGGGGTCGTGGTGCTGGGGTGGGTGCTGCTGATTGGCGCGTGGTGATCCTCGCTCTGGTTCACGGCCGCGGTCGAGTCACCGGCGGTCGGTAGGTGCAGGGCGGCCGGGATCGGCGCGACGGGGACCCGGTAGCGGGCGCCGACCCGGATGACCGGGACGGGAAAGCCGCCGGTGCGGGCCAGGTCGTAGGCCAGGGACCGGCCGAGGCCGAAGATGCGTGCGGCGGTGGGCATGTCGGTGAACGCGCCGAGGGCGCGGATGCGCTGTTCGGTCCACACACCGCCAGAGCGGCTCCCGGCGCTGAGGTCGGACGCGTCGTTGACTTCGGGGCTCGGGTGGGCCTGGTCGACTCCGGGGTCGGAGGCCGGGCCGGGTCAAAGGGTCGGATGGGGTGTCGGTGGTGCGGCGGGTGCTCGCTCATCTGCTGGTGGCTCCGCCATCGACGTACTCGCCGCCCACCAACCCGGACAGGACGGCAACTGCCGCTACCTGCAGTGTGCGGGGCAGGTAGGCATGTGCCTGCGGCGACAAACGCACGTCGAGCGATCGAACTCACCCGGTCAGCGATGCACGTATCCGACCCACCACGTCCAACGGCGCGGACCTGGGCGGAACTGAGGCTGCGTGCGCGAAGGCGAGGCGCCTTTGTTGGCTGGTTCGCGACGCCAGTACCAACCCCAGCCGCTGAGTGGCTGCCACAGCCAGCGCCCCGATGCAGAATGCGAGCCGCACTGCCACGCGCCGCGTAGCCCTAGCGCCGGCTACGCTCGCCGACTGCGCTGGAAAGAGGGATCCGACGGCAGTCGTCGCCCAGCCAGCGCGGAGAGTTGCCGTTGGATGGTGATCGGCCCTTGACCGTATTGACCCCCACGGCTGACTCCTACGCCTACGCGTCGAAGAGGAAGTCGAGGCGATCCACTGGACGGTCTACGACTGCCCGACGAGGAGATCCGAACCGCAAGACCGGGGCCAACTACGCAGGTGGCCGCCGACCTGGGCTTCTGCGTTTCCCAAGACCGAGCAGGCGAACCCGGCTCTAGGATGTCGCTACCGCGGAACCACCCTCCGGCGGGAACTGGTGGCCGATGAGCGCCAGCAAGGCGGCATGCGTCTCCTGGTCCGCCGCCACGAGGAGCCCGCCCACGCCGGTGTGCAGCGGCTGCCCCTGGATGCCGGTCACCACGCATCCGGCGGCCTGGCACAGGGCGATCCCGCTGGCGAAATGCACGCTGTCCTGCAGGTGGCCGTCAGTCACGTACGCGGCCCGCCGACCGGCTGCCACCCAGGCCACCGCCAGGGTGGTGGAGACCACGCGCGGGCGGAACTGCTCGACGAACCCGGTGTCGGCGAGCAGCCGGACAGCCCGGAACCTGGGATCGTTCGGGAACGGCGGATCGAGGTTGACATCGACCAGTCGCGAATCGGCCGACGGCGTCAGCTCCTCGTCCACGCCGTCACGGCGGACGTACGCGCTCGCGCCGTCCGTCCAGAACACCTCATCGGCGAACGGGTCGACTGAAGCCGCCACCGTGATGCCGAAGGGCGTCCGCAGGGCGACGTTCACCGCGACCAGCATGCTCCGCGCGGCATAGTTCAGCGTGCCGCACAGGGGGTCGACGAGCCACATGCGCTCGGCGCCGCCGGCTCCCGTGCGTCCACTCTCCTCGCCCGTCACGGCGTCGTCCGGTCGGGCAGTGCGAAGAACGTCGAGGATGACCTTCTCCGCTTCGATGTCGGCGGCAGTGGCGAAGTCGCCCCGCGACTTCTCAACGCGCGCCAGCGATGCACCGTAGTTGGAGCGCACCACAGCAGCTCCTGCTTGCGCTGCCGCAATGGTCAGGTCCGTGTCCGTGATCAGCATGCGGTCAGGGTAGTGAGCCTGGTCCGGAGCGTCCGTGCCTGGCTCGCATTCACAGGGCGGTGGCGACGCCGGTGAGGGAGAGTCTGTCGTTCCAGGTACTGCCCGGTTTTCGCCGGCCCCGGCTGCCCTGCGCACAACGCCCGGCTCATCTTCCTCGACCCCGCCGCGCGCTCGACGGAGTAAACGGCAGCCGCACGGGAACGGTCCTCTCAAGGTTGCGATCCACCGGTGGGTCGCGGGCCAGCAAGGGCCGGCGGACCAGCTGACCCCACGTCCGGGCCGCGATCCTGGGTCAACCGGGAAGGGGACGGATCCGGTGTTCGAGGGTTTCGAGGAACTGGACATCGCCACCACGGACACGACCGTCCACGGGCGCCGGGGCGGCGACGGCCCGCCGGTCCTGCTGCTGCACGGCATGCCGGAGACCCACCTCATGTGGCACCGGGTCGCCCCGCGACTCGCGGAACGGTTCACCGTCGTGGCCACCGACCTGCGCGGCTTCGGCGACAGCGGGAAGCCACCGAGCGATCCGGACCATGCCCCGTACAGCATGCGCCAGGTGGCCCGCGAGCAGGTCGAGGTCATGCGGCTCCTGGGATACGACACGTTCGCCGTCGTCGGGCACGATCGCGGTGCGCGCTGCGCGTACCGGATGGCGCTGGACCACCCCGACACCGTCACCCGCCTCGCGGTGCTCGACATCGTGCCCACCGGCGACGCGTTCGGCGGCGCCGACACGGACTTCAGCCTCGGGTTCTGGCTCTGGTCGTTCCTCGCCGCGCCCGAGCCGGTACCCGAGCGACTCGTCGGCCAGGCACCGGAGGTCATCGTCGACTACATGCTCGACTCGTTGTCCGAGGTGCCGGACGCCTTCCCGGCGGCCGTCCGGGCGGAGTACGTGGCGAAGCTCAGCGCCCCGGACACGATCCACGCCATCTGCGAGCAGTACCGGGCGGCCGCGACGCTGGACTACCAACAGGACGAGGCCGACTGCGGCAACCGGCGGATCCGGTGTCCGGTCCTGGCGCTGTGGAGTCACGCCGGCCCGGTGGCGAGCTGGAATGAGCCGCTGGAGGTGTGGCGGGCCTGGGCCGACCACGTCGACGGACGTCCCGTCGCGGCGGGGCACTTCCTGCCCGAGGAGGCCCCCGACGAGACGACCCGAGAGCTTCTGGCCTTCCTCACCTGACGGAATTCCCGACGGCAGCCTTCGACGGGCACCATGGGTACGTGGACATCGACCCGGTCGAGTGCGCGCCTGAACAGAGGTTCCGCCGCGCGATCCTCCGGCAGCGCTGGCGGGACCTCACCTTCCTGCACTGGGCGGTCGCGCCGGAACTGGTCGCGCCGCTGCTGCCCGCCGGCACCCGCCCGGACACCCTCGACGGGCTCACCTACGTCGGCCTGATCGGTTTCCGGCTGGTCGGGCTGGGCCTCGGACGGGGACCGGGAGTGCCGTACTTCGGCAGCTCCTGGGAGACCAACGTCCGGCTGTACTCGGTCGACGGCACCGGCCGGCGGGCCGTGGTGTTCCGCTCGCTCGACGCGTCCCGGCTGGTCCCGGTGCTGGTCGCCCAGCTCAGCCTGCGGCTGCCGTACAAGTGGTCGGCGATGCGGCTGGACCGGGACGGGGACCACCTCACCTACCGCTGCCGCCGCCGCTGGCCCGGCCCGGCCGGCGCGACCAGCCGGATGGAGGTGCGGGTGGGTGAGCCGATCGCCGAGCCGACCCCGCTGGAGCACTTCGTCACCGCCCGCTGGGGGCTGCACACCCGGGCGTACGGGCGCACCCTGCACCTGCCGAACTGGCATCCCCGCTGGCCGCTGCACCGGGCTGAGCTGCTGCACCTCGACGACGAGCTGGTCAGCGCCGCCGGGCTGCCGCCACCGGCCGGACCGCCGGCGAGCGTGCTCTACTCCCCCGGCGTCCCGGTCCGGTTCGGACCCCCGGTCACCGTGCACCAACCCGGCCGACCGCAGGGGCCGACGCACGGCGGCGGGCGGCGGTGATCAGCACGTCGACAGCCGGACCCGGTCCGCCGCCCCGTCCGGGTCGCCGGCGCGGCAGGCGACCAGCAGCGCCGGGGCGGAGAGGATCAGCCGGTGACCGTCAGCGCGACCGGCGTGCCCTGCTGCACCTCGAGGACCGCCCGCTCCCCGAGCGGTTGGGCCAGGTCGACGGTGGCGGCGCGGCGTGCCCCGATATCCCCGCATGACTCGCCGTCTGCGTGACGGTGCTCGATGACGATCACGACGACGGCGTTGACCGACTCCGCGCTGTAGTTCCGGGACGTCCGGGCGGGAGGTGGTCAGGCAGGGTCCGGGCGCCGGCGGAGACGGAGCCGGCCCCTACGCTCCCGCAACTCCCGCGCCGTCCGACCCAGCTCGAACGCGATCCGGGCGGCCTCGTACGCCTCCGTGGCGCCCGACTCGGCCACCCGGCGCTCGCGCAGGTCGTCCCACTCGGCGCGTTCCTTCATCCTTGGGCCCTCCACTATGGTCTGCCAATCCGCCAGTCGCTCATCAGCCCAACGACGGTCGGCGCACCGGGGCATGCGTGGCCCTGGTCACGTTCTGGTCAATCCCTCCTGATCCATCGGCTTCTACCATCACGTCGTGCGCGGGGCGCGTTGTCAGACGAGGGAGACGGCGATCAGGGCGACGGCGGAGCCGCCGAAGACCGCCGTGTTGCGGAGGTAGGTCTGGGCACGCACCCAGCGAGGGAACGCGTCCTCGGCGGCCTGGAGGAAGGGTGCGACCTCGACGCGGGTCAGCTCCGGGTCGCCCTTGCGGCGGAAGGCGGCCTCCACGGACTTCACCGCGGTGAGGTTGCTGTAGACGATCGCCACGTTCATCAGCACGACCAGCGAGGAAAAGATCCAGGTCAGCAGCTGGGCCAGGTCGACGCCGGCGAAGTTCAGGGCCGCGGTGGCAGTCATCACCGCGGCGACGGTCGCCGGGGCCGCGGTCTCGTGGCCACTGGCGTCGAACCGGAGCTTGTTCTCCTCCAATACCTCGGGGCGGACGTTCTGGCGGCGGAGCTCGACCTCCGCGGCGGCCTTCGCGACAGGGCCGAAGCGATGGCGGACCACCGGGATGCTGACGAAGGCGGCGGCGACGAGCAGCTGCATGACGGCGGCGAGGGTGTTCATGGGACTCTCCTTCGAATTTGCACTTAGTTCAACCGGCTGGCGGGATGGACGGTAGCCGACGACTTGAACACTGTGCAAGACCTGTCTTGAACTTTGTGCAAGCAACTGCGTACCGTGAGGGGCATGCCACGCGACACCCTCACCCGAGACCAGATCGTCCGCACCGCCGTCGAGCTCCTGGACGCCGAGGGCCTCGAAGGCCTGAACATGCGCGCCCTGGGCAAACGACTCGACTCCGCCGCCACGGCGGTGTACTGGCACGTCAAGGACAAGGGCAACCTCGTCCTGCTCGCCACCGACCAGGTGTGGGGCGAGCTCAAGCTGCCCGACCTGGACGCGGTCGACTGGCGCACCGCGGCCACCGCCATGGCCATCGACCTGTACGGGATGTTCACCCGGCACCCCTGGCTGGTACAGGCCTTCGCTGCACACGTCCTCTACGGCGAGGGCAAGGCCCGCCACGACGACCGCAGCCTCGCCGTCTACGAGGCCGCCGGCTTCACCGGCGCCCAGGCCGACCAGGCCGCCTCCGCCGTCTTCACCTACGTTCTCGGCAACGCGGCCGGCGCCGCCGCGACCGCCTCACTCACCCGGAAACTCAGCCGGGACGACACCACCGCCGAAGAACAGTTCCAAGACGCCATGGCCAAGGCCCACGAGATCGCCATGCGCTACCCGCGCCTGCGCGCCCGCCTGGAGACCCCAGCGGCGGCCAGCTATGCCGCCGCTCCCGACAAGGCCTTCGAGTTCGGCCTCCAGGTCCTCCTCGACGGCCTGGAGCAGCAAATCGCCGCATAGCCCGACCGACCGAGCAGGTCCGGGCGGGTCGGCCCCGAAGAGGACCGGACAACTCTGCTCCCCCGGAGTCGCGCATGGCAGGGATGCCGGAGCGCCGAGAGCTGGGGAATAGGGACACCCCGCGAATCAGAGATCGGCCGCCGACTGCCCCGCCGATGGGCGAAGCAGGGGCGCGCGCCCGAGGCTGCCATCGCGGGCCATGCCGCCAGAGGCGCAGGCCGAACATTGAGTTGCACAAAGTTCAGGAAGTCTCTTGCACAACGTTCAAGCCGTGCTCTAATGTCGTCCCGACAGCAACTTGAACAAAGTACAAGACGGAGCGAGGGACGGAAAATGTCGCAGGAGAAGCTGGCGGAGTTCGTCGAGGCGGCGGCCACCAAGTTCGGGGTTCCCGGCGTCGCCGTCGGGGTGTGGGCGGACGGGCGGGAGGTGTACGCGTGCCACGGGGTGACGAGCGTCGAGAACCCGCTGCCCGTCGACCGGGACACGCTGTTCGTGCTGGGCTCGGTCACGAAGCCCTTCACGGCGACCGCGCTGATGCGCCTGGTCGCGCAGGGGCGGGTCGACCTGGACGCGCCGGTGCGCCGGTATGTCCCCGAGCTCGTGCTCCCGGATGAGCGGGCCGCGGCGGAGATCACCGTGTTGCAGCTGCTCAATCACACCGCGGGGCTGGACTGGAGGATGAGCGTCGAGACCGGAGAGGGGGACGACGCCCTGGCCGCATATGTGACGAAGATGGCCGAGTCGGAACTGATCGCGCCACCGGGTGCCCGAGCCTCCTACAGCCAGGTGGGGTACGACCTCGCCGGGCGGATCATCGAAAAGGTCACGGGCCTGACCTACGAGCAGGCCATCGCCTCGCTCCTGTTCGAGCCGCTGGGGCTGTCGCACAGTTCCTTCGCAACGACATCATGACCCGGCGGTTCGCGGTGGGGCACAACCTCGCCGAGGACGGAACGCTGTCCGTCGCGCGGCAGTGGAAGGGCAGCCGCGCCAACAACCCCGGCGCGGGCGGCGTGTCCTCGGTGGCGGACCAGCTTCGGTGGGCCCGGTTTCATCTCGGTGACGGCCGCGCGGAGGACGGTGCCCGGGTGCTGCCCACCGACGTGCTGCAGCAGATGAAGGAGCAGACGGTCGATTTGCGGGGCAGCACGCTCGGCGACGCCTTCGGCATCTGCTGGTTCCTCCGCGACGTGGACGGCGTTCGCACCGTCGGGCACGGCGGAACGGCCAACGGCCAGTTCGCCGAGCTCCTCATCGTCCCCGCACGTAACTTCGCGGTCGTCACGCTGTCCAACGCGGGCCCGGACGGCGGCCTCGCCTTCAACCAGGCCGTCGTCCGGTGGACGCTCGAGCACTACCTGGGCGTCGTCGACCGGGACCCGGAGCCGCTTCCCTTTGACGATGCGCGGGCCAGGGAAGTCCTCGGGAGCTACGAAAACGACATGATGACGCTCACCATCGCCACGGACGGGACCGGATTGACGGTCGAATGCGGGATCAAACCGGAGATCCGCGCGGCCACGGACACCGAACTACCCCCGGATCTCCCACCGGCCGATCTCGGCCTGCTGCCCGGCGATGCGGACGAATACATCGTCACCAGCGGTGGCCTGAAGGGGCAACGCGGCTTCTTCGCCCGCGACGAGAGCGGCGCGATCACCGGGCTCGACCTCGCCGGCCGGTTGTTCAAGCGCGTTCCCACGACCTTCGAGTAGCAGCGGTCATGCGCCACGCTTGGATTCCATGGTGGACAGTGGCGCGGCAGCGGCGGCGGCGCTCCGGGGTGGCAGGGCGGTCGACGACGACCGGGCCGTTGCGGTGCCGCAGCTCCCGCCCGACCGGGCCGGGCTCGATGATGTCGGGTCGGGCGCTGCGGCGGCGCCTAACGTCGGTGGCGGAAAACGGAAGGAGAGCCGGGTGCTGGAACGGCTCAACCAGGCCATGGAGCACATCGAGCGGCACCTCGACCAGCCGGTCGAGGTGGCCGAGCTGGCCCGGATCGCGGTCACCTCGGAGTACCACTTCCGACGGCTGTTCTCCGCGCTGGCCGGCACCCCGCTGTCGGAATACGTCCGGCGGCGACGGCTCACCGTCGCCGGCGCGGAGGTCCTCGCCGGCGAGGAGTCGCTGCTCGACATCGCGGTGCGCTGGGGATACGGCTCGAACGAGGCGTTCGCCCGGGCGTTCCGCGCCGTGCATGGCATCGGTCCGAGCGAAGCCCGGCGTACGGGGGCGGCGCTGCGCGCCCAGCCCCGGATGTCTTTCCGACTCGTCGTTGAAGGGAGCACCAGCATGCGATACCGGATCGTGGAGAAGGACGGCTTCCGCCTGGTCGGGCGGAAGGCCCGTGTTCCCCTGGTCCACGAGGGGATGAACCCGTCGATCGTCGCGTTCATCCGGAGCATTGACCAGGAGACCGTACGCCGGATGGAGGCGCTGTCGGACCAGGATCCGCGGGGCATCGTGAACGTCAGCGACGACCTCGCCGGCAGCCGGGAGGAGGGCACGGAACTGGACTACTGGCACGGGGTGGTGACCGGCGCCGACGTGCCGGAGGATCTGGCGAGCCTGCCGGTGGCGGCGGGCGCCTGGGCGGTCTTCGAGGTCTCCGGTGAGTTCCCGCAGGCGGTGCAGTACCTGTGGCGGGACGTGTTCACCCAGTGGTTCCCGTCGAACCCGTACGAAAGCCGGCCCGGCCCGGAGATCTCGAAGGTCCGGGTGTCGGCGGACGGGAAGCAGGCCGACGCAGAGCTGTGGATCCCGGTGCGGCGGGCCTGAGGGACCTCAGCCCTCGGTGGCCCAGACCCGCCGGAGGGCGTCGAGTGCCGCTTCCCGGTCCGCGCCGAGCAGCCGGGCCTGCCGCAGGTAGGCGGTCGCGTGCCGGTCGAGGGCGCGGCGGCGTTCGGCGGCCGGCGGCGTGGCGGCCCGGTCCGCCACCCGGGTGCCGCCGCCGCGTCGCGACCGGACCAGGCCGGCGGTCTCCAGCTCCCGGTACGTGCGGGCGACGGTGCCGACGGCCAGGCCCAGGTCGCCGGCGAGCTGCCGCAGCGGCGGCAGCCGCTCCCCGGGGTGGAGCACTCCGAACTGAATCAGGTCCACGAGCTGCCGCCGCAGTTGCTCGTACGGGGGCGTGGGGTCGTCCGTGTCGAACCGCAGGGTGGGTGGCGCGCTCACGCGGACACCGGGTCGGTCCGGGAGGCGCGGGCGCCGGGGTTCAGGATGGCGGCGGCGCTCCACACCAGCACCGCGAGCCAGACCGGGGTGAGCAGGATCAGCAGCCAGGCGGCGACGGTCCACCACAGGGGCCGGCACGGGCTGGCCAGCAGCCCGGCGGCGGTGACCAGGCAGACGCCGAGCAGCGGGATGGTGACCAGGACGCCGCAGGCGCCGGTGACGGCGGCGGCGGAGCGGCGCCGCTCGGCGTCGTCGGGCACCAGGTCACCGGCGTCGGCCTGCGGGCGGGGGCGCCCGACGACCTGGTACAGCGCCAGCGCGGCGATCAGCACGCCGACGCCGACCTCCAGGGCGAGCGGGAGGCTGTAGAACGAGCCGGCCCACGGGCCGTGGGAGCCGATGATCTCGCCGCAGTCGTACGCCAGGGAGCGGCCGGCGCGGCCGAGGTCGTCGGCGGATCCGGCGGCGGTGGTGGCGACCAGCAGGACGGCCAGCGCGGCACCGGCGGCGGCCACCGCCGTAGCGGGGCGGCGCGGCAGGTAGTGGCGGATTTGTCGGGTCTCCAGCGCCGCGCGGCGGGTGGTTCCGGCGGGGCGGACGGCGCGGCTCTCGCCCGCCACCACGCCGGCCAGCACGCAGAGGCCGAACAGCGGCGCGGCGAGCAGCACGCCACGCCCGAGCGGGTCGAAGCCGGCGGCGACGGCGGCGACCGCCACGCCGAGGGTCAGGCCGGTCCAGCGCCAGCGCCGGGTGGTCCGCCGGATGTGGTCGGTCGCCGGGTCGGGCGGCGCCGACGGACCGGTCAGCGCGGCGGCGAGCAGCAGCACCACGAGCCCGAGGATCACCGTGACGAGCATGACCACTCCTCTTGTCTCAAGCATCTGACACAAGCGAGCATGATCGGTCGCCGTGGTTGTGTCAATGAGCTGATACAAGCACCGGGGGTCAGCCTGTCAGACTGTCCTGCTCCGCCTCGGCGGCAGCCGCGGCCTGCGACACGCAGGCCGGCACGTCGCCCGCGTGGTACGGATGCTCGCTCGGCTCGATGCCGGCGAGGAATGTCGCGTACACGGCGGCCAGCCGCAGCGGGGCGACCGAGCGCAGCAGCGCGACCGCCCGGTCCGGGTCGCAGCCCGGCGCGTCGGCCCGCCACCGGGCCGCCCAGGCCGCCAGCAGCGGGCCGGCCGTCGCCGGGTCGAGGGTCTCGGTGAGCCGCAGGATGTCGAAGGCGGGGTGGCCGACGAAGGCGTCACCCCAGTCGATGACGACCCGGCGCTCGCCGTCGCCACGCACGTTGCCGGGGTGCAGGTCGCCGTGGACGAGGGTGTCGGGCAGGCCGCAGCGGCGTACCTCATCGAGGCGGTCGTCGAGGCCGGCGAGCAGGCCGTCCACGGTGGAGACGTCGTGCGGGGCGAGGGCGGCGCGGATCCACCGGGCCACGGCCGGCCCCCGCCGGTCCGGTACGCCGGACGCGATCAGCGCCGGCAGGTCGTCGGCGGCGCGGAGCTGGACGGTGTGGTGGTCGGCGGCGATGGCGGCCCGCTCCTCGACGCCGGCCGCGTAGCGGTCCTCGCCCGGCACATGGTCGAGCAGCACCCGGCCCGCCCCGTCGTCGGCGAGCACCGTCGGGGTGGCGCCCGGCGCGGCGTCGGCGAGCCAGCGCAGCACCGCGCCCTCGTGCCGGAAGAAGACCGGCACCTGCTTGAGCCAGGCGCTGCCGTGCCCGCCGTGGAGGCGCCAGATCGCCGAGAGGTTCCAGGTGCGCTGCTGCGCGACGGCGGTGACCGGCCGGCCGAGGCGCTCCAGTTCGTGGGTGGCCCAGGCGATGCTGCCGGCCGGGCCGCCCGGCTCGGCCCAGGGGGCGCGCATCGGGTGCGGCGACAGGTCCACCGACACGGAGTCCAGAGGCACGGCCGGGCGCTCGGCGACCTGGCCCAGGTAGGTGAGGTGGCCGCCGGGCGGCTCCGGCCGGTCCGCCGTCAGCAGCCGCAGCACGGCCACGTCGAGGCCGTGCCGCCGGCGGGCCTCGGTGACCACCGAGCCGACCTCCTGCCACCAGGGCTCGGGCACGTCGTACGGGGGGAGGGCGCCCAGCGGCGCGCCGGCGTGGTCGACCAGGACGAGGGTCACGACGCGGGGCACGCCGGGAGGGTAGCGCCCCGGTTGTCGTACCGGCGAACCGTTAACCGGCCGGGGCGGCCACCCCTGAACCGCATCGGGGGTCGCGGGTCCGGGATCGCTGGGGGTCCAGCCCCGATGTTCCCGACCCGCCCCGCTGACAGGCTGACGTCATGATCACCGCCGATTCCCGGGCCACCGCGCCCGCCCCGTACGCCTGGCTGCGGCCGACCGCCCTGACCGCCTCGTCGCTGCTCTTCGGCTACGGCATCCTCCGCCTGCTCGACGGCCTCGACGGGCACCGCGACAAGTCCGGGTGGCCCTGGCGGGCCGGGCACACCCTGTTCCTGCTCGGCATCGTCCTGTTCGCCGTGCTCATCGTCCGGCTGCGCCGGCTGCTGCTCGCCACGTCGCCGCGCCAGCGGGTGCTCACCGACGGGGCGACGGTGGCCGGGCTGGTCGGTGCGGCCGCGTTCTGCTGGGTGATCCTCGGCGACCTGTTCCCGCGCTTCGCCGAGGCGGTGTCGACCCCGGACCCGGTGCTTGTCGCCGGGCCGGCGCTGTTCGAACTGGGCCTGCTGACGCTGCTGGTCCGCGCGGCCGTGGCCCGGCTGCTGCCGGTCTGGTCACCGGTGCTGGTGCTGGTCGGCTTCGTCGCGATCGCGGCCGACCTGGACCTGCTGCCGGTCGGCGCCGCGCTGGTCTTCGGTGGACTGCTTCCGGTTCGGCGGCCCGCGCCCTGACTCGTACGGGATCGACGGCCCGCCCGTCAGACGTAGACCGGGCGCCGGGCGCCGCCGTGGTCGGCGCAGGGCCCGCGCTGCTGGCCGGTCCTGCTGACCAGGCCGTCCTGGCACTGGACCATGTAGCCCTTGCCATTCCAGAAGGTGGTGACGCAGGCGAACCACTCGCAGACGTCCGAGGCGGGGTCGTAGACGTAGGAGCCGCCGCAGTAGTTGTAGCCGTACGGGTTCTCCGGCGCGCCGCAGAGGTCGACCGCGGTCGGGCTCGGCGAGCCGGTGGACGGGTTGGGACCGGGGCCACCGGTGCCGCTGGGCGCCGGCCCAGTCGGGGGCGTGGCTGGCGGGCCGCCCGCGGTCGGGTTCGGCGCACCCGCCGTGGGCGGTCCGGGGCTGGGCCCCACCGGCGCCGTACCGGGCAGGGAGCTGGCAGGCGCGGTAGGGCCGCCGGGCCCGGGGCCGGGTGTGGCGGTGGAGCTGACCGGCGCGCCGACGGAGGCGGACGCCGAGGGTCCGCTCGGGTCGATCGGGTCCACACCGGGTCCGCCGTCCACCTCCATTCCGACCACCGGCCGGTCCGCCGCCGACCAGCGGACCGTGCCCGCGACCGCCGCCACGGCCACCAGCACCGCGACGGCGGCGACCAGCGCCGGGCGGGCGAGCCGGGCGGCCACCGGGGCTTCGTCCGGCGTGGCGGGCGTCGGCGTCGCGAGCCGGTTGCGCCACTGCTCCACCACCGCCTCGTCGAGCCGGTCCAGCAGCGCGTCCCGCGCTCCCGTCGCCTCGGCGTACGCCAGGGTGAGTCGCAGCCGGAAGGCGGATGCGACGGTCCGGGGCACCCGCACTCCCCCGATCCCGCCCCCGCCGTGCGGGTGCAGCAGGGTGAACGGCTCCCCCGGATCGTGGGCCACCCTGGCGACCTCCGCGTACGCCCACTCCCGGAGCCCGTCGCGGCCGACGAGGATCAGCCGCCGGTCGGTCACCACCGCCGTCCCGGCGTCGACCACGGCCACGCCCCTCGGTAGCCGTGGCGGCCGGCCGGTGTCCTCCACGGGAACGACGGCCAGCTCCGGCGCGGGCAGACCGGCGGTGTGCCGGGCCGTCACCTCGATGAGGTCCGCCGCGGGTTGCACGGCCAGCACGACCTCGTCCTGCGCCAGGGGCACGGGCAGGTCGGCCGGCAGCTCCGCCGACTCCTCGGGCTCCTCGGCCCAGGCGCAGAGCTGCCGCAGTTCGTCGTGGCGTCGGCGCCACGCCTCCATCGCGGACTCGTACGCCGTGCGCCGCCGCTCGTTCTCCCGCCTGACCCACCGGGTCCGCCAGCCTGAGGCCGTGCCGTCCGTCGCCGTCACCGGGTCGCCTCTCATCGCGAAGGGTTTCCGCGTCCATTCAGGTACAACCGCCTGGGCCGGCGCAGGACACGCGGTCGCGGTGGACCGGTTCGGTGGATTCATCGCGGTCGAACGGAGGATGGCGGAGCGGGGCGGCGTGGCACTCGATCCCGGCCGGGGCCGGGTCGATACGGTCCCCACATGGAACAACGCATCAGCCTCGTCACCCTCGGCGTGGCCGACCTGGCCCGGGCCCGCGCCTTTTACGAGCGGCTCGGCTGGCGGGGCCAGGAGGTCGAGCAGACCGTCTTCTTCCAGGCCGGCGGGCTGGCCGTGGTGCTCTCGGGGACGCGACAAGCTGGCCGACGACGCCGGCCTGGCCGACCGGGGCGCCGACGGGTTCGGCGGGCTGGGCCTGGCGCAGAACGTGCGCAGCCGCGAGGAGGTCGACGCGATCCTGCGCGAGGCGGCGGACGCCGGGGCGACGGTGACCCGCCTGGCCCGGGACACCTTCTACGGCGGCTACGCCGGCTGCTTCACCGACCCGGACGGTCACCTGTGGGAGGTCGCCTGGAACCCGGGCTTCCCGCTCGCCGGGGACGGCACGCTCACCGTCCCCGACTTCGGCGCCCCGTCCTGACGCCGGCCCGGGGACGAGTGGTGACCGGCGGGGCGGGGTTGCGGCGAGCGGTCTGCTGGCGGACAGTGGGCCCATGCCCTGGTTCCGACGCCGCCGCTACGCGGTGCCGGGGGTGACCCCGACCGATTCGCACGGCGGATGGGACGCCTACGACGGCACCCGACTGGCCGACCGGCCGGCGGTGCGGGCGGTGCTGGCGCAGGCGCCCCCGCACTTCGCCGACCTCGTCTTCACCCCGGGTGACCCCGACATGGCGCTCACCCGCGAGGAGTTGCTCGCAAACGTCACCGTGGCGACCGCCGACGGACTGTCGTGGACGCTGAGCCTCGGCGAGGAGATCAAGGCGGTGGTCGACACCGGCCCGGACGTCTTCGACGACGACCTGGTACTGGCCGCGCTGACCGCCCGGCCGGAGGTGGCCCGGGCGGAGCACCCCGACCGCGAGGTGTACGAGATGACCCTCTCGGCGCCGATGCCGGCCGACGAGATGCTCGCCCTGAGCGTGGCAGCCCTGACGGCGGCGCACCGCGAACTGGCCCGCCGGCTGCGCGTCGAGCTGCCCGGCTGACGAACAACGGGCGGGCTCCACCACCGGTGGGCGTGGCGCCGCCGCGCGGCACCACGCCCGTCGCCGTCAACCTCTGGGCGGGTGGATGGTGAAGGGGATGCCCTCCTGGCGCAGGCAGTCCAGGAGGTAGTCCTGCATGCCGAGGGAGTCACCCGGGCCGTACGGGAGGAAGTGCCAGACCACGTCCGCGAAGAGCCCGGAGCGTTTGAGATAGCCGTCCTTCTGGCACTGCTTGATCGCCTGTGCCTTGTCGTAGTTCGGCATCCCGGTCTTGACCTCATGGGCCACGTCCAGGCCGTCCGGCCGCTCCTCGATGTAGTCCGGATGGCGCTTCCCCAGCGGCGTCTCGGTCACCGTGTCCGGGGGCCTGGCCCCGAACTTGCCCTCCGACCGCAACAGGTCCGCGAACCAGTTCTCCCCGGCGGCCGCGCTGGGCAGCCAGGGCGCGGCTGCGGCGCCGGCGCGGTGCAACGGGTCGGAGAGCGCGTCGGCCAGCCGGGGCAGGCTGGTCCGCGCGCCGCGGCCGAGCCGCAGGATCACCGCGTCGGTGAGCCCCGCGTCGGTGAGCTTGCTGTAGTTGCCGAGCAGGATCAGCTTGATCGTGACGGTTTTGACCGGGTCCCCGATCTTGTCCCACTTCGCCACGAAGCGGATCACCCGGTCGAGGCGGTGCAGGTACCGGAGGGCGAACTTGGCCGCCTTGCCGGGGATGGCGATCGCGTCACCGGCGTACGGGACGAGCCCGAGGATGCTCAACCCGGCGCCGACCCAGTCGGCGTGGATCAGCGCGGCGATGGTGTCCCGGAGGTCGGCGAGCCCGCCGAGGATCCAGCCGACCACCGGGATGAAGCTCAGCCCTCCGGAGCAGAGGTACCCCGACAGCCAGGCCATCGAGTCGCGGGGGGCGAAGTCACCGGCGAAGAGCCCGAGCAGGAAGTCGCTGACGTACGTCCACTTGCCGACCTGCTCGTCGGGGAGGGCCGGGTCCAGCCCCTGGTCCTCGACGTGAGCGAGTTCGTAGTCGTCGCGCAGGCCGTCCGCGTCGGTGTCCGCAGCGACGGGGTTGATCAGGTAGGTGTCGACCTCCGCGCCGTCGGAGAGGCCGTCACCGTCGCTGTCCGGGTTGGCCGGGTCGCTGCCCTGCTCCTCCTCGAAGATGTCCGCCAGCCCGTCGCCGTCGGCGTCGGTGAGGGTGGGGTTGGTCTCGAACGGAGGCGGGTCACCGGGCAGCGGTGGGGCACGAGGCTGGTCGGCCACCAGCGGGTCGGTTCCGCGCGCCACCTCGGCGCCGTCGGCGAGGCCGTCGCCATCGGTGTCGGGGTTGGTCGGCGAAGTGCCGAGCCGCTGCTCGTCGACGTTGGTGAGGGCGTCGCCGTCGACGTCCTCCGCTCCGTCGTTGATGGCGTCCCCGTCGGTGTCCCGCAGGCTCGGCATGGTCCAGCCGGCCAGCTCGGTGATCTCGAACTTGTCGGTGAGCTCGTCGCCGTCGGAGTCGACCAGCAGCGGGCTGGCGCCGAACCGAAGCTCCACCACGTCGATCACGCCGTCCGCGTCGTGGTCGCCGTCGTAGGTGATGCCGAGCCGGGTCAGCACGGCGAAGCCGTGCCGCCAGGCGCTCTCGGACTGGATTGTCGCCGGTTCCGGGTTGGCCTTGGCCAGCATCTCGTCGGCCTTGGCCAGGTCGGTCTTCGCCGCGGCGAGGTCCGCGAGCGCCTCGGTGAGGCCGGCCGGGGCGGGCGCGGGCGGCGGGCTGGCCCGGAACGGGCCGATGGTCGCCTCGGCGTCCTGGATCGCCGCGTCGGCGAGCAGTCGCACCCCGGTGAGGGTTTCCACGAGCGCGGTGACGTGCGCCTGCTCGGCTTCCCCGTTGGGCGGGCTCGCCCCGGTGAGCCGGCTCTTCAGGAACGACTCCAGATGCTGGAGGTTGTCGAAGAGCTCCTCGCCGTTGGCGGTGCCGTCGATGCGGGCCCCGTCGAAGTAACGGGTGTCGACGTCGGCGAGCACCGGGTCGATGCGGCTGTCACCCAGCCCGTCGCCGACGTAGGGGCGCAGCGCCCGGGTGGCCTCGCTGATGTAGACCTTCGCGTCCCGGGTGTACTTGGTGGTCGGTATCTTGGCGACCTCGGTCTGCCACAGCGGCGTCTCCCCCGCCGACGCCTCGCCTCCGAAGACCGCAAGTTGGGCCACGACCGTCGTCGCGACCACCGCGGCGAGAACTCTTCGCCGCGATTGTGCCCTGAAACCCATGGATCCTCCCGTCTGCCCTGTTGGCGGAACAGCGGGAAGCCTATTGACAGGTTTCTTTACGCGTGGCCCCGTGAACGGCGACTTGCCACCTTCGCCATGGACGGTCCGGGTAAGCGGAATCTTCGGTGGATGCGAGGGCCGGCGGTGTCGCGAATGGGCGCCGGGGTGGACACCGGAGCGTGGATCAGGTCCAGACGGTACGGCGGACGCCCTGATGGCCGGCGCAGGCCTCCGGCTGGCCGCCGGTCAGGCTGAGCATCCCGTCACGGCACTCCACCAGGTAGCCGCGGCCGGACCAGAAGCCCGGGGCGCAGTCGAAGAAGTCGCAGGTCCGCCTGGCCGGCTTCCGGATCCGGTAGCCGCCGCAGAAGTCGTACCCGAAGGGGTTCGCCGGGGCGCCGCAGCGGCGCTCGGCGGCGGGCTGCGGCGCGGCGGTGCGGGACCGCGCGGGTGTCGGCGCGGCGCTGGTCTTCTTCGGCGGCTTGGGCGCGACCGTGGTCTCGACCTGCACCACCGGGGCGACCGGTCCGGGTGCGGGCGTCGCGGTGGCCGCCGGGGTGGCGGCGGAGGCGACGTCCGAGCCGGGCCGCACCGGCGGGTTGGACTCGAAGAGCATCGCCGGCACCACCACGGCGAGTGCCGCGGCCACCGCGACGGTACGGCGGCCGCCCGGCACCCGGGCGGAGAGCCGGGCCTGCGCCGGGGTGACGATGCCCGGCCGGAACGGCTGGGTCTGTGTGTGCTCGGCGATCAGCTCGTCGAGCTGGGCGATCACGGCGGCGCGCTGCTCGATGGCGTCGGCGAAGGCGAGGGTCAGCTTGAACCGGAAGTCGGCGACCGCGTTGGTCGGCAGCAGCAGCCCGGAGGTGCGCCGCCGGTCGAGCACCTGGATCAGGGTGACCGGAGCCGCCGGGTCGTGGGCCAGCCCGGTCATCCGCCCGTACGCCCAGTCGCGCCGGCCGCGCCCGCCGAGCAGCACCAGCCGGCGGTTGGTGAGGACGGCGAGCCCGGCGTCGGTGACCTTGAGGCCTTCCGGGCGGCGCGGGCGCACCGCCGGCGGGTCCGGGTCGACGGCCAGCTCGGGGGCCGGCAGCACGGCGGTGTGCCGCACCTCGACCAGTTGCGCGGCCGGCAGCGTCCAGAAGACGACCTCGCCGGGGGCCAGCTCCATCGGCAGGCCGACGCCGGCCTCCGCCGACCCCTGGAAGGTGCCGGCGAGGACGCGCAGCCGGCGCAGTTCGTCGTCGCGCCGTCGCCACGCCTCGTCGGCCTCGCGGAAGGCCCGCTGCCGCCGGTCGTTCTGCCGCTGCGCCCACCGGTACCGCCATGTGGAACCCGTCGAATCAGTCTTCGCCACGCCGACTCCTCCGCCGCGCGAGCCCACCAATCGGGGTGTCATTCACATCAACTGCGACGGAAGGCCGATAAGACACGCGAAAGTCATTTATCTGACCGATCGGTGGATTGACCCGCACGATAGGGGGAATCCGCTGCGTCGATTCCTGGCTGCGGCCGGGTGCTCCGGGTCGGACCGCTTCACCGTGCGAGGGGGTCCCGGCGTCGGTAACGTCAGCCACAGCCGGGGTGCGCCGTGGCCCTCGGGGGCGAGGGAGGTGCACCGATGGACGACTCGACCTCCACCTTCGTGGTCGGCGTGGACATCGGCACCACCAGCACCAAGGCCGTCGCGTACGACACCGGCGGACGACAGCTCGCCACGCACTCCGTCGGCTACCCGCTCGACGAGCCGCACCCGGGCTACGCCGAGCAGGACCCCCAGCTGATCCTCGACGCGGTGGTCGAATCGGTCCGGGCCGTGGTCGCCGAGCTGGCCGAGCCGATCGCCGGGCTGTCGTTCAGCACCGCCATGCACAGCCTGATCGGGTTGGACGCCGACGGCGTACCGCTCACCCCGTCGGTCACCTGGGCGGACTCCCGGGCCAGCGCCCAGGCCGAGCGGCTGCGCGCCGCGCCGTCCGGGCTGGCCCTGCACCGCCGCACCGGCACGCCGGTGCACCCGATGGCGCCGCTGTCCAAGCTGGTCTGGTACGCCGAGCAGGAGCCGAAGCTCTTCGAGCGCGTCGCGCACTGGGTGGGCATCAAGGACTACGTGCTGCTGCGGCTGGCCGAGACGCTGGTCATCGACCACTCGGTCGCCTCCGCCACCGGCCTGATGGACATCTACCGGCTGGCCTGGGACGCCGAGGCGCTCCGCGTCGCCGGGATCACCGAGGAGCAGCTGCCGCAGCTGGTCCCCACCACCACCGTGCTGCCCGGCCTCACCGCCGAGGCGGCCGCGGCGACCGGCCTGCCCGCGGACACCCCCCTCGTCGTCGGCGCCGGGGACGGCCCGCTGGCCAACCTCGGCCTCGGCGCGGTCAAGCCCGGCGTGGTGGCCTGCTCGATCGGCACCTCCGGGGCGATGCGGGTGGCCGTCGAACAGCCCGCCGTCGACCCGCTCGGCGGCGTGTTCTGCTACGCGCTCACCGAGAACCGCTGGGTGGTCGGCGGGGCGATCAACAACGGCGGCATCGTGCTGCAGTGGGCCGGCGAGGCGCTCGCCCCCGAGCTGGGCGAGCACGCCGAGGAGGAGCTGCTCGACCTGGCCGCCCAGGCGCCGGTCGGCTCCGGCGGGCTGATCATGCTGCCGTACCTGCTCAGCGAGCGGGCGCCGCACTGGAGCGCGCTGCCCCGCGGCGCGTACGTCGGGCTGACCCACGGCCACCGGCGCGAGCACCTGGTCCGGGCCGCGCTGGAGGGGGTCTGCCAGCAGCTCGCCCTGGTGCTGGGCTCGGTGCGGGCCGCCGGCAACGAGGTCCGCGAGATCCGCGCCAGCGGCGGCTTCGCCCGCAGCCCGCTGTGGCGGCAGATCCTCGCCGACGCGCTCGGCATGCCGGTGCGCTTCCCCGCCGGGCACGAGGGGTCCAGCTTCGGCGCCGCACTGCTCGGCATGCAGGCCCTCGGCCTGATCGACTCGATCGACGTCGCCGCCGACCTGGTGGAGATCGACGAGACGGTACGCCCCGACCCGGCCTCGGCGGCGACCTACGCGGCCCTGCTGCCGCTCTTCTCCGAGCTGTACGACGCGCTCGTTCCGACGTTCGCGTCGCTGCGGCGGCTGGCGCCGAGCCTGCCGCCGGAGCCACCACCCACCGCTCCTGTGTGATCGCCCGTCCCAGTCCGGCACGGACGACTACCGAAGGTCGTGATAACCGTGGTCACATTGCTCGCCGCACCGGCGCAACCGCTCACCGACGCCGGGCACACCCAACTGATCGTCGCGGCCCTGCTGGGCATCGCCGCCGTGGTGGTGCTGATCGCCTGGGGCAAGGTGCATCCGTTCCTGTCGCTCATCCTGGGGGCGGCCGTGCTCGGCGTGGTCGCCGGCGTGGCACCCGACAAGATCGTCACGTCGTTCAGTGGCGGGGTCGGCTCCACCGTCGGCGGGGTCGGCCTGCTGATCGCCCTCGGCGCGATGATCGGCGGCCTGCTCGCCGAGTCCGGGGGCGCGGACAGCCTCGTCGAACGGGTCGTCAGCCGGGTCTCGGGCACCGCCCTGCCGTGGGCGATGGCCGGGGTCGCCGCGCTGATCGGCCTGCCGCTCTTCTTCGAGGTCGGCGTGGTGCTGCTGGTGCCGATCGTGCTGCTGGTGTCCCGGCGGACCGACGTACCGCTGATGAAGATCGGCATCCCGGCGCTGGCCGGCCTGTCGGTGCTGCACGGCCTGGTGCCGCCGCACCCCGGCCCGCTGGTCGCGATCGACGCCCTCGGCGCCAACCTCGGCCAGACCCTCGCGCTGGGTCTCCTGGTGGCCATCCCGACGGTGATCGTCGCCGGTCCGGTCTTCGGCAACTTCATCGCCCGCTACGTGCCCGCCACCGCGCCGGAGGCGCTGCTGCCGACCCGACGACCGCTGACCCCCGCCGGCCGGCGGGGGCCCGCGGCCACTCCCGGTCGCGGCCCGGTCGACGCCGACGGGGACCTGGTCGCCGAGGACGACCTGATCAACCCCGGCACCGGCCGTCCCGGCGAAATCATCGACGAGGCCGCCACCGAGCGGGTACGCGCGCGCCGGGTGCCCGCCCTGTGGGCCGCGGTCGTCACGGTCCTGCTGCCGGTGGTGCTGATGCTGCTGCGCGCGATCGGCGAGCTGACCCTCGACGAGGGCACCGGGGGACGCAAGGCGCTGGACATCGTCGGCACCCCGATCGTCGCCCTGCTGGCCGGCGTCATTTTCGCGATGATCTTCCTCGGCTACCGGACCGGATTCAGCCGCTCCCAGGTCTCCGGCTTCCTCGGCGGCTCGCTGCCGCCGATCGCCGGCATCATCCTGATCGTCGCCGCCGGCGGCGGCTTCAAGCAGGTGCTGGTCGACGCGGGCGTGGGCAACCTGGTCGCCGACGCGGCCAAGGACGCCAACCTCTCCCCGCTGCTGTTGGGCTGGCTGGTCGCGGTCGGCATCCGGGTCGCCACCGGCTCGGCCACCGTCGCCACCATCACCGCCGCCGGCATCGTCGCCCCGCTCGCGGCGACCCTGGACCAGCCGGGGGTGGCGCTGCTGGCGCTGGCCATCGGCTGCGGGTCGCTGTTCTTCTCGCACGTCAACGACGCCGGGTTCTGGCTGGTCAAGGAGTACTTCGGGCTCACCGTCGGGCAGACCATCAAGAGCTGGTCGGTGATGGAGACGATCATCTCGGTGGTCGGGTTCCTCGGCGTCCTGCTGCTCAACCTGATTTTGTGACGCCCTGAGCCCCGGGCCGCGGCCTCGTCGGATCCGCCCGCCGGATTACGACGAGGCCGGGGCTGTGCGGCACGAGCTCACGGCTGTCTCTGCGGGTAGCTGCGGCTCCCTCGGTCGGGCAGCGAACCGCTGTCGACCCGGCTCGCCCGCAAGCTGCCCGACGACGGCTCAGGGGGCCTCGACGCCGGAGATGCGGTACCTGTGCACCTCGGCGCCGAGGATCGCCACCGTCTGCTCGTCCGAGGGGCCGGACCCGCGGAAGGCCAGCAACTGCTCGTCGGTCTCCCACCGCTCGTAGACGTTGATCCGCCCCGGCTCGATCAGGTCGGCGCTGACCGCGAAGTCGATGCAGCCCGGGGCGGAGCGCGCCTGCCGGACGGTCTCCGCGCAGGAGGCCAGGTAGGCGTCCCGGCCGTCCGGGTCGACGTAGAGACTGCCGGCGACGATGAGCACTTCTGGCCTCCCCTGGTGAGCCCGACACCTCAGGGCCATCCTGGCACGTCAGGCCCGGCTGATCGCGTTGGCGTGGATGGCCTCGCTCAGGTACGCGGCCAGCCCCGGCCGGATCTTCTCGAAGTACGCGGTGAACCGCGGGTCCGCCACGTACATGTCGGCCAGCCCGGTGTGGATCTCGTACGAGCACTCGTAGAACCAGCGGCTGATCAGCTGCCGATGCTCCTCGGCCAGCTCCATCGCCGCCGGGCTGTCGGCCGGCGCGCCCGAGTCCATGACGGCGGCGACGCGCCGCCCCCACTCCTCGTTCTCGGCCTTGTTGCGCAGCCAGTCCTCCTTCGAGTAGCGGGCGGTGCGCCGGGTGGACTCCCGGTACGCCTCGCTGTCACCCCAGCGCTGCTCCGCCTCCTCGGCGTGCGCGTCCGGGTCGAAGTCGCCGAAGACCTCGAACCGCTCCTCCGGGGTCAGTTGGATACCCATCCTTCTCGCCTCCATCGCGAGTTCGATCGCGGCGGCCATCTCCTGGAGCTTGCCGATCCGTTCGGTGACCAGCTCGTGCTGCCGGCGCAGGTGCGCCGCCGGGTCCACGCCCGGGTCGTCGAGGATCGCCGCGATCTCGTCCAACGCAAACCCCAGCTCACGGTAGTACCGGATGTGCTGCAACCGCTCCAGGTCCGCGTCGTCGTAGCGCCGGTAGCCCGCCGCCGTGCGGCCGCTGGGCGAGAGCAGCCCGATCTGGTCGTAGTGGTGCAGCGTCCGGACCGTCACCCCGGCCGCCCTCGCCACCTGACCCACCGTGTACGCCATGGTTCCCTCCCTTCCGCGACCAAGGCTCCCGCCTGCCGTTACGTGATGGTCAAGCCCGATTCTGCGGCCCGGCCGGGCGACCTGTGCGCCGAACGCGATCGCCCCCGGTCTCCCGAGGGGGTGCGGGAGACCGGGGGCGATCGGGTCGGGGCTGGTCGGGTCAGGTGGTGACCCGCTCCTTGGCCTTCGCCGGGGCGGCGAACGTCTCGCTGGCCGGGGTCCGGAAGGCGTGCACCAGGCCGGCGAGCGACAGCAGCAGGAGCAGCGCCGCGCCGAGGTACATCGCGAGGGCGCCCTGCCCGGCCTTGCGGCCGAACTCGCTGAAGCCGTACGAGGTGAGCAGCAGACCCCGCAGCGTCTCACCCTTGAAGACGGTCTCCCGCTGCGCGGTGACGTCGGCGAGCTGCTTCTGCAGGTCGGGCAGGTTTGCGGCCTTGGTCTGCTCGGCCTGGGTCACCTGCTGCTTCAGCGCGGCCTGCGGCTCGCCCAGGTCGGCGTACGTCTTGCCGCCGCCGATCGACTTGAGGTGCAGGCCGATGAACTCGTTGGCGTAGCACTCGGCCTGCTTGCCGGTGGTCAGCCGCTGGCCGGCGTACTCGCGCAGGCAGTCGGACTTCTTCTCCTCGTCGGTGAGGGTGTCGGCCGGCTTGAAGCTGATGTGCTGGGCGCTGAGCTGGTCGTGCACGTAGGTGTTGGCGAAGTTGGCGTTCGTGGTGAGGACGATGCCCACGACGAGCAGCAGGACCGCGAGGCCCAGGCCGCCGATGCTGAACAGCAGGTCCAAAGTCCGTCGCTTCATGGGGGGCTCCTGTATGGATGAAGGTGCTTCTCGGTGACCGTTCCATCGTGGCGGTTCGGGAGCCGCCCGGAGCAGGGCCGAACCCCCTGTCCCACCCGGGACCTTCGACCCGCGCCGACCCGGGCCGGTCAGCGGGCCGCGTCGACCGGGGTCAGCGTGGTCAGCAGCTCGGGCATGGCGGCCGGGCGGCCGTACCGCCAGCCCTGGCCGTGCACGCAGCCGATCGCGGTGACCGCCGCGTGCTGCGCGTCGGTCTCCACCCCCTCGGCCACCACGGCCAGGTCGAACGCAGCGGCCAGTCGGTTGACCATGTCCACGGTGGCGTACGCCCGGGCGTCCTCAGCGCCCAGCCTCGCCACGAAGGACTGGTCGACCTTCAGCTCGGTGGCCGGGATCCGGTGCAGGTAGCTCAGCGATGAGTAGCCGGTGCCGAAGTCGTCGATGGCGATCCCGATGCCCAGCTCGCGCAGCTGGCGCAGCCGGTCCAGCACCGCGTCGCTCCCGTCGATCAGCGCCGACTCGGTGAGCTCCAGGGTGAGTGCGCGCGGTGGCAGGCCGGCGCCGGCGGTGGCGGCGGTGACCGTGGCGATCAGGTCGGCCCGGCGCAGGTGCGCGGCGGCGATGTTCACCGCGACGGTCACCTGCGGCGCGCGTTCCCGCCAGGCCGCGGCGGCCCGGCACGCCTCGTGGATGACCCAGCGGTCGACCGGCATGATCAGCCCGGTCTCCTCGGCCAGCGGCAGGAAGCTGGCCGGGGTCAGCACTCCGAGCCGGGGGTGCCGCCAGCGGACCAGCGCCTCGACGCTGCGTACCGCGCCGGTGGCCAGGTCGACGATGGGTTGGTACTCCAGGTGGAGCTGCCCCTCGTCGACGGCGCGGCGCAGGTCGGCGATCAGCTCCGCGCGGGTCACCGCCGCGTCGCGCAGCCCCGGTGTGCACGTCCGGTACGCGGACTTGCCGGCCGCCTTGGCCGCGTACATGGCGATGTCGGCGTCGCGGAGCAGGTCGGTGTGGGAGGCGTGCTGCGGCCCGTACTCGGCGATGCCGATGCTCGCCGACGGGTTGAGGCCGAGGTCCTCCTCGCCGGGCAGCGGCTCCAGGGCGGTGAGCAGCCGTTCGGCGAGCCGCTCCGGCGGCACCGGCCGGTCGCCGGCGAGCAGCACCGCGAACTCGTCGCCGCCGAGCCGGGCGATCATCCCGTCGGCGCCGGTGGCGTCCCGCATCCGCTCGGCGATGCTGGTCAGCAGCCGGTCACCGGTCGCGTGCCCGAAGCGGTCGTTGACCTGCTTGAACCCGTCCAGGTCGAGCAGCAGCACGGCGACCGGCGCGTCGTCGCGCAGGGCACGGCGCAGCCGCCGGTTGAAGGTCAGCCGGTTGGGCAGGCCGGTGAGCTGGTCGGAATAGGCGAGCCGGCGCAGCCGGGCCACCAGCCGCAGGTTCTCGTTGGCGGCCAGCCCCTGGCGCAGCGCCAGCACGCCGAGCAGCGCCATCATGCCGAGGAAGATCAGGTGCGGGGTCTGCCCGGTGGGCCGGCGGGCGAGGACCACCGCGACGATCGCCCCGCCCACCGGCAGGTACGGCAGCGCCACCCGCCACCAGGGCGGCAGCGGTGACTCGGCCGTCTCCTCGCCGCCGCCGCTGCCGGTGGGCGGCGGGTACGTGGTCGCAGCGCCGATCAGCAGGTAGCTCAGCGGCCAGCAGACGTCGATCGGGTGGCCGGGCGTGTAGCTGCCGTGCGCGACGAGCGAGACGTAGGCCGTGTCGGCGGCGGCCCGGGTGGCGAGGCTGACCCCGATCACCGTCAGGGCCCGCCACATGGGCCGGGACGGCCCGGCGACCGCGACCAGGATGGTCAGCTGCATCAGGTCGAACATCGGGTAGAGCAGGCCGAAGGTGCGCAGCGGGTCGGTGAGGTCGGCGGCGGCGACGTCGCGGAACACCACCACCCAGCCGATCGGGATCAGGGCCAGCCCGACGATCACCCCGTCGAGCAGGGTGCGGGCCTGCCCGACCAGGCTGCGCGGGGCGGCCAGCGAGCAGAGCAGCGCGGCGGTGCCGGTGACGATGCCGGCGGTGAACAGGCCGCCGATCAGCGGGGTGTGCGGCAGCTCCCGCCCGCCGAGCCGTTCCACCGTCCACAGGATGCGACCGAGCGCGGCGAGCGCCATGGTGACCGCGAGCAGCGTCCAGAACCGGCGCAGCGCCACCGGGTGCCGGCGGGCCACCCCGACGCAGGCCACCGCCGCCCAGGCCGCGACCGCAACCGCGCCCAGGTCGCTGGCCAGGGCTGCGCCGGGCAGCCCGGCCACCAGCCAGCAGGCTTCCCCGAGTACGACGACCGCGACCGCGACGAGACCGACGCGGCCGGACAGCATGGGACGGGCCACGACGGCGCGGCTCACGTCCTGCGGCAGCACAACGATTCGCTCCGGCTCTCTCTCAGACGTGCGCACCCTCGACGATGAGGACCGGTTACGGGCGGCGAACGGCGCAAGCGTAGTCACCACCCGATGCCGCCGCCAGAGCCGATCGGCGCCCGTCACGGTGCCCGGTCAGGACGGTGACGGGCTGTCGTCCTGCCGGTAGAGGGCCACCAGCACGCCGTACCGGGACGCGCCGGGGTCGGCCTCCTCGGCGCTGCCGACGAGGTCGTCCAGGGTGGCCCGGAGCCGGTCCGCCTGGGCGGGGGTGAGCCGGAGGTGGCGCAGGTGCAGCAGCGGGTCGGCGTCGGCGGCCATCTGCTGGCCGACCGCGTTGAGCAGCGCGGCGGTGGCGTCCCGGTCGCCAGCCTCGCCGATCATCCGGCGGAAGGTGCGCTCGTGGTACTGCTCGGTGCCGCCGCGCACCTGCCGTGAGCGACCGGCCCGGACCATGCCGGCCTCGGTCAGCACCTTGAGGTGGTGGGCCACGGTGCCCTTGGCCGCGCCGAGGCCGGTCGCGAGCTGGCTGACGGTGGCGGGGCCGGTGCCGAGCGCGAAGAGCAGCCGGTGGCGGAACGGGTGGGCGAGCGCCCTGAAGTGGGCCGGAGTGCGGACCTCCAGCGGCTCGTCGGGGATGTCGTCGGCCACCCGGAAAGCGTCCACTTCTCTTGACGCTTTGTCAATCCGCTGCTCTACTGCGAACACCACAATGAAGAACCGGACGGGGGCCATCCGATGCGACAGGACGAGACCACCGAGATCATCGAGCGGGCCGCGAAGCTGGTCGCCGAGCGCTACGTCCTTCCCGACGTCGCCGAGCGGATCGCCGCGCACCTCGGCGACCGGCTCCGCGACGGCCGGTACGCCGACGCCCCCGAACCGGCGGCGCTCGCCGCCCTGGTCACCGAGGACCTCCAATCGGTCAACGGCGACCTGCACCTGCGGCTGCGGCACCACCCGACGCCGCTGGTCGAGCGGGACGACGACCCGATCGAGGCGCGGCTGACCCCGTTGGCCAGGACCACCATGGGTGGCGTGGCCCGGGTGGAACGCCTCGCCGGCAACGTCGGGCTGCTGGAGATCCGCCCGTACCTCTTCCCGCCGCAGCTCGCCGGCGACGCCGTGACGGCGGCGCTGCGGCTGCTCGTCGGCACCGACGCGCTCCTGCTCGACCTCCGCGGCAACCGGGGCGGCAGCCCCGACATGGTGGCCCTGGTCTGCGGCTGGTTCTTCGCCGAGCCGGTGCACCTGCACACCATGCACGACCGGAGCGGCGACACCCGCCAGTTCTGGAGCGCGGCGTACGTGGCCGGGCCACGCTACGACGCCGACCAGCCGGTGTACGTGCTGACCGGCGCGGAGACCTTCTCCGGCGGTGAGGAGCTGGCGTACGACCTCCAGCAGCTCGGCCGGGCCACCGTGATGGGTGAGCGCACCCGCGGCGGCGCGCACCCGTGCGAGGGCTTCCCGGCGCACCCGCACCTCGAGCTGACCGTGCCGGTGGCCCGGCCGGTGAATCCGTTGACCGGCACCAACTGGGAGGGCTGCGGAGTGACGCCGGACGTCGAGGTCGCGGCCGACGACGCGCGCGACCTGGCGTACCGGAAGGCCCTGGAGATCCTGCTGGACAGCGACCCGGAGCGGCCGACGGCGGACGAGGCGCGCGCGGCGCTGGCCGCCCTCTCCTGACCGACCTCAGGCCCACTCCTCCGCCGGGTCGCCGTCGTCGCTGACGGTGGCGGTGGTGGCCTCGGCACCGCCCTCGACCTGGGCCGCCGGCCCCTCCGCCGGCCGCGTGGCGGCGGGCGGCCCGCCGTGCGTCCACGGCGTCTCCTCCGGCGCGGGGAAGTTCCCCGCCGGCAGGAAGGCGTCCGACAGGGTGGTGAAGCAGAGCCGCTCCCCCACCTCCGGGACCGTTCCGGGCGGTGCGGTCAGCCCCCGACCCATCCCGCCCGACAGTTCGAGCACCACCTCGGTCTTGCCGTCCGCGCCCGGGGTCACGAAGACCACCCTGGCCTTCTGCGCGGGCCGGGCCGGCGACCACAGGGTCGCCCCGACCGGCATCAGCACCGGCTCGGTGGTGACCACCTGGATCCGGGGGCGCAGCACCGGCCGCTTGCCGCTGTCGTCCACCCGCTGCGGGTCCGCGAGGGTCACGTCACCGACGAACGCCTCCCCGGTCAGCCGGTGCTCGGCCATCACCAGCGGATCGTCGTAGGCGCGCTGCACCGCGTACGAGGTGAGGGCCCGTTCCAGCCGGTGCAGGCGCACGGCGGCGGCCACCGCGGCGTCGCGCCGGGGCTGCGGGCCGCCGCCGGCGTCGACGTGCTCGGCGTACCCGGTGAAGGCGTCCTTGTCGCCGTCCCACCGGCCGGCCACCCTGGCCCCGACGGGCAGGGCACGCAGCAGCCCCACGCCGCGCCACATCAGCTCCCAGGTGGGCGCGAGCTGGTCGCGCAGCAGGCGCGCCAACTCCGCGTACGCCGCCGCGCGGGCGACCGGATCCTCCTCCGCCTCGGCGTACGCGGCGATGGCCGGGGCCAGCAGCCGGTTGTCGAAGTCCGGGTCGGCGGCCGGGCCGGCCGGCGGGCAGACCGTCGGGTCCTCGGCCCGGGCGGCCGCCGCGGCACCGGTCATCCCGGCCGGCGGGTCGAGCCAGCCGAGCAGCGCCGGCAGGTGCAGGTCCTCGACCGCGCTCTGCCCGGTCGCCCAGTGCATGGTCAGCGCCTCGGTCATCGCCAGCAGCGCCGAGGAGCCCGGATGCTCGGCCCGCTCGGCGAAGAAGGTCAGCCAGCGGCCGAGCAGCGGCACCGCCGGGTGCACCGGATAGTCGCCGTCGGGGCGCCGGAACCGGGTGGAGCGGCCGAGCAGCCGCAGGAAGGTGACCCCGGCCGGGTTCGGCACCAGCAGCTGCGGCGCGTCGACGTACCGGTAGCGGATGTCCCTGCCCCGGTCGGTGGGCACCGCCTCGGAGACGCCCCGGAACGAGTCGAGGTACGGCAGCACGATCCCGGCCAGCTCGGCGGCGAACGCGAATCGCTGCTGCCGGTTGCGGGGCTGCGGCACGACGAGCAGCCGTGCCTCGTCCGGTGCGGCGCCCACCAGGGCCACGAGGGGGGCGTTCGCCTCGCCGGCCATCGCGAGCGGCACCAGCACCAGCGGGCGTTCGGACAGGTGCAGGTGTCGGACGGTGGTGACCGGCTGGGCCACCCCGGCGGCGAGGGCCTGCGCCTTGGCCAGCGCGCGCAGCGTACTCATGCGGGGTTTCCGGTGCGGGCGTCGGCGCGCAGCCGGGCGGCGGCGCGCAGCAGCGCGGCGGCCTCCCCCTGCCCGGGGTCGGGGGCCCGCTCGCCGGCGGCCAGCGCCAGCACCTCGGACACCTCGGCGATGCCGCCCAGCGCCTCGCGGACCGGGCGGCCCAGCGCGGTGGTGTGCCCGCGCGCCTCGTGCCGGCAGAAGTACGCCAGCTCGCAGGCGGCCAGGCAGTCCGGCGCGTAGCGGGCCTCGACCCGGGACAGCGCGGCGACCAGGGTGGCCGGGTCGGCGGTCAGGTCGGCGGTGAAGTCCGCCGGCACGGCGTCGAGCAGGGTGTCGATCCGGGCCATCCGGTCGAGCTGGCGGCGCAGTACCAGCAGTTGCTTGCGGACGTCGAGCAGGCTGGCCACCGGCTGGTTGGCGAAGTCGCGCGGGCAGACCAGCACCACCTCGTGGGAGACCAGCTCCGGATCCTGCCCGGCGCCGGCGAGCAGCTCGCGCAGCGCCAGCACGTAGACGGCGGACTGGATGGCGGCGGCGGAGACCTTCGCCGGGTCGGCCTGCCCGTCGATCACCGGAAAGGACTTGATCTCCACGACGTGGAACCGGCCGGCGAGCCGGGCGGCGACCAGGTCGGGTTCCAGGTGCACCCGCTGGCCGGCGACGTCCAGGCCGAGCAGCGGATGGTCGAACAGCGCCGCGCCCTCGCCCGGGTCGATCAGCGCCGCCCGGGACCGCTGGTGCCGGTCCGGCAGGTCGTCGGCACCGCCCAGGTCCGTCCAGGTCGCCCCCGCCGGCACCGGTACGCCCAGCCGCTCGGCGACCAGTCGCAGCAGCTCCACCGCACCGTCGGCCTTGACCTGCGCCTCGAACGCGTTACCCCGGGTGATGGCGAAGCGGGACTGGCCGAACCGCGCCGGGAAGCCGATCCGCTCGGCCAGCTCCGGCTTGTCCACGCCCGCGCTGTCCAGCACCGCCCGGCGGCTGCAGCCGGGATTGCCGGTCAGCGCGGCGATGGTCCGGGCGTTGTGCCGCCGGGGCGGCACGCCACCCCGGATCTCGGCCAGGCGCTGCGCGGTGTCCGTCATGATCCGCCAGGATAGGCGCTCTCCGCCGGTACGGCCCGGAGCGCGCCGCGGCGGACCAGCACGGCGGTGGCCACCGCGGCCGCGAGGGCCAGCCCGGCCAGCGACCAGAGCACCGTACGCAGGCCGCCGGTGAAGCCCGGGTCGGCGAGCCGGCCGGCGGTGGTGCTGGCCAGCACCGCCCCCACCACGGCGATCGCGATGGTCTCGCTGGTCAGCCGCGCCGTGTTGATCATCCCGGCGCCGGTCGCGGCACGGGCCGGCGCGACGCTGCCGATCGCGATCGCGTCGAGCAGTCCGATGGAGAGCCCCACCCCGACGCCGATGGTCAGCAGCGGCCCCGCGAGGGTCCCGGTCCCCGCGTCCGGGCCGAGCGCGGTCGCCCAGGCCGCCCCGACCGCGACCACCACCACCGAGACGACGGTGACCGTGGTCGCCGGCACCAGCCGGGTCAGCGCGCCGCCGAGCAGCGGCAGCACCAGGGTGGGCGCGGTCAGCAGGATCAGCGTCGCGCCCGCCGCGCCGGGGGTCAGCCCGACCACCGTGGTCAGGTACGACGGCAGGTAGACCAGCAGCGGCACCAGCACCGCGACGATGGTGGCCGCCGCCAGGCAGATGCCGAGGAACCGGGGGCTCGCCAGCAGCGCCAGGTCGAACATCGGATCGGGCCGGCGGCGCTCCACCCGGACGAAGACCACCAGCAACGCCGCCGCCGCGGCGAACGCGCCCACGATCACCGGGGCCGCCCAGCCGTACACGGGGCCCTGCACGAAACCGAAGATGAGCAGCAGCAGCGCGGCGGTGAACGAGAATGTGCCCGGCCAGTCGACCCGTCCCGGGTGCGGCTGGCGGGACTCCGGCAGCAGCGGCACCAGGGCGAGCACCGCGCCGGCGGCCAGCGCCGGGGCGGCGAAGACCGCCCGCCAGCCGGAGCCCTCGATCAGCAGCCCCGCGATCGACGGGCCGAAGGCGAGGCCGACGCCGATCGCCGTACCGAACAGGCCGAACGCCCGAGCCCGGGCACGGCCGGAGAACGCCCCGGCGAGCAGCGCGGAGGCACTGGTCGCGGCGGCGGCCGCGCCGACACCGGCGAGGGCCCGGGCGACGTCGAGCAGCACGATGGTGTCGGCGACCGTGGCGAGCAGCCCACCGGCGGCGAAGACCGCGACGCCGAGGGCGTAGACCCGGCGGCGGCCGAACAGGTCGGCCAGCGCGCCGGTGGCGAGCATGAAGCTGGCGAAGGTGGCGTTGTAGCCGTTCACCACCCACTGCACGCCGGCCAGGCCGGCGTGCAGGTCTCGGCCGATGTCGGGCAGCGCGACGGACGCGCCGGTCAGCGAGACCGGCAGCGCGACGGTGGACAGCAGGACGGCCACCAGCACGACGGCCGGGTGATTGCGCACGATTCTCCCCGTTCGGACGGCGGCCTCAGCGTAGATCGCGCAGGTCGGGGCGGGCTCCGTACGGGGTCGAAGATCACAGGCCGGTCAGCGGCCGGCGGACCGGTTCCAGGGTGAGCGGGGAGACTGGGCGCCGGCCGCGGGCCGGCTGCGGCGGAGGCGTCGGCGGCCGGGCGTGCACGGCGGCCGGGAGACGGTGTGCACCGGTGCGGTGGCCGGGGTGACCGGCTGCCGGCCGATCAGCCAGCAGAGGAACCGGGCCACGGTCAGCCGACCGGGAGGCGCTGCGCGTCGGCCCGGCTGACGACACCGGACCGGTCGACCTTGGTGCGGAGCCCGAAGATGAAGAACATCGCCCGGCAGTACCCAGCCGGACCCGGAAAATCACCACCGAAAAAATTCTGGTAGGCAGGTGTCCGGATCCGCGGGTGCCGTTCGTCAGGCTGCTGGAACCACGACATGGAGGAGCGAACCGATGAAGTACCTGATGTTCGTCTGCACCGACACCGAGCCGGACGCCGACCCGACCGCCGCCCCCGACATCGAGGAGTGGGTGGCCGAGCGGGACGGCCGGGGCCAGCGGCTCATGGGCAGCGCGCTGGGGCCCTTGTCGGCGGCCACCACCGTCCGGGTACGCGACGGCGAGCTGCTCCTCTCCGACGGCCCGTTCGCCGAGACCAAGGAGGTGATCGTGGGCTTCGACCTGCTGGAGTGCGCCGACCTGGACGAGGCGATCGAGGTGGCCCGGGCCCACCCGATGGCGTACGGCGGCCGGCTGGAGCTGCGGCCCCTCGTGGACCTGGACTGACGCCCGTGACCGACGTGGCCGGCGTGGTCGCCGACGCGGGCGCCGAGGCGTACCCGCGGATCGTGGCGACGCTGATCCGCGTCACCGGCGACTGGACGCTCGCCGAGGACTGCGCCCAGGAGGCGCTGGCCACGGCGCTGGAGCGCTGGCCGCGCGACGGCGTACCGGCGAATCCGGGCGGCTGGCTGATGACGGCCGCCCGGAACCGGGCGATGGACGTGCTGCGCCGGGCCACCGTGGAACGCCGCAAGCTGCGCGAGCTGGCGCTGCTCGCCGACCCGGCGCCGGCGCCGGCCTCGGCGGAAGGGGATGTGGTGGACGACCGGCTGCGGCTGATCTTCACCTGCTGCCACCCGGCGCTGGCGCTGGAGGCCCGGGTCGCGTTGACGCTGCGCACCGTGGCCGGCGTGCCGACCGCCGATATCGCCCGCGCCTTCCTGGTCACCGAGTCCACCATGACCCGCCGGCTCACCCGGGCCAAGACGAAGATCGCCACGGCCGGCATCCCGTACCGGGTGCCGACCGGGTCCGCGCTGGTCGAGCGGCTGCCGGGCGTCCTGGCCGTGCTCTACCTGCTCTTCACCCGGGGGTACGACGCCGACGGCGAGCCGGCCTTCGCCGCGGAGGCGGTCCGGCTGGCCCGGCTGCTCGACCGGCTGATGCCGGCGCAGCCCGAGGCGGGCGGTCTGCTCGCGCTCTTCCTGCTGCACGACTCCCGCCGGGCGGCCCGCCGCGACGCCGACGGCAACCTGCTCACCCTCGACGAGCAGGACCGCGCCCGCTGGGACCACGCCGCCATCGCGGAGGGCCGGTCGCTGCTGGACCGGGCCGGCCACGGCCCGTACGCCCTGCAGGCCCGGATCGCCGCCTGCCACGCCACCGCGCCGACCGCCGCCGACACCGACTGGCCGGCCATCGCCCGCTGGTACGACGAACTGGCCCTGATCCGCCCCACGCCGGTGATCCGGCTCAACCGCGCGGTGGCCCACGGGTACGCGTACGGTCCGGCGGCCGGGCTGGCCCTGGTCGCCGAGGCCCGCTCCGGCGGGGCGCTCGATGGCTACCCGCCGGCGCTGGCCGCGGAGGCCGAGCTGACCGCCCGCCACGGCGACCCGGTCCGCGCCGCCGCCCTGTTCCGGGCCGCCGCCGATGTGGTGGGCTCTGCGGCGGAACGACGGGCGTTGCTCCGGCGCGCCGCGGGTCTGGCGGGTTGAGCGTCCGCCGACATGGCACCCCGGTCCGCAGTAGGTGCACTGCTGGACGTAGCGGGTCCGGACCGGGATCAGCGGGATGAAGAAGAGGGTGAACTCCCGGCAGTACCCACCGGGACGCTGCCTTGCACCCCCGGAAGGCATCCACTCACCACCAGATGAGCGGATGCCTTCTGGAGGGAGCGCACCCCGGTCAGTCGTCGTCGCCGTGGTGGTCGCCGTGGTCGTCGCTGATCTGGCCCCTGATCTCGCCCATCGGGTACTTCGAGGTATGCACGTTGGCGTACGTGACGCCGGCCTCGATCGCATCGACGAGCTCGTCGAACTCTCCAGGCTGAATGCCCTGGTCAGCCGGGCCGATGACATCACCGGGCTTGATGGTTCCCTCGATCGTGGCGGGAGACTTGGGGCAGGGTTGAACGCCATTTGGCGCGCCGCCCTTCGCGTCCTTCAGGTTCGAGCAGAGGAAGACGGCGATCCCGCCGCTCTGGTGTCTCCCCCCGAAGTGGATGTGCGCCTGCTGGACGTCTCCCTCGAGATCCTCGTAGCTCAGTTCAAACTTGATCTCCTTCTCCCGTTCGTCGATGTGCGCCACGAACCGACCCGAGCCGGGCGTCGAGATCGTGAGCGGGTCCTCCTCGAAGCCGCTGAGCTTCGCCCGCACGGTCCCCCGCTCCCGCTCGTTGCCTGCGTCCCGCGAGTCGGTGTTGCCTGCGTCCCGCCAGTCGAAGGAGTCGTGCGAGTCGCGGGAGTCGTGCGAGTCGCGGGGGTCGCCTCGTCCGTCGCCCATGGCCGCGCTTCCCACGGCGGTGCCCGCCACCGTCGCGCTGAGCGCCATCGCTACTGCCCACAGCCGGGTACGTCCCACCATTACTGGTGCTCCTTCCTAGTGAAGCCTGGGCCCAACCTCGTTGACGGCGGTTTGCCATCCATTGGGGGACACAGGCAGGAAGGCGCCGTTCAGCGGAGAACGAGAGTCGTGATGAGCTGCGGCACTCGGGCTGAACAGGCGCCCCTATGGTGAAATTTTCCCACATTTGCCCGATGTCGCGGTCGTCTTCCCTGATCCGACCGCGAGAGATCTTCGGAACCCGTTGACCGGTGGCCCACGTCTTGCGCGACTTCGCACTGGCAAGGGCCCCTGTACCACGATGGGGTGACAGCAGGCCCTTTTGGTGACGTCAGTTGGTGGAGCCGACGGTTGCGGACGCTTCTTCGGGGAGCCAGATCGGCTGCCAGCCTTCATATTGTGGAAGAAGCGGGCCGATGACCTGACCGCTGGGGGCCCGTGACGGCCCCGCGTCACGGTCGAGCAAGCCGGACGCCGGCGGCGAGCCGTTTCGGCTCGGCGGCGTCGGTCCGCGTGGTACGACAGCCGGGCGCGGAACAGCGACCGACTTTCGGAAGGGCATGCCGATGCCGGCGAGCGATGCTGGGGTGTTGCGTGATCCCACCAGCCCGCAGCACGTGACATTTCTCGAGCTGTTCTTCGACCTGGTCTTCGTGTTCGCGCTCGACCGCGTCTCCCAGGGCCTGATCGACAGCCTCGACTGGCGCGATCTCGTACAGGCGACGGTGCTGCTGCCAGCCGTCTGGTGGATCTGGATGATGACGATCTGGATGACCGACCGGCTCGATCCGGAACGGGCCTCGACCCAGCTGACCGTCATCGGGATCATGCTGGGCAGCCTCATCCTGGCATCCGCGGTGCCGGACGCCTTCGGCCGCCGCGGCTGGTTCTTCGCCGGCACGTACGTCGCCGTTCAGCTGGGGCGCAGTCTGTACCTGGTGGTCGTCCTGCGCCGCCACGAGTTGCGCCGCCGGAGCCTGCGTACGCTGTTCTGGTTCGCCGTGTCGGCCGTGCCTTGGCTGCTTGGCGCCGCCAGCAGCGAGCGGCTGCGGGTGGCGCTGTGGGCGCTCGCCATCACCATGGAGTATGTTGCGGCCCGGCTCGACTTTCCCACACCTGGGGCCGGCCGATCCCCGATCTCGGAGTGGGGGCTCGCTGCGGCGCACATGTCCGAGCGGTTTCGGCAGATCGTCATCGTTGCTCTCGGCGGAACCATCATCGTCGCCGGAACCACCTTCGGGTCGAGCGACTTCGGCCGCCACAGTGTGGCCGCGCTGGTGGTCTCCTTCGCGGTCACCGGTCTGCTCTGGCGGATCTACATCTACCGGGCGGGTGAGCTGATGTGTGAGGCGCTCGCTCGGTCGCCGAATCCCGCACACCTGGGCCGTTCCACCGCGTACACCCATTTCCTCATCGCGGCAGCCGCCATCGCCGTCAGCGTCGCTGACCGGCTCGTCATCGCCCAGCCGCTGGCGCGCCCGAACGCGTCATGGACCGCGGCGATCATGGCCGGACCGGTGCTGTTCCTGCTCGGCCGGGCTCGCTTGGAGTACACCGTGTTCAGCCGGGTGTCGTACTCGCGACGGATCGGGCTCGCCGTGCTGGTGGCCGTCGCTCCGGCGATGATCGCCGTACCGCCGCTGGCGGTCGCCGCAACGATGGTGGCGATCCTCCTCGGGGTTGCCGCCGGCGACGTCGCCGGCTGGCGCCGTAATCCAAGCACCCCCACTCCGCCGCGCGCCGCAGCGAGGTAGCCCACTGCCGGGCATTCGGCGCGGGCGGCAACCTGAGCTGCTGCGACTCAGGTGGCTTGGCCGGCCCCGGAGCAAGATCAGGGCATGACCAGCGCAGCCGATGGCGAGCAGCACGACGGTGCCGTCGTACCGTCCTCCGCACCCCGCCGGAGCCACGGGGCGTGGGCTTGGTTCCTGCTGATCCTGGCACAGCCCGGCGCCGGATGGTCTCTGTACGTGGCCGTCGTGGCCTCCGCACCGTTCTTCGGCGAGCAACCCTCTCCGACCGACCGCGCCACCACCACCGCCGCTGTCCTGTCCGGGGCATCGCTGTGGCTGGCAACGGCCCTCCTCACGGCGGTCGTGTTCCGACGCGCCGTGGTGCCGGTGCTGTGCGGCCTCGCGGCCGCCGGCTTCGCTGCGCTGGCCCTGCCAGGGAGGCAGCCGCGTGCTCCGCTGAGCGCGGCGGACAGTGCGGGATGGCTCTCGGCCTGGGCTCCACCGACGAGTTGGGTCATCGCCCTCTGGGGCGTCTCCACCCTGGTGCTGTCAACGTACGGCCAGGTGCGCGCAGCATTGGGGGGGCGAGTCCATCGCGCGGCGCCGCGACACACGACCGGTGTCACAGGGACTTGATCAGCTCGGGGACGTGGCGACGCTGCCGGATGAGCAGCACGATGGCCAGCACGGTGTAGGCGACGGCGATGACGTAGCGGATGTTCGGTGCGGGCAGCACGAACTGGACGGCGAACAGGCCGAACAGCAGGGCGGCTTCACCGCGGATCAGTCGCAGGTCGGTCAGGACGGCCACGCCGAGCAGCGTCTGGGCGGTGGTGAGCACAAGTTCCGCGGTCTGCCGGGCGTCCAGCGGCAACCCGGCGAACTCTCCGCCGCCGAGGTAGTAGGCGACCGGCAGGCAGGCGATCAGCAGGGTCCATTGGTTGAGTTTCGCGGCCAGCAGTGCGCCCATGCCGTCGTCGGCGCGTCCGCGTAGGGCGAACGTGATCGCGACGATGACCTCGGGCGCTTCGGAGGCGATCGGGGCCAGCCACTGGACGAGCAGGAACTCGTCAATGCCCAGGTCGGCGCCCGCGCCGACGAGGGCGTCGCCGAAGGGTTCGGTGGCGACCAGGATGATCATCCCGGCGGCGACGAACAGCGCGGCGACCAGGCCACGCCGGCGGGTGGTCGGCTGAACAGCGATGGTGGCGGCCACGCCGGCCAGTTCTTCCTCGGCTTCCCCCTTGCCGCGGATCCGCCACAGGTAGGCAGCGAACAGCCCACCAAGCACCAGCGCGTCGTACCAGGCCAGCCGGCCGGTCAGCGGTAGGACCAGGGCGTAGATGGTGGAGACGGCGAGGAACACGATCTCGGTACGGCGGTGTGCCTGCAAGGTCACGGCGTTGCGTTCGCCGCGGACGCCGCGGCGGCGTACCGCCACGATCGCGAAGACGACCAGCAGCGGCCAGGCCACCCCGATGAGCAGCCGGTTCGCGCCGGTCATGTTCGCCGTGGCGTAGGCGGCGTAGGCCGGGTCGTGACCGGCGGTGTAGGCGAAGAAGATGTCCACCGCATACTCGGGCAGGATCGCCATCAACGCCAGGATGGCCAGCGCGAGACTGCCGGAGATGTCCACCCGCGCGGCCTCCGAGGCCCACATCAGCAGCGCCACCGAGGCGAGCACGGCGCCGCCGAAAACCGCCACCGCCGCCACCGGCGCCAACTCCACCCCGGCCAGCCGCATGATCACTGCCGGGGCGGCGACCGCGACCGCGAGGGCGATACGAGCCCCGGCGCCCCGACCGGTGACGGTGGTCTCGATCTCAGCGCCCATCGCGGTCGGCGAGGTGGGCCGCGTCGCCTGCCACGGACGGAGCGGCGGTGAGCGGCCCGTTGCGCAGGCTCAGCAGTACCGAAACGGCGACGCCGCGGACCGGGGCGCTGTCGGCGCGATTGAACGTCGGCCACCAGTCGAGATTCAGGAAGTCCACGACCTCACGATGGCCCACCCCTGCGGCGCGGACGAGCCGGTCGGCCAGATTGCCGGCCGCGCTGCCGGCGATGAGCCCCAAGGCCACCCAGTTACCGGGCTCCGCCGCCCACATCCCGGAAACACCAGGGCCGTGACCGCGTTTCCGCTGGTCACGGCCCTGGTTGCCGGGCGTGCCCGAAGGGACTCGAACCCCTGACCTTCTATGAGCTGACTCGTTGCCAGCTCTGGTTTGTGGCGGAGGGACGGTATGACCACACCTGCTTTCCGCTGGTGGTCGTGACGGTCACCTGCACGATGCCCCCGCTGACTTCCGCCTTCTCGATACGGGTGACTCCGTTGACGCCCGACCGGAGAACCTCCCAGCCGAGCGGGTAGTCCCCATCCTGCTGGAAGGATTGCAGGGTCTGCGACATCTCGCCGCTGGGGGACCGCAACGTGAGGATGGCGAACGTCGCTTCGCCGTCGCTGGCGTTGACGAAGGAAACGGCGCCGATTCTGATTGTGTAGTGGGTCGTGCCCTTGTTGGCGTCGCCGTTGTTGTACAGGTCGGCTTCGCCGGCCCCATTCACCATCGGCACGCAGTAAACCTGGCCGGACCCGTCGGGGTTCCCGCGGCCCATGAGGAGGCCGGTGTTGCGGAAGTCGACCTCGTGGAAGTTCTTGGATGGCTTCTGGAAGGTGGTCGGACCGTTCACCTGACGGAAGGCGCCATTCCGGAACGCGTAGCCCCGCACCTGTCGGTCACAGGGCGGCCACCCGTTGGTCTGGTACGGGCCATAGACGGCGAGCCGGACGACGCCGTTATCGACCGTGATGGCCTCGCGGGAGAACGTCGCGGCCACGTTGGGGGTGTCCGCCGAGTTGACCACGTAACCCAACGGTGTCAGTGCGCCGTCCGAGGCGACCTTCAGCGCCAGCAGCTGGGTGACGTTCAGCGACCCATCGTTCTGGCAACGAATGGTGGTGAGTTCCTCGTCGCCTGGCACGCCATCGAGGTCGGCCATGATGGGAGCCAACTCCCCGATGACCAGTTTCACGCCCTCCGCGGGCGTCGTCGTACCGTTGACAAATTTCCTCGTCCCCTTCGCCTTGCACCCGTCTTCCACGCCCGGGAACGCTGGGAGGTCGAGGGTGGCATTGCGCACATCGGCCGACGACGCTGGAGCCGACGATGCTGGAGCCGACGACGGGGCGAGCGACGGAGTCGGACTGGCCGGTTCGGCGGGGCTGGCGGATCCGATCGCATTGGGTGGCGAGTTGTTGCCCCGTGGACTGGTGGCGTAGGCCGCGATCGGCACGGCGATCAGCAACGCACCGGCCACGCTGAATGCCGTGAGGCGGACTCTCCGCCGGAACGCCACCTTGTGGCGGACCGCGGGGGCACCCGGCGCAGGCAGGTAGGAGGATCGCTCAGCAGCGTCGAATTCGGTGAATGCGCCCTGAATGAGGGTGTCCAAGTTGTCAGACATAAGATTTTCCTTTCCGGTCATCCCTGGAGGTGCTCAGCGAGGGCGGTTCTCCCGCGGCTGAGCCAACTTTTTACGGTGCCCTCGGGCACGTCTTCCTGCACAGCGATTTCCGCGACGGACAACTGGCCCAGGTAGTGCAGGACCACGGCCTTGCGAAGCTTCGGCGGTATCTTGGATAAGGCCGCGACCAGGGCGACACGATCCGGCGACGGGCCGTCGTGATGTTCTTCACGCTGGCGGCGCAGGAATGTCGCGGACGTCTTTTGTCGCCGGAGCCTACTGGTGGCGAGATTCCATGCGACCCGGCGCACCCAGGCATAGGGGTCTTCGTATTTCCTGATCCTGGCCCATCTGGTGTAGGCGCGGCAGAATGCCTCTTGGACCAGGTCCTGTGCCTCTGCTCGGTCACCCAGGTATGCGTAGAGCTGCGACCTGAGGACGTCGAATTTTGCCGCATAAAATTCGTCGAAATCGCGCTGGTCGTCTGTTGTCGAGGCTCGAGGTGCGGCCGCGGCTGCGGTCATCACTGCGGTCACGTTTCCTTCCTCCCGTGGTGCCACCCTCGTGGGCGGGCAACACGAACACGTGCGGGCACTCCCGTCGGTTGCGTAGATCTTTTCCGGGGACCAGAGCTGGGCGGCCTGCTCGATGAGGAGCACGAAAAGTGACGTTGCTGTCACCGGTTGCTGTCAGGGCCGGTCGCAAGCGACCGGCCCCTAGCACTTTTCCTGTTCACGAATGCGCGCCCGAAGGGACTCGAACCCCTAACCTGCTGATCCGTAGTCAGCTGGTCGCGTCAGCCGTCGGCATCTCGACGGAGAGCCAGATCGGCTGCCAGTCCGCCATCTCGTGGTAGCGGCGCAGTTCGGCCAGGCCGGCCACCGAACCGCTCCAGGCCGCGTACGGCGGGTTGCCCTCGTCGAAGCCGCTCTGCACGAAGGTCAGCTTGGTCTTCCCGGCGGACTCGGCCAGCTCCCAGGTGCTGATCCCGGTCGGTCCCCAGTCGACGGAGAGCTTCCGGCCCGGCTCCAGGTCGACAATCTTGGCCGCGTACCCGGACTCGAAGCCGCCCATGGCGTACCGGCCGCCGACCCAGGGCTCGATGCCGATCGGGTAGCCGAACCAGGCGCTGGCCTGCTCGGAGTCGGTCAGCGACTGCCACACCCGGTCCATCGACGCGGCGATGGTCAGCTCGCCACGCAGGTCGGCGGAGGTGAAGTCGGTGCGGGGCAGCAGCGGCCGGCCCTCCAGGCGGGCGGCCAGGTTGGCGATCCCCAGCGCCCAGAAGGTCTGCAAAACACCGCGGATGCTGCTGCCGCTCATCGCCTCGGCGAAGTCGAAGTGGCTCTGCCGCAGGGTGAGGACGGTGGTCTCCCCCTCGGGGGTCAGCTCGAACTCGGTGGTGGTCTCCACCCCGTCGAGGGGCCAGGCGAAGCGCAGTATGTGCTCGTCGACGTGGAGCAGCCGCTGCTGCGGCGCGTCGCCCTCCGGGGTGAAGCGGCCCCAGAACGCGTACCGCCGGGGCAGCTCGACCTCGGCGTGCTCGGCCAGCCAGACGCGCAGCTCGGCCGGGTCGGTCAGGGCGTGGCGGACGGCCTCGGCCGGCGCGGCCAGGCGGGCCCGCACGGTCAGCAGGTCACTCATGGTTGTCGCCTTTCGGGTAGCAGGCCACGGCGAGCTTGAAGGCGTCCCCCTCGGCGCCCCCGTAGCGCGTGAACAGGTCCCGCAGCGTCGACTGCAGGTCGTGCAGGAACTCCTGGCGCCGCTCGGCCGGCACCCGGATCTCGCCGGAGACGCCGATCGACGGCAGCTCGGGTGCGGTGCGGTCGAGCGCCGCCACGTCGGCCTGAACTTCCTCCATGAGGTCGAGCAGGTAGCCCAGGCTCAGCTCGTCCCGGGCCCGGCGCAGCCCGCCGATCCGGCCGACCAGCCGGGGCGAGAGCCAGTACGACCGGGCGGCGGCCTGGTAGATGCCCTCGCTGATGCCGCGCACCTTGCGGGTGGAGACCTGCTCGACCAGGCCGGCCGCCGCGAGCTGCTTGACGTGGTAGTAGACCCGCTGCGGGGTCTGCTCCAGCAGGGCGGCGACCTCGGTGCAGGTGCGCGGCTCGGCCAGTTGCCGCAGCACCTCGATGCGCTGCGGCTTGAGCAGGACCTCGGCCTGCTCGCGCTCTTCCAGGTACAGGACGTCTCTCATGGCAAAATCAGTTTGTACGTACAAAATCTGTTTGTCAATGGAATCTACGAAGGGCCGCGCGGGTGGCGCGGCCTTTCGTGGCGACGGCGCTCGCTACCTGGCCGGTATCGTGCTGACGACGGGCGGCACCTCGACCTTCACCGGCATGCCGTAGTCGGACAGCTCGATGACCACCTCAAGGTGGTACGTGAAGTGTCTACCGTGGACGTTCGCCCGTGCCTCCCGCGTATAGGCCACCTTCGCGATCCGGTTGTCCGCGCCGACCGTCACCTCGCCGACGAAGGTGTCGGCGAGGATCTCGGGAAGATCCTTCACCGTGACCTCGAAGTGGTAGACGCCGTCGGCCTTCTCCGTGACCGTGGCACCGGCCTGGCGCAACATCCGGAGCAGCCCCTCCGGGCTCGCAGAAGCCCCCAGGCCGCCGCCCATCGCCATGTCGTAGTCGAGCTTGTCCCGCTTCCCCTCCTCGCGGCTCCACACGATCTCGCCCCTGCTGCCCACCGAGGCGTTCGAGGCCCCGACGTACCGGACGCCGTCGATCAGGCGCTCGTGCTCGAAGCCCGCCACGATGGCGGGACGCAGCTGCCCCTCGTACGGCGAATCCAGGTAGCCGGTGGCCGTCGCCGGATCGAAGGCACCCTTGGTGACCCAACGCTCGCTCACCGGCTCGGGCAGCTCCCCGGGCTTGGCGAGCTTGTCCTTCGAAGTGGTGGTGACCTTCACCCGGTAGCTGATGTTCTCGCTGGCCGCCGCGGCGGCGGCGAGCCGCATCTGCGGCGTGTCGGCGCTCGCCACCGCGGGCCGCTCGGCAACCGGCCCGCGCGAGCCGGTGGTGCCGCCGGGAGCACCGGCGCCGACGGTGAGGGTCGCGGCCAGCGCCCCGACCACGCCGACCACGCCGACCGCGTACGCGGTGCGGTGCAGGGTGGTGCGCCGCCGGTGGCGTCGTGTGGCATCCCCCAGTACGTCACGGGTGAGCGCCAGGCCGGCGACCTCGTCACGCATACCGGCGGCCAGCTGCTCCTCAAGGTCAGTGGTCATCTACCCGCTCCATTCCCCGTCTTCTCATACCCGTGCGTCTTCGATCGCCCAGCCCGCGGTGAGCTCGCGCAGCCGGGCCAGGCCCCGGGAGGCGGTCGACTTGACCGTGCCCACCGAGCAGCCGAGCGTCTCGGCGGCTTCCGCTTCGCTGAGCTGCTCCCAGTACCGGAGCACCAGCACGGCCCGCTGTCGCGGCGGCAGCATGGCCAGCGCCTGGGTGAGTGCCTGCCGGATGTGCAGCGCCTCGGTACCGTCCGCCTGGCTCGCCGGCTCGACCTCGGTCAGCACCTCCGGCCGGCGCCTGCGGAGCCGCCACCGGTCCACCGCGAGGTGGTACAGCGTGCGACGCAGATATCCCTCCTTGTCGCCGTGCACCCGGCTCCAGTTCCGCATCAGCCGCTCCAGCGCCGCCTGCAACAGGTCCTCCCCGGCGACCCGGCTACCGGTCAGCAGTACCGCCGTCGCGAGTAGCGCACCGCCGCGCTCGGCGACGAGGACGTCCAGCCCCTCGAAGCGTTTCTTCCGCCGCACCGGCTCTCCTTTCGTCCCCACCAAGGACGACGGGTACCGCCCGAAGGTTGACTGACCGACCCGACCAATATCCGGACCGCGTCGGGCCCGACGACGACGAAAGGCCGCGCGGATCGCGCGGCCTCTCGTGACGGGCAGCCGTCAGGGCGTCCAGTCGGGGCGCAACGGGTAGCCGTTCACGCCGTCGGGGCCGTTGTGGGTGGCCAGCACCTGGTGCAGCTGGATGCCGTTACGCTCGAACGCCATCCGCGAGCCGGCCATGTAGAGCCCCCACACCCGGGCGGTGCCCGGCCCCACCTCGCCGACGCAGAAGTCCCAGTGCTCCACCAGGTTGCGGCACCAGCCCGCCAGGGTAAGCGCGTAGTGCTGCCGCAGGTTCTCCTCGTGGTGCACCTCCAGCCCGGCGTCGTGGATCTCGCTGATCAGCCGACCCGGCCCGGCCAGCTCGCCGTCTGGGAAGACGTACCGGTCGATGAACGCGCCGGAGCGGTGCGGGGCCCGGTTGTCCGCCCGGGTGATGCAGTGGTTGAGCAGCCGCCCGCCCGGCCGCAGCCGGTTCCGCAGGAAGCCGAAGTAGGCCGGGTAGTTGCGCACCCCGATGTGCTCGGTCAGCCCGATCGACGAGATCGCGTCGAACTGCTCGCGCGGAGCATCCCGGTAGTCCAGGTGCCGCACCTCGGCCAGCTCGCCCAGCCCCTCCCGCTCGATCGCCGCCTGCGCCCACTGCGCCTGCTCCCGGGACAGGGTCACCCCGAGCGCCTTGACGCCGTACTCCCGGGCCGCGTGCCGGACCATGCCGCCCCAGCCGCAGCCGACGTCGAGCAGCCGCATCCCCGGCTTCAGCGCCAGCTTGTTCGCCACCAGGTCGTACTTCGCCTGCTGCGCCTGCTCCAGGGTGTCGTCCGGGCTGCGGAAGACCGCGCAGGTGTACGTCATCGACGGGCCGAGCACCTTCTCGTAGAAGGCGTTCGAGACGTCGTAGTGGTGGGAGATCGCGGTGCTGTCCCGGGTGCGGGAGTGCCGCAGCCCGTTCATCACCCGCTTCCAGCGCGGCGCGGCCTCCTGCGGCGGGGGCGGCGGCGGCATCAGCCGCTCCCAGCCCAGCCCCTTCACCAGGGTCAGTGCCTCCGCCACCGGGGGCAGGCGCAGCGGCATCTCGTCCTTGAGCACCCGCAGCGCCTCGTACGGGTCGCCCGGGTGGACGCCGTCCAGCCCCAGGTCGCCGCTCACGTACGCCCGGGCCATGCCCAGGTCACCCGGGGCGGTCAGCAGGTACGACAGGCCCCGCTCGGAGCGGATCGACAGGGTGATCCCGGCGTCGGCGGGGCCGACGGCGCTGCCGTCATACCCGGTGACGCGGACCGGCAGCGCGCCGGTGGTCACCGCGCGGACCACGTCCGCCACGGTCGGTCCCGTAGGCCGGCCTCCCGCCGGCGGGCTGGACGGGGCGTTCGCCGCCCCCTGTTCACGGTCGATCAGGCTCATTGCCTTGCTACCGCCTTTTCGTAGAGTCCGGTGAGCCGGTGATCCGGGTCGTAACGGTCCTTCACCGCGTGCCAGGTCTCGCCGCCGTAGAGCCGGTCGAACGCCGCGCGGTCGTAGTACGCGTCCGAGTAGAGCGACTTGTGCCCGCCCGACTCCGACACCGCGCGCTCGATCGCCCGGTTGACGTCGCCGTCGGCGGCGCCCTCGGCGATCGGCACGCTTCCCCAGAAGCCGATGTTCACATAGGTTTCGCCCGGCTGGAGGGGATACAGCGGCCAGGCCCTTGCCGATCCGGGGCCGGCCGGCTCGCGCAGCCGCAGCGGGCAGAGCCAGACCGGGTTCATCCCGACGTCCCGGGCGAACCAGCGGAGGAAGTCGGCGGTGCCGTCGAGCGGGATCTCCACGTCCTGCACCACCCGCTCCCGGGCCGGCCGGCCACGCCAGCGGTCCACCCGGGCGGCCACCTGGTGGCGGTGCTCCAACCGGACCAGCCGGTGGTAGAAGTCGCTGCGCCGGTACCGTGCCGGCCAGAGCCGGCGGACCACCGGGTGCTGCACCCCGAACGCCGCCGAACACCAGAACCAGTCGGTGTCCCAGCGCCACAGATAGTCGTACGTGGTGAGGGTGTCCCGGGTGCGCCGGCGCAGCGAGCGGTAGTAGATGTCCTGGCCGGTGTAGTCGCTGGGCCGCTCCGCCTCATCGGTGAACGTCCCCAGCACCAGGTACGCCTCGCCGGGGCTGAACATCACCCCGTCCATCGCGTCGACCGGCTCGCCGGCCCACTCGCCCTTGGCGACCACGTCGCGGATCGCGTCGGTCAGCTCCTCCAGCCGGCTGAACCGGATGTTGCGCAGCGCCACGTACCGGCGGACGGGTTGCAGCTCGATGCGCAGCCGGGTGGCGTAGCCGAGGCTGCCCAGCGAGTTGGGGAAGGCCCGGAACAGGTCGGCGTGCTCGCCCTGCGGCCGGACGGTGAGGATCTCACCCGCCCCGGTGAGGACGTCCAGCTCGAGCACCGACTCGTGCGGCAGCCCGTTGCGGAACGAGGTGGACTCGATGCCCAGCCCGGTCACCGCACCGCCCAGGGTGATCGTGCGCAACTGCGGCACGACCAGCGGCATCAGCCCGTGCGGCAGGGCCGCGTCGACCAGGTCCTCGTAGGTGCACATGCCCTGCACGTCAGCCGTGCGGGCGGTCGGGTCGACGCCCAGCACGCCGGTCAGGCCACTGACGTCCAGGCCCGGGACGCGGGGCGCCGACCTCGGGCGGAACAGGTTGGAAGTGCGCTTGGCCAGCCGAACTGGCTCACCGGCGGGCACCGCGGCGTACGAGCGCCGCAGCGTGTCCACCGCCCGCTCATGATCACGGACAGCGTGCATGAGATCACATTACGCCTGTCCGGCCAGTTCCGTGGGATGTCCACGGTGGCCATTTCGCGTACCGCGATGGGCCGCCGGGTTACCGTGGCGGGCATGCCGTCCCCCGCGCTCGCCGCCCTCGACGCCGCCGGCCTGCCGTACCGGGTGATCCGGCACGGCCCGGTCCGCAGCCTCGCCGAGGCCGCCGCCGCCCGCGGCGTCGCGGTCCCCGACGTGGTCAAGACGATCGTGGTACGCCGAGGCGAGGACGACCATCTCTTCGTCCTCACCCCCGGCGACCGGGTCGTCTCCTGGCCCAAGCTGCGCGCCCTGCTCGGGGTGAGCCGGCTGTCCATGCCGGACGCCGAGGCCGCCCGGGCCGCCACCGGGTACGAGCGCGGCACCATCACCCCGTTCGGCTCGACCACCGCCTGGCCGGTCGTCGCCGACGAGCGGCTGCGCGGCCGGGAGATCACCCTCGGCGCCGGCGCGCACGGAGTGTCCGTCGCGGTGGACGCCGACGCCGCCGTCACGGCGCTGGCCGCCACCGTCGCCGACGTCACCGATCCGGAACCCGCCCGCTGAGCGCCGACCGCTGGCCGCCGCCGTGGCGGCGACATAGCGTGGGGCAATGCCGAAAGCCGTCTGGAACGACCTGATCATCGCCGAGAGTGACGACACCGTGGTGGTCGAGGGCAACCACTACTTCCCCCGCGCGGCGCTGCGCGACGACCTGATCCGCGACTCCGCCACCCACACCGTCTGCCCGTGGAAGGGCACCGCGTCGTACTACACCCTCGAGCACGACGGGAAGACCAGCGCCGACGCGGTCTGGTACTACCCGGACCCGAAGCCGGACGCGGCGATGGTGCGCGACCGGGTGGCCTTCTGGAAGGACGTCCGGGTCGTCGACTGAGTCACCCCGCCGCCGGGGCGGCTGGCCATCGACGGTCGCGGTGGGTCAGGATGCCTCCCATGTCCGACCCACGCACCGACCCGCCCGGCACCGTGTACGGGGCGCGTCCCACGGCCCGCCCCGGCCTGCCGCGGGACCCGCTGATGCGGATCGCGCTGGGGGTGGCGCTGGTGGGCGTACTGCTGGGGGCGTTCTTCGCCACCGGCGTGCTCGGCGGCGGCGCCGAGGAGCCGGTGCTGCCCGCGGCGGCCGCGCCCACCCTGCCGGCCGACGGGCCGGCCGGGGCGGCGCCGACCACCGGGGCGGCGCCGACCACCGAGGCCGCGCCGTCACCCACCGCCGCGGCGACCACCCCGCCGGCGCCGGCCGCGGGCCCCAAGGTGTTCCGGGCCGCCGCCTCCGGCCGCTGCGTCGGGGTGACCGAAGACGACCCCGAAGGGGCGGACGCACAACTGGCCGACTGCACCGGCGGCCCTGAGCAGCAGTGGGTGGCCACCGCGGTCGCCGCCGACGTGTTCACCCTGACCAACGCGGCCAGCGGCAAGTGCCTGGACGTCGACGGGCAGCGCACCGACGACGGCGCGGACGTGCAGCAGTGGTCCTGCAACGGCCAGCCCAACCAGCAGTGGCGGCTCGCCCCGGCCGGAGCCGGCCCGGTGCTGCTGGTCGCCGTGCACAGCGGCAAGTGCGCCCAGGTCGAAGACGCCGGCACCGAGGCCGGTGACCAGCTCGAACAGGCCCCCTGCACGGGCGCGACCGAGCAGCAGTGGACGGTCGGCTGACCGGCTCCCGATGTCGCGGGCCGGGCCCGGCGAGGCGCCTCAGCCGCGGAAGCTCCACGCCCGGCCGCCCGCCGCGACGGGCACCGCGAACGGCACGGGCGCCGGTCCCCGGCGGCGCAGCAGCAGCGAGAGCCCGGCCGCGCCGATCGACAGGGCGCCGGCCACGTACCAGGCCAGGGCGTAGTCGCCGAGCCGGTCCCGGACCAGTCCGGCGGCGGTGGCGGCGACCGCCGCGCCGATCTGGTGGGCGGCGAAGACCCAGCCGAACACCACCGCGCCGGAGGCGCCGAAGTACTCCCGGCACAGCGCCACCGTCGGGGGCACGGTGGCCACCCAGTCCAGGCCGTAGAAGACGATGAAGACCAGCATGCTCGGCCGGGCCGTGCCGGCGAAGAGGCCGGGCAGCACCAGCAGCGAGGCGCCCCGCAGCGCGTAGTAGACGCCGAGCAGCAGCCGGCTGTCCATCCGGTCGGTGAGCCAGCCGGAGGCCACCGTGCCGACGATGTCGAAGAGCCCGACCAGGGCGAGCAGCCCGGCGGCGGTCGTCTCCGGCAGGCCGTGGTCGTGCGCGGCCGGCACGAAGTGGGTGCCGACCAGGCCGTTGGTGGTCGCGCCGCAGATCGCGAAGCCGCCGGCGAGCAGCCAGAACGGCCGGGTCCGCGCGGCGGCGGCCAGCGCGCCGACCGCCCGGGCCGCCGCGCCGCCGGCCGGCGGCGCCGGGGGCGTCACCTCGGTCGCGCCGTAGGCCGGCAGCCCGAGATCCGCCGGGTGCTCGCGCAGCAGCCAGACCACCAGCGGTACGACCGCCAGCGCGGCCCCGGCGACGACCAGCGCCGCCACCCGCCACCCGTGGTCGCGGACCAGCACCGCCACCAGCGGCAGGAAGACCAGCTGCCCGGCGGCTCCGCCGGCGGTCAGCACCCCGGTCACCAGGCCGCGTCGGCGGACGAACCAGCGCCCGGTCACGGTCGCCACGAAGGCCAGCGCCATCGAGCCGGTGCCCAGCCCGACGAGGACGCCCCAGCAGAGGATCAGCTGCCAGCTCGCGGTCATGAACACGGTCAGCCCGCTGCCGAGCGCCACCAGCACCAGCGCGCCGGCGACCACCCGACGGATGCCGAAGCGGTCCATCAGCGCGGCGGCGAAGGGCGCGGTCAGCCCGTACAGCATGAGGTTGACCGAGACGGCGGCGGAGATGGTGGCCAGCGGCCAGCGGAACTCGGCGTGCAGCGGGTGCAGCAGCACCCCGGGCGTGGCGCGGAAGCCGGCCGCGCCGACCAGCGCCACGAAGGCGACGGCGGCGACGGCCCAGGCCGGATGGAGACGGCGGAATCGGGTCACCGTACGAGTCTCGGCGGTGGCGACCGGCGCGACGAGTGGCCGGAAAGCCATCATGCGCAATAATCGGGCCATGACGTCTCGCGTCCCGCACCGGATCGCGGTGCTCGCCGTCGACCAGGTGGTCGGGCTCGATCTCGGCACCCCCGCCCAGGTCTTCGGCACCGCCCGCACCGGCGATCTGACGCAGCTCTACACCGTCGGCGTCTGCACCCCGGGCGGCCGGCCGGTCCGCAGCACCGCCGGCTTCCAGGTCCTCCCCGACCACGGGCTGGAGCTGATCGAGACCGCCGACACGGTGATCGTCCCCGGCGTCCACGGCGGGTCCGCACTGACCGACGGCACCGTCGACCCGGACGTCGCGGCGGCGCTCCGGGCCGCCCACCAGCGCGGCGCCCGGATCATGTCGATCTGCACCGGCGCCTTCGTCCTCGCCGCCGCGGGGCTCCTCGACGGCCGCCGGGCCACCACCCACTGGGCCTACGCCAGCCTGTTCCGCCGGCTGCACCCGGACGTCGACCTGGACCCGGAGGTGCTCTTCATCGACGACGGGGTGCTCACCTCGGCCGGCGTGGCCGCCGGCATCGACCTCTGCCTGCACGTCATCCGCACCGACCACGGCAGCGAGGTGGCCAACCGGGCGGCCCGGCGCTGCGTGGTGCCGCCGTGGCGGGACGGCGGGCAGGCCCAGTACATCGAGCGGCCGATCCCCCGGGCGGCGGCGACCGGCACGGCGGCGACCAGGGAGTGGGCCCGGCAACGGCTGCACGAGCCGGTCGCGCTGCGCGACCTGGCCGCGCACGCCCGGATGAGCGTACGCACCTTCACCCGGCACTTCCGCTCGGAGACCGGGCTCAGCCCGGCGCAGTGGCTGCTCCAGCAGCGCACCGAGCACGCCCGGCTGCTGCTGGAGACCACCGACCTGACCGTCGACCAGGTGGCCCGCCACGCCGGCTTCGGCACCACCGCCGCCCTGCGCCAGCATTTCCACCACCGCCTCGGCGTACCCCCCGCCACCTACCGCCGCGCCTTCCGCCACACCTCCTGACCCCCGGCCCCTGCCCCTGCCCCTGCCCCTGCGATCTTGCAGTTTGGGTCTCTCCGATGTACCTGTTCGCGGCTTTTGGCCGGGCACAAACTGCAAGATCGACGAGGTTGGGGGCGAGGGGCGGGTCAGGGGTGGAGGCGGGTCAGGGCGGCGCGGGCGTCATGGAGGTGGACGTTGATGGGCGGGGTGGGGGGGGCGGGGGTGGCGGCTTGGCGATGGTGGTCGGGAGGGGCGGTCAGCGCGGCTGTCATGGCCGGTAGCGGCCGGGCTGACAGCTCGGTCACCCCGTCGGCCAGGGCGGTCAGCGCGTCGGCCAGGGCGGTGGGCTCGTCGATCGGGGCGGTGGGCTCGTCGGTCGGGGCGGTGGGCTCGTCGGTCGGGGCGGTCGGCGCGTCGGCCCGGGCGGGCCGGTCGGTTGGGTCAGGCAGCCGGGCTGGGGGCCGGTTCGACGGGGCCGCGGCCCGGGCCAGTCGGTCCTGCACGTCGTCGCAGAGCAGCAGGACGGCGGCGACCAGCACGTCGACGCCGTCCAGCGGACGGTCGGCCTGCCGCAGCCGGGCCACCCGCCGACGGCCCCGTACCGTGCGACCGGCGACCCGCCGGGCGGCGGCGCGGGCCCTGGACAGCTCGCCGAGCCGGGCGTGCGCGTCCCGGGCATGCTCGCAGGCGTCCCGCGCCTGCGCCACCGAGCCAAGGCGCAGCGAGCCGGCCGCGGTACGCAGCGCGTCCGCCGTGTCCCGCAGGATCTCCCGGACGGGCCTCTCGACCAGCTTCACCGGGTCGGGGGTGAACAACACCTGGCTGCCGAGGAGCCCGACGAGACCGCCGACGGCGGCGTCCACCAGGTAGTCCACCGGGGAACTCGACGCCCCCACCGCCACCACGATCAGCACGGCCGCGCCGGCCTGGATGTAGGTCAACGGCCGTGGGTCGATGAGCGCCGCCATCGACATGGCCAGGGCGACCGCCGGCACGATCAACCAGAAATCGCTACCGGTGCGGAGCGCGCTCACCACCTCCCCGACCACGACACCGGCCAGCACCCCGACGAACAGGTCGACGGCCTGCCGCGCCCGGCCGCCCATGCCGGCGGTCATGCAGATCAGCGCGGCGGTGGCGGCGAAGATCGGCGTCCCGTGGCCGAAGAGCGACTGGGAGATCCACCACGCGAGGCCGGCCATCAGCCCGCCCTGGACGATCAGCGGCGCGGCCACCCGCAGCCGGTGCCGCAACAGGCCCGGTCCGCGGATGTCGAACGCCGACCGGCGGGCCGGGAGCCAGCGGGCCGGCCTCACCGGGCCGGGCGGCTCACGACCCGGCCACGGGTGCGCGGGCCGCGCCGTCCCGCAGCACCCGGAGCTGGGTCAGGTGCATCGGCAGGTGGACGCGGGTGTGCAGGTCGAGGGTGCGCCCCCAGGGCAGGGAGTCGTCGACGTCCAGGTCGAAGCCCTCGCTCAGGTGGGTCTCGACCGGGGTGTCGGCCGCCGGGCCGAGCCGTTCGACCAGCACGCAGAGCTTCTGGCTGGTGGCCCGGAGCAGGGTGGCGAGCGCGTCCAGCCCCCCGCACTCCGAGACCAGCGCGTCGAGCTGCGGCCGGTGGATCGTCTCCAGGTCGTAGTAGGCGAACGGCGACCCGGCGAGCACCGCCTCCGTCGCCTCGCTGAGCAGCTCGTCGTTGGCGGCCAGGTGCGCCACGATCTGCTCCGCGCTCAGCTCCCCCTCGGCCGGCGCCCCGAACCCGCCCGCGTCCACCTCCGCGAGCACTTCGTCATAGACCCGCCGCAACCCCCCGCTCTCCATCCCCGCAGTCAACCCCGCCCCCACCCGCCGATCAGGGAGTTATGGGGCCCGCTTCACCCGGATGAGGGGATTCGCCCACGACCACAACTCCGTGATCGGCGGGGTGAGGGGGCGGGGCGGGGTCAGCGACGGCCGTGGCGGGCGCGGAGGTAGTCGCTCACCACGTACTCGCCGAGGTCGTCGAGGTCGGGGGTGAACATCCGGCCCTTGGAGCGGCGGGCCACGGCGTCGACGAAGCGGCGCAGGCCCGGGTCGTCGCCGAGCATGAACAGGTTCAGCTTGGCGCCGTACCGGGTGAGCTTGTCCACCTCGCGGATGGTCGCCTCGATCGTCTCCGGCAGCGGCGGCCAGTGGAAGTAGGCCTCCCCGTCCTCCGGGTCGAGGTGCGCGGTGGGCTCGCCGTCGGTGACCACCAGGACCACCGGTTCGGCGCCCGGATGCCGGCGCAGGTGCCGGCCGGCCAGCCGGAGCGCGTGCTGGAGGTTGGTGCCCTGCTCCAGGTCCGGTTCGACCGCCGCCAGTTCCTGCTGGGTCAGCGGCAGCGCCTCCCGGCCGAAGCCGATGATCTGCAACGCGTCCTGCGGGAACCGGGTCGCCACCAGGTGCGACAGCGCGAGGGCCGTCTGCTTCATCGGCCCCCAGCGCCCCTGCGAGATCATCGAGTACGACAGGTCGACGCAGAGCGCCACCGCCGCCGACGCCCGCCGCTCGGTCTCCACCACTTCGAAGTCGGAGACGTCGAGCTGCACCGGCACGGTGGGGCCGGCGCGGCGGACCGCGCGGGTGAGGGTGCGGACCACGTCGAGGGGCTGCTCGTCGCCGTACTCCCACTGGCGGGAGGCCCCGCTGACCTCGCCCGCGGCGCCCGCCGAGCGCAGGTCGTGCTGGCCGCGCGGCCCGGCGGTCAGGTCGGCGAAGACCCGGCGCAGCGCGGTGCCGGCGAGCCGGCGCAGCGCCTTCGGGCTCAGGGTCAGCCCGTCGGAGTCCCGGCTCACCCAGCCCTGCCGGCGCAGCTCCCGCTCCAGCTCCCGCAGCCGGCGTACGTCGTCGGCGGCGTCCCGGCCCAACGTCCGGGCCACCGCGTCGACGTCCACGTCGTCCAGAGTGGCGCCCGCGTGCTCCTGGTCGAGGGAGTCCAGCAGCTCGTCCAGCTCGGCGATCTCGCCGAGCGCCCCGGTCGCCTCGCCGTAGCCGAGCGGCTGGTCACCGCGGACCCGCTCCCCGCGCTGCCAGTTCAGGTCGGGCCGCAGCGCCCGCAGGTGGGCGTCGAGCGCGGAGAGCTCACCGGCGAGCTGCTCGCCGAGCGACTGGCGCATCAGCCCGGCCAGCTCCTCCCGCTGCCGGTCGGACAGCGACCGCATCAGCCGCTCCCCGGCCGCCGCCCGGCGGGCCAGCACGTCGACCAGCTCGTCGACGTCCTTCGGCTGCTCCGGGAAGAACTCGCCGTGCCGGCGCATGAACTCGGCGAACGCGTCGGTGGTGTCCTCGGCGCGGGCGTGCCGGGCCAGCAGGTCGTTGAGATCCCGCATCATCTCGGCGAGCTGCCGCTGGGCGGCCGGGTCGGCGGCGGCCCGGGCGGCGTCCCGCAGCCCGGCGAAGCGCTGCTCCAGCACCTCACCGCGCAGGCCGTCGAGGATCCGCTGGTACGTCTGCCGGGCCTCGTCGCTGGCCCACTGGTAGCCGGACAGCTCCTCCACCGCCCGGGCGGTGGAGCTGGGCAGGTTGTCCAGCACCGCCTCGGCGAAGCGGGCGTCGTCGCCGTCGCGGCCACGCAGCTCGTCCCGCTCGGCGGCGAGGGCCTGGTCGAGCAGGGCCCGGGCCCGGGTCACCGCCCCGTCCAGGTCACCCCGGCGCAGCGCGTCGCGGCGCAGCCGCCGGGCCCGGGCCGCCAGGTCGTCCAGGCCGCCCCGCCCCTGCGGGCCCCGCCGCAGCAGGTCGCGCAGCGCCTCCCGGAGGCTGCCGCCGTTCAGCACCTCCGCGCCGACCGCGTCCACCGCCTCGCGCACGTCGTACGGCGGGGCGAGCGGGTCGGGCCCGCCGCGCCACTGGCCGTACCGGAACCGGTTGCCGGCCATGGTCAGCCCCGGCCGCCGTAGACGGTCCGCCCGGTCTCGGTGACGTCCTTGCCGAGCCGACGGGTCAGGTGCAGCCCCTCCAGGACGAACTCCATCCCGGCGGCGGCCTCCTCGGGGGTGGGCGCGTCGCCCAGCCCGAGCCGGTCGAGCACCTTGGCCAGCCCGGGCACCGGTCCGACCTGGCGCAGCAGCTCGGCCGAGGAGACCAGCTCCCCGGTCTCGATCACCGCGCCCTCGGCGACCAGCCCGGTGAACCCGGACAGGTCCAGCCCGGCGAGCCGGGCCCGGAACGTCTCGGCGGTGGCGGTCCGCAGCAGGTGCGCCAGCACCTCGATCTCCCGCCCCTCCTCGCCGCTCTCGAACTCGACCTTGCCGCGCAGGGTGGAGGTGACGGAGACCGCGTCGCCCACCCGGGCGACCGGCGCTTCGCCCCGTACGTCAGCAGAAGCGGCACCGGCGAGCAGGCCGGCGCGGCGCAGCGCGGCGGCGGCGACCGTCTCGGCGGCGGCGATGGCGAACCGGGCGGAGACGCCGGAGCGCGGGTCCACCGACGGCGACTCGCGGACCGCGCGGGCGAACCGGGCCAGCACCTCCAGCACGTGCTCCGGCACGTCGGCGACCAGGTCGGCCTCCTGCCGGATCAGGGCCAGCTCCAGCTCCAGGTCGACCGGGTAGTGGGTGCGGATCTCCGCGCCGAAGCGGTCCTTGAGCGGGGTGATGATCCGGCCCCGGTTGGTGTAGTCCTCCGGGTTGGCGCTGGCCACCAGGAGCAGGTCCAGCGGCAGCCGCAGCTGGTAGCCGCGGACCTGGATGTCCCGCTCCTCCAGCACGTTGAGCAGCGCCACCTGGATGCGTTCGGCCAGGTCGGGCAGCTCGTTGACGGCGAAGATGCCGCGGTTGGTGCGCGGCACCAGTCCGAAGTGGATGGTCTCCGGGTCGCCGAGGGTGCGACCCTGGGCGATCCGGATCGGGTCGACGTCGCCGATCAGGTCGCCGACGCTGGTGTCCGGGGTAGCCAGCTTCTCGCCGTACCGCATCGAGCGGTGCAGCCAGCCGACCGGCAGGTCGTCGCCGGCCTCGGCGACCAGCGCCACCGACGCCGGGGTGAGCGGGTGCATCGGGTGCTCGTTGAGCACCGAGCCGGGGATGACGGGGGTCCACTCGTCGAGCAGCGCGCCGAGCGAGCGGATCAGCCGGGTCTTGCCCTGGCCGCGCTCGCCGAGCAGCACCATGTCGTGGCCGGCGAGCAGGGCCCGCTCGACCTCGGGCAGGACGGTGTCCTCGTATCCGACGATGCCGGGGAAGCGGTCCTCGCCGGAGCGCATCCGGGCGAGGAGGTTGGCGCGGATCTCCTGCTTGACCGTGCGGTAGTCGTGGCCGGACGCCCGCAGCTCGCCGAGCGTGCCGGGCAGGTCGGCGGGCGGGACCGGGGAAACCTGGTTGGGCGCAGTCACCCGAGCAACGCTAGCTCAGGTTTCTGCCCGTTCCCGCCGATCGCCGGTCAGCCCCGCTGGCAGCGCCGGCAGGCGCCCCGGCGGCGCAGGTGGTAGGCGTAAGGTGGCGGCGGCGAGCGCCGGCCCCCAGAACGGCCAGAGCAGCATCGGCGCGCTGGCCATGGTGTCGGCGACCAGCCGGTCCAGCTCGGTCAGGGTGCGCTGCGGGGCGGTGCCGGCCGGCGCCCGCGCCCCGCTCCCGGTCTCCCGGAGCAGCCCGAGCACATGGTCCAGGTCGTCCATCGCGTGCCGGCTGGTCTCCTCGATCGCGGTGAGCGCCCGGCGGGCGAACTCCGGGTCGGTGTCGAGCAGCTCCCGGGCGGCGCCGGCTTGGAGGGTGGCCACGGTCAGCGCGTGCCCGACGGAGTCGTGCAGCTCGCGGGCGAGCCGGTTGCGCTCGGCCAGCCGGGTCGCCCGGGCCTCCAGGGCGGCGAGCCGCTCCCCCTGGGACGGGCCGAGCAGCACCGGCGCCATCGACGCGGCGAGAGCGCCCAACCCGGCCACCGCGTACCCGAGCCCGACCAGCAGCAGCACCCCGGTCAGCGTCGTCCAGCCCGGATCCCGACCGGCCAATGGACCGAACGCGGTGGCGTCCACCGGCCCGGTGTCGACACCGAACTGCTGGGCGATGAAGACCAGCGCCATGGGGAACGCGCTGATCGCCGCGAAGAGCACCAGCCCGCCGGTGACCAGGTGCAGGGCGATCCAGAGCGCCGACCGCAGCCGCGTCTCCCGGTCGATCCGCCAGCCCGCCGCCGGCTCCGGCAGGTCGACCGCGAGCAGCGCCCCCGCGGCGGCGATCTCCAGCGTCCGGCTGCCGGCCAGGAAGACCGGTACGGCCGCGAGCACCGCGCCCACCAGCAGCAGCCCCGCGCCCACCGGCCGGGGTACGTCGTCGTTGGCCAGCAGCTGGGCGAAGGCCGCCGCGAGCAGCGCGTACGCCAGCACGAGCACCCCGCCGAGCAGCAGGAACACGCCGCGTCGCCAAGTGCTGCCGCCGACCAGCGGCGCGAGGACGCCCGGGGAGTCACCCCGTCATTCTCCGCCGACGGCCGCCCTGCCGGCTCCCCCGGATCGGGGAGATCGCCGCCCACGGGCGGGGAGCACTCAGCGGTGCTCGTCGACGTACTGCTCCGGATCCTTGTCCGCGAAGCGCAGGTTCCGGCCGTTCCTGTGCTCGCCGTAGAACTTCAGCCAGCGCGACCCCAGCTCCGCCCGCAGCTCGGCGCTGGCATGCCGGCGGAAGTCGGGCAGCGCCTCGTCCTCCTCCTCGGCCAGGTGCTCGCTGTTCTCCCGGCGGGCGTCCCAGACGGCCGCCCACCACTCGTCCGAGCCGACCGGGTGCCGCTTCGACTCGGCGATCGCGTCCCGGATCTTGTTGTGGTCGCCGATCGCGTCGGAGGTCTCGTCCTCGCCGTCGTCGCCGTGCTTCACCAGATGCGGGTAGAGGATCGTCTCCTCCGCCTCGGCGTGGATGTCCAGGTGCAGCGCGAGCGCGTCCCAGATCGCCAGCAGCTCGGCGTCGTCCCGGGCGTCGTCGAGCCGGGCGAAGCCGCGCCGGAAGGCGGCGTGGTCGTCGAGGATCAGCGCGGTGATGTCGTCCATGACAGGCTCACTTCCCGGTACGGGCACGAATCAGCTTCGGCACCGCGGCCAGCCCGGTGATCGGGCGGAACTGTCGGGCCTCGGTGGACAGGGCGGCGTACTCGTCGTCGGCCAGGTCGATCTCGGCGGCGGCCGCGTTGCGTTCCATCTGCTCCACGCCGGACGCGCCGGGGATGGCCACCACGTTGGGGTGGCGCAGCAGGTAGGCCAGGGCGATCTGGCTGGGGGTGGCGTCGTGGGCGTCGGCCACCTCGCGCAGCGTCGCGAGCAGGGCGGTACCGCGTTCCAGGTTCTCCGGCAGGAAGTACGGGTTGGCCCGGCGCACCGCCCCGCTCGGCGGGTTCTCCGCGTCGTACCGGCCGGAGAGAAAGCCCTGCGCCAGCGGGCTGTACGCGATGACGAGCCGGCCGGCCTGCTCCGCGTACGGGATCAGGTCCGCCTCCGGGCCGCGGTCGATCATGCTGTAGCGGACCTGGTTGCTCAGCACCCGGCGGCCCAGCGCGGCCTCGGCGAACCGCCAGCGGCGCAGGTTGTAGTTGCTGACTCCGACCTCGCCGACCAGCCCGACGTCCTGGAGGGCCCGCATGCCGCGCATGGTGGTGGTGTCGGCGACCACCGGGTTGGGCTGGTGCACCTGGTAGAGGTCGATGCTGCTGACGCCGAGCCGGGCGGCGGAGGCGACCGCGCGCTGCTGCACCACCGGGGCGATCGGCAGCACCGGGAAGACCTTGCTGGCCACCACGACCTTGGCCCGGTCGTCGCCGAGCGCCGCGCCGAGGATGCGTTCGCTGCGGCCGAAGCCGTACAGCTCGGCGGTGTCGAAGAGGGTGACGCCGAGGTCGAGCGCCCGCCGAACGATGTCGACGCTCCGGCGCTCGTAGTCGGGGCCGTAGCCCCACTCCTTCGACCCGAACTGCCAGGTACCGAGACCGATCTTGGAGATCGGCTTGGGGGTGTCGAGCTGGACGAAGCGCATGGCCTCGAAGCTACCCGGCAGGGCTGGCCGGCACGCCTGTTCCGCTTCCGCGACGGGCCGCCTCCCGGTCGGCGGGAAGCGGGGTGGGGGCGCGGGGCGGCAGGACTAGGCTCATGATCCGTGACCTATCTTGCCGCCGATGAGCGCTACGACACCATGACCTACCGGCGCAGCGGACGCAGCGGGCTGCGGCTGCCCGCCATCTCGCTCGGGCTGTGGCACAACTTCGGGCCGGACCGGCCGTTCGAGCGGCAGCGGGACATCGTCCGGCGCGCCTTCGACCTCGGCATCACCCACTTCGACCTGGCCAACAACTACGGCCCGCCGCCGGGCTCGGCGGAGGAGAACTTCGGCCGGCTGCTCGCCACCGACCTCAAGCCGTACCGGGACGAGCTGGTCGTCTCCAGCAAGGCCGGCTACCTGATGTGGCCCGGCCCGTACGGCGAGTGGGGCTCCCGCAAGTACCTGGTCTCCTCGCTGGACCAGTCCTTGCGCCGGATGGGGCTGGACTACGTCGACGTCTTCTACTCCCACCGGTTCGACCCGGACACCCCGCTGGAGGAGACGATGGGCGCGCTGGACGCGATCGTCCGCTCCGGCAAGGCACTCTACGTCGGCGTCTCCAACTACACCTCCGAGCAGACCGCCCGGGCCGCCGCGATCCTGCGCGACCTGGGTACGCCATTGCTGATCAACCAGCCGTCGTACTCGATGCTCAACCGCTGGACCGAGGACGACGGCCTGCTGGACACGTTGGAGAAGGTGGGCGCCGGCTGCATCGCGTACAGCCCGCTCGCGCAGGGCCTGCTCACCGACCGCTACCTGGGCGGCATCCCCGAGGACTCCCGGGTACGCACCAGCGTCTTTCTCAACGAGAGCGACCTGAGCGCGGAGAAGATGGCCACCATCCGGGCGCTCGGCGCGATCGCCGAGCGGCGCGGTCAGACGCTGGCCCAGCTGGCGCTGGCCTGGGCGCTGCGCGACCCGCGGATGACCAGCCTGATCATCGGCGCGAGCAGCGTCGCCCAGTTGGAGGGGAACGTGGCCGCGCTGGACAACCTCGACTTCACCACCGAGGAGCTGGCCGAGATCGACCACCACCTGGGCTGACCCGCGTTCCGCCACGGTCGGTGGTCGGACGGTCGCCGCCGGACCACCAGATCCGGCGGCGGCCGGCGCGGTGGTTGCGTACCTCGCAGGGCCGGCCGGCCGGCACACCGCCGGCCCCCCGCAACCGCATCCCGACGGTGGCGGCCCGCAGCACGGTGACCACCGCGGCGGCCCCGGCCACCAGCGGCCAGCGGACGCCGCCGAGGTCGGTCACCGAGGCCACCGGCACCCCGGCCTCCGCCGCCGAGGCGCCGGCACCCGACGCGCCGGCCGGTGGGACGGTACGCGCGGCGGTGCGCCCGGCTGCGGTGGACGGACTGCCCGAGGGGCCGCCGCGGGCGCCGGGCGCGGTGTCGGAGGACGACCGGAACACCACGTCGGAGCAGGAGTAGTAGGTGTCCTGGGTGTCGGAGTTCTGCCAGATGATGTAGATCAGGTGCCGGCCGCCGCGGCCCGACGGCAGCCGCCCCGGCAGCTGGTACGCGCCGGCCCGGATCGGCGGGTCGGTGACCGTCAGGAACGGCCGCGTCTCGAGGTCGGCCCAGGTCAGCCGCCGGCTCGGGTCGTAGGAGGCGGTGGTGGCGTAGAGCCGGAACGTGCCCCGGTGCGGGATCGTGGTCCGGTACCGGAAGGTGTAACGGCCGCCGGCGGTGAGGGTGGTCGCCGGCCAGTCGGCGCGCGGCAGGTCCAGCCCCCGGTAGGCGGACAGCCCACCGCTGCACAGCTCCCCGTCGGGGATCCGCTCCCGGTCCCGGCCGTCGATCCGGGCGACCCGGATGCGGCTCGCGCGCTGCGGGCCTTCTCCCCGCCGCGTACCGGGGGCACGGGTGGCCCCCCATCCCACCGCGTACCGGCGGCAGGGCTGCTCTTTTCTTTCTGTGTCGCGTCCCGCCGCCCGGCGTCGGCCGAACGGTCGGTCCGGTGGGGACGGTTCGGCTGCGGGGCGGCGGGCGGCGCAGGTCTGGCCCTACAGTGACGACACCCTGTGATCAAGGAGCGTCCCGTGTCCGAGCCGCCACCGGCGCCAGATTCCCCCCGGACCGCCGCGGCGGCCGGGCCGACGGGTGGCGACGCACCCGCCGACGCCACGCCGTACCTGCTCGTCATGCCCACCTCCGACGGGTCACCGCCCGGCCTGGTGTGGCCCGGCCAGGAGGGTCAGCCCGCCTGGGCCATTCCGGTCACCGTCCCGGCCGGCACCCGCGGGTACGCGGTCTTCCTGCCGCTGGTCCCGGCGCAAGGCGGCCACGGGCCGGTCGCGATGGCCGGTCCCGTGGCCGGGGCCGGCGCGCCGGCCCCGGTGATCCCCGCGCAGCTCGTGACGCCCGGCGCGACCCGGGTCACCGCGCCCGTGCCGACCGGGTCGGACGAGCCCGCGTCGGCGGGCACCGCCGAGGCCGAGCGCGCTACGCCTGACGCACCGGCGCCCGCCGTCGACGGCCCGGCGGAGCCGGGACCGGCCGGCACCGAGGGGGCGACACCCGCCGCCGGTACGTCCGCGCCACCGACGGCCGCTGCGGCGGCCGACCTGGGCCCGGCCTCGCCGGCCGGCCAGGGAGCGGCCGCACCCGGCACGCCGGCCTCGCCGGCCGCCGGGGCGCAGCCCGCGACCGGACCGGCGCAGCCCGCCGCCGGCGCGACGCCGGCCGGCCCCCCGCCGACCGTGCCGCAGCAGCGCCCCGTGCCGGGCGGTCCCGGGGCCGTGCCGCAGCCGGCGACCGGCCCGGCCGCCACCACGCCGCCGTACGCCGCGCAGCCGGCAGCGCCCTGGGCGACCTACCCGCCGCAGCCCGGCGCGGGCTGGCCCCCTCGCCCGCAGGTCCCCCGCACCTCGTTCCTCGGGGCGAAATGGCCCGGGCCGCGGCGGGGCACCGGCCGGGCCACGCCGCTCGCGGTGCTCGCCGGCGCGCTCGGGATCGCGTTCTTCGTCCCGCTGAGCCGGACCGGCATCGGCTGGTTCCTCGGCTGGCTGGTCCTCACCGTCGGCGTGCTCGCCGCGGTCCGGCGGGGCACGGCCGAGCTGCCCCGCACCGAACGCCTGGTCCGCGGCGGCTGGGCGGTGGCGGCCCTGGCGCTGCTCTCCGTCCTCGCCTTCCGCAACGCCTGGTGGCTGGTGACGTTCTGCGTGCTCGGCGCGCTCGGCTGCGCGATGCTGGCCATCGTCGGCGGCCGGCTGGTCCGCTCGATCCTGTTCAGCCTGGTGGCCGCGCCGTTCGCGGCGTTCCGCGGCCTGCCCTGGGTACGCCGGCACATCACCGCCTCCCCCGACCCGGGGATGCTCCGTCGGGTCACCGGTTCGGTGGTCGCCACCGTGGTGGTGCTGCTGGTCTTCGGCACCCTGCTCTCCTCCGCCGACGCGGCCTTCTCCGAGGTTCTCGGCGCGATCGTCCCGGAGACCAACGTCGGCACGGTGTTCCGCTGGATCTTCCTGGCCGCGGTGGGCGCGCTGATCGCGGTCGCCGCCGTCTACACCCTGGCCGCCCCGCCGGACCTGTCCACGGTCGACAAGCCGAGCAGCCGCAACCTGGGCCTGCTGGAGTGGGCCCCGGCCATCGGCGCGCTGACCCTGCTCTTCGCCGGCTTCGTCGTCGTGCAGTTCACCGTGCTCTTCGGCGGCCAGCGGCACGTCCAGAAGGTGGCCGGCCTCAGCTACTCCGAGTACGCCCGCAGCGGCTTCTGGCAACTGCTCTTCGTCACCCTGCTGACCCTTGCCGTGCTCGGTGGGGTGAGCCGCTGGGCCAGCCGGGAACGCCAGCTCGAGCGCACCCTGCTGCACGTCCTGCTCGGCCTGCTCAGCGCGCTCAGCGTGGTGATCGTGGTGTCGGCGCTGTCGCGGATGTACACGTACCAGAAGGTCTACAGCTTCACCGGCGAGCGGATCTTCGTGATGGCGTTCGAGCTGCTGCTCGGGGCGGTCTTCCTGATGATCCTGGCCGCCGGGCTCCGGTGGCAGGGCCGGTGGATCCCGGGCGCGACCGTGGGCCTGGCCGTGGTGATGCTGCTCAGCCTGGCCGTGCTCAACCCGGAGGACTACGCCGCCCGACGCAACATCGTCCGGTACGAGCAGACCGGCAAGATCGACGCCTGGTACCTGCGGGCGCTCTCCGCCGACGCCACGCCCGCCCTGACCCGGCTGCCCGACCCGGTCCGGCGGTGCACGCTGAGCTGGATCGACGACGACCTGGCCGAGCCCGACCCCTGGTACGCCGGGAACCTCGGCCGGTACCGGGCCCGGCAGGCCCTCGACCGGATCGGGAAGAACGCCGTCGGCGGGCCGAAGGACTGCCGGGCGGCGGACCAGTTCGACCTGCCCAAGAGCCGCCGTACGCGCTGACGCCCCGTCGGGCGGGGACGAGGAACGCCCTGGACCGGGATCAGCTCCCGATCCAGGGCGTTTCGCGTCAGGGGCGGTCGTCGAGGAGTTGGTCGAGGTTGATGGCGGTGCTGATCAGCGAGAGGTGGCTGAACGCCTGCGGGAAGTTGCCGACCTGCTCGCCGGTGGGCGCGATCTCCTCCGAGTAGAGGCCGAGGTCGCTGCTGTACGTGAGCATCTTCTCGAAGATCAGTCGGGCTTCGTCGAGCCGACCGGAATGCGCGAGCGCCCGGACGTACCAGAACGTGCACATGCTGAAGGTGCCCTCGCTGCCGCGCAGGCCGTTGGGTGAGGCGGCCGGCTCGTACCGGTAGACGAGGCTGTCGGAGACGAGCTCGGCGTCCATGGCCCGCAGGGTCGACTGCCACATCGGGTCGGCCGGCGACACGAATCCGACGCCGGGCATGGTGAGCAACGCCGCGTCCAGGACGTCGGTCGCGTAGTGCTGCACGAAGGCACCGCGTCCGGGGTGGAAGCCGCGCGCCATGATCTGTTCGTAGATGTCGTTGCGGGCGCTCGCCCAGCGGGTGGTGTCGGCCGGCCGGCCACGGCGGTTCGCGAGGCGGATGGCACGGTCGAGTGCCACCCAGGACATCAGTCGCCCATAGGTGAAGTCCTGCCGGCCGGCGCGGGTCTCCCAGATCCCGTCCTCGGGTTGGTCCCAGTGGTCGCAGAGCCAGTCAGCCAGTCGCCGCACGTTCAGCCACCCCTGGTATGAGCCCTGAAACCCGTGGCAGTCGGCGAGGTGCAGCGCGATCATGGCCTCACCGTAGATGTCGAGTTGCAGTTGGTCGGCCGCGCCGTTGCCCACGCGCACCGGGCTCGATCCGCGGTATCCCTCGAAGTGGTCGAGCACCTCCTCGGTGAGATCGGGTGAGCCGTCGACCCGGTACATGATCTGGAGCGGCACGCCGGCAGCCGCCGAGTCGCGGATGCGGTCGTTGACCCACTCCAGATAGCGACCGGCCTCGTCCGTGAAGCCCAGTCCGAGCAGCGCGTGCACGGAGAAGGACGCGTCCCGGATCCAGGTGTAGCGGTAGTCCCAGTTGCGCTCGCCGCCGATCTGCTCGGGCAGTCCGGCGGTGGGGGCGGCGATCAGCGCGCCGGTCGGGGCGTACGTCATCAGCTTGAGCGTCATCGCGGACCGCTCGACCATCTCCCGCCACCGACCGGTGTAGTGGGAGCGGTCGAGCCAACGCCGCCAGAAGTCGCGGGTCTGCTCGAGCATCTCGCACACCTCACCCGAGCTGAGCACGCGTGGCGGGTCAGGCGACGCTGTTTCCAGCACGACGCCACCGATTTCGCCCTCTCGGAACGTGCCGATCCCAGACACGCCCTCGCTGGTACGCCGGAGGTAGTCGACCCCGATCTCGACGTCGCGGACGGGGTTCAGGGTGAGGGTGAGGCTGGGAGTGCGGTAGACGACGCCGTCCGGATACTCCTCGAGTTCGTGCGGATCGCGCCCGTAGTTGAACCGTGGTTGGCACTCGATGCGGAACCGCATCGTGCCGCGAACGATCCGGATCACGCGGACCAGGCGGTGCCGGTCGGTGGCGCGATCTCCCGCGACAGGCATGAAATCCACGAGTTCAGCCACGCCGTCCGCGCTGAGAAAGCGGGTGATCAGGATCGGCGTTCCAGGCACGTACAGCTGTTTGCTCCGGTAGTCGACCCCAACGGGCGAAACCTGGAAGTACCCACCCTCGTGCCGATCGAGCAGGCCACCGAAGATGCTCGGCGAGTCGAAGCGGGGGGCGCAGAACCACGTCCCGTCTCTGCTCACGAGCGCCGCGGTCTGCAGGTCGCCGATCAAGCCGTGGCCCTCCACGGCAGGGTACGAATCCACCAGACCTCCCCGCCTTCGCCGCACCGACTGCGGCGACTACCCGCAGGCAGGCGGGGCACACCTCAGCCATGCGGGTCCGGCTCCTGCCGGAAATGACGAAAGGCGCCCGTCGTTTCCGACGAACGCCCTGGTCATGAAGGGTGGAGCCGAGGGGACTCGAACCCCTGACCCCCACACTGCCAGTGTGGTGCGCTACCAGCTGCGCCACGGCCCCTTGCTGTCGTCCCCGGTCGCCCGGGCACGCAGAGAACTATACACACGCCGGTCAGCATGGTCATCTCGCGGGGGTCCCCCGGCCGCGGGGCTCAGTTCAGGGCCACGTCCGGGGGGAAGTGGGCCACCGCAGCCATCATGCCGCCCTGCCGGCGCAGCACCATCGGCCAGAGGTCGTCCGGCCGGTCGACGAAGGCGTCGCCGGGCAGCGCCTCGAGGACGAACCAGGACCCCTCCTCGATCTCCCGCTCCAGCTGGCCCGCGCCCCAGCCCGAGTAGCCGGCGAAGACCCGGATGCCGCCGAGCGCGTCCCGCAGCCGCTCCGGGTCCGCCGAGAGGTCGACCGTGCCCACCGCGCCGGAGACCCGGTGGAAGCCCTTCACCGGCTTGATCGGGTGCCGCATCCGGGCCAGGCAAATGGCCGAGTCCGGTTGCACCGGGCCGCCCTCGAAGAGCACGGCGGGGTGGCGGGCCAGGTCGCTCCAGTCCCCTAGGACGTCGGCGACGGGCACCTCGGTGGCGCGGTTGAGCACCACGCCGAGGGCGCCGCCGGGCTCGTGGGCGACCAGCAGCACGACGGTACGGTCGAAGTTGGGGTCCTTCAGCGTCGGAGTCGCGACCAGCAGCCGTCCGGTCATCGACTCCATGGCCCGACCACCGATCGCCTGTCCCTCCTGCATGTCGGACATTCGTCACCCGCGCGCCCGGACAGGGATCCCGACGCCGTCGACCATCCGCGCTGTCAACGCCATGCCTGGCACCATAGCCTGCGCCCCGCACGCTGGCTAAGGTCTGACGGGCGGGTGATCGAACTTGACTGAGGGAGGGCCGATGGGGCCGACGGCCGAGCTGGCGGTGATCGGTGGGTCGGGCCTCTACGCCCTGCTCGACGGTGCCACCGAACACGTGCTGGAGACGCCGTACGGGGCACCGTCGGACCCGGTCACCATCGCCGAGGTGGGCGGTCGGCGGGTGGCCTTCCTGCCCCGGCACGGACGCGACCACCGTTACCCGCCGCACCTGATCCCCTACCGGGCCAACCTCTGGGCGCTGCGGTCCCTCGGGGTACGGCAGGTGCTCGCCCCCTGCGCGGTCGGCGGCCTGCGACCGGAGCTCGGCCCGGGCACCTTCGTGGTGCCGAACCAGCTCATCGACCGGACCAGTGGCCGCACCCAGACCTACTACGACCGGGGGGCGGTGCACGTCTCGTTCGCCGACCCGTACTGCCCCACCGGCCGCCGCACCCTGCTGGACGCGGCGGCGGGCCGGGACGTCCCGGCGGTCGACGGGGGGACGGTGGTGGTGGTCGAGGGGCCGCGCTTCTCCACCCGGGCCGAGTCCCGCTGGTTCGCGGCGATCGGCGGGTCGGTGGTCAACATGACCGGCCACCCGGAGGCGGTGCTCGCCCGCGAGCTGGCCCTCTGCTACACCTCGATCGCGCTGGTCACCGACCTGGACGCGGGCGTGGAGAGCGGCGAGTCGGTCACCCAGGAGGAGGTCTTCCGGGTCTTCGGGGAGAACACCGACCGGCTGCGCGGGGTGCTGCTGGACGCGGTGGCCGCGCTGCCCGCCGAACGGGACTGCCCCTGCGGCCGGGCGCTGGACGGGATCAAGCTGCCCTTCCCGCTGCCCTGACCGTCCGCCAGACGCGGGAAGCGCCCGCCTGAACCGCAACGCCCCGATAGATTCGGCTGGTCGGGGGACTGATCATTGAGCCGTCTCCGGCGCAGCGCAGCAGACGGAGGCAGCCGGCGATGGCAACGGTCCGCGACATGACGTACGACCTGCTGCGCGAGCTGGGCCTGACCGTGGTCTTCGGCAACCCCGGTTCGACCGAGGAGCCGTTCCTGCGGGACTTCCCCACCGACTTCCGCTATGTGCACGCGCTCCAGGAGGCGGCGGCCGTGGGCATGGCCGACGGGTACGCCCAGGCCACCGGGCGACCCGCGCACGTCAACCTGCACACCGCTCCGGGCACCGGCAACGGCATGGGCAACCTGGTCACCGCTTGGCACAACAAGACGCCGCTGATCGTCACCGCCGGCCAGCAGAACCGGTCGATGCTGCTGATCGAGCCCCGGCTGGCCAGCCGCCGGGCGGCGGAGCTGACCCAGCCGTACGTGAAGTGGAGCCACGAGCCGGTCCGGGCGCAGGACATCCCGGCGGCGCTGATGCGGGCGTACGCGACGGCCGTGCAGCCCCCGACCGGGCCGGTCTTCCTCTCCCTGCCGATGGACGACTGGGAGCGGCCGGCCGACCCTCCGCCGCAGGTGCGCGGCGTGGCCACCCGGTACGCGCCGGACCCGGTGCGGCTGCGCGACTTCGCCGCCGTGCTGGCCGCCAGCCGCTCCCCGGCGCTGGTGTTCGGCCCGGCGGTGGACCGGGCCGATGCCTGGCCGGCGGCGGTCGCCCTGGCCGAGCGGCTGGCCGCGCCGGTCTGGTCCTCCCCCGCGCCGGAGCGGGCCGTCTTCCCCGAGGACCACCCGCACTTCCGGGGTGTTCTGCCGTTTGCGATCGAGCCGCTGGCGCGGGCGCTGCGCGGGCACGACACGGTGCTGGTGATCGGCGCGCCGGTGTTCCGCTACTACCCGCACCTGCCGGGCGACTACCTGCCGGACGGGACGCGGCTGCTGCACGTCACCGACGACCCCGACGAGTCGGCCCGAGCCCCGGTCGGAGAGAGTCTGCTCGGCGACGCCGGGCTGGCCCTGACGGGCCTGCTGGACCTGCTGCCGGCGACGAACCGTCCCGCCCCGGCCGCCCGCCCTGAGCCGGGACCGCCCGCGCAGTCGAGCCCGCCGAGCGCGGACGCCCTCTTCGCCGCGCTGGCCCGGCACTGGCCGGCGGACGGCGTACTGGTGCAGGAGTCCCCGTCCAACCTGTCCGCGCTGCGCCGCCGGCTGCGGGTCACCCGACCCGGTTCGTACTTCACCATGGCCAGCGGGGGGCTGGGGTTCGGGTTGCCGGCGGCGGTGGGGATCGCGCTGGCGGAGCGGGACACCGGGCGCGGCCGGCCGGTGGTGGCGGTGATCGGCGACGGCTCGTTCCACTACTCGGTGCAGGCGCTCTGGACCGCCGCGCAGCTCCGGCTGTCGCTGCCCGTCCTGGTCCCGGTCAACCAGCAGTACGCGATCCTGAAGGCGTTCGCCGAGCTGAAGCACACGCCCGGGGTGCCCGCGCTGGACCTGCCCGGGTTGGACGTCGTCGCGGTGGCGCACGGCTACGGCTGCGCCGCCGAGGTGGTGGACCCGGTCGACCGGCTCGGCGACGCCCTGGGCGCGGCGCTGGCCGCCGACCGGCCGACGGTGCTGCCGGTGCCGATCAGCACCGAGGTGCCCCGCATCCTGTAGCCGTCGGCCAGCCACGCCGGGCGGGGTCGGCGGGTCGGCCGAGCACCGGTCAGCGCTGCCCGACCACCAGCGGCGTGCCGGTGAGCACGTCGAGCACCGGCCGCACGCCCAGCGGGGCCCGCAGCGTGACGGTGACCGGATGGATGAGCAGCTGGTCGGTGCAGGCGCCGGTGGAGCGGGTCACGCCCCCGCCGACCACCACCACGTCGTCGCGCTCCAGCACCAGCGGCGTGATGCCGGTGTCGCAGGCCCCGACCCCCAGCCGGTAGGTGAGCCGCGCGCCCTCCGCGGGCGCCGCGAGGTCCTGCGCGCCGACCACGCCGCCGGACGCCGGGCGGGTCGGCGCCACCCCCTCCGGTACGGCGGTGACCGCGCTCGGCGCGACGGCGAGCCGGGCCACCGGGGCCTTCAGCTCGGTCACGGTGAACAGCCAGGCCGGCACGTCGGCCACTCCCCGGCTGGTCCGTACCGGGGCGGTGCCCAGCCGCGCGGCGGTCACGGTCAACGGGAGGCAGACACCCTCGTCGGCAGGGCTGCTGCTGACCCAGCCGTCCGGCCCGGGTTCGATGGTCGGGCCGCCGCCCTTGGGCCGCCCCGGTTCCTTGGGCCGGCCGCCGCACGCCGGCGGATCGCCCTGGTCCAGTTGGGCGTACGCCTCTGCGGCACTGACCAGCGGCACCCGCAGGGTCCCGTCGGGGAACCGGATGCTCCCGGCGCCCGGCGTCGCGGTGGGCAGCCCGATCTGGTCGCGGTACCAGCCCAACTGGAACGCCGCCTCGGTGTCGGGGCCGAAGCCGGGGTCGCCGGTCAGCACCGTGGCGTCCTGCAACGGGACGTACCCCCTACGCCACGCCGGGCCGGGGCGCCAGGCCTCGGCCACCTCGACGGCCCGCTGGTCGAACGCCTCCCAGCGGTGGTCGGGGTTGCCGGCGGACGACCCACCGGCGGCGGGGCCGGAATCGGCCGGGGCACAGCCGGCGGCGACCAGGAGGGGGAGCCCCAGCAGGGCGATCGCGCGACGCATGCCCGTTGGACGCCCCGCCCGTCCCACCGGTTCCCGATGTCGGCCCGCCCCGCCGGCCTTCCGATCCCGCCTGGCCACTTCCGCTCTCCGCCCCGATCGCAACATCACGGACCGTGGCGCCTGGCAGATGTGGTTCCCCCCGTGGCGATATGACTGTCCGGCATATTTATGCCCGACAGTCATATCGCCACGGGCACACCGTGCCCGGGCCGGACGGGCAGGCGGACGGACCGGGCTGGGCGCGAGACGGCCGACCGGGCGGGTGTTCGCGGTCAGGTCTCCCCGCCCAGATCGGCCTGGTACGCCTCCCAGAGCAGGTCGGCGCCGCGCTGCCGGTGCCGCTGCAGGGCCCGCAGCAGGTGCCCCGCCCGCCCGCACAGCTCCTCGTCCGGCACGCCGGGCAGCTCGGCGACGTGCTGGACGGCGACGATCGCCGCGTCGATGGCGGCGTGTTCCCGGGTGAGCAGTCGGACCCCCCGGTCCAGGCGCGGGGCGTGGTGCAGCAGCTCCGCGTAGAGGCCCGTGGGTCCCTCGGTGAGCCGGACGTGCTCGACGAAGCCCTGCCGGACCGGACTGAGGTGGGTGACCAGCCGCTCCCGCCAGCGGGGCTCGCCGGCCGGTGCGGCGAGGGTGCGGGCGAGGGCGCGCACGTCGTCGAGGAGGGTGGGCCGGTGCTGGCGCGCGACGGGCGGACGGGCCGTCGCGACGACGGTGGACGGCTGCTGGATCGGACCGGTGACCATGGGCACCTCCCGCGCTGCTGCGCTACCGCGTACAGCGATGGTGGACCTGCCCGACGGCCCTGTCCAGGGCCCTCGAATGCCTCATCTGCCCCATCCGTCCCACCGACACCAGAAGTGCTCACAGGCCCAGCGGATTGCCCGCCATGGTACGGAGCTGGCCGGCGAGGCCGTGCGCATCGGCGTCCCGCCCGTCGGTCGGGCGCCCCGCCGTGATGGCGTCGGCGAGCGCCCGCAGCTCGGACGGTGGGAGCGTGGCCAGGCCCATCCCCTGCAACGGGATTGACTGGGCCCCGGTTGGTGGTCCACCGGCTATGAGAGCGTTGGTTGCCGGTTGCTGATCCACTGGTCGTGGAAGGCTTCGGGGGTGAGCCAGTCCAGCGAGCCGTGGGGTCTGTAGGTGTTGGGTGGGGCAGGTCCGGAGACGACTGTGCGCCCCGGTCCAGGTGGACCGGGGCGCACAGTCAGGTGGTGGAGGTGCCGGGAATCGAACCCGGGTCCTTCGCCGGTTTGTCAGGGCTTCTCCGAGCGCAGCTCGCTATGCCTCTACTCGGCCCCACCGCTCACGCGAGCGAGTTGGTGTGACGGGCCCAGTCGCTGATTGATCTCGCCGCACGGACCCCGCGACCGGGTCCGGTTGGCCAGCCTTCTAGCTGATGCCGGCTAACTGGGTCGAAGGCGCTCCCAGGCCGACAGACTCACTACTCGCCTCAGGCGGCGAGAGCGAAGTCAGCGCGATTGTTCTTGGCGCTTATTGGTTTCCGACGAACGATTCTCGAGACGACGTCGGCTTCCTCGGCTCGCTTCCCCTGCCGCAACGTACGAAGTCGAAACCAGTCACCCCCTCGACGGGCCACCTTCGTGGTGGCACTGATAAGCCTAACGCCTGCCGCAACGGGTTTCATCCCGAGCCCCGGGCCGGCGTGCCGACCGGGACATAGCGGACAAATTAGTCGTCCATGCCCTTGCCGCGCCGGCCGGCCACCCGGGCGATCTCCCGGTCCGCGTCCCGCTTGGCGAGGTCCTGCCGCTTGTCGTACGACTTCTTACCCTTGGCCAGGGCGATCTCCACCTTGGCCCAGCCGTCGGAGAAGTAGACCTGCAACGGCACCATGGTCAGGCCGCCCTCGCGGGTCTTGCCGATCAGCCGGTCGATCTCCAGCCGGTTGAGCAGCAGCTTGCGGGTACGCCGGGGCTCGTGGTTGGTCCAGGTGCCCTGGGTGTACTCCGGGATGTGCATGCCGTGCAGGTAGAGCTCGCCGCTGCGCTCCTGGGCGAACGCGTCGACCAGCGACGCCCGCCCGGCCCGCAGCGACTTGACCTCGGTGCCGGTCAGCGCCATGCCCGCCTCGTACGTGTCGAGGATGGCGTAGTCGTGCCGTGCCTTCTTGTTGGAGGCGACCACCTTGCGACCCTTTTCCCGTGGCATCGGCGCCACCCCCTTCCGAATGACCCACGACCGGTGGCCGGCCGCGGGGCGGAGATCATGCTACCCGAATGACAAGGACCCTCCCGCACCATTTATTCCGGCGCGGAAGGGCCCTCGACAGAGCCGGTGCGGTAACTAGACGCGCAGGTAGAACCGGAGCGTGACCCAGGCGGTGACGGCGCTGACCAGACCGCCGACGCCCGCCATCAGCGGGAACATCAGGAGGATGTCGCTCCAGGAGATCGGCGTGATCAGGCCCTCGAGAGCCTGCATCGACCCGCCCCCGGCGAAGACCTTCAGGGAGGCCAGCGCGACCAGGCCGAGGATCGAACCGATCAGGCCGGCGACCACGGCCTCCAGCACGAACGGCGCCTGGATGAACCAGTTGGAGGCGCCGACCAGCTTCATGACCGCGACCTCACGCCGCTTGCTGTACGCGGCCACCTGGATGGTGTTGGCCACCAGGAGCAACGCGGCGATCGCCATCACGATCGCGATGGCCAGCGCGAAGTTCTGGATCCCGGTGAGCACGCCGAAGACCTTGTCCAGCAGCTTGCTCTGGTCGACGATCTCGTCGACCCCCTCGGTGTCCTTGTACTGGTCGTAGATCTTCTTGTACTGCTCGGGGTTGACCAGCTTGAGCCGGAACGACTCGGGCAACTGGTCGGCCTTGACCGCGTTCACCAGGTCCGGAGCGTCCTGGTACATCTCCTGGAAGCGCTTGTACGCCTCGTCCTTGTTGACGTAGACGACCTCCTTCACCAGGGGGTCGCCCTTCAGCTTGGCGTCCAGATCGTTGCGCTGCTGCTCGTTGACGTCGGTCTTCAGGAAGATCGAGACCTGGATGTTCTCGTAGTAGAGGTCCTTCATGTCGCCGACCTTCTGGAACAGCAGACCGCTGCCGCCCAGCATGAACAGTGACACCGCCAGCGTGATGATCATGGCGATGGTCATTGTGACGTTGCGCCACAGCCCGACCAGTACCTCGGACAGGACGTATTTCACGCGCATCGGGAATTCCTCCGGCTCTCCGGCATGAGGTGTTCGTCGTCAGGGTCTACGGCTCGCGGCCGAGCGTCGGCTCAGCCGTAGACGCCGCGGGCCTGGTCGCGCACGATGCGGCCGCTCTCGATCTCGACGACGCGGCGGCGCATCTGGTTCACGATGTTCGAGTCGTGCGTGACCATCACGACGGTGGTGCCGGTGCGGTTGATCCGGTCCAGCAGGCGCATGATCTCGATCGAGGTGTCCGGGTCCAGGTTTCCGGTCGGCTCGTCCGCCAGCAGGATCAGCGGACGGTTCACGAACGCCCGGGCGACGGCGACCCGCTGCTGCTCACCACCGGAGAGCTCGTGCGGGTAGCGGTGCTCCTTGCCACCGAGCCCGACCAGCTCCAGCACCTCCGGCACGACCCGGCGGGCGACCGCCTTGGTCTTGCCGATCACCTCGAGGGCGAACGCCACGTTCTCGTACGCGGTGCGGTTGGGCAGCAGCCGGAAGTCCTGGAAGACACAGCCGATGGAACGCCGGAAGTGGGGTCGCTTCCAGGAACGCATCGAGGTGACGTCCTTGCCGTTCACGACGACGCGACCCTTGTTGGGGCTGACTTCGTGGAGCAGCATTTTGATGATCGTGGACTTGCCGGAGCCGGATGGACCGATGAAGAAGACGAACTCGCCCTTCTCGATCGAGACGGACACGTTGTCGAGCGAAGGCCGGGACGCCTTCGGGTACGTCTTCGTCACTTGCTCAAGCTGAATCACGGGTCGAGAGTCTACGCGGTGTAACCGGAGAGCCAACCCCCCCGCCCCCTCAGGAGTGGGCGCGTCATCTATTTAGTGCGTGACGTGGAGATCGATGACGCGCTCCGCCCGCAGGTGATCACGCAGCGTCGCCGGCCATCTGCTGCTGCTTGCGCCAGCGGATGCCCGCCTCGATGAAGGTGTCCAACTCGCCGTCGAATACCGCGGTCGGATTGCCCGTCTCCTGCTCGGTACGCAAATCCTTCACCATCTGATACGGGTGCAGGACGTACGACCGCATCTGGTCGCCCCACGACCCGGCGGCGTCGGTCTTCAGGCCCGCCATCTTGGCCTGCTCCTCCTGGCGCTTGCGCTCCAGCAGCCGGGCCTGGAGCACCCGCAGCGCGGAGGCCTTGTTCTGCAGCTGGGACTTCTCGTTCTGGCAGGTCACCACGATGCCGGTCGGGATGTGCGTGATCCGCACCGCCGAGTCGGTGGTGTTGACGCTCTGCCCGCCGGGGCCCGAGGAGCGGTAGACGTCGATCCGCATCTCGTTCTCGGGGATGTCGATGTGGTCGGTCTGCTCCACCACCGGCAGCACCTCGACGCCGGCGAAGCTGGTCTGCCGGCGGCCCTGGTTGTCGAACGGGCTGATCCGGACCAGGCGGTGGGTGCCCGACTCGACGCTGAGCGTGCCGTACGCGTAGGGCACCTTCACCGTGAAGGTGGCGGACTTGAGGCCGGCCTCCTCGGCGTACGAGGTCTCGTAGACCTCGGTCGGGTAGCCGTGCCGCTCGGCCCAGCGCAGGTACATCCGGAGCAGCATCTCGGCGAAGTCCGCCGCGTCCACGCCGCCGGCGCCGGCCCGGATGGCGACCAGCGCCTCCCGCGAGTCGTACTCGCCGGAGAGCAGGGTGCGGACCTCCATCTCCTGGATGGCCTTGCCCAGCCCGGCGATCTCGCTCTCGACCTCGGAGAGCACCCCCGGGTCGGACTCCGCCTCGGCCAGCTCCAGCAGCACGCCGGCGTCGTCGAGCCGGGACCGGAGGCTGCCGAGCTTGCTGATCTCGCCGTTGACGTACGACAGCTGCGAGGTCACCGCCTGGGCCTTGGCCTGGTCGTCCCACAGGTCCGGCGCGGACGCCTGCTCCTCGAGCCGGGCCTTCTGCTCGTGCAGCCGGTCCAGGTTGAGGACGGCCTCGATGTTGCGGAGGGTGGCGTCGAGTTCCTTGAGCTGTTCGGCGTAATCGGCAGCGGTCACGACAGACAAGCGTACTTGGCTCCCGGCGGTCCGTTCACCTCAGCCGCCCGACCCGCCGGGGCAGGTCAGCCGACCGGGGCGGACTTGAGCCAGGACAGGGCGGCCCGGTGGTAGGCGACGGCGAACTCCAGCGCGCTGGCGTCGTAGTTGTCGCCTTCCTTCTTGGCGTTCTTCACCTGCTCCCGGACCGCGGCGAGGGCCTCGGTGTGGTACTCGTTCGCCGTGGCGTACAGGTTCTTCAACTGACTCGCCGAGTGCAGGCTGCCGAAAGCGATCCGCAGCGCTATCGGGTTGCGAATGGTGTCCCGGCCGGGGTTCTCCGCCAGCCAGCGGGAAAATGTCCGTTTCCCGGCCGCGGTGATCGCATAGGGCTGACTCAGCCGCGGCCCGGGCTTGCCGAGCCGCACGAACCCCCGCTCGGCCAGCACCGGCAACTCGCGGTAGACCTGACTGCGGGTCATCGACCAGTACGGCGCCAACCGCCGTTCAGCGGCGGCCATCAGCTGGCCGCCTGTCATCGGGCCCTCGTGCAGCAGGCCCAGCAGGGCCGCCGCCGTGGGGTTGACTCCGGATTCCGCCATGCCCTCTAAGCTGCCACTTTGCCGACCCGGCGTCCAGGATTTGCCGTTTTCGCCACCCAAGGGGACTTCCAATGTGCACTGTCGGCGGGCGACAGTCCCCGGAGGATGAGGGGAGCCCTCGGCCGGACGCCCGGTGGGGGCCGGCCGGGGCCGCCGGTGACGCTCCGCGCGCCACCGGCGGCCGTCGCCGGTTCAGCCCATGTGCGGGTACGTGTGGTCGGTCGGCGGGACGAAGGTCTCCTTGATCGTCCGCGGCGACATCCAGCGCACCAGGTTGTGCCAGGAGCCGGCCTTGTCGTTGGTGCCGCTGGCCCGGGCGCCGCCGAAGGGCTGCTGCCCGACCACCGCGCCGGTCGGCTTGTCGTTGATGTAGAAGTTGCCGGCCGCGTACCGCATCTTCTCCGCCACCGCGTCGACCACCCGGCGGTCGGTCGCGAAGATCGACCCGGTGAGCGCGTAGGGGGCGATCGACTCGGCCTGGGCGACCGCGTCGTCGAAGCGGGCGTCGTCGAAGACGTGCACGCCGAGGATCGGGCCGAAGTACTCGGTGGTGAAGGTCTCGTGCGCGGCGTCGGAGCACTCGAACAGCGTCGGCCGGACGAAGTAGCCGACCGAGTCGTCGGCGGTGCCGCCGGCCAGGATCCGGCAGGTGTCGTCGTCGGAGATCAGCTCCAGGGCGGCGGTGTGCCGGCTGAACGCCTTGTCGTCGATCACCGCGCCGCCGAAGTTGCGGAAGTCGGTGACGTCGCCGTAGGTCAGCGAGTCGGCGGTGGCGGCCAGCCGGTCGCGCAGCCCGCCCTCCCAGAGCGAGCGCGGGACGTACGCCCGCGACGCGGCCGAGCACTTCTGGCCCTGGTACTCGTAGGCGCCGCGGATGAGCGCGGTGTGCAGGGCGTCCACGTCGGCGCTGGTGTGCGCGACCACGAAGTCCTTGCCGCCGGTCTCGCCGACCAGCCGCGGGTAGCCCCGGTAGCCGGCGATGTTCTCGCCGACGGTCCTCCACAGGTGCTGGAAGACCTTGGTGGAGCCGGTGAAGTGGATGCCGGCCAGGTCCGGGTCGGCGAGCACGACGTCGGAGACCTCCTCGCCGCGCCCGGTGACCATGTTGATCACGCCGGGGGGCAGGCCGGCCGCCTCGAAGAGCCGCATGGTGAAGTGCGCGGCGAACTGCTGGGTCGGGCCCGGCTTCCAGACCACGGTGTTGCCGAGCAGGGCCGGCGCCGAGGGCAGGTTGCCGGCGATCGCGGTGAAGTTGAACGGGGTGACCGCGTAGACGAAGCCTTCGAGGGGGCGGTGGTCGAACCGGTTCCACACCCCCGGCGAGGACTTCGGCTGCGCCTCCAGCAGCTGGCGGGCGAAGTGCACGTTGAACCGGAGGAAGTCGATGAACTCGCAGGCCGAGTCGATCTCGGCCTGGACGGCGGTCTTGGACTGGCCGAGCATGGTGGCCGCGTTGAGGGTGTCCCGCCACGGGCCGGCGAGCAGCTCGGCGGCGCGCAGGAAGATGGCCGCCCGCTCCTCGAACGGCAGCGCGCGCCACATCGGGGCGGCGTCCTTGGCGGCCTTTACCGCGGCGCGGGCGTCGTCGTGGGTGGCGTGGCCGGTGACGCCGAGCACGTGCGCGTGCTTGTGCGGCTGGACCACGTTGATCGGCTCGCCGCCGGCCATCCGCTGCTCGCCCGCGATGGTCATCGGCAGGTCGATCCGCTCGGCGGCCAGCTCGGTGAGCCGCCGCTGAAGCCGCTCCCGGTCGGCGCTGCCCGGCTCGTAGGTGCGTACCGGCTCGTTGTGCGGCTCGGGTACGGAGAACACGGCGTCCATCACAGGCTCCTGTGCGATCTCGACGGCGGTGGCGAAACCGGACCCGCGGGCACCGACCGGACGGCCGGTCGCCGGGCACCGCGCGGTGGACCGGTCGCGGCGGCGGGACCTGCGCCGATTCTTCCATGCGACCCCCCTCGGGCCACCCCACCCCGGCTCCTCCCGCCCGCACCCGCCGCTCCCCGCGCCGATCAACCGGACGGACCACCGCACACCGGACCGTAAGCACGGCCGCTACCGGGGCGACGAACCGTCGGCAGATAGCCGTGCACTCCTGCGATCCTTCGGCTGGCGCTGAAGGTGCCGCGAGAGGCTGCTGCCCGCCCGCGGAGGAGGACGCAGGGTGGCGCGTACCCTGGATTGCCGGTGACCCTGCCCGGCCGTCGCGGCCGATCCGGCGACCGTCGAAGGGGAGACGATGAGCAACCAGCCCGGCAGCTCCACGGCCGCGGAACCGGACCAGCCCACGGCCGCCCCGGCCGGGGAGACCGCCCCGGTCGACGTGGCCGCCGCGGCGCCGGAGGGCACCGGACGGGCCACGTTCGCGCCCGGCGCGGTGGTGCTCGCGCTGGTGGCGGTCGGCTGGCTGGCGGCGATGCTCTGGTCGACCCGGGCCGCGATCCACTCGGCCGCGGCCGGCGTCACCGCGATCAGCCTCTCCGCGTACGCGCTGCCCGGCGTCATCTCGGCGGCGCTGGTCGCGGGCGCCGCGGTCGCCCTGGCGGTGACCAACCCACTCGCCCGGCGCACCGACCGCCCCACCCTGCGCTTCCTCACCGCCGTCGGTGCCGGCCTGCTGGTCGGGTTGGTTGCCGCGGTGGCGATCAACCTGACGTACGCCGACAACGCGACCACCAACACGATCGCCGGCACCACCGCGGCGGCGGCCATCATCGGCGGCGCGCTGGCCGGCGCCCGCAACGCCCGGGTGGTCGGGGCGATCGCGGCCGCCGCGCTGGCCACGCTGATCTTCGTGGTGGCCTTCAGCCGCGCCCGGGACCCGCTCTCCGACCTGTTCGGCGCGGGCGACACCCAGGAGTCGGTGCTCAGCGCCGCGAAGTGGGTCTCCCGGACGGAGTCCCTGCTGGCCGGGCTGCTCGCCGGGCTGGTGGCCTTCGGGTACCTGGCCTGGTCGCGCCGCCGGGCCCGCCGGGACCCGGCCGCGCCGCAGCCGCGGTGGCCGGCCTACCTGCTCGCCGGGGCGGGACCGGGCCTGCTCCTGCTGCTCACCGAGGTGATCATTCGGGTCGGCGGCCGGACGCTGCTCGACCTGGCCGCCGCGCTCAGCGACGCCGACGAGGTGGCACAGACCGCGCTCGGCACCTCGCGGATGGACAACGGCATCTGGGTGCTGTTCGTCGGGGCGCTGACCACCCTCATCGCCTTCGGCCGCACCCTCGGCCCGGCGGCCGGCGCGGACGAGGCGGAACCGGCCGAGGACGAGCCGGCCCGCTGAGGACCCGCCACCGGCGCGCGCCGAGGTGCTGCGGCGGCGGGCGACCGAGGTACCCCGGGCCGGCAGGCCAAGGCAGCGGTCAGGAGACCGAGCGGAGCAGCAGGTCCAGCTCGGTCACGTCGTACCACTCCAGCTCGTGGTCCTCCGCGCCGTCGACGGTGAACTGGGCGTCCGGGTCGCCGGCCTGCGCCTCGGCGACCACCTCGGCGGCGGCGGCCACGTCCTCCACCGCCTCCGCGCCGTCGACGTGGATCGCGGCGACCACGCTCACCGGCAGCGGCCCGGCCAGCCGGACCAGGCTCGATCCGAGCTCGCCGTCGACCCGACCGACCGCCGAGGCCGGCACGTCCACCGAGACCACCACCCGACGGCGGGGCGCGGCCGGGTCGGCCCGGAGCAGGCGCAGCGCGTCCTGGGCGGCCCGGGTGAAGGCGACGTACTCCAGCTCCTCCTCGTCACCCTCGGCGTACCACTCGCGCAGCAGGGGGGTGACGGCGTGCGCCTCGCCGTCGGCGAGTCCCTGCTCGCGCAGCCGCGACAGCATCGGGACGGTCGCCGGCACGTACACCCGGACAAGCTCGTCGGTCACGGTGTCTCCCCTGCTCAGACCCGGACCGACAGACGCCGGCCCCGGGCGCCGATCATGCCGTACGCCGTGACCGTCATACACCCCGCACCCGCCCGGGAGAAGCTCCCCGCCGGTGTGTCCCGTCGACCGGTGCCCGAGCCGACGCGGACGTGACTGGGTTCGCGAGGCCACTGATGGCAAACTGAGGCAAACGACGTCAACCCCGGGAGTTCGCCGTGGAGCCGAGGTTCCTGCTGCTGTCCGACGTGGCCGCGGAGCTCAACGTCTCGGACTCGCAGGTCTACCACATGGTGCGCAGCGGTGAGCTGCCCGCGATCAAGATCGGCGGCCGGGGTCAGTGGCGGGTGGAGCGCACCCGGCTGGAGGAGTACATCCAGCAGAAGTACGCCGAGACCGCCGAGTGGGTGCGCGGAAACCCGCTCACCGACCGCGACGGTGAGTGACGCGGCATTGACGGCGGGCAGTTCCCTGTCAGAAAATGAAACCTGTCGGAGGCAAACGAAGGCAAACGCAACGAACAGAGGTTGAGGATGGTCGACACCCGCCGCCCGCTGGCGCCGCGCCCGCCGGTCCGCCTCCGTCCCGCGCCACCGATCGACCCGCCCTGCACCGACGAGGGCGAGCCCTGGTTCCGCCCGGACGCCGACCAGCTCACCCTCGACCTGTTCGATCCGCGCCGGCGCGACCCCGACCGGCCGGTGGGACGACCCGCCGACGTCCGCCCGGCCCCCGCCGGGCCGGGGCGTCGGGCCGGTGGGCCACCGGCCGCCGCCCTGGCCACCACCACGCCGGAGGCCGCCAGAGCGGCGCACCGGTTCGTCCGCACCTTCCTGGAGATCGTCAACGGCTACCGGCCGCCCGGCCAGCTCCGGCCGCTGAGCGATCCGGCCGCGGCGACGGACATCGCGGCCGAACTCACCCGCGCCGCGCACCGCGTCGGCCCGGTACGCCGCCGCTCGACCCGCCCGGTGCTCCGGCTCCGCCGACTGCGCGCCTGCGAGCCCCGGGTCGGGGTGGTGGAGGCGGCCGCGGTGCTCACCGGAGCCGCCGGCGTCAGCTGGGCGATCGCCCTGCGGCTGGAGCACCGCCGGGGCAACTGGCTCTGCACCACCCTCCAGGTCCTCTGACCGGCACCCGCCCACCGCCCGGGCCACTCCCGTCGGGGATGAAGACGTGGACGGGCCCCGGCCGTTCCCAGCCGGGGCCCGTCAATGCCGCGGGTTGCTCAGGCGCCGTTGTTCGGCGCGCCGTGGCAGCGCTTGTACTTACGGCCGGAGCCGCACGGGCAGGGCGCGTTGCGGGACGGTCCGGCCTCAGCGCCGTCCACCTGACCCGGCGCCGCCCGACGCGCGGTGCCCGCCGCGACGGCCTGGCCGTTCATGCCGGCCGCCGCCGGGCGACGCGGCGAGGACGGGTTGGCCGGGGCGGCCGGCCGGGCCGTCTTCTCCGGGCTACCCAGGCCGAGGGCCGGCGCCTGCTCCTCCTGCCGCTCGACGGCCACCGCGCCGGCGCCCGCCTCACCGTCGATGGTGGGCGCGGAGTACTGCAGGCCCTGCTGCTGCGGCGCCCGGTTGAGACCCTTGGCGTGGATCTCCACCGGCTTCTCCAGCAACTGCACCTCCTCGGCCTCCGGCTCGGGCTCCTGCACCTGGACCTCCAGGTTGTAGAGGAAGCCGACCGTCTCCTCCTTGATGCCGTCCATCATGGTGGCGAACATGTCGAAGCCCTCGCGCTGGTACTCGATGACCGGGTCGCGCTGTGCGTACGCCCGCAGGCTGATGCCCTCCTGCAGGTAGTCCATCTCGTAGAGGTGCTCACGCCACTTCCGGTCGATGACCTGGAGCAGCACCATCCGCTCGAGCTGGCGGACCGCCTCCTCGCCGAGCGTCTCCTCGCGCCGGTCGTACGCGGCGTGCGCGTCCTCCTTGAGCCGGGCGAGCAGGAAGTCCTGGTCGAGACCGGCGCGGGAGCCGACCTCCTCCTCCAACTCCTCGACGGTGAGGCCCACCGGGTAGAGCTGCTTGAGGCTGGACCAGAGCTGGTCGAGGTCCCAGTCCTCGGCGTAGCCGTCGCTGGTGGCGCCCACGACGTACGCGCCGACCACGTCGTCGATCATGTTGCGGACCTGCTCGGAGAGGTCCTCGCCGTTGAGCACCCGGAGGCGCTCGGCGTAGATCACCTGGCGCTGCTTGTTGAGCACCTCGTCGTACTTGAGGACGTTCTTCCGGATCTCGGCGTTCTGGCCCTCGATCTGGGCCTGCGCGCTCTTGATCTGGCGGGTGACCATCTTCGACTCGATCGGCACGTCCTCCGGGATGTTGAAGCGCTCCATCACCGCCTCGACCGCGCCGGCCCGGAAGCGCTTCATCAGCTCGTCCTGGAGCGAGAGGTAGAAGCGGGACTCGCCCGGGTCACCCTGCCGGCCGGCCCGACCGCGCAGCTGGTTGTCGATCCGCCGGGACTCGTGCCGCTCGGTGCCAAGCACGTAGAGGCCACCGGCGGCGCCGACCTCCTCCGCCTCGACGTCGCAGGCCTGCTTCCACTTGGGCAGGACCTCCTCCATCGCCTTGGCGTACTCCTCCGGCTGCTCGACCGGGTCGAGGCCGCGCTGGCGCAGCTCGTTCGCGGCGAGGAACTCGGCGTTGCCGCCGAGCAGGATGTCCGTACCGCGGCCGGCCATGTTGGTGGCGACGGTGACCGCGCCCTTGCGCCCGGCCTGGGCGACGATCTCCGCCTCCTTGGCGTGGAACTTCGCGTTCAGCACGGAGTGCGGGATGCCGCGGCGGCGCAACAGCTGGGAGAGGATCTCGGAGTTCTCCACCGAGACGGTGCCGACGAGCACCGGCTGACCGGCCTGGTGCCGCTCGGCGATGTCCTCGATGACCGCGTTGAACTTGGCCTTCTCGGTCTTGTAGATGACGTCGGCCCGGTCGAGCCGCACCATCGGCCGGTGCGTCGGGATGGTCACCACACCGACCTTGTAGACCTTGTTGAACTCGCTCGCCTCGGTCTGGGCGGTGCCGGTCATGCCGGAGAGCTTCTCGTAGAGGCGGAAGTAGTTCTGGAGGGTGATGGTGGCCAGGGTCTGGTTCTCCTGCTTGATCTCCACCCCCTCCTTGGCCTCGATCGCCTGGTGCATGCCCTCGTTGTAGCGGCGGCCGTGCAGGATGCGGCCGGTGAACTCGTCGACGATCAGGACCTCGCCATCACTGATGATGTAGTCCTTGTCGCGCTTGTAGAGCTCCTTGGCCTTGATGGCGTTGTTCAGGTAGCCGACCAGCGGGGTGTTCACCGACTCGTAGAGGTTGTCGATGCCGAGCCGGTCCTCGACCTTGGCCACGCCGCGCTCGGAGATGGCGATGGTCCGCTTCGCGTAGTCGACCTCGTAGTCGCCCTCGCCGTCGGTGCCCGGCTGGAGGCGGGCCACCACGCCGGCGAACTCCTGGTACCAGCGGGCCGAGTGCTCGGCCGGGCCGGAGATGATCAGCGGGGTCCGGGCCTCGTCGATGAGGATCGAGTCGACCTCGTCGACCACGGCGAAGTTGTGGCCGCGCTGCACCAGCTCGTCCTTCGACCAGGCCATGTTGTCGCGCAGGTAGTCGAAGCCGAACTCGTTGTTGGTGCCGTAGGTGATGTCGCACTCGTACGCGGCGCGGTGCTCGCTGGCCGGCCGGTTCGGCAGCACCACGCCGACGGTCAGGCCGAGGAACTCGTGCACCCGGCCCATCCAGGCGGCGTCGCGCTGGGCCAGGTAGTCGTTCACCGTGACCACGTGCACGCCCTCGCCGGAGAGCGCGTTGAGGTAGACCGCCATGACCGAGGTCAGGGTCTTGCCCTCACCGGTCTTCATCTCGGCGATGTTGCCGAAGTGCAGCGCCGCGCCACCCATCACCTGGACGTCGTACGGCCGCTGGCCGAGCACCCGGGCGGCCGCCTCACGCACCGTGGCGAACGCCTCGGGCAGCAGGTCGTCGAGGGTCTCGCCGTCGGCGAGCCGCTCGCGGTACTGCTCGGTCAGGCCGCGCAGCTCGTCGTCGGTGAGGTTGACGTAGTCGTCCTCGATCGAGTTGACGGCGGCGGCGATGGCCTTGAGCCGGCGCACCATACGGCCCTCGCCCGCGCTAAGGACCTTTTCCAGAATCGACACGGATCAACGCTCCCCTAGACAGTCTCGAACCATCGTAGGCGCTCCGCCGCGGCGATGGTCACTGGTGGCGGCGGTCCGGGGCAGCGAAACCGACATAACGCGCGGCCCACGCCCTGACCGGCGGTTATCGGGTTACGCCCAACGCGAACGATCCGGCACGATGGCACGGGTGGAGCCTGTGGAGATCATCGAGGACGGCCTGCTGCTGCGACCCTGGCGGGCGGAGGACGCGGACGCGGTACACCACGCCTGCCAGGATCCGGACATCCAGCGCTGGACCACCGTACCTCGCCCGTACCTGCCCGAACACGCCCTCGGGTTCGTCACCGAGATCAGCGGCACGGCCTGGGCGGACGGCACCGGGGCCCCGTTCGCGGTCTGCGACGCCGACACCGGTGAGCTGCTCGCCTCCTGCGGTCTGGTCTCGATCGACCGGGGCCTGGACTCCGGCGAGGTGGGTTACTGGACCGCCCCCTGGGCGCGCGGCCGGAACGTCGCGGTGCGGGCCACCCGGGCGGTCGCCCGCTGGGCGTTCGACGCGCTGAAGCTGCGCCGGATCATCTGGCAGGCGGAAATCGGCAACCACGCCTCCCGCCTCGTCGCGCTCCGGGCCGGCTTCCGGATCGAGGGGGAACTGCGACTGGCGCACCCGGCGGTGGACGGCCGGCGGGAGGGCTGGATCGGCTCCCTCTTCCCCGACGAGCTGGCCGCGCCGGGCGAGCCCACGCCGGCCGGCCCGGACACCCTCCCGGCCCGCCGGGCCGCCGTGTTCGGCCGGCCGCAGCCCGTCCTCTTCGCCACCGCCGGCGCCACCGAGCTGCGGCTGCGCCCGCTGGAGGAACGGGACCTCGACGCGGTCGTGGCGACCTGCCAGGACGAGGAGACCATCCGCTGGACCACGGTCCCCCACCCGTACCAGCACACGCACGCCGAGGGCTTCCTGCGTGACGTCGCCAGCGCCGCCTGGGCCCGCGGCACCGGCGCGTCCTTCGCCATCGCCGACGCCCACGACCGGTACGCGGGCTCGATCGACCTGCGGATCTCGGCCGCCTGCCCGCTCGTCGCCGACGTGGGCTTCATGACCGCGCCGCACGCCCGCGGACGCGGCTTCATGCCGGCCGCGCTGACCACGATCAGCACCTGGGGTTTCACCACCCTCGGCCTGGCCCGGGTGGAGTGGCGGGCCAACGTGGGCAACACCGCCTCCCGGCGGGTCGCGGAGAAGGCGGGCTTCGTCTTCGAGGGCACCGCCCGCGCCGGAGTGCAGCACCGGGGCGAACGGCAGGACGTGTGGGTCGCCGCGCTGCTCCCCGAGGACCTGATGTGACACCGGCGGTGATCGAGGGCGACGGGGTCCGGCTGCGGCTGTTCCGCCTCGACGACGTGGCGGACACCGCGGCCGGCTGCGCCGATCCGCTGACCCAGCGGTTCATCTCCGGCATGCCCGACCCGTACACCGAGGAGACCGCCCGCTGGTGGATCACCGAGGGCGCGCCCGCGGCCTGGACCGGCGGCGGCTGTGCGTACGCGATCGCGGACCCGGCCACCGACCGGCTGCTCGGCGGGACCGGCCTCAGCCAGGTGGTGCCCTACCGGGCGCAGGCGGAGATCGGCTACTGGGTGGCGCCGTGGGCGCGGGGCCGCGGCGTGGCGACCGCCGCCACCCGCGCCCTGGCCGGGCACGCCTTCGCCACCGGGACCGCCCGGCTGGAGCTGCTCACCCACCGGGAGAACACGGCCAGCCAGCGGGTCGCCCTGGCCGCCGGCTTCCGCCACGAGGGAGTACGCCGGTCCGCGAGCCCGGTCCGCGGCGGTGGCTGGGACGATCTCATCGCCTGGGTACGCCTCGCCGACGACCCGCCCGGACCGGCCGTCCGGCTCCTGCCCGACCTGCCCGACGGGCGGCTCACCGACGGCGTGGTGACCCTGCGCCGGCTGGGCCCGGACGACGTGGCGGCGATGTACCGGCTGCACACCCGGCCGGAGGTGGTGGCGAACCGGGTACCGCCGACGCCGCCCACCCGGGCGGCGCTCGAGCGGCGCTGCCGGCGGGCGGAGAGCCACTGGCTGGCCGGCGACTCGGCCGACTTCGCCGTGCTGGACGCGACCACGGGCGAGGTGGCCGGCGGCTGCGCGCTGGTGTACGACGAACCGTCGACCGGCCAGGCGATGCTCGGCTACAGCCTGCTGCCGGAGGCCCGCGGGCGAGGGCTGGCCACCCGGACGGTGGGGCTTCTCGCCGACTGGGCGTTCGGCGTCGGGCTGGCCCGGCTCTGGGCCGGCACCCGGCCGGAGAACCTCGCCTCCCGGCGGGTGCTGGAGAAGGTCGGCTTCCGCCGGGAAGGGCTGGCCCGCGGCCGGCTGCCCGGCCCGGACGGCAGCCGGGTCGACGCCGTCCTGTACGGCCTGCTCGCCACCGACCTGTCGGCGGCGGGCTGAGGCCGGAGACGCCGCGGGGCCGTGGCAGGGTCGCCCACCACGGCCCACGCGGCCGGTGTCCCAGGGGTGGTCAGGGGTCAGGCCTCGAGCGCGATGATCCCGTAGTCGTAGGCGCGACGGCGGTAGACGACACTCGGCCGACCGGACTCCTTGTCGTGGAACAGGTAGAAGTCGTGGCCGACCAGTTCCATCTGGAACAGGGCGTCGTCGACGGTCATCGGCTCGGCGGGGTGCACCTTCTCCCGCGCGATGTGCCAGGGCTGGTCGTCGTCGTACTCCTCGTAGCTGTCCTCGGGTCGTTCGGCGACCGCGGTGGCGGTGCGGGCGCCGTCGGCGAGCGCGGCGGACATGGGTTCGCCGAGGTCGGCGACCGGCAGGTCCGCGGTGGCGGCGGCGACGGAGAGCGGCGCGTGCCGCCCCCGGTGGACCCGGCGCCGGTCGGCCGCCCGGCGGAACCGGGTGTCCAGCTTGGCGATCGCGGCGTCCAGCGCGCTGTAAAAGTCATTCGTGCAGGCCTCGGCCCGGACCACCGGGCCCCGCGACACGCAGGTGATTTCCACCCGCTGGCAATGATCGGCCTGGCGCGGATTGCGCTCGTGGAACAACTCCACGTCGACTCGAATGAGCTTGTGGTCGTAGCGTTCGATCTTTGCGAGTTTCTCGGCTACGTGCACCCGGTAATGGTCCGGCACTTCGACGTTACGGCCCTTGACCACGATGTCCACGTGACCTCCCTTGTTCGGACGGTCTTTCGGTCCGGCAACCCGGTCGGCACGCCTGGGAGATCCCCGTTCGGCGTCGACCGGTTCAGTACGGCTACGCCTCCTCTCATCGCCGGGGGCGGGTGGCAAGACCTCCTACCCCCGACACGAAAACGCTAACGCCTGTTCCTGTGACAGTCACCCCTCGTTGTCGAGACCGCCCAGGAATTTTCACAGGTCGTACACCATAGGGTGAAACGGAAACACGAAGCGTCACCAATGGCGTCGTTTTTGCGTTGCGGCGAGCACCGCCGCGACGTTTGGCGTCATTCCCGCCGGCTGCAAGACCTGGCTCACCGCCGCCAACGTGACGCCCGTCGTGACGATGTCGTCGAGGACCACCACCGCGGCATTCCGGCCGGCCGGCGGAACCGGCCGGCGCAGCCGGAACGCCGACTCCGCCGCCGCGGCCCGGCCCGCGCTGTCCAGGGCGACCGAGTCCGGCCGGGGCAGCGCCCGCAACGGCCGGAGCACCCGGACCGGCCAGCCGGCGCCGCGCAGCCGGGCCGCCGCATGGCCGGCCAACCGGTCCAGGTGGTCGCCGTACCGGGCCCGGGCCGCCGGCGCGGTGTCCGGCACCGGCACCAGGGCCACCGGCCGGACCGGTCCCACCGCCACGGCCACCACCTCGGCCAGCAGCGCGCCCAGCGGCCGGGCCAGTCCGTGCCGGCCCCGCTCCTTGTACGCGAGCAGCCCCTCCCGCAGCGCCCCGGCGTACGGGCCGAGAGCCACGCAGGGCGGCAGGTCGGCCGGGGCCGGGGTGGGGCGCGTCGGGGCGGGGCGCAGCGATTCCAGCTCGCGGATGCAGCCGGGGCAGAAGCCCCGCCGGATGCCCACGGCCCGCGCGCCGCAGCCGGCGCAGCCGGCCGGCAGGACCAGGTCGGTCAGGTCCGACCAGAGCCCGCCCAGGTCCGGCACGAGGACTCAGTAGAGGAAGAAGGGGACGGTCGGGTTGGACGGCTTGGCCCCCGCCGGGGGCGGCGTCACGTCCAGGACCTGGTCCCGCTTGATGATGTCGGGTGGGTTGTTCCGGAAGGCCACCCGGTTGGCCTCGTACATGTACGAGCCGGTGGGCAGCCCCCCGACCGCGCCGCCCGGATAGGCGGAGAGGTGGGTCACCGGGGCGCCGATCTCCCGCTCCAGCGCGGTGTCGAGCGCGCCGTCGACGGTGGTCTGGTAGATCACCGGTCGACGGTCCTCCGAGCCGGCGAACACCAGCTGGTTCTCGGCGAACCAGTCGACGGCGGTGACGTCGGTGAGCGAGGTGGCCAGGCGGCGGGGCGGCCCGACGGTGACCGCGCCGCCGTCGAGGCTGACCGCCGCGACGTAGAGGGCGCCGTCGGCGATCAGCGCGATCCGGTGCCCGTCGAGCGAGGCGGCCACCGCGGTCACCGGCCCCGGCACGGCGAGCGAGATCGGGACCATGCCGGCCTGGTCGTCGAAGCGGTAGAGCTTGCTGTCGGCCACCACCAGTCCGTACTGGTGCTGCTGATCGACCGGGCGGAGCCAGGTGGGACGGCCGACCGAGGCGTACCAGCGGCTGCTGGGGGTGAGCACCGAGACCTGGTCGCGCCCGGAGCCAGCCATCAGCCGCTGCCGGCGGTCGGAGCGGGTGACCACCAGCGCGGCGAGGACGCCGTTCTGCGAACGGCTGAGCGCCGCCGAGACGACGCCCCTGTTCGCCGTGGCGACCACCGGCACCGGGCCACTCGGCTCGCCCGGGAAGTTGAGCGGGTGGATCGCGCCGTCGTACACGCAGTACCGCTGCGGGCTCCCACCGGTCGGGTACACCGGATTGTCCAGGCGTTCGCGCTTGAGGTCGATGGTGCGCCGGCTCTGGTTCTGGATCTTGAGATCGAGCTGCCCGGTCAGCTCCGGCAGCGACCAGGCGAGCTGGGTGGCGAGCCGCGCCAACTTGGCATCGTTGGCCCCCGGCATGGTGAGGTTGATCTCCCAGCGCCCGTCGGTGCCGGTGGCGTTGTTGATCGGCGCCGTGCCGGGCGGCAGCTTGATCACCCCCTGGGCCAGCCAGTCGGACGGGTCGCCGGCGAGCCACTTGACGACCTCGGTGACCCGGCGCTCGGCGGGCATCGTGGAGGGCAGGTAGCGCTGGTCGGGCACCAGCTGGTTCTGGTCGGAGTTCCAGAAGTAGATCGTGCGCTCGACGTAGTAGCTCTGCAGGGCTTCGTCGCTGAGCAGCAGCACGTTCGGCAGGTTGGTGATGAGCAGCCCCGGATCGCCGGTGTCGGCCGGCCGGAGCGCGAACTGGTACATCGTCTCGGTGGCCACCGGCGCCGTCAACGTGCCGTCCGCCTGCAGCACGCCGACCTGCTGGACGTTGAGGGTGACCACGCTGGTGTTGTCGTTGTTCCGCTTGGCTTCCGGGTTCTCCCGGAGCCGCACCACGGTCAGCGCGATCTCGCTCCGCTTCTCCCGGAGCTGACTCCTCGCCTCGGGCGCGATGAACTGCCAGGCCCGGTTGTACGCCTGATCCCGCTCGCCCGCCGCCGCCGCGAGATAGTTGCGGACGAACTCCTTCGGGTCGCTGCTGGCCGTCCGGGTCGGCGGCTGCGCGCCGCCGCCGTTGCTGGCGCCCGCCTCCGCCGCCGGCCCCCGGCCGTCCACCTGGACGTCCGACTCGGCCGGGATGCCGCAGCCGGTGAGCCCCACCGGCAGGAGCGCACCACCGAGCAGGACGGCGAGCAGTCGGCGTCTCACGACGTCAGCTCCGCCCGGTCGCCGTCGGCCGAGCCGATCGCCAGCGCGCCGGCGCTGCCCGGCCCGATGGCCAGCAGGCCGCCGTTCCGAGGGCCACCGAACGGCAGCGCGGCGTCCACCGGCACCAGCCGCAGCGGCGAGGTGGTCAGCCGGTCACCGGCCCGGGCCGGCAGGGTCAGCCGGAACTGGGCGCCCTGCCCCGGCGCGCCCCACGCCTCCAGCCAGCCGCCGTGCAGCCGGGCGTCCTCCAGGCTGATCGACAACCCGAGCCCGGTGCCACCGGTCTGCCGGGCCCGGGACGGGTCGGCCCGCCAGAACCGGTTGAAGACCAGCTTCTCCTCGCCCGGCTTGAGCCCGACGCCGTGGTCCCGGACGGTGATCGCGACCGCGTTCTGATCCATCCCGAGGGTGATCAGCACCGGCTTGCCCTCGCCGTGCTCGACCGCGTTGCCGACCAGGTTGCGCAGCACCCGCTCGACCCGGCGGGGGTCCACCTCGGCGATCACCGGGGTGGCCGGCACGTCCAGCTCGATGGCCACTCCGACCCGCTCGGCCAGGCCGGCGAGCCGGTCGGCCACCCGGTGCACCACCGGCACCAGGTCGGTCGGCTCGGAGTCCAGCATGGCGAAGCCGGCGTCGAACCGGCTGATCTCCAGCAGGTCGGTGAGCAGTTCCTCGAACCGGTCCAGCTCGGCCTGGAGCAGCTCGGCGCTGCGGGCCACCGCCGGGTCGAACTCGTCCCGCTCGGCGAAGATCAGGTCGGCGGCCATCCGGACCGTGGTCAACGGGGTCCGCAGCTCGTGCGAGACGTCGGAGGTGAAACGGCGCTGCAACCGGGACATCTCCTCCAGCCGGAGGATCTGCCGTTGCAGGTTGCTCGCCATCTGGTTGAACGAGGCGGCCAGCAGGGCCAGGTCGTCCTCCCCGTTGACCACCATCCGCTGGTCGAGCAGGCCGGCGGAGAGCCGCTGGGCCGTCCGGGCGGCCACCCGGACCGGGGTCACCACCAGCCGGGTGACCAGGGCGGCGAGCAGGCCCAGCAGGAGCACCAGGGCGACGCCGGTGGCGACCACGGTGGCCCGGGCGTCGCCGGCGGTGGCGTCCTGGCGGGCCAACGGCACGAGGTAGTAGAGCTCCACCTGGCCGAACCGGGTCGGCACCGGCGAGCCGTACACGAGGTATTTGGTGCGCTGGCCGGCGAGATCGCCGGTGCGGATCTGATGGGCCACCTTGCCCTCGGCGACCGCGGCCCGCAGTGCCGGACTGACCAGCGGCTCGAGGTCCGTCACCGGGGAGGTCCGGGCCTCGATGGTGCCCGCGTACCGGTCCGCGGTGATGGCCACCACCACCCCGCTGGTCTGCGCCGGATCACCGCCGGCCAGGTAGCTGACCGTGCCGTCGATGGTGTCCTGGAGCTGCGCCTCCTGCGGCTGGCTGAAGGTCCGGAACTGCTTGCCCGCGTAGTCGCTGCCGTTCTGAAGCCGCAGCAGGACGTCGGTCTCCGCGTTCTCCAGCAGGATGCTGGTGATCTTGTCGGCGACCAGGTACGCGAACCCGCCGACCAGCAGGCTGGACGCGACCAGGGTGATGGTCACCACCCGGACCTGCAGCGACCGCCGCCAGGTCTGGTGCAGGCCGGCGACCAGCCCGGCCGACCAGGCGGCGAGGACACGCCAGAGCGCCCGCGCGGCCTGGAGCCGGCGGGACGCGATGGTCGGCGAGTCGGGGGGCGGAGAGGTCACCACAGTGCGACCAGGCTATCCGGTACCCGCCTTGTAGCCCACGCCCCGAACGGTGAGGATGATTTCCGGCCGCTCCGGATCCGGCTCGATCTTGGCGCGCAGGCGCTGCACGTGCACGTTGACCAGGCGGGTGTCCGCGGCGTGCCGGTAGCCCCAGACCTGCTCAAGCAGCACCTCACGGGTGAAGACCTGCCGCGGCTTGCGGGCGAGCGCGACCAGCAGGTCGAACTCCAGCGGGGTCAGCTTCACCTCCTCGCCGTCCCGGCTGACCGTGTGCGCCGGTACGTCGATGGAGATCTGGTTGCCGGGCGGCCCGATGGTCAGCAACTCCGGCGCGACGTCCTCACCCCGGCGCAGCCGGGCCCGCATCCGGGCCACCAGCTCCTTGGGCTTGAACGGCTTGACCACGTAGTCGTCGGCCCCGGACTCCAGCCCGAGCACCACGTCCACCGTGTCACTCTTGGCGGTCAGCATCACGATCGGCACGCCGGACTCGGTCCGGATCGCCCGCGCCACGTCGATACCGCTCATTCCGGGCAGCATCAGGTCGAGCAGGACGATGTCGGGCCGGTTGTCACGGAACGCGGCCAGTGCCCGTTCCCCGTCCGCGACGAAGGAGGGCACGAAACCCTCGCTGCGCAGGACGATGCCGAGCATCTCGGCGAGCGCGGGGTCGTCGTCGACCACCAGTACCCGGGCTCTCATGGGGTTTATCGTTCCATCCCCGTTCGTTTCGGAGGGTTGGGCGTTACCACGGCACCGTACTGCGACCGGACACCAGGCACCACAGCTGCCGCGCCACCGGACGCGCGTGGCGCGCCGCCCGGCGGACGGGTCCACCGGCCGGGGAACGCCCGTGCAACCATGATCCCTCGGGTGCGCCGCCGCCCGCCACCACCGCCCGTCCGCCAGGAGTACGCGTGCCCGAGGTCAGCCTGACCGCCGTGCTCCCGCGCCGTCCGCTGACGGTCGGCGAACTGCTGGACTCGGCGGTCCTGCTGCTGCGCGGCCAGGCCCGGCTGCTGATCCCGCTCGCCGTCCTGCTCGCGCTCGGCGAGCAACTGCTGCTGCACCCGCTGCGGGTGCTGGCCGACGCGCAACCGCCGGAGTACTGGCTGGACGCCGGCCGGTGGGGCTGGTTCTGGCTGCTGCTCGCGGTCGGCGCGGCCACCGAGGCGACGATCATCGCGCTGCTCGGCAACCCGGCCGCCCGGGGCGCCGGGGCGGCGCTGCTGGGTCGCCGGGTCGGGCCACGCGAGCTGCTGCGACCCGCCGGCGCCCGGTGGGGCGCCACCGTCGCCGCCGCGCCGGCGATCGGGCTCGCCGTGCTGGTCGCGGCCCTGCTCGGGCCGGCCTGGTTCGTCGCGTACGGGCTGCTCGGCGCGGTCGTCCCCGCGCTGGTGGTGGACCGGGTCCCGGCGAGCCGGGCGCCGCTGCGCGCACTGCGGCTGGCGGTCCGCTCCGGCGGTCGGGCGGCCGGCATCCGGCTGCTCGGCTACCTGGGCTGGTGGCTCATCCGGCTCGGCATCGGGCTCGGCGTCTTCCACGGCCTGATGCTGCTGGCGCTGGTGGACCTGACCGACCCGGCCTGGGCCCTGCCGGTGGCCACGGCGGCGTGGGTCGGCGTGAACGCCGTCGCCTACCCGGCCCTGGCCTGCCTCGACGCGGTACTGCACCTGGAGACCCGGATGCGGACCGAGGGCCTGGACATCCGGCTCTCCCGGGCCCCGGCGGACCCGCCGGAGCCCACCCTGCTGGCGGTGCAGCGGTGAGCCGGTGGTGGACGGAGGCCGTCGCCGCGCTCGGCGACGTCGTCCCGCTCCCGCTCGCCGCCCTGCTGCTGGTGCTCGCCGCCCTGCTGGCCGCGCTGGCCTGGTACTCCTTCCCGGCCTGGGTGCCCCGCCGGCTCCCCCGGCTGCGGCTGCCCCACTGGCGGCTCCCCCGGCTGCGGCCGCCCCGCTGGCGGCTGCCGCGCCTCCGGCTGCCCCGCTGGCGGCTGCCCCGGCTGCGCCGCCGCCGACGCCGCCCGGCCCGGGCCTCCGCCGCGCCCGCCGTGCCCGCACCCCGGGCCGCCGAGCCGGCACCCGCCGCCGGGTACGTCTCGCTCGCCGACCGCCTCGCCGCCCAGGGCCGGTACGCCGAATCGGTGCGGGAGCGGCTGCGCGACATGGTCCGCGAACTGGTCGCCCGACGGGTGGTCGAGCACCGCCCCGGGATGACCGTCACCGAGCTGACCGCGGCGGCGGCCCGGACCCGGCCCCGGGTGCACCCCGTCCTGCACGCCGCCGGGACGATCTTCTCCGAGCTCTGGTACGCCCAGCGCCCGGCCACCCCCGAGCACGACCGCCGGATGCGCCAACTCGCCACCGACCTGCACCGCGAGCTGACCGCCGGAGGCGGTGACCAGCCGTGACCGCCACCGTCGCGGCGCCGCCCGCCGTCCAGCCACCGCCCCGCCGCGCCCGCCGCCGGCACCGGGTGCTGATCCCGCTCGGGCTGGCCGTGCTGCTGATCGCGGCCACCCTGCTGGCGCAGGCCGTCGACCAGCCCGACCCGGCGGACCGGGGGTTCCTCTCCCCGGTCGCCACCGGGAACGACGGGGGCAGTCGGTTGGCCGAGGCGCTGCGCGGGCAGGGGGTGACCGTACGCCGGGAGACGGACACCCTGCGCGCGCTGCTGGCCGCCCGGCCGGGTCCCGCCACGCTCTTCGTGCCGGCACCGGAGCTGGTCCACCCGGACACCGTCGCCGCCCTGGACGACCTGCCCACCGGCAGCCGCCTGGTGCTGGTCGACCCGTCCCGGCGGGTGCTGGAGGGGCTCGGCCTGCCGGTGACGCCCGGCGATCGCCGCTGGGCCACCCGGGCCACCGCCCCGGACGCCGACGGTCACCCCTGCGCCCTGCCCGAGGCCACCCGCGCCGGCACCGCCGCCGCCGACCGGCAGCGGTACGCGATCCCCGCCACCTGGTCGGCCACCCGCTGCTACGCCGGTGGGCTGGTCCGGGTGCCGTGGCGTACCGAGGTGGTGGTGATCGGGGCCAGCGACCCGTTCCGCAACGACCGGATCGACGAGTACGGCAACCGGACCCTTGCCACCGGCCTGCTCGGCGGCCCCCGCTCGCTGGTCTGGCTCGACCTGGACGGCCCGGCGCCCGCGCCGACCTTCGGGACCGGCACCGACGGCGACCCCGCCTGGTCGCCGTCGCCCGGCGGCTCCGCCCGGGCGGACGGGGACAGCCGGCCCGGCAGCGGCGGCCGACCGGACGGGAACGCCGACCGGCCGGACGGCGGCCCGCCCGACGACGACCGGGCGGACGGCCGGCAACCGCACCCGAACCCGCTCTGGGCCGCCTTCCCGGTCTGGTTCTGGGCGCTGCTCGTCCAGCTCGCGCTCGCCGGCCTGCTGGTGGTGCTCTGGCGGGCCCGGCGGCTCGGGCCGCCCGTGCCGGAGCCACTGCCGGTGACCGTCCGCTCCGCCGAGACCGTGCTCGGGCGGGCCCGGCTCTACCGGCGCGCGGGCGCCCGCGGCCCGGCCGCCGCGACGCTGCGCGCCGCCACCCGCGACCGCCTGCTGCCCCGGCTCAACCTGCCGCCCGACACGCCACCGGACGAGGTGGCCGCCCGGGTCGCCGCGCGCGCCGGCCTCGACCCCGAACAGGCGGCGGAGCTGCTCCACGGCGACGAGCCGGCCACCGACCGGGAGTTGCTGGAGCTGGCTCGCGCGCTGGATCGGCTGACCCGTACGGTCGCCACCCGACCCGACCACCCGACCGAAGGAGACCCCCGGTGACCGGACCCGTTACCGCCGCCGCCCCGGCCGGCGAGCAGCACGACCCCCGCGCCGCCCTGCACCGGCTGCGCGCCGAGGTGGCCAAGGCGGTCGTCGGGCAGGACGCCGTGGTCACCGGCCTGGTGATCGCCCTGCTCTGCCGTGGGCACGTGCTGCTGGAGGGGGTGCCCGGGGTGGCCAAGACCCTGCTCATCCGCACCCTGGCCACCGCGCTGGACCTGGACTCCAAGCGGGTCCAGTTCACCCCGGACCTGATGCCCGGCGACGTCACCGGGTCGCTGATCTTCGACCCGCACACCGCCGCGTTCACCTTCCGGGAGGGGCCGGTCTTCACCAACCTGCTGCTCGCCGACGAGATCAACCGGACGCCGCCGAAGACGCAGTCGGCGCTGCTGGAGGTGATGGAGGAGCGGCAGGTCTCCGTCGAGGGCGAGCGGCGCGCGCTGCCCGACCCGTTCATCGTCGCGGCCACCCAGAACCCGATCGAGTACGAGGGGACCTACCCGCTGCCCGAGGCGCAGCTCGACCGGTTCCTGCTCAAGCTCACCGTGCCGCTGCCCAGCCGGGACGAGGAGCTGGGCGTGCTCCGCGCCCACCACGCCGGCTTCGACCCGCGTGACCTGCGCGCCGCCGGCGTACGCCCGGTCGCCACCGCGGCCGACCTGGCCGCCGCCCGGGAGGCGATCGGGCGGGTGCACGTGGCCGAGCCGCTCCTCGGCTACCTCGTGGACCTGTGTCGGGCCACCCGGAACACGCCCGCGCTCGAACTGGGCGCCTCACCCCGGGGCGCCACCGCCCTGCTCAACACGGCGAAGGCGTGGTCCTGGCTGGCTGGCCGCGACCACGTCGTCCCCGACGACGTCAAGGCGGTCGCCCGACCCACCCTGCGCCACCGGCTCCGGCTGCGCCCAGAGGTCGAGCTGGAGGGCGTCAGCGTCGACGCGGTGCTGGACACGGTGCTGGCCACCGTGCCGACGCCGCGATGACCTGGCGGGCGGCGCTGCTGCTCGGTGCGGGCGCGCTGACCCTGCCCGTCTGGCCGGTGCCGTTCCTCGGCGTGGCGGTGATGACGGGCCTGGTGCTGCTGCTCGTCGCCGTCGACTGGGCGCTGGCCGTGCCGCTGCACGCCGTCGAGGCCACCCGCTCCGGGGACCGGACGGTCCGGCTGGGCGGCACCGCCACCGTCACACTGCACCTGGCGAACACCGCCGGCCGTACGCTGCGCGCCCAGGTCCGCGACGCCTGGCTGCCCTCGGCGGGCGCCCGGCCGGACGTGCCACCCGCGCGGGTGCTGACGGTCGGGGCGGGCGACACCGCCACGCTGCCCGTCCGACTCACCCCGGCCCGGCGAGGCGACCGGCCGGCGGCGGTGCTGACCGTACGCTCCTTCGGGCCGCTGCGGCTGGCCTTCCGGCAGCGCGCCGGCCGCCCCGGCACGCCACCGTGGACGCTGCGGGTGCTGCCCCGCTTCGACTCCCGGCGGCACCTGCCCGAGAAGCTGGCCCGGCTGCGGATCATCGACGGGATGCAGGTCAGCCGGGGCCGCGGCCAGGGCACCGAGTTCGACACCCTGCGCGAGTACGTGGTCGGCGACGACGTGCGCTCGATCGACTGGCGGGCCAGCGCGCGCCGCTCCGACGTGCTGGTCCGCACCTGGCGGCCGGAGCGGGACCGGCGCCTGGTCTGCGTCCTGGACACCGGGCGGACCTCCGCCGTACGGGTCGGCGACGAACCGCGGCTGGACACGGCGGTCGACGCCGCGCTGCTGCTCACCGCGCTCGCCGCCCGGGCCGGTGACCGGGTCGACCTGATCGCGGCGGACGCGGCGATCAGGGCGACGGTGACCGGCAGCGGCCGGCCCGCCCTGCTGTCCCGGCTGGTCGACGCGGTCGCCCCGCTTCAGCCGGCGCTGGTGGAGACGGACTTCGAGCTGATCGCCGGCGAGGTGCTGCGCCGGGAACGGCAGCGCAGCCTGGTGGTGCTCTTCACCGCGCTGGAGGCGGGCGCGCTCGGCGAAGGGCTGCTGCCCGTGCTGCCCCGGCTCGCCGCCCGCCACCGGGTGGTGGTCGCGGCGACCCACGACCCGGTGCTGACCGGGCTCACCACCGACCCGCCGAGCGGGCCGGACGGCGCGTACGCCGCCGCGGCGGCCTGGCGGGCGCTGGCCGAGCGGGACCGGGTGCGCGCCGCCCTGGCCCGGCACGGCGTGACCGTCGTGGACGCCCCGGCCGACCGGCTGGCCTCGACGGTCGCCGACACCTACCTACGGCTCAAGGCGCTCGGCCAGCTCTGACCGGCCGCCTGGATCGGCTGGGCGGCGGGGCGGGTGGCCGCGTACCGGCCGAGCAGCAGGGCGTACGACAGGAAGGCCAGCCAGACGGCGGCGCCGATCGCCACGCGGACGGCGACCGGCACGGGCGCCGGGGTCACGAACGCCTCCAGCAGCGCGGAGACGGCGAAGAGGCCGACCAGGCCGACGGCGACCACGATCGCGGAGCGGCCCGCGGCGGCGACCGCCCGACCGCGGCTCAGGTGCGCCGGCGGGGAGATCCAGGCCCAGCCGGTCCGCAGGCCGACCCCGGCGGCGACGAAGATCCCGGTCAGCTCCAGCAGCCCGTGCGGGGTGATCAGGCCGAAGAAGACATCCGCCCGGCCGTAGGAGACCATCACCCCGCCGACCACGCCGAGGTTCAGTGCGTTCTGCCAGAGCAGGTAGAACACCGGCACCACCAGCACCCCGGAGGCGAGGCACTGGGCGGCGATCCAGGCGTTGTGCGTCCACAGCTGGAAGGCGAAGGTGGGCGCGGCGAACTCCGTGTAGTAGCCGGCGAAGGCGGAGTCCACCAGCTCGGCGGCGGCGTCGTCGCCGATGAACGCGGCGGCGGTGTCCGGGTGATCCGCGACGAACCAGATGAGGAACCCGCTGAGCACGCTGAACGTGGTCGCCACCCCGCACCACCACGGCCAGGCCCGGTAGAGGGCGGCCGGCAGGTTGGCGACGAGGAACTGGCGCACCGCCGCCCAGGAGGGCCGGGGCCGGCCGGTGATCCGGGCCCGCGCCGCGAGCACCAGGTGGGAGAGGCGGTTGACCAGCGCCGGGTCGGGTGAGCGGCTGCGTAGCACGGAGAGGTGGGTGGCCGCCCGCTGGTAGAGCGCGACGAGTTCATCGACCTCGGCGACGTCGAGCCGGCGCCGGCCGGAGAGCTGTTCCAGCCGCCGCCACTCGGCGGCGTGCTCCGCCACGTACGCGTCGAGATCCACTCGTCCTCCCCCGTCCGGCGCCCATAGTGTTCACTGTCCGGGTGAGAGCGCAACCTCCGGCGTGGCCCGCCGACCGATGGGCCGACGCGGGCCTGGTCAGCGGCGAGGCGGTGGAGCTGGACGTCCGGGCGGCCCGGCTCGGCTCCCGGGTGCTCGCCCTGGTGATCGACCTGCTGGCCCAGGTGATCGTGGCGGCGCTGTTGTCGGCCGGGCTGACCGTGCTGGTGCTCGCCCTGCCCGCCGCGGTCGTGGACGCCGCCCTGACGGGCGCCCTGCAGACGGTGCTGCTGGTCCTGGTGCTGGTCGGCTACCCGGTGCTGATGGAACGCTTCGCCGGTGGCCGGACGCTCGGCAAGCTCGCGGTGGGCCTGCGGGTGGTCCGCACCGACGGCGGTCCGGTCGGGGTCGGGCAGTCCCTGACCCGGGCCCTGGTGGGCGTCGCGGTGGAGTGGCCGGGGCTGGTGCTGCCGCTGCTGAGCTGGGCGGCGAGCGTGACGGTCATGCTGACCGACCCGCGCGGGCGGCGCCTCGGCGACCTGGTGGCCGGCACGATGGTGGTCCACACCCGGGGTGCCGCGGTGTGGCGGCCGGTCCCGCTGGCGGTCCCGGCGCTGGCCGGCTGGGCGCACACCCTGGACCTGACCCGGTTGGACGACGGGCTGGCCCTGGCGGCCCGGCAGTACCTGGGCCGGGTGCACCAGCTGGTGGAGCCGGAGCGGGACCGCCTGGGTCGTGCGCTCTGGGCCGAGGTGGCCGCCGTGATCTCCCCGCCGCCGCCGTGGGGCGCGCCGGAGTCCGTCTACCTGGCCGCGGTGCTGGCCGAACGGCACCGTCGGGCCGTGAACCGGCTGTATCACGCCCGCGGGGTCACCGCGACGCTCTGGCCCGAGCTGACCGCACCGCCGGTCGCGGTGCCGCCGCCGGCCACGACCGGTTCGGCGGCGGGCGCGCCGGTGGTGCGGCCCGCCGCGCCGGCACCCGCCGTCGCCGACCAGCCCCATCCGGTACGCGGGCAGCCCGCCCCGGTCGACGCCGGGCGCCCGGCGGGCTGATCCGGTCGACGCCGGAGGCCCGGCCGGCCGATTCGGCGGCCGGGGCGACCCGGGTCAGGCGAAGAGCGCGCGTCCCCAGTGGTCGGCGGCGTCGCGCACCCCCGGCGGGCAGGCGAACACGGCGCTGGAGACGTGCCGCAGGTATTCGTTCATCGCGTCGTTACGGGCGAGCCGGGTCTGGATCGGCACGAACTGCTTCCGCGGGTCCCGCTGGTAGGCGATGAAGAAGAGCCCGGCGTCGAGCCGGCCCAGCCCGTCGGATCCGTCCACGAAGTTGTAGCCGCGGCGCAGCAGGCGGGCGCCGTTGTTCAGATCCGGGTGGGCGAGCCGGACGTGCGAGGTCTCGGCGATCACCGGCTCCCCGTCATCGCCCTTCGCGGCGAAGTCCGGCTCGTCGAACTCGGCGCCCTTGCCCAGCGGCGCGCCGCTGCCCTTGGTCCGGCCGACGATCTGCTCCTGCTCGGCCAGCGAGGTCCGGTCCCAGGTCTCGATCAGCATCCGGACCTTGCGGCTGACCAGGTACGACCCGCCGGTCATCCAGTCCGGCCCGTCGCCGGGCTGGACCCAGAGGTGGTCGCGCAGCAGCCCGGCGTCCTCGGCCTTGAGGTTGGCGGTGCCGTCCTTGAAGCCGAAGAGGTTGCGCGGGGTCGCCTGGTCCCGGGAGGTCGACGAGGTACGCCCGAAGCCGAGCTGCGACCAGCGGACGCTGACCACACCCATGCCGATCCGGGCCAGGTTGCGGATGGCGTGCACCGCCACCTGCGGGTCGCTGGCGCAGGCCTGGACGCAGATGTCCCCGCCGGAGATCTCCGGGCGCAGCGCGTCCCCGGCGAAGTGCGGCAGGTCGGCTAGCGCGGGCGGCCGCCGGTCGGCGATGCCGAACCGGTCCCTGCCCTGCGCGTCCCGGAAGAGCGTCGGGCCGAAGCCGATGGTGAGGGTGAGCTGCGACGGCGGCAGCCCCAGCGCCTCACCGGTGTCGTCCGGCGGCGCCTCCGGCACGCCGCCGACCGCGCCGATCAACCCGGCGTCCTTGCCGGCGGTCATCCGGGCGGCGGCGGCCGTCCACTCCTGGAGCAGCGCGACCAGCTTCGCCCGGTCCTTGGTGATCACGTCGAACGCGACGAAGTGCAGCCGGTCCTGGGCGGGCGTGGTGATGCCGGCCTGGTGCTCGCCGTGGTAGGGCACCGCCCCGGCCGCCACGTCGTTCGCCACCGCGTGGCCGGAGTCGCGGACCAGCGCGGCGGCGCCGGCGGCGACACCCGCCACCCCGGCGACCCCGACGCCGGCCAGGGTGATGGCCCGCCGCCGGGACAGCGTCGTCCCGCGCGCCTCGTCGGCGGGCGCCGCCTCGGTGGCGGCCCCGGTGCTCGGCTCGCTCATCGCGTCACCTCCTGGCGTGGTGGTCATCGGGCGACGACCGCGGCGACCTTGCTGATCGGCTCGGCCAGCGCGTTGATACTGTCCGACAGCTCCTTGAGCTCGGCCTTGCTCAGCTGGGTGTGCAGCTTCCAGCCGTCGCCGGCCCGGTGCTTGCCCAGCGTGGACTCGGCGTTGGCGAACTCGGTGTCGAGCTGCTTGACCAGTTCGGGCGAGCGCTGCTCCAGCGCGGGGCGCAGCGCGGCGATCGCCGCCTTCGAGCCCTCCAGGTTGGCGCTGAAGTCCCAGAGGTCGGTGTGCGAGTAGCGGTCCTCCTCGCCGGTGATCTTGCCGCTGGCCACCTCGTCGAGGAGTTCCTTGGCGCCGTTGGCGAGCTTGAGCGGGTTGAGCTTCTCGGCGTTGGCCTTGGCCACGATCTCCTTGACGTCGGCCAGCAGCCGGTCGGCGATCGGGCCGTCCTTGGCGATGTCACCGCTGGTCCAGAGATCCTTCTCGATCCGGTGGAACCCGGTGAACTCCATCCCCGCCTCGATGACCTCCTCGCGGCCGTCGATCTTCGGGTCCAGGTCGCCGAAGATCTCCGCCACCGGCTCGATCCGCTCCCAGTACGTGCGGGCCACCGGGTAGAGCGCCTTGGCCTTGGCCACGTCGCCGGCCTTGACCGCGGTGACGAACTCCTCGGTCTTGGTCAGCAGCGCGGCGGTCTGGCTGGTGACGTAGCGCTGATAGCTGGCGGTAGCCTGGCTCAGCGCGGCGTTCGGGGCGACGGTCGCGGCGGTGCCGCTGACCTTCAGCGCGGCGCGGATGCCGCGGCCACTCATCCCGGGCTTGCAGGCCGTCTCGTACGTCCCGGCGGGCAGCTCGACGCGCAGCTCGCGGCTCAGCCCGGGGGCGATGTTCTCCACCTCACCCATCACCCGGTCGCCGGTGGCGTAGACGTAGAACTCGTTGACCTTGCTGCCGGAGTTGGTCACCGAGAAGGTGGCCTGACCGGCGGTCAGCTCGGTGACGTCCACCTCGCAGGCGGTATCGGTGGCCTTGACCTTCACCGCGTTGCCGGCCTTGGCGGCCGACTTCCCCTCGGTGTCGGCGCCGCAGGCGGTGACGCCGGTGACGGCCAGCACGCCGGCGGCGGCGAGCACGACGAAGCGGGTGGTACGCATCAGAGCTTTCTCTCCTCGGAAAAGGCGGATCAGGCGCGCTGGCGCGCGGCGGACTGGGCGTCGGTCTCGGGCTCGCCCGGGGCGGCGGCCGTCGGCTCGCCGGTCGTCGCCGGGGCGGCGTCCGTCGGGGCGGCGGCGGGCGTGGCCGGGGTGGCCGGGGCGGCGGCGGGCTTGGCCGGGGTGGCCGGCTTGCGGAGGAAGAGCGCCAGCACCGGTAGCGCGTAGGCGACCCAGGCGACCATCTCCAGCACGCTCGGGGCGGCGGTGATGTTGAACATGCCGGCGAGCAGCGCGGCGTACCAGGTGCTGGGGTCGAGCACCGAGGAGATGTCGAAGGCGTGGTTGTTCAGGCCGGGCAGCGCGCCGGCCTCCTGGAAGTCGTGCACGCCGTACTTGAGGATGCCGGCGGCGACCAGGATGAGCAGCGCGCCGGTCCAGGTGAAGAACTTGCTCAGGTTGATCTTCAGGGCACTGCGGTAGAGCAGGAAGCCGAGCACGACGGCGGTGGCGATGCCCCCGGTCAGCGCCAGCAGCGGCCCACGTCCGGCGCCGCCTGCGGCGCTCTGGGCTGCGGAGTAGAAGATCAGCGCGGTCTCCAGGCCCTCCCGGATCACCGCGAGGAAGGACATGCCGGCCACCGCGAGGGAGCCGACCGCGAGCGCCTCGGTGAGCTTGCCGCGCAGCTCCCCGGCGATCGTCCGGGCGGCCTTGCGCATCCAGAAGATCATCCAGGTCACGAAGACCACGGCCGCGACCGAGGTGATCGCCTCGAACAGCTCGCGGTCCTCCGAGCGGGCCAGCAGCGAGGTCGAGGTGTACTCGATCAGCCAGCCGAAGAAGACCGACAGCACCGCGGCCAGGCCGACGCCGGCCCAGACCTGCGGCAGTCTGTCCCGCCGCTGCGACTTCACCAGGAACGCGACCAGGATGCTGACCACCAGGGTCGCTTCCAGGCCTTCCCGCAGGCCGATCAGGTAGGTGGCGAACATCGGTACTCCGTGATCAGTTAGGTACGCCTCAGCTAACTTAGGGCAGCCATACCTTCCTACTGATTCGACCCGCCGTCAAGTCGATCCGGGCAACATCACCCTGTCCACGGGGCATCCGGCGGGTGGCCGGCTGTGGCAGGATCCCGCCATCCCTTCAGACAGGACGACCGTGGCCGACGACCTCTTCACCCCCACCATCACCCCCGCCACGTACGCCCCGCAGCGCCCGCCGTGGCGCCCCGGATCGCTGATCTACCCCGCCGTCTTCGGCGGCCCGCTCGCGGTCACCGTGCTGGCGCTGGTCAACGCCCGCCGGCTCCGGCTGCCCGGCCGGGCCACCCTGGCGATCGCCGGCGCCGGGCTCGCCGCCGTCGTCACCCGCATGGCGGTCACCGTGGCCCTGCTCGACGGCCACCTGTCCGGGCCGGGTCGGCTGGTCGGGGCCCTGTCGGGCGCGGTGGTCTGGGCGGTGGCCAACCTCACGCAGAAGGGCCGGTTCCGCACGTACGAGATGCGCGGCGGCGAGCCGGCCTCGCTGGTGCTGCCCGGCATCGGGGCGGCGGTGGGACTCGGCATCGTCGAGGGGATCGTCATCGTGCTCACGGTCGCGCTCCGGTGACGGCCCCCCAGGGACAGCTCGCCCGCGTGGTGGGCCTGCTGGAGATGAACCGGCCGGAGCAGGCGCTGACGGAGCTGGGCCGGCTGCCCGGGGCGGCGGCCACCGACCGGGTCGCGTACCGGCTGCGGGTGATCGCGCTCAGCGCGCTGGACCGCTGGGACGAGGTGGCGGAGGCTGCCCGGCAGGGCCTGGCCGAGGTCGGGCCGGACGCCGAACTGCTCGGCCGGCTGGGCCTCGCGCTGCGGAGCCAGGGCGCCTACGCGCCGGCCGAGCGGGCGCTGCTCGACGCGCTGGCGCTCGAACCCGAGGACCCGTGGCTGCTCTGCCAGTACGCCGACCTCTGCGTCACCGTCGGCCAGACCGACAAGGCGGGCCGCCTGATCAGCCGTGCCGCCGAACTGGCCCCGGAGAGCCCGGCCGTCTACGGCAGCCGCATCCAGCTCGCGTACGCCTGCGGTGACGACCGGGAGGCCGAGCGGGTGACCTGGGAGTTCCTGGGCCGCCATCCGGACAATCCGACGGCGCTGGCGATGCACGGCGGCATCGCCGCCGAGCGCGGTCGAATCGTGGCCGCGCACCGGTCCTTCGGCCGGGCGGTGGCCCACGACCCGGACGACCCGGACTACGCCGAGGCGGCCTGGGAGACCCGGGTCTACACCCACCCGCTGCTGGTCCCGCTGCGCCCGCTCTACCGCCTGGGCATCCGGTTGTGGCTGATCGCGGTGGGCACCATCGCCGTACTCAACCTGGCCAAGCTCTACATCCCCGCGCTCGTCGTGGCGCTCGCCTGGGTGCTCTACTGCATCTGGTCCTGGATCGCCCCGCCCCTGGTCCGCCGCCTGATACTCGGCCGGTGGCGATCGTGACGCCCGCTCCCGCCGGGAAGGGCCGGCCGCGGTGAGGGGACTGTTGCCCTGGCTCGGCGTCCTGGCCCTGGTCATGGTGCTGAGCGCCCTGCGGCTGCGTCCGCTGGCCACCGCCGTCTCGCTGGCCTGGCTCGCCTGGTGCGTCTGGACGTGGATCCGCCCGACCCGCCGCGGCCCTGGCTGAGCCGACACGGCCCATCCGGCCCCGAGCCGCCCGAGGACCATGACCCTGGTCAGCCGATATACCTGACAGTCATATTCATGCCCCTCAGGTATATCGCCGACGAGAGCACCATGCCCTCGCCCGCGCCACCGCCCGGGAGCCGGAAATACGGAACCGGGCCGACCGCTCAGGCGGCCGACCCGGTTCCGGGTGTCGATCAGTAGCGGTAGTGGTCGGGCTTGAACGGGCCCTCCTGGGACACACCCAGGTAGGCGGCCTGCTCCTTGGTGAGGGTGCTCAGCTTGGCGCCGAGCGCCGACAGGTGCAGCCGGGCGACCTTCTCGTCCAGGTGCTTGGGGAGCACGTAGACGCCGATCGGGTACTCCTCGGTCTTGGTGAAGAGCTCGATCTGGGCGATCGTCTGGTTGGCGAACGAGTTCGACATGACGAAGCTCGGGTGGCCGGTGGCGTTGCCGAGGTTCAGCAGGCGCCCCTCGGAGAGCACGATGATCGCGTGCCCGTCGGCGAAGCGCCACAGGTCGACCTGCGGCTTGATGTTGATCCGCTCGACGTCGGAGCGCTTGGCCAGCCCGGCCATGTCGATCTCGTTGTCGAAGTGGCCGATGTTGCCGACGATGGCCTGGTGCTTCATCCGGGCCATGTGCTCGTTGGTGATGACGTCGAAGCAGCCGGTGGCGGTGATGAAGATGTCCGCCTGCTCGACCACGTCGTCCAGGGTGGCGACCTGGTAGCCGTCCATCGCCGCCTGGAGCGCGCAGATCGGGTCCACCTCGGTCACCACGACCCGGGCGCCCTGGCCGCGCAGCGACTCGGCGCAGCCCTTGCCCACGTCGCCGTAGCCCATGACGACGGCCATCTTGCCGCCGATCAGCACGTCGGTGGCGCGGTTGAGGCCGTCGATGAGCGAGTGGCGGCAGCCGTACTTGTTGTCGAACTTGCTCTTCGTCACCGAGTCGTTGACGTTGATGGCCGGGAAGAGCAGGGTGCCGGCGCGGTGCATCTCGTACAGCCGGTGCACGCCGGTGGTGGTCTCCTCGGTGACGCCCTTGATGCCGGCGGCGATCCGGGTCCAGCGCTGGCCGTCCTCGGCGAGCGAGCGGTGCAGCAGCTGGAGGATGACCGCGTACTCCTCGGAGTCGGCCGACTCGACCGGCGGGACGACCCCGGCCTTCTCGAACTCGACACCCTTGTGGACGAGCAGGGTGGCGTCGCCGCCGTCGTCGAGGATCATGTTGGGGCCGTGGCCGTCGGGCCAGGTGAGCACCTGCTCGGTGCACCACCAGTACTCCGGGAGGCTCTCGCCCTTCCAGGCGTACACCGGGACGCCGGCCGGCGTCTCGGGGGTGCCGGTCGGACCGACCACGATCGCCGCGGCGGCGTGGTCCTGGGTGGAGAAGATGTTGCAGGACGCCCAGCGGACCTGCGCGCCGAGCGCGACCAGGGTCTCGATCAGGACGGCGGTCTGGATGGTCATGTGCAGCGAGCCGGTGATCCGGGCGCCGGCGAGCGGCTGCGCCTCGGCGAACTCACGCCGGATGGCCATCAGGCCGGGCATCTCGTGCTCGGCGAGCTGGATCTCCTTGCGCCCGAACTCGGCGAGCGACAGATCCGCCACCTTGTAGTCGCCCTCGGCGAGGGTGCTCGGCCGGGCCTCGGACGGCGCGCCGCTGGGGGCGGCCGGGAGGGTGCTGGTCATGGAAGCTCCTGTCGAACGATGTGCTGCGCAGCCTTCCACCTTACGCTCGCAGGCGGATGGAGCACGGCCCGGTCGGCGGACAGCGCACGGGGCGGTCGGTCGTGGACGGTCTTTCCATCCACCAGCCGGCCGCCCCGTGCATCCCCCCGGTTTGGATCCCCCGCGCGCTACCGGACCTTCGTCGCGACAACGCTGCGTACCCATAGCGTCACACCGGGCAACGTCGTCGTCAAGCTATTTCGGGAAAGTCGGACTTGTGTCGAGCGGCGGGCGGGGCCGACTCAGCGCAGGCCGGAGGCGGCGACGTACGCCTCGCCCTCGCCGCCGACGACCAGCGGCCCGCCGGCCGCGGTCCCGATGGCCGCCTGGCCCGGCCCGAGGGTGATCGTGCCCACCCCGTCGTCCACGACGAGCTTGCCGGCCCGGCAGAGCACCACGCGCGGCCCCGGCAACGCCAGCCGCGCCTCCGGGGAACCCGCGTCCACCAGCACCCGGTGCAGCGCGAAGTCGTCCACCGGCACCGGCCACGTCACCACTCCGGGCGCCACCGGGGCCGGCGGCACGACCGGCTCGGCGAGCACCTCGAAGCGCAGCACCCGCAGCAGTTCGTCCACGTCGACCCGCTTCGGCGTCAACCCGCCGCGCAGCACGTTGTCGCTGGCCGCCATGATCTCCACGCCGGTGCCCCGCAGGTAGGCGTGCAGGTTGCCGGCCGGCATCCAGATCGCCTCGCCCGGGGCCAGCCGCACGTGGTGCAGCAGCAGCGCCACCAGCACCCCGGGGTCGGCCGGGTAGTCCACGGCCAGCGCGCGGGCCAGCACCGCGTCCGGGCCGCCGGCCTCCGCCGCGAGCACCGCCGCGACGAGCCCGGCGCGCTCCGCCTCGGGCCAGCTCAACAGCAGACGTACGGCCTCCCGCAGCCCCGCCGTCCCGCCGCGCAGCGCGGCCACGACCGGCTCCAGCACGGGTACGCCGAACGCGGCGATCGCCGCGGCCGACTCCGCCGGGTCGCGGAACCCGCACAGCGCCTCGAACGGCGAGAGCGCGACCAGCAGCTCCGGCTTGTGGAACGGGTCGACGTAGTTGACCCGTTCCACGTCGGCGGCGTGCCCGGCCCGGGCCTGCTCGGCGTTCGGATGGGCCTGCAGGCTCAGCGGCGCGTCCGCGGCGAGCACCTTGAGCAGGAACGGCAGCCGGGTGCCGAACCGGCCGACCAGTCGCTCGCCCAGCCAACTCTCCGGCTCGGCGACCAGCAGATCGGTCAGGTTGACCGGGGCGCCGTCCCGGTCGACCGTGGCCGGGGCGCCGGGGTGGGCGCCCAGCCACAGCTCGGCCTCCGGGCCCGCGCTGGGCACCGGACGGCCCTGCAGCTCGGCGATGGCGGTCCGCGAGCCCCAGGCGTAGTCCCGGATCCGACCCTGCAGCAGTTCCACGCTCAGCTCCCGGGTTGGGCGGGCTGCTCGCCGGTCTCCGGCTCGGGCACCGCGGTGTGCGACGCGGCGCCGGTGCCGGCCCGGTCGGCCGCCGCGCTGTAGATGTCCGGCTCGAGGTAGATGACCCGGGCGATCGGCACGGCCGTACGGATCCGCGCCTCGACGGCGTCGATGCCCCGGGCCAGCGACTCGGCGCTGTCGCACGGCGACACGGCGATCTTCGCCGCCACCATCAGCTCCTCCGGGCCGAGGTAGAGCGTCTTCATGTGGATGATCCGCTCGACCTCGGGGCCCTCGGCGATCGCCTTCTCGATCGCGGCGAGGTCGTGCTCCTCGGCGCCCTCACCGAGCAGCAGGCTCTTGGTCTCGATGGCGAGCACGATCGCGATGGTGACCAGCAGGACACCGATCGCCGCCGTGCCGGCCGCGTCCCACATGCCGTTACCGGTGATCAGGGTCATCCCGACGCCGAAGAGCGCGAGAACCAGACCGATCAGCGCGCCGAAGTCCTCCAGCAGCACGACCGGCAGCTCGGGCGCCTTGGCCCGGCGGATGAACCGCACCCACGACTGGTTGCCCCGGATGTGGTTGGACTCCTTGATGGCGGTACGGAAGGAGAAGGTCTCCAACCCGATCGCGATCACCAGGACGGTCACCGGCACCCACTGCCAGCTGCTGATCGGCTCCGGGTGCTGCGCCTTGTGGTACGCCTCGTAGAGCGCGAACAGGCCGCCGAGGCTGAACAGCACGATCGAAACGATGAACGCGTAGATGTAGCGCTCCCGGCCGTACCCGAAGGGGTGTTCGGGGGTGGCCTCGCGCTTGGCGCGGCGGCCGCCGAGCAGCAGCAGGCCCTGGTTGCCGGAGTCCGCGACCGAGTGGATCGACTCGGCCAGCATCGACGAGGAGCCGGTGAGCAGGAACGCGATGAACTTGGTGACGGCGATGCCGATGTTGGCGGCGAGGGCGGCGACGATCGCCCTCGTCCCGCCGTTGGCGCTCACGCCGCCGCTCCCGTCCCGGACCTGACCACACCGGGCCGGATGGCTCGATCGCTCACTGGTTCGACAGCTCCTTCATTTCGGTGATGGCCGGAACCGCCATCGGGTCCAGGCCGTGGGCCAGGGCGAGGTAGACCGAGGCGAAGTCCGGCACCGCCATCAGCGAGGCGAGCCGTTCCAGCGCGGAGCCGCCCTCGGCGGTGACCACGTCGCAGCGCACCCCGCGCCGCTCGGCGAGGGTCTGCACGGCGTCGGCCCGGCGTTCCTCCACCGCGAGGGGCTCGTCGGTGTCGTCCTCGGCGTTGAGCCCGCCGTCGCGCAGCAGCACCAGCCGCAGCCGGGTGGCGTCGGGGTCGGTCTCGGCCGGGTCGGCGAAGATGTCCCGCTCCCCCTCGACCAGCCCGCCGAAGACGCCGTCGAGCAGGCCGACGCGACCGCGCCCGGCCTCGCCGAGCGCGCCGGTGACCACCGGATAGCGCGCGTTGGCCGACAGGGTGTCGCCGAACCGGCGGGCGGCCACGGTGGCCAACGGCGACGAACCCCAGACGATCGGGACCGAGCCGGCCAGGCCCAGGGCCAGGGATTTCGCCGGGTTGACGAAGGACTCGGCGGTGGGGCGGCACCGGTCGGCGTCCGCGTCGAGCCGGGCCGCGGTCTCGGCCAGGTCCGCCTCGTTGACCTTCACCAGCCCGAGCGTACGGGCGGCGAGCAGGACCGGCACGGTGAGCGCCCAGAGACTCGCCCGGGCGGGTGCGCGCCGGGGCACCGGGATGAACGGCGCCCGGGCCCGCTCGGCCACCGACTGGAGCTGGGAGTCCGGCGCGCCGACGGCGACCAGCCGGGCACCGCGCCGGTGCGCGGCCTCGGCGGCGCCCAGCGCCTCGGGGCTGCGGCCGGAGGCGCTGACCGCGATGACCACGTCCGCCGCGCCGACCCAGCCGGGCACACCGGCGCTGCGATGCGGGATGACCGGCACCGGGCAGCGCGGGCCGGCCACGGTCGCCAGCACGTCACCGGTACGCCCGGCGGTGCCGATACCGGCGATGACGACGGCCCGCGGCCGCCCTTCGTCTTCGAGCAGGTGCAGGTTGGCCTCGGCGGCCAGCGCGGCGGACTCCCGCACCTGGGCGCCGGCCGAGGCGGTGAACCGGAGCATGCCGCCCGGGTCGTGCTCGGCGAGCGCGTCCGGGTTGTCCAGCAGCGACTCGTCGGCGTGCCGGCGTCCGCTGACCCCGGCCGTACCCTCCATCATCGCTGCGGCGCGGAGCCGCCGCGCGCGTCCGCCGCGGGTCCGCCGCGCGCCTCGTCCAGCAGCAGCACCGGCACGTCGTCGCGAACCTCGAAGATCCGACCGCACTCGGTGCAGGTCAGGGTCTGGGCCTGCGCGTCATAGTCGAGCGGGGCGTGGTGCGTGTCCGGGCAGGCGAGAATCTCGAGCAACTGCGGGTCCAGGGCCACGGCGCGGCTCCTTCCACGTATGCGGTCTCACCGGTCGGCGGTGCCGGCCGGCGCACGCGATCTTATCGGCGAACCCGGCCGGACACCGCGCCACGGAAGCACATCGTCCGCCGCCCGGCGTTCCGCTCAGCACCGCACGCGATCACCACGACTGAGCGTAACGGAGCGCGGCGGCCGCGTCCCGGCTCAGCCGGGCAGGCGGGGCATGACGGTGGTGGCGTCACCGCCGGCCGGCGCCGGCGGCGGGTCGCCGGGCTGCTGCCCGCCGTACACGTTGCCGGTGGGGCGGGGCGCCGGCGTACCGCCGTAGACGCCGGGGGTGGGTGGCTGCTGGCCGTACACCTGGCCGCCCGGCGTGCCGTAGGTGGTGCCGTAGGGGTTGTTGCGCGGCAGCGGGAGCTCCGGGTAGCCGGCGGGCTGCTGGTCGACCTGCTCCGCCCGGTTGCGGCGGACCAGCAGCACGATCAGGGCGATGCCGACGAGCACCAGCGCGATGCCGAAGTACATGATCGGGGAACCTCCGGAGGAGTTGTCGGCGGCGGCGCGCTGCCCGGCGGTGGGATCGAGGGCGGCGGCCGCGGCCGACGCGGTGTCGGCGGCGCCCGGCGGCTCGGTCGCCACGGCGCTCGGCGTCGGGCTCGGCGAGGGCTTCCGGGACGGCGCGGCGGCCACCGCCGCGCCCACCACCCGGGCCGAGGTGGCGTTGCTGCCGAGCTGCCGGCCGGACGCGGCCGTCGCCTCTCCCACGACGGTCAACCGACCGCCGGGCGCACCGGCCAGGAAGGCGACCCGGTAACGCATCGTGATGCTTTTGCCCTTGCACAGGGCCGGGTTGGCCGGCGAGGTGGGAACGGTGGCCACCGTGCCGCCGCCACCGCCGACCGCCACCTGCTGCCACTGCCCGCCGATGTTGGCCTGCACCTGGACCTGGTCGGCCCGGATGCCGTCGAGCCGCAGGCCCAGCCCGGTCCGCAGCAGCACGCAGCCGTCGGTGCGCTTGCGCACCTCGACCGCCACCGTGCCGGGCGATCCACCGACGGTGAAGCGGTCCGCCGACCGCACCTCCACCCGGTCGCCCTCGGCGAACGCCGGGGACGCCCCGACCGTCACCAGGCCGCCCAGCAGCGCAGCGACCGTCGCCAGCCGCAGCACGTGCCGCCGCACCGACATGTCCACCTCACCGTTCCTCGCCCCGGCGGGGCCCGCGGGTCAGGTTACTACCGGGCCGGGTCGGCCCCCGGTCATTGAGCGCCCCGGATGTGCGCGGCGACACCCCGCGCCACCCCCGTCATCGGTCGGCCCGCACCGCCTCACCCCGGCGGATCGCGGGGCTGGGTCCGACGGGTCCCGGGGCTCGGTCCGGCCGGTCGCGGGGCTGGGTCCGGCGGATCGCGGGGCTTGATCGACTCCTGATCGCCGACACGGGCGCAGCCCACCCGCCGGCGCACCGCCACATCGCCGACCTGGCGATTCCCTGCGCCCGGACCGGCCGCGCCGGGCGCCCGCCGGGCCCGGTCAGGGCGACTCGGCGGCGAGGGCGTCGCGGCAGAGCCGGTCGGCCGTGCGGGTGGTCTCCGGCAGCCGGTAACGCGGGGTGAGCGCCAGCACCCGGTCGGCGGCGTTGGCCAGGCCCATCCGGTGGCCGACGCTGACGAAGACCGGCTTCACCTCGTCCCGGGTACGCAACACCCGGCCGACCACCTCGCCGCCGTCCCGGAGCGGCGCCCAAGCGCCCCGGTCGGGACCCGGCTCGTCCCACTCGCCGACCAGCGGCGTCTTGCCGACCCCGATCGCGGGCAGGCCGGTGACCACGCCGAGATGACAGGCCAGCCCGAACCGGCGCGGGTGGGCGAGCCCGTGCCCGTCGCAGACCAGCAGGTCGGGCCGGACGGTCAGCCGGTCCAGGGCGTCGAGCAGCGCGGGCAGCTCGCGGAAGGCGAAGAGCCCGGGCACGTACCCGAAGGCGGGCCGGCCCACGCTGACCGCCGAATCCACCACGGCCAGCGTCCGGGCGTCCAGCACGGTCACGGCCGCCGCGAGCCGGTCACCGCTCTCCGCGTACGCGACGTCGAGGCCGGCCACCGTCGCGGGCGCGGTCGGTCCCGGCCCGGCCAGGTCGACCAGCGGTCGCAACTGCTCCTGTACGCGCAGCGCCTCCGCCACGCTCCCCGGCGGCACGTACCGATGTCCCCCGCCCGTCACGTCGACCCTCAGGCGGGGCGCAGGTTGACGCGGGCCTCGTCGACCCAGCGGAGGATGCCGTGCGCACCGGCGGCCTCGGCGACGCCGGCGGCCTCGTCGATGAAGGCGAGCCCCCGCTCGGGATGGCCGGCTTCGGCGCTGAGGTAGCCGAGGGCGACCAGGTTCGCGGCCACCCCCGACCGGAAGCCGATCTCCTGACGCAGCCGGGTGGACTCCGTCATCAACTCCAACGCGCCGTCGGTGCGGCCCGCGGCCTGCTCGACGAAGGCGAGGTGCCGCAGCACGTACGAGAGGGTCAGCCGGTCGCCGGACCGGGTCGCCAGCTCGCGGGCCCGGGCGAACGCCGGGGCCGCCGCCTCCTGGTCCCCGCGGACGACCTGGTGGACGGAGCCCACCCGGAACAGCGCCTCGCCCTCACCGCGCAGATCGCCGAGCTGCCGGTACAGCTCGGCGGCCCGCTCGAAGAGCTCCAGCTCGCGCGGATCCTCGACCCGCTCGTCGAGGAAGCGCACGTGCAACGCTCGGCCACGGGCGAGCGCGAGATCCGCCTCGACGGCGTCGAGCGTCCGCTCGGCGGTCGCCAGCGCGGCGGCGTCGGCGGCGAACATCGCGTCATCGCAGAGTTTCCGGGCCCGCTCGATCCGATCGTCGGTGCCCACGGACGGTGCCGTCACCTACTGGCCCACCCGCCCGTCGATGCGCTCGCGCAGCAGATCGGCGTGACCGCAGTGCCGGGCGTACTCCTCGATCATGTGCAGCAGCAGCTCACGCAGCGAGATCTCCTCCCCGTCCGACATCCGCGCCCGGACGCCGAGATCCGCCGTCGCGGCGACCAGCTCGTCGGCGAACGCGATCTCGGTCCGCCAGCTCCGCCACGCCTCCTCGACCACCGCCGGATCCCCCACCGCGTCGTCGAACGCGCCGTCGCGCTCACCCTCCGCCGAGTAGAGCTTGGGCGCGTCCTGGCCGGCCATCACCCGCCGGAACCAGCCGCGCTCCACCTCGGCCAGGTGCCGCACCAGGCCGAGCAGCGACATCTTCGACGGCGGTACGGACCGACGGGCGAGCTGCTCGGCGTCGAGGTCGACGCACTTCAGTTCGAGGGTCAACCGGTAGTCCCGGAGGTATCCGACGAGCATCGACCGCTCGTCATGGAAGCCACCCTCCGAGCGCGGATCGTCTTCCGGCCGGACGAACATGTTCGACCAGGCGAACTGGGGAGCGGGCTGGTCGGTCTCGGTGGTGGTACGCGCATCAGTCATGCCCGGACCCTCGCCCACGCCCCGCCCTCACGCAACGAATTTTGATCCTCACGCCTGGCTGGTGGCGATCGAGGGATCCGCGCCGGGGTCACCGGCCCGCTGAAGCTCCTCCTCGAACATCACGAACGTCCTCCGCCGGATGCCACTGATCAGCGCCTGCTCCCGAGGGGTCGGATAACGCCGCTCCCGGCCCAACGTCTCCTCGATCGCACTCACGGTCTCGTAAAGGGCGAAGACGGGGCCGTCGCCCCGCAGGTAACGCCCGCGATCATGTTCAGTTCGCTGAACGAACTGGTCACGTGTTATCTCTTCGATCTCGTCTCCGCCGACGAAGAGCACCTTGTCGATCAGGTCGTTCGCCGGCTGCCAACCGCCGCTCTTCCAGGAAAGACGCCACCCGGCGACTCCGCCGTCCGGGGTTTCGACTAGCTTGACCGGAGACTCGAAGTAGCTGAAGAACCTGGGGAGCACCAGGCCTCTCGCGCGACTCACCTGCTGTGGCACCTCTCAGAGCCCTTCACCCAGTGCACGCCAGAATCTGTCCTGCACCCGCTGCAACAAACCATCTCGGATGGCGCGCTCGACATTCGTCAGGGGACGCCCGTCCGCCTCGGCAATCGCCTCGAGGTCACGCCGGACCTCGTACAGGGCATGCTCCCACTCGGCCACCGGCTCAAGCGCGGCAAGGTGCAGTCGCAGTTCGGCGACGTGCCCGTTCGAGATGCGAAGGTTGACCAGCACGTCGCGGTAACCGCTCAGCTGGGGAGACAGGAATCGATCCTTGATGTCGAGGATCAGCACCTGAGGGTCGGCGGCCAGCCGGCCGACCGCCCGGTAGATGTCGTCAAGCTGGCCGAACTGCACCTTGGCCGCCGCCAGATCCTTCAGCCGCGATGCATCGTTCTGGTATTCCACGAGCTTGTCCATCACCCGTGCACGATCCTTGGCCTGGACACGCCAGCTCGGTCGCCCGTGATCACCAGCCAGATGCGATGCGATGCCGTTCAACTCCCGCTGGGCGGCCACCGCATCGGCATAGAGCTGCTCGACGTACGCGAGTCGATAGCCTTCGTCGTCCATCCGCGACGCGTCGAAGCCGAGCTGGAGACTCGATTGCTTTCGAGCCGCCACTGCGGCGGTGATTCGGCGCTGCTCGGCCGTCAGCGGCGTGGGCCGCGGAATCGGCTCCTCCTCAACGGCCACCGCCTCGGGGCCGCGTTCGGCGATGTCGTCCAGGACCTCACCCAGCACGTTGATCGCCTGCTGGTGGATGGCGAGGTGGTGCAGCGTCATCGGTCTCGCCGTCAGGGAGTTCGCCAGCTCGGGCGTGGCCAGCATCATCCGGGCCAGGTCGGGGTGCTGCGTCAACTGCCGGACGAGCGTCTCGGCCAGCAGCGGCTCGCCGCTGGGGGGCGCCTCCCACGTCTGGTCCAGCATCTGCTGCACCCGGGGATCGCCGAAGAGCCGCGTCAGGTCGCGCGCGGCCGCGTCGTCCAGCCCCGGTACGAGCCTGCGTAGCGCCGACTCGTCCAGGTGGTTCGCCAGCTCAACCGGGGTCACGCCGGCAGCGAAGACCTCCTCGATGCTGTTGCTGGCGGTCACGCCGTCCCGCACGAACACCCCGGCTGAAATCCGCTCGGCGTGCGCACTCCGGTGAGTACGTCGCACCTCACCCGGATCCGGCTCCTGCCGGCCCCCGGCGGGCGCGGCGGCGCCGGGCGGTCCGGAGACGTCCGACTCCCAGAGCAAATGGACATGGTTGAAGTCCGGCACGTCCTCCGCCGTTTCGGGCGGAGCCGGTGACGGCGCCGGCGTTCGCGGCGGGTCGGTTCGCGGCGGCGGGTCGGGCAGGACGTTGAAGTTGCCGGGTGGCCGGCCGGCCAGCGGCATCGGGTGGCCGTCCCGTCCCAGGACCAGCGCGTCCACCCCCACCACATTCGCGTGATTCGGCCCGCCGCTGTGGGTGTAGAGCGGGCGGTCCCAGACGTGCCCGTGCTGGGGGTCGAGGTAGAGCACCGAGCCGTTCTGGTTCAGTGCCACCCAGGCGTGCGAACCGCCACCCTCGTAGCTGGTGATGAGGAACGCGTAGCTGCCGTGGCCGCCGAGGAGCAGCTGCTCGTGGAGGTCGCGATACCCGTGCTCGACCGCCTGCCGCACGGCGGGCGCGCTCGTATCGCCCGGCACCGGGCAGAGGTTCTGGAAGCGCCCGCCGGTGCTCTCCTCGACCCGTCGCGGGCCGTCCGCCTCACCCCCGACCGGACGGCAGACGTCCCCCTGCAGGTAGCCGTCGAAGGTACGCGGGGCGGAGACCCGCGGCCGGCCGTGCATCCACGTCTCGTAGAGCGACAGGGTGCAGTCGAGACAGTTGATCCCCCGGGTCGGGTCGGCCTGCGGGCCGCCGTCGTTCGCGAGCTGGAACCAGCCCCCGTGCCGGGGGTCGGCGGTCCGCATGATGCTGCCGTCCGGGTTGCGCGGCACCTGCCGTTCGAGGTCCGTCTGGTGCAGCGCGAGCGGTGGGCGCAGTCCGCCCCGGATGCCGTACCTGCGGGAGCGATCGATCGGGGGCGGGCCGTCGTCGCGGGTGAGTGCCGACCGGTCGGACGTCTCGACCGAGCCGGGTGCGAGGTCGGCGACATCGTCGTTGATCCGGTAGAAATCCGCGTCGGCATCGACCATCACCTCGTCGGGCACGACCGACCCGTTCAGCACCGCCTGCGCACGCTCCCGCAGCTCGTAGCTCATGGTGCTGGCATCGAACGCGGCCTGCCGCCACCGTCGCGCGAGCAGATCGCGGCCTGTCTCCTCCAGTTGTTGCGCGTGGGTGCCGTATTCCCCGGCCGAGCGTTGACGCCGATCAGCGCTCGCCCGAAGCCAGTCAGCTTCTTCCTGCCGCCGCCGCTCCTCGAACCATGTTCGCTGCGCCTCGAAGTAACCCTGGTAGCGGCGTCGATCCAGGCCCTCGCGATCGGCTCGCGCGGCGGCGAGTTGTTCCGGGGTTCGGGGGCGGGGTGGCAGCGGGTCGAACGGCCCCGGGAGGACCGGCGAAGCGTCGTCCGCCTGTCGCGGCGGCCGGGGCGCCAACGCCTCCAGCAGCGGAAATCGTGGTGACGGCGACGGCTCGGGAGCCGGGGCCGGCGGGACCGGGGCCTGACTCGGAGCAGCGGGCGTGGCAACGTGACCCAGGCGGGACGTGGTGGTCGGCGGGGCCGGCGGGGCCAAGGTTCCGGCCAAGGAGCGGCCGGGCGTGGGATCACTGCCGCCGGCCCGGGGCGGCTCGCTGCCTACCAGCGGGCCCCCGCCCGTCATTGGTGGTGGCACCGGCGCCGGCCCCCCGCTGGACGGGAGCGGGGCGGTGACCGGTGCCTGGTGGGTGCCCGCCACCGGCTCCGCCGTCACCGCGGGACGTAGCGAGGAGCCGTCCAACGCTGCCGTCACGTGCGCCGGAACGGTGTCGACGGACGTCGGGGCCGTGGACGCCAGGCGCGGATCGGCGGCGGCCGAGGACCGGGTCGGGGTCACCTCCGCTTCCACGGTGACCGGTGATGACGGGGATGCGATCGGCTCGCTGGCGACCGATACGGACACGACCGAAGCCGCCTGCGGCACAGCAGGCACGGAAGCGCCCTGGACGGCCGGCCCGTTGAGCGGGAGCGTCCCGACCACGGGAGCGGCGAGCGGGCCGGCCGACTGGGGTGAAACGACTTCGCTGCTCGGGCCGGCGGCGGTAGCCGGGACAGCGGCGGCGGGTCGTGGCGTGCGTTCACCGAGCGCGTCCGGCGCGGCTGCGTCCGGGCCGGACACGAAGGCAGCCGTACCGCTGAGATCCGTCAACGGCAGGGTGGTGCCGGCCAGGGCAGCCATCCGCCCGTCGAGTCGGTGGTGCAGCGCGGTGTCCGCCTGGCCGGTGGCCGCGCCGCTGACCCCGGAGACGGCCGCCCGCGCCAGGTCCTCCAGCGAGGCCCCCTGCCCGGTGACCAGGCCGGCCGCACCCTCGGCGAAGACCTCGCCGGTCATCTCCCGGCCGAGGTGCTCGCCGATCTCGGCGAGCCGCCCGTTCGCGTGCCGGCCCAGGCCGGCGAGGGGAGCCACTGCGCCACCGGCGAATCCACCGACCGCGGACATGCCGACATCGGCGACGTCCAGGCCGTCCCGGCGGCCGGTGGAGTTCTGGTACGCCTGGGTGGCGAGGCTGACCCCGGCCTCCTGCCCGGCCTCGACGAGACCGCCGAGTGCGGCACGACGGGCGAGCCCGCGCATGCCACTCTTGACGACCTGCTTCGCGGCCCGCTCGCTGGCCTCCTTCGCCCCTTCCTTGAGGGCCTTGCGGGCGAGCTGCGTCATGAGCCGCTTGAAGATCTGCTGCACCACCATCCGGCTCGTGGTGATCGCCACCCCGGCTGCGGGCGAGGCTGCGCCGGCGGTGAGGACCGTCGCCACCGCCAGCGAGAGCAGCTCGACGACGAGGATGCCCAGCTCGATCCAAACCTCGATCTTGGCACCCTCGATGTCGCAGCCACACGACTCGACGAGCTGCCCCAGTTCACCGGTGACCGCGAGCAGGACGGGTAGCGGCGCCTCGTCACCCTCGGCCACCCGCCGCCACGCGGTGTCGAAGGCCTCGGCGACCAGGCCGATGCCGCCGTAGCCGCTGCGTACCTCGGACGCCGCCGAGGTCGCGTCGGCACGCGGGCCGGCCAGGACGCCGGCGACGCAGTACCACTGGTCGGCGAGGTCCCAGACGGCGCGCTCGTTGCTCTCGGGCCACTCCACCCCGACGACCCAGTCCAGAGCCTCGTAGATCCAGCCGGGCAGCTCCCAGGGGCAGTGGTCGAGCGGGTGCGGGATCGGGCTGGGCAGCATGCTCACGCGCGGATCCTCCGGAGGTCAGCGCCGGTGCCGCTGGGGGAACTGGTGCTGATCGGGGAGGTGCCCGATCTCACGGCCGGTCAGGTCGTCGTTTTCCACGGTCGCCGCGACGGATCGGGCCACGTCGGTGCCGAGCCCTTCCAGGGAGCGACCGACCATCTCCCAGGCACGCAGCAACGTCTCCTCGTAGCGGCGGTACTGCTTCTCGAACGCCGCGCCGATGTCGTCCCGGCCCCAGGGCCGCTCGGCGCTCGCGTCCGCGATCGCCCCACCCACCTGGCGCCGCGAGGCGTAGACCGCCTCACCCGCGAGCGTCAGGTCCGCCCCACCGCGCCGGGCGCGGTCGGGGTCCAGCCAGAGCCGTCCGTCGGTCACGGCGGTCACTCGCCACGCCGGAGGACGGCGTCGGCGCGGCCCAGCAGGGCATCGAAGTTGTTGGTACGGAGGAAGTCCACCGACGGCGAGCCGGCCGGCAGGTAACCGGCGACCAGCTCCTGGGTCGCGTTGACGGCTGCGGCGGAGGCCCGATGGACGGTGGTGGTGATCTTCCGGCTCAACGCCCGGGCGTCGCGATCGTGAAAGACCCCGGGTTCGACCTCCACGCTGATGAGTTCCCCCCGCGCGCCGACGGTCGCGATGACCTGCCCGTCGTCGGAGCGCTCGGTCACCCGCAGCTCGGCGAGTTTGACCTGGAGTTCGTCCAATCCGGACCGAATTCGCTGGTACTGGCCGTACACCTCGTCGAACCGCGCCCGCAGCGCGCGGTTGGCGTCCCGGTCCACGCTCTCGGTCAACGCCGCCCCTCTCCGTCACGGTCGGTAGGGCAGACCATACCGGGTGCCACGGAATCCGTGGGGTCCGGTAATTTCAGGTCGTGATCGAGCGTCAGCAGGCCGAGCAGCTGGCCGCCGTGTGGGCACAGCGGGACTCCGAACGACTGGGGTTCCCGTGTACGCCGGTGGTCGAGGAGTTCGACCTCGGCTACCTCATCACCTCGCAGGTCGCCGTCGCGGCGCGCACGCTTCCCGGTGACCTCCCGACAACCGTCGTCGACAAGGAGACCGGGGACGTCTCCACCTGGCCGCGCCTGCCGTTACCCGCCGTCGAGCAGATGTATCGGCAACGACGCCCGCCCGAGCCCCGCGCACCCCACACAGTGGACGCGGCCAGCCAACTGCTCCGCGAGATCACCCGGCTGCCCACGCCGGGCGCCGCCGCGCACCTCACCCTCGACGGCCGCGTCCACCGGGCCTTCGGCGCCAAGGGCGAGGTCGAGCTGCGGCACCACCCGCTGGTGCGGGCGTATCTCGACGAACTGCCACCCGGGCACCTGGTCCGCGGCGGCGAGCGGCACGCCGAGATGATCGTCGTCTCCGACGTCCTGCATGAGTACGACCACCAGCGCGCGGCCGGCGGCCTTCCTCCGCTGGCCCTGGACGAGGCGGCGACCCTGCTGGGCGGCGCTCGGTTCGAGGTGTTCCGAGTCCGCGAGGCGGGTGACCCCACCGGGGGGCCGGCCGAGGTCCCCTGTGACTCGTGCATCAACTTCCTGGTGCGGTTCAACGCCCTGCCATGGTCCAATCTCGCCTACACGCAGGAGTGGCGCGCATCGCCTCAGATCGATCCGGACCCGGGGCGGTTCCCGCCGGAGGTGGCGAACGCGCTGGTCGTAGCAGGCTGGCAGCCCCATTTCGGCGACGAGGTCCTGGCGCACGCGGCGGTTCGCGACGTGACCGCCGTGGCGGGCCGCAGGCACACGCACGCCGTCTTTCCCGCCGTCCTGCCTACCATTACCGCCTTTCCCGGGCTGGAGAGCCGACGTCGGGGTCCAGGTGAGCAGGTCTGGATCTCCACCTTTGAGGTCCACCCGTGGGAGATGGGCCACACCGCCGACACGCTCGCCGACTTCGGGGCCGTGCTCGGCGTACGGCTCTTCCCGCTGGGCACCGAGCGCGGTGACAGCATCATCGCCGTCGACGAGCACGGCCGGATCTTCGCGCTGGATCAGGCCGGCGAGTGGTTCCTCGGCCCGGACATCCACGCGGCCCTGACCACCCTGCTGCTCGGCCGCGCCCCCGCCCGGGTCCGCGACGACGGCACCTGGTGACGCGGCGCGGCCCCGGCCGCGCCAGCAATCGGAGCCGGACCGGACCGATCGTGCCCGGCCGGGGTGACTGGCACCAGGTGGCCATGACGCAGATGACCGGCGGCGGGTTCGCGGCGACGTGGCAGCCGGCAAGCTCCCCGTACCCTTGCGGTCCGGCACGCCGGTGCTGCTGGGTGCCTCGGCGGCGACGGCCCGACGTAGGATGCCCACCGTCGGCCGCGCCGTCGGTGGGCGCTTCACCGGCCTGCCCGTGTCGGGACCGCCCGGGGCCGCCTGCCGCTACCCCGACGCCTAGAACCGCCGGATCAGATCCGCCGCAGCCGGAACCGTGGCCGCTCGCCGGCCAGGTGACGCTGCTTGTGCTGGCGGACCTGCTCGTCCCAGACTTCCTGGTCGTATTCCGGGTCGGGCGGGATCCACTTGTGCGAGCCGTCGCTGCAGTGGAACTTCTCGTCGCCGGGCCGTATGACGGTCACCGCACCCATCCGACGAAGCGCTGGTGCAGGCCGCCGGCCGGCACCCAGACCAGGTCCTCGGCCGCCCATACCAGGTAGGCACCCATGTAGAGGGCCAGCGAGACGGGTGCCTTCTCGAACTCCGCCCGCAGCTCCCGCTTCCTTGTGGCGCAGGGCCAGGGCGCGCCGCAGCCACCACAGGTCCAGATCGGCAGCACCGGCCCGTGGGTGGTCATCGACGCCTGCCGAGGAAGCGCGCGGTGATCGACCGCGCCTGCCGGCTGGTCGCCCACTCCACCTGCCAACAGGGGTACGGGGACAGCCGCGACCACCAGGTCAGGCACCCGGCGCACATGCCGTCCAGCTCTCGGACGTGCACGGCGAGGATCAATCGATCCGGCTCTCCTCCGCCGTCGGCCAGTGCCGTCGGTTGATCGGGATGCGGTGCCGGCTCCGGCAGGGCAGCTCCGCGCCGCACCGGCAGACCCGCCGCCACCTGCGCCAGCACCAGACCGGCCGGTGCCGCCGGGCCAGGGTCAGCGCCGCCGCGATCAGGTACTCCTCGTACGGGACGCGCCGCATCAGGGCGTCGTCCTGGCTGTGCGCGAACCTCCATGCCGCTCCTCGCTCGCCTGGTCGGAAGCCCTGCGCCGGGTCGGCGTGTGCCGCGTCCGCTCGGTCATCGGGCCTCCCGCCGACTCGCCATGACGGTGCCGCGGGTGCCCGCCGGCACGGAGGATCCGAGCGCAGCACCCACGGCGGGGCATCCGGCCGCCAAGCTCAGTAGCCCCACAAGCAACTTAAAGTACAATGTATTCACGGGCAAGGCTCAGCGCACATTGTGTTGTGAGTTGCGCGTGTCGTGTGGTCTGCTTGTCCCAGCCGCCAAGCTGGGAGCACCACCGTGTCCGAACCCGCATACATTCAGGTCGCTCGGGACATTCGCGAGCAGATCAAGTCCGGGCAGCTCAAGCCCGGCGACAAGTTGCCCTCGTTCAGCGCGCTCTGCGAGCACTACAAGGTGAGCGGCACGGTGATCCGGACCGCCATGATCCTGCTGAAGGCCGAGGGCGTCCTCGACGGCAAGCAGGGCAAGGGCGTCTACGTGATGGATCCGCTACCCAGGTAGTAGCGGTGTGCGGTCCTAGGCTTCCTGAGAGGAGCCGAGCTGCCGCGCCATGTCCTGGTAGAACGACACCGCTTGGGCCAGCGGGACGGCCTTCCGGGACACGGTGGCGAGGCCCTTGCCCTCCTTCGTGAAGGGCGGCGGCCAGGCGCTGATCGCCTGGTCGAGGGCGAGAGCGGCCACTTCCGCCTCCCACCCCGGCCAGCGGAGGGTCTCGTAGAAGCGGGTCAGTGAGCCGGCGAGGACGGCATAGAGCCATTCGCCGTACCCCTGCTCCAGATCGAGCCACTCCAGGTCGTCCGGGCCGAAGTAATGGACGGTCGGCTTCGCGCCCGGCTCCGTCTGCAGCCAGGCGAACTGGCCGCCCATCACGTCGTAGCCGACGGTGACCAGCCCGGTCTGCGGGTCGGATTCCGTGGGCACGTCCGGCAGCCCCTCATGGCCGGAGCCGAGCACGCGCAGCCAACCATGATCAACCAGTAGACCTCCGGCGTTGGCGACCACAGCACCAAGCCAGGATCTGGTCGTGATCTCCAGTGCCGCCAGACAGGCGGACGCCCGCGACGGCTCGGCCGGCAGCACCTCGACCGGGTAGGGGGCCGCCGCGACCGCCGCCGACACCTCGGGCCACGCTGACTGATCCACGCCGCCAGGGTGCCAGGAGCCAGGAGCCAGGAGGATGCACACCCCCCACCCCCGGTCAGCGCAACGGCGGCCCGGTGGTGTGGTGATGGACGCGGCCTGACTTGCCAGCGCGACGAGGGCCTACAACGCCACCCCGGTCAGCACCATGACGCGCGGCTCGGTGTAGTCGTCCATCGCGCTGCGCAGCCCTTCCCGCCCGACCCCGCTCCCCTTCACCCCGCCGTACGGCATCTGGTCCGCCCGGTACGACGGCACGTCCCCCACGATCACCCCACCGACCTCCAGGCTGCGCGCGGCGGCGAAGGCAGTCTGAAGGTTGTGCGTGAACACCCCCGCCTGCAACCCGTACGCCGAATCGTTCACGGCGGCGAACGCGGCCTGGTCGCTCTCGACCGGGCCGACCACCAGCACCGGCCCGAACACCTCCTCGGTGCACACCTTGGCGTCCGCCGGCACCCCGGAGAGCACGGTCGGCGGATAGGTCGCCCCCTCCCGCCGCCCACCCACCTCGATGGTCGCTCCGGCGGCGACGGCCTCGTCCACCCACGCCTCGACGCGCTCGGCCGCTTCGACGGACACCATCGGCCCGACGTCGGTCAGCGGGTTGGCGGGGTCGCCGGTCCGCAGTTCCTCGACGGAGGCGATCAGCCGGGGCAGGAAGCCGTCGTAGAGCCACTCGTGCACGTACACCCGCTGCACCGCGATGCAGGACTGGCCGGCCTGGTAGTTGGAGAAGGTCGCGATCCGATGCGCGGCGAAGGTCAGGTCCTCGTCGGAGGCCCAGTCCTCGCAGATCACCGCTGCCGCGTTGCCGCCCAGCTCCAGGGTCACGTGCTTCTCCGGCACCGACCGGCGGATGGCCGCGCCGACCGGCCCGGAGCCGGTGAACGACACCACCGGCAGCCGCGGGTCGGCGACCAGCTCGGCGGCGCGCTCGTTGGGCAGCGGCAACACCGAGAACATCCCCTCGGGCAGGTCGGTCTCGGCCAGGATCTCGCCGAGCAGCAGCGCGGAGAGCGGGGTGGCCGGGGCGGGCTTGACGATGATCGGGGCGCCGACCGCGATGGCCGGGGCGACCTTGTGCGCGACCAGGTTGAGCGGGAAGTTGAAGGGGGCGATCCCGAGCACGGGGCCGCGAGGCACCCGCCGGACCAGGGCGATCCGCCCGGTGGCCGCCGGATCGGTGTCGAGGCGTTGCAGCTCGCCGGAGAACCGTCGGGCCTCCTCGGCCGCCCAACGGAACGTCGACACGGCCCGTCCCACCTCGGCCCGCGCCCACTTCAGCGGCTTGCCGTTCTCGGCGGTGATCAGCGCCGCGACCTCCTCGGCCCGCTCGGCGAGCCGCCGGGAGACGTGGTCCAGGGCCACCGCCCGCTCGTGCGCGGGCAGGGCCGCGGCCTTCGCGGCCACCGCGGCCGCTGCCGCGACGGCGGCTTCGACCTGGTCGGCCGTGGCGAGGGTGGTACGCCCCACCGTCCGGCCGTCGTACGGGTGGGTGACGGTCAGCTCGCCCTCGCCGTGAGCGGGGCGGCCGGCGACGAAGAAGGCTCTCGGCTCCACGTCCCGCAGCGTAGACGACGCAGAGCCACGCGGAAACAGTTGCTCAAGGCCTTGTGGGCCGCGAATTCAGTAGCGAAGATGGCAGTCAGATTGCGATAACCTCCGCTGACCTCACCCCCGGCCATCCCTCGGAGACTTCTGATGAGCGACCAGCAGCAGCTGCGCAACTTCGTCAACGGCGAGTACGTCGACCCGGTGGACGGCGGGTACGCCGACCTGGTCGACCCCTGCACCGGCGAGGTCTTCGCCCAGGCGCCGGTCTCCGGCGCGGCGGACGTCGACGCGGCGATGAAGGCCGCCGCCACCGCCTTCGAGAGCTGGCGGGACACCACTCCGGGCGAGCGGCAGAAGGCCATGCTCAAGCTCGCCGACGCGGTGGAGGCCCGGGCCGCCGAGCTGGTCGACGCCGAGGTCCGCAACACCGGCAAGCCCCGCCAGCTCACCGCCGACGAGGAACTGCCCCCGGCGGTGGACCAGTTCCGCTTCTTCGCCGGCGCCGCCCGCCTGCTCGAGGGCCGCTCGGCCGGCGAGTACATGGCCGGCCACACCTCCTACGTGCGGCGGGAGCCGATCGGGGTGTGCGCCCAGGTGACGCCCTGGAACTACCCGCTGATGATGGCGGTCTGGAAGATCGCCCCGGCCCTGGCGGCCGGCAACACGGTGGTGCTGAAGCCGTCGGACACCACGCCGGTGTCGACGCTGCTGCTGGCCGAGATCGCGTCGGAGTTCTTCCCCCCGGGCGTGTTCAACGTGGTCTGCGGTGACCGGGACACCGGTCGTACCCTCGTCTCCCACCCGACCCCGCAGCTGGTGTCGATCACCGGCTCGACCCGCGCGGGCATGGAGGTCGCCTCCGCCGCGGCCCCCGACCTGAAACGGACCCACCTGGAGCTGGGCGGCAAGGCCCCGGTGGTGGTCTTCGACGACGCGGACATCGCGGCGGCGGCCGAGGCGATCGCGGTCGGCGGCTACTTCAACGCCGGCCAGGACTGCACCGCCGCCACCCGGGTGCTCGCCGGCCCCGGCGTGTACGACGACTTCGTGGCCGCCCTCGCCGAGCAGGCCCGGAACACGAAGACCGGCGCGCCGGACGACGAGGACGTGCTCTACGGCCCGCTGAACAACGCCAACCAGCTCGCCCGGGTGCGCGGCTTCGTGGACCGGTTGCCGGACCACGCGAACGTCGAGACGGGCGGCTCACAGCTCGGCGAGCGCGGCTACTTCTACGCCCCGACCGTGGTCTCCGGCGTCCGCCAGGCCGACGAGATCATCCGGGACGAGGTGTTCGGCCCGGTCATCACCGTGCAGCGCTTCTCGGACGAGGACGAGGCGGTGCGCTGGGCCAACGGCGTCGACTACGGCCTGTCGGCCTCGGTCTGGACGAAGGACCACGGCCGGGCGATGCGGATGACCCGCCGCCTCGACTTCGGCTGCGTCTGGGTGAACACCCACATCCCGTTCGTCTCCGAGATGCCGCACGGCGGCTTCAAGCACTCCGGCCACGGCAAGGACCTCTCGGTCTACAGCCTGGAGGACTACACCCGGATCAAGCACGTCATGCACAACATCGAGGGCTGACCCCACATGACATCGTCTGAGGAACTGCACAAGCGGCGCGGCGCGGCGGTCGCCCGCGGCATCGGCAGCACCATTTCGTCCTACGTGGAACGGGCCGGCGGCGGCACCATCACCGACGTCGACGGCCGGGAGTGGATCGACTTCGCCGCCGGCATCGCGGTCGCCAACGTGGGCAACGCTGCCCCGCGCGTCGTCGAGGCGGTCAAGGCGCAGGTCGAACGCTTCACCCACACCTGCTTCATGGTCGCGCCGTACGAGTCGTACGTGGCGGTCTGCGAACAGCTCAACGAGCTGACCCCGGGGAGCTTCGAGAAGCGTTCGGCGCTGTTCAACTCCGGCGCCGAGGCGGTGGAGAACGCCGTCAAGATCGCCCGGCACGCCACCGGGCGGCCGGCGGTGGTGGTCTTCGACCACGCCTACCACGGCCGGACCAACCTGACCATGGCGCTGACCGCGAAGAACATGCCGTACAAGCACCGGTTCGGGCCGTTCGCCGGGGAGATCTACCGGGTGCCGATGTCGTACCCGCTGCGCGACGGCGGGCTCGACGGCGCCACGGCGGCCGCGCGGGCGATCGAGATGGTGGAGAAGCAGGTCGGGGCGGAGAACGTCGCCGCGCTGCTGATCGAGCCGATCCAGGGCGAGGGCGGTTTCGTCGTACCGGCCGAAGGCTTCCTGCCGGCGCTGCGGGAGTGGGCGACGTCAACCGGGGTGGTCTTCATCGCCGACGAGATCCAGACCGGCTTCTGCCGGACCGGGAACTGGTTCGCCTGCGAGCACGAGGGCGTCGAGCCCGACCTGATCACCCTGGCCAAGGGCATCGCCGGCGGGCTCCCCCTCGCCGCGGTGACCGGGCGGGCGGAGCTGATGGACGCGGTGCACGTCGGTGGCCTCGGCGGCACGTACGGCGGCAACCCGATCGCCTGCGCCGCCGCCCTCGCCGCCATCGAGACCATGCACGAGCTGGACCTGGCCGCCGCGGCCCGGCGGATCGAGCAGGTGATGGGCGACCGGCTGCGCGCCATCGCCGCCCGCGACCCCCGGATCGCCGAGGTACGCGGCCGCGGCGCGATGCTCGCCGTGGAGATCGTGCAGCCTGGCACGCTGACCCCCGACCCGGCCGCCACGGCGGCGGTCTCGGCGGCCTGCCACGCCGCCGGCCTGCTCACCCTCACCTGCGGCACGTACGGCAACGTGCTGCGCTTCCTGCCCCCGCTGGTCATCTCCGACGACGAGCTGAACCGCGGTCTGGACATCCTGGACGCCGCCTTCGGCTGAGCCTGCCCGCTGCCGCCACCGGAACCCGTCCAATCGAAAGAGGGGCGGGTTTCGTCATTCCGCTGACCGCAATCCTGTCCTATAGTCCTACTGTCGTAGGACAATAGAAGGGTTGGATCCCGGGTGATCGAGTTCGTGCTGGACGGCCGGTCCAAGGTGAACACCTATGTGCAGTTGATCCAGCAGGTCAAGCAGGCCCTGCGAGTGGGGCTGCTGACCCCCGGCGACCAGCTGCCGAAGGTCCGCGACGTCGCGCAGGCGTTGGCGATCAACCCGAACACCGTGCTCAAGGCGTACCGCGAGCTGGAGATCGAGGGCCTGGTGGAGGGACGCCCGGGGGTGGGCACGTTCGTCCGGCGCACCATCGCCGGCTCGTCGCTGGCCAACCAGGCCGAGCTGCGCGAGGAGCTGGTGGCCTGGCTGCACCGGGCCCGGGCCGTCGGACTCAGCCCCGAAGACGTCACCGCCCTGGTCGAGACCACCATGCGGGCCGCGCTGGCCGCCGAGGCACCGCGCGCCGAGCCCGCCTCAGCAGGATGAGAGGACACCCGATGGAGATAGCGCTGGAGGCCGACCAGCTCGGCAAGCGGTACGGGCGAACATGGGCGCTGCGGGGCTGCTCGCTGCGCCTGCCCGCCGGGCGCGTCGCTGCCCTGGTCGGCCCGAACGGCGCCGGCAAGAGCACGCTGCTGCACCTCGCCGTGGGCCTGCTGCGACCCGACGCCGGCGCGGTCCGGGTCTTCGGTCGGTCGCCGCACGACAACCCGGCGGTCCTGCCCGAGATCGGATTCGTCGCCCAGGACACCCCGCTCTACCGGGACTTCACCGCGGCGGAGCTGGTCCACCTGGGCGGCCGGATGAACAAGAGCTGGGACGCGGCGCTCGCCCGGAACCGGCTGGCCCAGCTCGGCATCCCGCCGAACCTGCCGGTCGGCAAGCTGTCCGGCGGGCAACGCGCCCAGGTCGCGCTGGCCCTCGCGCTGGCCAAGCGACCGCGGCTGCTGCTGCTGGACGAGCCGGTCGCCAGCCTGGACCCGCTCGCCCGTCGCGAGTTCCTGCAGTCGCTGATGGGCAGCGTCGCCGAGTCCGACACGACGGTGCTGCTCTCCTCGCACCTGCTGGCCGACCTGGAGCGGGTCTGCGACTACCTGATCGTGCTGAACGCCGCCCAGGTGCAGGTCGTCGGCACGGTCGACGACCTGGTGGCCGGGCACCGGCAACTCGTGGGGCCCCGGAACGACGGCGGTCCGCCCAGCGGAGTCGCCGCGGTGGTCCGCGCCAGCCACACCGACCGACAGTCGACGCTGCTGGTCCGCACGGACGGCTCGATTGTCGATCCCTCATGGACGGTCCGCGACGTCGGCCTGGAGGACATCATCCTGGCCTATCTGGCCGACGGCGGAACGGCGACCAGTCACACCGAGTGGGAGGTGCCGGCATGATCTGGCTGGCCTGGCGGCAACACCGCAGACAAGCTCTGTTCACCCTCCTCGGGTTCGCGGTGCTCGCCGCGCTGATGATTCCGATCGGCCTGTCGATGCGGCACACGTTCACCGACCTCGGGCTGGCCGACTGTGTCCGTCAGGTGACCCGCGCCGACGTGGCGCCGGCGACCTTGGAGGGCTGCCAGGCGACGTTCCACCGGTTCACGAACCGGTACGGCAGCCTCAATTTCGTGGCCGTCCTGCTGCTCGTCCTGCCGATGCTCGTCGGGCTGTTCTGGGGCGCCCCGCTGGTCGCCCGCGAGGTGGAGCACGGCACGCACCGGTTCGCCTGGACCCAGGGCGTCAGCCGGACCCACTGGGCACTGGTGAAGTTCGGACTGGTCATCGCGCTGACGGTGATCTTCGCGGTCTGCTACGGGCTGGGCATGTCGTGGTGGGTCTACCCGCTCACGCAGGCCGCGAACCAGGGCCGACTCGGCTTCATCGTCTTCGACCTGCAGGGCGTCGCCCCGATCGGCTACACCCTCTTCGCCGTGGCGTTGGGCATCTTCGCCGGCACCCTCGGGCGGCGGATGCTGTCCGCCATGACCGTCACCCTCGTCGGGTTCATCGGCGTCCGGGCGGCGGTGGCGCTCCTGGCCAGACCGCACTACCTGCCCGCCCGCACGCTCACCTTCCCGGTGGAGGGGGCCGGATCGGTGCGGATGACCCATGGCGACTGGATCCTTGCCAGCGGTGTCCGCGACGCCGGCGGGAAGATGGTGGCGGCCGATGCGCAGATCATGTGCTCGCAGCGCCCGGGCGCTCCGGCACCGGGAGGCGGTGCCTGCGGCGCCGACCTCGGCCTCGGACCCGGGGCCTACAACTGGGAGCTGTACCAGCCGGCCGGTCGGTTCTGGCTGTTCCAGGGCATCGAGACCGGCATCTTCGTCGCCCTCGCCGCGCTCCTGCTCTACCTGGCCGTCCGCCGCATCCGCCGCATCGCCTGACGGCCGTCGGCGCTCCTCGGTGGAACACCATGGGTGCCACGGCACTGCCGTGGCACCCATGGTGTTCCGCCGACCGCCGGGCCAGCGCGCCGTTTCGCCGAGGCCGGGGTGCCGTCACGCCGGCGGCGCGCCGTCCCGCCACTGGGGTCGTCCCGGGCCGGGACCTCCCGGCACCAGGCGGCAACCACGCCACGGCGTGGTCAGCGGAGCAGCTCCACCACGTTGCGGCGGATCACGTTCTTGCCCGGCTCGCGGATCAACTCCATCGCGGCGGCGTTGAGCAGCACGCAACTGCCCGACGGGCCGGTCACCGTGACCGTGACGACCCTGCCGTTGTCGAGGTTGGTCACCCGCAACCGGGTGCCGACCGGGAACTGTCCGCTGGTCGCGGCGGGCGCGCCGCCCTCCGCCGAGAAGGTGATCGACCCGCCGCACGCGCTGCCCCCGGCCGGTGTCGTGGAGCCCGCAGCGGGCTGGGCGTCGCCCGGCCGAGTCTCGCCCGGCTGGGCTCCGCGGCCGGGGTGGGTCGATTGCGCCGCGCCGCCGTTCAGACGTTCCACCTGGTTACGGCGGATCACGTTCTTCCCCGGCTCCCGGACCAGCTCCATCGCGGCGGCGTTGAGCAGCACGCAACTGCCCGACGGGCCGGTCACCGTGACCGTGACGACCTTGCCGTTGTCGAGGTTGGTCACCCGCAACCGGGTGCCGACCGGGAACCGGTCACTGGTCGCCGCCGGTGCCCCGCCGTCGGCCGAGAAGGTCACCGGACCCTGGCAGACGCTCGGCCGGGCGGGGGTGGTGTCGGCGAAGCCGAATCCGGTCCCGACCGCCACCACCGCCGAGGCGACCACCGCCACCCCGGCCGCCAGCACGTGCTTCCGCTGCACCTTCACCGCATCTCCCGTCGTCGGCGATCCATTGACGCCGACTGGTACGGACTGGGAGCGCTGAACGGTTCAGCGGTTCTGGCAGGAATGTTGCCCGTTACTGCGGGCGACGGATGCCGAGGGTGCTCTGCGCCGGCAGCATCCCGGACGCCACCACCGTCTGGGTCACCGGGGCGACGAGCTGGGCGAGTCGGCCCACCGCCGGGCCGAGCGCCCGCCACGGCGCGGCTGCCAGCTCGTCCGTACGCCGTTCCACCTCGTCGCGGAGCCGCCGACCGGCGTCGGTGGCCACGCCGTCGGCGTCGACCAGACCACGAGTGGCGAGCCGGTCGCGGGCGGCGGCCCACTCCTCGTCGGTCCAGCGCCGGCTGGCGAAGACCGAAACCGGCGCGGCACCGACGGCGGCGAAGGAGACCAGCGCCTCGGTCGGGTCGAGACCGGCGGTGCGCAACGCGGTCAGGTGCCCGTCGCCGCGGTGCTCGCGGAGGATGGTGGCGGCCTGCCAGAGCGTCAGGTGCGGGGCGTCCGGCCAGGGCAGGTCGGCGTTGGCGGCGGCCAGCGGACGGCCGGCCAGATCGGCGTTCTGGGCGGCCCGCCGGGCCAGCACGGCGGCCTCGGCCAGCTCGGGCGAGTCGACCCGGTCGCCGAGCAGGGCGCGCAGCGCGCGGTCCACCCCGGACAGTCGGGCGTCGAGCACCTTCGCGGGGTCGGCGACGGACCAGATTGCCGGCACGTACTCGGCGATCATCCGGGGGCTGAAGCTGTAGTAGCTGGCGGTGACCAGCTCCGGGCCGGCCGCGCCGAGCGGGGCGGAGCGCAGGGCGAAGTAGCCCGGCCAGCGCTCGTCCGTGGCCAGGCCGAGGGCCGCGGCCTCCTCGGTGAGTTCCGGCGCGTAGTAGACCAGCGCGTGCACCGGCTCGATCAGCTGCCACAACTGCCGGACCATCTGTGGTTCCATCCCGACCTCCCCGACGCGTTGTCATCTTGTCACCGTCAAGTTAGCGGGAGAACGGGAAACTTGTCAATGTAAAGATAAGCGGTCCTTGGCGATCTGGGGTGAGGTGGGTCACCATGGGCGCGAGGAGGTCACCGATGGCTGACCCGTGGCTCGCCCTGGAATTCGGCGCCGATCCGGCCGAGCGGATCGCGCAGGTCGGCGCCGCCCACGAAGCGTTCCTCACCGCGGGCACCACACCCGACCGGGTCCGCGACGTGGTCCGGCGGTCGTGGGAACGCTCCGCGCTGCTCGACCCGGAGACCACCGCCCCGGTCGACCTCAGCGACGACGCGCTGGAGACCTATTGCGCCGCCCACCCCCTCGCCCGGGTGCTGCCGCTCTTCCGTGACCTGCTCGGCGGCATCGCCCAGGACGGCGCGCACCTGATGGCGGTCTGCGACGCGTACGGGCGGCTGCTCTGGGTGGAGGGACATCCTGGGGTGCTCCGGCACGCCGAGCGGATGAACTTCATCCCCGGTGCCCGCTGGGACGAGGCGCACGCCGGCACCAACGCCCCCGGCACCGCCCTCGCCGTCGACCACAGCGTGCAGATCTTCGCCACCGAGCACTTCGTCCGGCCGGTGCAGCGCTGGACCTGCGCGGCCGCCCCCATCCACGACCCGGCCACCGGGCGGCTGCTCGGCGCGGTCGACATCACCGGCGGCGACCACCTGGCCAACCCGCAGAGCCTCGCCCTGGTCCGGGCCACCGCCCGGGCCGCCGAGGCGTTCCTCGCCCAGCCCCTGGACCCGGACGTGGTCACCGTCAGCGCGCTCGGCCGGGACGAGGCGGAGCTGCGCGTCGGCGGTCGCCGGATCCGGCTCGGCCGCCGGCACAGCGAACTGCTGGTGCTGCTCCTCGACCACCCCGAGGGGCGCACCGGCGAACAGCTCGGCCTCGACCTGTACGGCGACGACCGGCTGCATCCGGTCACCCTGCGCGCCGAACTGTCCCGGCTGCGTCGGGCGCTCGGCCCGGAGCTGCTCGACTCCCGGCCGTACCGGCTGCGCGGGACCGTCCGCGCCGACTTCCGTACCGTCACCGAGCTGCTGGAACGCGGTGATCCGGCGGGGGCGCTCCAGGCGTACGGCGGGCCGTTGCTGCCCGGGTCGGACGCGCCGGGAGTGACGCGACTGCGCCGGCTCATCGACGGGCAGCTCCGCGCGGCCGTGCTGGCCGCCGCGGACCCGGCGCTGCTCGCAGCCTGGACCGCGACGCCCGCCGGGGCCGACGACCTCACCGCCTGGCAGGCCCTGGCGCGGGCGTTGCCGCCGGGCGCACCGCGCCAGCCCCTCGCGGTGGCACGCGCCAACCAACTCTCCCTGGAGTACGACCTGCCGCGCGCAACGTTGCTGCAACGTCGGTGAAACTAACGTCCCCGCCGTCACCCGAGACGGACGGCGGAGGTACCCATGGCGCGCTACGACGCCCCCACCCACTGGCAGTCCCGCTACGACCACTTCATCGGCGGCGAGTACGTCAAGCCGCACGGCGGCCAGTACTTCGAGAACCCGACCCCGGTCACCGGCCAGACCTTCTGCGAGGTGGCCCGCGGCACCGCCGAGGACGTCGAGAAGGCTCTCGACGCCGCGCACGGCGCCGCCGACGCCTGGGGACGCACCTCGGTCGCCGAGCGGGCGCTCATCCTCAACAAGATCGCCGACCGGATGCAGGACAATCTGGAATCCCTCGCCGTCGCCGAGACCTGGGAGAACGGCAAGCCGGTACGGGAGACGCTGGCCGCCGACATCCCCCTGGCGATCGACCACTTCCGCTACTTCGCCGGGGCGATCCGGGCCCAGGAGGGCAGCCTCGGCGAGATCGACGACGACACCGTGGCCTATCACTTCCACGAGCCGCTCGGCGTCGTCGGGCAGATCATCCCGTGGAACTTCCCGATCCTGATGGCGACCTGGAAGCTCGCCCCGGCGCTCGCCGCCGGCAACGCGGTGGTGCTCAAGCCGGCCGAGCAGACCCCGGCCTCCATCCACCACCTGCTGTCGCTGATCGCCGACCTGCTGCCGCCCGGCGTGGTCAACGTGGTCAACGGCTTCGGCGTCGAGGCGGGCAAGCCGCTGGCGTCCTCGCCCCGGGTGGCGAAGGTGGCGTTCACCGGCGAGACCACCACCGGGCGGCTGATCATGCAGTACGCCAGCGAGAACATCAAACCCGTCACCCTGGAACTGGGCGGCAAGAGCCCGAACATCTTCTTCGACGACGTCAGCGCTGCCTCCGACGACTTTTTGGACAAGGCGCTCGAGGGCTTCACCATGTTCGCCCTCAACCAGGGCGAGGTCTGCACCTGCCCGTCCCGGGCGCTGATCCAACAGGGCCACTACTCGGACTTCCTGGCCGCGGCGGTCTCTCGCACCGGCGCGATCAAACAGGGGCACCCGCTGGACACCGACACGATGATCGGCGCACAGGCCTCCAACGACCAACTGGAGAAAATCCTGTCCTACCTGGACGTCGGCCGGCAGGAGGGCGCTCGCGTGCTGACCGGCGGCTCGCGCGCCGATCTCGGCGGCGAACTCTCCGGCGGGTACTACGTCGAGCCGACGATCTTTGAGGGCGACAACTCGATGCGGATCTTCCAGGAGGAGATCTTCGGCCCGGTGGTCTCGGTAACCTCCTTCGCCGACCTCGACGACGCCGTGAAGATCGCCAACGACACCCTGTACGGCCTCGGGGCGGGTGTCTGGACCCGGGACATGAACACCGCGTACCGGGCCGGACGGTCGATCCAGGCCGGGCGGGTCTGGACGAACTGCTACCACGCCTACCCGGCGCACGCCGCGTTCGGCGGGTACAAGCAGTCCGGGATCGGCCGGGAGAACCACAAGATGATGCTGGAGCACTACCAGCAGACCAAGAACCTGCTGGTCAGCTACTCCACCAAGAAGCTCGGCTTCTTCTGATGGGTGCCGTCTCCGACGGTGCCGCGGCGCCCGGTTCGCCGGGCGCCGCGGCGCCGCCGCCCGTGACGGTCACGCCCGCCGCGGCCGACCTGATCCGGTCGCTGCGGGGGCGGCACGGGCCGCTGATGTTCCACCAGTCCGGCGGCTGCTGTGACGGCAGTGCCCCGATGTGCTACCCGGCCGGCGAGTTCCGCACCGGCGGCTCGGATGTCCTCCTCGCGTCGCTCGCCGTGGACGGCGTCTCCGAACCCGTCGAGTTCTGGATGTCGAAGTCCCAGTGGGAGCTCTGGAAACACACCAGGCTCACGGTCGACGTCGTCCCCGGCCGAGGCAGCGGCTTCTCCCTGGAAGCGCCGGAAGGAGTCCGCTTCCTCATCCGCTCCCACCTCGCCTCCTGACTCGGTCAGCTCGCCGCCGGGCGCAGTATCGACGACGTCCTCGCCGCCTACCCATACCTGGAGCGCGAGGACGTCGTCGCCGTTCAGGCGATCTGGCGAAGGTCGTTGCCGTAGTCGAAGATGATCCGCAGCCGGGCACCGAGGGCGTTGGCGTAGCGGCTCAGCGTGGCCACCTCGTTGACATCGAGGTCACCGTTCTCGATCTGGCTGACCCGTCCGGGTGTGACACCCATGAGATCGGCGACCTGCCGCTGCGTGAGCCCCAGCCGCTTGCGTTCCTCCCCGAGGTGGAAGGCGCTCACCCACGCCTCCGTGCGGGCCCGCTCTCGCTCGTAGGCCGCGTCGTCACCGCCAAGCTCCTGACGCACGTCGTCCCAGTCGTAGAACTCGGTCACGACTCCCCCTTCGCCCACGCATGGAACAACTATAGCCCGAGCTAAACAAGAAACAACGAACCGGGGTCAGCGGGCGTCGAGGAGGGGTTGCTTCGGGTCCCAGGGGGTGCCGGTGGCGGCGTCGCGGCGCCGGCGGGCGATCGCGGACAGGGCCTCCAGGACCACCCGGTTGCCGAGGTACGCGGTGATGTCGGCGTGGTCGTACGGCGGGGCGACCTCGACCACGTCCACGCCGACCACCGGCAGCTCGTAGCAGACCCGGCGCACCGCGTCGAGCAGCTGTCGGGAGGTGAGGCCGCCCGGTTCGGGGGTGCCGGTGCCGGGGGCCATGCCGGGGTCGACCACGTCCACGTCGACGGAGAGGAAGACGCCCTCGCACTCGTCCACCGCGATCTCGAAGGCCTCCGACAGGCACTCGTCGAGGCCCCGGGCGACCACCTCGGTCATCTCGTACGACCGCATCCGCTGCGCCGCCATCCAGGACAGCGTCTCCGGCCCGGGCCAGTAGCCGCGCAGGCCGATCTGCAGGAAGCGGTCGCCGCGTACCGCGCCGGACTCGATGAGCCGGCGCATCGGCTGGCCGTGCCCGTGCAACGAGCCGAACTCGATGTCCCCGGTGTCGGCGTGCGCGTCGAAGTGCACCAGCGACACCCGGCCGAGCCCGTGCTGGCGGGCCACCCCGGTGGCGTCGGGCAGGGCGATGGAGTGGTCGCCGCCGAGCACGATCGGGATGGCACCGGCCGCCGCGACGGCATGCACCGCCTCCTCCAGGGACGACAGGGACCGCTCGATGTCGCCGGAGAACATCTCGACGTCACCGGCGTCGTACACCCGGAGGTCCTGCAGGGCGTCGACGCGCAACGCCAGAGACGGGCGGGAGCCGTCGTGCGGCAGGTAGCAGGCCTGCCGGATGGCGGACGGACCGAACCGGGTGCCCGGCCGGTGCGAGGTGCCCCCGTCGAAGGGCGCACCGACGATGACGACGTCGGCGTCCGCGTACGTCACCGGCTCCTCGATGGTGCAGGGCGGCACCCCGAGGAAGGTGATGTCGGGGCCGAACATCGGGCCGTAGCGGGTCACCGCTCCTCCATCCCCCACGGCGAGCCGTAGCCGGTCAGCAGGTCCAGGAAGGGCACCGGCGGCAGCGCCTCCGGACCGAGCACCCCGGCGCCGGACCAGACGCCGGTGGCGAGCAGTTCCAGGGCGACGACCGGGTTGACGGCCGTCTGCCAGACCACGGCCTGGTGGCCGTACTCCTTCATCGACCAGTCGTTGTCGACAACGTGATAGAGGTAGACCTCACGGGGCTCGCCCGCCTTGGAAAGGCCGCGGACCCAGGTGCCGGCGCAGGTCTTGCCGTGCATCCGGTCGCCGAGGGTGGCGGGGTCGGGCAGGCAGGCGGCCACCACGTCGCGCGGCGACACCGAGGCGTCGCCCACCCGCACCGGAGCGGTCGAGTCCAGGCCCAGCTTGTGCAGGGTCTTCAGCACCTCGATGAACTCGTCACCGAGGCCGTACTTGAAGGTGACCCGCTTCGCCTTCACCCAGCGCGGGATGAGCAGCACCTCCTCGTGCTCCACGTTCACGCACTCGACCGGGCCGATACCCTCCGGGAAGTCGAAGACCTCGGGCTCGCTGAACGGCGGCGTCGTGTACCAGCCGCGGTCGGCCTCCCAGATCACCGGCGGATTGAGGCACTCCTCGATGGTGGTCCAGATGGAGAAGGACGGCGCGAAGTCGTACCCGTCGACGGTGAGGTTGGCGCCGTCGCGGACGCCGATCTCGTCGATCTCGCTGAACAGCTCGTCGGCGGCGTACCGGGCGAAGACGTCGGACAGGCCGGGCTCGATGCCGATGCCGCAGAGCGCGAGCCGCCCGGCGGCGGCCCACTGTTCGGCGACCGCGAACTGGTCGTCGCCGAGCTTCACCCCGGTCTCCGCGTGGGGCCGGGACGGGTGCGGGTGGGACAGCGACATCGCCATGTCGAGGTAGTCGGCCCCGGCGGCGAACGCGCCGTCGAAGATCGGCATGACGAAGCGCGGGTCGACCGCGTTGAGCACATGGGTGATCCGGTGCTCCCGGCAGAGCGCGGCGACCGCGTCCGCCGACGACGCGTCGACGTGGGCGGCGACGAAACGGCCGTCGAGCTCGGCGATCGCCCGGGACGCGCGGCCCAGGTCGTAGTCGGCGACCACCACGGTCTCGAAGAAGGAGCGGCGGGCGGCGATGGCGACGGCGGCGGAGCCGACGCCACCGGCGCCGACGAGCAGGATGCGCATCAGGAATCGAACCCCAAACCAAGACGATCGAGCGTACGGAGCCAGAGGTTGCGTCGGCCCTCGCGCGCGTCGGCGCGGGCGAGCGACCAGCGGGTGAGGTTGATGCCGGTGGCCCGGAGGGGCTCCGGCGGGAACGGCAGCGGTTTGCTGCGCACGAGGTCGAGCCGGGTCAGCGGGGTTTCCGCTCCGCCGAGCAGGTCGAGCATCACCCGGGCGCCGAACCGGGTCGCCCCGACGCCGAGCCCGGTGAACCCGGCCGTGTACGCCAGCCGCCCGTCGTAGGCGGTGCCGAAGAACGGGCAGAACCGGGTGCAGGTGTCGATGACCCCGCCCCAGCGGTGGCTGAAGCGGAGGCCGTCGAGCTGCGGGAAGGTGGTGTGGAAGTGTTCGGCGAGGGCGGCGAAGGTGGCCGTCCGCTGTTCCAGCTCGGGCGCGATCCGGTTGCCGTAGTGGTAGACCGCGTCGTAGCCGCCGAAGAGGATCCGGCCGTCGGCGGTGATCCGGTAGTAGTGGAACTGGTTGCCGGTGTCCGCGAGCCCCTGCCGGTTGCCCCAGCCGATGGCGTCCCGCTGGGAACGTGTCAGCGGCTCGGTCATCAGCGCGTAGTCGTACACCGGGACCAGCCAGGCCCGCAGCCGGCGCAGCAGCGGCGGGAACGCGTTGGTGGCGAGCGCGACCTGCCGGGCCCGGACGCTGCCCGGGGCGGCGTCGGCGCCGCCGGCCGTGCCGAGCCGCAGCGCCGCGCCGTCGCGGCGCAGGCCGGTGACCCGGGTGTGCTCGTGGATCCGCACGCCGAGGTCCAGACAGGCCCGGCGCAGCCCCCAGGCCAGCTTCGCCGGGTCGAGCATGGCCACCCGGTCCCGGTCCCACAGCCCACCGAGGTACGTCGGCGAGTCCACCTCGGCGCGGACCTCGTCGCGGTCGAGCAGGCGGACGTCGTGGCCGTACCGGCGGGCCAGCTCGGCATCCTCGGCGAGCCCGGCGAGCTGGTACGACTCGACGGCCACCGCCAGCTCGCCGGTGCGCTCGAAGTCGCAGTCGATGCCGTGCTCGGCGACCGTGGCGGCGATGCCGTCCAGGTTCTCCCGGCCGAGCCGTTCCAGCTCGCCGATCTCGCCGGGGAAGCGGTCGACGCCGTTGGCCAGCCCGTGGGTGAGCGAGGCGGCGCAGAACCCGCCGTTGCGCCCGGACGCCGCCCAGCCGCAGGTCCCGGCGTCGACCAGGAGCACGTCGCGGTCCGGGTCGGCCTGCTTGGCGAGCAGGGCGGTCCACAGCCCGGCGTACCCGCCGCCGACGACCAGCAGGTCGGCGGTGTGCGTACCGGTGAGCGGCGGCAGCGGGTCGGGGCGTTCCGGGCGGTCGAGCCAGTACGGCACGGGCGCCGCGTCGGCCAGCGCCCGGCCGGTATGCGGGAGGTTCATGACCGGCGCTTCGCCCGCCTGCCGCGCAGCGAGCCGAGCCCGACCAGCAGCAGCGCGATCACGAACATCGCCGTGCCGATGACGTTCACCTGCGGCGGGATGCCGCGCTGCGCGGCCCCCCAGACGTACATCGGGAAGGTGACGGTGGTGCCGGCGTTGAAGTTCGTGATGATGAAGTCGTCGAAGCTGAGCGAGAAGGCGAGCAGCGCGGCGGCCACGATGCCGGGGAGCACCAGCGGCAGGGTGATCCGCCGGAACGTCTGCCACTCGCTGGCGTACAGGTCCATGGCGGCTTCCTCCAGCCGGCGGTTCATGCCGGCCAGCCGCGCCTTCACGGTCACCACCACGAACGACACGCAGAACATCACGTGCGCGATGACGATGGTCCAGAAGCCCTGCGGCACCCCAGCGGCGACGAAGAGGGCGAGCAGCGAGGTGCCCATCACCAGTTCGGGGGTCGCCATCGGCAGGAAGATCAGCAGGTTGATCCCGGAACGACCCTTGAACCTGTGCCGGACCAGGGCGAAGGCCATCAGCGTGCCGAGCACCGTGGAGACCACGGTGGCGATGAAGCCGATCTGCACGCTGCGCACCACCGCGTCGCACATGTCGGAGGTGGCGCAGGGGTGCGTCCAGTTGTCCAGGGTGAACTCGTTGAAGTCGTACGACAGCCGGCTGGACGGGCGGTTGAAGGAGAGCCCGGCCACCACGAAGATCGGCAGCGACAGGTAGCCCAGGACCAGCAGGGCGACCCCCATCACCCAGCGGTCGGCGAGCCAACGGGAGATTCTGAGCAGGCCTTCATTCGCGACTGCGGGGCTCCGCTTCGCTGCACTCCTCGCGCTCATCACAGCACCTCCTCCGTGCCGGCCTTGCGCAGGTAGACGAAGACCACCGCGAGGATCGCCGCCATCAGCAGGAACGACAGGGCCGCGCCCTGCGGGTAGTCGAGCCGGACCAGGAACGCCGAGTCGATGACGTTGCCGATCATGTATTCGTTCGGGGTGCCGAGCAGCTCGGCGTTGATGTAGTCACCGGTGGCCGGGATGAAGAAGAGCAGCGTGCCGGCGATCAGGCCGGGCATCGACAGCGGCAGGGTGATCTTCCGGAACGACTTGAGCGGGCTGGCGTACAGGTCGCTCGCCGCCTCCAGCAGCCGGTAGTCCAGCCGCTCCAGGCTCGCGTACAGCGGCAGCACCAGGAACGGCAGGAAGTTGTACGTCAGGCCGAGCACCACCGCGACCGGGGTGGCCAGCAGCCGGCCGTCCGGCCCGAGCAGGTGCACGTCGCGCAGCAGCCCGACCAGCGCGCCGTTGTCCGACAGGATGGTCTTCCAAGCCAGGGTGCGGACCAGGAAGCTGGTGAACATCGGCGCGACCACGCAGACCAGCAGCAGGTTCTTCCACCGGCCGGCCTTCTGCGCGATGGCGTACGCCAGCGGGTAGCCCATCAGCAGGGCCAGCACCAGCGCGATCGCCGAGTAGACGAACGACCGGACGAACTGCGGCCAGTACGCCTGCAACGCCTCCGGGTAGTTGCCGAACGCCCAGGTCAGCGCGTACCCGGTGGAGAGCGAGCCGCTCGGGTCGTAGAGGCTGGCCGCGGCGAGCTGGAGCAGCGGCAGGGCGAAGAAGATCAGCAGCCAGGCCGCGCCCGGCAGCAGCAGCAGGTACGGCAGCAGCCGGTACCGCCCGCGCCGGGCCGGCGGCGGCGCCGCCGGCCCGGACGAGGTGGGTACGTGCGCGAGGGCGGTCATGAGAGCAACCCCACCGCCGGCTCGTCGAGCAGCGGGGTGGTGCGGTCGTCCTCGCCCGGCTCCCGAGGGAGCAGGAACGCGTGCCGCGGATCCCAGTACGCCACCACCGGGGTGCCGACCGGCACCTGCCCGCCGAGGCCGCTGTTCGCCGCGAACGCCGACAGCTCGCTGCCCCAGGCGGTCTTCACCAGGTACTGGGTGCTCACCCCGACGTAGGAGGCGTCGGTCACCACGCCGCCGACGTACTGGTGGCCGGCCGGCACCTCGGCGGCGGTCCCGACCAGGTGCAGCTTCTCGGGACGTACCCCGAGGAAGACCGGTCCCCGGTCGAGGCGGGCCCGCGCGGCGGGCACCGAAAAGCGCCCGCCGTGCGCGGAGACCAGCACGTCGGCGCCGCTCGTCCCGCCGGCCTCGCCGGCGAGCAGGTTGGACTGGCCGAGGAAGTTCGCCACGAACGCGGTGGCCGGGAACTCGTAGAGTTCGGCGGGGGCGCCGAGCTGCTCGATCCTCCCGGCGTTCATCACCGCGACGGTGTCGGCCATGGTCATGGCCTCCTCCTGGTCGTGGGTGACGTGCACGAAGGTGATGCCGACCTCGGTCTGGATCCGCTTCAGCTCGATCTGCATCTGCCGGCGCAGCTTGAGGTCGAGCGCGCCGAGCGGCTCGTCCAGCAGCAGCACCTGCGGGTGGTTGATCAGGGCGCGGGCCAGCGCGACCCGCTGCTGCTGCCCACCGGAGAGCTGGGCGGGTCGGCGCTGGCCGTACCCCTCGAGCTGCACCAGCGCGAGCATCCGGTCGACCTGGTCGGTGACCTTGCGGATGCCCCGCCGGCGCAGCCCGAAGGCCACGTTCTCGTTGATGTCCAGGTGCGGGAAGAGCGCGTAGTTCTGGAACACGGTGTTCACCGGTCGCTTGTACGGCCGCAGCCGGGCGATGTCCCGGTCGCCGAGCAGCACCTGCCCGCTGGTCGGCTCCTCGAGCCCGGCGATCATCCGCAGCGTGGTGGTCTTGCCGCAGCCGGACGCGCCGAGCAGGGCGAAGAACGAGCCCTGCGGGATGGTCAGGCTGAGGTCGTCGACCGCGGTGAAGATGCCGAACTTCTTGGTCAGGTTGGCCAGCCGCAGGTCGCCGGCCGGTGCCTCGTGTCCCATCGTTCTCACGCCCCGATGACCTGCTGGAACTTGGCCTCGTAGTCCTTCTCCTGTTTCTCGTCCAAGGCCATGAAGACCTTGGACTTCGACAGCATCGCCTCGTCCGGGAAGATCAGCGGGTTGGCGGCCAGGTCGGGGTCGATCTTCTCCATCTCGGCCTGCGCGCCCTTGACCGGGCAGATGTAGTTCACGTACGCGGCCAGCTTCGCGGCCACCGCCGGGTCGTAGTAGTAGTTCATCAACTCTTCGGCGTTGGCCTTGTGGCTGGCCTTGTTCGGCACCAGCATGTTGTCCGACCAGAGCATCACGCCGGACTCGGGCACCACGAACTTGATCTTCTCGTCCTCGAAGCCGAGCTGGATCACGTCGCCGGACCAGCCGATGCACGCGGCGATGTCACCCTTGGCCAGGTCCGGGGCGTAGTCGTTGCCGGTGAACTTCCGGATCTGCTTGGAGTCCACGGCCCTCTTGAGCTTGTTCAGCGCGTCGTCGAACTGCGCGGTGGTGAAGTTCGCCGGGTCGTGACCGTTGGACTGCAGCAGCAGGCCCATGGTGTCCCGCATCTCGGACAGCGCGGTCACCTTGCCCTTGAGGTCGGGGCGGGTGAGCAGGTCGTCGACGGTGCGGATCTCCTTGGCCACCTTGGCGTTGTAGGCCAGGCCGGCGAGGCCGGACTGCCACGGGATGGCGAGCTGGCTGTCCGGGTCGAAGGAGCGGTTGCGCAGCGAGGGCAGCAGGTTGGCCTCGACATTGGGCATCTTGGCCTTGTCCAGCTTCTGGATCCAGCCGAGCCGGATCATCCGGGCCGCCATCCAGTCGGTGAGGACCATGACGTCCCGCCCGGTGGCCTGGCAGCCGGCGAGCTGGTTCTGCACCTTGCCGAAGAACTCGTTGTTGTCGTTGACGTCCTCGGTGTAGGTCACCTGGATGCCGGACTTGGCGATGAAGGCGTCGAGCGTGGGGCGCTTCGACTCGTCCTTCTCGTCGACGTCCATGTACTGCGGCCAGTTCGAGAAGGCCAGCTTCTTCTCCGTGGCGGAGAGGTCATCGCTCTTGCAGCCGGCCTCGGTCTGCTGGGCGCCCTTCGTGCCGCAGCCGGTCAGCGCGCCGGCGGTGGCCAGCAGTGCTGCCGAGCCGAGGGTGCCGGTGAGCAGACCACGCCGGGTGAGGGGCCGGAGGGGACTACGCATGTGACGACTCCTAGGGGGGTCATCGTCGGCGGCGGGACGGGGGTGGCGCGCCGGCGGGAGGGTCAGTGGCGATGGACGACTGATCCTGACATGGTGTGACCTTCCTTACAAGGGATTCCGTTGCGGGAATAGCAATGGGCGACGAATTACGCCACACTGCGGCGGGGCACTACGCTCAGCCCCAAGGAATCGGACATGGGGAGCGGCGATGAACAACCGGCACCTGGAGACTGGCAACGGCTCGCGCCGCGTCACCGTGCGCGAGGGTGCCAGTCACGCTCTGCTGGACGACGTGGCCAAGCAGATCATCGAGCAGCTCCAGGAGGACGGCCGTCGCCCGTACGCGACCATCGGCAAGGCGGTCGGCCTCTCCGAGGCGGCGGTCCGCCAGCGGGTGCAGCGACTGCTCGACGCCGGCGTCATGCAGATCGTCGCGGTGACCGACCCGCTCCAGCTCGGCTTCCCCCGGCAGGCGATGATCGGGCTGCGCACCGACGGTGACCTGGAGGCCGTGGCCGACCGGCTCGCCGGGTTCGAGGAGATCGACTACGTGGTCATCACGGCCGGTTCGTTCGACCTGCTGGTCGAGGTGGTCTGCCGCAACGACGCCCACCTGCTGGAGATCCTGCAGAAGCTGCGCGCCGTCGAGGGCGTGCTGGCGACCGAGGCGTTCGTCTACCTCAAGCTTCGCAAGCAGACCTACACCTGGGGCACGGCCTGATACGGAATCCGTTGCTGTGGTTAACAGCAATCGCTGAATCCGTTGCGTCAGGCCCCTAGTACTTGCGTTATCAGCATCCGTTGTGCGATAACCGTGGTCAGAGCGGCCGGTGATCACCCCTGACCGGCCCGAGACCCGATGGGGCTGACATGGCCAACGCCACCGACCACCTCTGGATGCACTTCACCCGGATGGCCAGCTACTCCGACGGCGAGGTGCCGACCATCGTGCGCGGCGAGGGCGCGTACGTCTGGGACTCCCGGGGCCGCCGCTACCTGGACGGACTCGCCGGGCTCTTCGTCGTCAACGCCGGCCACGGCCGCACCGAACTGGCCGAGGCCGCCGCCAAGCAGGCCGGCGAGCTGGCCTACTTCCCGCTCTGGTCGTACGCCCACCCGAAGGCCGTCGAGCTGGCCGAGAAGGTGGCCTCGCTCGCCCCGGGCGACCTGAACCGGGTCTTCTTCACCACCGGCGGCTCCGAGGCCGTCGAGGCGGCGTGGAAGCTGGCCCGGGCCTACTTCAAGCGCACCGGCCAGCCGAACAAGCACAAGGTGGTCAGCCGCTACATCGCGTACCACGGCACCTCGATGGGGGCGCTGTCGATCACCGGCCTGCCCGGCATCAAGAGCGACTTCGAGCCGCTGGTGCCCGGCGGCATCAAGGTGCCGAACACCAACTTCTACCGCGCCCCCGAGCACGGCGACTCCCCCGAGGCGTTCGGCCGCTGGGCCGCCGAGGAGATCGGCCGCGCCATCGAGCGGGAGGGGCCGGACACCGTCGCCGCGGTCTTCCTGGAGCCGGTGCAGAACTCCGGCGGCTGCTTCCCGCCGCCGCCCGGCTACTTCGAGCGGGTCCGCGAGATCTGCGACGCGTACGACGTGCTGCTCGTGTCCGACGAGGTGATCTGCTCGTGGGGCCGGCTGGGTGAGTACTTCGGCGCCGTCCGGTACGGCTACCAGCCCGACATCATCACCACCGCCAAGGGCATCACCTCCGGGTACGCCCCGCTCGGTGCGATGATCGCCAGCGAGCGGCTGATGGAGCCGTTCCTCACCGAGACCGGCATGTTCGCCCACGGGGTGACCTTCGGCGGCCACCCGGTCTCCTGCGCGGTGGCCCTGGCCAACCTGGAGGTCTTCGCCCGCGAGGACCTGATCGGTCACGTCCGGGCCAACGAGGGCGCTTTCCGGTCCACCCTGGAGAAGCTCAACGACCTGCCGATCGTCGGCGACGTCCGGGGTGACGGCTACTTCTACGGCATCGAGCTGGTCAAGGACAAGGCCACCAAGGAGACCTTCGACGAGGCCGAGTCGGAGCGGCTGCTGCGCGGCTTCCTGTCCAGCGCGCTGTTCCAGGCCGGCCTCTACTGCCGCGCCGACGACCGGGGCGACCCGGTGGTGCAGCTCGCCCCGCCGCTGATCGCCCAGCAGCAGCAGTTCGACGAGATCGAGCAGATCCTGCGCGCCGTGCTGACCGAGGCATGGGCCCGGCTCTGACCGGCGGGCCCTGGTCGGACGGGGCCGGCTCCCGGGACACCGGGGACCGGCCCCGCCGCGTAGGGCCAGCCGACGTCGGCGCCGGGCCCCCCGCCGGCAGCGACGGGGACCGGGCCGCGAGCAGCGATCCCGCCCGCCCGGCCGTCGCCGCTCCCGACCCATCGGGCGGCGGGCGCGCCGTCGGTGGCACCGACCGGACCCGGGTACGCCGCCTGCCCGACCTCGCCGTCCGCGACCGGGCCACCCTGCACGCCGTCCTCGACGCCGGCCGGGTCGGGCACCTGGCCATCACCGACGGCACCCAGCCGTACGCGCTGCCGGTGGCGTACGCCCGCGACGGGGACCGGGTGCTGGTGCACGGCTCCACCGGCAGCCGGCTCTTCCGGCACCTGGCCGCCGGCGCCCCGGCCTGCCTGACCGTCACCCTGCTCGACGGCCTGGTGCTGGCCCGCAGCGCCTTCGCCTCCTCGATGAACTACCGGTGCGTGATGGCGCTCGGCCGCCTCGTCACGCTCGACGGCGCGGAGAAACTGGCCGCCCTGGAACGTCTCTCCGACCACCTGCTGCCCGGGCGCTGGGCGCAGATCCGGCCGCCGTCGGCGAAGGAGCTGGCCGCCACGCTGATGCTCGCGCTGCCGCTCGACGAGTGCTCGGTGAAGGTCAGCGCCGGGCCGCCGGACGACCCCGACGACGACCTGGCGCGGCCGGTCTGGGCCGGCGTGGTGCCGGTGGTCGAGTCCCTCGGTGTTCCGCAGCCCGACCCGCGGCTGCGCCACGACCTGCCCCCACCGGAGTGGTGATGCGCTACCAGGAGCTTTCGTACTGGCTGTCCAGCGTGGACGAATCGCTGAGCCCGCGTCCGGCGCTGCCCGGCGACACCGACGCCGACGTGGTGATCGTCGGTGCGGGCTACACCGGCCTCTGGACGGCGTACTACCTGGCCGTGGCCGACCCGTCGGTGCGGATCGTCGTGCTGGAGTCGGAGATCGCCGGGTACGGCGCCTCCGGCCGTAACGGCGGTTGGTGCTCCGCCCTCTTCCCCACGTCGCTGCCCGCGCTGGCCCGGCGGCACGGCCGGGACCGGGCCCTGGCCATGCAGCGGGCCATGCAGGAGACCGTCCGCGAGGTCGGCCGGGTGGTCGCCGCCGAGGCCATCGACTGCGACTGGCGGCCCGGCGGGACGGTGGTCCTGGCGCGCTCCGCCGCCCAGCTCGGCCGGGCCCGGGCCGCGGTCGAGGAGTCCCGGGAGTACGGCCTGTCCGACGAGGACCTGGTGCTCCTCGACGCCGACCAGGCCACCGCCCGGTGCGCCGCCGACGGGGTGCTCGGCGGGACGTACACCCCGCACTGCGCCGCCGTGCATCCGGCCCGGCTGGTCCGCGGGTTGGCCCGGGCGGTCGAACGCCGTGGGGTGCGGATCTTCGAGCGGACGCCGGTGACGGCGGTCCGGGCCGGCGCGGCGGTGACGCCCGCCGGGGTGGTCCGGGCGCCGGTGGTGGTCCGGGCGACGGAGGGCTTCACCCCGGCCCTGCCGGGGCAGCGGCGGACCGTCGCGCCGGTCTACTCGCTGATGGTCGCCACCGCGCCGCTGCCCGCCTCGACGTGGGCGCAGATCGGCCTGGCCGAGCGCGAGACGTTCTCCGACTACCGGCACGTCATCATCTACGGCCAGCGCACCGCCGACGGTCGATTGGCCTTCGGCGGGCGGGGCGCCCCCTACCACTTCGGCTCCCGCACCGCCCCCGGCTACGACCGGGAGCCGCGGGTGTTCGCCGCGCTGCGCCGGGTGCTCGGCGAACTCTTCCCGGTGCTCGGGCCGGACCTGCCGATGACGCACACCTGGGGCGGGCCGCTCGGCGTGGCCCGGGACTGGGCCGCCTCGGTCGGCCTCGACCGGGCGTCCGGGCTGGCCTGGGCGGGCGGCTACGTCGGCGACGGCGTCGGCACCAGCAATCTCGCCGGCCGTACCCTCGCCGACCTGATCCGCAACGAGCAGAGCGACCTCACGGCCCTCCCCTGGGTCAATCACCGCTCCCCGCGGTGGGAGCCCGAACCCCTACGCTGGCTGGCGGTCAACGCCGGCCTGAAGCTGATGTTCTCCGCCGACGAAGCCGAGCTGCGCTCGGGCCGCCCGTCCCGCCGCGCCGCCACCTTCTCCCGCCTCCTCGGCCACTGACGGCCCTGCCCCCAGCCCGCCCAGCGCGGCCTGGCCTCGGTTGATCATGAAACTGTTGCCGCGACACGCCGACAGTCCCGGCAATAACTTCATGATCAACGCGGCGACCCGCGGACCCCGGGTTGGGGTTAGTGGGTGGGGGGGATTACGCGGAGGTGGCCACGGCGGCCCGTGGGGGGATTCTGGTGGAGGTCGTGGTCGTTGTCGGGGGGGCGCGGGGGTGCGGGGCGGGCGGCCTCGCGGACGGCCTCGGCCAGGGCGACCAGGTCGTCGGTGGTGGGCGGCGGCGGCTCGAACTCGCCCTCGTGCCGGACGACGTCCCAGCCGCGCGGGGCGGTCAGGTTGCGGGCGTGCGGCTCACAGAGGTCGTACGTGTGCGGCTCGGCGAAGGCCGCCAGCGGGCCCACCACGGCTGTCGACTCGTTGTAGACATAGGTCAATGTGGCGACCGCTTGCCGGGGGCAGCCGTTACGGGAGCAGCGCCGTGGTGACCTCACGTGCGGCAGGGTATCCCCATTACCGGGTCCGGCGCACCGCTTCGCGACGCGACACGCCCGTCACGGTGATCACAATCCGTCCGATCGGCGCACCGGCACGCCGCACCAGCGCCGCAGCGGCGGGCCGACCGGGGGCGGGGGCTACCCTCTTCCTCATGACGAGCCCGGAACACCGCCGCCCCGGCTCCGGCCGGCGCACCCACCGCGACCGCCACGGTCGAGGGCTGCGCGGGCGGCTGGTGCCGGCCACCGTGCCGCTGGCGCGGACCAAGGCGGAGGTCTTCGACGACCTGGTGCTGGACACGGTGGAGACGCTGGAACGCCGCTTCGCCAAGGAGCTGGCCGGCGTCGAGTTCGCGGTCGAGGACGTCCCGCCGGACCTGAATGTCTACGACTCCGACGTGCTGGAGGACGGCGAGGTGCCGCTCGCCCGGCTGCTGCCGGGCCGGCCGGGCCGGCAGGAGGTGCCGCCGCGGATCGTCCTCTACCGGCGGCCGCTGGAGTTCCGGGCGATGGACCGCGAGGACCTCGCCGACCTGGTGCACGACGTGATCATCGAGCAGGTGGCGAACCTGCTCGGGGTCGACCCCGACGAACTGGCCTGAGGCCCGATCTCTGTCGCGTCCCCGACGCCCGCCGTCAACGGCCAACGCCCGGGCCGGCCCCCGCCGGCCGGGCTGTCGTCCCGAGCCGGGCGGCCCCCACCGCCCCGGCCCGGCACCGTCTCAGGCGGCGACCCGCCGCTTGAGCTTGCGCCGCTCCCGCTCGGAGAGCCCACCCCAGATCCCGAACCGCTCGTCGTGGCCGAGAGCGTATTCGAGGCACTCCGTCTTCACCTCGCACCGCGAGCAGATGCGCTTCGCCTCGCGGGTCGAGCCGCCCTTCTCGGGAAAGAACGCCTCCGGGTCGGTCTGCGAGCAGAGCGCCCGCTCCTGCCACTCCGGCGCGTTTCCGAGCAGGTCGGCCACCTCAAGCTGGCCGTCCATCAGATGCCTCCTTGTCGCGCACCGGCGTCATCGCCGCTGCAACCCCCCACGCGAAAGGCGTGCTTGTCCGTCCGGTCACATTTTGTTGCGTTCGGCGCGAACAACCCCATTCAAATTACACGCGTGTAATGCGTGCGCCGTCAAGCTGAACTTGATAATGGAGTCGCCCTCCCGACACGTTCCGGGCGACTGACCGAGCCACCCGAGCCTCGCAACCTGCCCTATCGATTCAGACCCCGGACGAGTAACGCCCTCTCCGGCGAGTTGCCCGGCTTTTCTGCCGTGGCGTACCCCGTGACGACACCGCCGGAGACCCCCGGTGGAGGCTCCGGCGGGCCGTACCCGGGCGGCCGGTGCGGCAGTGTCCAAGATCAGCATTGTGGTGGGGCAAAGGTTAACCCGAGTCCGCCCCGACCGCCCGTCGAGCCGCAAACGCCGACAGCGCCCCGTCCACGAAGTGGGACGGGGCGCGGCGGTCGCAGGGGCTCCGAGGATCAGCCGAGCCCCGGCGGAGAGCTGGTCGGCCAGACGAATTCGGCGATCGACCCACCGGCCACGGAGATCGCTCCGGCCGGCGTCCGATCGTCCCACCAGACGGTATAGAGGCCTGCCTCAAGATCCGGGTAAACGGCACTGTGGAACACCCCGTCGCGGACGTGGCGCTCCCGCACCGCCGAGTGCGTACGCCGCTCCTCGCCGTCCCGGCTGATCTCGATCTCCCGGCCGTGCAGGTCCCGTCCGGTGTAGATGATCAACGCGCCGGAATTCCCGCCGAGGTTCAGCATGACGCTGCCGCTGCCCGTCGGCCCGTCGGCATGGTGGTGGTGCTCGGGCACGACCCGCTCCTCAGGACTTCGACGCCGGCGGGTTGTTGAACCCGTCGTACGGGGTGCCCAGGAACGGGAAGTCACCCAGGAACGGGGCCGTCACGTCGGCGGCGCTCAAGCCCGGCGTCACCGCCGCCGCCGCGGCGTCCGGCTTGAACGCCTTGTCCACCAGGGGCACGGTCACCCCGGCGATGGCCCGCAGCGCGATGCTCACCACGTCGTCGCCGACCCGGCGGCCGTTCGGGAAGCCGGCCAGGTCGCCGCCGAGCACCCCGAACCGGTCCGGTTTGCGGTTCGGTTTGATCGCCGTGTTCAGCCGCAGCATGTCGGCCTGGACGCCGCCGGTCGCGTTGGTGAAGCCGTCGATCAGTCCGGCCGGGATGCCGGTCAGCAGGATCGCCAGCAGGTCCGCCCGCGGCTTCCTGGACCTGTTCAACGCGTCCAGATTCCCGAAGACGCCCGGGTAGAGCGCGGGCAGCAGAGCGGCCAGCTCCGGCTGCTCGACGAACCGGGCGAACCGCTTGTCCTCCGCGGGCGGCAGCGTGTTCCACAGGTCCTTCTTGGACATCGGCACGATGACCTCGTTGAACAGCGGATTGCCGAGCCGGGAGACCTGGGTGAAGGGGCCAGCGGCGGTGTCCGCGGCGACCTGGTCGCCGAGCACCCGCACCTGCTGGCGCGACGCGGTCGTCCACACCCCGATCGTCGAGGCGGGGTCGGCGTAGCCGTACCGGCTGGCCTTGCGGCGGACCTTGCTGAGCGGCACCTGCACGGCGATGCTGTGCACGTTCATCCGGTCCAGCGCGTTGACCGGCTCCCCCTCGGCCTTGAAGATCTTCTTCCCGGCCACGTGCAGCTGCTGGAACGGCCGCAGCGTACCCAGGTCGAAGATCGCGCCGAGGTCGACGAAGAAGCCGTCCGCGCGCTGCCCGGCGAAGACCTTCTCCCCGGTGGAGAGGCGGTACGTGGCCTGCCGGACCAGGTCGTGGTACTTCGGGGTGGAGAGCGGACCGACGTTGCACGGCGGGCAGGGCAGCTTGTGCGCCAGGACGTGTTCCTTGCCGTCGGCCACCCGGGTCAGCCGGTAGAACTGCCGCCGGTTCCAGTTCTTGCTGTCCAGCGACTCGATCGGCCCGGTGTTGTAAAGAAAACTGTTCGGATTCGTGATCTCGGTGCTGAATTCGAACCGGTACGTCACATCGGGATAGCCGTCGCCATCGTTGTCGATATGAATCTCGTACCGCACGTCGTCGCCGAACTCGAAGAAGTTCGGACCGCCCGAGGGGAGCTGCAACGGCACGTAGTTGGCGATCAACGTGACCGTGTCCGGATGATCGGGACTGACGAACGCGTACAGGTCGGAGCTGTCGGCGACCGGATCCTTGGCTATCTCCGGGGCTTCACGGTGGGAGGACATGGCGGGACCACACCTTTGCGTCTGGGAAGCGATGGTCGAGCGGGATCACCGGCGCCGAGAGCCCACGCCGGGAGAGGTGGCGCCGCCGGGCGGCGCGCGGCGGGTCAGCGTCGGGCGGCGCGCCGCAACCGGTCCGCCAGGGCGCGGTCGCGTACCTCGATCCGGGTCGTGCCGACGAAGACGTCCATGGTCCCGGCGGCCGCGTCGCGGAGATGGACCACGATCGGGTCGTCACGGCGGCCCGCGGACGGGGTGTTCTGTGCGGCCGACAGGCCCGGCACGGTGAGGGCGGCGGCGCCCAGGGTGGCGCTCGCCGCGGCGGTCAACGTCTGCCGGCGGGTCAGTCGCGGCCAGGGCCGCTTCCGCTGATCACTGGTCATGGGCAACCTTTCCGGGCCGGCGCGTCAGCGCCCGCGGTGGTCGGGAGCCCCGGACGCGCCGCCGAGGCGGACGCCGCCGGGCACCCCCGGTGGGGGCTGCCGGCGGCGGTCCTCGCCGCGACCGCCGCCGGCAGCCAGTGGTACGGCCGGCGGCGGGGAAAGGTTCGACGCTACCCGCGGGCGTGACCGTACGCGGTCGTCCGCTTGCGCGCCGGTCGCCCCGCCGCCGCCGCGATCGCCCGCAACTGCTCCTCGGTACGCGCCGAGCCGTTGCCCGAGCCGGCCATCCGGGAGATGGTCTCCTCCATCAGCGTGCCGCCCAGGTCGTTGCAGCCGCCCCGGAGCATCGCCACGGTGCCGGAGTCGCCCAGCTTCACCCAGGAGCACTGGATGTTGTCGATCCGGCCGTGCAGCAGCAGCCGGGCCATCGCGTGCACGACGCGGTTCTCCCGCCAGGTCGGGCCGGGCCGGGCGATGCCGGCCAGGTAGATCGGCGCGTTGGTGTGCACGAACGGCAGCGCCACGAACTCGGTGAAACCGCCGGTGCGGTCCTGCACCCCGGCCAGCACCCGGAAGTGGGCCAGCCACTGGGCGGGATGGTCGACGTGGCCGTACATCATCGTGGAGCTCGACCGGATGCCCAGCTCGTGGGCCGTGCTGACCGCCTCGACCCAGGCGGCGGCCGGCAGTTTGCCCTTGGTGAGCACCCAGCGCACCTCGTCGTCGAGGATCTCGGCGGCGGTGCCCGGGATGGTGTCCAGGCCGGCGTCGCGGAGCTGGATCAGCCACTCCTTCACCGACACGCCGGCCTTCGCCGCGGCGGTGACGATCTCCATCGGGGAGAAGGCGTGCACGTGCATCCCCGGCACCCGGGCCTTGATCGCCCGGACCAGGTCGGCGTAGCCGGTGACCGGCAGCTTCGGGTCGATCCCGCCCTGGATGCAGACCTCGCTGGCGCCGGCGGCCCACGCCTGTTCGGCCCGGTCCGCGACCTGCTCCAGCGACAGCCGGAACGCGTCTGCGTCGCTCTCCCGCTGGGCGAAGGCGCAGAACCGGCAGCCGACGTAGCAGACGTTGCTGAAGTTGATGTTGCGGTTGACCACGTAGGTCACGTCGTCGCCGACCACGTCCCGGCGCACGTCGTCGGCGATCCGGCAGAGCTCGTCCAGCGCCGGGCCGTCGGCGGAGAAGAGCGCCAGCGCCGCGTCCGCGTGCCGCGGCTCCAGCAGCGCCGCCGGGTCGTCGGCGGCCAACCGGAGTCCGGTACGCAGGTCGTGGTCGCCCGCGCCGGTGGCGGCCGGGGCGGCGCCCGCCAGGCTGGCGTCGGCCTTGCCGGCCACCTCCGACCAGTCGCCGTAGACGCTGTCGAAGTCGCCGCGCCGGTCGTCGGTGCGCCCGGCGGTGTCGATGGTGACGTGCAGGTCGGTCCGCCCGCCGAAGACCTCCTCCGGCTCCTGCCAGGGTCGGCCCAGCGGGCGGGCCGCCTCGACCGCGAGCCCGGTGGCCGGGTCGGCGAGGGCGGTCACGTGCGGCAGCAGACGCGGATCCAGCCAGGGGTCGCCGGCCCGGACGTACTCGGGGTAGATGGTGAGCCGTTCCCGCAGGGTGAAGCCCGCCGCGGCGGTGTGCCGGGCCAGCTCGTCGAGCTGCGGCCACGGCCGCTCCGGGTTGACGTGGTCCGGGGTCACCGGGGACACGCCGCCCCAGTCGTCGATGCCGGCACGCAGCAGCAGGTCGTACTCGCCCTCGATCAGGTTCGGCGGGGCCTGGATCCGGGCCCGCGGGCCGAGCAGCACCCGGGCCACCGCCACCGTGGCGGCCAGGTCGTGCAGCTCGGCGTCCGGCATGCCGCGCATCGCGGTGTCCGGCTTGGCGCGGAAGTTCTGCACGATCACCTCCTGGAGGTGGCCGTACTCCCGCTGCGCCCGGCGGATCGCGAACAACGCGTCCACCCGCTCGGCGAGGGTCTCCCCGATGCCGATCAGGATGCCGGTGGTGAACGGCACCCCGACCCGGCCGGCGTCGTCGAGCACCCGGAGCCGGACCGCCGGCTCCTTGTCCGGCGAGCCGAAGTGCGGGCCGCCCGGCTCCGACCAGAGCCGGGTCGCCGTGGTCTCCAGCATCATCCCCATGCTCGGCGCGACCGGCTTGAGCCGCTGCAGCTCCGACCAGGACAGCACACCCGGGTTCAGGTGCGGCAGCAGCCCCGTCTCCTCCAGCACCGCCACCGCGCAGGCCCGCAGGTAGTCCAGGGTGGAGTCGTAGCCGCGCTCGTCCAGCCACTGCCGGGCCGCCGGCCAGCGCTCCTCCGGGCGGTCGCCGAGGGTGAACAGCGCCTCCTTGCAGCCCTGCGCCGCGCCCTCGCGGGCGATCGCGAGCACCTCGTCCCGGTCGAGGAACGCGGCCGGCAGCCGGTGCGGCACCGTCGCGAAGGTGCAGTAGTGGCAGCGGTCCCGGCAGAGCCGGGTCAGCGGGATGAAGACCTTCTTGGAGAAGGTGACCACACCGGGACGGCCGGCCTCCCGCAGACCGGCGTCGCGGATGTCGCCGGCGACCCGGAGCAGCTCGTCCAGCGCGACACCCCGGGCGGTCAGCAGCGCGCTCGCCTCGTCGAGGTCCAGCGCCCGCCCGGTCGCGGCCCGGCGCAGCGCCCGCTGCACGCTCGCCGCGGTCGGGGCGGAGTCGGTGCGATCAACCATCCGCCCAGCCTATGCGCTGAGCCCGACGGGCCCGCCCGCACGCCTGGACCCCACCGCACCGACGTCGCCCGCTCTCCGCCGCGCCGCCACCCGGTGGCCCCTGTGGCGTGGGGAGGGCCGCCGGGTGCGGGCGGTGGGTCAGCGCGGCTGGTTGGGGTCGTCCCGGTGGAAGCGCTGGGTGTGGTCGCCGTCCTGCGGGGTCGGCTGGCCGAACTCGGCGGACTGCCGCGGGATGGCCTGGGTCGGGTCGGCCGACGGCGGCTGGCCGAACGGCGGCGCCGAGTACGGGGCGCCGGCCGGCGGGGCCGACTGCGGGGCGGTGCCGTACGGCGGAGCGGAGTCGAACGGCGGCGCCGGCGGGTTCGGCTGCCCGTACTGACCGGGCGGCGGGTAGCCGCCGGGCTGTTGGGGCGCCGGGTAGCCGCCGGGCTGGTTCGGCGCCGGGTAGCCGCCGGCCATCGGGTATCCGCCCTGGCCGGGGACCGGGTAGCCGCCGGGCTGCCCGGCCTGCTGCTGCGGCCAACCGGGCTGCGGCTGGCCGTAGGCGCCGGGCTGCGGCTTCGGCTTCGGCGTGTAGTACAGGTTGCGCCAGACGGTGAAGACGACGTACCCGGCGACGGCGAAGATCGCCAGCCAGGCGGCCCGGGTCAGCAGGCCGAGCAGGGCGTCGAACACCTCCGCCTCGGCGAGCCGGCCGACCAGCCAGATCAGGAAGGTCAGCGCCCCGAACAGCGCGCCGATCGCGTACTCCCCCAGCGCGACCTGGGTGATCAGCTTGGCCTTCGGCAGCACCGGCCGGACGTGGGTGGCGAGCAGCACGGCCAGCACCGGCAGCACCGTCGACTCGACACCGACGAAGCTGAAGAAGGCGCTCCCCGCCCGGAGGCCGAAGGTGCTGTAGCCGTCCGCCGGCACCAGCAGCCGGAAGAGGCCGACGAAGAGCAGCACGGCGTTCGCGCCGAGCAGGACGAGCGCGGCCAGTTCGCGCAGTGGCTTGGTCAGCTGGCTGGCCTGCGTCGCGTCTGTGGACGCGGGCTCGGCGGGGCTGGTCACGAGCTCCCCCTGGGGACGAAAACGGACAGTTGCCGACGTGAGCCTAGTCTCTCCGGCCACCGGCCGACCGACGGCGGCGCGTACGCAAGGATGGACGCCATGCGCATCGTGGTTCTGACCGGCGGGATCGGCGGCGCCCGGTTCCTGCTCGGCGTCCGGGCGTACGCCCGGGAGGTGGGGGCCGAGGTGACCGCCGTGGTCAACGTCGGCGACGACCTGCTGCTGCACGGGTTGAAGGTCTGCCCCGACCTGGACAGCGTGATGTACACGCTGGGCGGTGGCGCCGACCCGGAGCGGGGCTGGGGTCGGGTCGGCGAGAGCTGGACGGTCAAGTCGGAGCTGGCCGCGTACGGCGCCGAGCCGAGCTGGTTCGGCCTCGGCGACAAGGACATCGCGACGCACCTGGTGCGGACGACGATGCTCAACGCCGGGTACCCGCTGTCCGCGGTGACGCAGGCGCTGGCCACCCGGTGGGAGCCGGGCCTGACCATGCTGCCGGCCACCGACGACCGCCTGGAGACCCATGTGGTCGTGAGCGGGCCGGCCGGCGACGGCGACCAGGGGCAGCGGGCGATCCACTTCCAGGAGTGGTGGGTGCGGTACCGGGCGGACATCCCGACGCACCGGTTCGCCTTCGTCGGCGCGGAGACCGCGAAGCCGGCGCCGGGGGTGCTGGAGGCGATCGGCTCCGCCGACGTGGTGCTGATCGCGCCGAGCAACCCGGTGGTGAGCATCGCGCCGATCCTGGCCGTACCGGGGCTGCGCGAAGCGGTCACCGACGGGCCGGCGCCGGTGGTGGGCGTGTCGCCGGTGATCGGCGGGGCTCCGGTGCGCGGCATGGCCGACCGCTGCCTGGATGTGCTCGGCGTGGAGTGCAGCGCGGCCGGGGTGGGCGGCCTCTACGGCGGGCGGCCGGCAGGCGGGCTGCTCGACGGCTGGCTGGTCGCGCCGGAGGACGAGGGCACGCTCGTGCCAGAGGTGACCGTCCGGGCGGCGCCGCTGCGGATGACCGACGAGACGGCGACGATGGCGATGGTCCGGGCCGCATTGGAGCTGGTGTGAGGCTGGAGATCCTGCCGGTGCCGGGCATCGGCGACGTGACCGAGGGCGACGATCTGGCGGCGATGATCGCCACCGCGGCGCCGTGGCTGCGCGACGGCGACGTACTGGTGGTGACCAGCAAGATCGTGTCGAAGGCGGAGGGCCGGCTGGTCGACGTGCCGGCGGACGGCCCGGAGCGGCTCGCCGCCCGGAACGAGGTGCTCGCCGCCGAGACGGCCCGGGTGGTCGCCACCCGGGGGGAGACCCGGATCGTGCAGACCCACCACGGCTTCGTGATGGCCTCCGCCGGGATCGACGCCTCGAACGTCGACAAGACCCGGCTGGTGCTGCTTCCGGAGGACCCGGACGCCTCGGCCCGGGCGCTGCGCGCCGCGCTGCGCGAGCGCCACGACCTCGACGTCGCGGTGATCGTCAGCGACACGATGGGCCGGCCCTGGCGCAACGGGCTCACCGACGTGGCGCTCGGCGTGGCCGGTATGCCGGCCATCCGCGACCACCGGGGCGAGATCGACCCGTACGGCAACGAGCTGCAACTGACCCAGATGGCCGTGGTCGACGAGTTGGCCGCCGCCGGTGAGCTGATCAAGGGCAAGTGTGACCAGGTGCCGGTCGCGGTGGTCCGCGGCTACCTCGGCGCGGCCGTGGCCGACGACGGCGACGGCGACGGCGCCCGAGCCCTGATCCGGGACGCCGAGCTCGACCTCTTCTCCCTGGGTACCGCCGAGGCCAGGGTCGCCGGCCTGCGCGCGGCCGCCATCCTGGCCGACGGGCCCGGGCCGGCGCCGGCCGACCCCGCCGCGGTCGACCGGGCCGTCGCCGCGGTCGCCGACGTGGTCGCGCCGGGCACGGTCTTCACCCACGTCACCGACGAGGAGGTACGCGCCGGACTGGTCGCCACGGTGCCCGGCTGGCCGGCAGAAGCGACCGGGTTGCTCCTCGCCGCCCCGCCGACGCCGGTCGACCAGCTGGACCTGGTGCGCTTCGGCGCCGACCTGCAACGGCTGCGGACCGCGCTGGCCGCGGAGGGAATCTCCTCCGCGCTCCTGCCGCCGCCGGACGGCAGCACCGCCAGCGCCGCCCTGGCCATCTGACCGCTGAACCGCCCGCCCGACGGGTCAGGCGTCGAGCATGGCGCGGCCGAGCGGGGTCAGCGTGTGCAGCACGGTGTTGCGGTCCCGGTGGCTGACCAGCAGGCCGGCGTTGCGCAGCACGGCGGTGTGCTGGCTGGCCGCGGCCGGCGAGATGTGCAGCCGGCGGGCGACCTCGCCGGTGGTACAGCCGTCGTCGGTCGCCTCCAGCACGGCGGCACGGGTGCGCCCGAGCAGGGCCGCCAGGGCCTGGCGGTTTCCGTCGCCCGGCGCCGGGCCGGCGCCCCGGCCGGGCTGCGGGGCGAGGCCGCCGAGCCGGTCGACCGGGTAGACCAGCACCGGCGGCAGGGTCGGGTCGAGCAGCGCGACCGGGGTCCGGGCGCAGAAGAATGACGGGACCAGCAGCAGCCCCCGCCCATCGAGGTACAGCTCCCGGGTGTCCGGGTAGTCGAGCACCTCGAGCATCCCCGCCTCCCAACGCATACTCGGGCGCAGGCTGGCGAGCAGTCCCTCCACGCCGCCGTCGAGCAGGGCCCGGGCCCGCCGCGCCCGGTCGGCCTCCACGGCGGCCCGGACCCGGGACCAGTACGGTGCGATGGCCAGTTCCTGGTAGCGGGCCATCGAGTCGGTGAGGTGGCGCAGCACCTCGGGCTCGCCGCGGGCCAGCGCGGACGCCGAGGAGGGCAGCGCGGTCTCCCCGGCCAGCAGGGTCAGGTCCCGCCGCAGCAGGTCGGCCGGGGTGCCCCGGACCGCCTCCAGTCCCGCCTCGAAGCCGGACAGGCTCTCGTACGGGGTGAGGAAGTCGGGGAAGTAGCCGCGGGGCGGGTTCAGCGCGAAGAGCAGGCGGAGGCTGTCGGCGGCGCTGTCGGTGCGCAGGGTCCGGGCCACGCTGCGCCGCCAGTTGGCCATCAGCGGGTCGCGGCTGCGGCCCTGCAACAGGTGCAGGCTGAGGACCAGTTCCCAGACCGGATCCGCGGCGGGGGCCACCCTGGTCCGCAGAATGTCCTCGCTCGTGAAAAAAATCTTCAGCATGGAGCACTCCCGGGGGCGGGGCAGAGGGAGTGCCCGCCGACCATCTGCACTGTACCCGCCGGCACTTATCTCCATCTTTAAGCGTGAGCTGAAAAACCTCGACGGGGCGCGGCCCGGTTGGGCATGCTTCCCCTTGCCGGTAGGGGTCGGGATGTCGCCGGCGCCAGGGCACCGGGGTCCGGGGGAACCGGCGACCGGGCGGCACCACGAGGGTCTGCGGCCCACGCTCCGCAGAGGTGTCACCCGGTCGCCTCCCCGGGCTCGACCGGGGTGTCAGTCCGCCCAGAGCGCGACCCGATGATCCTCGTCGGTGACGTACCAGCAGCGTCCCCCCAACTCGGCCAGGCCCTCCACATGGTGGAACGGCGCCAGGTCGGCAACCACCTTCCCGGCCACCCGCGCGTCCGGCGTGACGTCGAGCCGGAAGCGGACGTGCCGCGAGGTCACCGTGCCACCCTGCGGATGGTCGTCGAGCAGCACCGAACCCTTGCCCAGCGCGTCGATCGACCCGATCACCGCCGCGTACCCGCCGTCCGCGGTGGGCGCGATCGCCCGGAAGCCGGCCAGCGCGCCCGGCGGGGTCACGCCGGTCAGCGCGTACGCTCCGACGGCCCGGGGCCAGACCGGGTCGGTGGCGAACATGCCGGCCACCCCGGCCAGCTCGACCAGGATCGGCTCGCCCTCGGCGGTCACCGGGAACCGGAGCCCGAGCAGCACCGTGCCGGCCGGCGTGAAGGCGGCCGCCTCGACGTTGAGCGGCAGGTCGCCCTCGGCGAGCCGACTCACCCAGCTCTTCGCCCGGGCGGTGCCCCGGGCGAGGGTCTCCACGATGAACCGGTGCCGGACCCGGTCGCCCGGCGGCAGCGGGGTCAGCGGCGCGGCGGCGAGCGCGTCGTTGAGCGCACGGTGCAGCCGGAACCGGTTGCGCACCACGTGCACGGGAACTGTCCCGGTCGCGGCGTCATCCTCCCGGAACCGGGCCACGAACGCCCGTCGGGGCCGCAGCGGGCCGGCCTTGGAGCCGAAGTGGGAGCCGAAGACGTACACCCAGCCGTCGTGGTGGGCGATCGCCTCACCGTCCTCGGTCCGGCCGCTCTCCGCGCCGGCGTCGGCGGCGACGTGGTGCGCCACCCACCCGCCGTCCTCGCGTTCGAGGAGCAGGGCCAGGCAGCGTTCCACCGGGCCTTCGTCCAGGACGGTCCAGAAGCCGCGCCGCGCGCGGTGCGCGCGCAGCAACGCCGGCGAGCGGACCGGCAGCAGGTCACTGGCCTCGTTGCCGGCCACGACGAACTCGACGAGTCGCAGGGTCACCGGGTCAGGGTACGGAGGCCCCGCTCGTAGAGTGTCGGGGTGCCTGACGCCTCGACCACCACCCCGACGCCCGAGCTCGACGTCTTCGCGGACCTGCACGCCGACGCCGCCGCCGTGCTGGCCGGCTGGACGCCGACCGGTCCGGCGGCCGCCCGGGCCCGGGACCGCACGCTGGACCTGCTGGCGGCGGGGCCCGCGGCGATGAGCCGAGGCCATCGCGCCGGGCACGTGACCGCCAGCGCGCTGGTGCTCGACCCGACCGGCGGGCGGGTGCTGCTCTGCCTGCACGGCAAGTTCCGCAAGTGGGTGCAGCTCGGCGGGCACTGCGAGCCCGGCGACCGGACCCTCGCCGGGGCGGCGCTGCGCGAGGCCACCGAGGAGTCCGGGATCGCCGGCCTGACGGTCGACCCGGTGCCGATCGACGTGGACATCCACCCGGTGAGCTGCCAGGGCGGCTCGCTGCACTATGACGTCCGGTTCGCGGTGTTCGCCCCGGCCGGGGCCATCGAGCGGGTCAGCGCGGAGTCGGCGGCGCTGGGCTGGTTCCCGCCGGACCGGCTGCCCGAGCCGCTGGCCGACGGGACGGTCCAGCTCGTCGCGCCGGCCCTCGCCGCCCTGGCCCGCCGGTCCGCCGGCTGAACCGGCAGCCGCTCGGAACGGCAGCCGGGCCCGGACGGGCGCGGGTCAGACCAGGCCCTCCTCGCCGCGTTCCTTCAGCTCGTCAACCAGCTTCTTGACGTCCTGGGCCCGGTCGCGAGGGCAGACCAGCACCGCGTCGGGGGTGTCCACCACGATCAGGTCGTGCACGCCGAGGACGGCCACCAGCCGACCCGACTGCGGCACCACCACCAGATCCCGGCTGTCGTGCAGCAGCACGCCCGGCTTGCCGTCGGTGCCGAGGACCACGTTGCCGTCCGGGTCGGCGGGCAGCACCTCACCGAGGGTGTGGAAGTCGCCGACGTCGTTCCAGCCGAAGTCGCCGGGCACGGTGGCGACCCGGCCGGCCGTCGCCGCGCCCTCCATCACCGCGTAGTCCACGGAGATCTTCGGCAGGGTCGGCCAGACGGTGCCGAGGATGTCGTCCTGCTCCGGGGTTCCCCAGGCGGCCGCGATCGCGGTGATCCCGGCGTGCAGCGCCGGCTGCTGCCGGGCCAGCTCGGCCAGGAAGACGTCCACCCGCCAGACGAACATGCTGGCGTTCCAGAGGTGCCGCCCCGAGCGGACGTACCCCTCGGCCACCTCGGCGGCCGGCTTCTCCTTGAACTCGACGACCGGCCGCAGTGGACCGTCGCCGGTCGGGTCGCCGGTCTCCAGGTACCCGTAGCCGGTCTCCGGCCGGGTCGGGGTGATGCCCACCGTCATCAGCAGCCCCCGCTCGGCCCCGCCGATCGCCTGGCGCACGGTCTCCGCCCAGCGGGCCGGATCACCGATCAGGTGGTCGGCGGCGAACGAACCCATCACCGCCTCCGGGTCGCGCGCAGCGATCACCGCGGCGGCCAGCGCGATCGCCGCGCAGGAGTCCCGCGGCGAGGGCTCGACGAGGATGTTCTCCTCTGGCAGGCCGGCCAGTTGCCGAGCCACCGCCGCGACGTGCGCGGCACCGGTGACCACCAACGTGCGCTCGGGTGTGGTCAACGGCGCGAGCCGGTCCACCGTGGCCTGGAGCAGCGAGGCCGGGGTGCCGGTCAGCGGGTGGAGGAACTTGGGGTGGCCGGCACGGGACAGCGGCCACAACCTCGTGCCGCTGCCACCCGCCGGGATGACGGCGTAAAACATCAGCACATCATGCCCGAACCGCCATGCTACGGACGCACGCCCGGCCGTACCGGCAGGTGACGTTCAGGAACGGGCCCGGCTCCACGCCGCGACGTGCACCTCGGCGCTGGACTCCCAGGTGAACTCCTTGGCCCGGTCGAAACCGGCCTTGGCCAGGGAGAGCCGGCGGTGTTCGTCGTCCAGCAGGGCGGCCAGGTCGGTGGCGATCTGGGCCGGGTCCTCGCTGGTGTAGGCCACCGCGTCGCCGCCAACCTCGGGCAGGGAGAGCCGCGGCGTGGTCAGCACCGGCGCGGCGCAGGCCATCGCCTCCAGGATCGGCAGGCCGAAACCCTCGCCGTACGACGGGTAGGCGGCGACCAGGGCGCCGCCGAGGAAACCGGGCAGGTCGGCGTAGCGCAGGTAGCCCGGGCGGAGCAGCCGCAGGTGCGACGGGACCTCGGCCACGGCGCGGTCGATGTCGTCGTCGTGCCCCTGGCCGCCGGCGATGACCAGGGCCGGCGGGTCGGTCCGGTCGGCCACCGCGCGGGCCCAGCCGCGAATCAGGTTGGGTACGTTCTTCCGCGGCTCCTTGGCCCCGAGGAACGCGATGTAGCTGCTGCTGCCCAGGCCCAGCCGGGCCCGGACCCGGGCCTTCTCCTCCTCGCTCGGGGCGTGGAAGGCGGCCTGGTCGACGCCGTGGTACGCCACGTCGATCCGGGTCGGGTCGGCGTCGAGCAGCCGGATCAGCTCGTCCCGGGTGGCCTTGCTCGGCACGATCACCCGGTCGGCCCGGCGCAGGGACGTCTTGATCGCGCTGCGGAAGAACGTCCGGCGGGACTTGTCGTAATGCTCCGGCTCGGTGAAGAAGGTCGCGTCGTGCACGGTGACCGTGACCGGGCAGCCGGCCCGCAGCGGGCAGGTGTAGAACGGCGAGTGGAGCACCTCCGCGCCCACCTGCTGGGCGAGCAGCGGCAGGCCGGTCTGCTCCCAGGCGAGCCGGGCGGGGCGGTGCGCGACGGCGGCCGGTGCGGGGATGACCTCCGCCCCGGGCAGCATCCGTGTGTAGCGCTCCAGATCGGTGCGGAGGCTCACCACGGCCAGGTCCACGCCGGAGCCGCAGACCTTGCCGAGGGCGCCGAGCAGGCCATCGACGTATCTACCGACGCCGCCACGGTCGGCGGGGACACTCGTGGCGTCGATGAGCACGCGGGGCGGGCGACCGGCGGTCACGGGGCGACTCCTCAGGCTGGCGGGTCTGTGGTGAACAACACTGTCGGCAAGCCTACGCCGGGGCGGTGCCCCGACGCTGACTGCGACCCGACGGTACGCCGACTTGTCATCGTCATCGAATACGGGCGGGGACCGCGTATCGTTCGCGCCGATGGCCGACAACATTGCCCGGGTCTTCGCCGACGCGATCGCGACCGACCCGACCCGTCCCGTGCTGACCTGGTACGACGACGCGACCGGCGAGCGGACCGAGCTCTCCGGCGCGACGCTGGCGAACTGGGTGGCCAAGACGGCCAATCTGCTCGTCGACGAGGTCGCCCTCGCCCCCGGCGACACGGCCGGGGTGCTGCTGCCGCCGCACTGGCAGACGGCCGCGGTGCTGCTCGGCTGCTGGTCGGCGAAGCTGACCGTGGTGGACGCGCCGGGCGCAGTGGACGTGCTCTTCGCCGCCGCCGACCGGGCCGCCGAGGCGGACGCCTGGTCGGCCGGCGAGCGGTACGCCCTCGCGCTCGCCCCGTTCGCCCTCCCGCTGCGGGAGGTGCCCCCGGGCTTCGTCGACTACGTCGTGGAGGTACGCGGCCACGGCGACCACTTCACGCCGTACCCGAAGGGCGGCGAGGGGGACGCGGAGCTGCTGGCCCGTGCGGCGGCCCGCGCCGCGGACCTGGGCATCGCCACCGGTGACCGCGTCCTGATCGACGCGGCCCGCCACCCGGACCCGGTCGACTGGCTGCTCGCGCCGCTGACGGCCGGCGCCAGCATCGTCCTCTGCGGCAACCTGGACCTGGCCCGCCTCGACTCCCGCACGGCGAGCGAGAAGGTCACCCGCACCCTCGCCTAACGCTTGCTGCCCGGCCTGACCGTGTGGCCGTCCAACGCCACCGCGAGGACATGCTCGCGCCTACCAGCTCAGGGCCCGCCCTAGGCGCGAGTGGGGTCGTCGGAGTGGGCGCGGCGCTGGGCGAAGGCGGCGAAGGCGGTGAGGGACTCGGGGTTGGCGAGGGCGCCCTTGGCCGCCGCGCTGTCGACGGGGGTACCGGTGAGGATCTTCTTGACCGGTACCTCCAGCTTCTTCGCCGACAGGGTGCGCGGCACGGCGCGGACCTGGTGGATCTCGTCGGGGATGTGCCGGGGCGACAGGGCGGTCCGCAGCTCGCGGCAGATCTTTTTCCGCAGCTCGTCGTCGAGCTCCAGGCCCTCGGCGAGCACCACGAAGAGCAGCAGCTCCCCCGCGCCGCCCTGGTCGTCCTCCAGGTGCACCACGACCGAGTCGACGACCTCGTCCAGCCCCTCCACCACCGAGTAGAACTCGGCGGTGCCCAGCCGGACGCCGCCCCGGTTCAGGGTGGCGTCGGAGCGGCCGGTGATCACGCAGCCGCCGCGCTCGTTGATGGTGATCCAGTCCCCGTGCCGCCAGACGCCCGGATAGACCTCGAAGTACGCCTCCCGGTAGCGGACGCCGTCCGGGTCGTTCCAGAAGCCCACCGGCATGCTCGGCATCGGCGCGGTGATCACCAGCTCGCCCAGCTCCCCGATGACCGGGGTGCCGTCGGCCGAGCGGGCCTCCACCTTCGCGCCCAGCGCCCGGCAGGTGATCTCACCGGCGTGCACCGGCAGCAGCGGCACGCCACCGACGAAGCCGGTGCAGACGTCCGTGCCACCGGACAGCGACTGGAGCTGAAGGCGGTCGCCGACGTTCTCGTACACCCAGGTGAAGCCCTCGGCGGGCAGCGGCGCGCCGGTCGAGCCGACGCCACGCAGCGCGGAGAGGTCCGCGATCTCCTTCGGCACCACACCGGACTTGCGGCAGGCCAGCAGGAACGGCGCCGAGGTGCCGAAGTAGGTGGTGCCGGTCTCCGCCGCCAGCCGCCACAGCGCGCCCAGGTCCGGGTGGCCCGGGTTGCCGTCGAAGAGCACGATCGTCGCGCCCACCGCCGGCCCGGAGACCAGGAAGTTCCACATCATCCAGCCGGTGGTGGTGAACCAGAAGAACCGGTCGGCCGGGCCCAGGTCGTGGTGCAGGGCGAGCATCTTCAGGTGCTCCAGCAGGATGCCCCCGTGGCCGTGCACGATCGGCTTGGGCAGCCCGGTGGTGCCGGAGGAGTAGAGCACGTAGAGCGGGTGGTCGAACGGCACCGGGGTGAAGGCCAGCGGCTCGTCGGTCGGCGCGGCCAGCTCGGCCCAGGAGAGGGCCCCCTCCGGCGCGGCCTTCATTCGGTCCGGAGCGCCGCCTAGCGGCGCGGAGGCCGAATTATGGCCGCCAGCGCCGGCCGGGTCGAGGTAGGCGATGCCGACGGTGTGCTGAAGCGACGGCAGGGCGGCCCGGATCGCGGCCACCTCGCCGCGCCGGTCCACCGGCTTCTCGCCGTACCGGTAGCCGTCGACGGCGACCAGCACCTTCGGCTCGATCTGCTGCCACCGGTCGGTGACGCTGCGGGTGCCGAACTCCGGCGCGCAGGAGGAGAAGATCGCGCCGAGGCTGGCGGTGGCCAGCAGCAGCACGTACGTCTCGGGGATGTTCGGCGCGTACGCCGCGACCCGGTCCCCGGGGCCGACGCCGAGCCGGCGCAGCCCGGCCGCCACCCGGCGGACCTGCTCGCGCAGCTCGGCCGCGGTCAGGGTGACCGGCGGCCGGGTCTGCCCGTGCGCGATCACCACCGGATCCCCGTCGGCCCGGCCGGGCATCCGCAGCACGTTCTCGGCGTAGTTGAGCGTCGCGCCGGGGAACCAGCGGGCGCCGGGCATCGCGGGGTCGGTCAGCGTGGCGGTCGGCGGGGTGTGCGCGACCACCTCGAACCAGTCCCAGATCGACCGCCAGAACCCGTCGAGGTCGGTGACCGACCACTGCCAGAGCGCGTCGTAGTCGGCGAACTCCAGCCCCCGGTGCTCGGCCAGCCAGCGCAGGTAGTCACCGATCCGGGACCGCTCGCGCACGTCGGCCGGCGGCGTCCACAGCACGTCACCCACTGCTCCACCCTCCCTGCGGCCCGCACGACACTGACATGGGCCGTGCCGCCATCTTGCCCTACCTCGCAGCGCCATTCTCCGCACCGGGTGCCGGGTGTGGGGCGTGCCCACCCCACACCCCGCGCCCACCCCCTGTGTGGGATGCCAGGACGGGCCCCTGTTGACACGCGCGGCTCAGCCGGCCCGGTGCGCCTGGATGGCGCGGCGCCTGGCCAGCCGGTGGGCCCGGCGGATCTCCGCCTCCCGGAACCGGCGCTCGTCCTCCGGGGTCTCCGGCAGCACCGGCCGGACCGGCCGGGGCGCGCCGCCCACGTCCACCCCCACGAAGACCAGGTACGCGGTGGCGACGCGGACCGGCTCGTCCTCGGCGGAGTCCCAGCGCTCGGCGACCACCCGCACCCCCACCTCCATCGAGGTGTTGCCGGTCCAGTTCACCTGGGCGTGCGCGTGTACCAGGTCGCCCACCCGGACCGGCTCGGAGAAGACGATCTCGTCGATCGAGGCGGTCACCGCCGTGCCGCCGCTGTGCCGCGCCGCGGCCGCCCCGGCCACGTCGTCGACGAACTTCATCAGTACCCCACCGTGCACGGTCCCGTACAGATTGACATCGACCGCGGTCATGATTCGGCTGAGCGTGACCCGGGAGTACGACGTCGGCTTGCCCGCCGGCACGATGGAGGGGTGATCTGTCATGCCGAAAACGGTACGGTGCGCGGATGCGACATCTCTGGAGCTTCCTCGCCGGGTTGGTGGTGGCGCCCGTCACCTGGGTGCTCGTCACCCTCGGTCAGGACGGGTCTGGACGTACCGTGCACCGCTGGGTGGAGATCGGTACGTACAGCACGCCCAACCTGATCGAGCCGGCCGTCTACCTCGGCGTCGCCGGCATCCTGCTCGGCCTGCTCGGCACCCTGCGCTTCTCGCCGCTCGGCGCGGTCGTCGCCGGGCTGCTGCTGATCACCCCGTATGTCGGGATGTTCATCGCGCCGTTCACCGTCCGTGACCAGATCCCCGACAGCTGGAAGCTGCTCGGGGACCCGCTGCCGCTGCGCCAGCCGGTGGAGAACGGCACGCTGTTCCTGGTCGGCGTGCTGCTGCTGATGGCGGCGTTCAGCGCGCAGCGCTGGCGGCCGTGGCCGGCGCCGGCCACGGCCGAGGCGGAGCTGACCTCGGCCGACAAGCCGATCGAGAACACCTTCTCGCCCAACGACTGGCCGCCGTCCGGGGCGAAGGCTCCGCGGGACACCGCCCCGCTGAGTCTCGGCTATCCCGAACCGACCCCCACCGAACCGCTGCCCCGCCGGAGCACCGGCGAGTCGCCGTGGTCCGCGCCCCCGCGCGCGACCACCCGACCGCAGGGCACCACCGAGATCCGATGACCGTCGCGGGCGGGCCGGCGATCCCGGCCCGCCCGCCCCAACGGTTTCCGCCAGGTCAGCCCTTGAGCAGCTGGCGGGCCATGACGATGCGCTGGACCTGGTTGGTGCCCTCGTAGATCTGGGTGATCTTGGCGTCCCGCATCATCCGCTCGACCGGGTAGTCGCGGGTGTAGCCGTAACCGCCGAGCAACTGCACCGCGTCGGTGGTGATCTCCATGGCGGCGTCCGAGGCGAAGCACTTCGCCGCCGCGCCGAAGTAGGTCAGGTCCGCGTCGCCGCGCTCCGACTTGCCGGCGGCGGTGTAGGTGAGCTGCCGGGCCGCCTCCAGCTTCATGCCCATGTCGGCGAGCATGAACTGGATGCCCTGGAACTCGGCCACCGCCTTGCCGAACTGCTTGCGCTCGCTGACGTAGCCCTTGGCGTAGTCCAGCGCGCCCTGCGCGATGCCGACCGCCTGAGCGGCGATGGTGACCCGGGTGTGGTCCAGGGTCTGCATCGCGGTGGCGAAGCCGGTGCCCTCTGCGCCGATCATCCGGTCCGCCGGGATCCGGACGTTGTCGAGGTAGACCTCCCGGGTCGGGGAGCCCTTGATGCCGAGCTTCTTCTCCGGCGCGCCGAAGCTGACCCCGGCGTCGGACTTCTCCACCACGAAGGCGGAGATGCCGCGCGAGCGGGCTGTGGGATCGGTCACAGCGAAGACCGTGTAGTACTCGGAGACGCCGGCGTTGGTGATCCACCGCTTCACGCCGTTGAGCACCCAGTGATCACCGTCACGCACAGCGCGGGTGGTCATCGAGGCGGCGTCACTGCCCGCCTCCGGCTCCGAGAGGCAGTACGAGAACATCGCGTCGCCCGCCGCGACCGGCGTCAGGTACTTCCGCTTGAGCTCCTCCGAGCCGGCCAGGATCAGCGGCATCGTGCCCAGCTTGTTGACCGCCGGGATCAGCGAGGACGAGGCGCAGGCCCGGGCCACCTCCTCGATCACGATGGCCGTGGCCAGCGCGTCCGCGCCGGCGCCGCCGTACTCGACGGGGATGTGCGGGGCGTGGAAGTCGGCGGCCCGCAGGGCGTCGTACGACGCCTTGGGGAACTCACCGGTCTCGTCCGCCTCAGCCGCGTGCGGGGCCACCTTGGCCGCACAGACCTCACGGACCGCCTCCCGGATCGCCTCGTGCTCCTCCGGCAACCGGTAGACGTCGAACGACTGCTCTGCGGCCATGTTGGCCCCTCCCCTTCACCGCTATCATGCCCAGTCTGTAGCGCCTGAGAACCGCCGACCGCGCAGAGTGCAGGATAGCGACCGGGGTTCTGGTGCTCCTTACCGCCGCGTAAGCTCGTGCCTGACAGGCGTTGACGCAGACCGGCGACCACAGAAAGTCCCCCCAACCGGTGCCCGGCCAGGCGCCGCAGCCGAACGCGACGCAAGGAAGCGCCGCCAGTGCGAGCGGAGAAGACAGGCGTGACGATCCCGTACCCGAACACCCAGCCGGTACCGGCCATCGCCGCGGTGACCCCGCCCTCCGGCGCGGCCCGACCCCGGGTGACCTTCCTCGGCACCGGCTACCTCGGCGCGACGTACGCCATCTGCTACGCGGAGCTCGGCTACGAGGTGCTCGGCTACGACGTCGACGCCGACAAGATCGCCAAGCTGAACGCCGGTGAGGTGCCGATCCACGAGCCGGGCCTGGACGAGCTGCTGCGGCGCAACCTGGCCGCCGGACGGCTGCGGTTCAGCACCGACATCGCGGAGACCGCCGAGTTCGGCGACGTGCACTTCATCTGCGTGGGCACCCCGCAGCGCGCCGACGGCATGGGCGCCGACCTGTCGTACGTCGAGGCGTCGGTGACCAGCCTGGCCCAGCACCTGACCCGCAAGGCGCTGATCGTCGGCAAGTCCACCGTCCCGGTCGGCACCGCCGAGTGGGTCGAGCAGCTGGTCGGCAAGCACACCCCCGCCGACCTCGGCGTCGAGGTGGCGTGGAGCCCCGAGTTCCTCCAGGAGGGCTTCGCCGTCGACGACGTGCTCCGCCCCAACCGGATCGTCGTCGGCGTCAAGAGCGAGTGGGCCAACGGCATGCTCTACGCCGCCCACAAGGGCGTCTTCGACCTCGCCGCCACCGAGGACCGCGAGGTCCCCCTGGTGGTCACCGACTTCGCCACCGCCGAGCTGGTCAAGGTCGCCGCGAACGCCTTCCTCGCCACCAAGATCTCCTTCATCAACGCGATGGCCGAGGTCTGCGAGGCCGCCGGCGGCGACGTCACCCAGCTGGCCCGCTCCATCGGGTACGACCCCCGGATCGGCAACCGGTTCCTCCAGGCCGGTCTCGGCTTCGGCGGTGCCTGTCTGCCCAAGGACATCCGGGCCTTCCAGGCCCGCGCCCAGGAGCTCGGCGCCGGCGAGGCGCTGCGCTTCCTGCACGAGGTCGACCTGATCAACCTGCGCCGCCGGACCCGCGTGGTCCAGCTCGCCGCCGAGCTGCTCGGCCGCCGCTCCGGCCCGGCCGGGCCGGACCTCTCCGGCACCCGGATCGCCGTGCTCGGCGCCACCTTCAAGCCGAACACCGACGACGTCCGGGACGCCCCGGCGCTCGCCGTCGCCGCGCTGCTCGGCAAGGCCGGGGCCGACGTGCACGTCTTCGACCCGCAGGGCACCGAGAACGCCCGCCGGGCGGTGCCCGAGCTGACGTACGAGGAGACCATGACCGACGCCGTCAGCGGCGCCGACCTGGTCTGCGTGCTCACCGAGTGGGCCGAGTTCCGCAACGCGGACCCGGTCGCCCTGGGCGAGCTGGTCAACGGCCGACGGGTGGTCGACGGGCGCAACTGCCTCGACTCCACACTGTGGACCCAGGCGGGTTGGGAGTACCGCGGCATGGGCCGCCCCTGACTCCTCCGACACGTACGGCCGGCCGTGGACCCGCTCCACGGCCGGCCGCTTCTTTTTGTTGCCCCGAACCCGCCGGCAACTGTCGAAATCCGCGTCCGCTCAGGGCATGCTGCGACAGTGGAGGTCCACAGTGCGGGCCGGCCGGACGGAGGGGTGTCGTGCAGACCTTCAGGTGCGCCTCGTGCGGTCGGGAGATCAAGCCGGCCGTCATCTGTCCGCACTGCGGTGCCGACCAGCCGCAGTGGGCCGAGCACCTGGCCGAGATCGAGCGTTCGATCGCGGAGATGAAGGCGCGGGACGCCGAGATCGCCCGCGAGCAGCGGCAGATCGCCGCCAAGATGCAGGCCGCCCTGTTCCAGCGGGACATCCTCGCGCACGCCGGTGAGGAACGGGTCAAGCAGGCCGGCCGCCCCCGCCGGGTGCTGCGCCGCCGGCCCGGCCGGCGCCCGCCGACGGCCACCACCGGCGCGCCGCCCGGGGTGCCCCGGCAGGGCACCCCGCCACCCGGTTCGGACGACCTCCCGCCGCCACCGCCCCGGTCCACCGCGAAGTGGCTCGACGTGGACGACCCGGAGCACCCGCCGGAGGCCTCCTCCCGCGAGGTGCAGAACATCCCCCTCGGCCTCGGCGCGCTGCTGCTCGGCGTGGCCGCGGTGGTCTTCGCCGCGGTCGCCACCAGCTCGATGGACGCCCTGGCCCGGCTGGGCGTGCTGCTGGTCGCGACGGTGCTCATGCTGCTCGCCCCGCCGGTGCTGGCCCGCCGCGGGCTCACCTCGACCGCCGAGACGATCGCCGCGGTCGGCCTGCTGCTGGTGCCGCTGGCCGGGTACGCGCTCTGGGCGGTCGACCGGATCGGCGGCGGCTCCTCCGGTGCGGTCTTCGCCGGGTCGATCTTCCTGGTGACCACCCTGGTTGCCTTCGGGTACGCCCGCGGGACCGGGCTGCGCGCGCCCCGCTTCGCCACCGTGCTCGCCGCCCAACCGGTGCTGCCGCTGCTGGCGTACGACCGGATCACCGGGCCGGCCGGCTGGGCGTTGGCGCTGGCCACGGTCGCCCTCGTCGACCTGGCGCTGGCCCGCTCGGCGGTGATCGTCGAGCGGCCCGTCCGGCGCGACCTGCCCAGCCCGCCGACCACGACACCGCCCCGCCCGCGGGCCACCGAGGGTCGCCCGGAGGCGGACCCCGAGGAGTCCGCCGAGGTGCTCGGCGCGGAGACGCCCGCCGCCCCGACGGCCGGGCCGGCCCGGCCGGTGCCCTGGCTGGGTGAGCTGACCTGGGTGCTGCACGGCGCGGCCGTGGCGGTCGCCCTGGCGTACGCGGTCACCGCGCTGCTGCGCGCCGACACGGTCCCGGTGGCCACCGGCGCGGGCGCCGTGCTGCTGCTCGCCGCGCTGGTGGGACTGGCCGGGACGCTGGTGCTGCGTCGAGCGCCGCTGCCGGACGTGGGGGCCGGCATCGTCACCCTCGCGGTGATCGGCGCGCTGGGGCGGGTCGCCTCGGTCGCCTTCCCCGGCCGGTCGCTGCTGCTCATCGCGGCGGTGATCACGGTCACCGGCCTGGCCGTGCGGGCCGTACCGGAGGCGGCTCGGCGGGGGCCGCAGCTCGCCTCGGCCGTGGCGCTGACGGTCAGCGGCCTGGTGGTGGCCGGCGGCGCGCTGCGGGCCGGGCTGGCTCCGGTCCGGGCGGCGCTGCCCGCCTGGGCGGCGGACCTGGACCGCTGGCACGCCACGCTGGCGGCGGCGGTCGGCCCGACCGGCTGGCAGCTCGCCGCGAGCGCCTTCCTGCTGACCGTCGCCGCCGTGGTAGCCCTGCCGCCGGAGATCCGGCGCGAGTTCGCGGTGCTCGGGGCGGCGCTGACCGCGCTGGCCGTACCGGCCTCCCTCGGGCTGGGCTGGACGGCCGCCCCCTGGCCGATGCTGTTGACCGCGGTGGGCATCGGCGTGCTGGGGCTCACCGCGGGCAGCGTGCGTTCCGCCGTGGTGCACGCCGTCACCGCGTTCGGGCTGGGCGCCCTCGGCGCCGGGGCGGCGCTGTCCCGCCCGGCGCTGACCGCCGCCGCGCTGACCACCCTCTTCCTGGCCGGCGCGCTGGTCTCGCTCGCGCCCCGGGTCCGGATCGCCCCGGCCGCGGCGGACACGGTCTCCGGCTGGGCCGCCGGCGGGGCGGCGTTCGCGCTGCCGGGGGCGGTGGCCGCGTTCGTCGCCGCCACGGTCCCCACCGACCCGACCCCCACCCCGACGAGCCTGCGCGAGGTCACCGTCCCGGTGCTCGCGGCGAGCTTCCTCGGCGTCTGCGTCACCCTCGGCTACGCGGCGATCCGCCAGGTGGCGCAGCGGCACCTCAGCCTGCCGCACGCCGTGGGCACCGGGCTCGGCGCGCTGGCGGTCGCCGCGGCCGCGTTCGGGGCGCCCGGCACGACCAGCGCCGACGCCTGGGTGGGCGCGTTGCTGCTGGTCGCCGCGGTGCTGCTCTTCCTCGCCCCGTCCATCGACCGGGGCCGCCGCGCCGACCTTTCGCTGGACGGGTCCGACCTGGCCGCGGCGGCGACGACCGTGGCGCTGATCGCCACCCTGGCCCGGATCGCGGCGGTGCTGGCGCCCGGTGGGCAGCTCGTGGTGGCGGCCACGCTGGTGCTGGTGGTGGCGGTGGCGGCGAGGGCGATGCCCGAGGAGTGGCGGCGGGGGCCGATCCTCGGCATCGCGGTCGGCGGCACGCTGATCGGCCTGATCGCCGGCTGGATCGCGCTGCACGGCGGGGTCGGTGTACTGGCCACTCCGGGCCCGATCTGGGCGGGCGATCTGACCGGCTGGCCGGCCGCGCCGACCGGTGGGGCGACCTGGCAGGCGCCGATCGCGCTGGCGATGCTGGCCGTCGCCGCCGGCATCCTGCTGCCGCCCCCGTGGAAGTACGACGTGGCGGGGGCGGCCGTCGTGCTGGCCACCATCGGCACCCCGGCCGCCTTCGACCTGCCCTGGTGGTCACCGGTGCTGGTGGGCGCCGCGGTCGCCACGATCTTCGGCATGGCCGCGGTCGCGGCGGTCGACCCGCGGGCGGCGCTGTCGCGGGCCACGGTGGCCGGGGTGGTCGCCCTGCACGCGGCCGGCGCCGGGCTGGTGCGGCCGTGGACGACCGCGCTGGCGCTGGGCAGCATCGCGCTGATCGGCGTGGTGGTGGCCGGCCTGGCCCGGAGCCTCGCACCGCCGTTGGTGGAGGACATCGAGGCCGACGGGATGCCGCCGCACCTGGTGCAGGTGGGCGGTGCGGCTGCGGGCGCCGCCCTGCTCGCGTTCCCCGGCGCGGTGGCGGCCCTGGCCGCCGAGTTCGGGCGCTCCCCGCAGGTGGTGGTCACCGCCGCGGTTGCCGCGTCCAGTCTCGGCCTGGCCGCGTTGGCGGTGGTCCGCCGGCAGGTTCCGCAATATTTGCCGTACGCGAGCGTGGCCGTGGTCGGCGGCGCGACCGTCAGCGCGGTGGCGGCGATCCTCACCGGCCTGCCCTCCGGCGTGTACGCGGCCGCGGCGGCGCTGCTCGGTGTGCTCGCCGAGCTGGTCCGGGCGGCCACCACCCCGCCGACCGGCTCGGCCCGCCCGGTGCGCCGCTGGTCGGTGCTGCTGGACGGGGCGCTGCGCCGGTTGCCGGACGACGGGACGGAGCTGCGCTGGCGGGTCAGCCCGGCGGCCGGGGCGCTGGCCGCGGCGGTGCTGCCCACCGCGCTGGCGCTGGTGACGCTCGCGCCGCCGCTGGTGTTCGCCCTGGTCGAGCCGATGCGATCGGTCACCCGGGTCTGGCAGGGGCCGCCGCCGGAGCTGCTCACCCCGCCGCCCGGCGCGGTCGACCCGACGCATGTGCTGACCGCGCTGCTGCTCACCGTGACCGCCGCGCTGGCCGCCACCGGGTTCAGCGGAGGCCGCCGTTCCCGGGCCGTGCCGGTGGTGCTGCCCGGCGCCGCGGTGACCCTGCTGATCACCCCGGTGGCGCTCGGGCACGGCTGGCCGGAGAGCGCGCTCGCCGGGCTGGCGGTCTTCACCATCTCGATGCTGGGGCTGGCCCTGACCCCGCCGCCGGCACTGGTCGAGCCGGCCCGGTCGCTGCGGGTGGCCCGGGTGCTGGTCTTCGCGATCGGGCTGGCCGCCGGGGGCGCCGGGCTGGCCGGCAGCCTCGCCACCCGGGAGCTGACCCTGTTCACGCTGGGCGGGGCGGTCGGCGTCGGCGTGGTCGCCGCGCTCTTCGGCACCACCCAGCGGGCCCGCATCCTCGGCTGGCTCTTCGCCTCGCTGATGGCGCAGCTGTTCGTGCTCACCCTCGGCCTGGTGGCCGGGCTGGCCGCCGTCTGGTCCGCGTTCGGGGTGCTGGCGGTGGGGGCGGCTCTACAGGTCTTCGCCGCCACCCTGCCCCGGCTGCGCCGTCCGGAGGCGTATCGGGAGGCGGCCACCGTGGAGTGGAGCGGGTACGCGGCCGCCCTCATCGCGCTGGCCCTGGCCTTCGACTCCCCCCGGCACATCGCCGCGCTGCTGGCGGCCTGGGGCGCCGTCCTCGGGGTGGCCGCGAGCCGGCCGGGCCGCCGGCCGGTGGAGCGGCAGATCCTGTTCTGGGCGGTGGTGGCCTGCGAGATCAGCGCCTGGTGGATCCTGATGCGGGTGGCCGACGTGGCGCTGCCGGAGGCGTACACGCTCCCGTTCGCCGCGCTCGCCCTGGTGGTGGGGGTACTGGAGCTGCGCCACCGACCGGACCTGTCGAGCTGGATCGCGTACGGGCCGGCGCTGGTGGCCGCGTTCGTGCCGACCCTGGCCATCGTGCTGGCCACCGAGTCCAGCATGCTCCGGCAGGTGCTGCTGCTGCTCGGCGCGGTGGCGGTGCTGATCTTCGGCTCGACCAGCCGGCAGCAGGCGCCGGTGATCGTGGGCGCCACGGTCACCGCGATCGCCGCGGTGCACGCGTTGTTCAGCCTCGGGCCGTGGCTGGTGCTGATCCCGGTCGGCTTCGTGCTGCTGGTGCTCGGGGCGAGCAATGAACGTCGCCGCCGCGCACAGGAGCGCCTGCAGACCGCGTTGCGCGGCATGCGATGAAGCGGAGGGTCATTGGGCCTTCGTCGCGGTCGGACAGAGTAAGGCAGCTCCGACCGCCGGTGCCGGCGAGAGTGGGGCGGGTCTGACCGGGCGCACGGGCCGACCGAGGCTGACCGGAACCGCTCACTGACCGACACCGGGCCCGCGGACGCAGGATGGTGTCGGATCGGCCTTTGCTCTGCTTCAGCCCATGCAACAGCAACGGAAGGTTACGGCCGCGGCCTGGGCCTGTCGGGTGGGCGGACGAGAAGGTTCCAGCTCACGGCCTGTGTTGCGGTGAGTGAAGCAGAGCAAAGGCGGCGGGCAGCATCCCCGGGCGGAGCACGTCGATCACGGTGAGTCACTCATGTCCGGCAGCACGGAGAGTGGCTCAGCCGAGGGAGGCGCGGAGCGCGGCATCCTTCTCGGCGACCAACTCCTCCAGGCCCGCCTGGTACGCGGCCATCCGCTTCAGCAGCGCCCGGTCGGAGGCGGCCAGGATGCGCACGGCGAGCAGCCCGGCGTTGCGGGCGTTGCCGATCGACACGGTGGCCACGGGCACGCCGGCCGGCATCTGCACGATGGACAGGAGCGAGTCCATCCCGTCGAGGTGCTTCAACGGCACCGGCACGCCGATCACCGGCAGCGGGGTGACCGAGGCGACCATGCCGGGCAGCGCGGCGGCGCCGCCGGCGCCGGCGATGATCACCTTGATGCCGCGCTCGGCGGCGTCCCGGCCGTACTCGATCATCTTGACCGGGGTGCGGTGCGCCGAGATCACCGCGACCTCGTACGGCACCTCGAACTCGTCCAGCGCCTCGGCGGCGGCCTTCATGGTCGGCCAGTCGGAGTCGCTGCCCATGATCAGCCCGACGGTGCTCACTCGTGCCCCTCGCGCAGCCAGCGGGCGGCCCGCGCGGCCCGCGCCCGTACGTCGTCCAGGTCGTTCCCGAGCACCGTGACGTGCCCGATCTTGCGGCCGGGGCGCACCTGCTTGCCGTAGAGGTGCACCTTGGCGCCCGGTTCGGCGGCGAACAGGTGGTGCAGCCGTTCGTCGATGGAGATCCCACCCGGCTCGCCGCCGAGCACGTTGGCCATCACGACCACCGGCGCGGTCAGCGAAGTGTCCCCCATCGGGTAGTCGAGGACCGCCCGCAGGTGCTGCTCGAACTGGGAGGTCCGGGCACCCTCGATGGTCCAGTGCCCCGAGTTGTGCGGACGCATCGCCAGCTCGTTGACCACCAGCCCGGTGGGCGTTTCGAAGAGCTCCACCGCGAGCAGGCCCACCACGCCGAGCGCGGTGGCCAGGTCGATGGCGAGCTGCTGGGCGGCGACCGCCAGCTCCTCCGGCAGGTCCGGGGCGGGGGCCAGCACCTCCACGCAGATCCCGTCCCGCTGCACGGTCTCCACCACCGGGTACGCGGCCACCTGGCCGAACGGGGAGCGCGCGACCTGCACCGCCAACTCCCGACGCAGCGCCACCCGCTCCTCGACGATCAGCGAGCTGCCCCCGGCCAACAGGGTCGAGCCCAGCTCGGCGGCCTGCGCCGCGTCGTCCACCAACCAGACGCCGCGTCCGTCGTAACCACCCCGGGCCGCCTTCAGCACCACCGGCCAGCCGACCTCGTCACCGAAGCCGATCAGGTCGGCCGGCTCGGCGACCGGCCGCCAGGCCGGGTTCGGCGCGCCCAGCTCACCGACGCGCTCCCGCATCACCCGCTTGTCCTGTGCGTGCAGCAGCGCGCCGGCCGGCGGGAAGAGCTTCACCCCCTCGTCGGCGAGGGCGCGGATGTGCTCGGTCGGCACGTGCTCGTGGTCGAAGGTGACCACGTCGCAGCCCTTGGCGAAGGTGCGCAGCGCGGCCAGGTCGGTGTGGTCGCCGTACTGGACGTCGGCCGCGACCAGCGCGGCGCCGTCGTCGGGGGCGAGCGCCAGCACGCGCAGCGACTGGCCGAGGGCGATGGCGGCCTGGTGGGTCATCCGGGCCAACTGGCCGCCGCCCACCATGCCCACGACGGGGAGTCCGGTCCGGGAGTCCATAACGCCGCCAGCCTATCGGGGCGACCCCCGATCCCCGCCCGGAGGGCCGGATCACCCCGCCGCGTTCACCACGATCCGGCGCGGCGCGCGGGCCACCTCGCGGGCGGTCGTCCGGGCGATCAGCAGGGAGCCGAGGACCGTGGGCGCCAGCCAGGCGACCAGGTTGCCGTCGGTCATCTGTACGGCGAAGCCGGTCACGAAGGCGATCACCGTGCTGCTCATCAGGTTGAGGTGCCAGATCCGCCAACCCCGGCCGCCCATCCCGCGCGGACGGCGGCGGGCGAACCAGAGCCCACCGAGCAGCCAGCCCAGGGCCAACACGCCGAGGATCGCCAGCCCCCAGAGCCGGGCGGGGTCGAGGGCGAAGAGCCCCAGCGCGCTCAGGCTGAGCCCGACGGCGACCACCGCGTAGATCCGGCCGAGCAGGGTGTGCCGGCCGCGACGCTTGGGGGCGAGCAGGATCGGCAGCGCGAGCAGCAGCCCCGTGGTGCCGCTGGCCGCGTGGATGAGGACGAGAACGGTATGCATGACGCCTCCCCCGCGACATCCCACTGTGGGAGGTCGATGGGATCATCGTGCGACCTGACACAATGGGATGTCAAGCGAGTTCACGAAGGAGCACACCCCGATGCCGGACCGGCCGCTGAACGCCACCGCCGCCTCCCTGCTGGGCTTCCTGCACGACGGCCCGATGACCGGCTGGGACCTGGTGACGGTTGCCGAGCAGCGGATCGGCGCGTTCTGGTCACTCACCCAGAGCCAGGTCTACCGGGAGCTGAGCACGATGGCCGCCGCCGGACTGGTGCGGGCCGGCGAGCGCGGCCGCCGCGACCGGCAGCCGTACGAGATCACCGAGGCCGGCCGGGCCGCCTTCGCCGAGTGGGCCGCGCGGCCGCCGGCCGAGGAGACCATCCGGTTCCCCCTGCTGCTCACCATGCTCTTCGGCCGGCACCTGCCGGCGGACCGGATGGCGGCGTTCCTGGCGCAACACCGGGCCGCGCACGCCGAACGGCTGGCCGGCTACGAGCAGGTCGCCGCGGCGCTGCCGGCCGACGCGGACGCGATCGACCCGTACTCGGTGGCCACCCTGCGCTTCGGTCTGGCGTACGAGCGGGCGGTGCTCGACTGGTTCGACGGCCTGCCGCCCGCGCTGCGCGCCCCGACCGGCGACGGGGACACCCCGACCGGATGACCGGCCGCCGGGTCAGCCCAGCTGGGCGACCAGGTCGTCGACGGAGGTCACCGGCCGGTCGCAGACGAAACCCCGGCAGACGTACGCGGTGGTCCGGCCATCCAGCGCGGGCCGGCCGGCGAGCAGCGGCACACCGGGCTGGTCGGTCCGGCCCGCCACCGTGACCGCCCCGGGCGGGGCGTGCCGGTGCGCCGCGCGGACCAGCGGGTCGTCCGCCGGGTGGTCGGTCACCACCGCGATCTCGTACGGCCCGGAGAGCAGCGCCTCGCCGGCGGTGGCGGCGTACCCGGTGAACCGCGCGTGCCGGCCGACGATCGGCGCGACAGTCGACAGGGCCACCTCGGCGGCCTCCCGGTACCGCACATCCCCGGTCAACGCCGCGTACGTCACCAGCGCCGCGACGATCGCCGACCGGCCGGACGGGGTGGCGTTGTCGGTCGGGTCGGCCGGCCGGGTGACCAGCCGCTCGGCGTCGTCGGCCGTGTCGAAGAACCCGCCGTCGGGCGCGGCGAACCGGGCCAGCGCCACGTCGAGGAGCTGCCCGGCCAGCTCCAGCCAGCGACCCTCGCCGGTGAGCTGGTGCAGGGCGCAGAACGCCTCGGCCACACAGCCGTAGTCCTCCAGCACGCCGGCCGGCTCCCCGACCACCCCGTCCCGGGAGACCCGGCGCAGCCGCCCGTCCACCAGGTGCACCGTCGCCAGGTGCTCGGCGGTGTCCCGCATCGCCCCGTCCGCGACGATGGCGACGCCGTCCATCAGGTTCGCGTCCTCGTCGTCGGGGGCTGCGAAGACGGCGGCGACCTGGAGGAACTCGGCGATCGCGGTGATCGCCAGGCCGTTCCACGCGGCCACCACCTTGTCGTCGCGGGCCGGCTGCGGGCGGGTGTCCCGGGCGGCCAGCAGCCGCCCGACCACGCCCTGCCAACGCGCCCGCACCGCAGGGTCGGCGTCGTCGACGTCCCGGGCCAGCCGCAGCACGCTCGTCCCGTGCTCGAACGACCCCTCCTCGGTCACCGCGAACAGGTCGGCCGCCCAGCGGCCGTCCTCATCGCCCAGCGCCTCGACGAGCTGGGCCGGCGTCCAGGCGTAGGTGAGCCCCTCGACGCCCTCGGTGTCCGCGTCCAGCGCGGAGGCGAAACCCTCCCCCGGCTTGTGCAGCTCGTCGGCGAGGAACCGGGCGGTGTCCCGGGCCACCCGCCGGGCCAGCCGATCGCCGGTGAGCCGCCAGAGCTGGGTGTAGACCCGCAGCAGCAGCGCGTTGTCGTAGAGCATCTTCTCGAAGTGCGGCACGGTCCAGTGCGCGTCCACGGAGTAGCGGGCGAAGCCGCCGGCGAGCTGGTCGTGGATGCCGCCGCGGGCCATCGCCTCGCAGGTGTGCCGGGCGATCTCCAGGCTCTGCGCGGAGCCGGTGCGCTGGTGGTGGCGGAGCAGGAAGAGCAGGTTCATGTGCGGCGGGAACTTGGGCGCCCCGCCGAAGCCGCCGTTGCTCCGGTCGTACTCCGTGCCGAGCTGCGCGGCGGCGGCGTCGAGCAGTTCGGCGGTGAGCGGCGCGGTCGTTCCGCCGACGGCCTGGGCCCCGCCGATCGCCTCGACCACGGCGGCGCCCTGCCGGAGCACGGCCTCCCGCTGGTCCCGCCAGGCGGTACCCACGGAGTCCAGCAGCCGGATGAAGTTCGCGCGCGGGAAGTAGGTCCCGCAGAAGAACGGGGTGCCGTCCGGGGTGGCGAAGACCGTCATCGGCCAGCCGCCCTGGCCGGTCATCGCCTGGGTGGCGGTCATGTAGACGGCGTCGACGTCCGGCCGCTCCTCCCGATCCACCTTGATGGCGACGAAGCCGTCGTTGACCAGCCGACCCACGGCCTCGTTCTCGAACGACTCGTGCGCCATCACATGGCACCAGTGGCAGGCGGCGTAGCCGACCGAGACGAGCACCGGCACGTCGCGCCGCCTCGCCTCGGCGAACGCCTCGTCGCACCAGGGCCACCAGTCGACCGGGTTGTCGGCGTGCTGGAGCAGGTACGGCGACGTGGCGTTCGCGAGTCGGTTCACCCGACGACCATATCCAGCGCGCACCGGCCGCGCGCCGCGAGCGGACCGGTCGGGCCCGGGAGGGTGGCCGCCAGCCGTCACGGCCAATCGGCCGGCGCACCGGAACTCCCGGGGCGGGGCGTTACCCGCGACGGGGTGCCCGCATCTCACGTCGTCGCTTCAGGGTGCCAGCAACGTTCCGGTCATCAGCAGAGGCACGAGCGTCTCCCGAAGCCGACCGGCGGTCCTGACGAGTTGGTCGTAGCGGCGGGCCTCGTCCTGCAGGATTGCGAGCGCTACGCCGACCTGCTGCTGGACCGCGATCGGGGGTAGCACGATCGGCAGCTCCCCGAGTACGCGGCCCTGGATGTTCGGCACCGCCGTCCCGGACCCCTGCCTCCTGATCCACATCCGCACCTGCGGCAGGCCGAGGTAGTGCGCGAGGAACTCCGGTACGACGTCGCGCCCCGGACGAACCCGGAACAGTCCCGGGCTGAAAAGCCATCCCTGTTGCTCCGCACGCGCCAAGCCGTGACGTCCCAGTTCTCCCGTCCGTACACAGAGAATGTCACCGGGCATCAGGCCGTACCGGCGGACCAGGCCACTCTGGACGTCCGTCGCAACATCGAGGCCGTCCCCTGCGATCCACCCGTCTCGCAGATCCCGCGGGTTGACGATCGGCACACCACTGCCGGACGAGGGGTCCCGAGGTAGTTGAGGACCGATCTGGATCTCAGCCAGCTGGCGGAGAGTGAGCCGCTGCCAGTCGGCCGGCACCGCTCCGATCAGCGAGTCACGCGTACGGGGCGCTGATCGGGCGCTTTGTCCGTATGCGGCGGCAATCATCGCAGCCGCCTGATCGCCCGCCTCCTGCGCAACACGCCGCAGACGATGCAACTCAGCCGAGAGCGGCCCCACATCCTCCGGGCGGAGATCAGCTCGCGGCGTCGCCGGCTGCTCCACGTAGAAGGCAGGGTTCAGAGAATAGTTCTGTTCTCGTATCTCCGCAGCCGGGACGCGGCGCGCCAACTGCGCGTCGAACGGCTGGCCCGGCTCGGCACGCCACCACCGAGCGAAGGTGGCCACCAGCTCTGATATGTCGTAGTCGGTCAATATCCGAGACGATCGGGCCACCATCCTCCCTGCCGAGGTGGCGTCGATGAAGAGGACCTCACCAGGATGGCGGCGTTGCTTGTCGAGCAGCCAAAGCGTCACGGGCACGGCCGTACCCGCGAACAGATTGGAGGGCAGCGCCACGAGGCAGGCGACCACGCCCTCCTCCACCAACGCGGCCCGGATCTTTCGCTCCGCGGGACGGGCCGACGTAGCGGCATTGTTCGGCAACAACACCGCTGCCCGGCCGTGCCCGTCGAGCGCCGCGAGAGCGTGCTGCAACCATGCCAAATTGCCATTGTGCGGCGGCGGATCTCCGTAAGCCCAGTTCCGGTCGGTCAGCAGGTGTTCGGCAAGGCGGGCGTTGAAGGGCGGGTTACAGACGACCAGGTCGTGGCGGTGGTCCAGGAACTGGTGGTGGGCGAGCGCGAGACCGCCCCGCAGGTCCGCCTCGACACCGTGCAGACTGAGCTGCAGCTCGGCCACCCGGCGAGTCGCGGCCTGCTGCGCCACTCCCTCGACCCTCAGCATGGACTGCGCCACGCCGGCCTCGGTGCACTCAGCCGCGAGCGCGGACAGGAACTCGCCGGAGCGGCAGTACGGGTCGTAGAGAGATGTTCCCACGCCGGTGGCAGCGAGCATTCTCGTCGCCAGTCGAGTGACCGACGGGGGCGTGAACAGCTCTCCGGCGCGCTTGCCGGCACGCTCCACGTACCGCTCAAGCACCCGGGTGAACAGGTGCTGGAGCTGTTGTGTTCGCGCTCCACCGGCCGGGCCCGGCTCCCGATCGATCAGACCGATGATGGTCCTGACCGCTTCCGTGTGGCGCGGGGTGAGAACGACCGAGCCGAAGAGTTCGGTGAACGGGCCCGCGTCGGACACGCCGAGGACGAACTGCAGCGCCGGCAGGAACACGTCATCCCCTGCCTGAACGGCCCGCCTGAGGTCAGACCAGTGCTCGGGACGCCGTGCCGCGGCATGAATCAAGGTCAGCAGCAGGTCCCGGTACTCCTCGGGCCGAAGCACGTCGTCGAGGACCGCCGCCCAGAAGAAGTCGTACAACTGGGCGCCGAGCATCGCCTGGTGGGGTGCGGCCGTCTCGGCCGCTGACGGATCGTCCGCAGTCGTGAGACTTCTGCGGAAGCGCTCGCCGTAGCTGACTCCCTCGGGCTCGCTCGGCCATCGGGCGCTTCGGGGTATCCGCCTCGACTCCAGCCAGCCGGCTACGTCCTCGGCCCGGAAGTGGTCGACCCCATCGCCTGACTTCACCGGCACCGGGAAGTCGGGGTATCGCCGCTCCCAGTTCGTCACGGCCGGCCGCCGCACTCCGGCCAGCCGGGCGATGTCGGCCCTACTGACCAGTACTTCACCCGCGTCCGGCATATCTCGGTCACTCCCTCGCTCTCAGGTGCACAGCTTGCCGGGACGCTCGGCTCCCGGCGGACCGGGCCGGCGAGCCAGCACGGCGGGAACGCCGTCCCGCAGGCGCACTCCCGTAGCGAGCTCCGGGCGTAGAAAACCCAGCAAACGGTAGAGGGTGGCGTGGTCCGCGGCCAGATCCCGATGGTGGATCGGCTCATGGTGCCCGATGCGGTTGCGGAGCAACCGCATGGTGTTGAGGCTCCGGTGCAGGTCGTCGCGACGGCCCGAGTAGCCGGGGAAGGCCTTGTGCAGTGCCGGAACCCAGAGGGCACGCGTGTAGAAGGAACTGACCAGCGCGACCCAGAAGCCGAATGACAGCCGGGCTACGACGTCGTCAGGGCTGGGCTGTCTGCGACCACGTCGTCCACACTCCGCTGCGGCGTCCGCCACCAGCCGCAGGCTGTTCGGCGTGAGCGGAGCGACCTGCCACCAGTCAGCTCGCTGATACCGATCCAGCAGTCTGTCGTGGAGGGCGTTGCGGACCGCCACCTCCAAGCACTTCAGCGGCAGGTAGAACGCCTGCGACACCTCGATGTTCCACCAGTACAACCGGGTTGCCAGCGAGGCAGAGCCCCGGGCGGCCCGCACGTACTCCTCCAGCCGAGGGCCGGAGAAGGACTGCCGCATCCATTCCGGCAGGCCAGCCGCGTCATCCCCGCCCTCGCAGACCGGATCGCTGTTTTCGGTGGGCTCGTTCCGGGACGGGTCGTTGCTCATGCGAAGTCACTCCTGGACGCGAGGGGTCGCCTGATCGGGAGCACGTGGTACCGTAGCGTCGTAAGCCCCGGGTCCGCCTCTGCTCAGCATGCCGCCCGGGGCATTGCTCTATCTGCTGGCAGACACATCCGTCGGACCACGCGGCATTCGGCCTGCGCGCCCGACGAACTCAGGCATGCATCACGTTAGACGCCGACTGTCCGCTTCGTCAACCTCGTAGTGGGCTACAAGTTTTTTGTTTATACCGTCGCTCAGGAGGCGCCGTCGGCGCGGAGCGGGAAGACATTGCCGGGGGCGGCGTCGCGCAGCGACCCGAGCACGGCGCCGATCTTGTCCGCCGGCATCGGCTTGAAGAAGTGGTAGCCCTGCGCGGCGGTGCAGCCGAGCTCCGCCAGGGCGGTCCGCTGCTCGGCGGTCTCCACCCCCTCGGCGACCACCCGCAACCCCAGCTCGTGGGCGAGCCCCACGGTGGTCCGGACGATCGCCGCCGCCTCGGGCGAGTCGGCCATCCGGATCACGAAGGAACGGTCGACCTTCAGCTCGTCGACGGCGATCCGGGTGAGGAAGGTCAGCGACGAGAAGCCGGTGCCGAAGTCGTCGACGGCGAGCTGCACGCCCATCGCGCGCAGCGTGGCGAGCACCTCGTCGATGACCTCCAGCTCGCTCATCACCACCGTCTCGGTGATCTCCAGGACCAGCCGGTGCGGCGGCACCTGGTGCCGGCGCAGCGCCTCGCCGATCTCCGTGGGCAGCCGGGGGTCGAGCAGGCTGCGCGCCGACAGGTTCACCGAGATCGGCACGTCCAGCCCGTCGCGGGCCCAGTCGGCGGCGACCGCGAGGGCCTTGTCCAGCACGTACCGGGTGAAGGCGCCGAGCTGCTCGCTGTTCTCCACCGGGCGGATGAAGTCGGACGGACCGAGCCAGCCGCGGCGCGGGTGCCGCCAGCGGATCAGTGCCTCCACCCCGGTCGGGGCGCCGGTCGCCAGGTCCACCGCCGGCTGCAACGCCAGCACCAGCTGGTCGTCGGCAGCGAGGGCCTCCCGCAGCTCCGCGAGCAGCGCGAGCTGGTCGGTGCTGGCGGCGTCCCGGGAGCTGTCGTACACGGCGACGTTGCCGCCGCCCTCCTTCGCCTGGTACATGGCGATGTCGGCCCGGCGCAGCAGCTCGGTGAGGTCGGCGGTGCCCGCGTCGGCGACCACCACACCCACCGAGACCTCGACGGACATCCGTACGCCCGCCACCTCCGTCGGCGCGGCGAGCCGCTCGGCGATCTCCCGGGCCTGCCGCAACGCGTACGCCATCGGCGCGGCGCGGTCGCCGACCACCGGGACGGCGCTGAGCAGCAGGGCGAACTCGTCCCCGCCGAGCCGGCCCAGCAGGTCACCGGGGCGGGCGAGGGCGGCCAGCCGGTTGGCGGTGAGCCGCAGCAGCTCATCGCCGGCCGCGTGCCCGAGCGTGTCGTTGACCTCTTTGAACTGGTTGATGTCGAGCAGCAGCAGCGCCACCGGGTGGTCGTGGGCGAGCTTGCGCAACGCCTGGTCGCCCTGGTCGAGCATGGCGGCCCGGTTGACCAGCCCGGTGAGCTGGTCGTGCACCGCCTCGTACGAGGAGCGGGCGGTGACCAGCCGCAGCTCGCGGTGCGTGGCGGCGTCGTGCAGGGCGGCGGCCAGGGCGTCGCCGAAGGCCGCGACGGCGTCCCGCTCGCGGGCGCTGGGCGGGGCCGACCGGGCAAAGTGGACGCGCAGCTCCCCCACCCCGACGCTGCCCACGGTCAGCGGTCGGACCAACTCGTGCTCGGCCGGCTCGGCACGCCCCGGCGGGTCCATCTCCCGGTCGCGCAGCTGGCCACCGGGGTCCGCCCGGTACCGCCACCACCGGCCGTCGCCCCGGGCAACGTCCACGTCGACCAGTTCCGCTCCGAACAGGGTGAGCGCGCCGGCCGCCGCAGCGGTCGCCACGCCCCGCTCGTCGAGCTGGTTGAGGGCGGCGGTGGCCTCCGCGAACGCCCGCCAGGTGCGCCGCTCCTGGTCGGCCCGGAGCCGGTGGCGGTAGGTCTGCTGGAGCAGCCAGAGCGGCGGCGGGAGCAGCAGCAGCCAGCGGGCGTCGAGCTCCAGCAGCGTGACCACCACCAGGCCGACGGCCACGTTGCCGACGAACATCAGCAGCTTGCCGCGGAGCGCGGCGAGCAGCGGCGGTCCGATCGGGACGCCGTGCCGCAGCGCCAGGGTCGCCCCACCGAGCCAGCCGGTGGTGAGCAGGTAGGTCACCGAGCCGGCGGTGAGCGCGAGGGCGAGCGCCGGGGTCGGCGCGGCGAGCAGGGGTCGGCCCAGCGCACCGGCCACCGCGACGGCGAGCGCGGTGGCGGCGGTCAGCGACCCGGTGATCCGGACGAGTTCCAGCGCCGGGCGGCGGTCGGTGAGCAGGGACATGGCCGTCCAGGCCGCCCCGGTGCCGAGCAGGGCCGCCGCCGGCAGCCAACCGGCCGGTACGAGGTACAGGCAGACGATGAGGGCGGCCTCGCCCCAGGTGATGCTCACCATCCCGGCGGCGGTGCGGAACCGGAGCCGGGCGAGCTGGGCGACGGCGAACGCGGCGACGGCGACGGCGAAGCGGACCGGGCCCGGCAGCGGGTCGTCCGGCGGGAGGGACGCCGGGACGGTCAGGCCGACGACTGCGGCGGCCAGCGCGGTGGCCCCGACCGCGGCGGTCAGCAGGAGCACCCCGGTCGGCGTGCCGCGCAGGCCCAGCCGATCAGGGGGTTTGCCGTCCCGGCCGGGGGTCACGGACCCACCCCGTCCGCCGGCATCTCGGGGGCACGGCGGGTGGCCGTTGGGTCGACGGTCATCGGCGCCCCCCTTCCGCGCACGGCTCGGGGACTTTCGGTCCCCCGGCGGAAGGCTAAGCCAAAGCCGGTGGTCGCAACAGGGGGCGACGACCGGCTTCGACGTGAATCACGCGTTGACTACCCGTTCCGGCGCTGCTGGGAGCCGTTGGAACCGTTCGTCGGTGATTCCTGCGCCACGGTCCCGTCTGTCGGATCGACGACTGTCCCGTCGGTGTGGCCGAGGTCGGCCGGGCCGGCCTGCTGCGGGAACCGGTCGGGCAGCCGGCGCAGCCGGGCGTTCATGTTGCGGATCAGCAGGACGGTGGCGGTGGCCAGCAGCACGATGAGGAAGAGGCCCATCGGCCCGGCCAGGCCACCCGTGCGGGTATCACCGAAGTTGTTCTCCGCGAGCACCTGGGCAGTGGTCAGCATGGCGTTCCTCCGATGTGCGGCTCCCGTCCAGCGTAGCCCTCCGCCGGATCAGCGGGCATGGCACGTCTCGCGGACCCCGGCGAAGAGGTCCGACTCGGGCAGCGGGCTGTCCACCAGCGAACGGGCGAGCTGGTAGTCCTCGGTCGGCCAGGCGCGCCGCTGGAGCTCCATCGGGACGTGGAACCAGAAACCGTCGGGGTCGATCTGGGTGGCGTGGGCGCGCAGGGCGTCGTCGCGCACCGGGAAGTATTCGGCGCACTCGACGCGGGTGGTGATCCGCGGGCCCTTGTCGGGACGATCCTCCCAACGCTTGAGCCAGTCCTCGTACGGCGACTCGAGGCCCGCGGCGAGCATGCCCTCGTGCAGCGCCATGATCTTGCCCTTGGAGAAGCCGATGTCGTAGTAGAGCTTCAGCGGTTGCCACGGCTCGCCCAGCTCCGGGTGGCGGTCAGGGTCGCCGGCGGCCTCGAAGGCGGCCACGGTCACCTTGTGGGTCATGATGTGGTCCGGGTGGGGGTAACCCCCCTCCTCGTCGTACGTGGTGACGACGTGCGGCCGGAACTGGCGCATCAGGCGCACCAGCGGTGCCGCCGCGAGCTCCACGTCCTGCAGGGCGAAGCACCCCTCGGGCAGCGGCGGCAGCGGGTCGCCCTCGGGCAGCCCGGAGTCGACGAACCCGAGCCAGGCCTGCTCGATGCCGAGGATCGCGCGGGCCGCGTCCATCTCGGCGCGGCGGATGTCGGCGATGTTCGCCCAGACGTCCGGCCGGTCCATCTTCGGGTTGAGCACACTGCCGCGCTCACCGCCCGTACAGGTCACGACCAGGACGTCCACCCCTTCGGCGACGTATTTCGCCGTGGTCGCGGCGCCCTTGCTCGACTCGTCGTCGGGGTGGGCGTGCACGGCCATGAGACGCAACTGCTCTGCCACGTTCGGCACTCCTCGTCTGTGCCCGTCGGGCGACCCGACCCCGGATCACCCGGCTGACCTGCCGGAATCTCCCCCGCGCCCGGACAATCCCCCGTGCTGACCTGTCGGCGTCTCCGCCGACCTGCCATCCTTGGGTCAGCGCCGGGCTGGGAAGATGGACTCTGCCATTCTTGCCGATGCCGCCGACAACAACGCCAGGAGATACCCGCCGGTGACCGAGACGCACGCCACAATCGCGCCGGGCGCACCGGTTTTCCCGCCCGGCCGGTACGGCCGCCGCCGCGAACCGGGACGCCGCCGCCCACTCGTCCCATTGCTGCTGGCGGTCGTCCTGCTGGCGACCCTCGGCCTGGTCGCCGCCAAGCTCTACCGCCAGTACGGCGATCCCCGGTACGACGCCCAGGTGACCACCTACACGGAGATCACCGACTCCCAGGTGGTTGTCGACTTCCGGGTGACCGTACCGACCGGCGGCTCGGCGACCTGCGTACTCCGGGCCCGGGCCGCCGACGGCGCCGAGGTGGGACGCGAGGAGGTCACGGTGACCGCGCGGCCGGGTGAGCGGCAGGTCGACGCACGGCACCGGCTGGCCACCAGCGCCCGACCGTTCATCGGCGAGGTGCTGCGCTGCCGCCCGGCCGCCTGACCGGCCCGCAGCGCACGACCCGCGGCCGGGTCGGCGGCCGGCACCCCGGGGTGATCGGCGACACCTCGAAGTGTCCCGCACTGGTAACTTGGTAGTTCACCTGTCAGCCAGTCCGCACCAACGAGGAGGACCGCCTGTGTCCACGAATGGCAACGAGGCGCCCGCCACCTGGCTGTCCCAGGACGCGTACGACCGCCTGCAGGGTGATCTCGACGAGCTGATCGCCAACCGGCCGGTCATCGCCGCCGAGATCAACGCCCGGCGCGAGGAGGGCGACCTGCGGGAGAACGGCGGCTACCACGCGGCCCGCGAGGAGCAGGGCAAGGCCGAGGGGCGCATCCTCTACCTCAAGGAGCTGCTCCGCACGGCCAAGGTCGGGGCCGCCCCGTCCGCCGACGCGGTGTCGCCCGGCATGGTGGTGACGATCTACTTCGACGACGACACCGACGACACCGAGACCTTCCTGCTCGGCTCGCGGGAGATCGCGTCCACCACCGACCTGACCGTCTACAGCCCCGAGTCCGCGCTCGGCAAGGCGATCCTGGGCGGTCGCGAGGGCCAGACCTGCACCTACACGGCCCCCAGCGGCGCCGACATCAAGGTGACCGTGGTCAAGTTCGAACCCTTCTCCGGCTGAGCTCCGCACCCGGACCCGCGCCGGCAGGTCCGGGCCCGACCCCGACCGGGGCTGACAGGCTGGTCGGACCCGACTGCCGCACCGCCTTGGCCGGACCCGGCCAAGGCGGTGCTGTCTCCGGCACCGCGACGCCCCGCCGCGCGCCGTCAGCCGACGGCGCTGGGCGGCGTCACGCCTCGGCCGCGAAGACCACCTGGTAGCCGCTGGCCCGCAGCGCACTGATCAGCGTGTCGGAGTGCTCCACGCCCCGGGTCTCCACCGACAACGCCACCTCCACCTCACCGAGGCGCAGGTGCGGGTTGGCCCGCTGGTGCTCCACGTCGACCACGTTGGCCCGGTGCTCGGCGATCTCGCTGAGCAGCGAAGCGAGCTGGCCGGGCCGGTCCGAGCAGCGCACGGTGACCCGCAGGTACCGGCCGGCCGCCGCGAGGCCGTGCTCGATCACCCGCAGCATCAGCAGCGGATCGATGTTGCCGCCGGAGAGCACCGCCACCACCGGCGCCTCCACCTCGACGACGCCGGCCAGCAGCGCGGCCACGCCGACCGCGCCGGCCGGCTCCACCACCTGCTTGCCGCGCTCGAGCAGCATCAGCAGCGCCCGGGAGATGTCCTCCTCGGAGACCGTGACGATCTCGTCGACCAGCTTGCGGACGTGGGTGAAGGTCAGCTCACCGGGACAGCCCACCGCGATGCCGTCCGCGATCGTCGAGAACGACGGCAGCCGCACCGGCTCGCCGGCCTTCAGCGAGGGCGGGAAGGCCGCAGCGGTCGCGGCCTGCACCCCGATCACCCGTACGTCCGGGCGCAGCGCCTTGGCGACCACCGCGATGCCGGAGACGAGCCCGCCACCGCCGACCCCGGTGACGATGGTCTTCACGTCGGGACACTGTTCGAGGATCTCCAGCGCCACCGTCCCCTGCCCGGCGATGACGTCCCGGTGGTCGAACGGGTGGATCAGCACCGCCCCGGTCCGCTCGGCGAAGGTCTGCGCCGCGACCAGCGACTCGTCCACCGTGTTGCCGACCAGCTCGATCTGGGCGCCGTACCCCTTGGTGGCGGCCACCTTCGGCAGCGGCGCGTTCACCGGCATGAAGACGGTGGCGTGGGTGCCGACCAGGCCGGCGGCGAGCGCCACCCCCTGCGCGTGGTTGCCGGCGCTGGCGGCGACCACGCCGCGTTCCCGCTCCTCGGCCGAGAGCCGGGAGATCCGCACGTACGCGCCGCGCACCTTGTACGACCCGGCGCGCTGCAGGTTTTCGCATTTCAACCAGGCCGGGCCGCCGAGGGCGGCGCTGAGCGGCCGCGAGGGTTCCAGCGGGGTGGTACGCGTGACGCCGGCGAGCAGTTCCCGCGCGGCCTGTACGTCGGCGAGACCGACCAGATCCGTCATGCCCCGATCGTGCCACCCGCCCTGCGCCGGCCGGCGGCGACGCCACGGTCCGGCTGGTAGGTCACGCGGTCGCGGGCGAGCCGGTCCCCACCCGGGGGTAGCCGGGGGCGTGCCGCTGCCAGGGAGCCTGCATCTCGAACTGGCCGGCGATGCCGAGCAGCAGCAGCTCCGAGCCGGGCGGCCCGACCAGCTGCACGGCGACGGGCAGCCCGTCCGGACGCCGGCCGACCGGCACCACGATGGCGGGCAGGCCGGCGATGTTCCACGGCGCCGCGTACGGGGCGTACCGGATGTTGGCCTTCATGTTCGCCACCCAGGAGCGGCCCGCCCAGCCGGCGGCCTCCGGTGGCGGGCCGGCCAGCGCCGGAGTGAGCAGCAGGTCGATCGAGTGATCGCCGAAGAAGTTCACCGAGCGCTCGCGCCAGGCGGCCCGGTCGGCTTCCCGGACGTACCCGCGCCGCTGCGCCCACTCGCCGAGCGCGACGTGCCGGCGGCTGCGCCGCTGCAGGACCCGCCGCTCCACCCCGGCGGCCTGCACGTCGGCGGCGGCCGCGGCGAACCAGGTGGCGATGCCCTGCAGGCCCAGCCGGGTCGGGTAGACCGGGTCGGCGGGTACGGTGTCGTGCCCGGCGGCGGCGAGCAGCCGGCCGGCCGCGGCCACCGCGTCCCGGTTGGGCGCGTCCGGTGACACGCCGCGCACCGGCGAGCGCAGCGAGACGCCGACCCGCAGCCGCGCCGGCGGGACCAGCTTGTCGGGACGGCGGCCGGCCAGCACCGAGAAGCCGACCACCGCGTCGGCCACCGTGCCGGTCAGCACACCGTGCTCGGTGAGGCCGAACCAGTCGTCCGCGCCGAGTTGGCAGGGCACCACACCCCGGCCGGGCTTGAGCCCGACCAGGCCGCAGCAGGCCGCCGGGATGCGGATCGACCCGAGGCCGTCGTTGCCGTGCGCCATCGGCACCAGGCCCGCGGCCACCGCGGCGGCCGCGCCGCCGGAGGAGCCGCCAGGGGTACGCCGCGGGTCCCACGGGTTGCGGGTCACCCCGGTCTCGTCGTCGGTCAGCGCCCAGAGGCCGAGCTCCGGCATCCGGGTCACCCCGAGAATCACCGCGCCCGCGCCGCGCAGCCGCCGGACCACCTCGTGGTCGGCCTCCGCCACGGCGGTACGCACGGCGGCCGACCCGTTCCAGGTGGGCAGGCCGGCGACCGGCGTGTTCTCCTTGACCGCCACCGGCACCCCGGCGAGGGGGAGGTTGGCCAGGTCCTCCTGCTCGTCGACCTTCTCCGCCTCGGTGATCGCCTCTCCGCCGCGTACCGTGCGGAACGCGGCGAGGTCGGCGTCGGCCCGGGCGATGTGGTCCAAATGGTCGGCGACGACCTGGGTGGCGGAGACATCGCCCCGGCGTACGCCCCGGGCGATCTGCTTGGCGGTCGCCCCCACCCAGGTCGGCATGATGTCCTGCACGGCCACCCTCCCCAGCGGTCAGCCCAGCGCCTGCTCCAGATCGGCGAGCAGGTCGTCGACCGTCTCGATGCCGACAGACAGTCGCACGAGATCGCCGGGAACTTCAAGCGGCGAGCCGGCAGCACTTGCGTGTGTCATCCGGCCGGGGTGCTCGATCAGGGACTCCACGCCGCCGAGCGACTCGGCGAGCACGAAGAGCTTGGCCCGGTTGCAGATCTCCACGGCGTGCTCCTCGCCACCCGCGGCGCGGAAGGAGATCATGCCGCCGAACCGGCGCATCTGCTTCGCGGCCACCTCGTGGCCCGGGTGCGACGGCAGGCCCGGGTAGATGACCTGGCCGACCTTGGCGTGCCCGTCCAGGTACGCGGCGATCCGCTCGGCGTTGTCACAGTGCCGGTCCATCCGTACGCCGAGGGTCTTGATGCCGCGCAGGGTGAGCCAGGCGTCGAACGGGCCGTTGACCGCGCCCATCGCGTTCTGGTGGTAGCGCAGCCCCTCGCCGAGCCCGGCGTCGGCGGCGATCAGCGCGCCACCGACCACGTCGGAGTGCCCTCCGATGTACTTGGTGGTGGAGTGGACCACCACGTCCGCGCCGAGCGCGAGCGGCTGCTGCAGGTACGGCGACGCGAAGGTGTTGTCGACCACCAGCAGCGCGTTGGCGTCGTGCGCGACCGCGGCCAGGGCGGCGATGTCGGCGATGCCGAGCAGCGGGTTGGTCGGCGTCTCCACCCAGACGATCTTGGTGGTGGCGCGGATCGCGGCGCGCACCGCGTCCGGGTCGGAGACCCGGGCCGGCGTGAAGTCGAGCCCCCAGCGCTCCGCGACCTTGGCGAAGAGCCGGTACGTGCCGCCGTACGCGTCGTCCGGGATCACCACGTGGTCACCCGGCTTGCAGACGGTACGCAGCAGGGTGTCCTCGGCGGCCAGCCCGCTGGCGAAGGCGAGCCCGACCGGCCCGCCCTCCAGCGCGGCCAGGCACTCCTGGAGCGCGTCCCGGGTGGGGTTGCCGGAGCGGCTGTATTCGTAGCCCTGGCGGGGCGCGCCGACGGCGTCCTGGGCATAGGTGCTGGTCTGGTAGATCGGTGGGATCACCGCGCCGGTGCGGGCCTCCGGGTCCTGGCCGGCGTGGATGGCGAGCGTCTCGAAGCCGTGACTCATTCCCGAGACGTTAGTCCCCTCGCCCGTCCCACCGGGTGGAACCCAGGGCGCGGGTCACGCCGCTGCCGGCCGAGCGACTGATTCGTGTGCGGCATCAACTCCACAGGCCGCGACGACCACATCCGTCTGTTCCGCCCAGGGACGTCAAGCAAAGCAGGCGAGAGCCGGGACTGACGCCACCCCGCGGCACGCCGGTCGGCCGCCTAACCTGGCCCGATGAGCGGGTGCGTGTTCTGCGGGATCGTGGCGGGCGAGGTGCCCGCGTTCCGGGTGGCCGACGAACCGGACGGGGTGGCCTTCCTGGACACCCGGCCGGTGTTCAAGGGTCACGTGCTGGTGGTGCCGCGGACCCACCTGGTCACCCTGACCGACCTGCCGGCGGAGGCGCTGGCCGGCTACTTCGGCCTCGTGCAGCGGCTGGCCCTGGCCGTGGAGACCGGGCTGGGGGCCGGCGGGACGTTCGTCGCGTTGAACAACAAGGTGTCGCAGTCCGTCCCGCACCTGCACACCCACGTGGTGCCCCGGACCAAGGGGGACGGTCTGCGCGGCTTCTTCTGGCCACGGACCCGCTACACCGACGACGCCGACGCCGAGGGCTACGCACGGCGGGTAGCCGACGCGGTGGCGGCCTGACCCCGAACCGGGCGGGTAAGGAAGTCGGGCCCGCGGGTGTTGCAGGCGGGGAGAGGTAGGAAAGGAGTCCCACCGTGTTCCTTCGCCGCATGAAGGCCGAGCTGCCCACCCCCGACCAGGCCCTGCCGGGCCGCCCGATCGCGATGCCGATCGGTGACCGGCACGAGGTGCTGCCGTCCTCGCTGAAGGGCCCCTTTCCCGAGGGCTCGCAGGTCGCCGTCTTCGGCATGGGCTGTTTCTGGGGCGCCGAGCGGCTGTTCTGGACCCTGCCGGGCGTGCTCACCACGTCGGCGGGTTACGCGGGTGGTATCACCGCGAACCCGACCTACGAGGAGGTCTGCTCCGGGATGACCGGGCACGCCGAGGTGGTCCAGGTGGTCTACGACCCCACGAAGATCGGCTACGAGGACCTGCTCAAGGTCTTCTGGGAGAACCACGACCCGACCCAGGGCATGCGCCAGGGCAACGACGTCGGTACGCAGTACCGGTCGGCGATCTACACCACCACGGAGGAGCAGGCCGCAACCGCACGGGCCTCCCGGGACGCGTTCGCGCCGATCGTGGCGCGGGCCGGCAAGGGTGAGATCACCACGGAGATCGCCCCGCTCGGCGCCTACTACTTCGCCGAGGACTACCACCAGCAGTACCTGGCCCCCACGAAGAACCCGAACGGGTACTGCAACCACGGCCCGAACGGGCTGAGCTGCCCGGTCGGCGTGGCGCGTACCGCCGGCTGACCGACCTGATGTCCGTTTCCCGGGCCTGCGGTGTTTGTCACACCGTGGGCCCGGGGCGATTCGGGCACCGGGCGGGCCGTCGGCAGGAACGTCGGCGCTGGCAGCGCACCGACATCGAATGCCGCGCATCTTAGCAACACGTAACCCCGTAGACATCAGCTCAACGGGCGAACTGCGGCCACCTCTGGCAGCATTGCCCGGCATGTGCGGACTGGCTGGGGAGTTCCGTCGTGACGGCTCGCGCGCCGACGTGTCGGCGGTGGAGCGCATGGCGGCGACGATGAGCGACCGGGGACCGGACGACAGCGGGGTCTGGTCCCAGGGCCCGACGGCCCTCGGCCACCGCCGTCTGAAGATCATCGACCTGTCCGAGGCGAGCGGACAGCCGCTGGTCGACGCTGTCTCGGGTCTGACCGGCGTCTTCAACGGCTGCATCTACAACTACCGCGAGCTACGCCAGGAGTTGCAGGCCAAGGGGCACCGCTTCTTCTCCGCCGGGGACAGCGAGGTCGTGGTCAAGGCGTACGCCGAGTGGGGGCTCGACTTCGTCGACCACCTGATCGGCATGTTCGCCGTGGCGATCACCGAACGGGACACCGGCCGGCTGGTGCTGGCCCGGGACCGGCTCGGCATCAAGCCGCTCTACCTGGCCGAGACGCCCGGCGTGGTGCGCTTCGCCAGCACCCTGCCGGCGCTGCTGGCCGGCGGCGGGATCGACACCTCGATCGACCCGGTGGCGCTCGCCCACTACCTGAGCTTCCACAGCATCGTGCCGCCGCCGCGGACCATCCTGCGCGGCGTCACCAAGCTGCCCCCGGCCACCGTCCGGGTCTACGAGCCGGACGGCGCGGTCCGCGAGCGGGTCTACTGGGACCCGGCGTTCACCCGCGCCGCCGAACGGGCCGACTGGTCCGAACGGGACTGGCAGGACGCTCTGCTGGAGTCGCTGACCACCGCGGTGCGCCGCCGGATGGTCGCCGACGTGCCGGTCGGCGTGCTGCTCTCCGGGGGTCTCGACTCCAGCCTGGTCGTCGCGCTGCTCGCCGGCGAGGGGCAGTCCGGCCTGGCCACCTTTTCCATCGGCTTCGACGCGGTCGGCGGCCGGGAGGGCGACGAGTTCGTCTACTCCGACCTGGTGGCGAAGACCTTCGGCACCGACCACCACCAGATCAGGGTGCCCACCGGGGACCTGCTGCCGCCGCTGGAGGTCGCCGTCGCGGCCATGAGCGAACCCATGGTCAGCCACGACTGCGTGGCGTTCTGGCTGCTCAGTCAGGAGGTCTCCCGGCACGTCAAGGTCGTCCAGTCCGGCCAGGGCGCGGACGAGATCCTCGGCGGCTACCACTGGTACCCGCCGCTGGCCGGCGTCGACCGGGAACAGGCGCTCGAGACGTACGCCAAGGCCTTCTTCGACCGGGACGCGGCCGGGCTGGCCCGGGTGCTCAACCCGGCGTGGCTGGCCGGCGGCGACCCGGCGCGGGAGTTCGTCGCCGCGCACCTGGGTCGGACCGGGGCGCGGACCGCGGTCGACGCGGGCCTGCGGATCGACACCCAGGTCATGCTGACCGACGACCCGGTGAAGCGGGTCGACAACATGACCATGGCGCACGGGCTGGAGGCCCGGGTGCCGTTCCTCGACCACGAGTTCGTGGAGCTGGCCGCGAGCTGCCCGCCCGAGCTGAAGCTGGCCCAGGGCGGCAAGGGCGTGCTCAAGGAGATCGGCCGCCGGGTCCTCCCGCACGAGGTCATCGACCGGCCCAAGGGCTACTTCCCGGTGCCGGGCCTCACCCACCTGGAGGGCAAGCTCCTCGACCGGGTACGCGACGCGCTCTGCGCGCCGGAGGCCCGCCGCCGCGACCTGTTCCGCGCCGACTACGTCGACGCGCTGCTCGCCGACCCGAACGCCGAACTCACCCCGTTGAACGGAAACAAGCTGTGGCAACTGGGACTCCTGGAAATGTGGCTCCAGAGCCACGGAATCGACTGACCGTGACCGACACCCTCGCCACCGGTACGGCACCTACCGACCGGGAACGGGTGCTCGGCCGTCGCCGCGAGCGGACCGGCCCGGGCGGCGACCCGGTCGCGCCCGGCACGGCCGAGCCGACCACGCCGACGGACGACGCCGGCGTGGTGCTGGACTGCGGTTGGGGGCGGCTGGTCTTCGGCCAGACCTTCACCGACCAGGTTGATGTCGCCGACGTGCTGCGTTCCGAGGCGGTTGGCGCCCGGGACATCTGCATCTACCTGCTCGACCCGCACGTGCTGGTCTCCCGGCTGCCCGACGAGCTGTTCATCGACCCGTCGCTGACCTACCGGCTGCCGCTGGGCGACCGGCGGCCGGCCGCCACCGAATCCGGCGCGCAGATCCCCGGCCTGCTGATCCGCCCGCTGCGCGACGCCGCGGACGCCGACGCGGTGAACCGGATCTACGCCCGCAACGGAATGGTGACCGCCCCGGTGGAGGTGCTGGTCGACAACGCCGACACCGACCGCTTCCTGCACCTGGTCGCCGAGGCGGCCACCGGGGAGATCGTCGGCACCATCACCGGGGTCGACCACGTGGCGGTCTTCGCCGACCCGGAGAACGGCGCCAGCCTCTGGTGCCTGACGGTGGACTTCAACCACGCGCCGCCCGGCACCGGCCAGGCGCTGCTGTCGGAGCTGGCCGACCGGCTCGACGAGCGCGGGCGGGCCTTCGTGGACCTCTCGGTGCTCGCCGAGAACTCGGGCGCGATCCGGCTCTACGAGCGGCTCGGCTTCCACCGCACCGGCACGCTCTGCGTGAAGCGGAAGAACCCGATCAACGAGCGGCTCTTCCTGCCCGCCGCCCCCGAGGGGTATGACGAGCTCAACCCGTACGCGAAGATCGTCGCCGACGAGGCGATGCGACGCGGCGTCCGGGTGGAGGTGACCGACCCGCGCTGGGGCGAGCTGCGGCTGACCAACGGCGGCCGGACCGTCCACACCCGCGAGTCGTTGTCGGAGCTGACCTCTGCGGTGGCGATGAGCCGCTGCGACGACAAGCGGGTCACCCGGCGCATCCTCACCGAAGCCGGGCTGTCGGTCCCGCGCGGCCGGACCGCCACCGGCGAGCCCGACGACCTGGCCTTTCTCGAGGACGTCGGCCCGGTGGTGGTCAAGCCGGCGCGGGGCGAACAGGGCAACGGCATCACCGTCGGCGTCCGGACCGCCGAGGCGCTCACCGCGGCGGTCGAGCTGGCCCGGCGGTTCTGCCCGGACGTGCTGATCGAGGAGCTGCGCGACGGCGAGGACCTGCGGGTCGTCGTCATCGACCACGAGGTGGTGGCCGCCGCCGTCCGCCGCCCCGCCCGGATCACCGGCGACGGGGTGCACGACGTCACCGAGCTGATCGAGCGGCAGAGCCGGCGCCGGGCCGCCGCCACCGGCGGCGAGTCCCGCATTCCCATCGACGACATGACCCGCGAGGTGGTCGCGGAGGCCGGGTACCGGATGCACCACGTCCTCCCCGAGGGTCAGGTGCTCGCCGTACGGCGGACCGCCAACCTGCACACCGGCGGCACCATCCACGACGTCACGGCCGAGCTGCACCCGGCCATCGCCGAGGCGTGCGTGACCGCCAGCCGGGCACTGGACATCCCGGTCACCGGGCTGGACCTGCTGGTGCCCGCCCCGGACCGGCCAGAGCACGTCTTCATCGAGGCGAACGAGCGGCCCGGCCTGGCCAACCACGAGCCGCAGCCGACCGCCGAGCGCTTCGTGGACCTGCTCTTCCCCGGCACCCGGGCACCGCAGCGGCTCTGGTCGCCGGCCGGCGCGGGAGGTGCCGCGTGAGTCCGAAGCCGCTGGAGCTCGACCTCGACTACCTCCGCCAGGTGCTGGTGGAGCTGCTGGAGATCTCCAGCCCGTCGGGGCGTACCGACCACATCCAGCAGTACGTGGGCGAGCGGCTCTCCGCGCTCGGCATCTCGTCCACGCTGACCCGGCGCGGGGCGCTGAGCGCCTACCTGCCCGGTCCCCGGTCCACCGGCGCCGACCGGGCGATCGTGGTGCACACCGACACCATCGGCGGGATGGTGAAGCGGCTCAAGTGCAACGGTCGGCTGGAGCTGAAGACCATCGGCACGCACAGCGCCCGCTTCGCCGAGGGTGCCCACGTGCGGATCTTCACCGACGACCTGGACCGGGTGATCACCGGTCAGGTGCTGCCGTTGAAGGCCAGCGGCCACCGCTACAACGACGACGTCGACTGTCAGGGCGTCGGCTGGGAGCAGGTCGAGGTCCGGGTGGACGAGCCGGTCGACGACGTCGCCGGGCTGCGGGCGCTCGGCCTCGACGCGGGCGACTTCGTGGCGTTCCTGCCCAACCCGACGATCAGCCCCAGCGGCTACGTGAAGTCCCGGCACCTGGACGACAAGGCCGGCGTGGCGGCGGTGCTCACCGCGTTCAAGGCGATGGTCGACGCCGGGATCACCCCGGCGGTCACCGCGCACCTGCTGGTCACGGTCACCGAGGAGATCGGCCACGGGGCCAGCCACGGCCTCGACCCGGACGTCGCGGAGATCGTCTCGGTGGACGCCGCGGTGGTCGCCCCCGGGCAGCAGTCCCGGGAGGACGCGGCGACCCTGGCGATGGGCGACGGGGTCGGCCCGTTCGACTACCACCTGACCCGCAACCTCGCGTCGATCGCCCGGGAGCACGGCGTCGACCTGGTCCGGGACGTCTTCGACTACTACCGCTCCGACGTGGCGGCGGCCGTCGAGGCGGGCGCGCACGCCCGGGTGGCGCTGCTCGGCTTCGGCGTGGACGCCACCCACGGCCACGAGCGCACCCACCTGGACGGGCTGCGCCACCTCACCCAACTGCTCTGCCTCTACCTGCAGAGCGACCTGGTCTTCCCCGAGTGGGACGCCGAGCCGGAGGGCGACCTGGCCGACTTCCCGTCGCTGGCCGTCCAGCCGGCGTCCGAGGAGGGCCCGCGCGAGGGCCCGATCGGCCTCGCCGACCAGACCTGACCCACGGCGGGCCCAGGCCCACGCGACCCGCCGTCAGCGGAGCTGGGCGAAGAAGGCGCGCAGGTCGGCGGCGTAGGCGTACGGCTCGTCCATCGCCACGAAGTGGCTGCCCGGGTTCCCGGCCGGCCAGTGCGTGATCCGGTTGTCCCGCTCGGCGAGCCGACGGACACCCGGAGGGCCGGAGTACACGCCGGTGGGGACCAGGTTCTGCCCCCGGGGCCAGGCGAAGGCGGTGTTGTCGTACATGAACCAGGAGGACGAGCCGGACGTGCCGGTGAACCACCAGACGGTGGCGTTGGTCAGCAGCAGGTCCCGGTCGATCGCCTTCTCCGGCACGTCCGCCGTCCAGGTGAACTCCTTGAATTTGTGCATCAGCCAGGCGAGGAGCCCGACCGGCGAGTCCTGCCACGCGTAGCTGAGCGTCTGCGGGGCCGCCCGGAGCAGCCCGTGGTGGTCCACCCCGACGCCGGCCCACTGCCGCATCTGGTGGTAGAACGCCTGCTCGGCCTCGTCCAGCCTCGGCAGGTCCGCCTCGGTCGGCATGCCGAGCCCAGCGGGACCTGCCGGCCGCGGACGCCGCCGCGTACGTGCACGAGCAGTTGTACGCGCTCGCGCCCACGTACCGGGCGGTGGCCACCCTGCACGCCCCGGTCGCCGAGGTACGGGGCCGGGTCGGCGACGGCGAGTTGACGCCGGTCGACGAGCGGACCTGCCGGCTCGTCTCGCACGTCGACACCCTGGACTGGCTGGCGTTCCGGCTCACCACGCTGGGCTGCGAGGTCGAGGTGCACGAGCCGCCCGAACTCCGCCGCCACCTGCGCGACCTCGCCGGCCGGGCGCTGCGGGCGTCCACAGCACATTCCCAGCCGGGCCTGTGATCGAAATCCGTTGCCGGGGCCGCCGGGGAGTCGATAGCGTGGCGGTACACGGGAAAGGAGGTGGTCCAGACTTGTATAGCAATCGGACTCGTGAGGTGGCTGTCCGCTAGCCGCTGTCCTCGACAGTGAAATCCCGTCCGCCGCGAGGCGGGCACCTTGCACCATCGTCGAGACCGTGTGGCAGCGGTGCGGCGAACCCACGACAGCCACCCGACCCCCGGGGTGCCGGCCCAGTCCAGCCGGCCCGCGCGCGAGCGCGGAAGCCCCGGGGGTCGCTTTATGTCCCGGCGAAGCCGGGCCGGTCAGCTCAGCCGGGGGAGGCCAATTTGTCCATGCGCGAGCTGGTGGTGCTCGGGACGGCCAGTCAGACGCCGACCCGGCAGCGCAACCACAACGGCTACCTGCTGCGCTGGGACGACGACGTGTTCCTCTTCGACCCCGGCGAGGGCAGCCAACGGCAGATGCTGCACACCGGGATCTCCGCCACCGACCTCACCCGGATCTGCGTCACCCATTTCCACGGCGACCACTGCCTGGGACTGCCCGGCATGATCCAGCGGCTCTCCCTGGACCGGGTGACGCACCCGGTGGCCGTGCACTTCCCGGCCGAGGGCGCCGAGTACTTCGCCCGGCTGCGGCACGCCAGCTCCTTCTACGAGACCGCCGAGCTGCGCGTCGAGCCGATCGAGGCGGACGGCCAGCGGATCACCGTGGGCGTCGGCACGCTGGAGGCCCGCCGGCTGCGGCACCCCCTCGAGACGTACGGCTACCGGCTGGTCGAGCCGGACGGCTGCCGGATGCTGCCGGAGAAGCTGTCCGCGTACGGCATCGCGGGTCCGGCGGTCGGGGAGCTGCTCCGCGTCGGCCACCTGGACGTGGACGGTCGTCGCGTCACCCGGGACGAGGTGAGCGTGACGCGGCCGGGGCAGCGGTTCGCCTTCGTCATGGACACCGGGCTCTGCGACGGGGTGTACGCCCTCGCCGAGCACGCCGACCTGCTGGTCATCGAGTCGACGTTCCTGGAGTCGGAGGCCGCGCTCGCCGCTGAGGTCGGGCACCTCACCGCGGCGCAGGCCGCGCGGGTGGCGGCCGAGTCGGGGGTACACACCCTGGTGCTCACCCACTTCTCCCAGCGGTACGCCGACCCACGCCGCTTCGCCGACGAGGCGCGCGAGCACTTCGCCGGTGACCTGGTCGTCGCCGAGGACCTGATGACCGTGCCGGTCCCGCCCCGCCGGGTAGCGTCGGCCGGGTGATCGTCACCCTGCGCCCCGCCACCGAGGCCGACCTGATGCCGATCGGCGCCCTGCACCAGCGGTCCCGGGTGGCGGCGTACTCGTCGTTCCTGCCGGCGGAGGCGCTGGCCGATCCGACACCGGAGGCGATGGGGCGCTACTGGGTGGAGCGGTGGACCTGGGAGCGGAGCGACCACCGGATGACCGTCGCCGAGCGGGACGGCCGGCTCGTCGGCTTTAGCTACCTGGGCCCCGACGACGAGGGCGACCCGGCGACGGGCCTGCTCAACGCGATCCACCTGGAGCCGGACGAGCGCGGCCGGGGCACCGGTCGGGCACTGATTGTCGACGCCCTCGACGCGATGCGGGCGCGCGGCTGGTCCCGGGCGGTCCTGTGGGTGCTCGCCCAGAACACGCCCGCCCGCGCCTTCTACGCCCACGGCGGCTGGACCCCCACCGGCACGCAGCGCGACGAACACATCGGCGTCGCCCTCGTCCCCCAGCTCCGCTATGCGCGCGAGGTGTGAGGAGAGGCCCCTTCTCAACGCCTCCGGTAGAGCAGAGGCCCCCTGTTGACACCCGCGCACCCAGCGCGCCGTTCGCTGTGAGCGGAGCGCGGGCCGGCATGCCGGACCCGCGCCGGGCGTTGCCGCAGGCATGGACACAGATCACAGCGAGCGGGCGGAGGACGCCGCCCTGGACGCGTACTCCCGGGTGGTGACCGGTGTGGCGGCGAGCGTGCTGCCCAGCGTCGCCGCCCTGTCGGTGCGGACCGCGCGCGGTGCCGGCGCCGGCTCGGCCGTCACCATCGACGCCGAGGGTCTGCTGCTGACCAGCGCCCACGTCGTGCAGGGCGCCGGGGGCGGCTCGGCCGCCTTCGGCGACGGCACCGAGACCCGGTTCCGGGTGGTCGGCGCCGACCCGCTGTCGGACCTGGCCGTGCTGCGGGCCGAGGAGCCGGCGGTGCCGCCGGTGGAGCTGGGCGACGCGGACGGCCTGCGGATCGGACAGCTGGTGGTGGCCGTCGGAAACCCGATGGGGCTGGCCGGCTCGGTCACCGCCGGGGTGGTCTCCGGGCTGGGCCGGTCGCTGCCGGCCCGGGACGGGCGGTTGGTCCGGCTGATCGAGGACGTCATCCAGACCGACGCCGCGCTCAACCCGGGCAACTCCGGCGGCGCGCTGGCCGACTCGGCCGGCCGGGTGGTCGGGGTGAACACCGCGGTCGCCGGGTACGGCCTCGGACTGGCCGTGCCGATCAACACCACCACCCGGCAGATCATCGCCGACCTGACCAGCGACGGCCGGGTCCGCCGGGCCTGGCTGGGGGTGGCCGGGGCGCCGGTGCCGCTGCCCCCGGAGATCACCGAGCGGACCGGACAGCGGCGCGGGCTGCGGGTGGTCGAGGTGGTGCCGGGCAGTCCGGCCGGGGTGGCCGGGATCTACCTCGGCGACGTGATCCTCTCCGCCGGTGGTCGACCGGTCAGCGACGGCCAGGGCCTGCAACGCCTGATGCTCGGCCCGGCCATCGGTGTCCGACTGCCGGTCACCGTGCTGCGCAAGAGCGCCCTCGTCGACGTGGTCGCCGTCCCCACCGAGCTGAGCCGTTAAGCGGGGCCCCCTGCTATGCACGAGGCGTCAACAGGGGGCCCTTCCTTGCCTGCGGGTCAGCGGGCGCCGAGGTGGGCGAGCAGGTCCTGGCGGGTGAGCACGCCCTTGGGCTTGCCGTCGACCAGCACCAGCGCGGCGTCGGACTTCTCCAGCAGGCCGACCGCCTCGCTCACCGGCTGGCCGCCGCCGATCATCGGCAGCGGCTCGGCCATGTGCCGCTCGATCGTGTCGTGCAGGTGCGCCTGCCCGGTGAAGAGCGCGTCGAGCAGGTCCCTCTCGGCGATCGAGCCGGCCACCTCACCGGTCACCACCGGCGGCTCCGCCTTGAGCACCGGGAGTTGGGAGACGCCGTACTCGCGCATGTAGTCGATGGCGTCGCGGACCGTCTCGGTCGGGTGCACGTGCACCAGCTCGGGCAGGCCGCCCGGCTTGCTGGAGAGCGCATCGGCGACGGTCGGCTCGGTGCCCGAGTTGTCCAGGAAGCCGTACCGGGCCATCCACTGGTCGTTGAAGATCTTCGACAGGTAGCCCTTGCCGCTGTCCGGCAGCAGCACCACGATCACGTCGTCGGGGCCGGCCTCGCGGGCCACCTCCAGGGCGGCCACCACGGCCATCCCGCAGGAGCCCCCGACCAGCAGCCCCTCCTCGCGGGCCAGCCGCCGGGTCATCTCGAAGGACTCCTTGTCGGAGACCTCGACGATCTCGTCGGCGACGCCGCGGTCGTACGTCTCCGGCCAGAAGTCCTCGCCGACGCCCTCGACCAGGTACGGCCGACCGGTGCCGCCGGAGTAGACCGAGCCCTCCGGATCCGCGCCGACGACCTTGACCCGGCCCTCGGACGCCTCCTTGAGGTAGCGGCCGATGCCGGAGATGGTGCCGCCGGTGCCGACGCCCGCCACGAAGTGGGTGATCTCCCCCTCCGTCTGCTTCCACAACTCCGGGCCGGTGGTCTCGTAGTGCGAGCGCGGGTTCGCCGGGTTGCTGTACTGGTTGGGCTTCCAGGCGCCGGGGATCTCCCGGGCCAGCCGGTCGGAGACGTTGTAGTAGGAGCGCGGGTCCTCCGGCGCGACGGCGGTCGGGCAGACCACCACCTCGGCGCCGTACGCGCGCAGCACGTCCTGCTTGTCCTGGCTGACCTTGTCCGGGCAGACGAAGACGCACTTGTAGCCCTTGAGCTGCGCCACCAGGGCCAGGCCGACACCGGTGTTGCCGCTGGTCGGCTCGACGATCGTGCCGCCCGGCCGCAGGATCCCGGCGGCCTCGGCGTCCTCCACCATCCGCAGCGCGATCCGGTCCTTCACCGAACCGCCCGGGTTGAGGTACTCCACCTTCGCCAGCACGGTCGCCTGGATACCCTCGGTGACGTTGCGCAGCCGTACCAGCGGGGTGTTGCCGATCAGCTCGACGACGTTGTCGTAGTACTGCACCTCGTTGTGCCCTTCGTTGCGGCGCCGGCGCCGGCGGACGTGTTCTCGACGCCCAGGGTACGTGCCGTCAGGGCGTCACATGCCCGGGGATGACGGAGCTGCGACGCGCCTCCCACTCCAGGAACCGCTCGGTCTCCGACAGCACGCTGCCGGCCAGCCAGGTGACCATCACCGCGTCGTCCACCAGCCCGAAGATGGTCAGGAACAGCTCCGGGACCACGTCGACCGGGGAGACCACGTACGCCGTGGCCGCGGTCATCATGGCCAGCCGCAGGCCGCCGTCGTACTCCCCCCGGGCGGTCGCCCTGATCATCCGGGGCAACGCGGCCAGCCGCTCCCCCAGCGACGGCCCGCCCCGCGCCCCCGCCATCAGTGCCCGGGCCAGCGCGGTGAACGCCGCGCTCCGCTTCAACGTCTTCCCCATCGGCTGAGCCCCTTTCCGCTCGACCAGCGTGCCGCCCGGGCGCAAGCCCGCCCCGCCCGCCGGCCGGACCGTCGGTCGGCGGCCCTGCCGCAGGAGGTACCCAGAACGGTCCTCTCCCAGCCATGAACCAGCCGTCACGAGGAGAGCGGGGTGTCGGGCCGGCGCGATAATGTCGGCTCATGGGGGACGCTGGTGCCGTTGGCGGTTGGCAGCGCGCCCGGCGGATCGCCCGGGTGGCGGCGATCGGCACGGGCGCCACGGTCGCGGCCACCGTCGCGACCGGCGGGGTGCTGCTGGGCCAGGCCCGCCAGGCCCGGCGGACCATCCCGATGGCCGAGGCTCCCCCGCCGCGCTGCGACGGGACGTACGGCGCCAAGTTCCCCGGCCCGCCGCTGACCATGGTGATCCTCGGCGACTCCTCCGCCGCCGGCTACGGCGTGCACCGCCGCCGGGAGACGCCGGGCGCGCTGCTGGCCACCGGGCTGTCCCGCCGGCTGCACCGGCCGGTGCGGCTGCACCGGTACGCGGTGGTCGGCTCCCTGTCGGCCGGTCTGAGGCCGCAGGTCGAGTCGGCCCTGGAGGTCGGGCCGGACATCGCGGTGATCCTGATCGGCGGCAACGACGTCACCAACCGGACCCCGCCGCCGCTGGCCGTGCGCTACCTGGTCGACGCGGTCCGCACGCTGCGGGCGGCCGGCTGCGAGGTGGTCGTCGGCACCTGCCCCGACCTGGGCGCGATCCGACCCATCCAGCCGCCGCTGCGCTGGCTGGCCCGGCGCTGGAGCCGGCAGTTGGCCGCCGCCCAGACGGTGGCGGTGGTCGAGGCGGGTGGCCGGACGGTCTCCCTCGGCGACATGCTGGGCCCCCGGTTCGCCGCCGAGCCGGCCCGGATGTTCGCCTGGGACCGGTTCCACCCGTCCGCCGAGGGGTACGCGGTGGCCGCGGCGGCGCTCCTGCCCACCGTGCTCTCCGCGCTCGGGGCGGGCCAGGAACGCCGGGCGGCGGTCGCCCGGGGCGAAGGCGTACGGTCGCTGCCGGAGGCTGCCCACGAGGCGGCCCGGCACGCCGGCACCGAGGTCAGCGCCGTCCAGGTCCGGGGCCGCGACCGGGGACCGGGCGGCCGCTGGGCGCAGCTGCGGCGGCGCGCGTTCTTCGGCGTCGGCGCGGTGCCGCAACCCGGCCCGGCCGCCGACTCACCCACACTGGAGGGACTGGCATGAGCGAGCGCGACGGCAGGGTGGTGGGGTCATGACCGAGCACCACGAGCTCGCGGCCCGGCTGGGTCGGGCCGCGGCCCTCTCCCTGGTCGCCGGCACGGTGGGCGGGGCGGCCGTCCTCGCCGGCCAGGCCATCGCCGCCCGCAACCGCCGGTACGCCCAGCCGGAGCTGGGCCTCGCCCTGCGCGCCACGGTCGGCCGGGCGGGTGCCCCGCCGCTGCGGCTGGTGCTGCTCGGCGACTCCTCGGCGCTCGGCGTCGGGGTGGAACACTTCGAGGAGACTGTGGGCGGCCAGCTCGCCCACCTGCTCGCCGAGGGCACGACCGGCCGGCAGGTGCACCTGTCCAGCGTCGGGGTCGCCGGCTCCCGGTCGACCGACCTGGCCACCCAGGTGGCCCGGGCGCTGCTGGGCGAGCGTCCCGACGTGGCGTTGATCCTGGTCGGCGCCAACGACGCCACCGCGATGACCCGACCCGCCGACGCCGCGGCCTACCTCGGCTCGGCGGTGCGCCGGCTGCGCGAGGCGCACGTCGAGGTGGTCGTCGGCACCTGCCCCGACCTGGGCGCGGTCCGTGCGGTGGCCGCCCCGCTGCGACAGGTGCTCGGCTGGTCCGGGCGGCGGGTCGCCCGCGCCCAGACGACGGCTGTGCTGGACGCGGGCGGCAGCGTGGTCGACCTGGCCACCGAGACCGGGCCGGTGTTCCGGGCCGACGCCGGGACGCTCTGCCACGACGGCTACCACCCCTCCGCCGACGGCTACCGGGTCTGGGCACACGCCCTCCTGCCGGCCGTCGAGGCGGCGGCGACGATCGCCTCCCGCCACCACTGACCGCCCTGGGGCGGGGTGACATTTCCCGCCGAGCGGGCTGCTTCCGCGTCAAGTTACTCGCGGGTTAACGTTGGTTCATGCCGATTGAGTCGTCCCGCGACGCCGTCATCGTCGCCACCGCCCGGTCCCCCATCGGCCGCGCGTTCAAGGGTTCGCTGCGTGACGTCCGCCCGGACGACCTCGCCGCGACCATCGTCCAGGCCGCCCTGGCCAAGGTCCCCGGGCTCGACCCGACCGAGATCGAAGACCTCTACCTGGGCTGCGGCCTGCCCGGCGGCGAGCAGGGCTTCAACATGGCCCGGGTGGTCGCCACCCTGATGGGCCTCGACGGCCTGCCGGGCGCCACCCTGACCCGCTACTGCGCCTCCTCGCTGCAGACCACCCGGATGGCGATGCACGCGATCCGGGCCGGCGAGGGCGACGTGTTCATCTCCGCCGGCGTCGAGATGGTCTCCCGATACGCCCGGGGCAACTCCGACACCCTGCCGCCCGAGGCGCAGGCGCTGGTCGGCGGCGGCTGGGAGAACCCGCGCTTCGCCGCGGCCCACGAGCGGTCCAAGGCCCGCGCGCAGGGCGGCGCCGAGGTCTGGACCGACCCGCGGGAGGACGGCCAGCTCCCCGACATCTACCTGGCCATGGGGCAGACCGCGGAGAACCTCGCCCAGGTGTACGACATCACCCGCGAGGACATGGACGCCTTCGGCGTCCGCAGCCAGAACCTGGCTGAGAAGGCCATCGCCGACGGCTTCTGGGCCCGCGAGATCACCCCGGTCACCACGCCGGACGGCACCGTGGTGAGCGCCGACGACGGCCCGCGCCCCGGGGTGACCCTGGAGGCGGTCTCCGGGCTGAAGCCGGTCTTCCGCCCGGACGGCCGGATCACCGCCGGCAACTGCTGCCCGCTCAACGACGGCGCCGCCGCCGTGGTGATCATGAGCGCCCAGCGGGCCAGTGACCTCGGGCTCACCCCGTTGGCCCGGATCGTGTCGACCGGCGTCACCGCGCTGTCGCCGGAGATCATGGGCCTCGGCCCGGTCGAGGCCTCCAAGCAGGCCCTCAAGCGCGCCGGGATGACCATCGGCGACGTCGACCTGGTCGAGATCAACGAGGCGTTCGCCGCCCAGGTGATCCCCTCCTACCGGCAGCTCGGCATCCCGGAGGAGAAGCTGAACGTGATGGGCGGCGCGATCGCCGTCGGGCACCCGTTCGGCATGACCGGCGCCCGGATCACCGGCACCCTGCTCAACGCCCTGGAGTGGCACGACAAGACCATCGGTCTGGAGACCATGTGCGTCGGCGGCGGCCAGGGCATGGCGATGGTGCTCGAACGGCTGAGCTGAGACCCGATTCGGCGTTCCCACACCCGGGTACCGTCCCGTCATGGCGACGGTCGTGGAACGGGAACGCAAGTACTCCGCGGACGACGGATTCCGGCTGCCGGACCTGACGGGGTGCGGTGGCGTCACGACCACGTCGGACGCCACCGCCCTCGACCTCGACGCGGTCTACCTGGACACCGCCGACCTCCGGCTGGCCCGCAGCGGGTTCGCGCTGCGCCGGCGTACCGGCGGGCACGACGCGGGCTGGCACCTGAAGGTCGGCTCGGCCGGCGGCGACCGGACCGAGTACCAGTTCCCGGCCGGGGCGGACGACGAGGCCCCGCCGGCGGAGCTGGTCGCGCTGTTCCGCGCCGCGTCCCGGGGCCGGCCAGTGGCCCCGGCGGCCCGGATCAGCACCCGACGGATCGAGCGCCGGCTGCTCGACGAGCGGGGCCGGGCGATGGCCGAGGTCGCCGAGGACACCGTCGAGGGGCGCGACCTGGTCACCGGCGAGCGGCAGGCCTGGCGGGAGATCGAGATCGAGCTGGTCGACGGCGACGACGCGCTGCTCGCCGCAATGGACGCCCGGCTGAAGGCGGCCGGCGCCCGCCCGGTCCCGGTCTCCAAGTCGCACCGGGCGCTGGCCGGCCGGCTCGCCGTCCCCGTCGCGACCCCCGAGGCCGGCGCCGCGCCCGTCGTCGACTACGCCCTCGCCCACCGCGACGTGCTGGTCGCCCAGCACCCCGGTGCGATCGGCGGTGACGAGGACGCGGTGCACGACATGCGGGTCGCCGTCCGCCGGCTGCGGTCCACCCTGCGGACCTTCCGGGGGCTGTGGGACCGCCGGGAGAGCGAGTGGCTGCGCACCGAGCTGCGCTGGCTCGGCGCCCAGCTCGGGCCGGTCCGCGACACCCAGGTGATGGCGGCCCGGCTCACCGACGCGGTGCACGCCGAACCGGCCGACCTGGTGCTCGGCCCGGTCGCGGCCCGGATCTCCGCCCGGTTCGCCGCCGACCTGGCCACCGCCCTGGACGAGCTGCGCGCGGCGCTCGCCTCCGACCGGTACGCCGAGCTGCTGGCCCGGCTGGACGCGCTGCTGGAGGGGCCGACCGGGCGGACGATCGACGCGCGCTGGGTCGCCCGGCGGGTGCGCCGGGCAGTGAACCGGGCGGACGACCGGCTGGACCGGGCCCTGGCCGGCGACCACCAGAGGGACGCGGAACGGGACGCCGCGCTGCACGAGGCGCGCAAGGCGTACAAGGCGGCCCGGTACGCGGTCGAGGTCCGTGAGCCGGCCGTCGGCAAGCGCGCCGCCACGTTGGTGGACCGGCTCAAGGACCTGCAGGACGTGCTGGGCGCGCACCAGGATTCGGTGGTGACCCGCGAGGTGCTGCGCCGGCAGGCGGGGCGCGCGTACGCCGAGGGCGAGAACGGGTTCACCTACGGCGTCCTGTACGCCCGCCAGGCCGCCGCGGCCGACCGGGACGCGCCGGCCATCGCCCGCGCCGCCGACCGGACCCGCCGCCGGAAGCTACGGCGCTGGCTGGAGAACTGATCGGCGACCGCCCCGGGCCCGACCGCCGGACCTCAGAGCGCCGAGCGGGTCGCGGTGACCACCGCGGCGGCCCGGGCGAGCACCGCGTCCGGCGGGCCGGCCGCCCGCAGGTCGGCGGCGACCACCCGGAGCTGGTCGGGCAGCACCAGGTCATTGCCCAACCGGGGTACGTCCCGCCGCAGCCCGCCCTCCGCGTCGGCCGCCAGGTTGGCGATCTCCTGCACCAGCTTGTGGACCAGGTCGGCCCGGGACACGTTGCCGCCCTCGGCCGTCGCCGACCACCGGGGCTGCTGCCAGTGCCCGACCTGGCGGACCAGCAGCTCCACCGCCCGGTCCAGTTCCGCTGCGCTCATCGCCGCCGAGTCTACGAGCCGGTCACCGGCGCAGGTAGCTGAGCAGGCGCAGGATCTGCCAGTACAGGAAGATCAACCCGACCAGCAGGCCGAACGCGCAGAACCAGGCGTACCGGCGGGGCAGGCCGGCGCGGACCGACCGCTCGACCAGGTCGAAGTCGAGGATGAAGCTCAGCGCCCCGGCCACGATCGCCACCCCGGAGAAGACGTAGGGCAGCCAGCCGACCTGGCTGGTCAGGCTGTACGTCGCCACCCCCTGCCGCCCGGTGAGCAGGTAAGCCACCAGGTTCACCAGGCCGATCGCGAGGAGGCCGATCAGCGCCCCGGCGACCAGCCGGGCCAACCGCGGCGTGGCCCGGATCAGCCGGGCCCGGTAGAGCGCCGCCATGCCGAGGAAGACCCCGAACGTGCCGACCACGGCCTGCACCACGATCCCCGGGTAGACCAGCTCGAAGGCGCGGCTGGCCACCCCGAGCAGCAGCCCCTGGAGCACCGCGTACGCCGCGATCAGCGGCGGATTGGTGATCTGCTTCAGCGAGACGACCAGCAACAGCACCAGCCCGGCCAGCGAGGTGCCGGCCAGTGCCGCCGGCAGCCACACCGCCTGCGGGACCACCACCCAGGCGACCGCCGCGGTGACGCCGGTGAGCAGCAGCAGGCCGACCGTCCGGGACACCACGTCGTCCACGGTCATCGCCTCGGCGGCCCCGACCCCGAGCACCTGGCGTTCGGTCCGGCCGACGTCGTCGAGCCGGGTCAGCACCGGATTGGCACTCCGCACCGCGACCTCCTCGCCGACGTACCCCCCGGTCCCACTCTGCCCCGGACGGCCCGGCGGCGACGGGTAAACGACGGCGCCCGCCGCCGCTGTCGCGGGGGCGGGCGCCGGGGTCGTGCGGCGGGCGGATCAGTCGTCACCCTGGAAGTAGCTGATCAGGCGCAGGATCTCCAGGTAGAGCCAGACCAGGCCGACCACGATGCCGAAGGCGGCCGTCCAGGAGTAGCGCCGCGGGAGCCCCATCCGGACGCCCTCTTCGATCTCGGCGAAGTTGAGCACGAAGCTCAGCGAGGCCACCACGATGCAGACCAGGCTGAACCCGATGGCCAACGGGCTGCCGTCGCGCAGGTGCGTGTTGACGCCGAAGAGCGCCAGCACCAGGTTGATCAGCATGACGCCGACGAGGCCCGCGATGACGGCGGTCATGATCCGGGCGAACTTCGGCGTGGCCCGGATGACCCGCGCCTTGTAGATGATCGCCATCAGGAAGAAGACGCCGAAGGTGGCCACCACGGCCTGCAGCACGATGCCGTCGTAGAGCGAGTTGAACGCCTTGCTCACCATGCCGACGAAGACGCCCTCGACGATCGAGTACGCCACGACCAGCGCCGGGTTCGCCATCCGGGAGAACGAGATGATCAGGCCGAGCACCAGGCCGACGACCGCGGCGCCGATCCAGGCGGCAGGGGCCAGGGCGTCCGGCACGAGCACCCACGCCGCCGCGGCGGAGACGCCGAGGAGGCCGAGCATCATGACCGTCTTGACGACGACGTCGTCGAGGGTCATCGGGCTCACGGTGGGCGGCGCCGCCGGGTAGCCGACGCCGGCAGGGTACTGCTGCTGGTACGGCGCGTACTGCTGGGGGTAACCGGGCTGTCCGTACGGCCCGGGCTGGGCGTACCCGGCCGCCCGCTCACGCTCGGCCGCCTGGCCGAGCCGGGCGAGCACCGGGTTCGAGGTCTTCACTTCTCAGGCCTCCCTCAGGGGGTCAGTGCACGTGAACGTGCACCCTCAAGGGTAAACGGGGCCGACAGCCCACGCCGGACGCGAAGCTGTGGGAAACCTGAGAGTCTCGGGTGCCCGGGGCGGGGGTCGAACCCGCACGCCTTGCGGCAGCCGCTTTTAAGGCGGCCGTGTCTGCCGTTCCACCACCCGGGCGGGTGACACCGGCGCGTCGACACGCGGCGGTGCAGTCCCACCGTAGTCGTTGCGCCCCGACCCGGCGTACCCCGTGGTGGTCGCGCCACTATGGTCGAGGCCGTGACCAGCGCAGCCCGCACCGCCCCCGGGCCCGACCCCGGTCAGGCGGTCCGCCTCGAACCGGAGGCCGCCCGCCCGTCCCGGTCCGCCCGGCTGCTGGCCACCGCGATCCGCTACCGCGCGGACCTGCTCGCCGGGCTGCTCTTCACGCTGCTGGCGGGCTGGCTCACCCACGGGCTGTGGCCCGCGCCCGCGCAGCGGATGCTCGCGCTCAACCCCGAGGACCAGACCCTCTACGAGTGGTTCCTGGCGGTCGACTCGCGCGCCCTGCTCGGCGACTTCAGCCTCCTCACCGACCGGCTCAACGCGCCGGACGGGGTCAACCTGATGACCAACACCACGGTGATCGCGCTCGGGGTGCTCCTCGCCCCGGTCACGTGGCTGTTCGGGGCGCCGGTCACCTTCGCGCTGCTGGTCGCGGGGAACCTCGCCGGCACGGCGGTCGCGTGGTACCTGCTCTTCACCCGGACGCTGCGGGCCCGCCGGTTCCCCGCCGGGCTCGGCGCCGCACTGTGCGGCTTCGGCCCGGGGATGATCTCCCAGAGCAACGGTCATCTGCACATGACCGCGCAGTGGCTGGTCCCGGTGATCGTCTGGCTGGTGGTACGGCTGCTCCGGGCCGCCGACCCGGCCGGCACCCTGGACGGGCCGGACGGCCGCCGGCTGGCCAGCTCGGCGGTCGGGCTGGCCGCGGCGGTCACCGTCCAGGCCTTCATCGGCGAGGAGGTGCTCTTCCTCGCCGCGCTCACGCTGCTGGTGATGACCGTCGCGTACGCGGTGACCGACCGACCGCTGCTCCGGCGGGCCCTGCCCACCTTCGGCGGCGGGCTGATGCTCGCCGCCGGCCTGGCGCTGCTGGTGCTCGCGTACCCGCTCTGGTACCAGTTCGCCGGGCCGCAGGGGGTCGCCGAGGGGATGTTCAGCCCGCACTACTTCTCCGCCGACCTGAGCAGCTGGTGGACGATCTCCCCGCTCTCCGTGGCGGGCAGCGACTCCTCGTCCCGGCTGACCACCGGGCCGGCCGAGTACAACACCTTCCTGGGCTGGCCGCTGCTGCTGACCACCGCCGGGTGCGCGGGCTGGCTCGGCCGCCGGCCGGTGGTCGTCGCCTGCGTCGCCGGGGCGCTGGTGATGGGCGCACTGTCGCTCGGCCCGGAGGTGTTGATCTCCGGCGAACGAACCGCGCTCCCCGGGCCGTACACCCTGCTGGAGGGCCTGCCGGTGGTGGACGGCGCGCTGCCGATGCGCTTCGGCCTCGCCCTGCTGCCGCTGACCGGCACGCTGCTGACGCTCGCGGTGGACCGCGCCCTGCGGGGGCGCGGCCGGGCCCGGCGGCTGGTCCCCCTCGCGGTGGGCGCGGCGCTGCTCAGCGTCTTCCCGGCGCCGCTGCCGACCACCGACCGGCCGGCGCTGCCGGAGTTCGTCACCGCCGGCCACTGGCGGCAGTGCGTACGCCCCGGCGGGGTGCTGGTCCCGGTGCCGCCGGCCACCCCGAAGGACCCGTGGCCGATGAGCTGGGCGACGGCGGCGGACGCGGAGTTCGGCATGCCCGAGGGCTTCTTCATCGGCCCGTACGGCCGGGGCGGCTCGGCCACCATGGGCACCTACAAGCGCCCCACGTCGGCGCTGCTGGCCGACGTGGCCAAGCGCGGCGTCCCGGCGGCCGTCGGCGACGAGCAGCGCCGGCAGGCCGCCCGCGACATCCGCTTCTGGGGGGCGTCGTGCGTGGCGCTGACCGACGACGCCCCGCACGCGGAGACCCTGCGGCGGACGCTGGAGCAGCTCTTCGGCCCCGGCACCCGGACCGCCGACGCCTGGACCTGGCGCTTCTGACCCGCCCTCCGGCCTGACCGTTCCCCCGGGCCTTACCCGCTGGCGGGGGGCGCCGCTGGCAGTCACCAACGGTGATGGTGCCGTCGGGCGGGCACTGTCCCGCGTGCCCTTTGCTCTGCTGCAGCCCACGCAACAGCAACCCAGCGTCACCGCATGCGGCTAGGCCCGCAGCTACGGCAGGTCGCAAAATGCCAGCTCGCTGACGTGTTGCGGGCAGTTAAGCAGAGCAAAGGACGCGCGGAACACCGTGCGGGCCCGGGGGCCCGACCACGAACAGTGACCGGGTCAGCCAACTGTCGTGGAGTGACGCCGCAGCTTCGCGCCGCGAGGGACGAAGAAAGGGCCCGCCGCCACGACAGGCGTGGCGGTGGGCCCTTTCCGTACGGCTCAGACGCGCGCCGCGCCGACCGGCTGAGACGCCTCGACGAACTCCTCGCGCGGGTCGTGCAGCTGTCCCAGCGCGACCACCTCACGCTTGAGGAAGAACGCCAGCGACCAGTCGACCACGACCCGGACCTTGCGGTTGAACGACGGGATCCGCGACATGTGGTACGTCCGGTGCATGAACCACGCCGGCCACCCGGTCATCTTGATCCCGTAGACCTGCGCCACGCCCTTGTGCAGGCCGAGGCTGGCCACGCTGCCCGCGTGCTTGTGCTTGTAGTTGACCGGCTCGCGACCACGGATCACGTTCGCGATGTTGTCGGCCATCCGGGCCGCCTGCCGCACGGCGTGCTGGGCGCTCGGCGAGCAGAAGTTGCCCGGCTCCTTGGTCAGGTCCGGCACCGCGGCGCAGTCACCGGCGCTCCAGGCGTCCTCGACGACCCGGTCCCCGTCCACGATCTGGAGGGTCGGCAGGCAGGTGACCCGCCGGCGCTCGTCGCGCGGGAAGTCCGTGGCGTCCAGCATCGGCGACGGCTTCACGCCGGCCGTCCAGACGATGGTGTCGGAGCGGAAGCTGTCGCCGTCGGAGAGCTTCACCACCCCGTCGACGCAGGACTCCAGCCGGGTGTCCAGCCGGATGTCCATGTTCCGCTTCAGCAGCTGCTGCACCGTGTAGGCGCCCATGTCCCGGTCGACCTCGGGCAGCACCCGGTTGGTGGCCTCCACCAGCACCCAGCGCATGTCCTCCGGCTGGAGCTCCGGGTAGTACCGGAGCGCGTCCCGGGCCATGTCCTCCATCTCGGCCAGCGCCTCGATGCCGGCGTAGCCACCGCCGACGAAGGTGAAGGTCAGCGCGGAACGGCGGACGTCCGGGTCGGTCGTGGCGGCCGCCACGTCCAGCCGGTCCAGCACGTAGTTGCGCAGGAAGATGGCCTCGCCGATGGTCTTGAACCCGATGCCGTGCTCGTGCAGGCCCGGAATCGGCAGCGTCCGGGACACCGAGCCGGGGGCGACGACCACGTGGTCGTACTGGATCTCCCGGGTCGGGCCGCTGATCGGCTGCACGATCGCCGTCTTCCGGTCGTGATCGATCCGGGTCACCGCGCCGGCCACGACCTTGCACTTGCGCAACTCACGCCGCAGCGGCACCACGGAGTGCCGGGGCGAGATGTTGCCGGCCGCTGCCTCGGGGAGGAACGGCTGGTAGGTCATGTGCGGCTGCGGGTCAACGACGATGACCTCGGCCTCACGGGAGCTCAGCTTCTTGGACAGGCGCAGAGCGGCGTACAGGCCGACGTGCCCGGCACCCACGACAAGGATCCGCTTCGGATTCACGTCATCTATCTTTCCCCGGGCGGCTCGGGTAATCCCGTTCGAGACCCCCTTCTGTGACGGATCACAACACCTGTGACCTGCACAACGTCCTGCACCGTCCCGCTATCTGCGCCGCACCAGCCACCCCAGCAACGCGCTGAGAGCCACCGCGACCAGCAGTCCAGCCACCGTCGCCGCCTGGAAACCCCGGTCCGTGCCCACCCCACCGAGCCCGGCCAGCAGGATGCCGAGGGCCGCGCTGGCGAGGACCACCCCGCCGGCCCGGGCCAACCAGCGCAGGATCAGGTCCGGGTCGACCACCCCGTCGTAGGGCAGCAGCGCGGCGAGCGCGCACAGGGAGTGCGCCAGGTAGAGCAGCGTGGCCACGGCGAGCAGCCGCCACAGCGCGATCGGCCGGTCGAACCCGGCTGCGGCCAGCAGCCACCCGCCGACCGTGACCAGCGCCGCGAAGGTCGGCCACACCCGGCGCGGCCCGACCGCCGGCAGCACCGCCACCACCGTGAGGGCCAGCAGCGCCCGCGCCGCGAAGACCTGCACCGGGTACGCCAGCAGAAGACCGACCAGCACGGTGCCGAAGATGGCGCACCGGACCAGCAGCGGCGCGAGGCTGACGCGGGTGGCCGCGTACCGCACCGCCCGGACCCGTTCGTTCAGCGCGTCCAGCATGTCGTTCATCGGGCCCCCACCCGGGGGGCGGTGGCCAGCCTCGCCACGTCGCGGAGCACCTGGTCCAGGCTGCCCGCGCCGGCCCAGCGCACCACCGGCACACCGTGCTCGCGGAGCTGACCGATCATCGTGTCCCGGTCCAGCCGCCACAGTCGGTACGCCACCTCGGCCCAGCCCCGGTCCTTCGGCGCCGGCAGGTCGGCCGGCAGGGTGTCCACGGCGACGACGAACCGGCCACCCCGGGTCAGTCGGGCCAGCATCTGCGCCGACCGCTCGTCCAGCAGCGGGGTGAGCACCACCACCAACGCGTCGGCGGAGAGCACCTGCGGCCCGAAGACCTGGTCGTACGGCTCGTGCGGGGAGGATTCGGCGTGCACGTCGAGCAGCCACTCCAGCACGGTCAGGTACTGCCGGCGACCGGTGGCCGGGCGCAGCCGACGGGCCGCCGGGCCGTACTCCAGCATCGCCACCCGGTCACCCCGGTGCAGGTAGTGCTCCCCGATCGCGGCGGCCGCCCGGACCGTGGTGTCCAACACCGAGGCGGGACCGTTGACGCCCCCGGAGCGGCCCGCCTCGGCCAGCACGTCGAGCAGCACCACCACCTCGGCGTCCCGGTCGGACAGCGTTGACGCGACGTGCAGTTGCCGCGCCCGCAGCGAGACCCGCCAGTCGATCCGGCGCAGCCGGTCACCGGGGGCGAAGACCCGCACCCCGGCCAGCTCGCCGCCCTCCCCCGGCCGTCGGGAGTGGTGCGCGCCGACCAGCCCGGCCGCGCGCGGCATCGCCTCCACCGCCTCGAACGGCTCGGTTCTCGGGTAGACCCGCATCCGCACCGGGTCGGTGATCACCGCCCGGGAGACCAGCAGCCCGTCCGCGGTGGCGACCCGGGCGCCGGCCGGACCGATCGGGTGCCGGCCCCAACGCAGCGCCGTCCCGGACAGCTCCAGGTCGACCGCCGTGCCGACCGGCACGGAGGTGACGAAGGGCCGGTCGGCGCCCCCGGCGCGGGCCACCGCCACGCCCACCCCGCCGAAACCCACCCACTCCACCCGCAGCCAGGGCGACATCCGGGTCCGTACCACCGCCACGTCGTACGACACGGTGTCCGGGTTGCCGACCGCGACCGTGGCGGCCATCGGGCCGCCCTCGACCAGGTGCGCGTCCCCGGCGCTGATGTCCAACTGCGGGCCGGCGGTGGGCCGCCGGCGCAGCGCGTACCCGGTGCCGAGCGCGAACGGCGTGGCCAGCACCACCAGGTCGACCCGGCCGAACAGCACCCCCGCGATCAGCAGCAGCCCGGTGAGCAGCACCGCCCGGCCGAGCGCCCAGGTGGGCGCCCAGCCCGTGGCCGGCTCCGGCTCGTGACGGCTGGTCATCAGAGGCCGGGCCGCCCGGCCGCGTAGCTGGGCAGCGCGCCGCTGGCCGGGGCGGGCGTCCGCTCCAGAACCTCGCCGACGACGAAGGACGGGTCGACCCGGCGCAACCACATCTCCGGGCGCAGCGTGATCCGGTGCGCCAGGGCGGGCACCGCCACCTCCTTGACGTCCTCCGGCACCACGTAGTCCCGGCCGGCGAACACGGCCCGGACCCGGGCCAGCAGCAGCAGCGCCAGCGAGCCGCGCGGCGAGGCGCCGACCAGCGCGGACGGGTGCTCCCGGGTGGCCGCGGTCAGCGCCACGATGTAGCGGCCGATCGAGTCCTCGACCACCACGTCCTCCAGTGCGGCCTGCATGGTGCGCAGCGTCGCCGCGTCCACCACCGGCTTGATCTCGGCCTCCTCGCGGCGGCGGGCCATCCGCCGGCGCAGCACCTCCCACTCCTCCTCGTGGTCCGGGTAGCCGAACGACACCCGGAGCAGGAACCGGTCGAGCTGCGCCTCCGGCAGCGGGTACGTCCCCTCGTACTCGATCGGGTTGGCGGTGGCCAGCACGTGGAACGGCTCGTCGAGCCGGTAGGTGACGCCCTCGACGGAGACCTGCTTCTCCTGCATCGCCTCCAGCAGCGCCGACTGGGTCTTCGGCGGGGTCCGGTTGATCTCGTCGGCGAGCAGCAGGTTGGTGAAGACCGGGCCGGCCCGGAACGAGAAGTCGCCGCTGCGCTGGTCGTACAGGAAGGAGCCGGTGACGTCGGCGGGAAGCAGGTCGGGGGTGAACTGGAGCCGGCGGAAGTCCAGCCCGAGGACCTGCGCGAAGGAGCGTGCCGTCAGCGTCTTGCCCAGCCCCGGCAGGTCCTCCAGCAGCACGTGCCCACCGGCGAGGATGCCGGCGAGGACCAGTTCCAACGCCTCCCGCTTGCCGACCACGACCGTGCCGACCGCGTCCAGCACCGCCCGGGCCAGCCGGCCCACCTCGGCCGGGGGCATGCTCCGGTCCACGTCGTTCATCACAGCTTCTCCAGTTCGGCGACGATCGCCGCGAGCTCGCGCGGCGACGGGGGGCGGCGGGAGGGCGTGCTGAGGAAGGTCCACAGCGGCTCCCCCAGCAGAGTGCGGGCGCGGGCCGGGTCGGACTCGCGGGTGACGCCGTGCCGCTGGCGCAGCCGCTCGTCGGCCAGCTCGCCGATCCGGGGCAGGATTCGCTCGGTGAACCGCTCGCGGTTGCCCCCGCACCAGTCCAACGGGCGTTCCCACCCGTTGATCGCGGCGCGCAGCGCGTCCCGGGCGGTCCAGTTCCAGGTGCCCGGCTCCTCGCCGGCGGGCGCGCGGTAACCGGCCCGGGGCGGCGGCGGGGGCGTCAACGCCTTGGTGACCCGCCGGACGGCGAGCAGCGCGAGCACGCCGGCCACGACGATCCACAGGGAGAGCTGGAGGCCGACCGTCCGCAGGGCCGCCACGACCACCGCGACGATCGCCGCGGTGACCAGGAGGGTACGCATCACCAGCCGTACCCGCCCGCCACGGGGCGCGACCGCCGGCCCCGCCGGTTCCTCCTCGAACGACAGCAGGTCGTCGATGCTGGTGCTCACGGCATCACCTGGCCGGCGAGGCTGGTCAACTCGCCGCGCAGCCGGCGCAGCGCCGACCGGGCCTGGTCGCGCATCCGCTCGTCGACCGTGTGCGTCGCGTACCGGGCCTCGCGGTAGACGTGGGCGAACCCGTCCAGCACGTCGGCGCTCGCGATGGCCGGGACGCCGGCCGCCGGGTCGCCGCGCAGCAGCCGGCTGACCAGGTTGGTGGGGGTGTCCCCGGCGAGCCGGGGCACGCCGGCCTCCTCGGCCGCCTCCTCCAGCCGGACCCAGCAGGCGATCACCGCGGTCCGCGGGTCGGTGGACCGGTCGTCCAGCTCCACCAGGCCGGCGTCGAGCGCGGCCACCACCTCCCGCGCGGTGCCCTCGGCGGTACGCCGGGCCCGCTGCGCCGGGATCGCCCGGGTGGTACGCCGCAGCGCGCCCCGGACCAGCGTCCAGACGACGTACCCGACGGCGAGCAGGGCGGCCAGGCCCAGCACCACCAGGGCGGTGGTGACGATCCAGTGCGGGATCTGCGCCTGGGTGGCCTCGGCGGCGTCCCGCGGCTCGACGGCGATGGAGGGCGCCGGCTCGGCGGAGGGGTAGTCCGGCACGTAGGGCAACTCCTTGGCGGCCGGCGGGATTCGGCTGGCCCCGATCGAGGAGTGCCCGGCCGCGGACGCGGCGACGGCCAGCAGGACGGTCACCGTCGCGACCGGCCACCATCTGCGCAGCACGCCGAGGTCCATCCCACCGCCCCACGCATTCCTCAGTCCACCCCGGCCAACTGCTTCGCCCGGGCGAACACGTCGTCCAGCATCCCTGGTGTCAGCCGCCCGGTGAAGGTGTTCTGCTGGCTGACGTGATAGCAGCCGAGCAACGCCGGTGCGGAACCGCCGGACCAGTGTGCCCCATGGCCGAAGACCGGTCGAGGACTGGGCGGGCGGACCTCGTACACGTCGCGAAGCACCGGCCACCAGGCGGCCCAGGCGAAGGCACCCAGCGCGACCACAACGCGCAGGGTGGGCCGGATCAGCGCGACCTCCCGGTGCAGCCACGGCGCGCAGGTGTCCCGCTCGGCCGGGGTGGGCTTGTTGTCCGGCGGCGCGCAGCGCACCGCGGCGAAGATGCGGGTGTCGCGCAGGGTCAGGCCGTCGCCGACGGCGACGCTGGTCGGCTGGTTGGCCAGGCCGGCGCGGTGCAGCGCGGCGAAGAGCACGTCGCCGGAGCGGTCGCCGGTGAAGATCCGGCCGGTGCGGTTGCCGCCGTGTGCGGCCGGCGCCAGCCCGAGGATGGCGATCCGCGCGTCCGACGCGCCGAAGCCGGGCACCGGGCGGCCCCAGTACTCCTGGTCGCGGAAGGCCGCCCGCTTGACCCGGGCGACCTCCTCCCGCCAGGTGACCAGGCGCGGGCAGGCGAAGCAGTCGCTGACGGCACCGTCGAGGTCGGCGAGGTCGGTCGCCCGCGCGGCGCGGGCGACCACCTCGTCGGGGGTACGCGGCTCAGCCAAGCTTGGCCCGGAACAGTTCCAGGGTGCGGGCCCAGGCGGTGGCGGCGGCCCGCTGGTCGAACTTCTCCGGCCGGTCCTCGTTGAAAAACGCGTGTGACGTGCCCGGGTAGTCGTAGGTCTGGCAGGTGCCACCGGCCGCCTCGATGGCCTGACGGGCGGCCTGTACGCCGTTCGCGGACGAGGTGCCGTCCTCTTCGGAGCAGTGGATGAGCGCCGCCTTGCCGGCGTAGTCGGCCCACTCGGCGCGCATCCCCTCCCAGGGGAGGCGGGGGTAGAAGCCTGCGGTGGCGACGATCCGCTCGGAGAACGTCGCCGACCAGAGGGCCAGGCTGGCGCCGGCGCAGAAGCCGGCGCAGCCGACCTTGCCGGTGACCTCGGGGCGGCCGGCGAGGTATTCCGCCGCGGCGGCGATGTCCGTCGCCGCCTCGTCCATCTGCGGCCCGTTCAGCATCTGGCGGGGCTCGGTCGGCCTGCTGGCCGGCTCGCCGTGCCGGAAGTCCGGGGCGAGGGCGACGAATCCGGCCTCGGCGAAGCGGTCCACCACCGCCCGGACGTGGGGCACGAGACCCCACCAGTCCTGGATGACGATGACCGCCGGGCTGGCCGCACCGCCGGAGGGTATCGCGAGATACCCCTCGCTCGTCCCTCCGTTGCTGGTGAAGCTCACCGTCTCGCCCATGGCCCGTCCTCCTAGCGGTCAGTCATCGTTGGCTGGTCGCCCAGTGGTCCTACGTGCCGGTAGCCTGCCACGCCGCCACCACGCCGGGGAAGACGCGAGAACAGTGGCATTCACCTCCCGTTCGCCTTCCCATCGTGGACGCACGAGGGGGCGCTCACCGCATCGGTGGGCGCCCCCGTGGTCTGGTTCAGCGGGTCGGGCTGGGCACCGGGACGGCGTCGGTCGGCTCCGGGGCCACCGTCGCGCCGGGAACGGCGGTCGGCGTGGCGGCGACCGTCGGCGCCGAGCCGCCCGGCGGTGCCGGGGTCGCGGTGGGCGCCCGACCCCCGTTCGCCCCGGGCGGCACCGGCGCCGTGGCGGGCGGTCGCGGCCGGAACGGGGCCAGCTCAGGGCAGTACGGGTAGCCGGTCCGCAGCGCGGCGTCCGGCTGGGCCGGGTCGACACACGACGGGTAGCCGAGCCGGATCGGCACGCCGTTCTGGTCGAAGAGCCGGGCGTTCTCCACCAGCCGCCCCTCGCTGTCGTAGACGAAGACGTCCTGGACGGAGTCGTACCGGTCGTCGACCGACACCCCCTGATAGCCGAAGTCGTCCCGCTGTGACCGCTCATCCAGGTTGACGACCAGAACCAGCCCGAAGACCACCAGCACGACGGCACCCGCGTGCATCAGCCGGCGCGGCCACCGCCGCAGCCGGTCGGCGTTGCGGCCGAGCCAGATCGAGGTCAGCACGGCGGCGACGAGCAGGACGAGCCCGGTGACCTCGCTGAAAAAGGGCCGGGGCAGCAGGGTGACGTCACCACTGAAGACCGCGGAGACGAGGGCCGCCACCAGGTAGCCGCGCAGCACCCACCAGGCGGGCCGGAGCAGCCGGAGGAACTCGCTCGCCGAGGCGTACCCGAGGATCGGACCGAGACTGGCGTCGAGGCCGGACAGCCGGGCGCGGACCCGGCGCGCGGCGGCGGCGATCCGCCGGTCCATGCGGCCACCGGCCGACGGCTCGCCGGCGCCTGCGGCCGCACGCAGGTCGGCGGCGTACGCCTCGGGCTCGCCGAGCCGGTCCACGAGTGAGCCGTCCGCCTCGGCGGCGACCTCGGTCAGGTGCTCCGGCAGGTCCTCGGTCAACTCGTCGCGGACGGCGGCCGGCAGGTCGGCCAGTGCGGCCCGCACCCGGTCGACGTAGTCCGCGATCTCCTGCCCAGTGACGGTCATGCCGCCATCCCCCGATCGTCGAGCAGTGCGTCCATGGTGGTGGCGAAGGAGCGCCAGGTCTTGCCGGAGCGGGCGAGCTGGTCCCGGCCGGCGGCGTTGAGGGCGTAGTACTTGCGGTGCGGGCCGGATTCGCTCGGCACGACGTAGGTGGTGAGCAGGCCGGCGGCGAAGAGCCGGCGCAGCGTGCCGTAGACCGAGGCGTCGCCGACCTCCTCCAAGCCGGCGTCGCGCAGCCGGCGCAGGATGTCGTAGCCGTAGCCGTCCTCCTCCCGGAGCACGGCGAGGACGGCGAGGTCGAGCACGCCCTTGAGGAGCTGCGTGGTATCCACGCTTCCGACAGTAGTGCGCATTGCGTAGTACCGTCAAGGAAACACTAGCACTCGTCCCCTCCGTCGTAGGGTCGGAAGCATGTCGTGGAGCAGCTACGGATCGTTTCTGGTCTTCGCCGCGGTGCTGATCCTCATTCCCGGCCCGGACTTCGCGGTGGTCACCCGGAACACCCTGGCCGCCGGGCGCCGAAGCAGGATGTGGAGCGCGGCCGGGGTGACCGGCTCGAACGCCGTACAGGGGGTGGCCGCGGCGGCCGGGCTGGGCGCGCTGATCGTCCGCTCCCAGCCGCTGTTCGAGACGATCCGCTGGGCCGGCGTCGCGTACCTGGCGTACCTGGGGGTGCAGGCGTGGCGCTCAGCCTGGCACGGCCGGTACGCCCCGCTGACCGACATCACCAACCCGAAGGTGCTGGCGTTCTACCTGGCCGTGCTGCCGCAGTTCGTCGGCGGCTCCGCGCCGCTGGCGGTGCTGCTCGTGTTCCCGCTCAGCCACGCGGTACTGGGGTTGGCCTACCTGTTGCTGCTGGTCGGTGCGATGGACCGCGCCCGCGAACTGCTGTCCCGCCGCCGGGTACGACGCTGGCTGGACGGGCTGACCGGGGTGGCCCTGCTCGGCTTCAGCGCCCGCCTCGCCACCGAACGCGCCTGAGCGCTATTCGTCGTGCTGGGTCACGTTGATGACGGCGCCGTTCGGGTCGCGGACGAAGAACCGGCGTAACCCCCAGGGCTCGTCGGTCAGCGGGTAGACGATATCGGCCCCGGCGGCGACGCACCGGGCGTGCACGTCGTCGACGTCGTCCACCTCGACCGACACGTCGGGGTGGATGCCGGCTTTGATGTCGAGCTTCATCACCGAGAGCTGGACCTCGCGGGTCTCCCCGCCGAAGAACAGGATCCAGTCGAGCCCTTCGCCGCCGCCCAGCCCGATCAGCTGCGTGTAGAAGCGACGGCTGCCGGCGAAGTCGTCGGAGCGGATGTTCGGCTTGACCCGCTTGACCGCCATGACCGCAGCCTAGGCGGCTCATGCGGTCGGCGCGAGGCTCCAGGCGATGCCGTCGAGGATGTCGTGCTCGGAGGCGACCACCGAGGGCATGCCGGCCCGCTCCATGACCACGCGGAGCACCAGCGCCCCCGCGCCGATCACGTCGGCCCGGCCCGGGTGCATCACCGGGATGGCGAGCCGCTGCTCGCGGGTCTTCGCCAGCAGGTCGGCGGTGACGTCGGCGACCTGCTCGTACGACACCCGGGCGTGGTGGATGCGCGCCGGGTCGTACTCGGTCAGGCCCTGCGCGATGGCGACCACGGTGGTGACCGACCCGGCGAGCCCGACCAGCGTGGCGGCCTCGCGGCCCGGCACGGCCGTCAGCGCCCGATCCACCGCGACCGCGATGTCGGCCTGCGCCGCGGCGATCTCGTCCAGGGGCGGCGGGTCGCCGTGCAGGTGCCGCTCGGTCATCCGGACGCAGCCGATGTCCATCGAGATGGCGGCCTCGACGCCGCCGGAGCGGGTGCCGACCACGAACTCGGTCGAGCCGCCGCCGATGTCCACCACGAGGAACGGCTCCTTGGCGTCGGCGGGCAGGCCGCGCACCGCGCCCGTGAACGAGAGCCGGGCCTCCTCGTCGCCGGTCACCACCTCGGGCTCGACGCCGAGGGTCTGCTCGACCATGGCCCGGAAGTCGGCGGCGTTGGCGGCGTCCCGGGTAGCCGAGGTGGCGCACATCCGGACCCGCTCGGCGCCCAGCTTCTCGATGTCGGCGGCGTAGGACGCCAGCGCGACCCGGGTGCGCTCGATCGCCTCGGGGGCGAGCCGGCCCGTCCGGTCGACGCCCTGGCCGAGCCGGACGATCTCCATCCGGCGGGTCAGGTCGACCAGCGGGGCCTGCGGGCCGGCGGACGGTTCGGGCAGGTCGGCGACCAGCAGTCGGATCGAGTTGGTCCCGCAGTCGATGGCGGCCACACGCGTCGTCACGGCAGCAACCCTACGGCAGCCGGTCGGCCGCGCCCGACGGTACGACCTGACGCACTCCGTGGAGAGGGATGTGCCGTTGAGCGATATACCTGTGGGGCATATTTATGACTCACAGGTATATCCGTCGGCGGGGTCATGGCTCCGGCTGCGCGACACGTCGACGCGGCGCACCCCGCACGCACCGGGGGCCGGGCCCGCTCAGCACGCGGGGCACATCGGTCAGGGGGCACCGCCCAGCAGGTGCAGGCCGAGCGGCGTCAGTCGGTGTCGGACGGCCCCGCCGGTGTGGTCGACGGCGCGGGCGAGCGCCGTGGTGGTGTGCCGGCCCGGCTCGGCGAGCCGACGAAGCACCGCCGCCCGGGTGGCGCCCAGCACGCGACCGAGCGGATCGGCCGCCCGATCGACGGCCCGCCGCGGCATCGCCGGATGGAGGCCGTCGAAGAGCCCCTCCAGCCCGCGGAGCGCCAACCGCTGCGCGGCGTCCGCGACCTGTCGACGGTGGCTGGCCGTCCACTTCGGGCCGACCCGGACCGCGTGTACCTCACCGGCATCTCTAACGGCGGTGACATGAGTTTCCGGGCCGCGGTCGAGGCCGAGGGACTGTTCGCGGCGATCGGCGTGGTCAGCGGCGCCTACAGCGGACCCCGGGCGGTGGACATGGGTCATTCGTGGCCCGGGGCCGTCAGAGGCGCAGCAGCATCCGGGTGTTGCCGAGCGTGTTCGGCTTGACCCGTTCCAGGTCCAGGAACTCGGCGACACCCTCGTCGTACGAGCGCAGCAACTGCTCGTAGACCGGCTGCGGCACCGGCGCGCCGTCGATCTCCCGGAAGCCGAACGAGCCGAAGAAGTCGGTCTCGAAGGTGAGCACGAAGATCCGCGCCACGCCCAGCTCGCGGGCCGCGTCGATCAGCTCGCCGACGATCCGGTGGCCGATCTTCCGTCCCCGGCAGGCCGGATCCACCGCGACGGTGCGGATCTCGGCCAGGTCCTCCCACATCACGTGCAGCGCGCCGCAGCCGACCACCGTGCCGTCCGGCGCCACCGCGACCCGGAACTCCTGCACGTCCTCGTAGAGCGTGACGGTCGCCTTGCTGAGCAACCGCCGGTCGTCGGTGTAGGTGTCGACCAACCGCCGGATCCCGCGGACGTCACCCGTCCGGGCCCGGCGGACGACGATTTCGTCCCCGCTCACTCTGGCGCCGGGACGTCCACGCACGGGCCGGCGGCCCACCACTTCTCCACCAGTTCGAGGGTCTCGTCGCCGAACGGGTTGACCCCCGGCCCGGCGCCCAGCGCGTGCCCCAGGTGCACGTGCAGGCACTTCACCCGGCCCGGCATACCGCCCGCCGAGATGCCGGCGATCTCCGGCACCTCGCCGATCGCCTCCCGGCGGGTCAGGTAGTCCTCGTGCGCCGCCCGGTAGCGGGCGGCCAGTTCCGGGTCGGTGGTCAGCCGGTCGGCCATCTCCTTCATCAGCCCGGCCGACTCCAGCCGGCTGCACGCCGCGGTCGCCCGCGGGCAGGTCAGGTAGAACAACGTCGGGAAGGGCGTGCCGTCTGCCAGCCGGGGCGTCGTCTCCACCACGTCGGGCAGGCCGCAGGGGCAGCGGTGGGCCACCGCCCGGGTGCCCCGGGGCGGGCGTCCGAGCTGCGCGGCCACCGCGGCCAGGTCGGCCTCGGTGGCCGGTTGGCGCTCCGGCGGGGGTACGGAACCCGCCGCCGGGTCCTGCGGTGGTACGACAGTCACGGTGCCCATCTCTCGTTCGGTGCTGCGGTGGTGCTCACTTGTCGGGGCGCTCGGCGTTGGCCGCCTGCACGCTCGACCACAGCGTGTCGTACCAGGGATCGGGCGCCTTCGGCGGCCCCGGCTTCGCGCCCTTGCCGGCGTCCTTGGCGGCGCCCTCCGGGTCGGAGAGCACCACCAGCAGCGTCTCCCCCGGCTTGCCCATGAAGAACCGCTCCCGGGCCTGCGTCTCGATGTACGCCGGGTCCTGCCACTTGGCCGCCTCGGCCGAGAGGTCCTCGATCCGCCGGCGCTGGTCGGCCTGGGACGCCTCCATCCGCTCGATGTCGGCCTGCTGGTCCAGGTACACCCGGACCGGGTAGGTGTAGGCCAGGGCGAGCGCGATCAACACCGCGAACAGCACGGTGGCCCGCCCGGTGAAGCGCCGGGGTTGGGGTGCGGAGAGCCGCTTGACGGTGCCGCCGGCAGCCGTACGCCGGGCGGCGGCGGGCCGGCTCGCGGAGCGTACGCCCTCGGCGGCCCGGGCCGCGCCGGGCGACCGGCCGGCGGCGCCGCGCGGCTCGGCGCGGACGCCACCCTCGCGGGCCGACGACCGGGCCCGGGCCCCGCCCGCCCGGCCGGCCTGACCGGGCCGGCGGACGGGACGCTGACCACCCGGTGTGCGGCGCTGCTGCATCGTCACACCCCTCCCCCGGAGCTACGCGCTCAGGCCGAACGGTAACGCGGGAACGCGCCCGCACCGGCGTACCGCGCCGCGTCGGCCAGCTCCTCCTCGATGCGCAGGAGCTGGTTGTACTTGGCGACCCGGTCGGAGCGGGCCGGGGCGCCGGTCTTGATCTGGCCGCAGCCGGTGGCCACCGCCAGGTCGGCGATGGTGGTGTCCTCGGTCTCGCCGGACCGGTGGCTCATCATGCACTTGAAGCCGGCCCGGTGGGCCAGGTCGACCGCGTCCAGGGTCTCGGTCAGCGAACCGATCTGGTTGACCTTCACCAGCACCGCGTTGGCGGCCTTCTCGGCGATGCCGCGGGCGATCCGCTGCGGGTTGGTGACGAAGAGGTCGTCGCCGACGATCTGGATCCGGTCGCCGACCGCCGCGGTCAGGGTGGCCCAGCCGCTCCAGTCGTCCTCGGACAGCGGGTCCTCGATGGAGACGATCGGGTAGTCGCCGATGAGCTTGGTGTAGTAGTTGCTCATCTCCTCGGCGGACTTCGCGCTGCCCTCGAAGGTGTACGTGCCGTTGTCGAAGAACTCCGTGGCGGCCACGTCCAGGGCGAAGACGATGTCGGTGCCGAGCCGGTAGCCGGCCTTCTCCACCGCCTCGGCGATCAGATCCAGCGCGGCGGCGTTGGTGGGCAGGTTCGGCGCGAAGCCGCCCTCGTCGCCGAGGCCCGTGGACAGGCCCTTCTTCTTCAGCACCGACTTCAGCGCGTGGTAGACCTCGGCGCCGGAGCGCAGCGCCTCCCGGAAGCTGGGCGCCCCGATCGGCGCGATCATGAACTCCTGGACGTCGACGTTGGAGTCGGCGTGCGCGCCACCGTTGAGGATGTTCATCATCGGCACCGGGAGCAGGTGCGCGTTCGGGCCACCCAGGTAGCGGAAGAGGCTCAGCTCGGCGCTGCCCGCGGCGGCCTTCGCGACCGCCAGCGAGACGCCGAGGATGGCGTTGGCGCCCAGCTCGGCCTTGTTGTCGGTGCCGTCGAGGTCGAGCATCTTCTGGTCGATCAGCCGCTGCTCGCTGGCCTCGTACCCGATGAGCTGGTCGACGATCTTGTCCTCGATGTTCGAGACGGCCTTCTCGACGCCCTTGCCCTGGTAGCGGTCCGCGTCACCGTCGCGCAGCTCGATCGCCTCGAAGGCGCCGGTGGAGGCGCCGGAGGGCACGGCGGCGCGGGCGATCGTGCCGTCGTCGAGCCCGACCTCGACCTCGACCGTCGGGTTGCCCCGTGAGTCCAGAATCTCCCGGGCGACGATTCCCTCGATGGTTGCCACTGAGTCGCTCCTCGTTTGTGTGTTCCGGTCCGGTATGGGCCGCGACGGTGCGGCTGAGGCAGGTGTTGAACGCAGCGTATCGGACGGACATTCCCGGATTCTCGGGCGTCAACCGGCAACGGGTTTGCGAGAGGTTGCCCCCATCGACAAGGCTGGGCGACATGCCCGCCGCCTCGACCACCCTCCGCGTGCTCGCCGCCTCGGTCATCGCGTCGCTCACGGTGACCGGCTGTCAGGCGCTCGACGACGCCGGACAGGCCCTCGGGCGCGCCGACCTGGTCAACGACCTGACCGCCCGGATGGACCGGGCCCTGGAGCAGACCTGGGCCGCCGACTACCAGCTCACCGGTGGGCAGACCGCCTCGATCGCCCAGACGGAGGACCCGCTCCGGTCGGCGTACACCTGGCCGGCGGGCAAGATCACGGTGACCCAGGAGGCGCTCACCCGGTGCGCGACGGCCGGCGGCCGGACCTCGTGCACCGTGCTGCCCCCGGTGCTGACCGCCGGCAAGCCGTCGGTCGCCGCCTACACGGAGGCCGGCAAGCTCGGCCTGGTCACCCCGCCGGCCGTGATCCGGCTGCTCACGCAGGCCGCCCTCGACCCGGAGGCGACCATCGGGCAGAGCGACACCACGCTCGCCGGACACCACGCCACCTGCGTCGACGTCACCAGGTCCGGCGACCGGTTCGCCGCCTGTGTCACCACCGAGGGCGTGCTGGGCAGCTTCACCGGCACCCTGAACGGCAAGCCGGCGGAGGTGACCCTGACCGGCTACACCGAGACGGTCGACCCGGCCGCCTTCGACGTGCCGGCCGGCGCGGGCGTGGTGGACCGCCGCCGCTCGACGACGTCGTGACCGCCCGGGGCGGGTTCGTCCCGGGCGCGGACGGCAGCGCCCCGCCCGCTCCCGCCGACATCGCGCTGCCGGTCGCCGGGCGCCGGCTGCTGACCGGCCGGGACGGGCGCTTCCCCAGCGTCGGTGACCTGCCCGCCGGCTTCGGCTGGGTGCCGGTGGGGACGCTGGACGGCGTACCGGCCTGGGCGGCCGAGGTGGCCGACGAGCGGGACCTGCCGGGGCGCTGGCGGAGCTGGCGCGAGCTCGCCGCCGACCTGCCCGAACCCCTCGCGACGCTCGCCGGGCGGGCGCTGGCCGTGGTGACCTGGCGGCGTACGCACCGGTGGTGCGGGGCCTGTCGGACCGAACTGGCCGATGTGCCCGGCGAGACCGCCCGGCGCTGCCCCGGCTGCGACCTGTACGTGCCGATGCCGCTCTCCGCCGCGGTGCTGGTCGCGATCACCCGCCCCCGACCCGGCGGCGTCGACGAACTGCTGCTGGTCCGGCACACCTACGGCCCGACGGAGCTGTGGGCGCTGGTCGCCGGCTTCGTGGAGGCCGGCGAGTCGCTGGAGGCGGCCGCCCACCGCGAGGTCGGCGAGGAGGTGGGCCTGGCGATCGCCGAGCCGACCTACTTCGGCAGCCAACCGTGGGCGATGTCCGGCCCGGGGACGCTGCTGGCCGGCTTCACCACCACCGCCACCGACCCGGCCGCCGAGCCGGTGGTGGACGCGAAGGAGCTCAGCGAGGCCCGCTGGTTCCCGCTGGACGCGCTGCCGGCGGAGCTGCCGCCCGCGTACTCGATCTCGCGCTGGCTGATCGACGCCGTCGCCGCCCGCCCGCGGCCCTGACCCACGACGGACCTTCCTTCCCCGCGGTGGGGGCCGGACGGCCCTGAACCGGCGGCCCGGTTGCGACGGATGCTGGCCGGGGCGGTCAGGCCCGGGTGGGCAATGGGGAGGGGACCCGGTCGGTGGGAACGGTGGCGGTGCGCGGAGCCGAGGCGGTACGGGACGAGGGCTGGCTCCCGGTCACCGCGGCCGGGAGCCTTCCGGTCGACCGGGTGCTCGCCGCCCTCGGCGGCGGCGCCGACGGCCTCGCCCCCGAGGAGGTGCTCCGGCGCCGGTCCCGACTCGGCCCGAACGCCGTGCGGACCCACCGGGTCTCCGCCCTCGCCGTGCTGGTCCGCCAGTTCCGTTCCGCGCTGCTCGGTCTGCTGCTGGTCGCGGCGGCCGTCTCCTACTTCGTCGGGGAGCGCACCGACGCCCTGGTGATCGGGGTGATCCTGGCGGTCAGCGTCGGGTTCGGCTTCGTCAACGAGTACCGGGCGGAGCGGGCCGGCGCGGCGCTGCACGACCGGGTCCGGCACACCGCGCCGGTCGTCCGGGCCGGCCGGACCGAGGTGGTCGACGTGGTCGAGCTGGTCCCCGGCGACCTGGTGCGGCTCGACCTGGGCATGGTCGTCCCGGCCGACCTGCGGCTCACCGAGGCGCACCGGCTGGAGTGCGAGGAGTCGGTGCTGACCGGCGAATCGGCGGCGGTGGCGAAGGACCCCGCCCCGGTGCCGGCCGGCACGCCCCTGGACGACCTGGCCTCCTGCGCGCTGATGGGCACCGTGGTCCGGGCCGGCTCGGGCGTCGGCGTGGTGGTGGCCACCGCCGGGCACACCGCGTTCGGGCGGATCGCGGTGGGGCTCGGCGAGCGGCAGGGCGAGACGGAGTTCCAGCGCGGGCTGCGCCGCTTCTCGCTGATGCTGGCCCGGGTGGCGGGCGTGCTGACCGCCGTGATCTTCGTGATCAACCTGGTGCTGCACCGGCCGGTGATCGACGCGGTGCTGTTCAGCCTGGCCATCGCGGTGGGCATCACCCCGCAACTGCTCCCCGCCATCGTCACGGCCAGCCTGGCGGCGGGCACCCGCAACCTGTCCCGGCGGCGGGTGCTGGTGAAACGCCTGGTCTGCGTGGAGGACCTGGGCAATGTCGAGGTGCTCTTCACCGACAAGACCGGCACGCTCACCGACGGGCGGCTCAGCCTCGCCGAGACGCTCGGCCCGAACGGGTGCCCCGACGACGCCCCGCTGTTGGCCGGGCTGCTCGCCAACGAGGCGACCTCGGGCGGGGACGGCAACCCGATGGACCAGGCGCTCTGGGCGGCGCCCGGCGCGGCGGGACAGCCGGTGTCCGCGTACCGGCGGGTGGCGCTGCTCCCCTTCGACCACCGACGGAGGCGGGTGAGCGTGCTGGTCGACGGCCCGGACGGGCGGACCCTGGTCACCAAGGGCGCGGCCGAGGAGGTGCTGGCGCTCTGCCACGACGTACCCGAGGCCGCGCGGGCGGTGCTCGACGAGCGGCTGGCCGGCGGCGGCCGGGTGGTCGCGGTGGCCCGCCGCCCCGCGCCCGGGCTGACCGCGCTCGGCCCGGACGACGAACGCGACCTCTCTTTCGCCGGCCTGCTGGTCTTCCTCGACCCGCCGAAGCCGGACGCCCGGGCGGCCCTGGACCGGCTCGCCGGCCTCGGCGTCACCGTCAAGGTGATCACGGGCGACCACCCGGCGGTGGCGGTCCGGGTCTGCGAGCAGCTCGGCCTGCCGGTGGCCGGGGTGCTGACCGGCGCGGACCTGGCCGCGCTGGACGACGCCGCGCTGCCCGGGGCGATCGGGCGGACCACCGTCTTCGCCCGGGTCTCCCCGGAGGACAAGGCCCGGATCGTCCACGCCCAGCGGGCCGCCGGACGGGACGTGGCGTTCCTCGGCGACGGGGTCAACGACGCGCTCGCCCTGCACGCCGCCGACATCGGCATCTCCGTCGACACCGGCACCGACGTGGCCCGGGACGCGGCCGACGTGCTGCTGCTGGCCAAGGACCTCGACGTGCTCGCCGACGGGGTCACCGAGGGCCGGCGGATCTTCGCCAACACCATCAAGTACGTGCTGATGGGCACGTCCAGCAACTTCGGCAACATGTTCAGCGCGGCCGCGGCGTCGGCCTTCCTGCCGTTCCTGCCGATGCTGCCGTCGCAGATCCTGCTCAACAACCTGATCTACGACCTGAGCCAGGTGGCCATCCCCACCGACCAGGTGGACGCCGATCAGCTCGCCCGGCCGGCGCACTGGGACCTGCGGGAGATCCGCCGGTTCATGCTCACCTTCGGGCCGCTCTCGTCGCTCTTCGACTTCCTCACCTTCGCGCTGCTGCTCAGCGCGCTGCACGCCGGCCCGGTGGAGTTCCGCACCGGCTGGTTCGTCGAGTCGCTGGCGACCCAGACGCTGGTGGTCTTCGTCATCCGCACCCACACCAGCCCGTTCTGGCGCAGCCGGCCCAGCCGTCCGCTGCTCGCCGCCGCGGCGGCCGCGGTGGCGGTGGCCTGGCTGATCCCGTACCTGCCGGTGGCCGGGCCGCTCGGCTTCCAACCGCTGCCGATCGGCTTCCTGGCGGTGCTGGTCGGGCTGGTGGTGGCGTACCTGGCGCTGGTGGAGGTCACCAAGCGGGCCCTGTTCGCCTCCTCCGACCTGCTGCGCCCGACCCGCCGCCCGCCGGAGGTGGTGCGGCGGCGGCGCACCCACCGCCGAGCGGAGCGCTTCAGCACCCGCTGAGGGGTGAGAAGGGGCCCTTCCCTACACGCCCAGCAGGGTGCGCAGGTGTCGGGGCGGCGGGCAGTCGTGCGCCAGCATCGCGTCGTGCCAGTCCCGGACCGAGACCCCGTCCGGGCGGGCCGCGGCGATGTCCGCCACCTCGCTGTACCCGACGAAGTAGGTGGAGAGCTGGGTCGAGGTGAGCAGCGCCCGGCGCCACTTGCCGGCCGCCTCTCCCTCCTCCTGGAAACCGCGCCCGGTCATCAGCGCCATCGCCTCGGCCTCGGGCAGGTCCTCGCAGTGCACGAGCTGGTCGAGCAGCGCGTTGATGGTCATCCGCAGCTGCATCTTGAGCTGCTGCAGCCGCACCGGCAGGCCGCCGAAGCCGAGGCCGGCCATCAGCTCCTCGGTGTAGACCGCCCAGCCCTCGATGAACACCCCGGACTCGGTGAGCGCGCGGACCCGGGTGGGGCCGGCGTGCCGGCGGGCGTGGGCGAGCTGGAGGAAGTGACCGGGCATCGCCTCGTGCACGGTCAGGTTGCGGATCATGTGGTCGTTGTACTCCCGGTAGAACGACTCGACCCGGTGCGCCGGCCAGTCCGCCGGGGTGGGCGCGATGCAGTAGAACGTGGGCAGGTCCGCCGTCTCCAGCGGACCCGGCGAGTCGCAGTACGCCACCGCGACGCCTCGGGCGAACTCCGGCATCTCCTGGATCACGCACGGGTCGTCGACCAGGGTGATCAGGTCGTGGGCGCGGACGAAGTCGCTCGCCTCGTCCAGGGTGACCGACGCCAGGTCCACGATGGATTGGTCGTCCGGGTGCTCGGCGGCGAGCAGGTCCAGCGCGCGGCGTACCGTCCGGTCGTCGGCCGGGCCGCCGACCAGCTCGACGGCCGCCTCGCGGATCTCGGCGGTGACCCGCTCCAGGTTGGCCCAGGCCCGGCGCTGCACCTCGGCGGCGCCCAGCTCGGTGTCGAGGGTGTGCCAGAGCCGCGCCTCCCAGCGCCGCCGGCCCAGCCGCGGGTCCCGCCCCGGCCCGGCGTCGGCGGCCAGGCCCATCCGCAGCCAGGCCACGAACTCCTCCAGCGCTGCGATCGCGTCGATCGCGGCGGGCTCGATCCGGCCGAGCAGCCCCGGCGCCTCGGCCAGCAGCCGGGGCACCTCGTCGCGGATCAGCGCCGCCGTGCCGGTGAACTGCCCGACCGCCGTCTCGGCGTGGATCCGGGGCATGTCGCGCAGCGTCGCACGCGCGGTCGCCAGGGCGTCCGGTACGGCCGACAGCCGCCCGGCGAGGTGGGTCAGCCGCTCCTCGACGGGCGCGTACGGGCGGGCGAGCAGCGCGTGCAGCAGCGGGCCGGGGTTGTGCCGCAGCGGGTCCCACTCGTGCGCGCGGATCTCCGTCGCCTCGAACAGCGCCCGGTCGACGAGGCTGCCCAGCAGCGCGTGGTCGACCCCCTCCTCGACGTCGAGCGAGTCCGGGTCGATCTCGGAGAGCGCGTCGGCGGCCTCCTTGAGCATCCCCTGGTCGGCCGCGACGGCATCGGCGGAGAGGTCCGGCAGCCGGTCGTCGTACCGGTGGTCGCCAGCCGACGTGGCCAGCCCGGGCCGGCTCTCCAGCAACGCCTCAACGACCCGCTCCGCGAGCGGCACGAACGCTTCCATGCGGATGACCCTACCGACCGCCCCCGACGTCGGCCCGCCCCTCAGCTGATCATGAAGTTGTTGTCACGACACGCCGTGCCGGACGACAACAACTTCATGATCAACTCGACGGGTTGGCGCGGGAGGCGCGTTCGGCGGTGCGGACGGCTTCGGCGTAGGCGAGGGTGGTGCGGCGGAGGGCGGCCTCGGGGTCTATTCCGGCCTCGCGGGCGGCGGCGACGGTGGTCAGGAGGCTGGCGCCCAGCCTGGCCTCGGGGTCGACCTGGGAGTCGGCCAGGGGTGGGGGGACGGCCAGGCCGATGCGGGCGGCGCGGTCGAGGATCTTGGCGGCCAGGGCGAGAGCGGGCTGGCTCAGCGCGATGCCGTCCAGCACCGACTCGCGGGCCTTCTCGGCGCGCTTGATCCGCTCCCAGTTCGCCTCGATCTCCTCCAGCGAAGCGGCCTCGTCACCGGCGAAGACGTGCGGGTTGCGGCGGACCATCTTGTCGACCAGGGTGCCGGCCACGTCGTCGACGTTCCACCGCTCACCCTCGGGCAGGTTCTCCGCCAGCCGGGCGTGCAGCAGCACCTGGAGCAGCACGTCACCCAGCTCCTCGCGGAGCGCGTCGGTGTCGTCGGCGCTGATCGCGTCGTACGCCTCGTAGCACTCCTCCAGCAGGAAACCGGCGAGACTGCGGTGGGTCTGCGACCGCTTCCACGGGTCACCGCCCGGCGAGGCCAACCGGTCCATCACCTCGACCGCGTCCAGCAGCCGGGCGCCCGGCGGATCCCACGAGCCGTACATCAACTCCAACTCGGCCAGGCCGGGCTGGCGGGCCAGCCGCAGCCCCAGCTCCCGGGCCAGCGCCTCGTCGCCGGCCGGACCGGCCAGCCACACCGCCGTGCCGTGTCCGGCCACCGCGTCCAGCAACGCCTGGGTCGCCCCAGCCTCGACCACGGTGACCTCGGCGCCCACCGAGCGGACCGCCGTGGTCAGCGCGCTCTCCGCGCCCGCCAGCACCGGAGCGGACCGTACGACGTCCCAGGCTGCCGCGGTCAGCAGCCCGGCCGGCAGCCGGGGCGAGGTGACCAGCAGGACGATCCGCGCGGACATGCTCAGGAGGCGGCCGGGGCGGTCGTCCCGGTGGCCACCGGCTCCGGGGTGGAGACGTCGGTCACCTGGCCGTTGCCGTCGACGTACGGCAGGTCGTACTGCTGCAGACCGTTCTGGGTCTGCAGCAGCGCCGGGATCTCCAGCGCCGGGAAGCGCGGGTTGACCGTGACGTCGAGCTTCGCCACCTCGTCCTGGAGCGCCACGCTGACCGCCGAGACCTGGCGCGTGAACGGGGCCGCCGCGAACTGCTGGCGCTGCTCGTCGGCGGACCACCCGGCCGGGGCCACGCCGGCCTTGACCAGCGCGGCGTAGAGGTCGCCGCGCGAGTCGTCGGTCAGCTCGGCCGGCGGCAGCCCTGCCTGCAGGCTCAGGTAGAGGTCGTACCACTCGGCGGCGAGCTTCGCGTACTCGGTGTTCGGCACGCCCAGCTGCTTGCCGATCTGCTCGGCGCTGAGCTGGTCCTGCACCTGGACCTTCTTGTCCTCGGCGATCCGCTTGCCCAGGTCGATGCCGACCAGCAGATTGACGATGTCCTGCCGGTCCACGTTCAGCTTCAGCTGCTCCGGCGTCGGGGTCGCCCCCTGCTGCGCGGCGGCGGCCTTCACCGACTCCTCGAACGTCGCCTGGGCCTCGTCGTGGATGGCGTCCACCCGGTCGACCGAGTAGGTCCGGTCACCCACGTACGCGGCGACGTCCGGCGCGGACCGCCCGCAGGCGGCGAGGGAGAGCACAGCGAGGACCGCGACGCTGGCGGCGGCGGTGAGACGGCGAGCACGCATGACGGCCACTCTCTCACGACCGGCACGCGGCTGTGACGCCGCCCACCCGCCCGCTCACCGCGCGCCGGCCAGCGCCGGCTCGCCCAGCACGTCGGAGAGGAGTTGGGCGCACCACTCCAACAGCGCCTGGTCGCGCAACGGTTCGCCGCCGACCCGGCGGGTGCTCGGACGCGGCACGCTGACCTGGTCGGTGGCCTGCTTGTAGACCGAGTCCGGGTGGTAGCGCTTGAGCCGGAGCTGCTTCGAGTCGGGCAGCGGCAGCGGGCCGAACCGGAGGTGCTTGCCCTGCATCGAGACGTCGGTGAGGCCGTACCGGCGGGCCAGCAGCCGGAACCGGGCCACCGCGACCAGGTTCTGCACCGGGGCGGGCGGCTCGCCGTACCGGTCGGTCATCTCGGCGACCACCTCGCGCAGCCGCTCCTCGTCGCGCGCCTCGGCGAGCTTGCGGTACATCTCCAGGCGCAGCCGCTCCACGCCGACGTAGTCGTGCGGCAGGTGCGCGTCGATCGGGAGGTCGATCTTGACGTCGGTCTCCTCCTCGGGCTGCTCGCCCTTGAACGCCGACACCGCCTCGCCGACCATCCGGACGTACAGGTCGAAACCGACGCCCTCGATGTGGCCGGACTGCTCGCCGCCGAGCAGGTTGCCGGCGCCCCGGATCTCCAGGTCCTTCATCGCCACGTACATGCCGGCGCCCAGCTCGGTGTGCTGGGCGATGGTGGCCAGCCGCTCGTGCGCGTGCTCGGTGAGCGGCTTCTCCGGCGGGTAGAGGAAGTACGCGTACGCCCGCTCCCGGGCCCGGCCGACCCGGCCGCGGATCTGGTGCAGCTGGGCCAGGCCGAGCAGGTCGGCCCGCTCCACGATCAGCGTGTTGGCATTCGGGATGTCGATGCCGGACTCCACGATCGTGGTGCAGACCAGGACGTCGAACTCCTTCTCCCAGAAGCCGACCATCACCTTCTCCAGGGCCTCCTCGCCCATCTGGCCGTGCGCCACCGCGACCCGCGCCTCCGGCACCAGCTCCCGGATCCGGCGCGCCGCCCGGTCGATCGACTCGACCCGGTTGTGCAGGTAGAACACCTGCCCGTCGCGGAGCAGCTCCCGGTGGATCGAGGCGGCCACCTGCCGGTCGTCGTGCGCCCCGACGAAGGTCAGCACCGGGTGCCGCTCCTCCGGCGGGGTGGCGATGGTGGACATCTCCCGGATGCCGGTGATCGCCATCTCCAGCGTGCGCGGGATCGGGGTGGCGGACATGCTCAGCACGTCGACCGAGGCCCGCATGGTCTTCAGGTGCTCCTTGTGCTCGACGCCGAAGCGCTGCTCCTCGTCGACGATGACCAGGCCGAGGGACTTGAACCGGGTGGCCGCCTGGAGTAGCCGGTGGGTGCCGATGACGATGTCGGCGGTGCCGTCGGCGGCCATCGCCAGGGTCTGCTCGGTCTCCTTCGGCGTCTGGAACCGGGACAGCTGCTTGATCGCCACCGGGAACTGGCTCATCCGCTCTGCGAAGGTGTTGTAGTGCTGCTGCACCAGCAGCGTGGTGGGCACCAGCACGGCCACCTGCTTGCCGTCCTGCACCGCCTTGAACGCCGCCCGCACCGCGATCTCGGTCTTGCCGTACCCGACGTCGCCGCAGATCAGCCGGTCCATCGGGACGGTCTGCTCCATGTCCCGCTTGACCTCCTCGATCGCGGCGAGCTGGTCCGGCGTCTCCTGCCAGGGGAAGGCGTCCTCCAGCTCCCGCTGCCACGGGGTGTCCGAGCCGAACGAGTGCCCCTTGGACGCCTTGCGGGCGGCGTAGAGCTGGATCAGCTGGGCGGCGATCTCGCGGACCGCCTTGCGGGCCCGGGCCTTGGACTTCTGCCAGTCCGAGCCGCCCATCTTGTGCAGGGTGGGCTGCTCCCCGCCGACGTAGCGGGAGAGCTGGTCGAGCTGGTCGGTGGGGACGAAGAGCCGGTCGCCGGGCTGGCCCCGCTTGCTCGCCGCGTACTCGATGACCAGGTATTCCCGGGAGGCGCCGTTGACGGTGCGCTGCACCAGCTCGACGTACCGGCCGATGCCGTGCTGCTCGTGCACGACGTGGTCGCCGGCCTTGAGCTCCAGCGGGTCGATGGTGTTGCGCCGCCGGCTCGGCATCTTGCGCATGTCCCGGGTGGAGGTGCCCCGGCCGCCGGTGACGTCGTTGCCGGTGAGCAGCACGAACCGGGACGCCTCGTCGACGAAGCCGGCGGTCAGGCAGCCGCAGGAGACCAGCACCTCGCCGGGGGCGGGCGCGGTGGGCACCTGCTCGGTGAGCCGGGCGCCGAGGCCGGCGTCGCGGAGCACCTCGACGGCCCGCTGGGCGGGGCCGTGCCCCTCGAAGACCAGCGCGATGGACCAGCCCTCGCCGGCCCAGCGCTTCAGGTCGTCGACCAACCGGGCGGTCTCGCCGTGGTAGAGCGGGGCCGGCTGGGCGGCCAGGGTCACCGCGATGGCGTCGTCGGGGGTGACGTCGACCTCGGTCGGCGCGTCCTCCCAGGGCTGCCGGGCCGGCGCGGTGGCGTCCGCCTGGACCAGGCCGAACGGGGCGAGGGTCCACCAGGGCTGGCGCAGGGCGCGGGCCACCGCGCGTACGTCGGCCAGGGTCTTGAAGGCGGCGGCGCCGAGGTCGACCGGGGCCTGGCCACCGACGGCGGCCGCGGCCCAGCTCGCCTGGAGGAACTCCTCGGAGGTACGCACCAGGTCGTGCGCCCGGGTGCGGATCCGCTCCGGGTCGCAGAGCAGCACGTGGGTGCCGGCCGGCATGCAGTCCAGCAGCAGCTCCAGGCTCTCGTTGCCGAGCAGCGCCGGAACCAGCGACTCCATCCCCTCGACGGGGATGCCCTCGGCGAGCTTGTCGAGAATCTCGGCCAGCTCCGGGTGCTCCTGGGACAGGGCGGCGGCCCGCTTCCGGACCGCCGGGGTGAGCAGCAGCTCACGGCAGGGCGGCGCCCAGAGCTGCGGCACGCCCTCGATGGTCCGCTGGTCTGCGACGGCGAAGGTGCGGATCTCCTCCACCTCGTCGCCCCAGAACTCGACCCGCGACGGGTGCTCGTCGGTGGGCGGGAAGACGTCGAGGATGCCGCCACGGACGGCGAACTCGCCCCGCTTGGTGACCAGGTCGACCCGGGCGTACGCCATGTCGGTGAGCCGGCGGGCGACCTCCTCCAGGTCCGCCTCGTCGCCGGTGGCGAGCTGCACCGGCTCCAGGTCGCCGAGCCCCTTGAGCTGGGGTTGCAGCAGCGACCGGACGGGCGCCACGACCACCCGCAGCGGCCCCGTACGCCCGTGCGCGTCGACCGACCCGGGGTGGGCCAGCCGGCGTAGCACGGCCAGCCGCCGCCCGACGGTGTCGGACCGCGGGGAGAGCCGCTCGTGGGGCAGCGTCTCCCAGGACGGGAAGACCGCCACCTGCTCCGCCGGTAGCAGGCTGCCCAGCGCAGAGGCGAGGTCGTCGGCCTCCCGGCTGGTGGCGGTCACCGCCAGCACCGGGCGGCCGGCGCCACCCGCGGGCTCGTCCGCCGCGACGGCGGCGACCGCGAACGGGCGCAGCGCGGCCGGGGCGGTGAGGTCCAGGCCGTCGACCTGCGCGGCACCGGAACGCGCGAGGTCACGCGCCCGGGCCAGGCCCGGGTCGGCCAGGGCGGCGGCGAACAGTCCGGTGAGCATCAGTGATCACTTCCCGCGGATGGCACACGACGATCACCCCTCGCCCGGTCTGGACGGGGGGTTTGCAGATTCGACACTATCTCTCCGGGGGACGATCGGCCGCCGTGCCGTCGACGAACACCTGGGGGAACCACATGCCCGCTGAGGGGACCGGCAGCGATCCGCGCCGCAAGACCACCCCGGCCCGGTGGCGGGTGCTCGGCCACCCAGACGGGATGCTGATCTACCAGGTGCGCTGCATCGTGGAGCACCACGGCTGGACGGAGCCCGCCGCCGAGGACCGGTACAAGATCGTCCTGGGCCGCTCGGGGGCCTACCAGCACCGCCTCAACGGCCGGGCCGGCGTCTCCGACGCCACCTCCGTGCTGATCACCCGCCCGGGCGACGAGATGGCGGTGGCCCACCCGTACGGCTGTGGGGACTCGTACACCTGCCTGGAGATCGACCGGGAGGTGCTGGCGGACCGGCCGGACGCGGCCGGGTGGCTGGACCGGACCGGCTGGGAGGGCTCCTCGGACGCCTCGCTGGACCTGGCGCACCGGCTGCTGGTGGCCGAGTGCCGGCGCGGCCTGGACCGGTTCGAGATGGCCGAGCGGCTGCACCGGTTCCTGGGCCGACTGCTCCAGCACAGCGCGCTCGCCGGGGAGGACGCCGGGGCCGAGATCGAGCGGGCGGTACGGCGGCGTCCGGCGACGCTGGCCGCGCACCGCCGCCTCGCCGACCGGGCCCGTGAGGTCCTGGTCACCTCGGACTTCGCCCTCGGCCTGGCGGAGGTCGCCCGGGAGGTGGGCACCTCGCCGCACCACCTCAGCCGGGTGTTCCAGCGGGTCACCGGGAGCAGCCTGACCGCGTACCGGAACCGGCTGCGGGTCCGGGCGGTGCTGGACACCCTCGCCGAGCCGGACGCGCGTCCGCTCGGGGCGCTGGCCAGCGAGTACGGCTTCGCCGACCAGGCCCACCTGACCCGGGTGGTACGCGACCAGGTCGGCCACCCGCCGGCCCGGCTGCGTCGGCTGCTCGCGGACTGAACCTGGCCGGTGGAGGTGCCGTACGGGGGGCGTACGGCACCTCCATCGGGCACGTCCGCCAGCGTGCCCGTCGCGGCTCGACGGGGGCGTCGGACCTCCCCGAACAGGTCCGCGTGCCCCGCTCCGGCCGCCGTCCCGTGGCGGCCCCGTCGGGCTGACGCGTTCCATCCTCGGGCCGCGGGCGACCCCCGTTCTTGAAGAAAATTGCTCAGTTCCGCCGGCACGGCTGGATCTTGACCGGGGCGGCGTCCCATGATCGGCTAGCCGCATGGCAGAGCAGTATCGGGCGCAGTTCGACGCGGAGGTCACCTTCGCCAACGGTGGCGGGCTGCGGACGGAGGGGTTCCGGCTGGACGTCCCGGGCCGGGACGTCACCGACGACGAACTGGCCGCGCTCTTCGTCCGGCACCTCGGGCTACTGATGGTCGCCGAGGTGCGGATCGACCGCAGAACGATCATCGAGGAGCCGCACAAGGGCGGCCGGGGCGTCGCCACCGACACTCCGCCGGCACGGCGGCTGGTCGAGCTGAGTCACGCGATCACCGACGGCATGACCACCCTGCCGGGCTGGCCCGGGCCGAGGATCACCGACTGGCTCACCCGGGAGGCGTCCCGGGCGAAGTACGCCCCGGGGACCGAGTTCCACGTGGCCGGCATCGACATGATCGCCAACACCGGCACCTACCTCGACGCCCCGTCCCACCGCTGGGCGGACGGGCCCGACCTGACCGGCGTGCCACTGGACCGGCTCGCCGACCTGCCCGGGATCGTGGTCCGGGTACCGGCCGGCACCCGGGCGGTGGACCGGCTGATGCTGGCCCCGTACGACGTGGCCGGGCGGGCGGTACTGCTGCACACCGGCTGGGACGCGCACTTCGGCACCGACCGGTACGGCGCACCCGAGGCGCCGTACCTGACCGGCGACGGGGCGCGCGCTCTGGTGGAAGCGGGTGCCGCCCTGGTCGGCATCGACTCGATCAACATCGACGACATGAGCCCGGCGACGCGGGGCGAGCGCCCGGCGCACAGCGCCCTGCTGGCCGCCGGCGTGCCGATCGTCGAGCACCTGACCGGCCTGGACGCGCTGCCGCCGACCGGCTTCCGGTTCACCGCCGCCCCGCCGCGGGTGGCCGGCATGGGCACCTTCCCGGTCCGCGCCTTCGCCGTCGTCGGCTGATTTCCACGCCCGCGATCCGGCGGCATTCCGGGCGACCGGACACCGCCGGGTCGCCGACCCTGCGTCAGTACCGCACCGAGATGCGGCGCTCGACCGCGTCGACCCGGATCTCCCCGCCGTACGGGATGATCAGCTGAGGGTCGGTGTGGCCCAGGTCGACGTCGAAGACCACCACCGGCTCGTCGGCGTAGTCCGCCAGCACCCGGGTGACCGCCTCCCGCTGGTCGTCCGCCCAGGCCCGCCGCTCGTCGATCGTGTGCGGCCGGTCGAAGTCCCACGCCTTGGCTCGGCCGACGACGACCGCCGGGAAGCCGGCGAGCAGCCCGCGCTCCCCCATGTTCCGCAGGATCCGGAACACCTCCTGCGCGGTGGGCAGCTCGTTGGAGGTCTCGAAGACCAGCACCGACCCGGCCAGCTCGGCGGCGGACGGGACCCGGTCGGTCGCCATCAGCCAGTGCAGGATCTCCAGGCAGCCACCCCAGGTCCGCCCCTGGACCACCCGCGCCGGCCCCCGCCAGCGCCAGCCGTCGCCGGGGAGCATCTCCGGCTCGAAGGCCAACGTCTCCGGCTCGTCCCACGGGTTGGGCTTGTCGCCCCACTCGGGTGCCGGCGCCAGCTCGTACCAGCCGGAGGTGAACAGGGCGGCGCGCAGCGAGTCGAAGGTCAGCGGGTGCGGCTTCCCCGGCCGGCCGAGGTGCACCAGCACCGACCCGCCGTGGTAGGCGACCATCCCCAGCCGGTACAGGTGGTTGAGCACGTTGGTGTTGTCGGAGTAGCCGAAGTACGGCTTCGGGTTGGCCCGCAGCACCGCGTCGTCCAGGTGCGGGGTGACCGTGATCAGGTCGTCCCCGCCGACGGTGGCGAGCACGGCGGTGATCGTCGGGTCGGCGAAGGCGGCGGTGAGGTCCCGGGCCCGGTCGCGCGGGTCGGCGCCCATCACCCGGGTGGTCGGGTACTCCACCGGCTCCAGGCCGAACTCCTCGCGCAGCCGGCGCAGCCCCAGCTCGTGGACGTGCGGGAAGATGCCCGACAGGCCGCGGGAGGGCGAGACCACGGCGACCCGGTCGCCGGGGCGGGGTTTCGACGGATAGCGGGGCAGCTCCATGTTCGGACGATACCGAGCCGGGCCAGGGGTTTTTCAGACGGTCTGGCCGACCTCGATCAGGTGGCCGTCCGGGTCGCGCAGATAGCAGCGGATCTCCCTGCCCCGGTCCTGCGGCGGGGTCAGGAAGACCGCGCCACGGGCGGTCCACTCCGCGTACACGGCCTGGATGTCGGCCACCCGGATGTTGAGGAACGCGCTGGTCCGGTGCGGGTCGGGTGGGGTCTCCAGGATCACGTCCGGCTTGTCCTCGGTGGGTCCGCCACCGACGTTGATGATCACCCAGCTGTTGGCCAGCCGGACCATCGACGGCTCCCCCTCCCGCACCACCGTGCCGCCGAGGACGTCGGAGTAGAAGGCCGCCGACCGGGCCACGTCGGCGGCCACCACGAAGTGGGTGAGCAGGATGCCCTCGGCCGGGATCGGCAGGTCCTCGCGCGCCATGGTGTCAGCCTGGCACCGGCCGCAGCGTGGGGCGGCGAAACCCCATAACCAGGGCGAACCGCCACCCTAGGCTGGCGACGTGGGCGAGGACCGGGAACTCGCGGTGCGGGACTGGCTGCCGCGTACCGCGGCGCTGCTGGTCGGCACGCTCGCCCTGGCCACCGCGTTCATCGCGGCCTACGTGGGGGCGCTGCACCAGCCCACGCCCCGCGACGTGCCGGTCGGGGTGGCCCTCGGCAACCAGCGTGCACAGGCGGTGATGGCCGCCGTGCGCGCCCGGACCGACAAGATCAAGCCGGTCGAGTACGACAACCCGGACGCCGCCGGCGACGGCCTCACCGCCCGCGAGGTGTACGGCGTGCTCAGCTCCGGGCCCGGCGACGGGTTGCGCCTCACCACCGCCAGCGCCGCCGCCCCGGCCGCCGCCGAACTGGTCACCCAGGTGATCACCGAGGCGGCCCGGCAGGCGAACCTGCCACTCCAGGTCACCGACGAGGTGCCGGTCGAGCGGACCGACCCGCGCGGGCTGGTCCCGTTCTATCTGGCGGTCGGCTACGTCCTCGGCGGCTACCTCGCGTCCACCGCGCTCGGCCTGACGACCGGCACCGCCCCGGTCAGCCTGCCCCGCGCCGGGCTGCGGGTGGCGACGCTGGCGGTCTACTCGATCGTGCTCGGTGTCGTCGGCGCGGCCATCGTCGGCCCGGTCCTCGACATCTGGCACCACGACGTGCCGGCCGTCGCCGCGGTCGGCGCGCTGACCGTCTTCGCCGCCGCCATGATCGCCGCCGCCATCCAGGCCTGGCTCGGGCTGCTCGGCACCGGCATCGTGATCCTGCTGCTGGTGGTGCTCGGCAACCCCGGCTCCGGCGGCATCTACGCGCCCGAGTTCCTGCCCGGCTGGCTGCGCGGCATGCACCGGTGGAACGTGACCGGGCTGGCCACCGACCAGATCAAGTCGGCGGTCTACTTCGACCGCCGGTCGATGGGCTGGACGCTGTCCGGGCTCGTGGTCTGGGCGCTGCTCGGGGTGCTCGGGCTGATCACCGCCACGATGTTCCACACCCACCGGCAGGCCCGCCGCGCCGCCGGAGCCCGCCCGACCGGAACCGGCGAGCCCGCCACCGATGGCTGAGCCGGCCCACCCGTCCCGGAGTGCAGATCATCACGCCGGCCCCCTCCTTCCGGCGGGGCCGACGCGGATACCATCCAGGGAGTCGGACAGCGCTGTCCTTCGTACTCACGTAAGGAGCGCACCGTGACCGACCAGCACGACCACGACGGCCCGGACGCCGCGCTGCGGGCCGACATCCGCCGCCTCGGCACGCTGCTCGGGCAGACCCTCGCCCGGCAGGAAGGCCGCCCGCTGCTCGACCTGGTCGAGGAGATCCGCGCCCAGGTCCGCTCCGACGCCCCGGCCGCCGCCCAGCGCCTCGGCGGCCTCGACGTCACGACCGGCACCAAGCTGGCCCGGGCCTTCTCCACCTACTTCCACCTGGCCAACATCACCGAGCAGGTGCACCGGGCCCGCGACCTGCGCCGCCGCCGGGCCGTCCAGGGCGGCTGGCTGGACCAGGCGGCCAAGATGATCGCCGAGCGCGGGGTACCGGCCGAGGAGATCGCCGCCGCCGCCCGCCGACTCGCGGTCCGCCCGGTCTTCACCGCCCACCCGACCGAGGCGGCCCGCCGTTCGATCCTGTCCAAGCTGCGCGCGATCGCCGACGAACTGGACAACGAGACCGCCAACGCGATCCTCTACGGGGCCAGCGACGAGGGCCCGGCCAACCGGCGCCTGGCCGAGCTGCTGGACCTGATGTGGCAGACCGACGAGCTGCGGCTGGACCGGCCGGACCCGACCGACGAGGCCCGCAACGCCATCTACTACCTGCGCGACCTGTACGCCGAGGCCGCCCCGCAGGTCCTCGACGACCTCGCCGACACGCTGCGCACCCTCGGCGTGGAGACCTCGCCGACGTCCCGCCCGCTGACCTTCGGCACCTGGATCGGCGGCGACCGGGACGGCAACCCGTTCGTCACCCCGGCGGTGACCCGGGAGGTGCTGCGGATCCAGCACGAGCACGGCATCGCGGCCACCGAGGCGGCGATGGAGCACCTGATCAACGAGGTCTCCGTCTCCCGCCGGCTGCGCGCGGTGTCGCTGGACCTCTCCGCCAGCCTCGCCGCCGACCTGGACGCGCTGCCCGAGGTGGCGCCCCGGTTCCGCCGGGTCAACGCCGAGGAGCCGTACCGGCTCAAGGCCCGCTGCGTGAAGGCGAAGCTCGCCAACACCCGGGAGCGGCTGCGCGCCGGCACCCCGCACGTGCCCGGGCGGGACTACCGCGGCTCGGCCGAGCTGATCGCCGACCTGGAGCTGCTGCGCGCCTCGCTGGCCCGCAACTCCGGGCAGCTCACCGCCGTCGGCCGGCTGGCCTCCACGATCCGTACGGTCTCCGCGTTCGGCCTGCACCTGGCGACCATGGACGTCCGGGAGCACGCCGAGGCGCACCACGCGGTGCTCGCCCAGCTCTACGCGGCCGTGGGCGAGGTGTCGGACTACCCTTCGCTGACCCGGCTGGAGCGGACCAAGCTGCTCGCCGACGAGCTGGCCGGCCGCCGGCCGCTCTCCACCCTGGACACCCCGCTGACCGAGGGCGCGCAGAAGACGTTCGACGTGTTCGGGGCGATCCGGGAGGCGCAGGACCGGTTCGGGTCCGAGGTGATCGAGTCGTACATCATCTCGATGACCCTGGGCGTGGACGACGTGCTCGCCGCGGTGGTGCTGGCCCGCGAGGCCGGCCTGGTCGACGTGCACAGCGGCCGGGCCCGGATCGGCATCGTGCCGCTGCTGGAGACCCCGGCCGAGCTGAACGCCGGCGGCGAACTGCTCGACGAGCTGCTGTCCCTGCCGGCCTACCGCGCGCTGGTCGCGGCCCGGGGCGACGTGCAGGAGGTGATGCTGGGCTACTCCGACTCGAACAAGGAGGCGGGCATCACCACCAGCCAGTGGTCGATCCACCGGGCCCAGCGCGCGCTACGCGACGTGGCGGCCCGGCACGGCGTGCACCTGCGGCTCTTCCACGGCCGCGGCGGCACCGTGGGGCGCGGCGGCGGACCCACCCACGACGCGATCCTGGCCCAGCCGTACGGCACCCTCGACGGCGCGATCAAGGTGACCGAGCAGGGCGAGGTCATCTCCGACAAGTACACGCTGCCCGCGCTGGCCCGGGAGAACCTGGAGCTGACCGTGGCCGCGGTGCTCCAGGCGACGTTGCTGCACACCGCGCCCCGGCAGCCGGCCGAGATGCTGGAACGCTGGGACGCCACGATGGACGTGGTCTCCTCCTCGGCGTTCCGGTCGTACCGGTCGCTGGTCGAGGATCCGGACCTGCCCGCGTACTTCTGGGCCTCCACTCCGACGGAGCTGCTGGGCGCGCTGAACATCGGCTCCCGGCCGGCGAAGCGGCCCAACACCGGGGCCGGGCTGGCCGGCCTGCGGGCCATCCCGTGGGTGTTCGGCTGGACGCAGACCCGGCAGATCGTGCCGGGCTGGTTCGGCGTCGGCTCCGGGCTGGCCGCCGCGCGGGCGGCCGGGCTGGAGGACGTGCTGGCCGAGATGTACCGCAACTGGCACTTCTTCCGCACGTTCCTGTCGAACGTCGAGATGATGCTGACCAAGACCGACCTGAGCATCGCCCGCCGGTACGTCGAGACCCTGGTGCCAAAGAAGCTGCACCCGATCTTCGACAAGATCCAGCAGGAGTACGAGCTGACCAAGCAGGAGGTGCTGGCGGTGACCACCTCGCCGGCCCTGCTGGAGAACTCGCCGGTGCTCCAGCGCACCCTGGCGGTGCGGGACACCTACCTGGAGCCGCTGCACCACCTCCAGGTGGCGCTGCTGCAGCAGTACCGCGAGTCCGGTGCCGCCGGCCGGACGGTGGCCACCGCGCCGGGCGGCCGCCGCGCCCCCAACGACGGCACGGCGCTGGAGCGGGCGCTGCTGACCACCGTCAACGGCATCGCCGCCGGCATGCGCAACACCGGCTGATCCGATCGCCCCCCGCCCGGGCCGACGGGGTTGAACGCCCGACCGGGTTGAACGCCCGGCCGGATCACGCCCGGTCGGCGGCAGCTCGTGCTCGTGAGCGATATGCCTGAGAGTCATAAGTATGCCTCTCAGGCATATCGCTGAACCGGCTTCTGCCCCGCGGTCACGGCACCGGTCGCCGCCAACCCGTCGCGCAGCCGGCCGCCGGAACCGGCCACCTCGAACCGACCACCCGGACCCATGCCCGCCACCCGGCATCCACGACCGGGTGTGCCGGGTGCCGAACGCGGCCAGCCGGCGGACGGTGGCCCGGCCGTCCCGGCCAGGTCCCCCGGCCGACTGGCCAGCTCACTCCGTCGGCCCCGGCGTCACCAGTCGCCGCCGCCCCCGAAGTCCCCGCCCCCGAAGTCCCCGCCGCCGAAGTCGCCCCCACCGAAGTCACCGCCGCCGCCGCTGTAGTCGCCGCCGCCGGAGAAGTCCCCGGCGTAGTTGCCGCCACCCTGATCGCCGGCGAACTGGTCGCCGCCCCCCTGGTCGCCGTAGTCGCCGCCGTCGTTGTTGTCGCCGTAGTCCGCGCCGTCCTGGAAGCCCTCCTGGTAGCCGGACTCGTAGCCGTAGCCAGGGTCCGCGAAGGCCGGCGAGAAGAGCGCGTCGGCGATCAGGATGCCGCCGAGCACGCCGGCCCCGGTGCCCAGCGCGGTCTTCCACCACGGCGTCGAGTACCAGCCGGCCGGCACCGGCCGCCCCTGCCAGTTACCGCCCGGGTAGTAGTAGGGCGTCTGGTTGCCCGGCTGCGGACCGGCCCGGTAGCTCTGCCCCTGCACGTTGACCTCGCGCTCCTTGGTGAGCATGCCGGCACCCCGCGCGGCGGCCAGCGGCGGCAGCTCCGGGCCCGGGTCGATGCCCAGCGCGGTGCGGGCCGCCCGGATGTAGGCCAGCCCCTCCAGCGCGGTCTCCCGGGCCAGCGCGAACTGGTGCGGGGTCTGTGCCTGCTCCAGCTGGGACCCGGCGGCGTTGTACCGCTCACCCGCGTCGGCCAACGCCTGACGCACCGCCGGCGCGTCACCGTGCAGGTTCATCAGCTGGCCACCGAGGCGCTCGTACCACCGCTGCGCCTCCGCCCGGGCGTCGGCCAGCTCGGTGGCCCTCCGGGACCTGCTCCCCCACCGCCAGAACACCAACGCACCTCCGAGCATCAGGATCAGGATCACCCACAGGGCAACTTCCATACCCCCGAAGGTACCCACCGGGCGCCCGTCGTACCCGTTTGGCAAGCTCTCGGGCATGGACTTCGCGACGCTGGCCGTGGTGGTGCTCTGCCTGGCCGCGGGCGGCGCGGTCGGCTGGCTGGCCGCCCGGTCCCGCGCCGCCACCCAGATCGCCCGGTTGGAGGCGACCCTGGAGGCCACCCGGGCGGGCGAGGGGCGGCTGGAGCAGTCGATGCGGGCGCTCAGCTACGAGGCCACCGCCCAGTCGCAGGAGGCGGTCGCCCGGGCGGTGGCGCCGCTGCACGACACCCTCCGGCGGTACGAGCAGCGGGTCGCCGAGCTGGAGCACGACCGGGTCGACGCGTACGCCGAGCTGCGCGAGCAGGTCCGGTCGATGAGCGCCGTCTCCGGCGAGCTGCGCACCGAGACCAAACAGCTGGTGGCCGCGCTGCGCGCCCCGCAGGTGCGGGGGCGCTGGGGCGAGCACCAGCTCCGCCGGATCGTGGAGGCCGCCGGCCTGCTGGAACACTGCGACTTCTCCGAGCAGGTCACCGCCGCCACCGACCACCAGGGGGTCCGCCCCGACCTGGTGGTCCGGCTGCACGGCGGGCGCAGCGTGGTGGTCGACGCCAAGGCGCCCTTCGACGCGTACCTGACGGCGATGGAGGCCCGCGACGAGCGGGGGCGGGACACCCACCTGGACGCGCACGCGCGGCACCTGCGGGCGCACGTCGACGCCCTGGCCGCGAAGACCTACTGGGCGGCGTTCGACCAGACGCCGGAGTTCGTGGTGCTCTTCGTCCCGGCCGACCCGTTCCTCGACGTGGCGTTGCAGCGCGACCCGACGCTGCTGGAGCACGCCTTCGCCCGCAACGTGGTGCTGGCGACGCCGGCCACCCTGGTGGCGCTGCTGCGCACGGTGGCCTACTCGTGGCGGCAGGAGGCGCTGGCACGCAACGCGGTGGCGGTGCACTCGCTGGCCCGCGAGCTGTACGGGCGGCTGTCCACCCTGGGCGACCACGTCGGCAAGCTCGGTACGTCGCTCGGCGGGGCGGTGACCGCGTACAACCGGGCGGTCGGGTCGCTGGAGGCCCGGGTGCTGGTCAGCGCGCGCAAGCTCGCCGAGCTGGGCGTCTCCGACCAGGAGCTGGCCACCCCGGTGCAGGTGGAGCTGGCGCCCCGGCAGCCGCAGGCCCCCGAGCTGGTCGGGACCGGGGACGAGCGCCGGTCCACATCGGCCGAACGGTCAACAGACATCGACGTCTAACACGACGGACGTGACGATGACGGCCGACCCACGTCACGGACCGGTCACAACCTACTTCGGAGTAGTGACATCGACATCGCCCACCGCGAAGGATTTCGCTCACGCGTGCCCTGTTTCTGAAGGGCCCTGTTCTCTGGAGGAAGAGAACGTGAGTCAACCCCGCAACCGGAGCCGGCGTACCTCCGCCGCGCTCTTCGCCTCGGTCCTGGCGGCCGGTGCCATGACCGTGGGGGGTGGCGCCGCGACCGCGAGCGCGGCCCCCGCCACCGCCCCCGACGCCTCGCAGCCGACCGCCGTCGAGACGCTCGGTGCGCACGACGCCAAGCTCCTCGACGAGGCGGAGGCGAAGCACGCCCCGACCGTCACCCTGATCATCGCCGCCAAGAAGGGCTCCGCCAAGAAGGTCGCGGACGGCCTGAAGGGCCTGGGCGCCTCCATCAGCCAGCGGTACGACCAGGTCGGCTACCTGCTGGCCAAGGTTCCCACCGCGAAGGTCCTCAAGGCCGCCACGCTGCCCGGCGTCTCCGCGGTCGACCTCGACGAGACGATCAAGCTCCCGGACCCGGCCCCCGAGGCCGCCCCGGCCGGCGCGAAGACCGCCGAGCAGGGCGAGACCCTGGCCGGCCCCGGTGGGGACACCGGCGCGGTCAACCCGTACATGCCGACCAACGAGACCGGCGCGGAGGCCTTCAAGGCCGCGCACCCGGGCTGGGACGGCCGCGGCGTCACCATCGGCATCATGGACTCCGGCATCGACCTGGACCAGCCGGCGCTGCAGCAGACCACCACCGGCGAGCGGAAGATCGTCGACTGGGTCACCGCAACAGACCCGCTCGAGGACGCCACCTGGCGCGCGATGATCACCGAGGTGAACGGCCCGTCCTTCACGGTCGGCACGACCACCTGGACCGCGCCGGCCGGCACCTACCGGTTCAACACCTTCCGCGAGTCCATCACCGCCGCAAGCGACCCGGCCGGTGACGTGAACCGCGACGGCGACACCACGGACTCCTGGGGCATCCTCTACAACCCGTTGACCCACGACATCCGGGTGGACGTCAACCAGAACCGCGACTTCACCGACGACGAGGTGATGCGGCCGTACAAGGAGAAGTTCCAGGTCGGCCACTTCGGCACGGACAACCCGGCCACCGCGGTCCGCGACCAGATGCCGTTCGTCGTGGAATACCGCGAGGACGTCGACACCGCTCCGGTCGGCGGCCCCGGCCTGGTCGACTACGTCAACATCGGCATCATCGAGGCGACCCACGGCACGCACGTCGCCGGCATCACCGCGGCCAACGACATGCTGGGCAACAGCGCCTTCGACGGCGCCGCCCCCGGCGCCAAGCTGGTCTCCGCCCGGGCCTGCTCCTGGGGCGGTGGCTGCACCGCCGCGGCGCTCACCACCGGCATGGCCGACCTGGTGATCAACCGCAAGGTCGACGTGGTCAACATGTCGATCGGCGGCCTGCCCGCGCTCAACGACGGCTCGAACGCCCGCGCGAACCTCTACAACGACCTGATCAACACGTACGGCGTGCAGATGTTCATCTCGGCCGGCAACTCCGGCCCGGGCCTGAACACCGTCGGCGACCCCTCCGTCGCCACCGACGTGGTCAGCGTCGCCGCGAACGTCAGCAAGGACACCTGGCTGGCCAACTACGGCTCGGTGGTCCGCAAGGACAACGCGCTGTTCAACTTCTCCTCCCGCGGCCCGCGCGAGGACGGCGGCTTCAAGCCGAGCATCACGGCCCCCGGCTCGGCCATCTCCACCGCGCCGACCTGGCAGGCCGGCGTCCCGGTCCCCGAGGCCGGCTACCCGCTGCCCCCGGGCTACCAGATGCTGAACGGCACCTCGATGGCCTCCCCGCAGGCCACCGGCGCCGCCGCGCTGCTGCTGTCGGCCGCGAAGGCGACCGGCAAGGGCGTCACCCCGGCCGCGCTGCGCCGGGCCATCTACACCTCCGCCAAGCCGATCGACGGCGTCCCGACGTACGCCCAGGGCTACGGCATGTTCAACGTGCCCGGCGCGTGGGGCTTGCTGGACGCGGGTGTGCAGACCCGGAGCTACACCTCCGCGGCGCCGGTCTGCACCGAGCTGTCGGAGAACCTGACGAGGTACAACAAGGAATCCGGCGAGTTCGAGCCGACCCCGAACGTGGGCGTCGGCCTCTACAACCGCTGCGCCGCCGACCGCGGTGGCCAGAAGGTCAAGGAGAGCCGCTACTACGAGGTCAAGCTGACCCGGACCAGCGGCCCGAACAAGGGCCTCAAGCACAACGTCGCGTTCCGCGGCGACGACGGCACGTTCACCGCGCCGAAGGTCGTGTGGCTGCCGCTGAACAAGACCGTCACCGTCAAGGTCAAGGCGAAGCCGCTGACCGCGGGGGCGCACGGCGCTATCATGACGATCGACGACCCGGCCACCTCGGTGGTCGACTTCGAGGTCTCCACCGTCGTGGTCGCCTCGAACGCGGTCTCCGCCCCGGCGTACTCCTTCTCCACCGGGGGTTCGGTCGAGCGGAACGGCTTCACCTCGTACTTCGTGACGGTGCCGCAGGGCGCGGGCGCGCTTCAGGTCAACCTCTCCGGCATCGCGACCGGTTCGCAGACCCGGTTCATCGCCTTCAACCCGTACGGCGTTCCGGTGGAGAGCACCGCGAGCACCGCCTGCTACACCAACTTCTCCGACGCCGCCGTCTGCAAGCCACAGGAGCGGGACTACCAGAACCCGATCGCGGGTGTCTGGGAGATCGAGGTGGAGTCGCGGCGGACCTCGCCGACCCTGGACAACCCGTTCCAGCTCCAGGCTCGGGTGCAGGGCGTCAAGGTCGAGCCGGCCGTGGTCGAGCTGCCGTCGGTGACCGCCGGCGCGCCGACCGAGGTGAGCTGGGGCCTGACCAACACCTTCGGTCCGGTCCAGGTGACCGGCGTGGGTGGCCCGCTGTCCAGCGTGCGCGCCGAGCGGCCGACCATCGCCGAGGGCGCCGTCCAGGAGTACCTGGTGGACGTCCCGGCGGGGGCGACCTCGTTCACCGCCCTGATCGGCAACACCGCCAACCTCGGCGCCGACCTGGACCTGTCGGTCTTCCTCGGCACCACCCGGGTGGGCATCTCCGCCGACGGTGACTCGGAGGAAGCGGTCACGCTGAACAACCCGGCCGCCGGCACCTACCGGGTGGTCATCGACGGCTACGCCGTCGATGGCCCAGGCACCAGCACCGCGTACGACTACCGGGACTCCTTCTCGGCCCCGGCGCTGGGCACGCTTTCCGCCCCGAACACCCCGCTGGCCCTGGCCAACGGCGCCACCGCCGCCCTCACCGGTACGGTGACCGCCCTGGCCGCCCCGGCCGCCGGCCGGGAGCTCTACGGCGACCTGGCCGTCACCACCACCGAGGGCGCGGTCGTCGGCCGCGGCTCGGTGGCCATCGGCGCGGTGAACTGACCGCCCGCTGAACCAAGGAGCCCCGCCCCCGTTCCCGGGGGCGGGGCTCCTCCCGTTTCGGCCCCGCCACGTTGGGCAGGGGCGGGGTCAGGCGGGGCGGGCGGCTTCGACCACGAAGGGCGTGCCCTGTTGGCAGGTGGTCATCATGTTCGGCTGGGAACGGCCGGTGACCGTGACCCGGGCGCCCGGCTTCAGCACGTCGCGCGGGCCGCCGATCAGCAGGTTGCCGTCGAGCAGCAGGCAGTTCGGTTCCACCCCGGCCTGGATGGTGCCGGTGAGCACGGTGTCACCCGCCGGCGGCGGCTTGGTCGGGCCGCGGGTGCCCCTGGGCGGGTTCGTGGGCAGCGGGTCGACCGGGTTCCCCGGGTCGTTCGGGGTGGCGGTCGGATCCGGGGTGGGCTGGCTGGTCACCGGGGCTGCTCCCGTCGGGGTGGCGGTGCCGTCCGTACCGCCCTGGCCGCCGCAGGCGCTCAGCGCCGCGCAGACGGCCAGGGCGGGGACGGCGTGCCGAAGGTTCCTCATACCCGTATCGGACGTACGGCGGGGGTGGTCCGTTCCCGGCGGCCGGTCAGCCGCGGGCGGCCGTCGCGGCGGCCTTCATGTCCCGCTTGAGCTCCTGCGGCAGCGAGAAGGTCAGCCGCTCGTTGGCGGTGGTGATCTCCTCGACGTCGGTGAAGCCCCGCTCGGCCAGGTGCGCCAGCACCTGCTGGACCAGCTCGTCGGGGACGCTGGCGCCGGAGGTGACGCCGACGGTGGCGGCGTCCGCCAGCCAGGCGTCCTCGATCTCGTCGGCGAAGTCGACCAGGTGGCCGGCGCGGGCGCCGGCGTCCAGGGCCACCTCGACCAGGCGCACCGAGTTGGAGGAGTTTCGCGACCCGACGACGATCACCACGTCGCAGTCGGGGGCGATCTCCTTCACCACGTGCTGCCGGTTGGAGGTGGCGTAGCAGATGTCGTCGCTGGGCGGCGACTGGAGCAGCGGCAGCCGGGACTTGAGCCGGGCCACCGTCTCCAGCGTCTCGTCCACCGACAGGGTGGTCTGCGAGAGCCAGACGACCTTGTTCGGGTCGCGCACGGTGACCTTGTCGGCCCCGTCCGGGCCGTCGACCAGCTGGATGTGCGCGGGGGCCTCACCGGCGGTGCCGATGACCTCCTCGTGCCCCTCGTGGCCGATCAACAGGATGTCGTAGTCCTCGGCGGCGAACCGCTTGGCCTCCTGGTGCACCTTGGTGACCAGCGGGCAGGTCGCGTCGATCGCCTTGAGCGAGCGCTCCCTGGCCTGCTCGTAGACCTCGGGGGCCACGCCGTGCGCGGAGAAGATCACGGTGGCGCCCTCGGGCACCTCCTCGTTCTCCTCCACGAAGATCGCGCCCTTGGCCTCCAGGGTCTGCACCACGTGCTTGTTGTGCACGATCTGCTTGCGCACGTAGATCGGGGCGCCGTAGAGCTTCAGCGCCTCCTCGACGGTCTGCACCGCCCGGTCCACGCCCGCGCAGTAGCCGCGCGGCTTGGCCAGGAGCACGCGCTTGCCGGTCCGGGGAGTCGTCTCAGCCTGAGTCACCCGCCCATCGTACGTGCCCGGTTCTCCGGCGGCAGCGGCCGCGACCCGTACCACAGGGGGCCGCGGTGGCTGGCAGAATGAGCGGACCGGCAGCGCGCGGGGCCACCGGAGACCCCTTCACACGGGTACGAGAGGACGCGCGTCATGGTGATCCAGAAGACCCCGACGAGATCGAACTGATGGCCCGGGCGGGTGCCGTCCTGGCCGAGGTGCACGAGGTGCTGGCCGACGCGGTAGCCCCCGGCGTCACCACCGCCGAGCTGGACGCGCTCGCCGCCGCCGAGATCGCGGCCCGCGGGGCGCAGCCCTCCTTCCTCGCCCGACGGCCGACCATTGGGAACACACCATCGCGATCACCGAGGCGGGCCCCCGAGTCCTCACCGCCCGCCCCGCCGAAACCCACTCCCTCCCCCACCTCCTCCTCTCCGCCCAGGCCTGACCCAGGGGTTGATCATGAGGTTGGCGGGTGAATCGGTGATCGAAGAGCCCGTCAACCTCATGATCAACGCCGTGTGGGCCGGGGGATCGTAGGGTGGGCGGGTGAGCGAGGGTGGGCGGAGCACGTCGGATGAGCCGTGGCCGGTGCGGGTGGTCAGCCAGAAGGTGGGGGCCTGGATCGCGCGGCTGGGGTGGGTGTGGGTGGACGGGCAGGTGGCGCAGATCAGCCGCCGGCCCGGCGCCAGCACGGTGTTCCTGACCCTGCGCGATCCGTCGGCCGACCTGAGTCTGACCGTCACCACCAACCGGGACGTGCTCGACGCGGGTGCGCCGGAGCTGCGCGAGGGCGCCCGGGTGGTGCTGCACGCCAAGCCGGAGTTCTACGCCGCCCGGGGCACGCTGAGCCTGCGCGCCGACGAGATCCGGCAGGTCGGGCTCGGTGAGCTGCTGGCCCGGCTGGAGAAACTCAAGAAGCTGCTCGCGGCCGAGGGGCTCTTCGACCGGAGCCGCAAGCGCCGCCCGCCGTTCCTGCCCGGGCGGGTCGGGCTGATCACCGGACGCGCCTCGGCGGCCGAGCGGGACGTGCTGACCAACGCGCGGCGGCGCTGGCCGGCGGTGGAGTTCCGCACGGTCAACGTCGCGGTGCAGGGGCCCGGCGCCGTTCCGCAGATCGTCGACGCGCTCAAGGCGCTCGACGCGGACCCGACCATCGACGTGATCATCCTGGCCCGGGGCGGCGGCAGCATCGAGGACCTGCTCCCCTTCTCCGACGAGGCGCTGTGCCGGGCGGTCTTCGCCTGTCGTACACCGGTGGTGAGCGCGATCGGCCACGAGACGGACGCGCCGCTGGTCGACTACGTCGCCGACGTCCGCGCGTCGACGCCCACCGACGCGGCGAAGCGGATCGTCCCCGACCTCACCGAGGAGGTACGCCTCATCGGCCAGGCCCGGTCCCGCCTGGAGCGGGCCGTGGTCAACCTGGTCGACCGGGAGTCGCACCGGCTGGACCTGCTCCGCTCCCGTCCGGTGCTGGCCCGGCCGCAGGTGATGGTCGACCAGCGGGCCGCCGAGGTGACCGCGCTGCGTGACCGAACCGGCCGTTGCCTGGATCACCGGCTCGGCGCGGCCGGCGAGGACCTGCGGCACACGCTGGCCCGGCTGCGGGCGCTCTCCCCCGCCGCCACCCTCGACCGCGGGTACGCGATCGTGCAGCGCGCCGACGGCCACGTGGTCCGCGCAGCCGCCGAGGTGACCAAGGGCGACCCGCTGCGGGTACGCCTCGCCGACGGCGAGCTGACCGCCACCGTCGACGGCTGACCCGCCGCCGGGCGGCGCGCGGCGGGCGAGGTCGGAGGGATGTGGTGGGATGTCAGCGATGACTGACGAGAAGAAGGACGAGCGGCTCAGCTACGAGCAGGCCCGCGCCGAGCTGGCCCAGGTGGTCGAGCGGCTGGAGACCGGCGGCACGTCGCTGGAGGAGTCGCTGGCGCTCTGGGAGCGCGGCGAGCAGCTGGCCGGGATCTGCCAGCGCTGGCTGGACGGCGCCCGCGCGCGGATCGACGCGGCCCGGCAGCGCACCGAGGACTGACGCCGCCACAGGGCGGCGGGGAGCGGTGGCGGGACGGCCGGAGCCGCCCCGCCAGCGGGCTCAGTTGAACAGGTTGTAGAACTCCGGCGGTGCCTCCACGACCTGGTCGGCCGGGGGCTTCTGCGCGGCCGCCGCGTTGCCGTAGTCCGCGTACGTGATCTTGATGTCCTGGGCGGCGCTCTGGCCGGCCGCCGGCACCTGGACCACCATCTCGCTCAGCCGGCCCTGCGGGTCCAGCTTCGCGGTGAACGGCACGGACTTGGCCTGCGCACCGAGCGCGGTGATCACGGCGGGGTCGACCGAGCCGGCCTCGGCCGCCTTGGACACGTCGAGCGTGCCGGCGTACATGCCCTCGCCGGTCTGCCGGACCTCGGTGATGCCCTGCGTCAACACCGCGCTGCCGGCCGGGTCGACCTTGTCGAAGTCGAAGCCGAGCGCCCGGTTGCCCTTGATCCGGTTCTGGTCCAGGTGCTGGTACTTGCCGAGGTTGAGCTTCTGCACCCCGGGGATGCTGCTGGCCGACTTGCCGCCCAGCTCCACCTTCACCCAGCTGTCCGGTTTGAAGTGGATCAGGTCGAGCTTCATCATCAGGTCGGACGACGGGTCGCCGATCGTCACCCGCATCTCCGCGCTCTGGCTGGGCTCGTGCACCTGGCCCTCTGCCGTGGAGCCGGCGCCGGACATGGTGAACCGGAAGTTGCCGTTCCGGATCTCGTTCGTGGAGTTGAGCAGCGCCTGTTTGGCGTCACCGGCGCCGGGGGTGGCGTCGCTCGGCGCGATGCTGCCGGACACCGTCGGGGACGCGGAGGCCCCCGCCTCGCCGGTCCCGGTGCTGTTGCAGGCGGCCAGGCCAGGAGTGAGCAGCGCTGCGGCGAAAGCCGCCGCGCTGAAGCGTCGAATCATCACGTGAACCTCTCCAGGTGGGTCGTCCGGCCCACGGAAGGCGCCGGAGGCGTCGCGCCGCAGCCCTCACGCCGGCTCCGGCGCACGAGCCCCGTCCGGCCGCGGAGCGACCCGGGCGAGCTCGTACTCCCTTCTGTTCCCTGAAGTGGCCTTCGGCAATCCATGTCCGGTCCGCACGTCGCGTCGATGGCTGCGGTCAGCGGAGGGCGGCGGCGAGCTGGCGCAGCTCGATGTCCCCGGCGTCGCCGACCACGATCACCGTTCTCGTCGGTTCGAGCAGCACCAACGCCTGCTCGTTGCCCCGGGCGGTGTAGCGCTGCCAGCGCCCACCCGGCAGGTCGGCCGTCCCCTGCGGCTGGCCGCCGCTCAGCTCGGCGGGCAGCAGCTTCTCGGCGGGCACGTTGCTCTCCACGAGCTGCGCGCCGCGCCCCTCCGGGGTCAGGTAGCCGATCCGCAGCGTCGCCCCGCCCGGCTCGGTCTGGTAGCGGGCACTGACCGTACGCCAGTCGGAGGTCAGACCGGCCGGCGTGCTGACCGGGAACGCGTTCGCCGCCCGCGCCTCCTCGACGGCGGGGGCTGGGTCGACGGTGGCCGGCTCGTCGCCGCCGAGGAACCCACGGTAGAAGGCGAGCAGCAGCGCGATGGGGACCAGCAGCACGAGCAGCGAGAGCGCCATGTCCCGGGGCGACCGCTCGGAGCGCGACTTGTCCCGCCGGGGCGGCGGGGCGGGCTGGTCGCCGGCGACCGCCGGGTGCTCGACGGACGCACCCGGGGCCGCGCCGTCGTCCGGCTCGACCAGCGCCGGCTCGCCCGCGTCGGCGCGGGGCGCGGGCGCGGTGGCGGGCTCGACGAGGGCCGGCTCCCCGGCCTCCGGGGACGGCGCGGCGGTCGACCGGACCGGCGGCTGGCCGTCCGGCGGGGTCGCGGCGGTGGGTACGCGGTCGGCTGGCTGTGCGGGTTCCACCCGTCCATTCTCGCAGCCGGCCGATCGGCGCCGCCGGGCCACCGGCCCCCACGGGCGGGGCCGGTGGCCGCCCACCGCGGGCGGCCTGCGGCAGCGGCCGGACGACGCCCGCGAGCTGACGCCGACCGACGTACCGACCGGAGGGGGGCGACCCGCCGTGGGCGCGGAGAGCGACCGATGTCACAGCCGGCTTTGCCGCGGAGCCGGCCCGCCACGGACCGGCCAGGTCACGACGGGCCGTGGCCCGGACCGCCCGGTCGGCGGGAAGCTGGCCATCCCCGCCCCGACCCGACGTCGCGTCGGCGATCGTGTGAGGATCAGCGACAAAGCCGGCAGCGGCGACGGCCGCATCCTGCCGGTCCACCCCGCAACGTCGCGAGGAGGAGCCGTCATGACGAACACCAGGACGCGGATCCCGCAGGATCTCGACCGCAACCTTGCCCTCGACCTGGTCCGGGTCACCGAGGCCGCGGCGATGGCCGCCGGGCGGTGGGTCGGCCGGGGCGACAAGGAGGGCGGCGACGGGGCAGCCGTCGACGCGATGCGCAAACTGATCAACTCGATCCCGATGCGGGGCGTCGTGGTGATCGGCGAGGGCGAGAAGGACAACGCCCCGATGCTCTTCAACGGCGAGGAGGTCGGCGACGGCAGCGGTCCCGAGGTGGACGTGGCGGTGGACCCGGTCGACGGCACCACCCTGATGAGCAAGGGCATGCCGAACGCCCTCGCGGTGCTCGCGGTCTCCGAGCGGGGCGCGATGTTCGACCCGAGCGCCGTGTTCTACATGGAGAAGCTCGCCGTCGGCCCGATGTACGCCGACGTGGTGGACATCAACGCCGGGGTGGCCGACAACCTGCGCCGGATCGCGAAGGTCAAGGGCACCGACGTCTCCGAGGTGACGGTCTGCGTGCTGGACCGGTCCCGCCACGACGACCTGGTCACGCAGATCCGGCGGACCGGCGCGGGCATCCGGTTCATCTCCGACGGCGACATCGCCGGCTCGATCGCCGCCGCTCGGGGCGAGTCCGACGTCGACGTGCTGATGGGCATCGGCGGCACGCCGGAGGGCATCATCTCCGCCTGCGCGCTGAAGTGCATGGGCGGGGCGATGCAGGCGAAGCTGTGGCCGCGCGACGCCCAGGAGCGGGAGAAGGCGCTCGCCGCCGGGCACGACCTGGACCGGGTGCTGCTCACCGACGACCTGGTCACCGGGGACAACTGCTTCTTCGTGGCCACCGGGGTGACCTCCGGCGACCTGCTGCGCGGGGTGCGTTACCGGGCCGGCGGGGCATACACCCAGTCGATCGTGATGCGCTCCAAGAGCGGCACGATCCGGGTGATCGACTCGTACCACCGGCTGGAGAAGTTGGCCCTCTACTCGGCCGTCGACTTCGACGGCCGCCCGCTGGCCGAGCAGGAGTGAGCGCGACCGGGACGGCGGCACCCCCCATGCTGCCGGCCTCGCGGCGGATCGCTGGCGTCGGGCTGGCCACCGTCTCCGGGGTCGCGGTGGCCGTGCAGTCCCGGATCAACGGGGAGCTGGGCGTACGACTGGCGGACGGGATCGCAGCGGCGGTAGTCTCGTTCGGCCTGGGCCTGTTGGTGCTGCTGGTGCTGGTGCCCGCCCTCCCGACCGGCCGGCGGGGGCTGGCCGCGGTGCGGGCGGCACTGGCGGAGGGGTCGCTGCGGCCGTGGCAGTGCCTCGGCGGGGTGTGCGGTGCGTTCCTGGTCGCCACCCAGGGGCTGACCATCGGCACGCTGGGCGTCGCCGTCTTCACCGTCGCCGTGGTCGCCGGGCAGTCCGGCAGCAGCCTGCTGGTGGACCGGGCCGGCATCGGGCCGACCGGCCGGCAGCCGGTCACCCCGAGCCGGCTGGTGGGCGCGGCACTCACCGTGCTGGCGGTGCTGCTGGCGGTGTCTGACCGGCTCGGCGACCCGGGCGCCCTGGCGTTGGCCCTGCTGCCGTTGCTCGCCGGGGTGTGCATCGCCTGGCAGCAGGCGGTGAACGGCCGGGTGCGGGGGGCGGCCAACAGCGCCCTGGCGGCCACGCTGGTGAACTTCGCGGTGGGCACGGTGGCGCTGCTCGTCACGCTGGCGGTCGAGGTGGCGGTCCGCGGCCGTCCGAGCGGCAGCTTCCCGACCGAGCCCTGGCTCTACGTGGGTGGCCCGATCGGCATCGTCTTCATCGCGCTCGCCGCCGCAATCGTCCGTTTCACCGGGGTGCTGCTGCTGGGACTGGCCACCATCGCCGGGCAGATCGTCGGGGCCGTACTGCTGGACCTGGTCCTGCCGACCGCGGCCTCGCGCCCGGGGCCGACCACCCTGCTGGGTGCGGCGCTGACCCTGGTCGCGGTCCTGATCGCGGCGCTCGGGCCGCCGCCGCGCCGCTGACGCCCGGCCGGGGCCGGGCGGGCGGCGCGGGCGACGCCGGCCGGTCAGCGGCGCAGCGCGGCGACGGTCTCGGCGAGGGAGACGTCCAGCGGAGTCGGTTTGACGCCGAGGGTGTCGGTCGCCGCGCTGGAGTCGAGCAGGTAGGGCCGGTCGAACTGGTAGGCGGTCTCCCGCAGCTCGCGGGCGACCGGGTTGACCAGGCCGCCGAGCCAGAGCACCGGGTAGGGCATCCGGGTCAGCTTGGGCGCCGGCGCGCCGGCCAGGGCCGCCGCCCGGGCGGCCAGCTCCCGCATCGGCACGGCGGGAGCGCTGGGCACGTGCCAGGCGCGGCCCCACGCCTGCGGGTCGGTGGCGGCGGCGACCAGGGTACGGGCGACGTCGTCGATGTACGTCCAGCTGTGCGGGGCGTCCCAGTCGACCGGAAGGAAGACCCGTTGCCCCGCGATGACCCGGGGCAGCACCAGCATCGGCAGGGAGGTGCCCCCGACGCCCAGGTAGTCGGAGCCGCGCACCTCGGTGACCCGGGCCCGCCCGGCCCGGTGGGCGGCGAGCGCGTCGGCCCACATCCGGTTCCGCACCTGCCCCTTGACGCCGGTGGCCGCCGGTGGGGTGGCCTCGGTCATCGGCCCGTCAACGGGGCCGTAGCCGTAGAGGTTGCCGACGGTGGCGAGCACCGCCCCGCTGCGCCCGGCGCCGGTGAGCAGCGCCGCGGCGAGCGGCGGCCAGTCCGTCGGCCACCGGTGGTACGCCGGGTTGGCGCAGTTGTAGAGGACGTCCGCGCCGTCGGCCAGCGCGGTGAGCCGGTCGGCGTCGGCGGCGTCGGCGGCGACCCGCTCGACGGCCGGGTGCTCGGGTCCGGTGCCCCGGCGGGTCACCACCCGGACCCGGTCGCCGCGCTCGGCGAGGAGCCGGGCGGTGGCGGTGCCGACGGGGCCGGCGCCGACGATGACGTGCAGGGCCATGACAGGCCACCTTTCGAAGCAGGTATCTGATCCGAGAGCACTGCTCTCGTCGAGAACGGGACCAGCATGACGCGCCGCCCGGCGCTTCGTCAAGAGCAGTGCTCTCTGTTTTGATTGGCGCTCTCATCGTGGCAGAGTGGGGGCATGGTCGCTCCCTCGCTACGCGCCCGGGTCCGGGCCGGAATGATCGACGAGATCAAGGCGGTGGCCCGCCGCCACCTCGCCACGGACGGCGCCAACCTCTCGCTGCGCGCGGTCGCCCGGGACATGGGCATGGTCTCGTCGGCGATCTACCGCTACTTCCCCAGCCGCGACGACCTGCTCACCGCGCTGATCCTCGAGGCGTACGACGCGCTCGGCGACGCGGTGGAGGCGGCCGACGCGGCCGTCGACCCGGCCGACCTGCGCGGACGCTGGCACGCCGCCTGCCGGGCCGCCCGGAGCTGGGCGCTGGCCCACCCCGCCGAGTACGCCCTGGTCTACGGCAGCCCGGTCCCCGGGTACGCGGCCCCGGACGACACGGTCGGGCCGGCCCAGCGCCCCCCGATCGTGCTGGTCGGCATCCTCCACGACGGACTGACCAGCGGCCGGCTCACCCCACCGCCCGACGACGGGCTGCCCGACCCCCTGCGCCAGGACCTGGCGGAGATCGCCGCCGGACTGCACCCGGGCATGTCCGAGGCGCTGCTGGCCCGCGGCATGGCCGGCTGGACCCAGCTGTTCGGGCTGATCAGCTTCGAACTCTTCGGCCGGATCAACCGGACCCTGCCGCACCGGGACGAGTACTTCGACCACCAGACCGGCCTGATGGCCGACCTGATCGGCCTGCCCGCACCGTCCTGACCCGGCGCCTCGGGTGCGACCCGGGACCTGTCGGTCAGCTGCCGTCGGAGGAGTGGCCGGGGAAGAGGTGGGCGGTGGGGTCGATCGCCACCGCCGCGTTGTTCACCGCCGTGGCGGCCTCGCCGAAGCCGGTGGCGATCAGCCGGACCTTGCCCGGGTACTCGGTGATGTCACCGGCGGCGAAGACCCGGGGCAGGTTGGTGGCCATCGCGCTGTCCACCACGATGTGCCGGCGGTCCAGCCGCAGCCCCCACTCGGCGAGCGGGCCCAGGTCGGCGGTGAAGCCGAGCGCCGCGACGACGGTGTCCACGGGCAGCGTCTCCGCCGCGCCGCCCCGGACGATGAGCTCCGCGCCGGTCACCCGGTCCTCCCCGTACAGCCTGGTCACCTCGGCGTTGACCACCACCCGCACCGGCAGGGCCAGCACCCGGGCGACCGTCGACGCGTGGGCGCGGAACTTCTCCCGGCGGTGCACCAGGGTCACCGACCGGGCCAGCGGCTGGAGGGTCAGGGCCCAGTCGAAGGCCGAGTCGCCGCCGCCGACGATCAGCACGTCCCGGCCGGCCAGCTCGGTCGGCTGCGGTACGAAGTAGACGATCCCGGCGCCGACGAAGCTGTCGGCGGCGGGCAGCGGCCGGGGGGTGAAGCTGCCCAGCCCGCCGGTGACGATCACCGCGCCGCAGCGCACCTGCTCGCCCCCGGCGAGGCCCAGCACCGGCCGCCCGTCGGCGTAGGAGAGCTTCTCCGCCCGGGTGCCGAGCAGGTACGCCGGCGCGAACGGCGCGGCCTGGGCGACCAGGTTCGCCACCAGGTCCCGCCCCTTCACGGCGGGAAAGCCGGCGACGTCGAGGATCAGCTTCTCCGGGTACATCGCGGCGACCTGGCCGCCCGGCTCGGGCAGCGCGTCGATCACCGCCACGGAGAGCCCACGGAACCCGGCGTAGTACGCGGCGAAGAGCCCGGCCGGACCGGCCCCGATCACGGCGACATCGACCTCGCGCATACGTACCGTCACTTTCGCCTCACGGATCAACGTGTGCTGATGCCGACGGTAGGCGGGCGGGTGCCACCGGGCAAGCACGTCCCATGACCCGTTCGGACGGTCGTACCGGCCGGTCAGGGCAGGGTGAGCGGCGGCTCGGTGTGCTGCGGCTGGTGCAGCTCGGCGCGACGACGCCGGAACAGGATCGCGGCGACGATCCCGCCGAGCAGCCCGAACAGGTGGCCTTGCCAGGAGATCCGCTCGTCGGTGGGGAGGATGCCGAGCAGTTGCCAGCCGTAGAGCAGGCCGACCAGCAGCACCACCGCGAGGTTCCACCAGCTCCGCTCGACCACGCCGCGGGTGAGCAGGATGCCCAGGTAGCCGAAGATGACGCCGCTGGCGCCCACGACCACCGAGTTGGGCGAGCCGGTGAACCACACCCCCAGCCCGCTGACCAGGATGATCACCAGCGTCGACCAGAGGAACCGGCGGGTGCCGGCGGCGAGCACGAAGGTGCCGAGCAGGATCAGCGGGATGCTGTTGCTGTAGAGGTGGTTGAAGTCGGCGTGCAGGAACGGCGAGAAGAAGACGCCGTCCAGCCCCTGGATCCGGTGCGGGATGATCCCCGCCGCCAGGTCGAGGTCGGCATGCAGCCCCACGTCGAGCGCCTCGATGAGGAAGAGCACCGGCACGACCGCGCACATCGCGACGAAGGCCCGGCCCAGCGAGGCGTAGAACGCCTCGGTGCCGAACCGGTGGGGATCGCCGCCCGTGGGGCCGCCGCGCGAGGTCACGTACCAATGGCTATCAGCAATCGCGGTCGACCGCCACTCGTGCGGCGCGTTCTCCCGCGACACGACGACGGCGGGGTGTGCGGCTTCCCACACACCCCGCCGTCGTCAGCGTCCGATCAGTACCAGCCGGTGCTCTGCGAGTGCGACCAGGCGCCGCACGGGTCGTCGTACCGGCCCTCGATGTAGCCGAGTCCCCACTTGATCTGGGTGGCCGGGTTGGTCTTCCAGTCGGCGGCGACCGAGCCCATCTTGCTGCCGGGCAGCGCCTGCGGGATCCCGTACGCGCCGGAGCCGGAGTTGTAGGCCTTGTGGTTCCAGCCGCTCTCCTTGGTCCAGAGCTTGTCCAGGCAGGGGAACTGGTCGATGCCGAAGCCCTCGTCGAGCATGAGCGCACAGCCGATCGCCCGGTTGCCGCTGTACTCCTCGCAGGAGGCCGGGATCGGGCCGTCGTACGGCTTCGACGCATTGGCCGCGGCCTCCGCCGCTGCCCGCTCCTTCTTCCGGGACGCCGCCGCGGCCTCGGCCTCGCGGGCCCGGTCGGCGGCCTCCTTGGCGGCCGCCGCGGCCCGAAGCTTCGCCTGGTACTCGGCGGCCCGCTGCTTGGCCGACTCCAGCCGGTGGTCGGCCTGCCGGTCACGCTGGTACGCATACTCCGCCTGGTCGACCTGGAGGCCGACCTGCGCGGTCAGGCCCTGTTGCTGGGTTTCCCGGTCTTCGCCCAGATAGAAGCCGCCGGCGACGCCCACGGAGAGCAGCGCGACAGCGGCTGTGCGGGCACCGAACCGGCTCCACGGCCGACTCACGAAGTGGTCCCTTCGTCGGGGGCAAGGACACGACGCGACGCGTGGCCGTCCGTGGCCGCATCGGCGCCGTGAGCGCCCCGACCCCGCGGGTCGCAGCCGACGCACCGGCGTTCACCGATCTCCGCCGCCGGGGGGCGAACGATGATCGACGATCTTCCTGGTGCGTGGGCGCTCGTTGGACACCATTGCGCACAGTGAGGCGAATGGGAAACCAAGAGCCTCTTTTGTGACTTGGGCCACAAAGTGAAGCCCCATAAAACCGCCCAAACTCGGCGGTGAATCGGCGTCAGAGCGGAATGTCCTCCAACAGATCCGTCACCATGGCGGCGATCGGCGACCGCTCCGAACGACTGAGCGTGACATGTGCGAAGAGCGGATGGCCCTTCAGCGCCTCGATCACCGCAGTCACCCCGTCGTGCCGTCCGACCCGCAGGTTGTCCCGCTGGGCGACGTCATGGGTCAGCACCACCCGCGACCCCTGGCCGATCCGGGACAGGACGGTGAGCAGGACTCCCCGCTCCAGCGACTGCGCCTCGTCGACGATCACGAACGCGTCGTGCAGGCTCCGCCCCCGGATGTGGGTCAGCGGGAGCACCTCGAGGATGCCCCGGGTGGTGACCTCCTCCAGCACGTTCTCGTGCACCACCGAGCCGAGGGTGTCGAAGACCGCCTGCGCCCAGGGCGACATCTTCTCCGACTCCGACCCGGGCAGGTAACCCAGCTCCTGGCCGCCGACGGCGTAGAGCGGACGGAAGACGATCACCTTCCGGTGCCGGCGGCGCTCCATCACCGCCTCCAACCCGGCGCAGAGCGCCAGGGCGGACTTGCCGGTGCCCGCCCGCCCGCCGAGCGAGACGATCCCGATCGACTCGTCCAGCAGCAGATCCAGCGCCACCCGCTGCTCGGCCGAACGGCCGTGCACGCCGAACGCCTCCCGGTCGCCGCGGACCAGCCGGACGGTCTTGTCGGGCAGGACCCGGCCGAGCGCCGAGCCCCGGGCCGAGTGCAGCACCAGACCGGTGTGGCAGGGCAGCCCGGCGGCGGCGTCCAGGTCGAGCGACTCGCCCGCGTACAGCTGGCCGATCTCCTCCTCGCCCAGCTCCAGCTCGGCCATGCCGGTCCAGGTCGGGTCGCTGGCCTGGCCGTGCCGGTACTCGTCAGCGCGCAGGCCCACCGAGGCCGCCTTCACCCGCAGCGGCATGTCCTTGCTGACCAGGGTGACCGCACGCCCCTCGGCGGCGAGGTTGAGCGCCACGGAGAGGATCCGGGCGTCGTTCGACTCGTTCCGGAAGCCGGGCGGCAGCACCCCGTCGTCGGTGTGGTTCAGCTCCACCCGGAGCGTCCCACCCTGGTCGTTGGCGGGCACCGGCCGGTCCAGCCGGCCGTGCTTCACCCGCAGCTCGTCGAGCATGCGCAGCGACTGCCGGGCGAACCAGCCCAGCTCCGGGTGGTGCCGCTTGCCCTCCAGTTCGGAGATGACGACGAGCGGCAGCACCACCTCGTGCTCGGCGAAGCGGTGGAACGCCGCGGGATCGGAGAGGAGGACCGAGGTGTCCAGGACGAAGGCCTGGCCGGTTGGTCGGGGCTCCTCGGTGCCGACCGGTGCGGCCGCGGCGCGGCGGCCGCGCGTGGTCCGGCGGGTCGTGGCAGTCGCGGCCGGGCTCTGGTCGGCACCGGCGGGGGTACGGCGAGTCGTCACAGGCCTGCTCCGCGGATGGGCACCCGGCCACCCGTGTTCCGCCTCGTCCGGTGCCCGGGGACACGGGGTCGGATGCGCGCCCCGTGCGCGAGGTCGCAGGTCCGGGCTGGCCGGCTGGCCCGGGACAACCCCGTGCCATGTCTAGACGCTAGTGCGGTGTCCACGAACCTTCAACGTGTTCCTGCTGAATGTTGTGGATCCTCGCCTGTTGGGCGAGCGACTCCCCACCGCTGGGTGGTGGGGCGGGCCTCCGCGGGCCAACCGGTCCTCACGCCGGCCCGGGTGGGCGGCGGGGGTCACGTCGGGACCGCCCGGCACCGGGAAGGTGCCGGCCGGCTCGACGGTGCGTGACCACCTCCGGCAGCACAACCGCTGCCGGGGTGGTGGATCCGCCGCCCGGGGTGCGGGTGGCGATGCTGGCCGCCGCGACCAGGTCGCGGTGACCGGAGAATGCGCAGTGCGGACAGGACCGGGTCCGTCCACGAGGCTTCGGCACCCGCTTTCGGCAGGTGGGGCAGGTGGACGACGTGCCTCGCTCGTCGACCAGCCGCGGCGCGGTCCCCACTCGTGACGGCGCGGCGGAACCGGCCGGGATGCATGCCCCCTGCGCGCACCCCGGCCGGTGGGACCACCGTCACCGGTCTGACGGGGTCCCGACGGTGCGCGTCCGCCGCGGACGGCGCACCGTGCCTCTGGCGGCCGTCAGCCCTGCCGGCTGACCAGCGTCGCGGCCGGATGCCGGCCGCCGACGACCGACGCCGTGAACGAGGACCCGGTGTAGGTCGTGCCCCGCCGGTTGGCGAGCCCGCCGAACTGTGCGGTCGCGGTGGCGCGGGAGGACGGTCCCGGCGTGGACCGGCCACCGAGGGCGACCGCACCGGCCGTACCGTCGCGCGGCCCCCCGCCGCCCGCTGGCACCGCGGCCGACGCCGGGGCGACGACCTGGCCGGCCAGTGCCGAGGCGATGGCGGTCTGGGCGTCGCGGCGCCGGCGGTTCCAGGCGCCCCGGTCACCGTCGAAGTAGCCCTGGCGGTAGCCGAAGCGGTAGCCGATCCGGTAGCTGAGCTGGCCGTGCAGCCGGCCGGCCGCGTAGCTGGTCGAGCCGAGGACGAGGACGAGGAAGACCGCGAGGAAGGGGCTCATCCGGCCGCTCCCGCCGGCGTCGGGTCGCCGGGCACCGCGCTCACCCGCCGGGTCATCGTTCCTCCGGCTCGACCTCGGGGTCGACGACCAGCAGCCGCTCCAGATCGGCGGTGCTGACCTCCTCGACCAGTTCGACGCTGATCCGGCAGCCGTCCAGGACCACCTCGGCGACCGAGGAGCGCCGGATCTCGCCGCCGGCGTCGTAGACCCGGACGTTCAGCTCGGGACAGCCGAGGTGGGTACGCCAGGCGTTCCACTCGTCCCGGTCCCCGACGCTCAGGGACAGGTAGCGGCAGCCCCGGGCGAGGTAGAGGCGCCACGGTGCGCTCAGCCCGGCGGCCACCCCCTCCGCGATCAGGCCGAACGCCTGGGCGCGAGTGGCGAGTTCGGTCACCGGACCCCCTTGAAACCCGCGGAGTGACGCATGTGAGCACTGATCGTCTCATGCACGTGACACACCGTAAGTTGTCTCATGAGCGTGACAGTATCAGCTTTTCGTCTGTTTACCGCCGTACTGGCGGGCATCTATTCTGCCCGGGTGGCACCCCTCAAGAACAGCCCCGGATCGTTTACCGGGAATCCGAGAGAGCCGTCACGTCCGCGTGACAACAGCGTGCCGGGCCGCGACGGGGCGGACGACTGGCCGTACCGTCACGGGGTGACCGAGACGGCCAACGCACGGAAGATCGCCTTCGCCACCTTCGTACGGCGCGCGCTGGACGACGCCCGGGCCATGCGGGCCTGGAGCGGGACCGAGGTCTCCCGCCGCACCGGCGTCTCCCGCCAGACCATCAACCGCTGGGTGCGCGGCGACTGGGCCAGCGACCCGGAGGCGGAGCGCGTGGTCGCCTTCTGTGAGGGCCTCGGCCTCAACCCGGCGGCCGCCTTCACCGCCCTGGGGTGGGACCGGGCGGCCCCGCCCCGCAGCGCCCCCACGCCACCGCCGATGGACCCCGACGTCGAGGCGCTGCTACGCCGCCTGGTGGATCCGAATGTGTCGGACGCGGAGAAGTTCCACATCCGGGAGACCATTCGTTACCTCGCCTATCGTCCGACGCTTCCGGTTGACGTGGGAAAACGAGGCAGGCAGGCCGGTTAGTTAACAAGCCGGTCATTTGCTCAGATGGCGAAAAAACGGTAAGGCAGACCCGATCGTTTCGCTCCGGGGCAGGAACGGGCGCGCTAGCGTCCCTATTCGTACTGCTTGGGCTCGTCATCGGCGGGGGGACGGGACAAGGCCGAACCCAGCCCTGCGGGACAGAAGGAGGGGTCTGTCCATGACCCTGAAATGGTTGGCAGTCGTGGTCGCGGTGGTGTCGGTGACATCGTGCGTGACCGGCAACGTGGTGGTCGGCGTGATCAACGGCGGGCAGCTTCCCCTGGTCGTCAACCTCTTCGCGCTCACCACCGCCGGCACCGCGGTGGTTCTCGCCGTGGTCGCCGAGCTGCACGACCGGCTCAACGACCGGGTCAGCGCGCTCACCGAGTTCCTGGTGGCCCGGCTGAACGAGATCGAGGCGCACACCGGCGACCGGAACACCGGATTCGTGGAGGGGTACCTGCTCAGCCACGGCCAGGACGCGGCCGTCGTGCCGTTCGGACGCCGGGGACGGGGGGCCGCCGAACGTTGAGCCTTTCCGACGGCTGAGCGTCACATCTCGGCCACGAATGAGCCTCCCCGCCCGGGGTACGCTGACGCGCGTGCCGCCGTTGAATCTGGGCAACAAGCAGCCGAAGACCCCGTTGGATGCCGAGCACGCGTGGCGGGCCACCGCCGAACGGGCCGCCGACACGGTGCTCTTCTTCGACTTCGACGGCACCCTCGCGCCGGTCGACGACGACCCGACCGCGGTGCAGCCCGCCCCGCGGGTGCTCGCTGCGCTGGAGGCGCTCGCCCCGCTGGTACGCCGGATCGCCATCGTCTCCGCGCGGCCGGTGAAGTTCCTCCGCGACCACCTCGGCGGCCTCGCGGGCATCGACCTGTACGGGCTCTACGGCCTGGAGCACAGCCACTCCGGCGGCGAGACGGTCACCGAGCCGGCCGCCCTGCCCTGGGTGCCCACCATGGCGGAGCTGGCCGAGCAGGCCCGCGCCGAACTGCCGCCCGGCGCCCTGGTGGAGTTCAAGCGGCTCTCCGTCGCGCTGCACTGGCGCACCGCCCCGCATCTCGGCGACCTGGTGCAGGAGTGGGGCCGGGCCCACGCCGAGCGGCTCGGGCTGCGCTGCCAGGCCGGCCGGATGGTGCTCGAGCTCAAGCCCCCCGTCGACCGGGACAAGGGCATGGTGATCGGCGAGATCGTCCGGGACGCGGGCGGCGCCTGGTACTTCGGCGACGACGTCTCCGACATCAAGGCCTTCGCCGCGCTGCGCGCCCGCGCCGCCGCCGACCCGCACTTCGTCGGCATCTGCGTCGCCGTCGCCAACCCGGAGACCGGTCACGAGGTGGCCGACGCCGCCGACCTCACCCTCGACTCCCCCGCCGCCCTGGCCACCTTCCTCACCAACGCCGTCCCGCACCTCGCCTGACCGGCGAGGCGGTCGGTCAGGCGCCGAAGCGACGCTGGCGGGTGGCGTAGGAGCGCAGGGCGCGGAGGAAGTCGACGCGGCGGAAATCCGGCCAGTTGAGCTCGCAGAAGTAGAACTCCGAGTGGGCCGACTGCCAGAGCATGAAGCCGGAGAGGCGCTGCTCGCCGCTGGTGCGGATGATCAGGTCCGGGTCGGGCAGGCCCTTGGTGTAGAGGTGCTCCGAGATGTGGTCGACGTCGATCGAGTTCGCGAGCTCTTCGATCGTGCCGCCGGTCGCCGCGTGCTCCAGCAGCAACGAGCGGACCGCGTCGGCGATCTCGCGCCGGCCGCCGTACCCGACCGCGATGTTGACCTGGGCGCCGCCGCTGCGGTCCCGGGTGCGCTCCTCGGCGGCCTTCAGCGCGGCGGCGTGCTGCGCGGGCAGCACGTCCAGCGCGCCGACCATCCGCAGCCGCCAGGGGTTGCCCTCCTCGGCCAGCTCGGTGGTGAGGTCCTCGATGATCTGGAGCAGCGGGTCCAGCTCGGCCGCCGGCCGGGACAGGTTGTCGGTGGAGAGCAGCCAGAGCGTGACGTGCCCCACGCCGGCGGCGTCGCACCAGCGCAGCAGCTCCTTGATCCGCTCGGCACCCATCCGGTGGCCGTCGTTGGGATCGACGAAGCCCATCTCCCGGGCCCACCTGCGGTTGCCGTCGCACATCACGCCGACGTGCCGGGGCACCGGCTTGCCCGCGAGCCTGGCCGTCAGCCGGCGCTCGTACACGGAGTAGAGGAGTTTCCGCAGAGTCATCACCTTGCAGGGTAGCGACCCGCGTGGAAGATCAGTGCCGCGGAGGCCGATCCCTGGTCGGCAGACCGATGCCGATCATGGCCAGCGTGCGGGCATCGAGCCGCCCGTCACCCAGCCCCAGCTCCACCACGGTCCGGTAGACCCGGTCGTCGCGGCGGGCCGCCCGGACCGCCGCGTCGACCACCCGCCGGCGCCGGGCCAGCCAGGCGGCGACCGAACTGTGCCGCAGATGGGTGCCGAGCCGCCGGCCCAGCGTGTGGGCGTACCGGCCGGCGGCCTGACCCGGGGAACCGGCCGCCGCCGCCCCCGCCAGGGCGCCCGACCGTAACGCGTAGAAGATGCCCTCCCCGGTGAACGGGTTGATCAACGAGAGCGCGTCGCCGGCCAGCACCACCCGGTCCCGGCCCGGCGCCGGCCGGTGGGTGGAGAGCGGCAGGTGGTGGGCGCGCAGCTCGGTGACCGTCGCCGGGTCCGTGCCGGGCAGCAGGGCGGCGAGGCGGTCCACCAGGTGCGCCCGGGTCAGCGGCTCGCCGCGCAGCACCTCCCCGTACCCGACGTTCGCCCGGCCGTCACCGATGGGGAAGGACCAGGCGTACGCCGGCCAGCGCGGCGCCGAGGTGACGATGAGCTGCTCGGGTGGGCCGGGCAGCGCCGCGGCGTACCCCCGGATGGCCAGCGCCAGGTGGCGGTCCGGGTTCACCGGGTGGCCGAGCGCCCGGCGGACCACCGAACCGGCGCCGTCCGCGCCCACCACCGCGCCTGCGGACAACTCCCCGTCCAGCACCACCCGGTCGTCCCGCAGCTCCACCCGGCGCACCGTGTGCCGGCGCAGCTCCGCACCGGCCGCCACCGCCGCCGCCACCAGCCGGGCGTCGAAGACCCTCCGGGGCACCGTGTACGCGGGCCGCGGCAGCGCCCGGGCCACCGCCCCGCCGCCGGGGCCGACCAGCCGCAGCGCGGGCAGCGGGGCGTACCCGTCGACGGCATCGGTGACGCCCAGCTCGGCGAGGACGTCCAGCGCGTGCGCGGCGATCCCATCTCCGCAGGCCTTGTCCCGGGGGAAGTCGGCCCGGTCGAGCAGCAGCACCCGGGCTCCGGCCCGCCGGGCGGCGAGCGCGGCGGCGGACCCGGCCGGCCCCGCTCCGACCACGATCACGTCGAACTCGTCGCCCACGGCCGCCCCTCTCTCCCGCTTGCCGCCAACGGCTCGGCGGCACCGTCCGGGTCGCACCCCGACGCAGGCGGACCTCCCCGCCCATCCTGCCCCGCCCACGCTCACGAACCCCGATGCCCCACCGGCACCCACGCCCCCCGACTTCCCCCCGGGTCCGCGCGATCAGGACGCAACATCCCGCAAGTTGCGGCCTCACGGCGCGAGGAGACAGCAACTTCCCGCAACTTGTGTGGATCTTGGACGGGGCCCGGCGCCGCGACGGACGCTGGCGGGCGATCGGCGGAGGCAGGGCGGCGCGGGGATCAGGCCGGGTTGGGGGAATCGCCGGCCCGGGTGGCGCGGCGAAGGCCGTAGAGGGCGAGGAGGGCGGCGGCGACCAGGGGGCCGCCGTCGCGGATCAGGCCGTCGACGCCGAGCAGCCACCAGCAGAGCGGCAGGTCGACGGCGAGCACGGCCAGGGTGATCGCGACCAGGAACCGGCGGGCCCAGACCCGGCCGCGCATCAGGAACGCGGTGCAGAACAGGACCAGGTAGCTGACGGCGATGCCGGCGGCGAACCAGAACAGCACGGCCGGCACGGCGCCGAGCCGCCCGTCCAGGATGGACCCGCCGGCGACCAGTGCCGGGACCAGCATCAGCGGGCTGTAGGTGAACGCGGCGACCCGGCTGGTGAGCAGCCACCCGGTCACCGGGGGCCGCTTCGGCGCGACCTCCCGCCAGGCGATCGTCCCGCCCTCCACGACGAGGGACTTGCGGTGCCGGACCAGGTGCCCGCCGACCGCGTCGGAGCGGTGGAGCAGCGCGACCACGGCCACGCAGAGCGCGGTGAGCACCCCGAACCCCAGCAGGCCGGGCAGCGCCGGCACCCCTTCCCGCGGTACGACCAGCCGGCCGACCGCGAAGACGGTGGTGACCGCGAGGATCAGCCCGAAGGGCCGGGCGACGGTACGACCGCGGTTGACGTGCCCGATGAGCACCAGGAAGCCGAGCGAGCGGAGCATCGCCCAGCCGGTGCGGACGGCCAGGCCGAACTCCTGCTCCGGGGCGTACCAGTAGTTGAGCAGCTCGACCACGACGGTGGCCGCCGCCGTGACGGCGAGCAGGGTGGTCAGCGCCCGGACGGCGGACGGCCGCCGGACCTCGGTGGTCACGGCGGCCGTCCTCATGGGATGTGATGTTGCCCTGCGCGGGCGTCGGTCACACCTACTTCTGCGGCTGCTCCGCGTCGAGCCGGGCGCGCAGCGCGTCCAGCTCGGCCCAGAGGACGCCGGGCAGCTTGTCACCGAACTTCTCGAACCACTCGGTGACCAGCGGCAGCTCCTTGCGCCACTCCTCCGGGTCGACCTTGAGGGCGATCCGGACGTCCTCCGGGGTCATGTCCAGGCCCTCGACGTCCAGGGCGTCCTGGGCCGGGACCATGCCGATCGGGGTCTCCACCGCGTCGGCGGTGCCCTCGATCCGCTCGATGACCCACTTGAGCACGCGGGAGTTCTCGCCGAAGCCGGGCCAGAGGAAGCTGCCCTCCGGGTCCTTGCGGAACCAGTTCACGTAGTAGATCTTGGGCAGCTTGGCCTCGTCGCCGTCGGCGCCCTTGCCCATCTCGATCCAGTGCCGGAAGTAGTCACCGGCGTGGTACCCGATGAACGGCAGCATGGCCATCGGGTCGCGGCGCACCACGCCGACGGCGCCGGAGGCGGCGGCGGTGGTCTCCGAGGAGAGCGTGGCACCCATGTAGACGCCGTGCACCCAGTCGCGGGCCTCGGTCACCAGCGGGACCGTGTCCCGACGGCGACCGCCGAAGAGGATCGCGTCGATCGGCACGCCGTTCGGGTCGTAGTAGTCGTCGGCGAGGATCGGGCACTGGGTGATCGGGGTGCAGAACCGGCTGTTCGCGTGCGAGGAGAGTTCGCCGCTCTCCGGCGTCCAGTCGTTGCCCTTCCAGTCGATCAGGTGCGCCGGCGGCTCACCCATGCCCTCCCACCAGATGTCACCGTCGTCGGTGAGGGCGACGTTGGTGAAGACGGAGTTGCCGCGGTCCAGCGTCCGCATCGCGTTGGCGTTGGTCTTCCAGTCGGTGCCCGGCGCGACGCCGAAGAGGCCGTACTCCGGGTTGACCGCGTAGAGCCGGCCGTCGTCGCCGAAGCGCATCCAGGCGATGTCGTCGCCGATGGTCTCGACCTTCCAGCCCGGGATGGTCGGCTCCAGCATCGCCAGGTTGGTCTTGCCGCAGGCGGATGGGAAGGCGCCGGCGACGTGGTAGACCTTGCCCTCCGGCGAGGTGATCTTGAGGATGAGCATGTGCTCGGCGAGCCAGCCCTCGTCGCGCCCCATCACGCTGGCGATGCGCAGCGAGTAGCACTTCTTGCCGAGCAGCGAGTTGCCGCCGTAGCCGGAGCCGAACGACCAGATCTCCCGGGTCTCCGGGAAGTGCGAGATGTACTTCGTGTCGTTGCACGGCCAGGCCACGTCCTGCTGGCCGGGGGCGAGCGGGGCACCGATGGAGTGCAGCGCGTGCACGAAGTCCGCGTCCTCACCCATCGCCTCGATCACCTTCGCGCCCATCCGGGTCATGATGCGCATGGAGGCGACCACGTACGGGCTGTCGGTGATCTCGACGCCGAACATCGGGCTCTCGGCCTCGACCGGGCCCATGCAGAACGGGATGACGTACATGGTGCGTCCGCGCATGCTGCCGCGGTACAGCTCCGTCATCGTCCGCTTCATCTCGGCCGGCGCCATCCAGTTGTTGGTGGGGCCGGCGTCCGCCTCGTCGACGGAGCAGATGAAGGTGCGCTCCTCGACCCGGGCGACGTCCGTCGGGTCCGTCCGCGCGTAGAACGAGTTGGGCTTCTTCTCGGGGTTCAGCCGGATCAGGGTGCCGCTCTCGACAAGCTCGTCGGTGAGGCGGCGCCACTCCTCATCGGACCCGTCCACCCAGACCACCCGGTCGGGGGTGGTCAGTTCCGCGACCTCTCGGACCCAGGCGAGCAGTTTGGGGTGGGACGTCGGGGCCTGATCGATACCCCGAACAGTAGCCGGAGCAACCATGTCACATCTCCTTGTGGTCGACGCTGACCGATGTATGGGGTGCACGAGTTCTGGCGAGCGAGCCGTCGCCTTCGTGGAAACCTGGGATTGGGCTCAGCGTAAACCGGGCTGCCTCGCGAGTCAGTGGGACTGGTTGTGAAGAACTGCACAAGGTACGGCCACGCTGCGGCTTCGCGATCTGATACCCGCTTTCGCGCGCAGTTTCACGCAAATGCTGCGGCCAACCTCCGCCAGACGCCGGTCGCGAGGTCCGGTCGCCGGTGCACGATGAGCGGAAGCGCCCGCCCGTGCTGAGGACGACGATTCGGCGATCCGATCCGCAATTCCGCCACGTCCGGTTACGCTCTGCTCACCGGGCATCGCCAGGTACGGGGTGTCCGCCGGAGGGGCCGGGTGTCACCCGCCGGGACGTATCGGGTCCGGCTCGTCGTTGCCACCTGTCCGGGTGCCGGCACCCGGTAGGCTCGGCGGGTGGCCGCGACGATGACCGGTGACCAACCGGGCGCTCCGCAGACCCGGCCGGGTCTGGTCGGTGCTCTGCTCGACCGTTTCGGTCACCTCGTTCGGGAGTTGAGCAAGTTCGCCACGGTGGGCGGGCTCGCGTTCCTCGTGGACTTCGCGCTCTTCAACTACCTGGCCAGCGTCCGCCACCTGCCACCGGTCGGCGCGAAGACCATCTCCACGGTGATCGCCGCGACCATGGCCTTCCTCGGCAACCGGTTCTGGACCTGGCGGCACCGGCAGCGCTCCAACCCGGCCCGGGAGTACGCGCTGTTCTTCTTCTTCAACGGGGTCGGCCTGGGCATCGCCGTCGCCTGCCTCGCGATCAGCCGCTACGGGCTGGGCAGCATCTGGCCGGGGGTGTTCCAGACCCCGCTGGCCGACAACATCGCCAGCTTCATCGTCGGCACCGGCCTCGGGACGCTGTTCCGATTCTGGTCATACCGGCGGTTCGTTTTCGTGGAAGCGGGAACTCCGCCCGTTCCGGAAACGAGCCTCGACCGAGACCCCGGGGCGTGACCTACCGCCCACCCCGTCCTGCCGGGCCGACTCGGCCCTGCCCACTGCCCTAAGGTGTTCCGCATGCGTCTGGTCCGTCTGCTGCCCGAGCGCTGGCAAAAGTTCATCCACGAGGCGCTCAAATTCGGCATCGTCGGCGGCATCAACACCGTCATCAATTACGCGGTGTTCAATGCGCTGGCACTGACCGTTTTCCGCGACGGGCAGCTCAAGGCGACGGTGATCGCGACCATCGTGGCCACTATCACGTCGTATCTGATGAATCGGCACTGGACGTACCGGGATCGCCCGAAATCGGCACTACGTCGCGAATACGTCCTGTTCTTCCTGTTCAACGCGACCGGCCTGATCATCGAACTCGGCGTCCTCGCCGCGGCGAAGTACGGCCTCGGCGTGACCAGCCTGCTGGCGCTGAACGTGGCGAAGACCGGTGGCGTGCTGCTGGCCACCATGTTCCGCTTCTGGTCGTACCGGACGTTCGTCTTCCAGCCGGTGCCGAAGCACGCCGAGGAGACCTGGCACAGCATCCCGCGGGACGAGTGGGACACCATGGCGGAGATGGACCCGGTGGCCGAGCTGGCCGAGTCGGTCAGCGAGCTGGAGGAGTCCGAGCCGCCGGCCGGCGAGCGCCGCGACCGGGCGGCCAGGCCCCGCGCCGCCGCCGCCGAGTTCGGCGCCCCGCCGCAGGGCCGCCCCGCCGCCGCGGACGCCGCCCTGGGCCGCACCCTCGGCACCGACCTGGACGCCGAACTCGCCGCCGAACTCCACGCCGGCACCCGGCACTCCCCCCGCCGCTGACCCACCCCACCCACCCGGTCCGATGGCGGGCCGGGCGAGCAGGGGCGAGGCCGCTGTCAGGCGGTGGGGTCGCGCAGCGGTTTGCCGTCGCGCATGTCGGCGAGGATCTCGCGCATCTCGCCGTCGCCCAGGGAGTGCTTGTCGTGGTGGGCCTCGACCAGCTCGTAGAGCTTGGTCTGCACCTTGTCGACGTGCGGCACGTCGTTGAGCACCGACTGGCCGCGCTCGCCAGCCGACTCGATGGTCAGGGTGCCGCAGCCGAGCAGCCGCTCCAGGAAACGCTGGTGCATCGCATGGTCGTTGATCCGGGTCAGCGGCAGGTCCCGCCGGTTGCGGGAGAACACGCCCTCCTGGAGCAGCACCCGCTCGTTGGTGAAGAGGTAGTGCGTGGTGCGCCAGACCAGGAACGGCCAGAGACCCAGCCAGAACACCAGCGCCAGGCCGAGCGCGGCGATCGCGTAGAGCGCGATCGTGCCGCCGTCGCCGTCGGGCAGCAGGAGCCAACCCGCCACCACCGCCGCGACGGCGAGCACCAGCACCAGGATCGGCCGGAGCAGCGCCTTCCAGTGCGGGTGCAGGTGGAGCACGACGTGCTCATCCTCGGTGAGCACGTCTTCGGGAAACGCCACGGAAACCTCCTCGTAGAACAGGACGCGCTGACCGTAACCGGTCGGCGCTCCCCCGGGGGATCGGCCGCGCGGCGGGTAGCCGGGTGTTGACAGGGGGCCCTTCCGCTACCGGAGGCGTCAAGAAGGGGCCATTCCTTACCGGACGTGCAGGACGTCGCCGGCGGCGAGCCGGAGTTCGCCGTCGGGTCCCTCGACCAGCAACTGGCCGTCGCGGTCCACGCCGGTGGCCGTCCCTCGCACGTCCCGGCCATCCGGCAGCAGCACCCGGACCTGGCGGCCGACCGTGGCGCAGCCGGCCAGGTAGGCGTCGCGGAGCCCGCTGGCCACCGCGTCGCCGCCGGCGTCGCGCCAGCGCTCGTACCAGTCGGCGAGCGAGCGGAGCAGCGCACGCAGCAGCGGGTCGCGGTCCGTCGCGGCGGCACCGGCGAGCTGCAACGAGGTGGCCGGCAGGCCGGTCGGGTTCACCGGCAGCTCGTCGGCGCGGAGGGTGACGTTGAGGCCGATGCCGACCACGATCGCCGGCGGCTGCGCCGGGGACGTCCCGGGCACCGCCTCGGCGAGCACGCCCGCGCACTTCGCGCCGTCGATCAGCAGGTCGTTGGGCCACTTCAGGCCCGCCTCCAGCTCGGCCAGCCGGGTCACCGCCTCGACCAGCGCCACGCCGGCGAGCAGCGGCAGCCAGCCGTACCCGGCGGGTGGCACGGGCGACCAGCCGCGCTCCGGGACGGCCTCGCCGGGCCGGAGCAGGACGCTGGTCGCGATGCCGGCCCGCGGCGGCGACTGCCAGACCCGGCCGCGCCGGCCCCGGCCGGCGGTCTGCCGCTCGGCCACCACCACCAGGCCCTCCGGCTCGCCGGTCTGCGCGGCGGCGACCACGTCGGCGTTGGTGGAGCCGGTCTCCGCGACCAGCTCCAACCGTCGCCACGGGCCGTGCGGGGCGACCACCGCGCGCCGCAGCCGGGCTGCCGACAGCGGCGGGCGGTCCAGATCGGTGTACGGCGAGCCGGGCATCCCGCCAGCCTACGGCCCCGGCCTCGAGGCGTCGGCCGGATGCCGTCAGGAACCCGGTGAGGCGCACTGCACAGCGGCGCCCACCTGAACCATCGTTATATTCCCTGGGTGACTACCGAGACCGGGATCAACATCCACAGCACCGCGGGCAAGCTGGCGGACCTGGAACGTCGGGTCGACGAGGCGGTGCACGCCGGGTCGGCGCGCGCGGTCGAGAAGCAGCACGCGAGGGGCAAGAAGACCGCGCGGGAGCGCATCGAGATGCTGCTCGACGAGGGTTCCTTCGTCGAGCTGGACGAGCTCGCCCGGCACCGGTCCACCAACTTCGGGCTGGACCGGACCCGCCCGTACGGCGACGGCGTGGTGACCGGCTACGGCACCGTGGACGGCCGGCAGGTCTGCGTCTTCGCGCAGGACTTCACCGTCTTCGGCGGCTCCCTCGGCGAGGTCTTCGGCGAGAAGATCGTCAAGGTGATGGACCTGGCCATGAAGATCGGCTGCCCGGTCGTCGGCATCAACGACTCCGGCGGCGCCCGCATCCAGGAGGGTGTGGCCTCGCTGGGCCTCTACGGCGAGATCTTCTTCCGCAACGTCCGGGCCAGCGGCGTCATCCCACAGATCTCGCTGATCATGGGCCCGTGCGCGGGCGGCGCGGTCTACTCCCCGGCGGTCACCGACTTCACCGTGATGGTCGACCAGACCTCGCACATGTTCATCACCGGCCCCGACGTGATCAAGACGGTCACCGGCGAGGACGTCGGGATGGAGGAACTGGGCGGCGCGCGCACCCACAACGCGCGCAGCGGCAACGCGCACTACCTCGGCAGCGACGAGGAGGACGCGATCGAGTACGTCAAGGCGCTGCTGTCGTACCTGCCGTCGAACAACCTGGACGAGCCGGTGGTGTACGAGGCCCCGGCGGACCTCGACATCACCGACTCCGACCGGGAACTGGACACGCTGATCCCGGACTCGGCGAACCAGCCGTACGACATCCACCGGGTCATCGAGCACGTCCTGGACGACGGGGAGTTCCTGGAGGTCCAGCCGCTCTACGCGCAGAACCTGGTGGTCGGCTTCGGCCGGATCGAGGGTCGCCCGGTCGGCGTGGTAGCCAACCAGCCGATGCACTTCGCCGGCACGCTGGACATCGCCGCGTCGGAGAAGGCGGCCCGGTTCGTGCGCACCTGCGACGCGTTCAACATCCCGGTCCTGACCTTCGTGGACGTCCCCGGCTTCCTTCCCGGCACCGGGCAGGAGTGGGACGGCATCATCCGCCGCGGCGCGAAGCTCATCTACGCGTACGCCGAGGCCACCGTCCCGAAGGTCACCGTGATCACCCGCAAGGCGTACGGCGGCGCGTACGACGTGATGGGCTCCAAGCACCTCGGCGCGGACCTGAACTTCGCCTGGCCGACCGCGCAGATCGCGGTGATGGGCGCGCAGGGCGCGGTGAACATCCTCTACCGCTCGGACCTGGCGAACGCCGACGACCCGGCCGCCGTCCGGGCCGAGAAGATCGCCGAGTACGAGGACACCCTGGCCAACCCGTACATCGCCGCCGAGCGCGGGTACGTCGACTCGGTGATCCCGCCGCACGAGACGCGGACCCAGGTCGTCCGGGCGCTGCGGGTGCTGCGTACCAAGCGGGAGACCCTGCCCCCGAAGAAGCACGGCAACATCCCGCTGTAGCGGTCTCCGCCGAGGCCCCCGCCGGACGTCCAGCGGGGGCCTCGGCGCGTCAGCAGCCGGGGTTCGCGGCGGCACACATCCGGCGGGCCGCGGCGCGGGCCACGTCGAGCAGTTGCGCCTCGGTCACCTTGTTTCCCGGCACGCCGAGACGCAGGGGCTCGCCCGGCACCAGGACCGTGACCAGGTCTCCGACCCGGACGATCAGCGTGTGCTCCGGCCAGGGCGGGATACCGCCCGGTTTGCCCGTCTTCCCGTCCGGCGGCACGGACACGGTGTGCCGGAGCAGGATCGCCTGGTCGCCGGCGAAGCCGCTCGCCGCCACCGTCCACCGGTGCACGACCGTGGTGGTGACGGTCCCCTGCTCCGCCTGCACCGTGCTCACCTCCCGCCAGTCCGTGCAGCCCACCACCAGCCGGTCGAGGTCGGCGAAGACCCGGCCCGCCGCCCCGGCCTCCAGCCGGTAGACGTCCTGGCTGATGACCGGCCTCCGGTAGGGGGCGAATCCCTCCACCGTCTCGCTACCGATCAGGGTCTGCGACCGGGAGTAGCGCGACACCGCCTGGTCCTCCAGCAGCCCTCGCTGCTGCCCGCAGCTCCCGAGGACGTCGTCGACCCGGACCCGCTCACCGAGGCCCGTATCGCCGAGTCGCTCGTCGCTCTTCGCCGGTACGTCGGCCGGTGCCAGCATCGCCTCCACCGGGATCTCGGCGTGTTCGCCGGCAGTGGCGGCCGGCGGTGACGCGGGCGCCACGGCCCGGCCGACGGCGGCGGTGGAGACCGAGGCGAGCACCAGCACCGCTACGGCCGCCGTCACCGCCGTACGTCGGCTGCGGCCCCGGGCCCGCGCCCGGATCTCGGCCGGCTCGGGCCAGCGGACCTCACGCAGGTCCCGGTGCACCAGTTCGACGAACGTCACGTCGTCACGCATCTGCGGCCTCCTCCTCCACGAGATCCACGACGGCGAGCAGCCCGGCGAGCGCGGCCCGCCCCCGGGACAGCCGGGCCTTGACGGTGCCCACCGGCGCTTCGGTCTCCCGAGCCACCTCGACCACCGGCATGCCAAGCAGGTAGTGCAGGGCGATGGCGGTGCGCTGGGCCTCGGGCAGCCGGCGCAGCGCGGCCACCACCTCCAGCGTCTCCGTGCTCGGTGCGGGCACGCTCTCCGGCGCCCCGTGCCGCAGGTACGCCCGGGCCCGGCTGCGCAGGCTGCGCCACCGGCTCACCGCGACGCGGCTGGCCACCACCCGGACCCACGCCTCCGGGTCGTCGTACCCACGCACCGTCGACCAGCGCTGCCAGGCCCGGATGTACGCCTCCTGCACGGCGTCCTGCGCCTCGGCCAGGTCACCGGTGAGCACGTAGACGAAGCCGAGCAGCCGTTGTCGGCTGCCCCGGTAGAACTCGTCGAATTCAGAGCTGTCGGGCACCTGCCACCTCCCCGTGTTCGCAGGGGACACGCCTGGCGGCGGGTGCGCGGTTGCCCGGTCAGCCGACCAATTTCTCCAGCTCGACGCGGGGGAAGCTCCCGGCCGGGATCCGCTCGCGCACCGCGCGGCGGACGGCGAGCTGGACGCCCGCGTTCGCCGGCGTCGGTACGCCGTGCAGCCGGCCCAGCAGCACGACTTCGCCGTTGAGGTGGTCGGCCTCGGCCGAGCCGGCGCCTCGGGCCAGGCTCTGCCAGGTGGAGCCACCGGCCCGCTCCGCGCCGTCGACCGGCCGGTGCCGGACCTGGTCGCCGCGCTCGGCCGCCTCCTCCTCCGGCGAGGTGTGCGCGATCCCGGCGGCGGCGAGCGCCGCGACCCCCTCGGCCCGGACCCGCTCGGCGAGGGCCTCCGGCACGTCCCGGCCGAGCAGCGCCTGCAGGCCGTTACCGAGGTTGCCGAGCAGCTTGCCGTACTTCCAGCGCATCACGTCGTCGCGGACCGGGGCGACGAACCCGGCGGCGGTCAGGGCGGCGGCGACGGCCCGGCTGGTGTCGTCCGCCCCGGACGGGTAGCGGCCCAGGTGCAGCATCCCCGGATGCGGGTAACCGTTGGCGACGACCACACCGGGCTCCAGGTGGGTGGCGGGCAGCCAGACGCAGACCGGATGCACCCGGGCGAAGAGCCGCAAAGCGGCCCGCTCGTTGGCCACCCCGTTCTGGGCGAGGAGCAGCGGCAACCGCTCCCCCGCCGTACCGCCGCCGTCGACGGGGGTGTCCACCCAGGCGGCCAGCGCCGCCTCGGTGTCCTGCGACTTCACGGTCAGCACCAGCACGGTGTCGACCGGCAGCGGCTCCGCCGGCGGCCCGTCGGTGGCCGGCCCGCGCCAGGTCACCGTCCCGTCCGGTGAGCGCAGGGTCAGCCCCCGGTCCCGGATCGCGTCCAGGTGCGCGCCGCGGGCCACCAGCGTCACGTCGCGGCCGGCGTCGGCCAGCCGTACGCCGATGGTGCCGCCGACCGCGCCCGCCCCGATGATCACGTATCGCATCTGTCCGATTCTGCCCGTCGCCGGATCACCGTGCGACGGCGAGGTGGCAGAGCCACCGTTTGTCGGGCGGGCTGACGTCGCGTTCCCGCCGGAGCAGGGTGAACCCGGCCCCGGCCAGCAACTGGTCGACCTCCTCGGCGCGGTACCGGGCGAAGAACCGGTCGGCGTCCTCACCGGGCCACCGCTGCCAGGACTCCCCGTCGCCCTCCTGAAGGCTGAGCAGCAGCGGACCGCCCGGCCGCAGCACCCGGCGCAGATCCGCCAGCGCCGCCGGGGCGGCCGCCTTGGGCAGGTGCAGCAGCGCGGCCGAACACCAGACCCCGCCGAGGACCGCGCCCCGGAACGGCAGCCGGAGCAGGTCACCCTGCACGAGCGGGACCGGCACCCGGGTACGCGCGGCCCGCAACATCGCCGCCGACAGGTCCAGCCCGACCGCCGCCACTCCCCGTCCGGCCCAGAAGGCGAGGTCCCGGCCCGGGCCGCAGCCCAGGTCGAGCAGCGGCCCGTCGGCCCGCCGCTGGAACTCGTCGGCGAATGCCAGGTAGGGGGCGGGCACGTCGGGGTTACGGGCGGCGAAGTCCTCGGCGATCCGGTCGTACGCGGCCCGGTTCCGGGCGGTCACCTCGTCCATGCCGGCGCAGCCTAGTCGCCGGTCCGGATGGTGGCTGCCCCTCGGATCGCCGTGCTCCCCTCAGATCGTGAGGCCGGCGTCGGTCAGGATCGGGCCGGCGAGCAGCAGCGCGCCGACGCCGAGGGCGGCCAGGCTGATCAGCGCGAAGACGGTCACCCAGAACAGCGCCGGGAACGGCGTCAGCCGGGCGAGCTGGTCGGCGTCGGACTCCGGCATCCGGCCCCGGCTGCGCAGCCGTTGCAGCTCCACCACCGGCCGTACGCCGCCGAGGAGCAGGAACCACACGGAGGTCCAGGCGAAGGCGGCCTGCACCTGCGGGGAGGCGTACCAGGAGACGGCGAGCACCACGCCACCGGTGACCAGCAGCGACAGCACGCCGAAGACGTTGCGGATCAGCACCAGCATGGCCAGCAGCAGCGCCACGGCGACCCAGAGCAGCAGGGTGATCCGGTTGCCGGCGAGCAGCCAGGCGCCGGCCAGGCCGACCAGCGAGGGGGCGACGTACCCGGCGAGCAGGGTGAGGATCATCCCCGGGCCGGTGGGCCGCCCGGCGGAGAGGGTGAGTCCGGAGGTGTCGGAGTGCAGCCGGATGCCGCGCAGCTTCCGGCCGGTCAGCAGCGCCACCAGGGCGTGCCCGCCCTCGTGCGCGATGGTGACCGCGTTGCGGGCGATCCGCCAGGGCAGCCGAGTGGCGACGACCACCAGCGCCACGGCTGCGGTGAGCAGGACGAGTAGTGGCGGGGGGTCGGGCTGTGCGCCGAGCAGCTTGTCCCAGAGGGTGGTCAGGCCGTCGATCAGGGGCATGGGCGGGGAGCCTACCGGCTTGAGCTGTGTCGTTCGACGGACGCTGAGCCGTATCGTGTGAGACTGACCAGGTGGCGATCGGAGCGGGAGGTGGACGCCGGTGAGCGCGGCTCCCCTGGAACACCACGTCGGCCTCTGGACGGAGGCCGACTACCTCGCTCTGGGCGAGACGTCGGACCGGATCGAACTGCTCGACGGGAGCTTGCTCGTGAGTCCTGCCCCGAGCCGACGGCACCAGCGGGTGACGCGTCGACTGGCGAACAGCGTCGAGGCGTCGGCAGAGCCTCGAGGATTGTCGGTCTACGACGCCATCAACGTCCGGCTCGGTGTGGACCGGATCGTCATTCCGGATCTGGTCGTGACCGACGCCGACGACGAGGGCACTTTTCTCGACGCCGACCGGGTGCTCCTCGTCGGTGAGATCGTGTCCCCGGGCAACGCCGCCGCCGACCGGGTACTCAAGATGCAGCTCTACGCGATCGCCCGGATCCCGTGGTACCTGCTGGTCGAGCAGGACGGCGACAGCCACTCGCTCCGGCTGTACCGGCTCGACGGCACGCACTACGTCGAGGACCGGGTGGCCAAGGCCGGCGAGACGCTGACCGTCACCGATCCCTTCCGCTGGGAGATCGACCCCGCCACCCTCCGCTGACCGTCACCGAACAGCCACCTCGGCGACGACGATCACCTATGAAGATTTCCTTAGACACTCTTGTGATCTAGGGCAGTTACCTCCAAAGATAGGCGTCAATCGATCGACGTCCCTGGAGGCATCAATGGCCCGTACCAGACTCTCCGTACGCCGGCTCCTCGCCGCCGGCCTCACTGTCGTCGCCACCGCGGTCGCGGCCCTCGTCGCGACCGCCGGACCGGCCGCCGCGGCCACCACGCCCGGCATCGACGTCTCGCGCTACCAGGGCACGATCAACTGGACGAGCGTCCGCAACGCGGGCATCCAGTTCGCCTTCATCAAGGCCACCGAGGGCACGAGCTACAAGGACGCCAACTTCAACGCCAACTACGTGAACGCGTACAACGCCGGCGTGATCCGCGGGGCGTACCACTTCGCCCGGCCGAACATCTCCTCCGGCGCCACCCAGGCCAACTACCTGGCCAGCAACGGCGGCGCGTGGTCGGCCGACAGCCGGACCCTGCCCGCTGCGCTCGACATCGAGGCCAACCCGTACAGCGGCGGCTACTGCTACGGCCTGAGCACCACCGGGATGCGGAACTGGATCCAGGACTTCCTCAACACCTACAAGTCCCGCACCAGCCGGTACGCGGTCATCTACACCACCACGAGCTGGTGGAACCAGTGCACCGGCAGTTGGACCGGCCCGTGGGCCAACCACCCGCTCTGGCTGGCCCGCTGGTCGAGCACGCCCGGCGCCCTCCCGGCCGGCGCGCCGGTCTGGAGCTTCTGGCAGTACACCAGCACCGGCAGCGTCTCCGGGATCAGCGGCAACGTCGACCGCAACTACTGGAACGGCGACCGGACGCGGTTGATCGCCCTCGCCAACAACACGTGATTCCCTGAAGACAGGTCGGCGGCAGCGGGATCGGCTATCACCCCCGGTCGATAGCTGGTCCGGCCGCCGCCACCGTCGTCCCTGTGTCGGTCAAGCCCTCCGTCGGGCGGCGACCGGCACGGTGGCCGCACCCTCTCCGGCCAGGGCGCTCCGCCGCGTCAGCCGCCAGGCGGCCACCCCTGCGACGGTAACGGCCACGACACCGAGCAGCGCGACCAGCGCGGGGACGCCGGCGCTCACCAGCAGCAGGACGATGTCCCCGAGCGCGACCAGCATCCACAGTGCCAGCCGGGGCCGGGTGTCCCTGCGTCGGTAACTCATGTCGTACCTCCTTCCGTCGTCGCGGGATCAATACCCCGTTAGACGGAAGGCCATGCGAATCACTTTTGCAGCGGCGGGAAGTCCGCCGGGTCAGTTCCGCCGGTCCGGCTTGAAGCCCTTGGCGATGACGTCGAAGTTGGCGAGGTTGGCGTCCCAGTCGCTCGCCGGAACCTCCCAGCGAAGGGCGTAGCCCCGGTTGCTGGCGGTGGCGATGCCGCGGTTGCGGACATGGATCCGGGTGCCGTCCCGAGTCTCCAGCCAGTCCCAGTCGGCGCAGGTCCGGTAGGCGTCGCAGCGGGTGATGCCGATGTACCGGTAGTTGCTGACGTAATTCTTGCGCGACGATTCCTGGCTCTTCCAGTCCGCGACAGCATCCGGCTTCGGCGAGTCGGTCCACTGGACGTACAGCCTCCGCAGGCTGCCCGGATCGGAGAACGTGACCGAGTTCCGGCCGTTGGTGCTCCGCCATCCGTCCGGGAGCGGGACCTGGAAGCCGTTCGGGCCCCGGTAGTAGCGCCAACCGGCGGGCAGCGTGCTGGCGGCGCCGGAGGGCGAAGCGGACGCCGACGGGCTGGGGGTGGCGCTGGTCGGGGCGGCCGAGGTCGGTGCGTCACTCGGCCCGGCCGGCGGCGCCTGCGACGCCGCGGAGTTGGCGGCGCCGGCCTGCTGACCCCCGTTGCCGTTGTCGTCGCCGTTGAGCAGCGGCACGGCCACCACGATCCCGACCAGCAGGAGCGCGACCAGCGCGCCGATCAGCAGGTTGCGCCGCTTGTGGTCCGGCTTCGTGCCGGGAACGACGGCAGCCCGGCCGGTCGACGGCGCCGGGCTCATCGGCGCCGGCATGACCGAGGTCGGGTTCGCCGGCCTGTGCGGCGGTGGCGCGTCGACCCGGGTTTCATCGTCGGAGATGGCCGCCGGCGCGTCCACACGGGTGTCGTCGGCGACGGGCGGCGGCCCGTCCACGCGGGTCTCGTCGAGGGCGAGCGCCGGCGCCTCGACCTGCGCGGTCGGCTCGGCGTCCGGAGTGGACACCGGCGGGTCGACCCTGGCGGTCGGCGCGGCGTCCAACCCGGCGGTCGGGTTGGCGGCGTCGATCGCGAGCCCGGCCCCCGCGGCGGCGGCAGCGGCCGTACCCAGGTCAGGCTTGCGCGGGGCCGGCGCGGTGGCTGGCCGGTCGGCGCCCACGGCGGCCGGGCGCGGCGCGGGCACCAACGGCGGGCGCGGCTCGCGCGGACCGTTCGGCCCCGGCCGGCGTACGCCGTCCAGCAGCGAGATGCCCTTGGCGCGCTTGCCGCCTGCCTTGCGGAGCAGACGCTCGGCCACCTCGGCGGTCATCCGCTCCGCCGGGTCCTTGCGGAGCAGGCCGTTGAGGACCGGCTTGAGCGGCCCGGCGTTCTTCGGCGGCGGCATCGGCTCGGTGGCCAGCGCGGCCAGGGTGGCGATCGCGGACGGCCGCGCGTACGGCGACTTGCCCTCCACGGCCGCGTAGAGGGTCGCGCCCAGCGACCAGAGGTCGGCCTCCGGCCCGGCGGTGCCGTCCTTCGCCCGCTCCGGCGCGATGTACGCAGGCGAGCCGAGGACCATGCCGGTACGGGTGACGTTCGGGTCGCCAGGAATGGTGGCCAGCCCGAAGTCGGTCAACACCACCCGGCCGTCATCCCCGAGCAGCACGTTGCCCGGCTTGACGTCCCGGTGCATCACGCCGGCCTTGTGCGCGGCCTTCAGCGCGCCCAGCACCCCGAGGCCGATCTCGATCGCCTTGGCCGACGACACCGGGCCGTCCTCGGCGAGAGTGTCCTGCAACGACTTGGACGGCACGTACTCCATGACGATCCACGGGTCGCCGTCGGTGCGTAGCACGTCGAAGATGCGGACCACGTTGACGTTGTTGAGCCGGGCGATGGCCCGCGCCTCCCGCAGGGAACGTTCCCGCATCTCGCGGCGCTCCTCCGGGGTGAGGCTGGGCGGCGGGACGAGTTCCTTGATGGCGACGTCCCGGTGCAGCACCTCGTCGCGCGCCTTCCACACCCGACCCATGCCGCCCTGGCCGAGCGGCGAAATGAGCCGGTACCGGTCGGCGACGAGTTGGGGAAGCGCGTTCGACATCGGTGAGACGGTACCCGGCAGGCGCGACCCTCACACCGCCGGCACGCCACTGTGCGGCGAAGGTCAAGTTCTGGACGCGTACCCTGAGGTCATGTCTGCCGAAGAGCCGCTGTTCCGGATCGTCCGCGGCGTGCCGACCGCCGAGGAACTGGCCGCCCTCGTCGGCGCCATCGTCGCCCGGACCCGCCCGACCGCCGCCCCCGCGCCGGTCGCCGTCTCGGCTTGGGCGCGCAGCGGCCGGCCGGCCGGCGCGACGCCCGTCGCCGGACCCGGCGCGTGGCGCACCTCCGGCCTCCCCCGCTGACCTTTCCCCGGGTACGGCGGTCCTGAGCTGGGAGAATTTTGTCGGGACTGCCGAGATCGCGGCACAGCCACTAACCTCACTCAGGGAAACGGTGCGGTGACTGGCAGGAGGGCCGATGATCCCCGAGGAGGACCGGCCGGCGGGCTGGCTGCGTGACTACGCCGGCATCGAGGCCGACATCCGACAGATGCGCGAGTTCGCCGACCGGCTCCAGGCCGAGGTCGAACGGAACTACGCCCCCCACCTGTCGTACATCGCGGACGACATGAAGGCCCCCATCCCCAACCCGGCCGACGCGTTCGTCGAGCTGGTGCAGTTCCTGCAGGCGCACCACGAAACCCAGCAGGCCACCGCCGAGGTGGTCTGGGGCATGGCCCCCGCAACCGGCCGGCTGGCCGCGGCGGCCGGCAGGATCGCCGCTCACTACGCCGACTCGGACGCGTTCTCGTCCGCCCGGGTGGCCGATGTCGAACGCGCCCTGGCCGGTCCATCCGTGACGACGGCACGCCCCCTGCCCGCGCTCCCCGATCCGACCGGGTCGCAGAGCGGGCGGGTGGTGCTGCCGTGATCGAGCGGGGCAGCGGCCGGACGTCCGGCCTCACCGACTGGCGCCTGATGGACGTGCTCAGCATGTGGGCCTGCGTCCGGGACCACGACACCGCCGGGCACTGGAAGCAGGTCGCCGGCTGGCGCAAGGTCTGCGACCTCGCCCTCACCCACCTGAGCCGCCTCCGGGAATACCGACGCGGGCTCGCCGCGGCGTGGCCGCCGGAGACCAATGCCGCCGCCCGCGCGTACATCGGCGAGCTGGACCAGCTCATCGACAAGGTGCAGCACACCCACGACGCGGCCGCCGCGAACTACGACGCACTGGCCGCCGCCACCCGCGCCATCGGCAGCACCCGCGCCGAGCTTGAACCGCTCTACCAGGAGTACGCGACCAAGCTCCAGCAGAAGCGGGCGTACGAGGCGACGATCGCCGACCCGAAGGCGGTGGCCGGAAGCCGGCTGCCGGACCAGCCGCCCGTGACCGACGCGGAGCTGGAGCGGCTGAACGTCCAGGCGCGGGGCCTGATGACGGGGCTCAGCGGCGAACTCCAACAGGCCCAGGTAATGCTTCGCCAACCCCCGCCGTCACTCCGGCCGGGACGCCAACCCAACGATCCCGACGTATATGGCGGGGCAACAGCTGCGCCCGTCATCCCGCCAATCGTGCCTGTGCCTGTGCCCGCATCTGGCGCCACGCCAAGAAGCACCAGGCCCTCGACGGCCTCACGGCCGGTCCCTTCCCCGACTGCACCCTCCGTCGGCCCTGTTTCCGGGACCGGCCCAGTGCTAGGGGGAGCCGGCCATGGGCTTGCACCGACACCCACCAGCCCCAGCCTGCCGGGCGTGACGCCACCTGCGCCGCCAGCACGGACCCCTGGCTTCGGAACCGGGCTATCACCCACACTTCCTCCTGCCACAGGAAGCGGTCAAGGACCAGCTCCGCCGCCGCGTGGGCAAGTGGGGCCTTCCACCCGAGGCCTAGGGGGAAGCTCTGATGGCCTGCCGCACGCGACCCCGCCAACTCCACCACGGCCGATGCCACCAGGCGGTTTGATCGGTGGCACGCCTGGCATGGGACTCGGTCAGCCAGGTGGCTCTACTCCCCCACGCCGGGTCAACCCGACCGGCGGTGTCATCGGAGGCGGTGGCGCTGGAACAGCCCCAACTGGTGCTGCAGGGTCTCGCCCTGGTGGTGCACGAGCCTCACAATTCAGCGGCACCCACGGGCTGCCCCCAATTGGCGGCTCTCCCGGCATGGGCAACACCGCCGGGCTGAGCGGCCTTCCCGGGCGCCGAGGTGGCCATGAGCCGGGGGACCAATCGCGCCGTTGGGATCCGGACGATCCATGGGAGACAGACCAAGGCGTGGACCCGGTAGTTCGTCCGCCGGACGAAGCGGGACCTGTGGACCCGGGACCCGTAATCGGCTTTGACCGGTGATGGCCCTTCATCGTGACGCCGTAGCAGGGACGATCGCTGTCGCAGCAATATGCGCGTTGCTAACTTCTCCGGCGAGCGCAGATCCAGGATCGGATGGGTCCACTCGAATCAGGGCCGATCAGTGGCATCTTCGCTACCTGAGAGTCAGTGAAGCGAACGAGATCAGTCGAGGCGAAGGTGTTGTCGTAGCCGTTCCCGACACCGGCGTTGATCCGCACCCGGACCTCCGCGCTAATCTCCTACCGGGCACCGACACCGTCGCGGGAAACACAGGCGACGGTCGACAGGACAAAAACAGCCACGGCACAAGCATGGCTGGATTGATCGCCGCCCACGGCCGCACCGCAGATACCGGCGCACTAGGCATCGCCCCTCAGGCAAAGATCTTACCCATAAGGTCTTCCCGTGCGGATAACCTCGGCACAGCAGACGACCTGGCCGCAGGTATCGAATATGCCACTGCACATGAGGCAGATGTCATCAGCATCTCTAGTAGCGGCGGATCGACCTCACGACTTATCCAGGCTGTAAATGCGGCGATTTCTGCCAACATCGTCTTGGTTGCAGCCGCCGGCAACTCATCAGATGAGTCGAGAGTTGGTTATCCCGCGAGCGAGAGAGGAGTGATTGCGGTCGGTGGCATTGATAGCAGAGGGAACCATGCTGCCATATCAGTCACTGGACCTGAGATAGACCTCGCCGCCCCGGCTGTTGACATCTACAGCACAAGTTACGAAGGTAGATATGCGAAGGGCACCGGCACATCGAGCGCTACAGCGATCGTGGCTGGAGCGGCCGCCCTTATCCGCTCGAAGTATCCGAACCTCCCCGCCCAAGAAGTTGCGCATCGGCTCACCGCGACCGCGATCGACAAGGGCCCACCGGGCCGGGACGACGAGTATGGCTACGGCGTCATCGACCTTGTCGCGGCCCTGACGGCGGACGTACCCCCGCTCGGCTTCGAATCCGTGGCCGCGAGCGCGCCGACCACGACGACCGCCGCGGAGCCGGCGTCGGACGGCGACAACAACCGGACGGCCCGCGGTCTGGCCACGCTGGGCGTGCTGGTGGCGGCGAGCGGGGGTTTCCTGCTCTGGCGGCGGCGTCGACGTGCCGAGGACCCGCCGCCGCGGGTCAGTCGGTAACGTCGGTGAGGTGCTGACTTCCGTACCGCTGCGCCTCGTGCTCGCCTCGCAGAGTCCCGCCCGCCGCAAGCTGCTCCAGGCCGCCGGAATCGAACCCGACGTGCTGGTCAGCGGGGTGGACGAGTCGCAGGTGGTGAGTGACCAGGCCGAGGACCTGTGTCTGGAGTTGGCCCGGCTCAAGGCGCAGGCGGTGCTGGGTCGGCTGCGGGCGACGCCGGAAGAGCGGACGCTGGTGCTCGGCTGCGATTCGGTGCTCGCGTTCGACGGGGAGATCCTCGGCAAGCCGGTCGACGCGGCGGACGCCACCCGGCGGTGGGAGCGGATGCGGGGGCGCAGCGGTGTGCTGCACACCGGGCACTGCCTGATCGACGTCACCCACGAAGCGCGGGCGGAGGGGGTGGCCTCCACCGTCGTGCACTTCGCGGACATCAGCGACGAGGAGATCGCCGCGTACGTGGCGACGGGCGAGCCGCTGGCCGTGGCCGGGGCGTTCACCATCGACGGGTTGGGCGGTGCGTTCCTGACCGGGATCGAGGGTGATCCGGGCACGGTGGTCGGGCTCAGCCTGCCACTGCTGCGCGGCCTGCTCGGCGAGTTGGAGTTGAGCGTCACCGACCTGTGGACGAAGGTCGCGCCGGGGGGCCAGGAGATCGAGCATCTCGGCTAACGTCCGGTCATGAGCACGAAGCCGCTGCCGCTGACCCCGGAACTGCAAGCCTACCTCGTCGCGCACGGGTCCGCTCCCGACGAGATCGTCCGTGAGCTGGCCGAGGAGACCCGGGCGGCGCTGCCGGCCCAGGCGAACATGCAGGTCGCGCCGGAGCAGGCCGCCTTCCTGACGTTCCTCACCCGGCTGCTCGGGGTGCGGCAGGCGGTGGAGGTGGGCACCTTCACCGGCCTCTCCTCGCTGGCGATCGCCCGGGGGCTGGCCGACGGGGGCCGGCTGACCTGCTTCGACATCTCCGAGGAGTACACCGGGATCGCCCGCCGCTACTGGGCCCGCGCCGGGGTGGACGACCGGATCGACCTGCGCATCGGTCCGGCCGGGCAGACGTTGCGGGAGTTGCCCCGGGAGCGGTACCTGGACTTCGCGTTCATCGACGCGGACAAGGTCGGCTACCCGGTCTACTGGGACGAGTTGGTGCCGCGGATGCGTGCGGGCGCGGTGATCGCGGTCGACAACACGCTGCGCGGCGGCCGGGTGCTCGCCCCGCAGAACGCCGACGACCGGGCGATCGCGGCGTTCAACGACGACGTTCTCGCCGACGTCCGGGTGGAGGCGGTGATGCTGCCGATCGCGGACGGCGTCACCCTCGCCCGGGTGCGCTGAGCCCCGCGCTACTCCACATCGGCGACCTGTCGGTGTCCGAGCCCGTCGGAGACCGCCAGGTCGGCGAGCCGGAGTCGATCAGGTCGGGACGCCGGGGATCGGGCCGGGTCGCGGGTCAGGCGGGGATTGGGATCGGGCGCTGGTCGTCGGTGGGATGGGCGGCCCGCAGTGCGCGGCCGAGCCGCACGGCGAGCAGCGCGGCCGCCGCGATGAAGGCGGGCAGCAGCAGGAAGGCCAGGTGCGGGCCCACCCCGTCGGCCACCCACCCCAGTGCGACGGGCGCGATGCCGAAACCCACCCCCATCGAGTACGACGACCAGCCCGCCGCCTTGTCGGCGGCCGGCCCGGCGACGGCGAGGGCGATGGAGATCGCCAGCGGGTAGTGCAGGGCGTTGCCCAGACCGAGTACGACCAGGCCGGTGACGGCGAGCCAGCCCACCGCAGCGGCCCAGAACAGGGCGAAGCCGGCCAGCGACACGCCCAGCGCGGCCAGCAGCAGCGGCACCGGCGGCCAGCGCAGCGCGATCCGGCCGCCGGCCAATCGGCCGGCGAACATCCCGCAGACGATGGCGGCGATCGCGGCCGACGCCCCGCCCGCGCTGAGCCCGGCGTGGCTGCGGAGCACGTCGGCGGTCCACAGCGACAGGCACACCTCGATCGAGCCGGTGACGGCCATCAGCACCCAGGCGATCCAGTACGTCCGGGGCAGCCGGACCGCGGAGGCAGCCACCCCGATCGGGCCGTCGGCAGCCGCGGCAGCGGGGGCATGCGGGAGGCGTACGCGGAAGGTCAGGGCGGCGAGCGCGACCAGCGCGATCAGCCCGACCTCGACGGCCATCACGGGCCGCCAGCCGAGGCCGGCGTCGACGGTGGCGCCGATGACCAGCGGGGCGAGGATGCCCATGCCGGCGCAGGCGGCGTTGGCCTCGGTGAGGGCGGCGGGGGCGGCGTCGCCGTGGCGGGCGGTGAGCATGACGCTGACCCCGCTGATCACCATCATGCCGAAGGTGGCGATCACCGCGACGGCGGCGATGGTCGCCGGCAGCGGGTGCAGGAGGCCGAGCGCGGCGGCACCGGCGGCCACTCCGGCGAGGCCGAGCCAGCTGGCGCGGCCACGGCCGAGGCGGCGGGCGACCGGCGGGAAGATGGCGCCGCCGAGAAGCGCGCCGGCCGCGATGCCGGTGCTGTGCAGGCCGGCGACGGCGGCGCTGGTGCCCTGCTCGTCGCGGAGCAGCGGGACGACCGGGCCGAACCCGTAGAGGAAGAAGCCCCACAGTCCCAGCTGGGCGTAGCTCAGCCAGGTGATCTTGTCATGGGTGAGGCGGGGCACCGGCCTTACGCTACAAGCGTCGGACCGGTGCCCCGCCCCTGGTGAGAGGCAGCTCTCTCAGCGGACGCTGCGGGCGAACTGCCGGGCGGCCCAGACCACGCCGGCGACGGCGAGCACCGCGATGATGCTCAGCCCCTGCCACACCTTGTCGTTACTGAGGTCGCCGGCGAAGAGCGCGCGGGTGCCGTCGACCGCCCAGGAGAACGGGTTCCACTCGGCGACGCCCTGGAGCCAGCCGGGGGCGAAGGTGAGCGGCAGCAGGATGCCGGAGAGCAGCAGCACCGGCTGGGCGACGGTGTTCATCAGCGGAGCGAGAGCGTCCTCGCTCTTGACCTTGAGCGCGACGCCGTACGACACGGCCGAGGTCATCAGCGCGATCAGCGCCAGCATCAGGTACGCCAGCAGCAGGTCGCCGATGAACACCCGCAGGTCGAACAGGAGCGCCAGCAGCGTGATGATGACGGCCTGCACGATCAGCGAGACCACGTCCCGCAGCGAGCGGCCGAGCAGCAGGGCGAGCCGGCTGACCGGGGTGACCCGGGACCGTTCGATGACCCCGGCGCGCAGCTCGGCGATCAGGCCGAAGCCCTGGAACAGGCCGCCGAAGATGGCGAGCAGCACCAGCAGGCCGGGTACGAAGATCTTGTAGGCCGCCGCCTGGGTGGGTGCGTTCAGCGCCGGCTTGAGCAGTGGGGCGAACAGCAGCAGGTACATCACCGGCTGGAAGACGCCGACGAAGACCCAGACCGGGTTGCGCAGCAGCAGCTGGATCTGGCGCTCGAAGATGAGCCAGGTGTCGCGGAGGAACTTCATGATCTTTTCTCCGGTGTCTCAGGACTCGCGCAGCGAGCGGCCGGTCTTGGTGAGGAAGACGTCGTCGAGGCTGGGGCGGTGCAGCTCGATGGAGCGCAGGTCCAGCCCGGCGTGGTCGAGGCGGCGCAGCACCTGCGGGATGGCAGTGGCGCCGTCCTCGACGTAGAGACGCAGGCCGCCCTCGTCGCCGACCTCCAGCTTGTTGACGTACGGCTCGCCGTCGAGCAGCTCCGACGCCTTTCCGGTGGTGGCGGCGTCGAGGCCGACGAGCACGACGTCGCCGGAGATCTCCCGCTTCAGCTCGGCCGGGGTGCCCTCGGCGACCACCTCGCCGTGATCCATGATCGCGATCCGGTCACAGAGCGCGTCCGCCTCGTCGAGGTAGTGCGTGGTGATGAAGACCGTCATCCCCTCGGTACGCAGCCGGCGGATCTCGTCCCACATGTGCGCCCGGCTCTGCGGGTCGAGGCCGGTGGTCGGCTCGTCCAGGAAGACGATCTTCGGCTCGTGGATGGTGCCGAGCGCGATCTCGACGCGCCGCCGCTGACCGCCGGAGTAGGTCTTGCACTTGCGGTCGGCGTACTCGGTGAGCTGGAAGGCGTCCAGGGCGCGGGCGGCCCGGCGGTGCGCCTCGGCCTTGCCGATGCCGTAGAGCCGGGCGTGCAGGACCAGCTCCTCGCGGGCGGTGGACTCGTCCCAGGTGCTGCCGCCCTGGGCCACGTACCCGATCCGGCGGCGCACCTCGGCCGGGTCCTTGCGCAGGTCGGCACCGGCGATGGTGGCCTCTCCACCGTCCGGCTCGATGAGCGTGGCGAGCATCCGCAGGGTGGTGGTCTTGCCGGCGCCGTTGGGGCCGAGGAAGCCGAAGATCTCCCCCTCCGCCACCTTGAGGTCGACGCCCCTGACGGCGTCCACGGTCTTCGTCTCGCGACCCGCGCGGGAGCGGAACGACTTCCGCAGTCCCCTGGTCTCGATCATTTCTGCTCCTGGTCGTCCGGGCCGGCGCGCCGGCCGTTCTCGCCTGGGGACGACGCCGGACGGCGCGCTCCCCCCGTTGTGCCGGGCTCAGGCTAACGCGATATAGCGTTTCTAGTCAACGTTGATTATTGCGTGGGAGTGTGGCCCGCTTCGGCGGTCCGCTGCTGCCACTCGACCCACCCCTCCCCGCCGGGCAGTCCAGCAGGCAGGTACGACACTCCGGACTCGATCCGCTCGGCGATCCGCTCGCACCAGGCGATCTCCGCCTCCGAGCGGGCCGACCAGAGCTCGAAGATCCAGCCCACGTAGACCGGCCGGGTGGTCCGCATCCACTCGGAGTCGATCGCCGCCCGCATCGACTCGCCGTTGGCCCGCAGCAGCATCGCCCGGTTCCGCAGCGCCGCCGCCGCCTCCTCCCGAGGCAGGGCCGGCAGGAACGAGAAGGCCGCGGCGAACGGGTCGCTGGGCTCCTGCAACTGCCACCACAGCCCGCGCAGCAGGGACTCGAACTCGTCCGCGCCCTTCTCGGTGATCTCGTACGTGGTCCGGGCCGGCCGGCCGCCGACCTGCTCGGTGGCGACCGCGCGGAGCAGCCCCTCCTCGGTCAGCTTCCGCAACGCGTGGTAGATCGAACCGGGCTGGACGTTGGCCCACTTGTCGGCGCTCCAGCTCAGCAGTTCGCGGCGCACGTCGTAGCCGTGCACCGGCTGCATCCACTTGACCAGACCGAGAATCATCATCCGCGTCGCCGACATTCGACAAGCGTAATAAACAAGTTTGACTAATGCTCGGCATTGGAGTGCGGCATCCCACACTGAGCGATCGTTAGGGTCGCCGGGCCGGCCGATACACTCCCGGCATCGACCTCCCGGGAGGAGCCACCAAGGTGCGCAAGGTACTCATCGCCAACCGCGGCGAGATCGCCGTCCGCGTCATCCGCGCCTGCCGCGACGCCGGCCTGGGCAGCGTCGCCGTCTACGCGGACTCCGACCGGGACGCCCTGCACGTCACCCTCGCCGACGAGGCGTACGCGCTCGGCGGCGACACCGCGGCCGAGAGCTACCTGCGGATCGACAAGCTGACCGACGTCGCGGGCAAGGCCGGCGCGGACGCCGTGCACCCCGGCTACGGCTTCCTCTCCGAGAACGCCGACTTCGCCCAGGCCGTCATCGACGCCGGGCTGACCTGGGTCGGCCCCACCCCGCAGGCGATCCGCGACCTCGGCGACAAGGTGACCGCCCGGCACCTCGCCCAGCGCGCCGGCGCACCCCTGGTCCCCGGTACCCCCGATCCGGTCGGCAACGCCGACGAGGTGATGGCCTTCGCCGTCGACCACGGCCTGCCGGTGGCCATCAAGGCGGCCTTCGGCGGCGGCGGGCGCGGCCTCAAGGTCGCCCGCACCATGGAGGAGATCCCGCACCTGTTCGAGTCGGCCACCCGCGAGGCGGTCGCCGCGTTCGGCCGGGGCGAGTGCTTCGTCGAGCGCTACCTCGACAAGCCCCGCCACGTCGAGGCGCAGGTCCTGGCCGACCAGCACGGCAACGTGATCGTCGTCGGCACTCGGGACTGCTCGCTCCAGCGCCGGCACCAGAAGCTGGTCGAGGAGGCCCCCGCGCCGTTCCTCACCGACGCGCAGCGCCGGCAGATCCACGACAGCGCCAAGGCCATCTGCCGGGAGGCCGGCTACCACGGCGCCGGCACCGTGGAATACCTGGTCGGGGCCGACGGGACCATCTCCTTCCTCGAGGTGAACACCCGGCTCCAGGTGGAGCACCCGGTCACCGAGGAGACCGCCGGCATCGACCTGGTCCGCGAGCAGTTCCGGATCGCCGACGGCGAGAAGCTGCGGTTCACCGAGGACCCGACCCCGCGCGGCCACGCCATCGAGTTCCGCATCAACGGCGAGGACCCGGGCCGCAACTTCCTGCCCGCCCCGGGCACCATCACCGCGCTGCGGCTCCCCACGGGTCCGGGCGTCCGGGTGGACACCGGCATCTCGGCCGGCGACGTCATCGGCGGAAACTTCGACTCGCTGCTGGCCAAGGTGATCATCACGGGCGAGACCCGCGCCGAGGCGATCGAGCGGGCCCGCCGGGCGCTCGACGAGATGGTCGTCGACGGCATGGCCACCGCCCTGCCGTTCCACCGGCTGGTCGTGCGCGACGAGGCGTTCACCGCCGAGCCGTTCACCGTGCACACCCGGTGGATCGAGACCGAGTTCGACAACACCGTGCCGGCGTTCACCGCCGCCGCCGGCACCGCCGAGGCGCCGGCCGAGCGCGAGACCGTCGTGGTCGAGGTGGGTGGCAAGCGGCTGGAGGTGATCCTCCCCGCCGGCCTCGGCGCCGGTACGACCACCGCCGCGCCCGCCGCGAAGAAGCCGGCCCGCCGGGGCGGCGGGGCCAAGGCGGGCGCCGCGGTCAGCGGGGACGCGCTCACCTCCCCCATGCAGGGCACCATCGTGAAGATCGCCGTGGCGGACGGGGACACCGTGGCCGAGGGCGACCTGGTCGTGGTGCTGGAGGCGATGAAGATGGAGCAGCCGCTGCACGCTCACAAGGCTGGCACCATCAGCGGCCTCTCCGCCGAGGTCGGCGGAGTCATCACGGCGGGCGCCGCGATCTGCACCATCGTCTGATTCGTCGCCCCGACCGGCTCGCCAGCTGCTGGGAACCGACACCGCCGTGAGCGATATGCCTGAGAGTCATATTTGTGCCTCTCAGGCATATCGCTCACCAGGCATGTGCCCGGGCGACATGGCACGACCCCGCCGAACCCACCGGGCGAGCGGCCGTACCCTCGGCTCGCCGGCATGGGCGCGCGGCGGCCAGCCGGGTGGTTTGGGCCACCAGCGGCGGCGGGAGCGGGCGCGAGCAGGAATGATGGCCGGGTGCGGTTCCTTCATGGCGCGGTCCCCGCGCACGACCTGACCTACAACGACGTCTTCATGGCGCCGGCCCGCTCCGAGGTGGGCTCGCGGCTCGACGTCGACCTGGCCACCGGCGACGGCACCGGTACCACCATCCCGCTGGTGGTGTCGAACATGACCGCCGTCGCCGGCCGCCGGATGGCCGAGACGGTCGCCCGGCGCGGCGCGATCGCGGTGATCCCGCAGGACATCCCGATCGAGGTGGTGGCGAACGTTGTCGCCTGGGTCAAGCAGCGGCACCTGGTGCACGACACGGCGATCACCCTCGGCCCGACGGACACCGTCGGCGACGCGATCCACCTGCTGCCGAAGCGCTCACACGGCGCGGTGATCGTGGTCGACGAGGCCGGCCGCCCGGTCGGCGTGGTCACCGAGGCGGACACCGTGGGCGTGGACCGGTTCGCCCAGCTCCGGCACGTCATGTCGACCGAGCTGCACACCGTGCCGGCGGACGCCGATCCGCGTACCGGCTTCGACCGGCTCTCGGCCGGGCGGCGGCGGCTCGCCCCGGTGGTCGACGACCAGGGCCGCCTGATCGGGGTGCTGACCCGGCAGGGCGCGCTGCGCGCCACCCTCTACAAGCCGGCCGTGGACGACCGGGGCCGGCTTCGGATCGCCGCCGCGGTGGGCATCAACGGGGACGTGACCGGCAAGGCCGCCGCGCTGCTGGAGGCCGGGGTGGACACGCTGGTCGTGGACACGGCGCACGGCCACCAGGAGCGGATGATCTCCGCGCTTCGGGCGGTCCGCAAGCTCGACCCGGCGGTCCCGGTGGCGGCCGGCAACGTGGTCACCGCCGAGGGCGTACGCGACCTGGTCGAGGCGGGCGCCGACATCGTCAAGGTGGGCGTCGGCCCGGGTGCGATGTGCACCACCCGGATGATGACCGGCGTCGGCCGGCCGCAGTTCTCCGCCGTGCTCGACTGCGCGGCGGCGGCCCGGGCGCTCGGCCGGCACGTCTGGGCCGACGGCGGCGTACGCCACCCACGCGACGTGGCCCTGGCGCTGGCCGCAGGCGCGTCCAACGTGATGATCGGGTCCTGGTTCGCCGGCACCTACGAGTCCCCCGGCGACCTCTACACCGACGCCGACGGGCGGCGCTACAAGGAGAGCTTCGGCATGGCGTCGGCCCGGGCGGTCAGCGCGCGGACGGCCGAGGACAGCGCCTTCGACCGGGCCCGCAAGGCGATCTTCGAGGAGGGCATCTCCTCGGCCCGGATGTACCTCGACCCCGCCCGCCCCGGCGTGGAGGACCTGATCGACGAGATCATCTCCGGGGTACGCAGCGCCTTCACCTACGCCGGCGCCCGCAACCTGGACGAGTTCCACGAGCAGGCCCTCGTCGGCGTGCAGAGCACCGCCGGCTACACCGAAGGCATGCCCCTCCCCACCAGCTGGTAACCACCCACCCGCCCCGCCCGGCTCGTGTTGATCAAGCCCGGCCTCGGGCGTCGGGCGTGGTCAGTCGAAGAGGCGGCGGATCACGGCGCGAGCGGCGTCCTCCGGGTCGTCGCCCGCGTCGGGCGGCAGCGCGCCGGCCAGCCAGAGGGTGGCGAAGCCGTGCACGATCGACCAGGCGGCGAGGGCGTCGCGGGCGGGCTCGGCGGCAGGGCGGGCGGGCAGGGCGGCGACCCCGCCGCGCAGCGCCGCCCCGGCCCGGGAGCGGGCGGCGGCCACCTGGGGGTCGTCGGCCCGGTAGAGCCCGGGGGCGAACATCACCTCGAAGTGGGCGCGGTGGTCGACCGCGAAGCGGACGTACGCCACGCCGGTCTCGAGCAGGTCGCCAGCGGGTCGCCGCAGCGCCTCGGCGAGGAGGTCGAAGCCCTCGACGGCGAGCGCGGTGAGCAGGCCGGCCTTGTCGCCGAAGTGATGTGCGGGGGCGGCGTGCGAGACACCCGCCCGACGGGCCAGGTCGCGCAGGCTCAGCGCGGCCGGCCCGGCCTCGGCGATCGCCTCGGCCGCGGCGGCGAGCAGGGCCCGCCGCAGGTCGCCATGGTGATATCCGCGGGTCGTCGTCACCCCGGCAGCATATCTTGGCAGCGACAAGATTGTCTGTCGGGAATTAGTTTGGCCCCTGACGGTCCGGTAGCTAATCTGACGGCTGTGAAGATGGAACCGCTCGTCCGCTTCCCCGACATGCTCCAGCACGCGCCGCTCGGGCGACTGATCGCGATCGCCGGGCATGTCGTCGAGCAGCACTGGGGGCGCTACCTGGCCGAGCACCACGGTCTCACCTCGGCCGGCATGCGGGTGCTGTTCATCCTGAGCCGCATCGGCGACAGCACCCACCGGGAGGTCGCCGAACGATGCTTCATCCGGCCCGCCACCCTCACCGGCATCGTCGACACCCTGGAACGTGACGGCTTCGTCGAACGTCGCCGGGACGGCACCGACCGCCGCACCGTCCACTTGACCCTGACCGACAAGGGCCGCCGGCACGCCCAGCAGGTCACCGACCTGATCCACAGCGATCGCCCGCTCACCTCGGTCGACGCCGACCCGGCGAAGAAGGCGGTGATCCGGGAGTTCCTCACCGAGCTGATCACGACCATGTCCGACGGGGAGGTCGGTCGGTTGAACCAGAGCGAGGATTCCGCAGCCGATCCGACGCCGAGGAGCCGTCCATGCTGATCCGCCTGCTCCGCGACCAGCTGCGCCCATACCGCCGACCCCTCGCGGCCGTGGTGGCGCTGCAGTTCGTCGGCACGATGGCCTCGCTCTACCTGCCGAGCCTCAACGCCGACATCATCGACCGGGGCGTCGCCCTCGGCGACACCGACCAGATCATGCGTACGGGCGGCTGGATGCTGGCGGTCAGCCTGCTCCAGATCGCCTGCTCGATCGCCGCGGTGTACCTCGGGGCGCGGACCGCCATGGGGTTCGGACGGGACGTCCGGGCGGCCATCTTCGCGCACGTCAACCGCTTCTCCGCCCGCGAGGTCGCCCGGTTCGGCGCGCCGTCGCTGATCACCCGGAACACCAACGACGTGCAGCAGGTGCAGATGCTCGTGCTGATGAGCTGCACCATGCTGGTCGCCGCGCCGATCATGTGCGTCGGCGGCGTGGTGATGGCGCTGCGCGAGGACCTCGGGCTCTCCTGGCTGATGCTGGTCAGCGTGCCGGTGCTGGCCATCGCGCTGGCCATGATCATCCGGCGGATGGTGCCGGGTTTCCGGGAGATGCAGACCCGGATCGACACGGTCAACCGGGTGCTGCGCGAGCAGATCACCGGCATCCGGGTGGTCCGGGCGTTCGTCCGCGAGCCGTACGAGACGCGGCGGTTCGGCGTCGCCAACGCCGACCTGACCGCGACCGCGCTGCGCGTCGGCCGGCTGATGGCCCTGATCTTCCCGGTGGTGATGCTGGTCCTCAACGTCTCCAGCGTCGCGGTGCTCTGGTTCGGCGCGCAGCGGGTCGACGCCGGCCAGATCCAGATCGGCGCGCTGACCGCGTTCCTGCAGTACCTGATGCAGATCCTGATGGCCGTCATGATGGCCACCTTCATGCTGATGATGGTGCCGCGCGCGACGGTGTGCGCCGAACGGATCGTCGAGGTGCTGGACACCGAGTCGTCGGTGGTACCGATGGCCGACCCGGTGATCGCGGTGACCAGGCGCGCCGAGCTGGAGCTGCGCCGCGTCGCCTTCCAGTACCCCGGGGCGAGCGCGCCGGTGCTGCACGACATCTCGTTCCGGGCCGGCCCCGGCCGGACCACGGCCATCATCGGCTCCACCGGCGCCGGCAAGACCACCCTGCTCACGCTGATCCCCCGGCTGGTCGACCCGACCGCCGGCGCGGTGCTGGTCGACGGGGTGGACGTGCGGCTGCTGGAACCGGACGAGGTATGGCGCCGGATCGGGCTGGTGCCGCAGCGGCCGTACCTGTTCAGCGGCACGGTCGCCAGCAACCTGCGGTACGGCAACCCGGACGCGACCGACGAGGAACTCTGGCAGGCGCTGGAGATCGCCCAGGCGCGTGACTTCGTGGCCGAGATGCCGGGCGGGCTGGAGGCCCCGATCGCGCAGGGCGGCACGAACGTCTCCGGCGGCCAGCGGCAACGGCTGGCCATCGCCCGGGCGCTGGTCCGCCAGCCGGAGATCTACCTCTTCGACGACTCGTTCTCGGCGCTCGACCTCGGCACCGACGCCCGGCTGCGGGCGGCGCTGCGGCCGGTCACCGCGGACGCGACGGTGGTGATCGTGGCCCAGCGGGTCTCCACGATCGTCGACGCCGACCAGATCATCGTGCTCGAGGACGGCGGCGTCGTCGGCATCGGGCGGCACGAGAACCTGCTGGAGAACTGCCCGACGTACGCCGAGATCGTGGCGTCCCAGCAGACCGCGGAGGTGCCGGCGTGAGCGCGAGGAGTGAGCCGGGGTTGCGAGCCCCGCAGTCGCGAACCGAGATGGCGCCGTGAGCGCGAGGAGTGAGCCGGGGTTGCGAGCCCCGCAGTCGCGAACCGAGGTGACGCCGTGACCGAGCCGACCAGACAGCCCGGCCCCCGGGACGGCCGGGTCGCCGTACCGGGTCAGAAGCAGGCCCCGGAGGGGGCGATGCCGAAGCGGCTGCCGCCCGCCGGGCGGCGCCCCGGCGGCCCGCCGTGGATGGGCGCCGCGATGCCCGCCGAGAAGTCGATGACCTTCGGGCCGTCGGCCCGGCGGCTGCTCGGCCGGCTGCGGCCGCACCGGCTCCAGCTGGCCGCCGTGATCGCGCTGGCCCTGGTGAGCGTCGGGCTCAGCGTCGCCGGGCCGAAGCTCCTCGGCCACGCCACCGACATCATCTTCAGTGGAGTGATCGGCCGGCAGCTGCCCGTCGGGACCAGCACCGAGCAGGCCGCGGCGGCGGCCCGGGCGGCCGGCAACGACAACTACGCGGACATGCTCGCCCGGATGGACGTGGTGCCCGGCGCCGGGATCGACTTCACCGCCCTCGGCCGGGTGCTCGTCCTGGCCCTCGCGCTCTACCTGGCGGCCAGCCTGCTCTCCTGGTGGCAGGGCTGGCTGCTCAACGGGGTGGTGCAGCGGACCGTGCTGCGGCTGCGCGCCGAGGTGCAGGAGAAGCTCAACCGGCTGCCGCTGCCCTACTTCGACCGGCAGCCCCGGGGCGAGCTGCTCAGCCGGGTCACCAACGACATCGACAACATCTCGCAGACCCTCTCGCAGACGCTCAGCCAACTGCTCACCTCGCTGCTGACCCTGGTCGGCGTGTTGGCGATGATGGTCTGGATCTCGCCGCTGCTGGCGCTGGTGGCCCTGGTCGCGGTGCCGCTGTCGGTGCTCGTCACCCGGCAGATCGCCAAGCGGTCGCAGCGCCGGTTCATCGCGCAGTGGACGCACACCGGCGAGCTGAACGGCCAGATCGAGGAGGCCTACACCGGCCACGAGCTGGTCAAGGTCTTCGGTCGCCAGCGCGAGGTGGAAGCCGCCTTCGCGGCCAAGAACGAGGAGCTGTTCCAGGCCAGCTTCGGTGCCCAGTTCATCTCCGGCATCATCATGCCGGCGATGATGTTCGTCGGGAACCTCAGCTACGTCGCGATCGCGGTGGTCGGCGGGCTGCGCGTGGCGTCCGGGACGATGACCCTCGGCGACGTGCAGGCCTTCATCCAGTACTCGCGGCAGTTCACCCAGCCGCTCACCCAGGTCGCCTCGATGGCGAACCTGCTCCAGTCCGGGGTGGCCTCCGCCGAACGGGTCTTCGCGGTGCTCGACGCCGACGAGCAGGCGCCGGACCGGCCCGCACCGGCCCGGGTCACCGGCCGGGTCGAGTTCTCGCACGTCTCCTTCCGGTACGACCCGGACAAGCCGCTGATCGACGATCTGTCGCTGGTCGCCGAGCCCGGCCACACCGTGGCGATCGTCGGGCCCACCGGCGCCGGCAAGACCACCCTGGTCAACCTGATCATGCGGTTCTACGAGCTGGACGCCGGCCGGATCACCCTCGACGGCATGGACATCACCGCGATGCGCCGGGACGAGCTGCGCGGCCGGATCGGCATGGTCCTGCAGGACACCTGGCTCTTCGGCGGCACCATCCGGGACAACATCGCCTACGGCCGGCCGGGCGCGACCGAGAAGGAGATCCTGGCCGCCGCCCGGGCGACCTTCGTGGACCGGTTCGTCCGCAGCCTCCCCGACGGGTACGACACCGTCATCGACGAGGAGGGCAGCAACGTCAGCGCCGGCGAGAAGCAGCTCATCACCATCGCCCGGGCGTTCCTGGCCGAGCCGTCACTGCTGATCCTCGACGAGGCGACCAGTTCGGTGGACACCCGCACCGAGGTGCTGCTCCAGCGGGCGATGGCCGCGCTGCGGTCGGACCGGACGAGTTTCGTCATCGCGCACCGGCTCTCCACCATCCGCGACGCCGACCTGATCCTGATGATGGAGAACGGCCGGATCGTCGAGCATGGCACCCACGATCAGCTCGTCGCCGCCGACGGGGCGTACGCCCGCATGTACCGGTCCCAGTTCAGCCAGGCCGTGGTGGCCGACGAGGCCGAGCCGCTGGCCCAACCGGCCAGGGCGGGGAGCTGACGGTGGACGATCCAGCCGGCCCGACACCGGCTCCCGTCCGCGACGGACGGGAGCCGGCGGGCGCGCGACGGGCGGCGGCGTCGACCGCGACGGCGACCCGGTCGGTCGGCCACGGGCGGCCGGGGCGGCCGGCGCGGGCGGGACCGGGGCCCGGCGCGGCCGGGTCAGTCCGCCGGGAGCAGGCCGGCCGAGCGGACGGCGACCACCTGCCCGATCAACCCGAGGGCGTCGGCGACCGGCATCGGGTTCAGCACGCGGCCGTCGCGCAGCCGCAGCGAGACCGCGCCGTCGGCCGCCTCCCGGGGGCCCACCACCCCGACGTACGGGACGCGGCGGCGGGCGGCGTCGCGGATCCGGGCGCCCAGCGAGCCGGCCACGTCGACCTCGGCCCGCAGGCCGGCCGCCTCGGCCCGGCGGATCAGCTCGACCGCCGCGTCGGCCTGCCCCTCGTCGACCGGGAGCAGGACCAGCTGCACCGGGGCGTACCAGGCCGGGAAGGCGCCCGCGTGCACCTCGATCAGGTACGCGAAGAGCCGCTCCATGCTGCCGACCAGGCTGCGGTGCACCAGCACCGGCCGCCGCCGCGACCCGTCCGAGTCGGTGTACGACAGGTCGAACTTCTCGGGCTTGTCGAAGTCGAGCTGGATGGTGGAGATGGTGGACTCCCGGCCGGCCGCGTCGACGATCTGGATGTCGATCTTCGGGCCGTAGAAGGCGGCCTCGCCGGGCGCCTCGGTGAAGTTCACCCCGTCGAGCGCGGCGCGGAGCAGGTCCTCGGCCCGCGCCCACTCGGCGTCGTCCCCCACGTACTTCTCCCCCGGCCCGCGCAGCGACAGCCGGAACCCGGCCGGTCGTACGCCGAGCGCGGCGTGCGCCTCGCGGATCAGCCGCAGGATCTCGCGGACCTCGTCGCCGACCTGCTCCAGGGCGCAGAAGTTGTGCGCGTCGTTCAGCGAGATGGCGCGGACCCGGGACAGCCCGCCCAGCACGCCGGAGCGTTCCGCCCGGTACATCCCGCCCAGCTCGGCGATCCGCAGCGGCAGCTCCCGGTAGGAGCGGCCACGGGCCCGGAACACCAGCGCGTGGTGCGGGCAGAGCGCCGGCCGGAGCACGAACTCGTCGTCGGCGCTCAGCCGCATCGGCGGGAACATGTCGTCGGCGAAGTAGCCCAGGTGGCCGGAGATCTCGAACAGCTCCCGTTTGCCCAGCGGCGGCGAGTAGACGTGCCGGTAGCCGGCCCGGCGCTCCAGGTCGCGGACGTACTCCTCGACGGCGTGCCGGGCGGCGGCGCCGGCCGGCAGCCAGATGGGCAGGCCGGCGCCCGCGAGCGGGTCGGAGACGAACAGCTCCAGCTCCCGGCCGAGCCTGCGGTGGTCGATCATGTCGCTCTCCTTGATCGGGTACGACCCGGAGGCGACGCGGCCCGGAACGCGACGCGGCCCCGGGGCGGTTCGCCCCGGGGCCTGGTCGACGGTTACGTCAGCGCGGCACGCCGGGGATTCCCGGCGTCGTGGTCACCATCGCGCTGCGCATGCGGCGACGGTACGCCCACGAGGCTGGCGCGCACATCCGGATTTCGTGGTGACGAGGACGGAGAGGGTGCGGGTCGCCGGCACGGGACCTGCCGGCGACCCGCGGCGGCCCGGTCGTCAGGAACGGGGGACCCGACGTCCGTGGGGCCGCGCGCCGACAACGGTACGCCGACGAGCGCCGATCCGCCGCCCGTCGCCGGGCCACGGGCCACGCCGACGTCCCGTCACATCCGGCGTCGCCGTGTCGTTGTCATTCAGTGGTCCTGCCGTGTCAGCGGTCACCACCGGCCAGGGCCCCGCCCGGTGACGCCGGACACGCCGTCAGGCTCGGTGCAGGCAATCGGGGGAAATCGGCGAGGTGGCAGTCGTGCCCGAACTCATCACTGACATCGCGTCGCCGACCTGGGCGTACCTCGCGCTGCTGGGGCTGCTCATCGCCGACGCCTTCGTGCCGGTCATCCCGACCCAGGTCGTCATGATCACCAGCGGCGCGCTGACCGTCTACGGCGGGCTGAGCCTGCCGCTCACCATCGCCGTCGGCGCGCTCGGCGTATTCGCCGGCGACCTGGCCTGCTACCTGATCGGGCGGGGCGCGCCGGACCGCCGGGAGGCCCGGCACGCCATGCCGGGCCGGGCCCGCCGGATGGCCGGCCGGGTGACCCGAGGGCTGCGCGAACCGGGGCCGCTGGTGATCCTGCTCTGCCGCTTCGTGCCGGGCGGCCGGATGGCGGCCTGCTTCTCCGCCGGGCGCAGTCGCTATCCGTACCGGCTCTTCCTGCTCTACGAGGCCGCCGCGGCGGCCGGTTGGGCGACGTACGGGACGCTGGTCGGGCACCTGGGCGGGACCGCGCTGACCCAGTCGGCGTGGCGGCTGGCGCTGATCGGCGGCGCGGCAGCGGCCGGGTTCGCGGGCGCGGGCTGGGCGATGACCTTGATCAGCGCCCGCAACGCCCGCCGCGAGGTCCCGGTCGACTGACCGAACGCCCGAGCGGCGACAGGCTTCCTCTAGGGGACGTCCCGGGGATCGATGTCGGTGGCGGTCCCGGATCCGCTTCGGGTGCCCGCGGCGACAGGCTGAGGCATGCCTGGAACCCGGACGCGTGGTCTGCTCGCCCTCGGCGGGATCGCCGTGGCGGCGGTGCTCACCCTGATCGGTCACCTCGAGGTGAACGACGACCTCAGCCCCTGGTCGCTGACCGTCAGCGACTTCGCCGTCTCCGACCGGGGCGGTGTGATCGACGTGGCGATGGCGGTGCTCGCCGCGGCCACCGCCGCACTGATCCCGGTCCTCCGGCGGCTCGGGGCGGGTCGGCCGGCGGCGGCCCTGCTGGGGGCGTGGACCGCCGGCCTGGTGGTCGCCGCGCTGGTGCCGACCAACGAGCCGGGCGCGCCCCTGGACGCCGCCGCCTACCTGCACCGGTACGCCTCGGTGGTCGCCTTCCTCGCCCTTCCGCTCGCCGGCTGGTTGCTCGCCCGGCACCGGGGCCGCGCCGCCCCGTGGCTGCGTGCCCTCGCGCTGACCAGCCTGGCTCTCGCCGCGGCCATGGTCTGGTCCGCCTACCCCGGCCACCGGGTGCTGATCGGCCTCGCCGAACGGCTGCTGATCCTCACCGAGGTCGGCCTGCTCGCCGTGGTCGCGGCGAGCCTGGTCCGCCGGCCCGACGGCGCGGCGGTCACTCCAGTTCGTGGAGCATCAACTGGCGGGCGGCCTCGGTGATCGAGCCGGACAGGCTCGGGTAGATGGTGATGGTCTGGGCCAGTTCGTTCACCGTGAGGTTGTTCTCCACCGCCATGGTGATCGGCAGGATCAGCTCGCTGGCCTTCGGCGCCACCACCACGCCGCCGATCACCTGGCCGCTCGCCGGCCGGCAGAACAGCTTGACGAAACCGTCGGCCAGGTCGTCCATCTTCGCCCGGGCGTTGCCCGACAGCGGCAGCATCACCTGGCGGGCCGGGGTCTTGCCGGCGTCCACCTCGTCCTGCGAGACGCCGACGGTGGCCAGCTCCGGGTCGGTGAACACGTTCGCCGCGACGGTACGCAGCCGCAGCGGCCGGACCGCCTCGCCGAGCGCGTGCCACATCGCGATCCGGCCCTGCATGGCGGCCACGCTGGCCAGCGGCAGCACGCCGGTGCAGTCGCCGGCGGCGTAGACGCCGGGAACGTTGGTCCGGGACACCCGGTCGACCGTGACGTAGCCGCCCCGGGCCAGCTCCACGCCGTACTCGGCGAGGCCGAGGCCGGCGGTGTTCGGGATCGAGCCGACGGCGATCAGCGCGTGCGAGCCGGACACCTTGCGACCGTCGGAGAGCTCGACCTCGACGCCGCCCTCGGTACGGCGGACCGCGTCCGCCCGGGAGTTGTTGAGGATGCTCATCCCCCGGTTACGGAACACCTGCTCGATCGCCATCGCGGCGTCGGCGTCCTCGTGCGGCATCACCCGGTCCCGGCTGGAGACCAGGGTGACCTCGACGCCCATCGCGAGGTACGCCGAGGCGAACTCGGCGCCGGTCACGCCGGAACCGACCACGATCAGGTGCTCGGGCAGCTCCGGCAGGTCGTACACCTGGCGCCAGGTCAGGATGCGCTCGCCGTCCGGCACGGCGGTGGGGAGCTGGCGGGGGGTGGCGCCGGTGGCGACCAGCACCGTGGAGGCGGCGATGGAGTACTCCGCGCCACCGTCGGCCGGGGTCACGATCACCCGGTGGGTGTGACCGAGCGTGTCCTCGCCGAGTCGGGCGGCGCCGGCGACGAACTCCACCCCGGCCTTGACCAGCTTCGTGTGGATGTCGGCGGACTGGGCCAGCGCGAGCCGCTTCACCCGCCCGTGCACCGCCCGGGCGTCGACGGTGACCGCCTCCAGCCCGTCGGAGTGCACCCCGAACTCCTCGGTGTCCCGGTACCCGGTCACCACCTCGGAGCTGGCGATGAAGGTCTTCGACGGAACGCAGTCGGAGAGCACGCAGGCACCGCCGGCCCCCTCCGCCTCCACCACGGTGACCTCGGCGTCGAGCTGGGCGGCGACCAGCGCCGCCTCGTACCCGGCCGGCCCCCCGCCGATGATCACGATCTGGCTCACAGCGCTCGCCCCTCGTCAGTGCTCACAGTGACTTTCTTCTCCCCAACGCGCTCGACACGCACCGTCGTATTCTCCCCCACCCACCGGCCGGGCTATCGTCATCGCCGTGCGTCATTACGCCGCCTACGGCTCAAACCTGGACCCCGCCCGGATGCGCGCCTACTGCCCGCATTCGCCGATGGTGGGCACCGGCTGGCTGGAGGGGTGGCGGCTCACCTTCGCGGGCGAGGACGTCATCGGCTGGGAGGGCTCGGTCAGCACCGTGGTCGAGTCCCCCGGTGACCGGGTCTTCGTGGCGCTCTACGACATCCACCCGTACGACGCCGCCCAGCTCGACGAGATCGAGGGCGTGACCGCCGGGACGTACCGCAAGCTCACCGTCCGCGTCTCGACCCTGGACGGGGACGTGACCGCCTGGGTCTACGTCTTCGACGGGTACGAGGGCGGCCTGCCGACGTCGTGGTACCTGTCGGAGATCGCGAACGCGGCGGAGAAGGCGGGCGCGCCGGACGACTACGTCACCGAGCTGCGGTCCCGCCCCACCGGCACCGCGTCGGCGTAGCGCGTATCGCACGCCTCCAGTCTGCTCCGGCCGCCGCCCGGACCGGCCGCCGACCCCGGCCCGGGTCGCCAACGCCACACGTCGGCGGCGGGTCAGCCGGCGGCCTTCACCACCAGCTCGTACATGTCGACGGCCCGCACCTCGCGCAGCCCCACCGACCGGTAGAGGGACAGCGGGGCGGTCGGGTTGGCCAGGTCGACCCCGAGGCCGGCGCTGGCCCGGCCCTTCGCCGCGTACCGGGTGAAGGCGTGGGTGAGCAGCGCCGCCCCCACCCCCCGGCGCCGCGACTCGGGCCGCACGGCCAGGTTCTTCACGAAGCCCTCGTTCTGGTCGAGCCCCTGACCGGAGGACTGCAGCACGCCGGCCGGCTCCCCGTCCACCTCGGCCACCCACCACTCGTCCCAGTCGGTGTCGGGGCCGAACCGGGCCCGCCAGGCGGCGTAGTCCTGCGGCTCGTAGTCGGGGGTATCCCGGAACGCCACGTCGTAGACCCGGTGGAAGGCGCGCAGGTCCGCCTCGTCGTCGGCGCGGACCGGACGGATCGCCACGCCGGCCGGCGGGGGCGGCGGGGCGGCGGGCAGCCCGGCCAGCGGGCGACTCATCCGGACGTACCGCTTGACCAGGGCGAACCCGGCGTCGAGGAGGATCTTCCGCCACTGCTCCTCGGGCTCGTACGCGGCGCACCGGACGGTGAGTGACGGCAGTCCCCGCTCGGCGGCCCGCTCGGCGACCCGGGCGAGCTGCCGGTCCAGCAGTGGGGCGCGGACGGCGGACCCACGGTCGGGGTCGACGAACACCTCGACGAACTCGCGTCCCTTCCCGGTGGGGTTGTCGAGGGTCGCCCAGGCGACGACCGCGCCGTCCGGGTCCAGCCCCAGCCAGGAGTCCACCGCCGGATCGACGTTCGGCGCGGTCAGGCACCCCGCCACGTCCTCGGCGGAGAAGTCGGGGTACCCGATGGCGAAGGTGTCGGCGGCGTGCACCACCGCCAGGATCGCCGGTACGTCGTCCAGGGTGGGTCGGCGGGCGGTCCAGCCGGCGGGGAGCGTCACGCCGCCGATCCTGGCAGGCCACCCGCCGACCGCGCCGCCGATTTTTGCCGGGCGACGATCCAGCGGCCGGTGCGGGCACCGACCGCTGGAGAGGCGCTCAGCCGGCGGGTTCCGGGGCGCAGGGCGTGACCGGCCCGTTGGCCAACCGGATCACGGCCCGCTGGCTGCGGTTTCCGTGCTTGTCCTTGGCGAGTTGGACCACGTACACGAAGGTCTGATCCGGCTTGATGTACCGCGGGTTGAGCTTCCAGTAGCGGTTGCCCTCGTCACCGAACGGGCCCCAGTCGACCATCTCCCGTGGCGTCTGGTCGGGGGGCACGAGGTCTCCCCGGGGTTCCCGGCACCTCATGCCCCCGGGCAGGTAGTCCACGGCCGCCCGCACCCCGAACGACTCGATCCGGTGTTCCAGGCCCTTCGGGTCGCGGTAGTCCCGGATGTAGACCCGGATCGAGCCGTCCGGATCGCGCACGACGGCGTACGCGGGGGTTTCCCGCAGGCCCAGCAGCGGCGGGCCGGCGACCACGCCGACCGCCGCGAGCGTCAGGGCGCCGCCGAGCGCGAACACCAGCCGACGACGCGGGCGGACCAGCCGATCGTCCCGGCTGCCGGCCGCCGGGGCGCCTGCCGGGTCCGGCGCGGCATCCGCCGGTCTGGCCGCCGCCCGCTCCGCGACGACCTCCTTGAGCTGGACGAGCAGGCGCTCCTCGAAGGGAACGGACGGGTGCTCAGACGAATTCATGCGTGGTTCCTCCTGTCGAGCGCGATGGAACGTGAGTGGCAACTACGTCGCTCAGCACCTTGCGGGCCCGGTGCATCCGCACCCGCGCCGCGATCGGTGAGACGCCGAGGGCGGCTGCCGCCTCGGCCACGGTCAGGCCGTCGACGGCCACCAACTCCAGGAGCCGACGCGTCGCCTCGGGCAGATTCGCCAGAGCCTGGTACACCCGCCGGGCGGCGCTCTCCGCGTCGATGCGCTCCTCCAGGCGCGCCAGATCCGTCGAGTCGAGCAGCCGCCGTCCGGAGATTCGTCGGGTGGCGTCCGACTCCCGCCGGGCGCGGCGACGCTCGGCGGCGAGCACCCGGTGCGCGACCCCGAACACCCAGCCGATCAGGCTGCCGCGATCCGGTCGGTAGGTGTGCGCGGACTCGATGACCGCCAGGAACACATCGGCGGTCAGGTCCCCCACCAGGTACGGGTCGTCGACCCTCCGCGCGATGAAGCGGGTGACCTCCGGGACGTACCGGCGGTAGAACTCCTCGAAGGCGGCAGGGTCCTGCGCTATGCCCGCTTCATCGTGATCCGTCTGTTCAACATCACCCACGGCTCCTCCGGTTCGCTGCTCCGACTCGCTGTCCACCTGTACTTGGGCCGGGCGGACCCTGGTGTTACATCCGGTGCCGGATCGGGCCCGACCGGGGCAGCCTCAGCGGGCCGGACCGCGCAGCTGCAGTCGGGCGGCGGTGAGCAGGTCCAGCAGCTCCGCCCCCTCGCCGGGGCCCAGCGCCCGGAACGCGGTCGAGGCCAGCCGGTCGGTCACCGCCTCGGCCCAGAGCCGCCGCCGGACCAGCGGCCCCACCGGCGGGTACGGGGGCGGCCAGCCGCAGGCGGCGGCGCCCGCCTCGCCCTCCGGCCCGGCCAGCACCGCCTCCAGCGGGGTCATCCCGGCCGCCCGAACGGCGAGCAGGTACGCCCCGGCGAAGTGCTCGCGGAGCAGGAGCAGCCCGACGGCCGTCCGGGCCCCGGGCGACCGGTCCGGCACCGGCATGGCCCGCCAGGCGGCGAAGAGCGGCATCCCGCTGGCCTCCGCCGCGTCGACGATCCGTTCCAGCAGCCCGACCAGCCGGGTCACCCCCGGCGCGTCGGCGAGGTGCTGGCCGCCCCAGCGGCAGCACTCGGCCAGGTTCGCCGCGGCCACGTCCACCGGTGGGATGGTACGGGCCGCGGCATCCCAACCGTCGGCGAGCGCGTCGGGGGCGATGAAGCCGAGGGCGGCGGCGACCGTCTCGGCGCGGACGTCGCCGAGCGCGCCGGCCCGGCCGGTGATGTAGAACGCCCAGCCGGAGATGCCGAGCAGGCGGGCCCGGCGCAGGGTCCCCGGGCAGCGGCTGAACGCCTCCCCGAGCTCCAGGACCAGCGGCTTGCTGGCGGCGGCGACCTGCTCGGGGGTCATGCGCCGGACAGCGCAGCGGGGGGCGCGGACACCGTCCGTCCACCGTGGTCATCCATCCCGGTCAGTCTGCCTCGTGACCGTCGCCGGCGGCATCCCCCTCTTCGGCGTCCAGCGCCTCCACCGCGGCCTCGACCTCGCCGGCGCGCCGGCGGGCGGCGGTGACCGCCCGCTCGGCGGCGCGGCGGGCCAGCTTGGCCCGGCTCAGCTCCTGCTCGGCGACGGCCCGCCGGCGCTCCAGCTCGGCGAGTTCGGTCTCGATCCGGTCCAGCTCCGCCGCACCGTCCTGGGCGGACCGCACCGCGCCGGCCAGCTCCGCCTCGGCACGGTCCTGGTCGGCCCGGGCCCGGGCCAGCTCCCGGTCCAGCGTCCGGCGGCGTTTCGCCCGCTCGGCCCGGGCGGCCCGGTCCGCCGCCCGCTCGTCGCGCGCCCGCCGGGCTTCGGCCCGCTCGGCCGCCCGGTCCGGTACGGCGGGCTCCTCCGCGCCCCCGGTGACCAGCCGCAGCTGGGGTCGGGGCACCTCGCCGAAACCGGCGTAGCTGGTGGCCCGGAGCAGCCGGCCGGCGCGGATCTGTTCGGCCACCTCGGCGTCGGAGAGCGCCGCGTTGAGGGTCGCCTCGACCTCGGCCAGCGGCAGCTTCCCAGCGGGCGGGGCCTCGCCGGTCTCCGCGGCCAGCCGGCGTACCTCGGCGACCAGGGCGCCGACCACGGCCCGGCGCTGCGCGGAGAGCTCGCGGAGCTTGGCGCCGCGCAGGTCGCGCTGGGCGGCGCGGAGCGCGTCGGCGAGCTGCGCCAGGTCGGCCACCAGCTCGGGCCGGCGGATGGCCAGCAGGTTGACCAGCCAGGCCGCCACGGTGGGCCGGCGCAGCCGGGCGATCTCCCGGGCGGCGGCCCGGTCGCCGGCCCGGCGGGCCTCCTCGGCGGCGGCGTCCCGGGCCGCGACGAACCGGTCCGGCGGCGTCGCGAAGAGCCGCTCGACCAGTTCGCGGGAGGGGCCGGCCACGGGTCAGGCGTCGAACCGGGAGCCCGGTTCGAGCCGCTGGTACTCGGTGTTCGAGAGTGCCTTGTACTGCCGGTCGAGCACGGCGAACCCGTTGCCGTTGAGCAGGCCGTCGTGCAGGGCGTACGCGCGGCGCGGGGCGACCGCCCGGATGAAGTCGACCACCTCGGAGAACTTCGACCAGGGCGCGTGGATCGGCGCGAAGAGGGTGTCCACCTGGACCTCCTCGGGGACGACCAGCGAATCCCCCGGGTGGTAGACCACGTCGTTGATCAGGTAGCCGAGGTTCTCGATCACGGGGATGTCGGGGTGGATGACGGCGTGCTGACCGCCGTACGCGCGGATCGCCACCCCCGCGGCGGTGAACGACTCTCCCGGCGCGACCACGGTCAGCGCCTCGGCCGCGTCACCGAGGACGCCGGCGAGGGAGGCCGGACCGTTGACGGTGAACGGGCGACGCTCCAGCGCCCGGGCGAGCGTTTCCGGGTTCACGTGGTCCGGGTGCTGGTGGGTGATCAGCACCGCGTCCGCCCCGTCCAACGCCTCGGGCTCGCTGTACACCCCGGGGTCGACGACGAGGACACCCCCGTCGTGCTCCAACCGGAGGCAGGAGTGGGCGTACTTGGTGACCTGCATCGTGACTCCTCGATTATCGAATCGTGACGTCCTGAGCGCAGTCTGCCGGAACCGGCGCGGCACCGCGCCGCGTCCGACGTATCGCCCCGATGCGGGGCCGTGAGGATCGGAGCCGGGATGAGCGTATTGGGAAAAGGGCGTCGGGGCGTACCCCTGGCGGCGGTGGGCCTGGCCGCGGTGCTGCTCGCGGGGGGTTGCGGCGCGGGCGGCGTGCAGAATGACAGCGCTCCGGCGGCGAAGGCGCCGGCCGGCGGCGCGGCGGACCAGGGCCAGGCGGCGCCGGGCGAGGCCGGCGCGGGCGCGCCGGACCTGCGGGTCGACCAGCGGTCGATCATCTACACCGGAACGGTGCAGGTGCAGGTGGACGACGTGGAGCGGGCCGCCCGGGAGGCGATCGCCACGGCGGACGCGGCGGGCGGGTTCGTCGGCGGCGACCAGCGGCGCAGCGAGTCGGCGGACGCGCGGGCCGAGCTGGAGCTGCGGGTGCCGGCGGCGAAGTTCACCGAGGTGGTCGACGAGCTGGCGAAGCTGGGCCGGCAGCAGCGGCGCGAGGTGCACACCCAGGACGTCACCGAGGAGACGGTCGACCTGGACGCCCGGATCACCAGCCAGCGGGCCCGGGTGGATAGTGCCCGCCGGCTGCTGTCCCGGGCCACCTCGACCAGCGAGCTGGTGAGCCTGGAGAACGAGCTGGGCCGGCGGGAGGCCGACCTCGCCTCGTTGGAGGCGAAGAAGCGCCGGCTGGCCGACCTGACCGCGCTGTCCACCATCACGGTGACCTTCGTCGGGAAGGACGCCTCCACCGAGGAGGAGCCGGCCGACATCGGGTTCCTGGCCGGGTTGCGGGGTGGCTGGCAGGTCTTCGTCGCCTCGGTGACCGTGCTGCTCACGGTGCTCGGCGCGCTGCTGCCGTGGCTGGTGGCCGTCGGCCTGCCGGTGGCACTGTTGATCCGGGTGCTGCGCCGCCGCCGTCGGCGTCGGACGCCGCCGGCTGGGCCAATGCCGCTGGCGCCGCCGGTCGGTCCGATGCCGCCGGCCGGGCCGATGCCGCTGGCGCCGCCGGCCGGCCCGCCGGGTGGTCCTACCGCGCCGCCGCCAGTGCCCGCAACGCGGTCTGCACCATGAGGCGTACGCCGGCCGGGATGGCGCGCTCGTCCGGGTCGAACGAGGCCCGGTGCAGGTCCACGTTGGGACCGGCCCGGCCGACGCCGAGGCGGGCCAGCGCCCCGGGCACGTGCTCCAGGTACCAGGAGAAGTCCTCGCCGCCCATGCTCTGCGGGGTCTCCGCGATCCCCTCGGGGCCGAGCGCGGCGGCGGTCGCGGCGGTCAGCACCCCGATGGCCCGGGCGTCGTTGCTGACCGGCGGCCGGCCGCGCAGGTATTCCAGGTCGACCGTGGCGCCGGTGGGGGCGATGACGTCCCGGACCACCTGGGCGACGATCTTCGGCGCCTGCTCCCAGGTGTCGCGGTCCATCACCCGCAGGGTGCCGGCGGCGCAGGCCTCGGACGGGATGACGTTGTAACGGGTGCCGGCCGAGGCGTGGCCGAACACCAGCAGCAGCCCGCTGTTGGCCGGCACTCGGCGGCTGACCAGGGTGGGCACCTCGGTGACCAGCCGGCCGAGCGCGTCGACCAGGTCGACGGTGAGGTGCGGACGGGCGGTGTGCCCACCCGGCCCGGTGAGCCGGACGGTGACGTTGTCGGCGGCGGCGGTGATCGGGCCGACCCGCAGGCCGACCTTGCCCACCGGCAGGTTCGGGTCGCAGTGCACGGCGAAGATCTGCACCACGTCGTCGAGGCCGCCGGCCTCGATGACCTCCAGCGACCCGCAGGGCAGGATCTCCTCGGCGGGCTGGAAGATGAGCCGGACCCGGCCGTCGAGCTGGCCGAGGTCGGCGAGCTGGGCCAGCAGCATGCCGACGCCGAGCATCACGGCGGTGTGCACGTCGTGGCCGCAGGCGTGGCAGACGCCGTCCACGGTGGACCGGTACGGCACGTCCTTGGGGTCGGTCAGCGGCAGCGCGTCGATGTCGGCGCGGAGCGCGATCACGGGGCCGTCCGGCCGCCCGTCGATGTCGCAGATGACGCCGTTGCCCTTGGGCAGCAGGCGCGGGTTCAACCCGGCCAGGGAGAGTTCCCGGGCGATCAGGGCCGCCGTCTCGAACTCCTCGCCGGAGAGCTCCGGGTGGGAGTGGATGTGACGGCGGGTGGCGATGAGGCCGGGTACCCGCAGGGCGAGCAGATGGTCGAGCTCGAAGGGCAGGGGCTGGGACCCGGCTGGCGCCTCCGGCCAGGACGACGCCAGGTGACCGCCCGTGGGCAGCGTCAACGCACTCGTCACGTCGAATTCTCGATCACTAGAGATGGATGGATCATCGGGGAGGACAGCAGACAGCCTAGACCTCCGGCGGTGACGCTGGGCAACATCTTTCCCGTAGCGATCGGACCGCACAGCGTCACGAATCCCCTGGTGAGAGGGCTCGAATATCTGCGGGACAGCAGGTAGATCGCGGTCGAACGCCGTCATCTGCCCCCCACCTCCTACAACGCGTAACCGTTTCGGCGGTCACGAAAACCCGGGACGTCGTTCCGAATTGTCGCATTAGTCGCGACAATTAACTGCCGCTCCGACAATTAACCGACGACGCTCGGCGGCCGGGCGGCTCCCGACGGTGACATGACCGACCCGAACGCGACCGCACAGGCTGTCCGTCCCGATCACCCGACCGGGTTTACCCGCATTCCCGATCCGCACACTCGGACGGGCGGCGGGGCCCCGCTGCCCCGGGCAGGCCGGACGGGCCGGGCGGCGTCGCCCGGGAGGTCCGCGCCGCGCCCTCCGCTCCGCCGACGTACGGGGAGAAGACCGACTGTAGCGCCGCCCGACGACCCCCGGCGACGCCCGTTTTCGCAGCTCGGAAGCGCGAACAGCGGCCCACACCGACGCCGGGGCGCCGGCGGGGACCGCCGTCGACGAAGGTCAGAACCGGTCGCTCGGCCGGTACGTCCCCCACACCGCGCGCAGCGTGCCGCAGACCTCGCCCACCGTGGCCCGGGCCCGCAGCGCCTCCTTCATCGGGTAGAGCACGTTCGCGGAGCCCTCGGCGGCGGCGCGCAGCTCAGCCAGCGCCCGGTCGACCGCGTCGTTGTCCCGCTCGGCGCGCAGCTTCGCCAGCCGCTCCGCCTGCGCCGCCTCGATCGCCGGGTCCACCCGCAGCGGCTCGTACGGCTCCTCGGCGTCGATGGTGAACCGGTTGAGGCCCACCACCACCCGCTCGCCGGAGTCGATCTCCTGCGCGATCCGGTACGCCGACTGCTCGATCTCCCGCTTCTGGAAGCCGGCCTCGATCGCGTCCACCGCCGAGCCGTGGTCGGCCACCCGCTCCATCAGCTCGGTCGCCGCCGCCTCGACCTCGGCGGTCATCGCCTCCACCACGTACGACCCGGCGAACGGGTCCACGGTGGCGGTCAGGTCCGTCTCGTACGCCAGCACCTGCTGGGTACGCAGCGCCAGCCGGGCCGCCTTCTCGGTGGGCAGCGCGATCGCCTCGTCGAAGCTGTTGGTGTGCAGCGACTGCGTGCCACCGAGCACCGCGCCGAGCCCCTGGATCGCCACCCGGACCAGGTTGACCTCGGGCTGCTGGGCGGTGAGCTGCACGCCCGCCGTCTGGGTGTGGAACCGCAGCATCATCGACTTCGGGTCCTTGGCGCCGACCTCGTCGCGCATCAGCCGGGCCCAGATCCGCCGGGCCGCGCGGAACTTCGCGACCTCCTCCAGCAGGGTGGTCCGGGCCACGAAGAAGAACGACAGCCGGGGCGCGAAGTCGTCCACGGCCAGCCCGGCCGCCAGCGCGGCCCGGACGTACTCGACGCCGTTGGCCAGCGTGAACGCGATCTCCTGCGCGGGCGTCGCGCCGGCCTCCGCCATGTGGTAGCCGGAGATGGAGATGGTGTTCCACTTCGGCACCTCCTTGCGGCAGTACGCGAAGGTGTCGGCGACCAACCGCAGCGACGGCTTCGGCGGGAAGATGTACGTCCCCCGGGCGATGTACTCCTTGAGGATGTCGTTCTGGATGGTGCCGTTGAGCACGCCCCCGGCGACCCCGTTCTCCTCGGCGACGAGCTGGTAGAGCAGGAGCAGCACCGAGCCGGGCGCGTTGATGGTCATCGAGGTGGAGACCTTGTCCAGCGGGATGCCGTCGAACAGCATCCGCATGTCCTCGATGGAGTCGATGGCCACGCCGACCTTGCCCACCTCGCCGTGCGCGATCGGGTCGTCCGAGTCGTACCCCATCTGGGTGGGCAGGTCGAAGGCGACGGAGAGGCCCATGGTGCCGGCCCGCAACAACTGGTGGTAGCGCGCGTTGGACTCGGTGGCGGTGCCGAAGCCGGCGTACTGCCGCATGGTCCACGGACGGGAGGTGTACATCGTCGGGTAGACCCCCCGGGTGTACGGGAACTCACCCGGCGCGCCCAGCCGGGAGTCCAGGTCCTCCGGAAGGTCGGCCGCCGTGTAGACGCCCTGGATCGGGAAACCGGACTCGCTTGACCGCCGTTCGCTCATTACCGGATGGTAGGACGCGACCGGTCGTCGTTGGGTGAGGGATACCGCACACCACGTCGACGAAGGTCGACGAGAGGTGAAGACCTGGCCACATACCGTCGAGTAGGTAAACGTCCGCCGCGTCGGGTTTCGCATCGGCCGTCGGAACCAGCAAGATAGGGGAGTTGTGTCCCAGCCCCCCTCGATATCCCCCGGTGGCTTTTCTGTGACTCAGATCCCGACGTGGAGCGGCGGACCAGTCAGTCCCCCCAACGGACGCGCGGCACCCGGCACCACCATCGGTGGTCGCTACTCGCTGCGGTCCCCGGTGGGCAACGGCGGCATGGGCACGGTCTGGCGCGCCACAGACACGCTGCTGCGCCGCGACGTGGCGGTGAAGGAGGTCGTCCTCCCGCCCGGGCTGGCCCCGAGCGACCGCGACGCGATGTACGAGCGGACCCTGCGCGAGGCCCGCGCCGCCGCCGCGATCCAGCACCCGGCCGTGGTCCAGGTGTACGACGTGGTCACCGAGGGTGGCCGACCGTGGATCGTGATGGAGCTGCTGGACGCCCGCAGCCTCGCCGACATGGTCATCGAGGACGGTCCGGTGGCGCCGCGCGCCGTCGCCAAGATCGGCATCGCCCTGCTCGGCGCCCTGGAGGTCGCGCACGCGATCGGCGTGCTGCACCGCGACGTCAAGCCGGCCAACGTGCTGATCAGCTCCGACGGCCGCTGCGTGCTGACCGACTTCGGTGTCGCCCGGATGCCCACCGACGTGCAGCTCACCACGCCCGGCATGGTGCTCGGGTCGCCGCACTTCATCTCGCCGGAGCGGGCGATGGGTCAGGAGTTCGGGCCGCCGAGCGACCTCTTTTCGCTGGGCGTGACGCTCTACACGGCGGTGGAAGGGCGACCGCCCTTCGACAAGGGCGATCCCATCGAGACCATGCACGCCGTGGTCGAGGACCCACCGGCCACCCCGCAGCGCAGCGGCCCGCTGACCCGGGTGCTGATGGGGCTGCTGGAGAAGGACCCGGGCCGCCGGCTGGACGTGCACACCGCCCGGGCGATGCTGCGCGAGCTGCTCGCCGGACCGCTGGCCAGCACCGCGACCGCGGTCAACTCGGTCACCGACCCGTACGCCGTGGTGCCGGTGCAGCGGCCGTCCGCGCCGCCGCCCCCGGCCGCGCCGGAGCCGAAGCCGAGCGGCCAGATCGGCGGCCGGGCGATGATCGGGCCCGGCGAGTCACTGACCGACCGGCTCGCCGCGCTGCGCAAGGGCGAACGCCCCGGGCCGGCGGGCGCCGCGCTCGACGAGACCAGCGCGGACGCCCTCGCCGGCCCGCTGCACACCCCGACCGGCGCGATGCCCCCGCCGGGCCGCGCCGGCACCCCGTACGGCATGCCGGAGGCCACCCAGCGGATCTCCCCGGACGCCAACCAGCGCCTCGGCCACCAGGCGACGCCGGAGGCCACCCAGCGGATCGGCGGCGGCCACCCGGACGCCACCCAGGCGATGTACGGCCGCGCCCCCGAGGCCACCCAGCCCGGGTACGGCGGCGGCCAGTGGTCGGTGCCGGGCACCGGGCAGCCGTGGGCGGCGCCGACCGCCGCCCCCGCCGGGTCCGGCTCCGGTGGCGCGCTCGGCGGGCTGAAGGGCACCGGCGACAAGGTGGTCGGCACCGTCAAGGGCTGGCCGCGCAAGGTGCAGCTCGCCGCGGCCGGCGGGCTGGCGGTGCTGCTGCTGATCGGCGCGGTCGTGCTGTTCAGCGGGGACGACGAGCCGATCCGGCAGATCGTGACGTCGCTGCCGACCGCGACCGCGCCGGCCGGGCCGGGCGTGGAGATGCAGGAGCACTCGGCCAAGGGCGTCACCGTCCAGGTGCCGAAGGGCTGGGACCGGAAGTCCGGCGGGGTGTTCGTCGACTACGTCGACCCGCAGGACAGCGGTCGCAAGGTGCGGATCCTCGCCGAGACGTGGAGCGGCACCTCGGTCAGCTGGGCGGAGTTCGCCTCGCGGAACCTGCGGGAGAAGAGCAAGTCCTGCGCGAAGCCCTACAACCAGCTCGCCATGTCCGAGCCGAAGCTCGCCGGCGAGCCGGCGGCCGAGTTCGAGTACACCTGCGGCGACGGCGCGACCAAGCGGCACGGGGTGTGGCGCGGCGTGGTGAAGGACGGCAAGGTCTACTCGTTCTACCTGACCGCCAACGAGACCGAGTTCGCCGCGAGCAAGCCGATCTTCGACGCGATGGCGAGCTCGTTCCAGCTCACCGGGGCCAACTGAGTCGAGGGCAACGGTCAGTGGTGATCCGCCGCCGTGCTATCAAAGGGCAATGGCGGCGGAAACCACTGACCTTGACGAACTTCGCGAGCTGGCCCGGCGGTGGCTCGACGACGACCCGGACCCGACCAGCCGGGACGAGCTGCGGGCGGTGCTCGACGGGCTGCCGGGCAGCGCGCCGGAGCTCGCCGACCGGTTCGCCGGGCCGCTGACCTTCGGCACCGCCGGCCTGCGCGGCCCGCTGCGCGCCGGCCCGAACGGGATGAATCTCGCGGTGGTCACCCAGGCCGCCGCCGGGCTGGTGGGCTGGCTCGCCGCCCAGGGCGGGACCGGCCCGCTGGTGATCGGGTACGACGCCCGGTACGGTTCCCGGGCGTTCGCCGAGCGCACCGCGCAGGTGGCCACCGGCGCGGGGCGGCCCGCGCTGCTGCTGCCCCGGCCGCTGCCCACGCCGGTGCTCGCGTACGCGGTGCGGCACCTCGGCGCGGTGGCCGGGGTGATGGTCACCGCCAGCCACAACCCGCCGCAGGACAACGGCTACAAGGTCTACCTGGGTGCCCAGCTCGGCGGGGACCTCGGCGCGGGCGCGCAGATCGTGCCGCCGGCCGACGCCGGCATCGAGGCGGCGATCCGGGCGGTGGGCCCGCTGGCTCAGGTGCCGCTCGGCCCGGCCGGCGAGGTGCTCGGCGACGACCTGGTCGCCTCCTACGTGGCCCGGGCCGCCACGCTGATCGACCCGGACGGCCCTCGGGACCTGAAGGTGGCGTACACCCCGCTGCACGGGGTGGGCGCCGCGGTGCTGACCGCCGCCTTCGCGCGGGCGGGCTTCGCCGTGCCGGGCGTGGTGCCCGACCAGGCCGAGCCGGACCCGGCCTTCCCGACGGTGAGCTTCCCCAACCCGGAGGAGCCGGGCGCGGTGGACAAGCTCGTGGCGCTGGCCGACTCGACGGGCGCCGACCTCGCGATCGCCAACGACCCGGACGCGGACCGCTGCGCGGTGGCCGTCCGCGACGACGCGACCGGCGGCTGGCGGATGCTGCGCGGGGACGAGGTGGGCGCGCTGCTCGCGGACCACCTGATGCGCCGGGGCGTGACCGGCCTGTACGCCACCACCATCGTCTCGTCGTCCCTGCTGCGGGCGATGTGCGCGGCCCGGGGCCTGCCGTACGACGAGACGCTGACCGGGTTCAAGTGGATCGTCCGGGCCGGGGGTGGGGCGCAGCCGCTGGTCTTCGGCTACGAGGAGGCGCTGGGCTACTGCGTGGCGCCGGAGCAGGTGCGGGACAAGGACGGCATCTCCGCCGCGCTGACCGTCGCCGAGCTGGCCGCCGGCCTCAAGGCGCAGGGCCGGACGCTCAACGACCGACTCGACGAGCTGGCCGCCGAGTTCGGCGTGCACCACACCGACCAGCTCTCGGTCCGGGTCGAGGACCTGGGGCTGATCGCCGGGATGATGACCCGGATCCGGGCCGCCACCCCGACCAGCCTGCTCGGCCACCCGGTCACCGACTCGACGGACCTGCTCCCGGAGTCGGACGTGGTGATCCTGCGCACCGACGCGGCCCGGGTGGTGATCCGCCCCTCCGGCACCGAGCCGAAGCTCAAGGCGTACCTCGAGGTGGTGGAGCCGGTCGCGGACGGCGACGTCCCCGCGGCCCGGCAGCGCGCGGCCGCCGCGATCGCGGCCCTCCGCACCGAGATCGCCACCGCCCTCGGCCGCTGACCCGCCCCGAGGCCGAGGCTGTCAGGCGCGTTTGCCGAGGGCTGCGTCCACGGCCTGGCCGAGGGCGGTGACGACGAGGGCGACCGAGGGGCGGACGACGGAGTCGTCCAGGCTGACGTTGCCGGTGAAGCCGGCGCCGCCGGCGATCTCCTCCAGCCGGCGGCGGGCGTCCCGGGCGTCCGCACCGGTCAACCCCAGCGCCGGCTCCATCCGCAGCACCGCGACCAGGGTGGCCAGCGCGGCGGTGCGCTCGTCCGGCAGTTGGCCGCTGGTCAGGGCCTCGGCGAGCCGGCGGCGGATGTCCGCCTCCACCGACGGGTCCGTGACCGGGTAGCGGTGCACGTGGATGAAACCCAGCTCGGTCTCGTCGACGTCCCGGACCACCCCCTGGCCGCACAGGTCGCCGAGGATCCGGTCGCGCAGGCCGTGCCGCAGCCGCTGCACCCAGGAGGACGGGGTGTGCGGGGTGTCGGCGGCGATCCGGGCGAGGACCTCGTCGGCGACCGGCACGCCGGTGGGCGCCGGGTCGACCACCGCCAGGTTTCCCTCGGCGTACGCGATCCGGCCGGCCAGGGCCAGCTCGATCAGCACCGCGGCGGCCATCCCGAGGTCCAGGCTGATCCGCGGCATGGTCGCCTTGCCGGTTTCGTCGTCATAGGCGAGGAGCAGCAGCTCTTCGGCGAGCGCAACACCAGTCATGGCCCGAGACGGTATCGGTTGTCCGCATCCCCCCGCGCGGCAACTCGCCCGGTCGACCCGTCCGGCCCGCCGGGTGACCGGCGGGCCGACCGGTCGGGTCAGAAGCGGGGCATGCCGCCGAACTGGCGGTCGCCGGCGTCGCCGAGGCCCGGGACGATGAACATCCGGTCGTTCAGGCCCTCGTCGATCGAGGCGGTGACCAGGCGCAGCGGCAGGCCCGACTTCTCCAGCCGCTCGATGGCCACTGGCGCGGCGAGGACGCAGAGCACGGTGATGTCGGTGCAGCCGCGGTCGGCGAGCAGCCGGCAGCTGTGCTCCAGCGAGCCGCCGGTGGCCACCATCGGTTCGAGGACCAGCACCGGCAGGCCGGCCAGGTCGCGGGGCAGCGACTCCATGTACGCGCGCGGCTCGAACGTCACCTCGTCCCGGGCCAGGCCGACGAAGCCCATCGACGACTCCGGCAGCAGCGCGAGGGCGGCGTCGGCCATGCCGAGGCCGGCCCGCAGCACCGGCACCAGCAGCGGTGGGTTGGCCAGCCGGGTGCCCTCGGTGGCGGTGACCGGGGTCTGGATCGGGTACTTCTCGACGGGGAAGGAGCGCGCGGCCTCGTACACCAGCATGGTGGTGAGTTCGTGCAGCGCGGCCCGGAACGACGACGAGTCGGTCCGGGCGTCCCGCATGGCGGTCAGCCGCGACTGGGCGAGCGGGTGGTCAATGACGTGTACGTCCACGATCGCTCAACCTACCGGTCCGCGGGGGCCGGCAGTGCGGGTGCGGGGTGACCGGCGACGCCGCTCACGTGTGACACCGCCGACGAGGTGGCCGTGACCAAGATCACTGCCCGGTCCGGTGCGTAGACTTCGGGGCATGACGGCGACAGCGACGTCGGCCCGGTCGGAGCTCTCCGAGCTGGGACGATCCGAGACCGCTCTGCGGACCTTCCTGCACGGCCTGCCCGGCGTGGACCAGGTCGGCGCGGAGCAGCGGGCGGCACAGCTCGGCACCCGCTCCATCAAGACCACGGCCAAGGCCCAGGCGATCGACCTGGCCATCCGGATGGTCGACCTGACCACCCTCGAGGGCGCGGACACCCCCGGCAAGGTGCGGGCGCTCGCCGCCAAGGCGCTGCGCCCCGACCCGGCGGACCTGAGCTGCCCGCACGTCGGCGCGGTCTGCGTCTACCCGGCGATGGTCCCGTACGTGGCCGAGGTGCTGCGCGGCACCGGCGTGCACCTGGCCAGCGTCGCCACCGCCTTCCCGTCGGGCCAGGCGCCGCTGGAGATCAAGCTGGCGGACGTCCGGGCGGCCGTCGCGGCCGGCGCCGACGAGATCGACATGGTGATCAACCGGGGCGCGTTCCTGGCCGGCCGCTACAAGGAGGTCTACGACGAGATCGTGGCCACCAAGGAAGCCTGCGGCGCCGCCCACCTCAAGGTGATCCTGGAGACCGGCGAGCTCGCCACCTACGACAACGTGCGCCGGGCCTCCTGGCTGGCCATGCTGGCCGGCGGCGACTTCATCAAGACCTCCACCGGCAAGGTCCCGGTCGCGGCCACCATGCCGGTGACCCTGGTGATGCTGGAGGCGGTCCGCGACTTCCGCGCCGCCACCGGGCGGCAGGTCGGCGTGAAGCCGGCCGGCGGCATCAAGACCACCAAGGACGCGATCAAGTACCTGGTCATGGTCAACGAGACCGTCGGCGCGGACTGGCTGGACCCGGACTGGTTCCGGTTCGGCGCGTCCAGCCTGCTCAACGACCTGCTCATGCAGCGCACCAAGCTGACGACCGGCGTCTACTCCGGTCCCGACTACTTCACCCTGGACTGAGAGCCGATGTTCGAATACGCACCCGCCCCCGAGTCCCGCTCGGTGGTGGACATCAAGCCCTCGTACGGGCTGTTCATCGACGGGAAGTTCGTCGACCCGACCGACGGCGGCAGCTTCAAGTCGATCAACCCGGCCTCTGAGGAGGTCCTCGCCGAGATCGCCGAGGGCGGCAGCCAGGACGTGGACCGCGCCGTCCGCGCCGCCCGCGAGGCGTACGACAAGGTCTGGGGTCCGATGCCGGGCCGGGACCGGGCCAAGTACCTGTTCCGGATCGCCCGGATCATCCAGGAGCGCTCCCGCGAGCTGGCCGTGCTGGAGTCCCTGGACAACGGCAAGCCGATCAAGGAGTCCCGGGACGTCGACCTGCCGCTGGTCGCCGCGCACTTCTTCTACTACGCCGGCTGGGCCGACAAGCTGGGGCACGCCGGCTTCGGTGCGAACCCGCGACCGCTCGGCGTGGCCGCGCAGGTCATCCCGTGGAACTTCCCGCTGCTCATGCTGGCCTGGAAGATCGCCCCGGCCCTCGCCGCCGGCAACACGGTGGTGCTCAAGCCGGCCGAGACCACGCCGCTGACCGCGCTGCTCTTCGCCGAGATCTGCCAGCAGGCCGACCTGCCCGCCGGGGTGGTCAACATCGTCACCGGCGCCGGCGACACCGGCCGTGCCCTCGTCGAGCACCCGGGCGTGGACAAGGTCGCCTTCACCGGCTCCACCGAGGTCGGCCGGGCCATCGCCCGGTCGGTCGCCGGCACCCGCAAGAAGCTCACCCTGGAGCTGGGCGGCAAGGCCGCCAACATCGTCTTCGACGACGCCCCGATCGACCAGGCGGTCGAGGGCATCGTCAACGGCATCTTCTTCAACCAGGGGCACGTCTGCTGCGCCGGCTCGCGGCTGCTGGTCCAAGAGTCGGTCGCCGACCGGGTGCTGGAGTCGCTGAAGCGGCGGATGGCCCAGCTGCGGGTCGGCGATCCGCTGGACAAGAACACCGACATCGGCGCGATCAACTCGGCCGCCCAGCTCGCCCGGATCAAGGAGCTGTCGGACGCCGGCTCCGCCGAGGGCGCGGAGCGCTGGTCGCCGCCGTGCGAACTGCCCGACCGGGGCTTCTGGTTCGCGCCGACCATCTTCACCGGGGTCACCCAGGCGCACCGGATCGCCCGGGAGGAGATCTTCGGGCCGGTGCTGTCCGTGCTGACCTTCCGCACCCCGGCCGAGGCCGTCGAGAAGGCCAACAACACGCCGTACGGGCTGTCGGCCGGGATCTGGACCGACAAGGGCTCCCGGATCCTCTGGACGGCCGACCGGCTCCGCGCCGGCGTCGTCTGGGCCAACACGTTCAACAAGTTCGACCCCACCTCGCCGTTCGGCGGGTACAAGGAGTCGGGCTACGGTCGCGAGGGCGGCCGGCACGGGCTGGAGGGCTACCTCAATGTCTGAGCGGGTCGCGGTACGCAAGACGTACAAGCTCTTCATCGGCGGGAAGTTCCCCCGCAGCGAGTCGGGACGGTCGTATCTCGTGCAGGACTCCAACGTGTCACTGGCCTCCCGCAAGGACGCGCGAGACGCCGTCGTCGCCGCCCGGGCCGCCGTCAAGGGCTGGGCCGGGGCGACCGCGTACAACCGGGGTCAGATCCTCTACCGGGTGGCCGAGATGCTGGAGGGCCGGCGCGAGCAGTTCGTCGCCCTCGGCGTGCCGGCCGACGAGGTCGACGCGGCGATCGACCGCTGGGTCTGGTACGCCGGCTGGTCCGACAAGCTCCCCCAGGTGTACGGCGGGGCCAACCCGGTCGCCGGGCCGTACTTCAACCTGTCGGCGCCCGAGCCGACCGGCGTGGTGGCCGTGGTGGCCCCGGAGTCCCCGGCACTGCTCGCCCTGGTCAGCGTCATCGCCCCGGCGATCGTCACCGGCAACACCGTGGTGGTGGCGGCCTCGCCGTCGCAGCCCCTGGCCGCGGTGACCCTGGCCGAGGTGCTGGCCACCTCCGACCTGCCCGGCGGTGTGGTCAACATCCTCACCGGCCGCCTGTCGGAGACCGTGCCCACGCTGGCCGCGCACATGGACGTCAACGCGATCGACCTGACCGGGGTGGCCGACGCCGAACTGGCGGCCGACCTGGAGGTCAGGGCGGCGGACAACCTCAAGCGGGTGCTCCGGCCGGCCCCGGCCGACCACGACTGGACCGCCGACCCGGGGATCACCCGGATGACCACGCTGCTGGAGACGAAGACGGTCTGGCACCCCAAGGGGGTGTGAGGCCGCTGGTCCGGGTGGGGTTTTCGGGGGAGCCCCACCCGCTCCGGGCGGTCAGGCTTGATCCCTCCGCGGCCGGGGCTCCCCCGAAAACCTGTTGTGGTCCCGGTCCGCGCCGAGGTCGAGCTCAGCGGTCCTGCCCTGGGAAGGGTTCTACTACGCGGGGTAGGATTGCGGCGTGACGCGGCTTGGGGATCTTGAACGTGCGGTGATGGACGTGCTGTGGGACTCCGTCCCGGGGACGTCGGACGGGGTCACCGTGCGCGAGGTCGCCGACGCCCTCGACGGGCGCGAGCTGGCGTACACGACGGTGATGACCGTGCTGGACCGACTGGCCGGCAAGGGCATGGTGCAGCGCGAACGGGAGGGCCGGGCCTGGCGCTACCGGCCCGCCGCCAGCCGCGAGGCGCACATCGCCCAACTCATGCTCGACGCGCTCGACCTCGGCGGCAGCCGGGACGCCGCGCTGGTGCGCTTCGCCCGCTCGGTCACCGGCACCGAGGCGGAGGTGCTGCGCGCGGCGCTGGGCGCCGAGGCGGGCCACACCGGGCCGGCCGACGGCGGCGCGGGCCTGACCGACCGGATCGGGGACCCGCGGGCCGGACGGCCGGCGCCGGCCGACGAGGCGACGGACCGGTAGGGCGGCCGCCGTGGCGTACGCCGTGCACTTCGCCGCGACCATCCTGGCCTGCTGGCTGACCGCGCAGGTCCTGGCCGCGTCCACCTGGACGTGGCGCGCTCCCCGGGTTGCGATCGTCTGCTGGCAGGCGGTCGGGCTGGCGCTCGGCCTCTCCGCGATGGGCCTGCCGATGGCGACGGGTCTGGGTGCGTACGACCGGCCCACCGGCAGCGCGCTGCTCGCCCTCGCCACCGACCTGGCCCACGGCACCCTGCCGGCCGGGCTGAACTCGATCCACCTCGGCCTGGTCGGGGTGGGCTTCGGCATCGGCGCGGTGCTGCTCACCACGACGGTCCGGAGCATCCACGGCACGGTCCGCGCCCAGCGTCGGCACCGGGACCTGCTCACCCTGGTCGCCCGGCGGGACCCGACGGTGCCCGGCGCGCTGGTGCTCGACCACCCGAGCGCCGCCGCGTACTGCCTGCCCGGGGTGAAGCCGCGGGTGGTGGTGAGCGCCGGGGCGTTGAGCCTGCTGGACCGGGCCGAGCTGGCGGCGGTGCTGACCCACGAGCGGGCGCACGCGCAGGAGCGGCACGACCTGGTGCTGCTGCCGTTCACCGCGCTCCGCCGGGCGCTGCCCTGGTTCCGCTGGGTGCGCGACGCGCACGAGCGGGTGGCCCTGCTGGTCGAGATGCGGGCCGACGACAAGGCCCGCGAGCTGCACGCCGAGGAGCCCCTGGCGGGGGCGTTGCGCCGGTTCGCCGCGGCCGGTCACCGGGTCACCCCGGCCGGCGCGCTCGGCATGGGCGACCGCGACCTGGACGTACGGGTGCAGCGGCTGCTGGCCGCCGACCGCCCGCCGCGGCTGCTCGGCGCGACCGCGCTGGCGGTGGCGGCCACCCTGGTCGCCCTGCCGATCTCCCTCTTCCTGAGCTGACGCGAGCCCGTCAGGGGCGGCACAACCCCACCCCCACAACTACTACGATGTGTCGTAATCTCCTTTACGACATGACGTAGTAGAGATGCGTAGGGAATCTACGTGTAGGCTCGCTACGACAAGCGAGTCGACCCGTGGGAGATCGACCATGGACACCCTGCTCCTCGCGCGCCTGCAGTTCGCCACCACCACCTCGATCCACTTCCTCTTCGTGGTGGTCACGCTGGGCCTGGTCACCCTGCTGGTGGGCCTGCAGACCGCCGGCTTCATCACCGGGAAGCCGGTCTACGAGCGGCTGACCCGGTTCTGGGGCCAGCTCTACGTGATCAACTACGTGCTCGGCATCGCCACCGGGATCGTGATGGAGTTCCAGTTCGGGCTGAACTGGAGCGGACTGTCGCGCTACGTCGGCAACGTCTTCGGCGCACCACTGGCCATCGAGACGCTGGTGGCGTTCTTCCTGGAGTCCACGTTCCTCGGCATGTGGATCTTCGGCTGGCACCGGCTGCGCCGCGGCGTCCACCTCGCGCTGCTCTGGGGCGTCGCCGTGACCGCGTACGCCTCGGCCTTCTGGATCATGGTGGCGAACTCCTGGCTCCAGCACCCCGTCGGGTACGAGCTGCGCGACGGCGTCGCCCACCTGACCGACTTCGGCGCCCTGCTCACCAACCCCACCCTCGGCTTCGCCTTCGCCCACGTGGTCTCGGCCGGGCTGGTCACCGGCGGCGTGCTGATGGCCGCCGTCAGCGCCGGGCACCTGATCCGGCGTACGCCGGACTTCGCGCTGTTCCGCAAATCCCTGCGGATCGGCGTGCTAACCGCCGCGATCTCGGTGGTCTTCCTGATCGGCTTCGGCTTCGCCCAGTTCGGCCCGGTCGGGCGGGTGCAGCCCACGAAGTTCGGCGGTGGCCCGGACCGGGACGCGCTGATCGCCGAGTGGACGGCGCGGTTCGGGCCGGGCGATTACACCCCGCCGGCGCTCTCCAGCGTCGGGCTCGGTTTCATGATCCTGATCGGCTTCACGCTCTTCCTCGGCACCCTGCTGGTGCCCCTGCTCTTCCGGGACTGGATCATCCGGCTGCGCTTCCCGCTCTGGCTGATCCTGCTCGCCCTGCCGCTCCCCTTCGTCGCGGTGATCCTCGGCTGGATCGCCCGCGAGGTGGGCCGCCAGCCCTGGGTCGCGTACGGGCTGCTGCCGACCGGCCAGGCGGTCTCCCCGGTCGGCGCCGGAGTCATGCTCACCTCGCTGATCGGCTTCAGCCTGCTGCTCGGCACCCTCGCCGTCACCAACTGGGTGCTGCTCGCCCGGCACGCCGCCCGCGGCGCGGACGATCCCGCCCTCGGCCGCCCGCCCGCGCCCGACACCGACACCCGCCCCGAACCCGTGTTCGCCTGAGGGAGCCCGCCGTGGAACTCGCCTGGTACGCCCTGCTCGGCCTCTTCTTCGCCACCTACCTCGTCCTCGGCGGCTACGACTACGGCGTCGGGCTGCTGCTGGCCCGGCGCGCCACCCCGGCCACCCGCCGGGCGGCGCTCAATGCCGTCGGGCCGTTCTTCCTCGGCAACGAGGTCTGGCTGGTCGCCGCCGTCGGCATCCTCTTCGGCGCCTTCCCCACCCTGGAGGGCGAGCTGCTCTCCGGTCTCTATCCCGCCGTGGTCGGCGCGCTGGCCGGGGTGATCCTGGTGACCGCCGGGGTGCAGCTGCGCAGCCGGCCGGCCGGCGAGCGGGCCCGGGCCGGGTGGGACCGGGTGGTCGTCGCCGGGAGCGCGCTCGCCGCGCTGGGCTGGGGCGCGCTGCTCGCCGGGCTGCTCCAGGGCGTATCGCTGGGGGCCGACGGCCACGTCGCCGGGGTGACGCACGTCTTCACGCCGTTCGCGGCCGCCGCCGCGCTGGCCATGCTGGCGCTGGTCGCGGTGCAGGGTGCGACGTTCCTCACGCTGCGGCTGCCGGCCACCGAGGTCGCGCCGGTCGCCCGGCTGGCCCGCCGGCTGATCCCGGTGACGCTCGCCGCGGTCGGCGCGGCCACCGTCCTCGGCCTGCTCTCCGACCGGGTACGCGCCGCGGTGGCGCAGCCGGCGGCAGCCGTACTGCTGCCGGTGGTGCTGGTGGCGGCGCTGCTGGCGGCCCGGACGGCGCTCCGCTGGCGGCGGCCCGGGCTGGCCTTCGCCGCCACCAGCGCGGCGCTGGCGCTGCCGGTGGTGCTGGTCGGGGCGGCGCTCTGGCCCTGGGCGCTGGTCTCCACGGTCGAGCCGGGAGCCGGGCTGACCGTGGCGGACGCCGCGGCGAGCGGACCCACCCTGCGCCTGCTGGGCTGGCTGGCGCTGCCGCTCCTGCCGGCCCTACTAGGCTTTCAGGCGATGTGCTGGTGGGTGTTCCGGGGACGGACCGACGGTAGGGCACCGGTGTACTGGTGAACCGCCGCCCGTTCGACCCGCGTCTGCTGCGCCGGGTCCCCGCGGCCCGGCGCGACCTCGCCGTGCTCGCGGCCCTCGGCGGGCTGACCGCGCTGCTGGTGGTCGCGCAGGCCACCGCGCTGGCCGCGCTGCTGGCGACCGCGGTCGACGGGCGGCTGCACCGGCCGGCGCTGGCCGGCCTTGTGGCGGCGGTCGCCGCCCGGGCGCTGGTCAGCTGGGCCCAGGGCACGGTGGCGGCGCGGGCCGCGGCGACGGTGAAGGCGGCGCTGCGGGCGGATCTGCTCCGCGCCGTCGGCCGGCACGGTCCCGGCTGGGTCGCCGGGCAGCGGGCCGGCCAGTTGGCCACCCTCGCCGGGCGTGGCCTCGACGCGCTGGACGCCTACTTCACCGGCTACCTCCCCCAGCTCGTGCTCAGCGTCACCGTGCCGCTCGCCGTGCTGGCCCGGATCGTCCTCGCCGACTGGAGCTCGGCGCTGATCATCGCGCTGACCATCCCGCTCATCCCGGTCTTCGGGGCGCTGCTCGGCTGGCAGGCGCAGGCCGCCACCGAGCGGCAGTGGCGGCGGCTCTCCCGCCTCGGCGGGCACTTCCTCGACATGGTCGCCGGGCTGCCGACGCTGCGCGCGTTCGGCCGGGCCAGGGCGCAGGTCGAGGTGGTCCGCCGGATGGCCGACGGGCACCGGCAGGCCACCATGCGGACGCTGCGGATCGCCTTCCTCTCCGCGCTCGTGCTGGAACTGGTCGCCACCCTCTCGGTGGCGCTGGTCGCCGTGCCGGTCGGCATCCGGCTGCTCGGCGGCGGGATCACCCTCTCCACCGCGCTGCTGGTGCTGCTGCTCACCCCCGAGGCGTATTTGCCGCTGAGGGCGGCGGGCAGCCGATTCCACGCCAGCATGGAAGGGCTCACCGCGCTGGACGAGGCGCTGACCCTCTCCGCCGCCCCGACCGCCGCCCCGACCGTCCCGCCACTGCCCGCGCCGGACGGCCGCGGCGAGATCCGGTTCGAGAACGTCACCGTCGAGTACGAGCGGACCACCGCGCTGCGGGACGTCACGCTGGCCATCCGCCCCGGCGAGCGGATCGCGATCATCGGGCCGAGCGGCGCCGGCAAGAGCACCCTGCTCGGCCTGCTGCTCGGCTTCGTCACCCCGACCGCCGGCCGGGTCACCGTCGACGGGGTCGACCTCGCCGACGTCGACCCCGACGCCTGGCGCCGCCAGGTGGCCTGGGTGCCGCAGCGGGCGCACCTCTTCGCGGCCTCGCTCGCCGACAACATCCGCCTCGGCGCCCCGGACACCACGGACGCCGCCCTCGGCACGGCGGTCACCGACGCCGCCCTGGACGACGTGGTCGCCGCCCTCCCCGACGGGCTGGCGACCGAGCTCGGCGAGCGCGGGCACGGCCTCTCCAGCGGCCAGCGGCAGCGGGTGGCGCTGGCCCGGGCGTTCCTCCGGGACGCCCCGGTGGTGCTCCTCGACGAGCCGACCGCCCGGCTCGACTCCGCCAGCGAGGCGGTGGTGCTCGCCGCGACCCGGCGACTGGTCACCGGGCGTACGGCGCTGCTGGTCGCGCACCGGCCGGCGCTGCTGGAGGACGCCGACCGGATCATCCGCGTCGAGGACGGCCGGGTCACCGAGCTGACCCCGACACCAGCCGGGAAGGCGACCCCATGAGCCCCGGACCGGCCGTCCCGGACCGCCCCGACCAGCCGGGACGGGCAGTCCCGGGCGGTGTCTCGGCCGACGGGACCACGCCGGCCGCGCGTGACCGGGGAACCCCCACCCCGGCGGAGGCGATCCCGCCGGAGCTGGCACCCGGTGCCGTGCCCACCGAGCCGACCCCGGACGAGGACGAGGTCGTCCCCACCGGGCCGACGCCCGGCGAGGCTGTCGCCACCGGTCCGGTACCCGCCGGTGTGGGCGGTGGGCGGGCCGTGCCGGCGGGAGCCGGCGGTGTCCGGGCCGAGCGGGCCGTGCTCCGGCTGGCGCGGCCGTACCTGGGCCGGCTCGTCGGGGCCGGGCTGCTCGCCGCCGCCACCGAGTTCGCCGGCCTGGCGCTGATGGCCACCGCCACCTGGCTGCTGATGAGCGCCGCCGGCCGGCCGCCGCTGGACCGGCTGACCGTGGCCATCGTCGCGGTCCGGGCGCTCGCCATCAGCCGGGGCGTGTTCCGCTACGCCGAACGGCTCGCCGGGCACGACGCCGTGCTCCGCATGATCACCGACGTCCGGGCCCGGGTGTTCGGCACCCTCGCCGCCCGCCGGGACACCGCGTCGCAGCGGTCCGGCGACGCGCTGAGCCGACTCGTGTCCGACGTGGAGGCCGTGCAGGACCTGCTGCTCCGGGTGCTGGTGCCGGGCGCGGCCGCCGCGCTGGTCAGCGTGCTCGCGGTCGGCGGGGCGGCGCTGATCTCGCTCCCCGCGGCCGGCGTGCTGGCCGCCGGGCTGCTGGTCGCCGGGGTGGCACTGCCCGCGCTGGCCACCGTGCTCACCCGGCGGGCCGCCGACGAGGTGGCCCCGCTGCGCGGCGCGCTCGCCGTGGACGCGGTCGACCTGACCCACGGCGCCGCCGACCTGGCCGCGTTCGGCGCCACCGGCGCGGCGCTCGGGGCGGCCGACCGGCGCTCCCGACGCCTCGCCCGGCTCGAACGCCGGCTCGCCGCGGTCGGCTTCGCGCTCGACGCGGCCGGGGTGCTGGTCGGTGGGCTCACCGCCGCCGCCGTGGTGGCCGTCGCGCTCCGCGCGGGCGTCGGCGGGGTGCTGGTCGGGGTGCTGGCCGTCGGCGCCCTCGCCGCCGTGGAGGTGGCGCTGGCGCTGGTCGGCGCGGCGCGGCAGCGCACCCAGCTCCGGGCCGCCCTGGCCCGGGTCGCCGTGCTGCTCACCGGGCCCGTCCCGGCGACCGGCGCGGGACCGACGGCCGGGGCCGGAGCCGGCGTGCCCGGCCACCACGTGCGATTCGACGAGGTGACCGTCCGGTACCGGGCGGGGGCGGCGCCCGCCCTGGACCGGGTCGGCCTCGACCTGCCGGCCGGCCGTCGGGTCGCTGTGGTCGGGCCCAGCGGCGCCGGCAAGAGCACCCTCGCCGCGGTGCTCACCGGCGCGGTACGCCCCAACGCCGGCCGAGTCACCCTGGACGGGGTCGACGTGTCCGCATACCCGGCCGAGGAGTTGCCCCGGTCGATCGGCGGCCTGCTCGCCGAGGCGTACGTCTTCCACGCCTCGGTACGGGAGAACCTGCTGCTCGGCCGCCCCGGGGCGGGCGAGGCGGAGCTGGCCGCCGCGACCCGGGCGGCCGGCCTGCTCGACTGGGTACGCGCCCAGCCGGCGGGCTGGGACACCGTGGTCGGCGAGGAGGGTGGGCAGCTGTCCGGCGGGCAGCGGCAGCGGCTCGCGCTGGCCCGGGCGCTGCTGGCCGCGCCGGCCGTACTGGTGCTGGACGAGCCCACCGAGGGTCTCGACCCGGCCGCCGCCGACGCGGTGCTCGCCTCGGCGCTCGCCGCCACCCCGGCCGGGCACTCCGTGCTGCTGATCAGCCACCGGCTCAGCGGCCTGGCGGAGCTGGACGAGATCGTGGTGCTCGACGCCGGCCGGGTGGTGCAGCGCGGCCGGCACGCCGAGCTGGTGGCCCGGCCGGGCTGGTACCGGGAGCAATGGCTGCTCCAGGAGGCGGCGGAACGCGGCTACCTGGCCCTGACCCCCTGATCGGTCTCCGGGAAATCCCCGGACGCGCCGGGCCGCGCCGGCTGGCAGGGTGGGTGTCATGCGGGGGTACGACGGCGTGCTCGTGGAGGAGCGCCTGCGGGAGCTGGCCGGGCGCCTGCACGGGCCGGTCAGGTTGAAGGCCGACCTGCTCATCGAGGCACGGCACGCGTTGCTGGACGCCACCGAGGCGTACCGGGAGGACGGCCTGCCGGCGGCGGAGGCCGAGCGGCGCGCGGTCGCCGAGTTCGGCAGCCCCGCCCAGCTCGTGCCGGGTTACCAGGCCGAGCTGACGGCCGGGGCGCTGCATCGGCTGGCGGTGCGGGCGCTGGCGGTGGCGGTGGCGCTGATGGCCGGCGGCGATCTGACGTGGCGGGGCGCCCATTGGCAGGGCGGCCCGCCGCCCGAGGGCTACCGGCTGCTGTCCGCCTCGCTGAACGGGATCTGGGGCCTGGTCGCCGGGCTGGCGTTGGCCGGGCTGCTGCTGGGTTTCCTCGCTGCGCGATACTCCTCGGCCCGACTGCCCCGCCTCGGGCGTGCGGTGGGCTTCGGCCTGACCGGCGCGCTGGGCCTGGGCGCGCTCGCTGGCAGCGCCCTGCTCGGCTGGTCGATCGGGCTCTGGCAGGCGGCCCTGACCTGGCCGCCGATGATCATCGGGACGGTGCTGGTCAGCGCGGCCTGGTTCGCGCTGGCCCGGGCCGCCCGCTGCTGGCTGCTGACCACCCGGTGACGCCCCGGCCACCCGCCCGGCACCAGCGGGCCGGGCGGGCCAGGTCAGGCCGGGGCGGTCGGCGGGTGGTCGGCGCCGAGGAATCGGCCGACGGTCGCGCTGAACTCACGCCAGCCGGCCCGCTCGCCGGCCAGCGCGCGCCCGCCGGCCTCGGTGAGCTGGTAGGTCCGTCGCTCCCGGCCGTTGACCGTGCTCCACGCGCTGACGACGTAGCCCGCCCGTTCCAGCCGGCGCAGCGCCGGGTAGATGGTGCCCGTCGGGAGATCCAGCGTGCCGCCGCTGCGCGCCCGGAGCGCCTCGATGATCGCGTAGCCGTGCAGTTCGCCCTGCTCCAGGACCGCCAGCAGCAGCGCGTCCAGGTGTCCGTGCAGCGCCTGGGCCTTCATAGGTAGCAACGCTACTTGTCCGCCCGCCGCGACGCCACCGGGGTGCGGTCCCGGTGCCCCAGGGTCGCCCACTAGGGTATGTGCGCAGAGTCACTCGGCGGCCGGAGACGTCGCCGGGTGGGACAAACCCGAAAGCACACGGAGGTCAGCGTGGCCCGCCAGTCGCCCCAACGGCCCGACGCCGACGAGCCCGAGCTCGACGAGAACACCGCGTCGGCGGCAGCAGACGAGGTCGACGTCGACCGCCCGGCGGCCGACCGCGCGCTCTGGGACGAGCTGCGGATCGACCCGGTGGAGATCGCCCTGCCCGCCGGCACCGGCTTCACGCTGCGCGCGTACCGGCCGGCGCGGGAGCTGACGCCGACCGACGTCGCCGAGCGCGACGAGGACGACCCCTTCCTGGCCCGCCGCCAGGTCGTCGAGGCCGAGGACGAGGACGAGGAGGTGGTGATCCTCGACGAGGAGTTCGCCGCCCTGTCCACGGCGGAGGACGAGGACGACGAGCGGCCCGAGGGTCGCCGGCGCGACACCGCCGAGGAGAAGGCCGGCGAGGACGAGGAGGAGGACGGCGACGCCGCGAGCGACGAGGAGGTGCCCGTCTTCCTCAGCCACCGCGGCAAGCTGCTGCTGTTCAAGACGCCGGAGTCGCTGGTCAGCTTCGTCCGATCCGGTGCGCCCAACGACCTGTCCCAACTGGACAGCTGGAATGAACTGTCCGAACGGGTGGAACCGGCCGACATCGCCCCGCTGGACGAGGACACCTACGAGCTCGACCTGGTGGTGGAGAACCTCCGCGGCGGGCACGACACCTGGGACCCCACGCTCCTGATCGAGGCCGGCGAGGTCGCCCGTGACGTTGCGTACGCGCTGCGCCTACCGGCGGTACTGGACATGCTCTCCGCAGACTCCAGCCTGGATGACCTGGACGAGGCGCTGCGGGCCTCTGTCAATGGCGGAATCGGTGCTTTTCTGGGCCGGCGGCGGCTCAAGAAAATCGGGGCACAAACCGCAAGTTTGGGTTGGCGCACCATTGTCGGCAAGATCTCTGCTGTCGTGGACTGGCGCGACTGACCCGTAACGGGGAGCATCAGTCTCTGGCAGAAGTAACGACCTGTGTCCCGGGAGGAGGACGACGCCGTGGCGCTCGTGCGCGTGTACTGCGGTCTGGCCTCGGCGGATCCGGCCGACCGACCGGCATCGGCCGGTTCGGCGCTGACGTCCGCTGTGGTCGACGACGCAGGCCGTCTGCTGCATGTCTGCGAGATCAGCGACGACCCGGCGGGCTACGCCCAGCTGGTCGCGCTGCTCGTGGAGCGGTCGGGCGGGCCGAGCGGTGCGGCCATCGCCGCCGACAGCGACGACCACACGGTCACCTCGCTGCTCAGCGCGGCCGGTCGTCCACTGGCGATCGCGGACGACGACTCGGTGGACGACTTCGCCGAGCGCTTCGCCGACGACGACTCCCTGGAGGAGATGCAGTCCCCGGCGGCCGAGCGTCGCGCCGTCGGGCTGGCCCGGGCGCTGCAGGCCGGCGCGCTCTCCGCGGTCACCCTGCCGGCCCCCCGTGACCTGGCCAACTACAAGCAGGTCCTGGCCGCGCACGCCGCCCTGGCCAACGGGCGGCACTCCGCCGCGGTGGCGCTGCGCGAGGTGCTGCGGGAGCTCTACCCCGCCGCCCTGCGGGCCTACCCGGACCCGGCCGAGCCGGTCTCGCTGGCGGTCCTCGACGCGCTGCCGGAGCCGGGCATGCTCGGCGGCACGGTCACCCGGGGCCGGGAGGTCTCGGTCGCCGCGGACGCCGTCGCCGCGCACCTCGCCGCCGAGGGCCTCGCGAGCGCCGACCAGATCAACGACGCGATCACCGCCCTGCGGGTCGCCATCACCGAGACGCCCCGCCGGGCCACGGTCAACCGGGTGCTCACCTCGGCCGTCGCCGAGACCGTGCGGCAGGCGGTCGCCGCCGTCCGGGCCTGCGACGCCGGCTGCGACGCCCTGGTCGGCGCCCTCAGTGCCCGGGTCACCATGCCCGCCCCGGTTCCCGGCCGGCGGCCCGCCGGGGCGAGCAGGTCGGCGAGGCTCGCCGGTCTGACCGGCACCACCGCGACCGGCCTGCGGACGATCCGGCCCGCGGAGCCCGAGCCGGTGGGCCGCCGCAGCCGTCCCGAGCCGCTCGCCGGCGGCACCACGCCGCTGCCGCCCCGGCCGCTCGGCCCGCCGCCGGTCGCTCCCGCCCCGGTCGCGCCGCCGCCGATCGCACCGACCCCGGTCACCCCGGCCGCCGCCAGCGGTACGCCGATCTCCGCGCCGCCCGCACGCCCCGAACCGGTCTCGCCGATGCCGCGCCGGGTGGACGCGCCGGCCAGTCGTCCGGTCTCCGCGCCGCCCCCGCCGCCCGGCATCACCCCGATCGCTCCGGCGCAACGCGGCAACATTCCCCCGGCCGAGGCCGGCGAGCCGTTCCGGCCCACGCTGACCACCGCGGCGATCAACAGCGCCCGCGCCGAACGGCAGCGGACGATCATCCCGCCGCGTCCCAAGACCACCCCCGAGCCGGCGCCGCCCATCGGCGGCTTCAGCGCGACCGACCTGAGCGTCCCGGTGCCGACGCCCCGGCCCGGCCAGGAGTCCGCTCCCCCGGGAAGCCGGGCCAACTGGCCGCTGGTCAACAACGGCGACGACCCCGCCGACGGCCCCGGCGACGCCCCGGCCGCCTACTCGTACGGCGACCGGGAGGTGCGGAAGGTCGACGCGCCGACCGACCCGGGCAAGGGTCGGGTCACCCCGCCCTGGCTCGCCGACGACCTGCCCCAGGAGCCCCCGATGCTGCGGCTGGTCGAGCCGCCGCCGCTGGCCGACCGGGCGCTGCGGGACGGCTTGAACCCGCCGACCGACCCCGGGCTGGACGCCCCGCCGTTGCGGCTGGTCGAGCGGGCCGAGGCGGAGCGCGCCGGGCGGTCCGGTCCCCGTGCCGACCTGCCGGCGCCGCTGGAGCGGCGGCCCGCACCACCGGAGCGGCGGCCCGCACCACTGGAGCGGCGGCCCGCGCCGAAGGAGCACCGGCCCCCGCCGGTCTCCGACGAGGGCGACGGCGACCTGCTCATCTTCGCCCAGGCGAAGTCCGCCTGGTTCGTCGGCCACACCGAAGAAGAGTCCGAGTTGGACTGGTCGAACACCGCGGACACCGGCTGGCAGGCCGCCGAGCAGGCGGCCCGCCCGGCGGTGGGCGCGGAGACGACGGCGGGTCTGCCGAAGCGGGTCCCCCAGGCCAACCTGGTCCCCGGTTCGCCGCTGCGCGAGGAGCGTCCACTGCGGATCGTCCGGAACGCGGCGAGCCTCGCCGAGAACACCACCGGCTACTTCCGTGGCTGGCGGCGCGGCCAGGAGATCGGCGGGTTCGCGGTCGGCGGTCGCCCCGGCCGGGAGGCGGCCGGCGGCTGGGACTTCAGCCGCGACACCGGCGATCGGGACGACGACCGGGAGTACGAGTACCGCTCCGCCGGCTACCGTTCCTGACCGGGCGCCGACCGCCTGCCACCTGCGTATTCCTGCCCACACCCGGATAATTTGACGCCGGGTCGGGGCGGCCGGAAGCATACCGGCGGAACTGCCGGCGGCGGGTGTCGCCGGGTGGGAAGGCGACTCCAATGGCGACGCCGGCAACCGAATCCGCTGTGCTCACCCGTCGTGGCGTCCTCGCCGCCGCGGCGGGCACCCTGCTGCCCAGCGCCTGCGGGCCGGCCGGGCCGCAGGATCAGGCCAGCGCCGGCAGCAGCGCGGCAGCGGGCGGCCACGAGCTCGTGGGCGGGGCCAGTCTGGAGCTGTCCGGTCTGGGCGCCGCCCTGGGCGTCCTCCGGCAGCGGGCGATGGAGATCACCCTCGACTCGCTGAACGTCAACGGGATCCCGGTCGGCAACCTGCGACGCACCATTCGGCTCGAGGTGCGGGACAACGGCAGCGATCCGCGGCTCGCGGCCCGGCAGGCGACCGAGCTGACCAGGCGGGACAACGTACACGCCCTGGTCGGTGGCACGCTGGCCGAGACCTCCATGGCCATCGTCGGGGTGGCCCAGAAGCTCCAGGTCCCGTTCCTGTCGTTCGCCGCCGGCGACGACATCGTGCTGCCCCTCGCGGCGCTCGCCCGCCGGGACTTCACCTTCCGCTACCTCCAGCGGCACGGCAGCTTCAGCGGCTTCGCCCCGTACGGTTCGAACGCGCTGCATTGCTCGCCACTGCCGCCCGGCTGGCCAACAGCGTCGACCGGGGGCGGCTGCGCGCGTACCTGCAGACCGAGGTGACCGAGGGCATCGCCAGCGGGTACTCCTTCGCGCCGATGCGGCACGGGGTCATGGAACGGGACTCGCTCGGCGTCTACGTGGTCACCCAGGGCACCTGGACGCCGTACGCCTGACGGTCCGGCCCGCCGCCCTAGGGGAGGGCGGGCCGTCACTCGCACAGCGAGAAGCGCCCGGTGACTGCCGAGGCGGTCACCGGGCGCGTCCTGACGCCGGTCAGGCGGGCGCGACCGCCCGCGAGCGACGCATGGTGAGCACGTACTCGACCAGCGAGATCAGCACATGCTTGGTCGACTCCCGGTTCCGGGCGTCGCAGGCCACCACGGGCACGTCGCTGGAGATGGCCAGCGCGTCCCGGACGTCCTGCGGGTCGTGGTACTGCATGCCGTCGAAGCAGTTGATGGCCACCAGGTACGGCAGCCGCCGATGCTCGAAGAAGTCGATCGCGGCGAAGCAGTCGGCCAGCCGGCGGGTGTCCACCAGCACCACGGCGCCGATGGCACCGCGGACCAACTCGTCCCACATGAACCAGAACCGCGTCTGACCCGGCGTACCGAACAGGTACAGGATCAGGTCCCGGTCGATCGAGATACGACCGAAGTCCATCGCCACCGTGGTCGTCGTCTTGCCCGGCACCTGCCGGGTATCGTCGACGCCCACACCGGCGGAAGTCATGATCGCCTCGGTGGTCAGCGGCGTGATCTCCGAGACCGAGCCGACCAGCGTCGTCTTGCCGACGCCGAATCCACCGGCGATAACGATCTTCGCCGACGTCACGCGCCCGCTCGGGGCCGGCGGCCGGTGCGACATGTCAGAGCCTGCGAAGTCCACTCAGCACCCTCTCCAGCAGTTCAGTGCCCACCGCGTCGTCAGAGTCGTCCAAAATGGTCGGCTCGTGGACCGCGACCAGGCCGTCCGTCGCCATGTCGGCGATGAGCACCCGGGCCACGCCGAGCGGAAGTTGCATCCGCGCCGCGATCTCGGCAAGCGATTGCACGCGTCCGTCACACAGCGCGGCGATGTACTGGTGCTCACGACCCTGGCCGCCATTGCCACTGGCAGCGGCCCGGCCGCGCACCGTCGTCTCGACGAGCGCCTCCAGGGCGATGTCGAGCCGGGGACGGGTACGACCGCGGGTCACGGCGTATGGACGGACCAACGCTCCGGTTGGTTCGTCACGATCGACCATGTCGCCGCTCACCTCCCTCGCACCCGGCACCGGCTTTCGCCCGGTGGTTCCCGTCGTTGTTGTCGTGTCGTTCCTGCCGTGCCGACCCGCTGGTCAGCTCGGTCAGCCCATCATTCCGACAGCCGTACGCGGCTGCGGGGTCAGTGCGTCACCCACCCGGTCGACGAGCAGCGCCATCTCGTAGCCGACCTGCCCGACGTCGCAACTGCGCGCGGCGAGGACCGCGAACGACGAGCCGTCCGAGATGGACATCAGGAACAGGAAACCGTTGTCCATCTCCACGACGGTCTGCAGCACCGCCCCGCCCTCGAAGCAGCGAGCCGCGCCCTGGGTCAGGCTGACCAGTCCGGACGAGATCGCCGCGAGCTGGTCGGCCCGGTCCCGCGGAAGGTCACGAGACGACGCGAGCAGCAGGCCGTCGGCGGAGACGGCGACCGCGTGCGCGACACCGGGCACCCGGTCGGCGAAGTTGGCCAGCAGCCATCCGAGATCCTGCGTAGTAGTCATCCTTGTTGCTCCTTCTGCCCGCTCCCGGCCACCGGGCCTGAGCCAGACTGCGAGGACTGCTGCCCGCCCGGGGTCGCCTCCGGGCCGGTCGAGTTGCTGTCGGTCGGGTGGTTACGCCCCCGCTGCACGCCCCGATGGTAGGCCGAGAGCAGACCCCGTACGCCTTCCGGCGTCCGGCGCTGCACCGAGGCCGTCGGCTTCTCCACCCCACCGGGGACCAGCTGCGCCATCGGCGTGCGCTTGGGCAGCCCCTTCTGGGTGGTCTGCTCCACCGGCACCTCGGTGGCCGCGGAGGCGGCCCGCCAGCCGTCGTCGGCCGCGGTCTGCCAGCCACCGGCCGGCGGCTGCGGCCGCCGGTTCGGCAGCGCCTCGGCGGGACCGGGGCGGACGCCGCCGTTCGTGGCCGTCCCGTTGTCGCGCGGCGCTCCACCGGCCGTCGGAGTGTGTGCCATCGGTGTGTTACCTGTCGTCCCGGGGGGTGTCTGCTGGACGGCCCGGCCGGCGGCGTCGACCTTGGCGAACTGCTGGGTCGCGGCACCGCTCGCCGGGGCGGCGGGCGCGGCGGGCGCGGCGGCCGCCGCCTCCTCCGGCCCGGGCCGGCGGGTGCGGAACCACGCCGACTCGAGCTCCCGGAAGATCGGCAGCTCCATCGTCTCGTCCGCGTACCGCTGGCGGTTCGCGGCCTGCTGTGGCGTCGTTGGTCGGTTCGCGGCCGGCGGCCGGTTGACGGCCGGCGGCGTGGCGGCCTCCGGGCGCGGCACCCGTGGCAGCTCGGTGGTCATGTCCAGGGCCGCGGCGAGCCGCTCCGGCACCGGCGGGGTTGCCGCGTCCCGATCGGGCGCGGCGACCGGCGGCCAGGCCGGCGGGGCGGCGGCGCTCGGCGCGGCGGCCGCCGGAGCCTGCGGCGGCAGCTGGCCCGCAGACGGCGCGGAGTACGGCTGGGTCGCCGGGGGCGCCGAGTACGGCCGCGCCGCGGGCGGCGCTGAGTACGGCTGGGCCGCGGGGGGCGCCGAGTACGGCTGGCCCGGGCCGGGCGGGGCCGACATCGGCTGACCCGGGTACGGCTGGCCGGAGACCGGGTGACCGGACACCGGCGACGACGACACCGGTACGCCGGAGATCGGTGGCAGCGGCGGGGCGGAGACCGGCGGCGGGTTGTACGGACGCGTCTCCGGGCTGCTGGGCAGCTGCCGCGGGATCGCCGGCTGTTGGCCGGTGCCGGACGGGTCACCGCCGTCGCCGTTGCGGCGCTGGGGCAGCGGGTCGATCGGCTGGCCGTTGGCGGTTCGCGGCGTGAACGAGTCGGCGCCGTTGGTCCCGCTGGCACCGGTCAGGTCCGACCAGGCGGGCATCGGGCGCATGCCGCCCGCCGTGGCCGGGGTGCCGGAGCCGTTGCGCGAGGCCGGGTCGAACGGGCGACCGCCGAGGGTCACCTGGTTGCCCGACTCGCCCGGGCGCGGGGCCTGCGGCGTGGCCGGGCCGCTGCCCAGGGCCGCCAGGGCACCGAGGGCGGGCGCCGGGCCGATCGGCTGAGGGCCACCGAAGGTCGGCGCCGGGCCGCTCGCCGCGGGGAGCGCCGCGGGCTGCTGCCCCCGTCCGGAGAGGGCGCGCGGCACCAGGACGGAGGTGGGCAGCGTGACGTCGGCGACGGTACCCCGGTCGGCGCCGGGCCGCAGCTCGACCTTGACGCCGTGCCGGGAGGCCAGCCGGGCGACCACGACCAGGCCCATCATCCGGGATACGGCCACGTCCACCTGCGGGGGCGTGGCGAGCCGCTCGTTGAGGTCCCGCAGCTGCTCGCCGGTGATGCCGATGCCCCGGTCCTCGACGTACAGCGAGGCGCGGTCGCCCACCCGGCGGGCCTCCACCATGACGTGGGAGTCCGGCGGGGAGAAGGCGGTGGCGTTGTCGAACAGCTCGGCGACCAGGTGCACCAGGTCGTTGACCGCGTGCGCGGCGACCTCGATGTCCCGGTCGATGATGCCGAACTCGATCCGGGTGTAGTGCTCGACCTCGGACTGCGCGGCGCGGAGCACGTCGATCAGGGCGGCCGGCTCGCGCTGCACGCGGGTCGAGTCGGCACCGGCGAGGACCAGCAGGTTCTCGTCGTTGCGGCGCATCCGGGTGGCGAGGTGGTCGAGCTGGAACAGCTCGGCCAGCCGGTCCGGGTCCTCCTCGCCGCGCTCGAGCCGGTCCAGGTGACCGATCAGCCGGTCGACCAGGATCTGCGAACGGCGGGCCAGGTTGACGAACATCGTCGCGACGGAGGCGCGCAGCGCGGCCTGCTCGGCGGCGGTCCGGACGGCCTCCAGGTGGACGGCGTTGAACGCCTCGGTCACCTGGCCGAACTCGTCCTTGCTCCGGACGGGCAGCGGCTCGGCGATCTGGTTGGCCAGCTGCACCGGCGAGAGCTGCCCGGTGACCTGCGGATCCCGCAGCCGGGCCACCGCCTGCGGCAGGCCGTACTGGGCCACGGAGAGGGCACCCTGCCGCAGGTCGCGCAGCGACCGGGCCATCGACCGGGCGACCAGGTACGCGAAGAGGATCGCCAGCAGCAGCATGCTCAGCAGCAGGCCGGTCTCCAGGAAGACCTGGCGCTGCACGTTCGACCGCAGCTTGTCGGCCTGCTTGACCACGTCGCCGTCGAGCTTCGACTCGACGGTACGGATCAGCTTGGCGTTGCCGACCATCGCGGAGTCCCACTGGTCCGGACCGAAGGAGAGGGCCGACAGGTCACCGGTCTCGTTGCTGAAGATCTGGCCCTGGTAGGAGAGCACCTCGCGCAGGTCGCCCCCGGCGACGGTCTGCTGGTAGAACTCGGCCTCTGAGCGGTTGGCGATGGCGGAGAAGGCCTCCTGCGCCTGCCGCTCGGCGGTGACGCTGGAGATGTAGTCCTGGCGCAGGCTCGGGCTGAGCTTTTTGGGTTTCGAAGCAAGTGCGCGGTGCACGACCACCCGGCGCTCGGAGAGGAACTCCTTGGTGCGGGCGATGGCGGCGGCGGCGCGCATCCGGTCGCTCAGGTCGCTGTCGCCGGCGAGCTGGGTGCTCGAGTCGCGGACCGCCAGCAGGTCGCTGATCAGGCCCTCGTACACCCTGATCGCTTGGCTGGTCGCCATCTTGCCGTTGATGACCTGACTGCGGGTGCCGGGCAGGTCGGTGAGGTCCTGGTCGATCCCGCCGAGGAGGTTATCCAGCGTGGCGGGCAGGTCGTTCAGCTTGGCGCGCTGCTGCGAGTACCGATCCTTGGCGTGGTCGACCTTCTTGTCCACCTGGTCGTACGCCGCGGTGTACGACGTCTTGACCTGGGGGGTGTCGGCACTCAGCAGCAGCACGGCGGCGGTCCGCTCGTCCTGCAGGGTGTCGATCAGCTCACCCGAGTAGCCGATCAGGTTGGCCAGGTCGCCGGCCCGGTTGGCATTGTTGAGCGTCTGCAGGTGGTCGACCAGACCAGTGGTGCCGACCACGACCGTGGCGATGGTCGGCACGATCATGATCAGACCGAGCTTGGACCAGATCGGCATGTCGCGGAGCCGGCTGGCCGGCCGGCGCAGACGCGACAGGAAGGAGCCCGCCGCCTTAGGCCGTTTGCTCACGTCACCGCCCTCGCATCACAGCGTTCGCACGTCGCCCTAGGCAACGGCGAGCGACCGACCCGGCGGGTCGGACCTCCGAGATTCCATCACGCCGCCCCGCAAAGAGAAAGCCCAGGTTGTCCCTCGCCGGAGGTGTGATGAGATGTTGATGCAATTTGATAGCAATCCGTCTGGCCGGAGTCACTCAAGGTAATGGAACATCGTCACCGCGTCGTCCTGCTCGCCGGCCCATCCGGCTCCGGGAAGTCGTACATAGCGCATCGAACCGGACTTCCTGTCCTTTGCCTGGACGACTTCTACAAAGACGGCGATGACCCTACGTTGCCGCGCTGGAACGGACAGGTGGACTGGGAGTCCCCCGCGTCCTGGGACGCCGAGACGGCGGTGGAAACAATTGCCCGACTGGCCCGACACGGCAAGGCCGAAGTGCCGGTTTATGCGATCGGCGCGGACCGGAGGGTGGCCACCCGGCCATTCGACGTCGCCGGATCGCCACTTTTCGTCGCCGAAGGGATCTTCGCCGCCGAGATCGTCGAGGAGTGCCGCCGCCGGGGTCTGCTGGCCGGGGCGTACGCGCTGCGCCGGCCGCGCGGGGCGACCTTCCTGCGCCGGCTCGCCCGCGACCTGGCCGAGCAGCGCAAGGCGCCCCGGGTCCTGCTGAGCCGCGGGGTGGCCCTGCTCCGCGCCGAGCCGGCGGTGCTGCGCCGGCAGACCGGGCTGGGTGCCGAGGCGGCCCGGGCCCGCGAGGTGCTGCGCCGGGTGGCCGCCCTGCTCGCCGGCCACCCGCACCAGCATCCGTGATCAGCCGATCAGCTTCCCGTACGCCGGCTTGATCACCTCGTCGATGATCTTCAGGCGCTCGTCGAACGGGATGAAGGCGCTCTTCATCGCGTTGATGGTGAACCACTGGAGTTCCTTCCAGCCGTAGCCGAAGGCCTCCACCAGCAGCGCCATCTCCCGGGACATCGAGGTACCGCTCATCAGCCGGTTGTCGGTGTTGACCGTCGCCCGGAAGCGCAGGTCCCGGAGCAGCCCGATCGGGTGCTCCACGATCGACGGGGCGGCGCCGGTCTGCACGTTCGACGACGGGCACAGCTCCAACGGGATCCGCTTGTCCCGCACGTACGCGGCCAGCCGGCCGAGCACCGGCTCCGGCCCGGGGGTGATGTCGTCGACGATCCGCACCCCGTGGCCGAGCCGGTCCGCGCCGCACCACTGGATCGCCTGCCAGATCGACGGCAGCCCGAACGCCTCGCCGGCGTGGATGGTGAAGTGGAAGTTCTCCCGCTGGAGGTACTCGAAGGCGTCCAGGTGCCGGGTGGGCGGGAAACCCGCCTCCGCGCCGGCGATGTCGAACCCGACCACCCCGGCATCCCGGTGCCGGACGGCCAGCTCCGCGATCTCCTGGGAACGGGCGGCGTGCCGCATCGCGGTGAGCAGGGTGCCGACCCGGATCGGGGTACCCGCCTTGGCCGCCTGCGCGCTTCCCTCCACGAACCCGGCGACGACCGCCTCGACCACCTCGTCCAGGGTCAGGTTCTGTTCGAGGTGCTGCTCCGGGGCGAACCGGACCTCGGCGTAGACCACCCCGTCGGCGGCCAGGTCGAGCGCGCACTCCCGGGCGACCCGGCGCAGCGCGGGCGCGGTCTGCATCACCGCCACGGTGTGCGCGAACGTCTGCAGGTAGCGCTCCAGCGAGCCCGAGTTGGCCGCCTCGACGAACCAGCGGCCCAGCGCCACCGGGTCGGTGGTGGGCAGCTCGTGACCGACCTCGGCGGCCAGCTCGACGATCGTCGCCGGCCGCAGACCGCCGTCCAGGTGATCGTGAAGCAGCGCCTTCGGGACCTTGACGATGTCCTCGTACCGGATTGCGACCATGCTCAGACATTAGTCACCGGCGCCCTCTGGACGGGACGGGACCGGGCCCGGCGGGTCAGGGGCGCCAGCCGTACACCCGCTCGACCGCGAGGCGGATCACCACGCGGCCGTCGGCCACCATCGCCGCCCGGTACTCCACCCAGTCGGGGTGCTCGCCACGGATCCGCCGGTAGACCTCCACCAGCTCCTCGACGGTCGCGTCGCCGTCCGCCGCGGCGGGCGGGGTGAGCGTCACCGTCCCCTCGGCCACCGCGTACGCCCCGCCGTCGGGGGTCGTCACGTGGAAGCTGGCCCGAGGGTCGCGGCGCAGGTTGCGGACCTTGGCCCGGTCGCCGGTGGTGGAGCAGCGGATCAGCCCCGGCTCGGCGAGGTAGTCGACGTTGGACAGCTGCGGCCGGCCGTCCCGGCGCAGGGTGACCACCACCCCGCGCCCCCGCTCGCCGAACAGCTCCCACAGCCGGGCGCTCACGCCGCCACCCGCAGCGGCGCGAGCGCGGCGGCCAGCCGGGCCAGTTGGCCGAGCATCAGGTCGGCGGCATCGTCGCGCCCCGGGTCGGGCCGCAGCTCGCCGCCGTCGTCCAGCGCCTGCCGCAGGAAGATGGTCACCGCCTCGTTGACCGGCACCATGTTCAGCGTGGTCACCACCTGCTTGATCATCTGCACCGCGCGGAGGCCGCCGGAGGTCATCCCGTAGCTGACAAAGCCGACCGGCTTGTGCTGCCACTCGTGGTAGAGGTAGTCGATCGCGTTCTTCAGCGGGGCGCTGAAGCCGTAGTTGTACTCCGGCATCACAAGGACGAAGGCGTCCGCCGCGGCGGTCGTCGCGCTCCACTCCCGACTGTGTCGGTGCAGGTAGATCCCGTCGGAGGGGTGGTGCGGCTCGTCGTGGAAGGGCAGCCCGACCTCGGCGAGGTCGACCAGGCGTACGTCGTCGAAGCCGTCGTGCCGGACGGCGGCGGCGGTGAACCAGTCACCGATCTGCCGGCCCACCCGGCCGGGGCGGGTGCTGGCGACGATCACGTTCAGGCGGGGCATGACGGGGTCACTCCTGTCGGGGCGGGCCGGCCGGGGGTGGGCACGGCGAGTCGGGGGATGAGGAACTGGGCGAGCGGCCCGATGCTCAGCGCGTAGAGCAGGGTGCCGACGCCGACGGTGCCGCCGAGCAGCCAGCCGACGGCGAGCACACCCAGCTCGATCAGGGTGCGGACGCGGCCGATCGGCAGGCCGCGCGCGGCCAGGCCGGTCATCAGCCCGTCGCGCGGGCCGGGACCGAGCCGGGCGCCGAGGTAGAGGGCGGTGGCGACCCCGTTGAGCAGGACGCCGAGGAGCAGCAGGCCGACCCGGACGGGGAGCGCGGGCACCGGCGGGAGCACCGCCAGCACCGCGTCGAGCGCCACCCCGACCAGCGCGACGTTGGTCAGCGTGCCCACGCCGGGGCGCTGGCGCAGCGGCAACCAGAGCAGCAGGACCACCAGCGCCACGCCGTTGACGACCCAGCCCAGCGGCAGGCCGGTCCGGGCGGCGAGGCCCTGGTGCAGCACGTCCCAGGACGACAGCCCGAGGTCCGCGCGGACCATCAGCGCCACGCTGGCGCCGAAGAGGACCAGGCCCAGCAGGAGCCGGGCCAGTCGTACGGGCAATCTGGTTGACATGTCATCAACCGTAGGGAGTTTTCGATGACATGTCAACCACTGAGCTAGGATGGTCGGCATGGACGCCCCACGGTGGTTGGCCGGGCGGGAGGAGCGGGCCTGGCGCGGCTACCGCCGGATGCGCCGCCTGCTCGACCTGGAGCTGGCCCGCGAGCTGATGCAGGACGCCGGGCTCTCCGAGCCGGACTACGACGTCCTCTCCGACCTGTCCGAGACGCCCGACCAGCGGCTGCGCCTCAGCGAGCTGGCCGACCGGATGCTCTGGTCCCGCAGCCGGCTCTCCCACCACCTCACCCGGATGCAGCAGCGCGGCCTGGTCACCCGCGAGGAGTGCACCTCCGACGGCCGCGGATCCGTCATCGCGCTCACCCCGGCCGGGCGGCAGGCCATCGAGGCCGCCGCCCCCGGCCACGTGGCCGCCGTCCGCCGTCACCTGATCGACCTGCTCACCCCCGAGGAGGTCGAGGCGCTCGGCGCGCTGACCCACCGGGTGGTCGACCACCTCACCGGCGCGGACCGCCCGCGCTCCACTCCCGGGACCGCCGGATCGGGAGCCTGACGTGGACGCCCGCATCCTCGACCGGCTGCGCTGCCCGGTCTGCGGCGAGCCCCTGGCCGAGGCCACCGCCGGCACCGCCCGCGCGCTGCGCTGCCCGCGCCGGCACAGCTTCGACATCGCCCGCCAGGGATACGTCAACCTGCTCGCCGGGCGCGCCCCGCACGCCGGGGACAGCGCCGAGATGGTCGCCGCCCGCGCCGACTTCCTCGCCGCCGGGCACTACGACAGCATCGCCGCCGCCCTCGCCGCCGCCGCGATCCCGTACGCCGACCGCGCCGGGCGGCCGTACCCGCTGGTGGTGGATGCCGGCGCGGGCACCGGCCGCTACCTCGCGGCGGTGCTGGCGGCGCTGGCCGACGCCGTCGGGCTGGCCCTGGACGTCTCCAAGCCGGCGCTACGCCGCGCGGCCCGGGCCCACCCGCGCGCGGCGGCGGCGCTCGCCGACACCTGGCAGCGGCTGCCGCTCGCCGACGCCTCCACCACCGTGCTGCTGAACGTGTTCGCCCCGCGCAACGGCGCGGAGTTCCACCGGGTGCTCGACCCGGCCGGCGCGCTGCTGGTGGTCACCCCGGCCGAGGACCACCTCGTGGAACTGGTCGACCCGCTCGACCTGCTGCGGGTGGACCCGGCCAAGGCGGACCGGGTCGCCGGGAGCCTGGGCGGGCACTTCACCGAGGAGCCCGCCACCGTGCACCGCGCCCGACTCGCGCTCACCCGCACCGAGGTGGCCACCCTGGTCGGGATGGGCCCCAGCGCCTGGCACACCGACCCGACCCGGCTCGCCGAGCGGATCGCCGCGCTGCCCGAGCCGGTCGACGTCACCCTCGCGTTCCGGCTCGGCGTGCACCGGCCGCGCTGACGGCTCAGGTGGAGAGGTCGACCTCTTCCCAGCCGGGCGGCTCGTCGTGGTAAGGGCCACGGAGGATCACCGCCCACTCCAGCGCCCACCGGCGCTGCCCGATCGCGTTCGCGTCGACCAGCCCGGGCAGCCGCCGGCCGGCCCGCTCGGTCTCCAGGTACGCCCAGTCCAGGCAGTAGTGCAGGTCGAGCAGGGCCGCCGCGTCGGCGGGGTGCTGCGGAGCGGCCAGGATCCGCGACCGCCACTCGGCGAAGGTCTCCCCCGCCGCCACGTTCGGCATCCGCTCCACCAGCCGCTCGTCCACCGGCACCGTCGGGTCCAGCTGCTTGCTCAACCCGAGCACCCAGGACAGCGAGAAGAGCGCGTCGTGGTGCAGCACGAACGACCGGTGGTCGCCCTTGCCACCCATCACGAACTGCCACTCCGGCGGGGTCACCAGGTCCACCAGGTGCGAGGCGAGCAGCCAGCTCATCGCCGCCTGCGGGGGCATCCCGAAGCACCGGGCCAGGATCACGTGCAGCACCGCGATCCGGGCCTCGATCTCCACGGTGGGTCGCAGCTCGATCTCGTCGCCCGGCTCCCACACCAGCGGGAACTGGGACGGCGGAAGCGGCAGGCCCAGCCGGGACAGCTCGTCGAGGCTCGCCTCACGGACGGCCCGGGGATCGGGGGCGGGTACGCGCACGGCTCAGGTCCCTTGTCTGCTCACGGCTCATCGCCGGTCCATCCCCCCTGGGCAGGGAGGATAGCCGCTCCGGGTGGCCGGCACCACGGGCCCCCCGACCGAAATTGATCAGCCGATGCGTTCGATGACCAGCGGCTTCGCCGTCGGCGCCTCCGCCGCGATCCGGACCGCCCGCTCCGCCTCGGCCAGCGCCGCCGGAATCCGCTCCGCGTGCTCGGCACGCAGCTCGTAGAGGGGGTCGCCGGCCCGGACCGGATCACCCGGGCGCTTGTGCAGCACCACCCCGGCCGGGATGCTCACCGGGTCCTCCTTGCGGGCCCGCCCGGCGCCGAGCCGCCACGCGGCCACGCCGATGGCGTACGCGTCGACGGAGGCGACGAAGCCGTCCTCGACGGCGCGGACCACCTCGACCTCGTTGGCGGTGGGCATCGGCGCGTCCGGGTCGCCGCCCTGCGCCCGGATCATCGCCCGCCAGACGTCCATCGCCCGGCCGTCGCGCAGCGCCGCCTCCGGGTCGGCGTCCGGCAGGCCGGCCGCGGCCAGCATCTCCCGGGCCAGGGCCAGGGTCAGCTCCACCACGTCCGCCGGCCCGCCACCGGCCAGCACCTCGACCGACTCGGTCACCTCGACCGCGTTGCCGACGGTCAGGCCGAGCGGGGTGGACATGTCGGTGAGCAGGGCGACCGTCCGCACACCGTGCGCGCCGCCCAGCTCGACCATCGTCCGGGCCAGCTCGCGCGCGTCGTCCACGGACTTCATGAACGCACCGGAGCCAACCTTCACGTCGAGCACCAGCGCGCCGGTGCCCTCGGCGATCTTCTTGCTCATGATCGAGCTGGCGATCAGCGGGATCGCCTCGACGGTGCCGGTGACGTCGCGCAGCGCGTACAGCTTGCGGTCCGCCGGGGCCAGCCCCTCGCCGGCCGCGCAGATCACGGCGCCGACGTCGCGGAGCTGGGCGATGAACTCGTCGTTGGTGAGCGCGGCCCGCCAGCCGGGGATCGACTCCAGCTTGTCCAGCGTGCCGCCGGTGTGGCCCAGCCCGCGCCCGGAGAGCTGCGGCACCGCGCCACCGCAGGCGGCGACGAGCGGGGTGAGCGGCAGGGTGATCTTGTCGCCGACGCCGCCGGTGGAGTGCTTGTCCACGGTCGGCCGGGACACCGACGACAGGTCCAACCGCTCCCCACTGGCGATCATCGCGGCGGTCCACCGGGCGATCTCCGGCGCGCTCATGCCGCGCAGCAGGATCGCCATGGCCAGCGCAGACATCTGCTCGTCGGCCACCAGCCCCTTGGTGTACGCGTCGACCACCCAGTCGATCTGGCCGTCGCTCAGCACGCCCCCGTCCCGCTTGGCCCGGATGACGTCAACCGCCGTAAAAGCACTCACCTTTGAGTTCCAATCCATAATCGCGTCGGTCGCCGGTAGGCCTACCCGCGACCGTGCCCACCGAGAGATCGGGCCGATCGTGACCGGCGGAGGGATCAAGACTGACCGCCGGAGCCGGTCACGGTCGGCCCGATCCCCCCCAGCTCAACCCGCCCAGCGAACAGGGATCTCCATCGGCGGTTCACCTTCTCCAGCCCAGAAGATCGCGCCGGCCGCGTCCACCACCACCACCCGGGGTGTCCGGGCCAGCCCCCAGGTGATCGCCTCCGCCGGGTCGTCCCAGGTCGGGCCCTCCTCCAGCACGCCGGTCTGGGCGTCCTCGGTGTCCCCGGCGGACCGCTCCCAGTACGCCGTCCAGACCTGCTGCCCGGCGGAGAGGTCCGGGTGGACGAAGACCGTGCCGCGCCCCCGCCAGGCGGCCAGCCGCTCCGGCACCACCGGTACCGGGGTCTCGCCGACGACGGCCTCCAGGTCCTCCACGCCGAAGGCGTGCGGCAGCAGCTCGGCCATCCGCAGCGGCCGGCCCTTCGTCTCGATCAGGCAGTCCGGGCCGCCGTTCTCCCAGAGCAGCTGCCGGCACCGGCCGCAGGGCATCAGCGGCTCACCGGTGGCGTCGACGCAGGACATGGCGACCAGCCGGCCACCGCCGGTGGCGTGCAGCGAGGTGACCACCCCGCACTCGGCGCAGAGGGTGACGCCGTACGCGGCGTTCTCCACGTTGCAGCCGACCACCACCCGGCCGTCGTCGACCAGGGCGGCCGCCCCGACCGGGAACTTCGAGTACGGCGCGTACGCGTGCCGCATCGCCTCGGTGGCCGCGGCTCGCAGTCGTTCCCAGTCGATCTCGGTCATCCCACCATTCTGCCCAAGTCACCCTGGTCGGACGCGGGAAGGGGTGCCCCTGTGTCAGCTGACACCCGGGAACGACGGTGCCCGGCGAGGAATCCCCCGCCGGGCACCGATCGGACCAGGGCTCAGCCCTTGATGTACGGCTTGCCGTCGGCGGCGGGTGCCCGGACCCGGCCGACCAGCCCGGCCACCGCCAGGATCGTCGCCAGGTACGGCAGCATCGCCAGGAACTGGCTGGGGATGCTGCTGCCGATCGCGCCGAGGTAGGTGGCGAGCTGGTCGGCGAAGCCGAAGAAGAGCGCCGCGAGCAGCGCGCCGGTCGGGCTCCACCGGCCGAAGATCAGCGCGGCCAGGGCGATGAAGCCCTTACCGCCGATCATGTTCTTGGTGAAGGAGTAGAGCGCCAGCGTGTACGAGGCGCCGCCGATGCCGGCCACCATCCCGGCCATGAGCACGTTGCGGTACCGCAGCCCCAGCACCTTCACGCCCAGGGTGTCCGCGGCCGTCGGGTGCTCGCCCACCGACCGGGTCCGCAGACCCCACCGGGTACGGAACAGCGCGATGTGGATGCCCAGCACCAGCAGCAGGCCGAGGTAGAGGAAGATGTTGCCCCGGAACAGCGCCGGACCGATCAGCGGGATGTCCTTGAGCAGCGGGATCTCCCAGTTGCTGAACCGGGGCGCGCTGTTGTACTTCGTCGCGTCGGTCTGCATCAACCGCTCGTAGAGGAAGCCGGTGACCCCCACCGCCAGCAGGTTGAGCACGATGCCCAGGACCACCTGGTCGACCAGGTAGCGGATGGCGAAGACGGCCAGCAGCAGCGAGATGAACGCGCCGCCGATCGCGGCAGCGACCAGCCCCACCCAGACATTGCCGGAGATGCTGCCGAAGAGCGCGCCGGAGAAGGCGCCCATCAGCAGCTGCCCCTCGATCGCCACGTTGACCACACCGGTGCGCTCACAGAGCACACCGGCCAGCGCGCCGAAGATCAGCGGCAGGGCGAGGATGAAGGTGCCCCGCACGATGTTCACCAGCGGCATGAAGTTGCGGCCCTCAGGGGCGGCGGAGACCTGCCAGCACAGGAAGCTCAGCACGAAGGCGACCAGCCCGACCCCGAGCACCAGGGTGAACCAGCGCTTCGGCACCCCGGCGAGCAGGGCGGCGCCGGCCGCGGCGGCGATGACCCCGAACAGGATCGCGCCGACCGTGCCGTTGATCTCCAGGGCGGCACCGCCCTCGGTCTCGCTGAGCGTGAACCGGGCCTGCTGGTCGGTGGCGAGCGCGCCGAACAGCGCCGCCGCGAGCACGCCCAGCGCCAGCAGGACGGCCCCGGCCTTGCGGGCGCGCGTCCAGAAGCCCTCGTCGACCGTGGTCACCGCGACCTCGGGGACAGCGGTGGTGGACATGCTCACCAGCCCTTCGCGAGGCTCGTCTTCAACCGGGCCGCGCGGGCCGCCCGGAGCTGGAAGATCGCCTTCACCAGGGCCGGCGCGGCGATGAAGATGACGATCAGCGCCTGGAGCACGGTGACCAGCTCCAGCGAGATCCCGGAGTACGACTGCATCCGGTTACCGCCAGCCTGAAGTGCGCCGAACAGCAGCGCGGCCAGCAGCACGCCCCACGGCTTCAGCCGGCCGACTAGCGCGACCAGGATGCCGTCGAAGCCGATCTGCGCGATCACCTGCGGGGTCAGCGCGTCCGCGGTCGAGCCGAGCACCATGTTCGACCCGCCCAGACCCGCCAGCAGGCCGGAGATCACCATGATCAGCACGTACGTGCGGGTGACGCTGATGCCCGCGGTCCGCGCGGCGTCCGGATTCTCGCCGACCGCGCGCAGCTCGAAGCCGACCGTGGAGCGGTTGAGCAGCCAGGCGACGAACCAGGTGACCAGCACCGCGACCAGGATGCCGGCGTGCACCCGCAGGTTGTCGCCGAGCAGCCGGGGCAGCTGCGCCGAGGACTCGACCGGCTTGCTGATGGCGTCGGATCGGTTCGGGTTCTGCACGCCGTGCTGAACGATGATCCAGGCCAGGAAGTAGACCGCGACGTAGTTGAGCATGATCGTGTTGATCACCTCGTGGGCGCCGGTCCGCGCCTTGAGGATGCCCGGGATGAAGCCCCAGAGCGCGCCGCCGGCCGCGCCGGCGATCAGCGCGACGAGCAGGTGCAGCACCGGCGGCAGCGGCAGCGCGAAGCCGGCAACCGCGGCGAGGATGACGCCGATGGTCGCCTGGCCCTGAGAGCCGATGTTGAACAGGCCGCCGCGGAAGGCGAGCGCGACCGAAAGGCCGGTGAAGACCAGCGGCGCGGTGTAGGTGAGCGTCTCCGAGATCGGGCTCAGCGCGGCGGTGAAGCCGGACGCCTGCGGGTCGAAGATCGCGCCCTTGAACAGGTTCGCGTACGCCTCGCTGACCACCGTCCAGCTGGAGGTGAGCGCGTCGGCCGGCCGGGCGGTGATGTAGCTGTAGGTGGCCAGCACCTCCGGGTCGGAGACGATGATCAGCACCGCGCCGACGAGCAGCGCCAGGACCACCGCGAGCACCGTGACGGTGACCGTGTTGGCGGCCCAGAGGTTCTCCAGGAACAGTCGGCCCAGCGAGGGACGAGGCTGCTCCTCGGGCCGCTTCGGGGCGGTGGCGGTGGTCGCCGCGCGGTCGGTGTTGCCGACCGCGTTCTGCGCCGCCTGGGACTCGGTCGCCGGCTCCTTGTCCGGGGAGCCCGACACCGGGTTCGGGTTGGTCATGCCTCGTCCTCGCTACCAGGGCCCTCGGGGGCCGGTGCCGCCGTGGCGGTCCCGGCCTCGGCCGTCTCCGGGGTGATGCCGGCCATCAGCAGGCCGATCTCCTCGCGCGGGGTGTCCGGGCCGACGATGCCGATGATCCGGCCCCGGTACATCACCGCGATCCGGTCAGCGAGGCCGATCACCTCGTCCAGCTCGCTGGAGACGACCATGACCGCGGTGCCGATGTCCCGCTCGCGGATCACCCGGCTGTGGATGAACTCGATCGAGCCGACGTCCACGCCCCGGGTGGGCTGAGCGGCGATGAAGAGCTTCAGCGGCCGGGACAGCTCCCGGGCCACGATCACCTTCTGCTGGTTGCCACCGGAGAGGGTGCCCACCGCCGCGTCCGCCGACGAGGTACGGATGTCGAACTGCTCGATCCGCTCCTTGGCCGACTTCGCGATGGCATCCGGCTTCAGCGACAGGCCCTTGCCGAAGGGCGGCCGGTCGTAGATGTCCAGCACCAGGTTCTCCGCCACGGAGAACTCCTTGACCAGGCCGTCGACGCTGCGGTCCTCGGGCACGTAGCCGACGCCGGCGCGGAGCACCTTCTTGGTCGGCCAGCCGTGCACGGCCTCGCCGTCCAGGGTCACCGTGCCGGCGAGCGCCGGCCGCAGGCCCATGATCGCCTCGATCAGCTCGGTCTGCCCGTTGCCCTGGACGCCCGCGACGCCGAGCACCTCGCCGGCGTGCACGGTCAGTTCGACGCCGTCGACCGCCCGGATCTGCCGGTCGTCGTCGACGACCAGGCCGGCGACCTCCAGGACGGGTCGGCCCGGGGTGGCGGGCTGCTTGTCCACGGTCAGCCGGACGCTGCGACCGACCATCAGCGCGGCCAGCTCGTCCCGGCTGGCGGTCGGCGAGGCGGTGCCGACGGTCTTGCCGCGCCGGATCACGGTGATCCGGTCGGCGATCGCCTTCACCTCGCCCAGCTTGTGGGTGATGAACACGATCGACTTGCCGGCGGCCTTGAGCGACCGCATGACCGCGAGCAGTCCCTCGGTCTCCTGCGGGGTCAGCACGGCCGTGGGCTCGTCGAGGATCAGCAGGTCGACGTCGCGGGTGAGGGCCTTGACGATCTCCACCCGCTGCTGGATGCCGACCGGCAGGTCCTCGATCACCGCGTCCGGGTCGACCCGGAGGTTGTACCGCTCGGAGACCTCGGCGACCTCCCGCCGGGCCCGCCGGCGGTCCAGGAAACCGGCGATGCCGCCCTTGACCTGCTCGGCGCCGAGCATGACGTTCTCGGCCACGGTGAAGACCGGCACCAGCATGAAGTGCTGGTGCACCATGCCGATCCCGGCCGCGATGGCGTCCGACGGTCCCGTCAGCTTCAGCGGCTTCCCGTCGACCAGGATCTCACCCTCGTCGGGCTGGTAGAGCCCGTAGAGCACGTTCATCAGGGTCGACTTGCCGGCGCCGTTCTCGCCGAGCAGGGCGTGGATCTCTCCAGGCTCCACCGTCAGGTCGATGTGGTCGTTGGCGACCAGATCACCGAACCGCTTGGTGATGCCGCGCAGTTCGAGTCTCAGCGCAACCTCCTGGAGTGCGAGCGATGGTGCAGCGTAGCCGCTGCCGCGTCGGGCGCCGAGCCGGCCCGGTCCCGGATGGTGCGGATCGGCCGCCCCGGCGGCGCGGGTGTCCCCGCGTACGCCGAGGCGGCCGGATCGTCATGCCTGGTGTCCGCCGGCCTCCGCTGCCGATGATCTCACCGCGGCGGCCGGCGGGCGGGTCACTTGGTCGGCTGGGCCTTCGAGGTGACCGTGATGGTGCCGGCGGCGATGTCCGCCTTGATCTTCTCGACGTCGGCCTTGAGGTCCGCCGGGACCTTGCTGTCGAAGTCGTGGTACGGCGCGATCGAGACGCCGTTGTTGGCCAGGGTGCCGACGAAGCCCGGCTTGGCCTGGAGCTTCTCACCACCGGCGGCCTTGAGCACGGCCTCCTTGACGGCGTCCGGGATGTTCTTGACGACCGTGGTCACCAGCGCCGGGCAGTTCGGGGTGCTGTCGCAACCGTCGACGTCCACCCAGATCACCGAGTACTTGCCGCCCGAGGCCTGGGCGGCGGCGGTGGTGCCGAGGCCCGAGCCACCGGCGACCGGCATGATGATGTCCGCGCCCTGGGCGACCAGCGCGTCGGAGACCTTCTTACCCTCGTCCTGCTTGACGAAGTCGTTGGTGAAGGAACCCTTCTGGGTCGCCTTGTCCCAGCCGAGAACCTGGACGTTCTTGCCCTTGGCCTTGTTGTAGTACCCGACGCCGTCGGCGAAGCCGTCCATGAAGATGGTCACCGGCGGGATCGGCAGACCGCCGTAGGTGCCGACCTTGCCGGACTTGCTCATCCCGGCGGCCAGGTAACCGGCCTGGAAGGCGGCCTGCGCGGTGTCGAACTGCATCGGGTAGATGTTGTCCAGACCCGGGTTCGAGTCGACGATCGCGAACTGCTGGTTCGGGTTCGCGGTCGCGGCCTTCTTGGTGGCGTCGGACATCAGGCCGCCGACCGCCAGGATGAAGTCGCACTTCTGGTTGACGAACCCGGTCAGGTTGACCTCGTAGTCCGCCTCGGCCTTCGACTGGACGTTCTTGATGTCGATGTTGTCGTTGGCCGCCTTCGCCTCCTGCAGGCCCTTCCAGGCCGAGGTGTTGAAGGACTTGTCGTCGATGCCGCCGACATCGGTCACCATGCAGGCGCTGAACTTCTTGCCGCCGTTGCCGCCGGCGTTCTTGTCGTCCTTCGGGGCCTCACCACACGCGGCGGCGCCCAGCACGAGCCCACCCGCCACGAAGGCGGAGGCGATCCGCATCCCACGCACAGAGCGCAAGACGTCTCCTTCCCATTGCACACCGCGTTCCCTGCGGTGGCAGCCCTTGAGCCGGCCTGCGCTTGCCGCCGGCGTCCCACGTTACGGACGGGAGCGTACGCCCGCGCCCACCCACCGGCCGATAATCGTGCACGAACGTTGAGTGCCTGTTATCCCTACGTAACCCTTGGGTGGGGCAGATCACCATTCGTGCCGCTATCGTGCCGGGCCGGGTGTCGCGAACGTCCGTTTCCCGTGGCCTTTCCCCTGCTCCTGACGCTACCGCCAGAACACCGCCACCGCCGCGTTGACCAGGGTCAACCCGATGATCGCGAGGAAATGGCCGCGGTTGACCGACTCCCGCTTACGGGAGAAGAAGACCATGACAAAGATGAGCAGCGCGAGCACCAACTTGGTAACAAGTTTGGCGGGCGCCGGCTCGTCGCCGTCGCGCAGCGGGGCGGCGAGGCCCAGACCGGTCAGCAGACCGATCACCGAGCCCCACAGCATGGCGGCGTTGATCCGCAGCCGGCCGCTGACGTACTGGGCGATCGAGCCGCCGAGCAGCAGCGCGAACCCGATCAGATGGACGTAGAGAAGTACCAGCCGAAGAGCTTCCACGGCGGCCATCCTCCCCCATCAACGACAGTTTGTAGTAGCCGACCGGGCCAGCCGAGCTCATACCGTGACCTCGGCCTGATCGGCACCTCACCCCCCGAGTCCCCGCGATCTTTCAGTTGGTGCCCGACGAAGGGCACGAAAGCCGCGGGACACGGACCCGAACTGCAAGATCGCGGGGACGATCAGGACAGGCGCCAGACCTGGAAGGTGGGGCCGTCGGCGGGGAGGGTGACCGTACCGTCGGCGTCCGGGCGCAGGGCGGGGGCGCCGCCGTGGACGTTCTCCCCGGCCGGGAGGGGGGTCAGGCGGAGCGGGGTGCCGGCGGCGCGGCGGGCCAGCACCAGCACCGAGCCGGTGGGCGCCTCCCGCAGGAAGACCAGGGTGTCCGCGTCCGCGTGCACCCAGCGCAGGCCGCCGTGGCGCAGCGCCGGCTCGGCGCGGCGCAACGCCAGCAGCGACCGGTACGCGGCGAACGTCCGCTGGTCCCAGCTATCCGGCCGGTGCCACGGCATCGGGGTACGCGACCCCTCCCCGTTCGTGCCGGTCAGCCCCAGCTCGTCGCCGGCGAAGATCACCGGCGTGCCCGGCATGGTGGCGAGCAGGCCGGCGGCGACCTCCTGCCGGGCGGCGTCGCCGACCACGGTCCGGATCCGGGCCGAGTCGTGCGAGCCGAGCAGCTGCCACGAGTGCACGTACGACCGCCAGGAGATCAGCGACCGGTAGGTGTTCATGGTGGCGAGCACCGCGCCCGCGTCCCGTCGGCGGACCCCGCCCGGGGTGCCGAGGAAGTTCGGCACCGGCTGGTCGCCCAGCCGCAGCCAGGACCAGACCGGGTCGGTGAAGCCGACGTAGTTCATGGTGCCGTGCCAACCGTCCCGGTCCAGGTCGCCGGTGTGGTCGTGGCCGTGCTCGGCGAGCAGCAGCCCGTCGGGCCGGGTGTCGGCGACCACCTCGCGCAGCAGCCGCGCCACCTCGTGGGTGTACGCGTCGGCACCGCGCCGGCCGGTCATGTTGGCCACGTCGACCCGCCAGCCGTCCAGCCCGTACGGCGGACGCAGCCAGCGGCGCAGCAGCGAATCCTCGGCGGTGGCGAAGCGCCGGCGCAGCTCCGCGCTGCCCCAGTTCAGCTTCGGCAGCGACTTGACCCCATTCCAGGACTCGTACGACGGCTCCAGGTCGCAGCGCGGCGTCAGACCGGCCTTCATTCGGTCCGGAGCGCCGCCAAGCGGCGCGGAGGCCGAATTATGGCCGTCAGCCGAGCTGGAGTTGTCGCAGCCGGTGGCCTCGTCGAAGTAGTACAGCTCCCGCTCGGGCGCGTGCACGTCCGAGGCGGCGCGGGTGAACCACTCGTGCGCGTCACCGGTGTGGTTGCTGGTGATGTCGCCGAGCAGCCGCCAGCCCCGGGCGCGGACCGCGTCAGCGAGCCGGGCCAGGGCGGCGTCCCCGCCGAGCAGCGGGTCGACGGTGTCGAAGCTGGCCGCGTCGTACCGGTGGTTGGAGCGGGCCGGGAAGATCGGGGTGAGGTAGACGGTGTTCACCCCGAGCCGGTCCAGGTGGTCCAGCCGCTCGGTGATGCCGTCCAGGTCGCCGCCGTAGAACTGGCGCGGGGTCTCCGGGCCGCGCCCGATGACCGGGGTGTCCCAGTCGCAGGGGACGGCCCAGTCCGGGGCGGTCCGGCCGTCGGCGGCGGCGGAGCGGGCGAACCGGTCCGGGAAGATCTGGTAGATCACCGCGTCCCGCGCCCAGGCCGGCGGCGGGGCGTAGCTGACCAGCTTGAAGTCACCGTTGTCGGGCACATCGTGGTCGACCAGGCCGGCCGCGTTCAGCCAGCGGTAGCCCTTGGCGCCGGAGAGCATGAACCGGTAGTTGCTGACCGGGTTGCGAACCTCGACGTCGGCCCGCCACCACACGTCGCCGCCCTCGGTACGGTCGACGGTGGCCTCGGCGAAGCGCGGCTCGCCGTCCCCGGTGGTCCGGACGTGCACCTGACGGACGTCGGCGCCCTCGGGGACCCGGACGAAGACCGGCACGGTCTGTCCGAGCGCGGGCTCCTGGTCCGGGACGTACAGGGCGGATCCGTCGTGGTGCGGCTGCAGGGACATGGGGATGCCTTTCGCGTCGTTCGGACGGGAGAGAGGGGTTGCCCGTCGCGGCCGGTCTCCCGGCCGCGGCGGTCAGCCCGTGACTGCTCCGGTGTACGTCGACACGACGCCCTTGCCGCAGCGTGCTTGTTCAGTTCGGAGCGGCACCACTCACCGCGCGCTGCGCGGACGGTGGCCACCCCTCCGATTCATCCCTTGACTGCTCCGGAGGTGAGGCCGGAGACGATGTAGCGCTGGAGGAGTTGGAACACCAGCACCGTCGGAACGGCGGTGAGCAGCGTGCCCGCCGCGAACATCCCGAAGTTGTTGTTGCGCTCACCGGCGACCATGCCGAACATGCCGACCGCGAGGGTCTTCGACTCGGTGTTGGTGAGGAACACGTTGGCGATCATGAACTCGTTGATGATGCCGATGAACGACAGCAGCGCGGTCACCGCCAGGATCGGCGCCACCAGCGGCAGCATGATCCGGAAGAAGACCTGGGCGTGCGTGGCGCCGTCCATGGTCGCCGACTCGTCCAGCTCCCGCGGCAGGGTGTCGAAGAAGCCCTTCATCAGCCAGGTGTTCACGCCCAGCGCACCGCCCATGTAGAGCAGGAACAGGCCCCAGGGGGTGTTGAAGCCGATCGCCGGCCACAGGTCGGTGACCGTCGTGAAGATCAGGAAGATCGCCACGATGGCCAGGAACTGCGGGAACATCTGGATCAGCAGCAGCGACAGCAGCCCGAACCGCCGACCGGCGAACCGCATCCGGGAAAACGCGTACGCCGCGAGCGCCGACAGGAAGATCGACACGAAGGCGGCGGTCCCGGCGATCAGCAGCGAGTTGAGGAACCAGTGGGCGAACGCGAACTTGTCGAACAGGTTGGTGAAGTTCTCGAACGACGCGCCGGTCGGCAGCAGCTCGGTCGAGGAGAGCGTGCCGAGCGGGTTGAGCGCCGCAGAGAGCACGAACACGATCGGGAAGAGGCTGAACACCACCGCCAGCACCCCGACGAGGTGCCGCCAGCCCACCCGGGCGAACCAGCGACTCTTCGACTTCCGCGTCGCGGTGCGGCTGGCGACGGGGGCGTCCGCGTGGGTCGTCACGAGTACACCTCCTCCTGCTTGCGGGTCCGCCGGAAGCTGATCGCCGACACCGTCGCCACGATCGCGAAGATGAAGATCGAGACCGCGGTGGCCATGCCGTACTCGGCGCCCTGGGCGCCGAAGGCCAGTCGGTAGGTGTAGGTGATCAGCAGGTCGGTGGCGCCGTTGGTCGGGTTGTCCGGCGCGAACGGTCCACCCTCCGTGGTGAACCAGATCGCGTTGATGTTGTTGAAGTTGTAGGCGAACGACGCGATCAGCAGCGGCGAGAGCGCGACCAGCAGCAGCGGCAGGGTGACCGTCCGGAACGACTGCCACGGGCTGGCGCCGTCGACCGAGGTGGCCTCGGTCAGCTCCCGCGGGATCGCCTGGAGCGCACCGGTGGTCACCAGGAACATGTACGGGTAACCCAGCCAGAGCTGCACCAGCAGCACCGCGGCGCGCGCGGACCAGGCCTGGCCGAACCAGTCGACGTCGAGCCCGAACAGGTTGTTGACCAGGCCGAAGTCGGTGTTGAACATGTCCCGCCAGACCAGCAGCATCGCGAACGACGGCATGGCGTACGGGAGGATCAGCAGCACCCGGTAGAGGTTGGTGCCCTTCATCCGGGGCGAGTGCAGGACCAGCGCGATGGCCATGCCGAGCAGGAAGGTGAGCCCGGTCGAGCCGATCGCGAAGGCGAAGTTCCAGACCAGCGTGCCGAAGAACGGTCCGGAGATGTTCGGGTCGGTGAGCACCCGGCTGAAGTTGTTCAGCCCGACGTTGACCTTCCAGCCCTGGGCGAGCCGCTCGCCGTCGTCGGCGACGAAGGAGCCGCTCGCCGCGTCGGCGCTCCAGGTCTTGCCGGTCTCGCTGTCCTTGATGCAGTCGCATCCCGCGTCGTACGCCCGGATGGCCTTGCCCTCGTAGGCGCGGGACAGGCCGTTGGACCGGATCGCGCCGCCGGAGGTCGGCACCACCAGGTCGATGATCTCCTTGCTCCGGACGCTGGCCTGGCCGAAGTTGAGCACCGTGTAGCCGTCGGCGGCGGTGACCTTGCCGGTCGGGCTGACGGTGAACTGGCCGGCGTCGAGCTTGCGCAGCCCACCCGCGTCACCGGCAGATACCTCGCCGCTCTTCGGATCGTTCAACAGGAAGACCAGCGGGCCGGTGGCCGGGTCGCCCTTGGTGGCGATGGAGAGCGAGTACTCGGTCGAGCCGGCGACCTGCTTCACCGAGGAGCTCTGGATGGCGACGATCGCGTCGTCCTTGCTGCCGCGGTGTCCGTCGCCGAAGTTCGTGAACGCGGTGCTCGCGGTGTAGAGCACCGGGAAGATCTGGAAGGCGATCAGGAAGAGCGTGCCGGGGACCAGGTACTTGGCCGGGATGTGCCGGCGGGTGAGATAGAGGTAGAACAGGCCAGCGGTGGTGACCGCCAGGATGGCCAGGCCGACCCACATCTCGGCCTCGATGAGCGGGAACGCCGCCCAGATCGCGATCCCGGCCACCAGGCCGAGCAGGATCACCTTGACGACGAGGCCGGTCGCGGTGATCGGCGCGTGATTCCGCGCGGTACGGGACTTGCGCGGGAGCCCGGAGCGAACGGGCTCCCGGCCCGGGGCCTGCGTGGCAGACCCCGGGCCGGACAGCGACGTGCTCATTACTTGATCTGACCGGCGATGGTCTTGCCAGCGGCGGTGATCGTCTTGGCCGGGTCGGCGCCACCGATGACGGCGGCCTCCGCCTTGCCGAACGGGTCCCAGATCGCGGCCATGGCCGGGATCGCCGGGAGCACCTGGCCGTTCTTACCGGCCTCGGAGAACTTGGCCAGGTCCGGGTCCTCACCCTTGACCTGGTCGAAGGCGGCGGTCAGCGCCGGCGGGCGCGGCTCGGCCTTGTACAGCGCGACGGCCAGCTCGGGCTTGGTCACGTAGTTGGTGACGAACTCCTGGGCCAGGGCCTTGTTCTTGCCCTTGGCGGCGACGTAGAACGCCTGGACGCCCACGAACGGCTGGGCCTCCTTGCCACCGGCGAAGCCGGGGACCGGGGAGATGTCGTACTTGATGTTGGCCTTCTTGGCGTCGGCGATCGCCCACGGGCCGGAGACCAGGAAGGCGCACTTCTTGCCGGTGAAGGTGGCGATGGAGTTCTCGCCGGTGATGGAGCGCTTCAGCGCACCCTCGCCCTTCTCACCCAGCTTCGCGATCTTCTGGAAGGCCGCGATCGACTCCGGCTTGCCCACGCCCAGGTCCTTGGGGTCGTAGTCGCCGCTGGCCGTGGTGCCGAAGAGGTAGCCGCCGCCGGAGGTGTACAGCGGGTACACGTGGTACGCGTCGCCGTTCTGTCCGGACTGGAGGCAGAGGATCTCGCTGGCCTTCTTCTCGGCCTTGAGCTTCTTGCCGGCGGTGACCAGGTCCTCGATCGTCTTCGGCGCCTCGGGGGCCAGCTCGGTGTTGCGGATGAGCGCGACGTTCTCGGTGGCGTAGGGGACGCCGTAGAGCTGGCCGTTGAACGTCACGGCCTTGATCGCGGTCTCGTTGAAGCCGCTCTTCTGCTCGGCGGCGAGCTGCACCGGGTCGATGGCGCCGTTCTGCACCAGGTTGCCGATCCAGTCGTGCGCGCCGACCACGACGTCCGGACCGCTGCCCTGCTGGGAGGCGGTGACGAAGTTGGTCTGCAGGTCCTTGGAGACGGCCTGCACCTCGACGGTGACGCCGTTCTCCTTGCCGAACTGCTCGGCGAACGGCTTGAGGGCGGCGGTCCGCTTGTCGTCGGCCCAGATCACCAGCTTGCCGGTCGCGCCCGCGGGCTTGGCGGACTCCTTGGTGGCCGGCTTGTCGCTGCCGCTGCCGCCGCAGCCAGAGGCGGCGAGCGCCAGGCCGAGGACAGCGACCACACCCGCGGTACGGATGCGCATCGGTACTCCTGTCGTCATGGCGGCCAGCCGGGGGAAGGGCGGGCCGCCAGTGGAAGCTCTGAAAGTTCTTGCTGACCGGCGCTAGGGTGCCGCGCCGCTGCTGTCGCGTGTTGCCGGGACGTTAGCAAGAGGTTGCAGAGAATGGAAGGGCTTGCAGGACTGTACGCAAGAACTTGCCCTTGAGCTAAAGTGCCGCCATGCGCGCTCGACTGTCCGACATCGCCCAACAGGCCGAAGTCAGCGAGGCCACGGTGTCGCGGGTGCTCAACGACCGCCCCGGCGTGGCCCCCGAGACCCGGCAGGCCGTCCTGACCGCCCTCGATGTGCTCGGCTACGAGCGCCCCGCCCGGCTGCGCAAGCGCAGCGCCGGGCTGGTCGGCCTGGTCGTGCCGGAGCTGGACAACCCCATCTTCCCGGCCTTCGCCCAGGTCATCGAGTCGACGCTGGCGCAGAGCGGGTTCACCCCGGTGCTCTGCACCCAGACTCCCGGCGGGGTTACCGAGGACGAGTACGTGGAGATGCTGCTGGACCGGCAGGTCTCCGGGATCGTCTTCGTCTCCGGCCTGCACGCCGACACCGCGGCCAACCACGACCGGTACCGCGCGCTGATCGCCCGGCCGCTGCCCGTGGTCATGATCAACGGATACGCGCCCGGCATCGCCGCCCCCTTTGTCTCCTGCGACGACCGGGAGGCCACCGAGCTGGCCGTCGCCCACCTGGTCGCGCTCGGCCACCGCCGGATCGGCCTGATCACCGGCCCGGACCGGTTCGTGCCGGTGCGGCGCCGGGTGGCCGGCTTCCGGGCGGCGATGCCCCGGCTGGCCGGCGTGCCCGAGAGCGAGCTCGACGAGCTGGCCGAACTCTCCCTCTTCGGGGTGGAGGGTGGCGAGGCCGCCGCCGGCCGGCTGATCGAGCGCGGCGTCACCGGCATCGTCTGCGGTTCCGACCTGATGGCGCTCGGCGCGATCCGGGCCGCCCGGCAGCGCGGGTTGACCGTTCCCGGCGACGTCTCCGTGGTCGGGTACGACGACTCCCCGCTGATGGCCTTCACCGACCCGCCGCTGACCACCATGCGCCAGCCGGTCGCGGCCATGGCGGTGGCCGCGGTCCGGGCGCTGGTCGACGAGATCAACGGGCACGGCGCGCCGCACTCGGAATACCTGTTCCGTCCGGAGCTGGTGGTCCGCGGTTCGACCGCGGTGGTCCGCCAGTCCGGCGCCGCGCCGGCCGGGCCGACGCCGCAGCGCCCGGTCCCGCCCGCCCTGCCCATCCCGGCCTGACCTGCCCCACCCCGAAAGCGGAGGGTCGCCGGCCCGCCGAGAGCTTCCGTCCCGCCCAGTGGGACAGAAAGAAGACGCGGCGCGGCCCTGGCCGGAGGGGTGACCGACGTCATTTCTTGCGCAAGGAATGCTTGACTCTTGCAGCGCCGGGCCGGCATTCTGCTCAGGCACCCGCGCCCATCAACCACACCCGCGCGGGCTGCCGCCGTCCCGCGCCAGAGAACGGGGATCGTCACCGATGACCGCCGCCACCAACCCCACGCCGCTGACCTCCGACGACGACTGGTGGCGATCCGCGGTCGTCTACCAGGTCTACGTCCGCAGCTTCGCCGACGCGAACGGAGACGGCGTCGGTGACCTCCAGGGCATCCGGGAGCGCCTGCCGTACCTGCGCGACCTCGGCGTCGACGCGCTCTGGCTGACCCCCTTCTACACCTCGCCGCAGGTCGACGCCGGCTACGACGTGGCCGACTACCGGGACGTGGACCCGCTCTTCGGCAACCTCACCGACTTCGACGCGATGATCACCGACGCGCACGCCCTGGGCCTGCGCATCATCGTGGACCTGGTCCCGAACCACACCTCCAGCCAGCACCCCTGGTTCACCGCGGCGCTCGCCGCCGCCCCGGGCTCGGTCGAGCGCGGGCGCTACCTCTTCGCCGACGGCAAGGGTGCCCACGGCGAGCTGCCCCCGAACGACTGGGAGAGCATCTTCGGCGGCCCCGCCTGGACCCGGGTACCTGACGGCCAGTGGTACCTGCACCTGTTCGACCCGGCCCAGCCGGACCTGAACTGGCGCCACCCCGAGGTCCGCGCCGAGTTCGAGGACGTGCTGCGCTTCTGGCTCGACCGGGGCGTCGACGGCTTCCGGATCGACGTGGCCCACGGCATGATCAAGGCCGAGGGCCTGCCGGACGTCGGTTTCAACTCGATGACCACCGGCCAGCGCCAGTCCGAGCTGCTCGGCAAGGGCCGGCTCCCGTACTTCGACCAGGACGAGGTGCACGACATCTACCGCGCCTGGCGGCCCATCCTGGACAGCTACCCCGGCGGCCGGATGGCGGTCGCCGAGGCCTGGGCGGAGACCCCGCAGCGGCTGGCCCGCTACATCGGTCCGGACGAGCTGCACCAGGCGTTCAGCTTCGACTTCCTCGACGCCACCTGGTCGGCCGACTCGTTCCGCAAGGTGATCGACACCGCGCTGGCCGAGTCGACCATCGTCGGCGCCCCGACCACCTGGGTCCTCTCCAACCACGACCGGCAGCGGCACGTCACCCGGTACGGCGACGGCGAGGTCGGGTTGCGCCGCGCCCGGGCCGCCGCCCTGCTGATGCTGGCCCTGCCCGGCTGCGCGTACGTCTACCAGGGCGAGGAGCTGGGCCTGCCCGAGGTGCTGGACCTCCCCGACGAGCTGCGCCAGGACCCGGCGTTCCTGCGTACCGGGGAGAGCCGGGACGGCTGCCGGGTGCCGATCCCGTGGAGCGGCGAGCTGGCCCCGTACGGCTTCGGACCGGCGAGCAGCGAGCTGAGCTGGCTGCCGGCCCCGGCGACCTGGCGTGCCCTCTCGGTGGCCGCCCAGACCGGTGTGCCCGGCTCCACGCTGGAGCTCTACCGGACGGCGCTGCGGATCCGGCACGAGCACCCGGCGCTGGCCGGCACCACCGGCGGCGTCACCTGGCTGGAGACCGAGCCCGGCGTGCTGGCGTTCCACCGGGCCGCCGGGTACACCGTGCTGACCTGCGTGGTCAACCTCAGCGGCGCCGAGGTCACGATCGACGGGTACGGCCGGCCGATAGTCGCCAGCGCCGACCTCACCGAGCAGGGCGCCGGACACGTCCTGCCGGTTGACACAGCTGCGTGGTTCGAACGGCGCTGAGCCGGGTAACCCGCCATTGACCTGGTCGTCCGCTGTGCCCCGCGCCGACGGGCGGCTGGGCTACCGACCCCTTGTGGTGGGGGGTGAGGTGGCGCCGGCGCCTCGGGGAGTCCGCTTCCCGAGGCGCCGGTGTCCATCTGGGAGCATCGTTCTGCGTGCTCGACCGCCCGCCGCGCTGAGGCCTCAGGCACCCTTGTTGGTGAGCAGCTTGGCGATCCGGGCGAAGCCGGCCCGCAGCTCGGCCTCGCTCGGGGCGGTGAGCGGCTCCGGCTCCGGCTGCCGCTCGGCGGCCAGCTCCAGCTCCTCGTCGATGACGTCCTCGAAGTCGCCGTAGAGGTCGGCCTGGTCGACCTGGGCCGCCTCGTCCTCGGCGGCGATCTGCGCGGCGGCGATCTCACCGCGGATCTCCTCGGCCGACAGCGCCGGCAGCAGCGGCTCGACCACCGCCATCAGCTGCTCCTCGGCCACCACCGCCTCGGCGAGGGCGAGCGCGTGCGGTCGCTCGTACGGCCCGCAGACCACCGGCTCCCACTCGTCGGCGTCGCCGAGCGGGCCGAAGGTGATGATCCACGGCAGGCCGAGCATCGGCGAGTCGTCCGGCAGGTCCAGTGTCACGAGTGCGCCCACGCGCCCATCATGGTCGTTCCCGGCGGGGACGCGGGCGCACCTTCCAAGATCCGCACCAGTTCAGGGAAGAAGTGGCCTCAGCACGCCGGGAGGCCACCCTTCCGGGAAAGCGCGCGGCACTGTCAGGCGGGGTGGGTGGCGTCGAGGGCGGCGCGGACGAGGGCCAGCGCGCGGTCCCGGGGTACACCCAGGCGGACGGCCTCGGCGGCGTACTCCGCCGCCGCCCGCTGCAACCGGTCCGTCGCGTCGTCGCGCCCCGGCGCCACCACGGTGCCGTGCCGGCCCCGGGTCTCCACCAGCCCGGCGGTCTCCAGCTCCCGGTACGCCCGGGCCACTGTGTTGACCGCCAGGCCGAGGTCGGCGGCGAGCTGCCGGACGGCGGGCAGCCGGGTGCCGACCGGCAGGCGGCCGTCGCCGATCATCCGGGCGAACTGCCCGCGCACCTGCTCGTACGGCGGCACCGCCGAGGCCTGGTCGATCATGATGCGCATGTCAGCCCGCCCCTCCCGGCGTTCCCGGTTCGGTCTCCTCGTCGACCTCCACGTCCACCGTCGCGGCGGGGCCGCCATCCGCCAGGTCGACCACCCGGCCGTACCGGCTGGTGGCGGCCAGGGCCGCACCGAAGAGCACCAGCTGGTTGAGCAGGTAGAGGTAGAGCAGCAGGCCCACCGCGGTCGCCACCACGGTGTACGCCGGGTTCCGCTCGGCCCGCACCACGTAGTAGCGCCCGACGGTGTTCACCAGGGTGATGCCGACGGCGACCGCCAGGACGACCGGCCTCAGCCGGCGGCGGCTCATCCGCAGCCGGGGCACCGCCACCAGCAGCGCGGTCGCCACCACCGCGTTGACCAGGACGCTGAGCACGGCGCTGATCGTGGTCAGCCCGACCGATCCGGTGCTGCGCAGCAGGAAGCGCAGCAGCGACTCCAGCGCGTCGACGGCGGCCACCGAGACGCCGAGCAGCACGAAGACCGCCACCAGCACGCCGAGGTCGACCAGGCGGCGGACCACCAGGTTGCCGGGCTGCTGGTTGAACCCGTACATCAGCCGCTGCGACGAGCGGATCGCCTCCACCCAGCCGATCCCGGTGAAGACCAGGATGACCAGGCCGACCACGCCGACCGTGTTGCTGCTCTGGGCGATCTGCTGCGCGTCGAGGAAGGGCAGGTTCTCCTTGAGGAAGTCCCCCGCCGCCTTGCTGACCTCGGCGTTGTCCTGAAGGATCGTGCCGAAGATCCAGTACGCGACCAGGGCGAGCGCGAAGACCGCGAAGAAGCCGTAGTAGGCGATCGCCGCCGCGAGCCGGCCGCCCAGCACGTCGCCGTAGAGCGTCCCGGCCCGCCACACGTGGTCGAAGAGCGCCGAGCGCCGCCGCACCGCGTCCACCCGGCGGCCGAGACTGTCCTCGATCCGGCCGATCACGTTCACCACGTCATCCTCGCCGATCCCCCGCGTACCCGGGGGCAGCCCGGCCGCGCGGGCAGCTCAGCCGCCGAGCCGGAAGTCCCGGCGGGGCTGCCACCGGGTCTGCCCGCTGTGGGAGAAGAGGGTGAACGCCTCCACCTCGAACAGCGCGGAGAAGTCGGCCAGGTCCTCGTACGCCCGGTCCAGCGCCTCCGGGGCGACATCCTGCGCCACCGTCACGTGCGGGTGGTACGGGAAGCGGGCCTCGCGGTGCAGCTCAGGCGCCGAGCGGATGGCCCCGGCGAGCAGCTCGCACTCGCTGATCCCGGCGGCCACGGCCACGAAGACCACCTGGGTCACCGGCCGGAACGTGCCGGTGCCCCGCAGGTGCAGGGTGAACGGCAGGTGGGTGGTGGCCACCTCGGCGAGATGCTTCTCGACCGCCGGCAGCGCCGCCACCGGGATCTCGGTGGGCCCGAGCAGCGTCACGTGGGCCGGGACGGCCTGCGGGTCACCGGCCTCGACCCGGCGGCGGGTCAGCATCCCGCCCCACGGCTCGGGGATGTCCACCGCGATCCCGATCTGGATGGTGTCGCCGACGTCCGGCGCCCCGTCCCTGCGATCCACGCTCCGCGCCACCCCTCCGGCCACCGACTGCGTCCCCACCCGTTCCTGTCGCGCCCGGGCCGCTATTGGAAGCGGACCGGCGGGAAGAACCCGACCCGCTCGTAGGCCGTCCGCAGCGTCGCCGCGGCGACCGCGCGGGCCTTCTCCGCGCCATGCGCGAGCAGCTTGTCCAGCTGGGCCGGGTCGTCCAGGTAGGCGCGGGTGCGCTCCTGAATCGGGGTGACGAACTCCCGCACCACCTCGCCGAGGTCCTTCTTCAGGTCGCCGTACCCCTTGCCCGCGTACGCGGCCACCAGGTCGTCGATGCCCCGGCCGGAGAGCGCGGAGTAGATCGTGAGCAGGTTGGAGATACCCGGCTTGGTCTCGACGTCGAAGACGATCTCGCGACCGGTGTCGGTGACCGCCGAGCGGATCTTCTTGGCCGAGCGGGCCGGATCCTCCAGCAGGTCGATGATGCCGGCCGGCGAGGAGGACGACTTCGACATCTTGGCCGTCGGGTCCTGCAGGTCGGTGATCTTCGCGGTGTCCTTGACGATGTGCGGCGCGGGCACCGTGAAGGTGGGCCCGAACAGCGAGTTGAACCGCTGGGCCAGGTCCCGGGAGAGCTCCAGGTGCTGGCGCTGGTCCTCGCCGACGGGGACGGCGTTGGCCTGGTAGAGCAGGATGTCCGCGGCCTGCAGGATCGGGTACGTGAAGAGGCCGACGCTGGCCCGCTCGCTGCCCTGCTTCTGCGACTTGTCCTTGAACTGGGTCATCCGGCTGGCCTCGCCGAAGCCGGTGATGCAGCCGAGCACCCAGGCCAGCTGCGGGTGCTCGGGCACCTGCGACTGGACGAACAGGGTGCTGCGGTCCGGGTCGAGCCCGAGGGCGAAGAGCTGGGCGGCGGCGACCCGGGACCGCTGCTTCAGCACCTTCGGGTCGTGTCCCGCGGTGATGGCGTGCAGGTCGACCACGCAGTAGAACGCGTCGTGGGTCTCCTGCAGGGCCACCCAGTGCCGTACCGCGCCCAGGTAGTTGCCGAGGTGGAACGAGTCGGCCGTCGGCTGGATGCCGGAGAAGACGCGCGGGCGGGCGGGTACGTCGGACATGCCGGCAATTCTGTCAGCATCGGCCGGCGTACGTCATGACGGGCCCGCGGCTCGGCTCTCCACCGGCACCGCCGGGGCGTTGACCTCGCGCCGTTGCTCGGGCAGCCGCGCCGGGGAGACCGCGAGCCGGGACACCCGCCGCCCGTCGAGGGCGAGCACCCGCAGCAGCCAGCCGCCGGGCGGCTCGTCCGGGTCGGGTCCCCCGCCGTCGTCCGGCCCGGGGGTCACCGGCACCTCGTCCCCGGCGACCGGGAGCCGGCCGAGGGCGGCCATCACGAAGCCGCCGACCGTCTCGTACGGCCCGACGGGCAGTGGGACGCCGGTGCGCTCGGCGAAGTCGGCGAGGTTGAGCCGCCCGTCGACGACGGCGGGCAGGCCGGCGTGGGCCGGGTCGGGCGGGCCGTCGTACTCGTCGTGGATCTCCCCGACCAGTTCCTCGATCAGGTCCTCGCAGGTGACGATGCCGGCGGTGCCGCCGTACTCGTCGACGACGACGGCGAGGTGGTGGCCCTCCCGGCGCATCTCGGTGAGCGCGGCGAGCACCCGCTTGCTGCCGGGGAACTGCTTGACCTCGCGGGTCAGCTCACCCACGGTGGTGCACGGGTCGCGGTCGGGGCGTAGCAGCACGTCGCGCAGGTGGACGAAGCCGACCACGTCGTCGTGGGTGCCGTCGACCACCGGGTACCGGCTGTGCGTCTCGGCCCGGACGAGGCGTTCCGCCTCGGCGATGGTGAGCCGGGCGGAGAGGAACACGACCTCGGTGCGGGGCATCATCACCTCGCGGACCAGGCTCGCCCCGGCCACCAGCACCTCATCGATGATCCGGCGTTCGTCGGGGTCGAGCAGCGTGTTGGCGGCGACCAGGTCGCGCAGTTCGGCCTCGCTGATCCGTTCCCGGCCGGCGGTGGGGCTGGCCCCGAGCAGGTCGGTGACGAGCCGGGTGGCGCCGTCCGCGGCGCGGACCACGAGTCGGGCGACGGTCCGGGCGACCGGCCCCGGTTCGCGTCGGGGCCGCCCGGGCGGTCGTCGCCGGAGCCCGGGACCGGCTGCTTCCCGCATGACAAGGATGTTGACATCCTCTCCCGCCTAAAGGCGGGAGATTCCCACTTCCAGCGCCGTGCGTCGCCGACGCTGGGTGGGTGGTCGACAGGACGCCTTTCGGCCCCTGTCCCGGACTGCCCGCCCGGTGAGTGGGGACGCCGCCTCGGCGGCGTCCCTGACGTTGATCGCGGCGTTCAGGTCAGCGTTCCCTCAAGAGCCCTCGCGGCGTTCGGCCACTCGGAACCGGAAAGCCGCTTCGCCACCTCCCCAAAAGGGCGGCGCACTGCGGCTTGTCTCGATAGACAACGGCCGCCGGCCGGCTCGGCGGCGATGTTCGGATCTGTTCAGTCATGGCGAGTCGTGATGGAATGCGAAGGGGGCACGCCCAGCCACGGCCCAGCCGGCGGCCGTAGGGTGATCACGAACGGCCGCGGCGGGAGCGGCCAGGCAGGAGGAACCCGACGTGAAACTGCTCGTCACCGGCGGCGCCGGCTACATCGGCAGCGTGGTGACCCGGATGCTGCTGGACAACGGCCACGACGTGACCGTCCTGGACGACCTGCGCACCGGCCACCGGGAAGCCCTCGCCCCCGAGGCGACCCACGTCGACCTGCCGATCCACGAGGCCGCCCGGGTGCTCACCCCGGACGCCGGCTTCGAAGGCGTGCTGCACTTCGCGGCGCTGATCGCCGCCGGCGAGTCGATGGTCAAGCCCGAGCTGTACTGGCACACCAACACCGTCGGCTCGCTCGCCCTGATCGACGCGGTCCGGGCCGCCCGGGTGCCCCGCCTGGTCTTCTCCTCCACCGCCGCCGTCTACGGCAACCCCACCGAGCTGCCCATCCCGGAGACCGCCGTCAAGGCTCCCACCAACACGTACGGGGCCACCAAGCTGGCCGTCGACATGGCGCTCACCTCCGAGGCGATCGCGCACGACCTGGCCGCCGTCTCGCTGCGCTACTTCAACGTGGCCGGGGCGTACCTGCACGACGGCCGGGCGATCGGCGAGCGGCACGACCCGGAGACCCACCTGATCCCGATCGCGCTCGACGTCGCCGCCAGCCGGCGGGAGAAGCTCCAGCTCTTCGGCGACGACTACCCCACCGTCGACGGCACCTGCGTGCGCGACTACATCCACGTCGAGGACCTGGCCCGCGCCCACCTGCTGGCGCTGACCGCCGCGACGCCCGGCCGGCACCGGATCTACAACCTGGGCAACGGCAACGGCTTCACCAACCGGCAGGTCGTCGACGTGGTCCGCGAGGTCACCGGGCACCCGCTGCCGGTCGAGGTGGCGCCGCGCCGCGAGGGCGACCCCGCCGAGCTGGTCGCCTCCTCCGCGCTGGCCCGCGAGGAGCTGGGCTGGGTGCCGCAGAAGCCCACCCTGCACGACATGGTCGGCGACGCCTGGGCGTTCTACCGCGAGCACGTCGTGGAGCAGCGGTGACCGAGCCGGGCACGCCGGTCGGCGCCGTCGCGGAGCGCGCCACCGCCGGCTTCCGTCAGCGGTACGGCGCGGAGCCCGCGGGCCGCTGGGCGGCTCCCGGGCGGGTCAACCTGATCGGCGAACACACCGACTACAACGACGGCTTCGTGCTGCCGTTCGCGCTGCCACTGCGTACGGTCGTCGCCGCCGCCCCGCAGGACGGTGAGCGCTGGACGGTCTGGTCGGAGCTCGCCGACTCCCCGGTCGAGTTCGGCGCCGCCGAGGCCGACCAGCCCGGCCGGCTGACCGGCTGGGCCGCCTACGTGGCCGGCGTGGTCTGGGCGCTGCGCGCGGCCGGCCACGCCGTGCCCGGCGCCCGGCTCGCCATCGCCTCCGACGTGCCGCTCGGCTCCGGGCTCTCGTCCTCCGCCGCCCTGGAGGCGGCGGTGCTGGCCGCCCTGGTCGACCTGGGCGGCCTGGACCTCCCCGCCGAGCGGCGGCCCCGGCTCGCCCAGCGCGCCGAGAACGACTACGTGGGCGCGCCGACCGGCATCATGGACCAGTCCGCGGTGATCCGCTGCCGGGCGGGGCACGCCCTCTTCCTGGACTGCCGCACCGAGTCGGTCGAGCACATCCCGTTCGACCTGGACGCCGCCGGCCTGGCGGTGCTGGTGATCGACAGCCGGGCCCCGCACCGGCACGCCGACGGCGAGTACGCCTCCCGCCGGAAGTCCTGCGAGCGGGCCGCCGCCCAGCTCGGGGTGCCCGCGCTGCGGGACGTCTCCCCCGACGACCTGGACGCCGCGCTGGCCCGGCTCGACGACGACGAGACCCGCCGCCGGGTCCGGCACGTGGTCACCGAGGACCAGCGGGTGCTCGACACCGTCGCGCTGCTGCGCGCCGGCCGGGTGCGCGACATCGGCCCGCTGCTGACCGCCTCGCACGCCTCGATGCGGGACGACTTCGAGATCACCGTGCCGGAGATCGACACCGCGGTCGAGGCGGCCCTGGCCGCCGGGGCCTACGGGGCCCGGATGACCGGCGGCGGCTTCGGCGGCTGCGTCCTGGCCCTGGTCGAGGCAGCCGCCGCCGACGTCGTGGCGCGGGCCGTCGTCGAGGCGTACGCCGAGCGCGACTTCGCCGCCCCCGGCACCGTGACCGTCCTCCCGTCCGTCGGCGCCCACCGCACGTAAGCAGGGGCCCCCTGTCAACGAATGCCGCATGACAGGGGGCCCCTCTTCACAGCTCGGTCAGCCGGCCTCGACGATCATGCCGGCGCCGACGGTGCGGTTGGTGGTCTCGTCGATGATGACGAAGCCGCCGGTGGTGCGGTTTCGGCGGTACTCGTCCGCCAGCAGCGGCACCGTCGTCCGCAGCCGGACCCGGCCGATCTCGTTCAGCTTCAGCTCGGCCGCCGACTCGTCCCGGTGCAGTGAGTTGATGTCCAGCCGGTACTGCAGCCCCCGGACGATCGCCCGCGCCGACCGGGTGGTGTGCTTGATGGCGTACTTGCCGCCGACCTGGAGCGGACGGCTCTCGTCCATCCAGCAGACCATCGCCTCGATGTCCTGCGCCACGGACGGGGCGTTGTGCGGCCGGCAGATCATGTCGCCGCGGGAGATGTCGATCTCGTCGGTCAGCCGGACGGTCACCGACATCGGCGGGAACGCCTCGTCCACCGGCCCGTCGGCCGTCTCCACCGAGGCGATCCGGCTGGTGAAGCCGGACGGCAGCACCATCACCTCGTCGCCCGGCTTCAGCACGCCGGAGGCCACCTGACCGGCGTAGCCCCGGTAGTCGGTGACGGTGGTGGACTGCGGCCGGATCACGTACTGCACCGGGAACCGCACGTCGACCAGGTTGCGGTCGCTGGCGATGTGCACCCGCTCCAGGTGGTGCAACAGCGACGGCCCGTCGTACCAGGGCATGTTCTCCGAGCGGCTGACGATGTTGTCGCCGCGCAGCGCGGAGATCGGCACCACGGTCAGGTCGGGGGCGTCGAGTTTCGCGGCGAACGCGGTGAACTCGTCGGCGATCCGCTCGAACACCTCCTGCGACCAGTCCACCAGGTCCATCTTGTTGACGCAGAGGACCAGGTGCGGCACCCGCAGCAGCGAGCACAGGAACGCGTGCCGGCGGGACTGCTCCACCAGGCCCTTGCGGGCGTCCACCAGGATCAGCGCCAGGTCGGCGGTGGAGGCGCCGGTGACCATGTTCCGGGTGTACTGGATGTGCCCCGGGGTGTCGGCGATGATGAACTTCCGCCGCGGGGTGGCGAAGTAGCGGTACGCCACGTCGATGGTGATGCCCTGCTCCCGCTCGGCCCGCAGACCGTCGGTGAGCAGCGCCAGGTTGGTGTACTCGTCGCCCCGGGCCGCGCTGACCGCCTCGACCGCGGCGAGCTGGTCGGTGAAGAGCGACTTCGTGTCGTACAACAGCCGACCGATCAGGGTCGACTTGCCGTCGTCGACGCTGCCGGCGGTGGCGAACCGCAACAGGTCCATCGGCCGCCTCTCGGGCAGCCCGGTGTCGGCGGCCGGAGCCGCGGTGTCGACGCTCATCAGAAGTAGCCCTCCCGCTTGCGGTCCTCCATGGCGGCCTCGCTGACCCGGTCGTCGCCGCGGGTCGCGCCGCGCTCGGTGATCCGCGTCGCGGCCACCTCCTCGATCACCTTCTCCACCGTGTCGGCGTCCGAGCGGACCGCCGCGGTGCAGGAGGCGTCACCCACGGTGCGGTACCGCACCTGGGCCTTGAACCGCTCCTCGCCCGCCCGGGGGCGGAAGAACTCGTTGACCGCGTACAGCATGCCGTCCCGCTCGATCACCTCGCGCTCGTGCGCGTAGTAGATCGACGGCAGCGGGATCCGCTCGCGGGCGATGTAGTGCCAGACGTCCAGCTCGGTCCAGTTGGACAGCGGGAAGACCCGGATCGACTCGCCCGGGTGGTGCCGGCCGTTGTAGAGCGACCACAGCTCGGGACGCTGGTTCTTCGGGTCCCACTGGCCGAACTCGTCGCGGAAGCTGAACACCCGCTCCTTGGCCCGGGCCTTCTCCTCGTCGCGGCGGGCGCCGCCGAAGAGCGCGTCGAAGCGGTGCTTCTCGACCGCCTCCAGCAGCACCGGGGTCTGGATGCGGTTACGGGTGCCGTCCGCCGCCTCACGGACCATCCCCTTGGCCAGCGCCTCGGGCACGCTGGCCACGATCAGCTGCAGGCCCAGGTCGGTGACCCGCTGATCGCGGTACTCCAGGACCTCGGGGAAGTTGTGCCCGGTGTCGACGTGCATCACCGGGAACGGGATGTTGGCCGGGGCGAAGGCCTTCTGGGCCAACCGGAGCATCACGATCGAGTCCTTGCCACCGGAGAAGAGCAGCACCGGGCGCTCCATCTCGGCGACCACCTCGCGCATCACGAAGATGCTCTCGGCCTCGAGCGCGTCGAGGTGCGAGACCTGGTACGCGGCGGGGGCGGTCATGACACGGGCTCGATTCGCTCGGATCCGCTCATGGGGATTCCAGACCTTTCCGGTCGGACACGTGAGGAAGAACGACAGGTTACCCGGAATGCCGCTGCAGCGCTGCAAGCAACCGGCTGGCGAGATCCTTGCGGCAGACCAGCAGGTCCGGCAGACGCGGGTCGGCCTCGTTGTATTTCAGCGCAGAACCGTCGATCCGGGAAGCATGCAGTCCGGTGGCCGTCGCCACAGCGACCGGAGCGGCCGAATCCCACTCGTACTGACCGCCGGCGTGGATGTACGCGTCGACCTCGCCGGTGACCACAGCGGCGATCTTCGCGCCCGCCGAGCCCATCGGCACGAGATGCGCGCCGACGTCCGCTGCCAGATCGGTCAGGAAAACCGGCGGACGGCTACGACTGGCCGCCAACCGGATGGTCCGCGTACCGGCCGAGGTCGCCGCCTCCAACGTCATCGGCGGGTACGCCGGCGGGTAGTCCGTGCCCAGCACCCGGTGCTGCGCCGGCAGGCCGACCGCGCCCGCCACCAGACCGTGCGGCGTCGGCGCGTTGCGCGACCAGAGCGCCACGTGCACCGCCCAGTCCGAGCGCCCCTCCTCGGCGAACTCCCGGGTCCCGTCCAACGGGTCGATGATCCACACCCGGTCGGCGTTCAGCCGGGACACCGCCTCGCTGCTCACCTCGGCCACCCAGGCCAGCCGGGAGCCCTCGTCCTCCTCGGAGAGCACCGCATCGGCCGGGCGCCATTTCGCCAGCTCGGTGCGGATCAGGTCGTGCGAGACCTTGTCCCCGGCCGACTTCAACGCCCCCGGGTCCGCGAAACCCAGCTCCGCGCGCAGCTTGACCAGCGCCTGACCGGCCTGCGCCGCCAACCACCGGGCGAACGCGCCGTCGATCATCGGAGGACTGCCCATCTACCGCTCCCGTCGCCCCGCCGCGACCCGCGTCGTCGGCTCCGCCAGGCCAGAAGGCGCAGACTACCGGCCCGAGCCGCCCGCACCGCGTACGCCCCGCCCGGGTCAGCCGCCGTGGTAGAGGTTCTGCGTCGGCTCCACACCCCGGGTGATCACCGACTCCACCACGTCCGCCGCGCGGTCGACGAGGAACTCCAACTCCTTGCGCTCCACGGCGGAGAAATCCGACAACACGTAGTCGGCCGGGTCCTGCCGCCCCGGGGGCCGGCCGATGCCGAACCGCACCCGGACGTACTCCTTCGTACCGAGCGACTTCGACATCGACCGCAGGCCGTTGTGCCCGCCCTCGCCGCCGCCGCACTTCACCCGCAGCTGCCCGTACGGGATGTCCAGCTCGTCGTGCACCGCGATCACCCGGCCGGGCGGGATCTTGTGGAACTGCGCCAGCGCGACGACCGGGCCACCGGAGAGGTTCATGTACGTCAGCGGCTTCACCAGCACCAGCTTCGGCCCGCCGAAGCCGAGCCGCCCCTCCGCGACCTCCGCCACCGCGCGCTTGTGCCGGCCGAACTTCCCGCCCACCCGGCCGGCGAGCAGCTCCGCCACCAGGAAGCCGACGTTGTGCCGGTTACCCGCGTACTCCCGACCGGGGTTGCCCAGGCCGACCACCAGCCACGGCCCCGCCTCGTCCGTCACGTCCCGTCCCTCCGGTCGTCCCCGTCCGTGTCCCGATACGCCGACAGGCGCCCCCGACCATCCGGGGACGCCTGTCGCAAACGTTGCGAACCGATCAGGCCTCGGTCTTCGCCTCGGCGGTCTCCTCGCCACCGGCGGTGGCCGGCTCGCCGGCCTCGGCACCCTCGGCACCCTCGGCGGTCTCCTCGCCGACCCCGGCCTCGACCTCCTCGTCGGCCACCTCGACCTCGGGGAGGGTCGCCTCGAGCTGCTCGGCGGTCGGCGCGGCGGTGACCGACGCGACCGCGAGCTCCGGGTCGGCGACCAGCTCGACGCCGGCCGGGAGCTCCACGTCGGCGGCGGTGACCTGGGTGCCGGCCTCCATGCCCTCGATCGAGGCCTCCAGGTGGTCCGGCACCTTGGTGGCGTCGGCGGTCACCGAGAGGGTGTCGTGGTCGTGCACGATCAGGGTGTCCTTCGCGGCCTCACCGATCAGCTGGACCGGGACGTCGACGGTGACCTTCTCGCCACGGCGGACCAGCAGCAGGTCGATGTGCTCGAAGGTGTCCTTGATCGGGTCACGCTGGATCGCCTTCGGCAGCGCCAGCACCTGGGTGCCGTCGCTCACCTCGATCGCGAAGAGCTGGTTGGCACCGCCCTTGCGGATCGCGGCCGCGAACTCACGCGCCGGGAGCGCGATGTGCTTGGGCTTCTCGCCGTGGCCGTACAGCACGGCGGGCACCTTGCCGGCCCGGCGGGTACGACGGGCACCACCCTTGCCGAACTCGGTACGGGGCTCGGCGCTGATCTTTACCTCGGACACGGGGAAACTCCTGATGCTGTCGCTACGGCGGCTTGTCGTCTTGCGGTGCTGGGCGAGGGGCTCGCTGGGGCTCATGCGTCATGAACGACTGCCCGGAGCACCGCGTCGATGACGGCGCCTCCGTGCGGTGCTTTTCAGCGGCCCGCCGGGCACCCTCGCCGTGGCAACCGCACCAGTCTACCCGAGGGATTTCCGAGCCTTCCGGCAGTCCCCGTATCACCGTTCCCGCCGACGCAGAGGCCGACGGGAACGATACCGCCAGACGGATGTCGCCGCAGCGCGAACGTCAGCTCAGTCCACCGAAGAGGGTGGTCACCGAGCCGTCGTCGAAGACCTCCCGGATGGCCCGGGCCAGCAGCGGCGCGATCGACAGCACGGTGATCTTGTCGAGCTGCTTCTCCGGCGGCAGCGGCAGCGTGTTCGTCACCACGACCTCGCTGATCGGGCTGTTCTTCAGCCGCTCGGTCGCCGGGTCGGAGAGCAGGGCGTGGGTGGAGGCCACCACGATCTCCGCCGCCCCGGACTCCTGCAGGATGTCGGCCGCCTTGGTGATCGTGCCACCGGTGTCGATCATGTCGTCCACGATCAGGCAGACCCGGCCCTCGACATCACCGACCACCCGGTTCGCCACCACCTGGTTGGGCTTCAGCGGGTCACGGGTCTTGTGGATGAAGGCCAGCGGGCAACCGCCCAGCCGGTCGGTCCAGCGCTCGGCGACGCGCACCCGGCCCGAGTCCGGCGCCACCACGGTCATCGGCCGGCCCGCGTACTTGCGCTCGACGTACTCGGCGAGCACGTCCATCGCGAAGAGGTGATCCACCGGGCCGTCGAAGAAGCCCTGGATCTGCGCGGTGTGCAGGTCGACCGTGAGGATCCGGTTCGCGCCGGCGGTCTTGAGCAGGTCCGCCACCAGCCGGGCCGAGATCGGCTCGCGGCCGCGGTGCTTCTTGTCCTGCCGCGAGTACGGGTAGAACGGCAGCACCACGGTGATCCGCTTGGCCGAACCGCGCTTCAGCGCGTCGATCATGATCAGGGTCTCCATGACCCAGGTGTTGACCCCGTGCGTCACGGACTGCACCACGAAGGCGTCCGAACCACGCACCGAGTCCTTGAACCGGACGAAGATCTCACCGTTCGCGAACTCGTACGAGTCGGAGGGCGTCGGCGCGACGCCGAGCACCTCACCGATCTCCGTGGCCAACTCCGGAAAGCCACGTCCGGAGAAGAGCATCAGGCTCTTGCGGTTTTCGGCGACGATGCTGCCCATGGGCCCGTCTGCTCCCGTTGGTCGGTGGTTCCCGGCGGCGGTGGAGCCGGGGACTATTCGGTTGCAGTATCCCCCGTGTTCAACGACCCACCCACCGTCTCCGGCCCCCCGTGCAGTGGCTCACCTTCACTTGCGGGGACGGCCCCGCCCGACGCACCCTCGCGGGCCCGCTGCGCCGCCTCGGCGGCCGGCGTACCGGCCCGCTTGCGCAGCACCCAGCCCTCGACGTTGCGCTGCTGCCCCCGGGCCACCGCCATCGCGCCCGGGGGCACGTCAGCGATGATCACCGACCCGGCCGCGGTGTACGCGCCGTCGCCCACCTCGACCGGCGCGACGAACATGTTGTCCGCCCCCGTCCGGGCGTGGCTGCCGATCGTGGTGTGGTGCTTCCGCACGCCGTCGTAGTTGACGAACACCGTCGCCGCGCCGATGTTGCTGTGCTCGCCGATGGTGGCGTCCCCGACGTACGACAGGTGCGGCACCTTGGAACCCTCGCCGATCATGGCCTTCTTGGTCTCCACGAACGTGCCGACCTTCGCCTTGCGGGCCAGCCGCGACTCCGGCCGCAGGTACGCGTACGGCCCGACGGTGGCCTGCGGACCGACCTCGGCGCCCACCGCGTGGCTGCGCACCACGCTGGCGCCCTCGCCCACCGTGGTGTCGATCAGCGTCACGTCCGGCCCGACGACCGCGCCGGCGCCGACCGCGGTGGCGCCCTGGAGTTGGGTGTTCTGGTCGATCACCGCGTCCCGCTCGACCGTCACCGTCACGTCGATCCAGGTGGTGTGCGGGTCGAGGATGCTCACCCCGGCGCGCATCCAGCCCTCGTTGACCCGGTCGCGCAGCAGCCGGCGCAGCGCGGCCAGCTCCACCCGGTCGTTGCAACCCAGTGTCTCCACGTGGTCCGCCGCGCAGTACACCGCCACCGGCTCACCGGCGTCGCGCAGCAGGCCGAAGACGTCGGTCAGGTACTCCTCGCCCTGGTCGTTGTCGGTGGAGAGCTTGCCCAGCGCCTCGCGCAGCCGCGCCACGTCGAAGGCGTAGATGCCGGCGTTGATCTCCCGCAGCGCCCGCTGCTCGGGGGTCGCGTCGCGCTCCTCGACGATCTGCTCCAGCCGGCCGACGGCGTCCCGCACGATCCGGCCCAGGCCGGTCGGGTCGGGCACCTCGGCGGCGAGCACGGTCGCCGCCGCGCCCGCGCCCTCGTGCGCCTCGACGAGAGCGGCGACGGTCTCCGGCCGCAGCAGCGGCACGTCCCCGTTGATCACCACGACGGTGCCGGCGGCGTCGGGCACCGCGTCCAGCGCGATGCGCACGGCGTGCCCGGTGCCGAGCTGCTGGGCCTGGAGGACCGGGGTGGCCTCCGGGGCGACCTCGGCCAGGTGGGCGCCGACCTGGTCGGCGCCGTGCCCGACCACCACCACGGTGCGGTCCGCGCGCAGCGGCGCGGCCGCGGCCAGCACGTGGCCCAGCAGGGTACGACCGAGCAGCGGGTGCAGCACCTTGGGCAGGGACGACTTCATCCGCTTGCCCTCACCGGCGGCGAGCACGACAACGGTGCGGAGGTGGGGCTCGGGCACGACGTGGCTCCCGTCGGGACGGCGACAGTCTCGCGGCCATGCTAACCACGCGGCTCGCTGCGATTCCCACCCGGCCGCACAAATGCCGTCAGCACCCGCTTGACGCAGAGCTGGGGTGCCTGGATTCGAACCAGGAGCTCAAGACTCCAAAGGTCTGCGGGTTGCCGTTACCCCACACCCCATCGCCGTGTCAAGACCTTACAGCCCATCGAATCAGGCCAGCATGTCGTCCACGATCCGGAACAGCTCGGCGATCATACCTTCGATTCGCCAGTACAGCTCGCGGCTACGCGGCACGGTGATCATCAGGCACCCGTGGTAGTCGTCGCCGGTGTTGCGGCGGACGGTGGCGGGGTTGTGCCGCTTCAGCGTCGGGCGCCCGAACCGCTCCACCGGAAGGTCGAGCGTCGCCACCCACCAGCGCACCGCCGCGTCCGCGTCCGCCGACTCGTGGATGCTGACCCGGTAGCCCGGCACGTCAGCCTCGATCCCGCACACCCGGAGGAAGCGGAGGAACAGAGCGAGCAGCCCCGGGTCGCTGTTGATGAACTGGAGGCGGTCCTGCTGGCGCCACGGCTTCGACTTGGCGCCCTCGCACCAGTAGATCGCCGCCCCGAGGAGCAACAGGTCCCGCTCGTCGAGCGAGCCGACAGCCTCCGCGCCGCGAGCCCGTTCGGCCACCGCCGCCGCATCGCGCGCCTCCCGGTGAGCGGACCACCGGGCGTCGGTCATGAGCTTCGACCGGGCCCGCCGGCGTGCCGCCGCGGCGTCGTCCGGATCGAGCGGCATGTGCCTGACCCACTGGTACGCCGTCGACTTGGCCACCTCGAGCCGCTGCGCGATGTCGTTGACTGAGCGTCCCTCGGCCCGCAGGCGCACCGCCTCGGCGCGCAGCTCGTCCTTTGCGCGGGGACGCCGGGTCCACTCCGGCGGCGGGACGCCGCGCAGCAGCGCGTACACCCGGTCCCGGCCGACGCCGAGGCGGGCCTGGATGTGACGGACGGAGAGCTGCTCCACGACGCGCAGCCGGCGCGCCTCGGCGGCGAGGGGATCGGTCACGACGCGTAGATTAGAACGGGCGTACGACAGTAACTCCATCCACGATCGACACTCTCCCTGATGATCTAGAAGGCCCCCGGTTACGGTGACGTTGGCGTAAGCCGTACCGCTGGGAGGTGCCATGTCGACCGCCCTCACCGACCCGAACGCCACCGGTCCGAAGCCGCTGACCCAGGGTCACCAGTCCCGGGGCATCCTGGTCGCCCTCTGGGCCTTCGTGGTCGTCCCGTTCCTCGCCCTGCTCGCCGCCTTACCGGTCGCCTGGGGCGGCTGGCTGAGCTGGACCGACATCGCCGTGGCCGGCTTCTGGTACGTGCTGTCCGGGCTCGGCATCACCGTCGGCTACCACCGCTACTTCACGCACGGCTCCTTCAAGGCCAAGCCGTGGCTGCGGGTCGCGCTGGCCGTCGCCGGCTCGTTCGCCGTCCAGGGCGAGATCATCCAGTGGGTGGCCGACCACCGCCGCCACCACGCCTTCTCCGACCTGGAGGGCGACCCGCACTCGCCGTGGCGGTTCGGGGCGAGCGTCGGCGGGCTGGCCAAGGGGCTGTTCCACGCCCACGTCGGCTGGCTGTTCAACCGGGAGCTCTCCAACCGGGAGCGGTTCGCCCCGGACCTGCTCGCCGACCCGGCGACCCGGCGGGTCGACCGGCTCTTCCCGCTGCTGGTGGTGGTCTCGGTGCTCGGGCCGGCGGCGCTGGGCGGGCTGCTGACCTGGTCCTGGTCGGGCGCGCTCACCGCGCTCTTCTGGGGCGGCCTGGTCCGGATCGCGCTGCTGCACCACGTCACCTGGTCGATCAACTCGGTCTGCCACGTCTACGGCGAGCGGCCGTTCGCGGTTCGCCAGGGCGACCGGGCGTCGAACTTCTGGCCGCTGGCGGTCCTGTCGTTCGGGGAGAGCTGGCACAACCTGCACCACGCCGAGCCGACCAGCGCCCGGCACGGGGTGCTGCGCGGCCAGATCGACCTGTCCGCGCGGGTGATCTGGCTGCTGGAGAAGGCCGGCGCCGCCTGGGCGGTGCGCTGGCCGAAGCCGGAACGGATCACGGCCAAGCTGGTCACGCCGGAGCGGGCCACCGATCGACGGGCGACGCCGGAGGGGGTCACGGCGAAGCCGGAGCGCTGAAACCGGTCGGTGTGTGTCGGTGTCGCCTGGCAGGATGGCCGGGTGATCGAGCTTGAGCGCCGCCGACCGGCAGGACGGCCCGGCGACCCGGTCCGGCGCCGCGGCGGCGCCGGCGGGTCCACGACATGAGCACGCAGATCCCACGGCAGGGGCGTCACCGAGCGCCAGTGAGGTGACGAGATGACCGAGGTTCCCGGCAACGACGCCAGCGCCGCACGGCGGCGGGCCGTCCCGGCGGCGAAGTCCTCCTCCCGGGTACGGATGTCCGCGGCGCAGCGGCGCGAGCAGCTGATCTCGATCGCCCGGCAGATCTTCGCGGAGCGCGGCTTCGACGCCACCTCGATCGAGGAGGTGGCGGCCCGGGCCCGGGTCTCCAAGCCGGTGGTCTACGAGCACTTCGGTGGCAAGGAGGGGCTCTACGCGGTGGTGGTGGACCGGGAGGTCCGCTCGCTGCTGGAGCGGATCACCTCCGCGTTGACCGCCGGGCACCCCCGGGAGCTGCTGGAGCAGGCGGCGTTGACCCTGCTGACGTACATCGAGGAGGAGACCAGCGGGTTCCGGGTGCTGGTCCGGGAGTCGCCGCTGTCGGCGACGGCCAACTTCAGCAGCGTGATGAACGACGTCGCGCACCAGGTGGAGCACATCCTCGGCGCGGAGTTCTCCAGCCGGGGGTACGACCCGAAGCTGGCGGAGCTCTACTCGCAGGCGCTGGTCGGCATGGTGGCGTTGACCGGCCGCTGGTGGCTGGAGGTACGCAAGCCGCGCAAGGAGACGGTCGCCGCCCACCTGGTCAACCTGGCCTGGAGCGGGCTCTCGCACCTCGAGGCCAAGCCGGGCCTGATCACGGTCCGCAAGCCGGGCTGACCGGTCGGCGGGGTCAGCGGGTGCCGGCCTCGGAGATCGAGTGGTTGCGGCGGCGGCGCTCGGCCTCGGCGTGCTCCGCGGTGCCGACCTTGTCGTAGAGGCCGGTGGCCAGCAGGATCAGCCCGAACAGCAGGGACACGAGGACGGTGGACATCGAGAAGTTGAGGAAGTTCGCCGAGGTCTGCAGCACCGACATCATCAGGATGGCGGTGACCAGGAAGACCACCCCGGCGGTGAGGTTCATGTAGTGGCCGAGGTTGCCCCGGCGGGACGCGCCGATCATCAGCACGATGCCGAACACCACGGAGACCAGCGAGAAGGCCAGGTTGGTGCGGAGTCCGAGCGCGTAGTTCGAGCTGCGGTCGAAGAGCGGGTCGCCCCAGGTCGCGGCCACCCCGTACACGCCGAAGACCAGGATGTAGAGCCCGACGAGCCCGGAGAGGACCCGGTAGAGCGGCCGCGCGGGATGGTTCACCGGAAAGTGCGGCATGAGCTCCTCCAGTCAAGTGACCGATTTGCCACATTGTCACTTGGCCGTGGGGGGCCTGTCCCCGAAAACGCCGAAGGCCCGGCAACCAGCCGGGCCCCGCGAGCGCAGGAAGATCTACAGGACGAGACGGGCCTTCTCCCAGGCCTCCTTCTCCTGCTCGCTGCCGACCTTGCCGTACATGCCGACCATCAGCAGGACCAGGGAGAGGATGAGCGTCACGATGACCGTGGCGATGGAGAAGTTGAAGATGTTCGCGTCGGTCCGGATGAAGGCCAGCTCGGCCAGGCCGAGGACAATCAGCACGTACGCCAGCCACTGGTTGATCGCCACGTCGAGGTTGCGGCCGATGACGGTGCCGGCCAGGATCACGAGCCCGAGCAGGACGGCGAGCAGCGAGTAGCCGGTGTTGGTGCCCTGGCCGAGGACCGTGGTGCCGTTCTGCGCGAGGACGTCGTTGCCGGCGCTCGTGATGATGCCGAGCACGCCGAAGACCACGAAGTACAGACCAACGAGCCCGCCGATCGCCCGGTAGATCGGCCGCGCGGGGTGGTTGACGGGGGTGTGGGCCATGTCTGAGTCTCCAAGACCGTTCGAGTGAGGGGTCGGCGACGATTGTCCCGCACGGCGGGGAGTGACGCCGCACACCCCCCACCCGTGCGGGGTTCAGCCGGCCGGCAGCTCCTCGGCGAGGGCCAGCCAGGCCTCCTCGGTCCGCTCCCGCTCGGTCCGCAGTTCCTTGAGCTGCGCGTCCAGCTCGGCGACCTTGGCGTAGTCGGTGGCGTTCGCGGCGAGCTGGTCGAGCAGGGTCGCCTCCTTCTGCTCCAGCTTGCCGACCTGCCGTTCCAGCCGGCTCAGCTCCTTCTTCGCCACCCGCACCTCGGCGGCGGACATCCCGCTCGGGGCGGCGACCGGCGCTGCCGGACCGGGCGTGACCTCGCCGCGCGCCGGGCCGGGACGGTCGGCCCGGGCCAGGTACTCGTCGACCCCGCCGGGCAGGTGCACCAGCCGCCCGTCACCGAACATCCCGTACGCGGTTTCGGTGACCCGTTCGATCAGGTAGCGGTCGTGGCTGGCCACAATGATCGTGCCGGGCCACGAGTCGAGCAGGTCCTCCAGCGCGGCGAGGGTGTCGGTGTCCAGGTCGTTGGTGGGCTCGTCGAAGAGGAGCACGTTGGGCTCGCCGGCGAGCAGCCGGAGCATCTGCAGTCGGCGGCGCTCACCGCCGGAGAGGTCGCTGACCGGGGTCCAGAGCCGCCGGTCGTCGAAGCCGAAGACTTCGGCGAGCTGGGCGGCGGAGATCTCCCGGTCGCCGAGCTGCACCCGGCGCGCGACCTCCTCGACGGCTTCGAGGACGCGCAGGTGGCCGGGGAGTTCGGCCAGTTCCTGGGAGAGGAACGCCGGCTTGACCGTGGAACCGGTGTGGAACCGCCCGCCGTCGGGGCGGGTGATGCCGGCCAGCATCCGCAGCAGGGTGGTCTTCCCGGCCCCGTTGCGGCCGAGCACGGCGATCCGGTCGCCGGGGCCGACCTGCCAGGTGGTGTCGTGCAGGATCTCCTTCGGCCCGGCGTGCAGCCGGACGTTCTCCAGGTCGTACACCTGCTTGCCGAGCCGGGCGGTGGCCATCCGCTGCAACGACATGGTGTCGCGCGGCGGCGGGACGTCGGCGATCAGCGCGTTGGCCGCGTCGATGCGGAACCGCGGCTTGGAGGTGCGGGCGGGCGGGCCGCGGCGCAGCCAGGCGATCTCCTTGCGGAGCAGGTTCTGCCGGCGGGCCTCGGTCGCGGCGGCGACCCGCTCCCGCTCGACGCGGGCCAGGGTCCAGGCGGCGAAGCCGCCCTCGTACACCCGGACGGTCTGGTCGGCGACCTCCCAGGTGGTGGTGCAGACCGCGTCGAGGAACCACCGGTCGTGGGTGACCACGACGAGCGCGCCCTTGCGGGTGACCAGGTACTTCGCCAGCCAGTCGACGCCGCCGACGTCGAGGTGGTTGGTGGGCTCGTCGAGGATCAGCAGGTCGGATTCGCGGACCAGCAGCGCGGCGAGGGCGACCCGGCGGCGCTCGCCGCCGGACATCGGGCCGACCGGCTGGTCGAGGCCGAGGTGCGGCATGCCGAGGCCGTCGAGGATGGCCCGGACGCCGGCGTCGCCGGCCCACTCGTGCTCCGCGCCCATGCTCTGGCCGAGCCAGGCGGTGCCGAGCACCACGTCGCGGACGGTGGCGTCGGGGGCCAGGGTCAGGCTCTGCGGCAGCCAGAGGACGCGCAGGTCACGGCGGTGCGTGACCCGGCCGTCGTCGGGCTCCTCCTGCTTGGTGAGCAGCCGCAGCAGGGTGGACTTGCCGGCGCCGTTGAGGCCGACCACGCCGATCCGGTCGGCGTCGTCCAGGCCGAGCGAGACGTCGGTGAGCAGCGGCCCGGCGGCGCCGTACCCCTTGGACACCCGGTCCAGGTTGACGATGTTGGCCACGACCTCACCTACCTCCCATGATCAAGGCGTCCCGGTGCCCGGGGGCACGTGGGACGCCTGCGACGTTTCAGGGTACGCGGGCACCTGGCCGTCCGGCCGAGCGCCGGGCCCCTGGGGGTCAACCGGCCCCGGCGCCCGCTTGTTCCGTCCCGGCCGCGGCGTGACGTACCCGCCGCGGCGCCCCCGGGCCGGCCCGATGACGCGGGGCCAGGGTGGCCCGGCCGGCTCAGACGATGCGCGCTCCGGCCACCGGGCCGTGCGCGACCCGGGCCTCCCGGCACACCTCGGCGGCCTCCAGCTCGGCGGCGATCCGGCCGGCGTGCGCCTCGTCGGCGGCGAGGAAGACGCAGGTCGGCCCGGAGCCGGAGACGAGGCCGGCGAGCGCCCCGGCCGCCTCCCCCGCCTTCAGGGTGTCGGCCAGCGCCGGGCGCATGCTCAGCGCGCCGGCCTGCAGGTCGTTGCCGAAGGCGGCGGCGAGCACCCGCGGGTCGCGCTGGCGCAGCGCGCCGAGCAGCGCGTCGGTGCTGCCCAGCGGCTCGCCGGCGGTGCCGGCGTCGCGGAGCCGGTCCAGCTCCCGGTAGGCGGCGGGGGTGGACAGGCCGCCGTCGGCGACCGCCACCACCCAGTGCCAGGAGGTGGGGCGGGCCAGCACCGGGCTGACCGCCTCGCCCCGGCCGGTGCCGAGCGCGGTGCCGCCGTGGACCAGGAAGGGCACGTCGGAGCCGAGGTCGGCGGCGATGCCGGCCAGCTCGTCGCGGGACAGCCCGGTGCCCCAGAGGGCGTCACAGGCGACCAGGGCGGCGGCCGCGTCGGCGCTGCCACCGGCCAGCCCGCCGGCCAGCGGGATCTGCTTGCGCAGGTGCAGCCGGGCGTGCGGCAGGACGCCGGCGTACCCGGCGAGGGCGTGGGCGGCCCGGATCACCAGGTTGGTGTCGTCCAGGGCCAGCTCGCCGGCCCCCTCCCCCTCCATGGTCAGGGTGAGGGTGTCTCCCCGCCGCGCGGTCAGCTCGTCGTAGATCGAGATCGCGTGGTAGACGGTGTTCAGCTCGTGGTAGCCGTCGTGGCGCAGCGGGCCCACCCCGAGGTGCAGGTTGACCTTGGCGGGCACCCGGACCTTGACCGGCCCGCTGGCCCCGCGCCGCTGCTGCTCGTCCTCGTCGTCCGGTCGCCAGGCCTCGGTCACGGGGCGATGTCCCGCGGGCGCAGGCGGATGTCGAACGGCTTCTCCACGGTCAGCTCCTCGGCGGGGTCGGACAACGGCGCCAGCCTACTGCGCGGCCGGCGCGGCGGTCGGGGCCGACGCGGCGATGGCGGCGAACTGCTCGACGGTGAGTGACTCGCCGCGGGCGCCAGGGTCCACCCCGGCGGCGGTGAGCGCGGCGGCGGCGCGGTCCGCGCCGCCGGCCCAGCCGGCGAGGGCGGCGCGCAGGGTCTTGCGGCGCTGCGCGAACGCCGCGTCCACCACGGCGAACACCGCCTCCCGGGGTACGTCGGCGCGGGGCGGCTCGCGGCGGGCGAAGGCGACCAGGCCGGAGTCGACGTTCGGCACCGGCCAGAAGACGTTCGGCGGGACCTTGCCGGCGGCCCGGGCCCGGGCGTACCAGGCGAGCTTGACCGACGGGATGCCGTACACCTTGGAGCCGGGACCGGCGACGAGCCGGTCGGCGACCTCCTTCTGCACCATCACCAGGCCGTGCCGGAGGGTGGGCAGCTCGGCGAGGAGGTGCAGCACCACCGGCACCGCGACGTTGTAGGGCAGGTTCGCCACCAGCGCGGTGGGCGCCGGCTCGGCCAGGTCGGCCGCGCGGACGCGCAGCGCGTCGGCGTGGTGCACGGTGAGCCGGGCGGCGTCCGGGCCGGCGTGCCGGGCGGCGGTCTCCGGCAGCGCACCGGCCAGCGTCGGGTCGATCTCCACGGCGTGCACGTGCGCGGCGACCGGGAGCAGGGCCAGGGTGAGCGAGCCGAGGCCGGGGCCGACCTCCAGCGCCACGTCGTCCGGGGCGAGCCCGGCGGTGGTGACGATCCGGCGGACCGTGTTGGGGTCGTGCACGAAGTTCTGGCCGAGCTTCTTGGTGGGCGCGACGCCGAGGCGGGCGGCGAGTTCCCGGATCTCCGCCGGGCCGAGGAGACCGGTCATGCTCCGCAGCGTAGCGGCGGGTTCCGGCCCGCTCACCACGGGCCGAAGACGCGGTCGCCGGTCGCCGAGATCGCCGCGCAGAGCTCGTCCAGGTCCGCGCCGGTGGTCGCGGCGAGCGACCGGACCGTCAGCGGGATCAGGTACGACGCGTTCGGCCGTCCCCGGTGCGGCATCGGGGTCAGGTACGGCGCGTCGGTCTCCACCAGCAGCTGGTCGAGCGGGGTGATCGCGGCGGCCTCCCGCAGCGCCCCGGCGCTGCCGAAGGTGACCGTGCCGGCGAAGCTGAGCAGGTAGCCCCGGCGGACGCACTCGGCGGCGAACTCGGCGTCGCCGGAGAAGCAGTGCAGCACCACGGTGTCCGGGGCGCCCTCGTCGTCGAGGACGCGCAGCACGTCGGCGTGCGCGTCCCGGTCGTGGATGACCAGCGCCTTGCCGTACCGCTTGGCGATGGCGATGTGCGCGCGGAAGCTCTCCTCCTGCGCGGCCCGCCCCTCGTCGCCGGTACGGAAGAAGTCCATCCCGGTCTCGCCGACGCCGCGCACCCGGTCCCGGCCGGCGAGGGCCTCGATCTCGCGCAGCGCCTCGTCCAGGTCGGCCAGCCGGGGCGCCTCGTTGGGGTGCAGCGCGACGGTGGCCACCACGACGCCGTACTTCTCGGCGACGTCGGCGCTCCAGCGGGAGGAGTCCAGGTCGACGCCGACCTGGACCAGCCGGTCCACGCCGACCCCGGCGGCCACCTCGATCGCCGCGGCGACCGGGTCGTCGGCGGGGCCACCGCCGGGGACACCGGCCTCGCTGACGGTGATGTCCAGGTGGGTGTGGCTGTCCAGCACGGGCCGGGGCAGCGCCTCCGGGGCGGGCGGGAACTCCCCGGCCCGGCGGGCCGCGCGCTGCTTGCGGGATTCGGTCTGCTCGGTCATCGCGGCCAGCATCACACACCGACGGGCGGCTGCGTTCCCGGACCGCCACCGACTGTTCACGTGCGCAACATCTGTCACGCTTAGCGTTCCGGTCGTGACCGTCACCCCCCAGGCCAGCGGTACCGCGTCGGAGCGGGCCGGGCTGCACGTGACGTACGACGGCCGCGTCCACCCGGCGGAGGAGATCGCCCGGGGCGCGGCGTACGAGCTGTTCAGCGCGGCCGAGGTGCCCGGTTTCGAGTGGGCGCCCCGGCCGGGGGCCACCCACCCGTGGCGGAAGTTCGTGCACGTCACCGAGGTGACCGCGGTGCACGGGGGGACCGAGTCCACCGAGGAGACGGAGTCGCCGCTGTTGATGCCGGTGCACCGGGAGCGCGGCTGGGCGCAGGTGCACCAGCTCAGCCAGCAGCCCGCCGGGGCCGAGGATCCGGTGCTCGCCGCGGTCCGCGCCTCGGCGGTGATCCGGCCGGGCACCCGGATGGTCAAGGTGCTCTCCGCCCGCCAGCTCGGCGGGTACGTGCGGGGCTGGCTGCCGCACGGCTTCTGCTACCGGGAGCACGACGTCGCCCACCTGCGCACCCCGGTGGGGATGGCCGTGCTGCGGGGCGACGGTGAGGGCGGCCTGGACGGCACCGACGTGGCGTACGCGCTGCGCTGGCGGGCCGCCGGCCCCGAGGACTACGACGTGCCGGTGGGTGCGGCGCACCGGGGGTTGACCGCGCTGCCGCCGCGGGACCGGCTCGGGCCGCCGGTGCTGGGCACCGGGTTCGTGCCGAGCAACGCCCAGCTGATCCCGGAGTTCATCACCCGGGACTTCGCGGACCTCCCGATGCCGGCCAACGCCACGCTGCTCGCCTACCCGGCGGAGGGGGTGGAGGTGGTGCTCTACACCTACCAGGCGGAGCAGCGCGGCTGGCTGCGGATGGTCGGCCCGCAGTGGCGGCACCTGCTCGCCGCGGTGCCCGGCCTCTCCCCCGACCAGGAGTACGTGCCGACCGGCGACGCACCCCGCTCCACCCAGCTCGTCGGCGCGTACGCGGGCGGCGAGTACGAGGCGGTGGCCGACCAGCCCGGCGGGTTCCGGGTCCTGGCGATGACCCGGGCGGCCCGCTACCCGGTGGACGCGGCGGCCCGCCGGCTGCGGCACGCCGCCTGGCGGGGCGTGCCCTGCCTGGTGCTCCGGGAGGAGGCGGGCTGGCTGCGGCTGCGGCTGTGCCGCCCGGACGCGGACGCGGTGGCCACGACCGGGGCACAGTGCCACGAACGGGGGGTCTACGAGACGTGGGCGCCGGGCGCCGAGCTGACCGACGACCGGGTGGTGGACCTGCCGTACCCGGGGGCATGACGCGGGGCGGGTCGGGAAAGCGGGCGGTCCGACGGCCACGGATCAGGAAACCGCGATGCCCTTCGGTCGGCGGGCATAAGCGGGGATGGTCCGGGAATGCGCGGGGCGGCCGAGACGCAGCACCGGATCAGGAGATGACCATGCCCTTCATCACTGTGGGGACGGAGAACTCCGCCCCCATCGACCTGTACTACGAGGACCACGGTTCGGGTCAGCCGGTCGTGCTGATCCATGGCTTCCCGTTCAACGGGGCGACCTGGGAAAAGGTGAGCGGTCCGCTGATGGCGGCCGGCTACCGGACGATCACCTACGACCGGCGCGGCTTCGGCGCCTCCGCCCAACCGACGATGGGCTACGACTACGACACCTTCGCCGCGGACCTCGACGTGCTGATGACCGAGCTGGACCTGCGCAACGCGATCCTGATCGGGCACTCGATGGGCACCGGCGAGGTGACCCGCTACCTCGGGTCGTACGGCTCCAACCGGGTGGACCGGGCGGTGCTGATGGCGCCGTTGGCGCCGTTCCTGCTGAAGACCGCCGACAATCCCGAGGGTGTCGAGAAGAGCCTGTTCGAGGGGTTCCAGCAGGCCATCATCGCCGACAGGTTCGCCTACCTGACGCAGTTCTGCGACGCGTTCTTCAACTACAGCGAGAACAAGGGCAAGTGGGTGAGTGAGGAGGCCTTCCGGGGGCACTGGGAGATCGGCGCGCGGGCGTCGGCGAAGGGCACCCACGACTCGGTGGACGCCTGGCAGACCGACTTCCGGGGCGACCTGCCCAAGATCGACGTCCCGGTGCTGATCATCCAGGGCGACAAGGACAACGTGCTGCCGTACCCGAAGACGGGTCAGCGACTGCAGAACATGCTGTCCAACTGCAAGCTGATCACCCTGAAGGGGGCGCCGCACGGCACCCCGTGGACGCACCCGACCGAGGTGAACCAGGCGATCATGGAGTTCATCGGCGCGCCGACGATGGCCCGCGCCTGATCGACGCACGAGGCGGCCCGGGGATACACCCGGGGCCGCCTCGGTACGCGTACGGCTCAGCCGGCGAGCCGGGCCAGCTCCTCGTCGACGATGGAGGGCTCCAGCTTGCGGAACACGGGCTTCGGCGCGGCCAGCGGCATGCCCGCCGCCAGCGGTACCGACTCCCAACGCGCCCCGACCGTGTAGTCGCCGGTCAGCACCGGGTAGCCCGGCCCGCCGTCGAGGTCCTCCACCTCCACGATCGAGGGCATCGGCGCGTGCACCCCGGTGCCGCCGAGCAGCTCGTGGACCTGCTGCGCGGAGTGCGGCAGGAACGGGGTGAGCAGCGTGTTGGCGTCGCTGACCACCTGGAGGGCGACGTGCAGGATGGTGCCCATCCGCGGCTTTTCGGCCTCGTCCTTGAGCTTCCACGGGGCCTGCTCGGAGAGGTACCTGTTCGCCTCGGCGACCACCTTCATCGCCTCGCCGATGGCCTGCTTCTGCCGGTGCCTGGCGATCAGGTCGCCGACGACGGCGAAGCCGGCCCGGGCGGTGGCGAGCAGCGCCTGGTCGGCCTCGGTGAGCCCGGCCGGGCCGACCGGCGGGATCGCCCCGAAGTTCTTCGCCGCCATGGAGACGGACCGGTTGACCAGGTTGCCCCAGCCGGCGACCAGCTCGTCGTTGTTGCGGCGGAGGAACTCGGCCCAGGTGAAGTCGGTGTCGTTGCTCTCCGGGCCGGCGACGGCGATGAAGTAGCGCAGCGCGTCGGCGTCGTACCGCTGTAGGAAGTCCCGGACGTAGATGACGACCTTGCGGGACGAGGAGAACTTGCGCCCCTCCATGGTGAGGAACTCGCTGGAGACCACCTCGGTCGGGAGGTTGAGCCGGCCGAGCTGGCCCGGCTCGCCGTCCCGGCTGCCCTCGCCGGAGTAGCCGGACAGCAGCGCCGGCCAGATCACCGAGTGGAAGACGATGTTGTCCTTGCCCATGAAGTAGTAGCCCAGGGCGTCCTTGCCCTCGCCGTCCGTCGACCACCACTTCCGCCAGGCCTCCGGGTCGCCGGAGCGGCGGGCCCACTCGATGGAGGCGGAGAGGTAGCCGATCACCGCGTCGAACCAGACGTAGATCCGCTTGTCGGTGCGGTCCCGCCAGCCGTCCAGCGGGATGGGCACGCCCCACTCCAGGTCGCGGGTGATCGCCCGGGGCTGGAGGTCGTCGAGCAGGTTCCGCGAGAAGCGCAGCACGTTGGGACGCCAGCCCTCCCGGGTGTCCAGCCACTGCCGCAGCACGTCGGCGAGGGCGGGCAGGTCCAGGAAGAAGTGCTCGGTCTCGACGAACTTCGGGGTCTCCCCGTTGATCTTCGACTTCGGGTTGATCAGGTCGATCGGGTCGAGCTGGTTGCCGCAGTTGTCGCACTGGTCGCCGCGGGCGCTGTCGTAGCCGCAGATCGGGCAGGTGCCCTCGATGTACCGGTCGGGCAGGGTCCGGCCGGTGGACGGGGAGATCGCCCCCATGGTGGTCTTCGGGACGATGTAGCCGTTCCGGTACATCCCCTCGAAGAGCTCCTGCACCACGGCGTAGTGGTTGCGGGTGGTGGTCCGGGTGAACAGGTCGTAGGAGAGGCCGAGGCCGTGCAGGTCCTCGACGATCACCCGGTTGTACCGGTCGGCCAGCTCGCGCGGGGTGACTCCCTCGGCGTCGGCCTGCACCTGGATCGGCGTGCCGTGCTCGTCGGTGCCGGAGACCATGAGCACGTCGTGACCGGCCATCCGCATGTACCGGGCGAAGACGTCGGAGGGAACGCCGAATCCGGATACGTGGCCGATGTGGCGCGGGCCGTTGGCGTAGGGCCAGGCGACCGCGGCGAGAACGTGACTCATGACCAGCAAGCCTAGTGACCGTCCCGGGGTGCCGGCGAATCAATAGGCGCGCCGGGGTGGCCGGTGACCGGCCGCGGGCCGCCGGTCAGCTGTGCACGACGCCGTAGACCTCGCGGCGCCGCAGCCCGTACTCGCTCGCGACCTCGGTGATGGCGTCCCGCCGGGACAGCCCGGCGGACTCCCGCTCGGCCACCGCCGCGCGGAGCGTGTCGTCGTCGGGCCGGGCCGCTGCGGTGAGCGGCGCGCCGGCCACCACCAGCGTGATCTCGCCCCGTGGCTCGCCCTCGGCGGCCCAGTCGGCGAGCTCGCCCAGCGGCCGGCGGACCACCTCCTCGTACGTCTTGGTCAGCTCCCGGCAGAGCGCGGCGGGCCGGTCGGGGCCGAAGGTGGCCGCCAGGTCGGCCAGCGCGGCGGTGATCCGGTGCGGCGCCTCGAAGAGCACCAGGGTGCGTTCCTCGGCGGCCAGGGCCCGCAGCCGGGACCGGCGGGCGCCCGGGGTGCGGGGCAGGAAGCCCTCGAAGCAGAACCGGTCGCTGGGCAGCCCGGACAGCGCCAGGGCGGTGGTCACCGCGCTGGGCCCGGGGGCGGCGGTGACCGGGACGCCGGCGTCGAGGGCGGCCCGGACCAGCCGGTACCCGGGGTCGGACACGCTGGGCATGCCGCCGTCGGTGACCACGGCGACCACGTACCCGGCGGTGAGCACCTCGACCAGCTCCGGGGTGCGGCGCTCCTCGTTCCCCTCGAAGTAGGAGACGATCCGGCCGGGGACCGTGACGCCCAGGTCCCGGGCGAGCCGGATCAGCCGCCGGGTGTCCTCGGCGGCGACCACGTCGGCGGTGGCGAGCACCTCGCGGAACCGGGCCGAGGCGTCGGCCGGGTTGCCCAGCGGCGCGCCGAGCAGAACCAGCCGGCCTACCTCGGACATTTCACCCACGGATGGCGCTCCTTCATCGACGGCGGTACCAATCTCGGAGACGACGGGCGCCACCGGGCACCTTCGCAGCCTACGATCGCCGGGTGACGAGCGCGTCGACAGCACAGAGCGCGGGCCGGTCCGGGTCGGACCCGGCGACGACCGGACACGCCACCGACCCGGCCGACGAGTCCGCGGCGACGGGCGGCGGCGTCCCGGCCATCGTCCGACGGCGACTCGCCACCGTCGACGCCCGGCTCGACGGGCACGCCTGGCTGGCCACCGGGGTGATCGTGCTGATCGCGGCAATCCTGCGGTTCGTCGGCCTCAGCGGCCCTAACGGCAAGATCTTCGACGAGATCTACTACGCCCGCGACGCGTACGGCCTGATCGACCGGGGCGTCGAGTGGAACTACAAGGACAACGGCCCGTCGTACGTGGTGCACCCGCCGCTGGGCAAGTGGCTGATCGGGCTCGGCGAGTGGGCCTTCGGGTACCAGGACGCCGAGACGAAGATCTCCGTTCCGGGGCACCTGATGACCACCGCCCCCGAGTTCGGCTGGCGCTTCGCGGCGGCCGTCGCCGGGACGCTGTCGGTGCTGCTGCTGGTCCGGATCGGCCGCCGGCTGTTCCGCTCCACCACCCTGGGTTGCGCGGCCGGGCTGCTGCTCGCCCTGGACGGCTTCCACCTGGTGCTCTCCCGCACCGCCCTGCTCGACATCTTCCTGCTGCTGTTCGTGCTGGCCGCGTTCGGCGCCCTGGTGCTCGACCGGGACGCTCGACGGCGCCGCTGGGCCCGCGCGCTGGACGCGGGGTTGGACCCGTCCCGTCCGGGGCGGGCCGGCCGGCCGGCGTCGGGCTGGCGGGACTGGCCGTGGTGGCGGCTGCTCGCCGGGGTGCTGCTCGGCGGCGCCTGCGCGGTGAAGTGGAGCGGCCTCTACTTCGTGCCGGCCTTCGCGCTGCTGGTGATCCTCTGGGAGGTCGGCGTCCGCCGGTCCGCCGGGGTGCGCCGCCCGTGGCGGGACGCCCTCCTCGACGAGCTGCCCTGGCTGCTGGCGGCCGGGGTGCTGATGGTCGCCACCTACCTGGTCACCTGGTCCGGCTGGCTGCTCAGCGACGACGGCTATTACCGCCTGGCCAGCCGCTACCCGAACACCCCCGGCCTGAGCGACGCCCCGGTGATCGGCCCGCTGATCAACCTGTGGGAGTACCACAAGGCCGCGTACGGCTTCCACACCCAGCTCGACGACCCGCACAAGTACCAGTCCTGGCCGTGGCAGTGGCTGCTGCTGGGCCGGCCGGTCGCCTTCTACTGGTCGGGCGAGGGCGCCTGCGGCGCACCGAGCTGCGCCTCGGAGATCCTGCTGCTGGGCACCCCGCTGCTCTGGTGGTCGTTCCTGCCGGCGCTGGCGGCGACGGTCTGGCTCGGGGCGGCCCGGCGGGACTGGCGGGCCGGGGCGATCCTGCTCTGCGCGGCGGCCGGTCTGCTGCCCTGGTTCTGGTTCGCCCTGGACGGGCGGACGATGTTCTCCTTCTACGCCGCGCCCGCGCTGCCGTTCCTGGTCCTGGCGGTGGTGTACGCGCTCGGCGCGATCATGTCGCCGGCCGGTGCACCCGTCGGATCGACCGGGGTGGCGGCGCCCGGAGCGGAGGAGGTCTCCGACCGGCGGCTGGTCGGCGGGCTCATCGCCGGCGCGTACGTGCTGCTGGTGGCCCTCTGCTTCGCGTACTTCTACCCGATCTTCGTCGGCCGGCTGCTGCCGTACGCGGACTGGTCGGCTCGGATGTGGCTGGACGGCCGCTGGATCTGAGGCCGGCGCGGCCGGGCCAGTGGGGCCACCGGAGCGGGTCGGGCACAGAGAAGCGCGCCCCGATCGCCTGCCACGGGGGAAGCGGGCGATTGGGGCGCGCATGAAGAGCTTAACCACACTCCAGCACCTTCACAACGGGTGGAGTTAGGGCAGATTTCCGACGGATGCACCACCGGTCGAATGGTTCACATCCGGCAACTGACGACGGGTAATTTGACGGGAACCTTACGAATTCCTCGGGACCGGAGGGCGCGCCGATGAAATTGCTGGACCGGGTACGCGCCAGCTGCCTCGCCCTACCGGAGGTGACCGAGCGCCCCAGCCACGGCGCACCCACCTGGTTCGTCCGCGGCCGGAGCACCTTCGTCACGCTGCACGTCCACGGGCACCACGACAACGACTTCCCGCACCTGTGGTGCGCGGCGCCGCCGGGGGCCCAGCAGGAACTGGTCGCGGAGGACCCGGCCCGCTTCTTCCGCCCGCCCTACGTCGGCGGCCGGGGGTGGCTCGGCGTACGCCTCGACGGCACGGTCGACTGGGCCGAGATCGACGAGCTGTGCCGCGACGCGTACCGGGCCGTGGCGCCGAAGCGGCTGGTCGCGCTCCTGGACTGAGCGCCACAGCCGGGACGGCCCGACCCGGATGATCATCTAAAGTGGATCTCACTACACTTCCCGCCGTGATCAACAAGAGACGATCGACGGCCGTCCTGTTGGGGCTGTTGGCCGCGACCGCGCTGATCGGTCCGGCCCCCGCCGCAGCCGACGACGAGACCACCGAGCCCCCCGCCGAGCCGCCCAAGGTCGAGCTGGTGCTCGACGTCAGCGGCTCGATGCGGGCCCGGGACATCGACGGGCGCAGCCGGATCTCGGTCGCCCAGCAGGCGTTCAACGAGGTGGTCGACGCGCTGCCCGACGAGACCCAGCTCGGTATCCGGGTGCTCGGCGCGACCTACCGGGGCAAGGACAAGAGGCAGGGCTGCCTGGACACCCAGCAGATCGTGCCGGTCGGCCCGGTCGACCGGGCGCAGGCGAAGGCCGCGGTGGCCACCCTGCGGCCCACCGGCTTCACCCCGGTCGGGCTGGCGCTCCGCTCGGCCGCCCGGGACCTCGGCACCGGCGCCACCGCCCGCCGGATCGTGCTGATCACCGACGGCGAGGACACCTGCGCCCCGCCGGACCCGTGCGCGGTGGCCCGGGAGCTGGCCGCGCAGGGCACCCGGCTGGTGGTCGACACCCTCGGCCTGGCCCCCGACGAAAAGGTCCGCCGGCAGCTGCTCTGCATCGCCGGCGCGACCGGCGGCACGTACACGGCGGCGCAGAGCGCCGACGAGCTGACCGGCCGGATCAAGCAGCTGGTGGACCGGGCCCGGGACACGTACACGGCCACCCCGACCGTCGTCGGCGGCGCGGCCGAGTGCGACAACGCCCCGCTGCTCGCCCCCGGCGTCTACACCGACCGGGAGGCGTTCTCCGAGCACCGCTGGTACCGCGTGCCGGTGCGGTCCGGCCAGGAGCTGCGCGCCTCGGTCAGCGTGGCACTGGACCGGCCGGTCAACCCCGACTACGGGGTGCTGCTGCGGGCCACCGCGCCGGACGGCCGGGAACTCGTCCGGGGCGTGGATGCCGGCAGCGGGCGCACCGACGTGATCTCCGCCGGCCTGCGCTGGTCGGCGGCGGAGGACGCCGCCACGCCGAGCCCCGAACCGAGCGGTACCCGACCCGCGCAGACGGTCTGCCTGGTGGTCAGCAATGCCTTCGCGCCCCGCCCCGGCACCGAGGCCACGCCCGGCATGCCGGTGGAGCTGACCGTCGACGTGGTCGCCTCCTCGCCCGCCCCGGACGGCCCGGACCTGGGCCGCGGCTGGGCCCTGCTGCTCCTGCTCACCCTGGCCGGGCTGCTCACCGGACTGGTCGCCGGGCTGCTCACCCGCTGGTGGGTCGCCACCTGGAGGGAGAACTGAGGATGCGTACCCTGCTCAGGTCCGCCGCGGCGCTGGCCGCCGCCGGACTGACCCTCGCCCCGGCCGCGGCCTCGGCCGCCCCCACGCCCACTCCCTCGCCGGGCGCGGCCACGGTCACCAAGGCCGGCACCTCCTTCCTCACCGCCACCGCGATCACCGCCGGCCAGCCGGTCCGGGTCGGTGCGTCCACCGGTGACCACCTCTACTGGGCGTTCCCCGCCGAGGCCGGGCAGGTCCACCAGGTCAGCGCCACGGTCACCTTCCCCAAGGGCCGCAGCGGCGCCTCCACCTGGACCGTCGACGTCTTCGACGGGCTGCGCCGCCGGCAGGCCTGCACGGCCGGGGCGCAGACGCCGACCGTCGACGCGGCGGCGACCACCGTGACCCTCGGCTGCACGCTGCGGCGGGTCCGGCCGTGGGCCGAGTCGTGGTCCGCCGATCCCCTGCCGGGCACCTACTACGTCCGGCTTTCCGTTCTCGACCTGCCGGAGCCGGACCTCGGCCTGCCGATCGACGTGGACCTGCTGGTCGCGGCGGACGGCGAGGGCGGCGCGTCGGGCGACGACGGTGAGCTGGAGGCACCGCTGGTGCCGAACAACCGGGCCGGGACGGTGCTCACCACCGAGCCGACCGCCGAGCCCGTGGCAAAGGAGGAGAGCATCCTCACCGGCTGGCTCCCCGAGCCCGGTTCGCGCTGGGTCTGGACCACGACCGGCGGCGTCCTCGCCGCGGTGGCCGGGGTGGTCGGCTTCGCCCTGACCCGGCGGCCCCGGCGCCGGTGAGCCGCCCGTGGTGGCCGTTCCGCCGCTCGGGGCGGCCACCACGCGCGGGAGGTCAGATGGTCCGTGGGGTCCGCGGCACCCAGCCGATGAACCGGTCCCGCAGGGACGACACCGGTGCGGTGCGCAGGTCCTGACTGGCGGCGGCGAGGCACGATCCGAGGTAGACACTCAGCGACGCCCGGTCCACCTGGTACTCGTCGAGCAGCCGGGTCCGCTTCGTGGCGCACGGCCAGTCGTCGCCGCACGATCCGCAGGTCCAGTCGGGAGTCACCGGAGCGTGCTCGTCCGGCCTTGTTCCGGATTCGTCCCCACCTGTCATCCCATGTCCCCTCACCGTCGCCCGGACAGCCGGGCGCGAGGCCGGCGTCGAGTGTGGATCGCGATCCCCCCAGTGACGCCAGTTCAGCGCCTCGGAACTCTCCGGTGTTACATGGTTGCGGTACGTTCACCGGTCATGGCCGTCCCGAACCTGACCGTCGAGCAGGCCTCGCCGAAGCCGAACGGCGACCCGGTGGTCCGGCTCTGGCCGGAGGCGCCGCCGGTGCCGACCGACCGGCTCGACGCCGAGGTGGCGCGGCTGCGGTCGTACCTGAAGGAGGTGGGTGATGCGTGACCTGCTGCCGGCGACGGTCGCGGTGGCCGTGGCCGGCCCCGACGACTGGGCCGGCGACCTGCTCCCCGCCGAGCTGGCCTGCCTGAGCGAGCGTGCGGTGCCGAGCCGCCGGCGCGACTTCACCGCCGGCCGGGTCTGCGCCCGCCGGGCGCTGGCCGCGCTCGGGCTGCCGGCGGCGCCGGTGCCCACGGCGCCCGACCGGTCCCCGGTCTGGCCGGCCGGCGTGGTCGGCGCCATCACCCACACCCACGGCTACTGCGCGGCGGCCGCGGCCCGGTCCGGCGAGATCCGGTCGATCGGCCTGGACGCCGAGCGGCACCGAAAGCTCAACGCCGGGGTACGCCGGATGATCTGCCTGCCCGAGGAGGAGGCGGACCTCGCCGGGCTACCGGCCGGCGTCTCCTGGCCGGCGGTGGTGTTCAGCGCCAAGGAGACCGTCTACAAGCTCTGGCATCCGGTCGTCGGCACCTGGCTGGACTTCCACGACGCCCGGGTGACCCTCGACCCGGAAGCCGGGACGTTCACCGCCCGGATCGCGCCGGCCCGGCTGCACGCGGCCCCGGTCGCCGACCCGCCGGCGCTGGTCATCGGACGATTCACCACGGACGCCGACCTGGTCCGCACCGCGGCCGTCCTGCCGCCGCGCTGAGGCCGTGACGGGCGGGTGCCCGTCACCGGTACCGTCGGTGCGACTGAAGATCGTCGAAGGCGCCCCTAGGAGTACGGTGAGCCACCCTCAGCCTCCGTTCGGACCGCAGGACCCGAACCAGCAGCCCTCGGAACCGCCGACGCAGGCGTTCCCCACCGCGCCGCTGCCGCCGGCGCCGGGCGCTCCCGAGTCTCCGACCGCGCCGCTGCCGTCCGCCCCGGCTGGTGATCCCTACCCGCCGACCACGCCGCAGCCGCCCGTGTCGGGCTCACCGTATCCACCGCCCTACCCGCCCGCCCCGGGTGCTCGTACCCGCCCCAGCCGCCGGTCTCCGGCGCGCCGTACCCGCCGGTCCCGGGTGGCGCGGCGTACCCGCCGCCGGTGCCCGGTGCCGGCTACCCGCCGCCGGTCTCCGGTGCCGGGTACGCGCCGAGCGGGCCGTACCCGCCGGCCGCCGCGCCCGCGTCGAAGAAGAAGGTCTGGCTGACCATCGGCATCGTGGCCGCGGTACTCCTGCTGCTCTGCTGCGGTGGCGGCATCGCCGTCCTCGCCGGTGCCAAGAAAGTGGAGAAGGCCGCGGAGAGCCTGCCCACCCCGGCGCTGACCAACGCGCCCGTCGCGCCGGCCACGGGCGCAACGGACCCGACACCGGACGCCGACCAGACCACCGGCGAGACGTCCAGCATGGAGCCCGGCGCCACGCTGGTCATCGACGACGAGGACGGGACGATCCAGCTCACCGTCGACAACTTCCGTACCTCGGCCAAGGCCTGCAAGACCTACCTGCCGGGGCCGGACGAGGGCATGTACGTGATCGCGGACGTCACCGCGGAGGTCACCAAGGGCACCGGCTCGTTCAACCCGTTCTTCTTCCGCTGGGTCGGTGCCGACGGGACGGAGGCCAGCGGGATGGGCGGCGCGCTCTCCGGCTGCGGCAAGCTGCTCCCCTCGGGCAACGACCTCCCCGCCGGCAGCAAGCGGGCCGGCCAACTGGTCTTCGACGTGAAGGACAAGAAGGGCATCGTGGAGTACCAGCACAAGTTCAAGACGGCGGGCTCCTGGAAGCCCTGAGCCGTGACGGCACGCAGTCGACGGGGGCCGGTCCGGCAAGGACCGGCCCCCGTCGTCGGGTAGCGGATGATTGCCTTCCGTCAGCGGGTGACGTCGTGCACGTGGTGCTCGATGTCGTGCAGGAAGTAGACCGCGAAGGTGGCCACCGTGAACACCGAGCCGTTGCTGCGCCGGCCCGGCCGCTCCCACTGGTCCGCCCGGACCGCGTCGAACGCCGCCGCCGTCGCCGCCGCCTCCGCGGCCAACTGGTCGGCCACCTCCGCCGGCGCCTGGTGGAAGTAGTCCTCCTCGACCGCCGTCGCGTCCTGGTCCCAGTTGGCGAAGACCGGATCGTCCTCCCGCAGCATCAGCTCCAGCCGCTCGCGGAAGATCCGGCAGGTGTCGCGGACGTGGCAGGCGTACTCCACCGGGGACCAGACCGTCGGCGCCGGCCGCACGGTGGCGTCGTCCCGCGCCAGTACGGCCCGCCAGGTCGGGATCGTGGCGCGCAGCCGCTCCCCCGTCGACGTGACCTCCTGCGCGGAGAAGCCGCACTCCGCGCAGCCCTCGGTGATGACGTACGTCCAGTCGGTGGTCTCTGGCGTGATGGCGGGTGGCTGCTGCATGTGCGGAGTCTGTCATCCCGCCCGACCACGTCGCCGACCCGTGGTCGTCCACGAGATCGGGATCAGCCGCCGACCTTTCCCCCACGACGGGATGGGTCGGAGCGCCGGCCGGCGGTGGCCGAACCGCCGGCTCCTCCGGCCGAGGGAGCGGATCCCCTCCCGGCGGGAGGCGCCGCGAACCGCCCGACGACAGGCTGAGGCCATGACCCTCACCGTGCCGCCCGAGGCCCCACCGGACTCGGCCCGCCGCGCACTCCTGCCGTACCTCGTCGTCGCCTGGGCCGTCGGCTACGGCGCGCTCCGCCTGTGGTGGGCGGTGGCCGGGGCGCCGGAGTTCCCGCCGCTCGGCACCGATCTGGTGGTCTTCACCGGCTGGTGGGCGGTGGCGCTCTGCGCCGCCGGCGCGGCGGTCGCCGGCGGGCTCGCGACCGCCCGATCCTGGCATCCGGCGCTGGCCGTGACCGGCTGGGCGGTCTGCGCGGCGATCGTGCTCTCCTGCGCGCTGCTCCTGCTCGACCTGGTCGGCTTCCTGATCCTGGCGCCTACCGACGGGTTCACGGTCGCCGCGTTCCTCAGCCGGGTCGGCTGTTTCACCGGCGCGGTGCTGCTGAACACGGCGATCGTCGGCCACCGACGGCGGTACCGGGGTGACTGCCGCGACTGCGGGCGCACCGGCCCGGCGGCGCGACGCGGCGGGGACGCGGCGGTGCCGGGCTGGGCCCGGGCGGCCGCGTACGCCGCCGCCGCCGGCTGCCTGCTGCGCCTGGCCACCCAGCTGGCGGTCGGCTTCGGCGACATGCCCCTGGCAAAGGGAGCGTCGATGGTCGCCTTCGAGGTGGGCTTCCTGCTCGCCGGGGTGCTGCTGCCACTGGCCCTGGTGCACTCCTGGGGCCGGATCTGGCCCCGCTGGGTGCCGCTGCTGGCCGGCCGGCGGATCCCCCGCGCGGTACTGCTCGTGCCGGCGGCGGTCTTCTCTGTCGGGCTGATCGTCTACTTCGGCGTCGGCATCGCCGACCTCACCGTCGAGACGGCAACCGGCACCTTCGACCCGGGCGACGGCCGCTTCCCGTTGGCGTTCTTCTGGGTGGCCGAGCCGGCGTACTGGCTGTGGGGCCGGGGGCTCGGCCTGGCCGCGTTGAGCTTCCACCAGCGGACCCGCCGGCCGTGCCGGACGTGCGGCCGGTGACCGGGCGCTCCTCCGCGCTGCCGGACCTGGTCGGGCTCCTATGCTGAGCCGATGGACCTGGAGTTCAGCGGCGAGATGTGGTTCTGGAGAGGCCCGGCGCCGTGGCATTTCATCACCGTCCCGGAGGCGGAATGCCACGAGCTGAACGCGGCTTCCGGGCTGGTGAGCTACGGCTGGGGCATGATCCCGGTCACGGCTCAGATCGGCGGAACCCGGTGGAAGACCTCGCTCTTCCCCAAGGACGGGCGGTACATCATGCCGGTGAAGGCGGCCGTGCAGAAGTCCGAAGGGCTCCAGGTGGGGGACACCGTGCAGGTTCGTCTCGGCGTCGACGTCTAACCAGTCCGCCCGGGTGCCGCTGTCCGCGGCATCGTGCGGACGATGGCACCGACGAATGAGGGGGCGACGCTAGTGGTGTCGGTGTGAGCTTCAGGCGGACTTCACCTGAAGCTCACATCCCTGAACAATCGTCCAGAAATGGGTGACGTGTTTGGCCTTTCGCGTGCCTCTGACGAGACTATCGCTAGTTGGCGTGAACTGGGGGAACAGGTTCGCGGGGCACTCCACCTAGCTGGTATTCCCGTCCATTGGATAAACGATGGCCACGGGCTGGCCGGGGCGGAGGTGGAGATCGATAGCGGAGATGATGAGGTGGGGGGTGCATTCGCCAGTTGGAGGCCAGCACCTGAACTTTCGGAAGCCTTGGCTGAATGCGCAAGAGAGGGGCAAACAGGTGCTCCGGTGGTCCAGCTTTCTCAGTCTATTGCTATATCGATGCGGGATGCGATGGTGACCGTCCTTCGGTCTTCGTAGATCAACCGCTGTCATGGAAGCGTTCGGACCAGGCGTTCTTCGCCGCTGGCGCAGGAAGGCGGTCCAAAAGAACGATGGCACCACCGGGGCGGCGGATGCGCCCCGTGATCGACGGTGCGTGAACTGTCCAATGACCTGCCTCGACCCCGTCCGGCTGCCAGACTTGCCCAGTGGCGAGCGATGGCGGCGTGGGCCGACCACCGGCGGCGCGACCGGTCACGGTGCACGCCAGGGTCACCTCGGTGGAACTCTTCTTCGATCTGGTCTATGTCTTCGCGATCACTCACGTGACCAAAGTGGTGGCCGATGAGCCCTCGATAGGCGTGGCGCGGGGTGGAGTCATCCTGGCCCTGCTGTGGTGGGTCTGGGTCTGCTACGCGTGGCTGGGCAACGCGGTACGGGCCGACGAGGGTGTTGTGCGGATCGCCATGTTCGCGGCGGCGATGATCATGTATCTGGTAGCCTCGGCGATTCCGGAGGCGTTTGTCGATACACCCGGAGTTCTGCATGGGCCCCTGTTGCTCATCACTTGCTACCTCGCGGTGCGGATGCTGCACGCCCTGACCTACTGGTACGTCAGCCGCGACGGCCGGTCGCGCCAACTGCTGGGGGCCACTGGGCCAGCGCTCGTCGCCAGCGCGCTCCTCGTCTGCGCCGCGCTAGTGCCACGGCTAACCGACGACCGGCTGTGGATCAACGTCGGGCAGGATTTGCTGTGGCTGTTCGCCATCGTCGTCGAGTTCGGCGCGGGCTTCGCGATTCTCAAGGGCTGGCAGATCCGGTCCGCGAAGATGTGGGCGGACCGGCACAAAATCATTATTATCATCGCGCTGGGCGAGGCGTTCCTCGCGCTCGGCCTGGGTGGCACGGAGATACCGATCTCCTGGACGCTCATCGTGGCAGACCTGCTCGGCATCGCCGTGTCGGCAACGCTTTGGTGGGCCTACTTCGACATCCCGGCGCTCGCTGGCGAGCGGGCGCTGCAACGGTCGAGCGGGGCAGCGCGGGTGGCGCTCGCCCGCGATGCCTACAGCTACCTCCATCTGCCGATGATTGCCGGCATCGTCCTGTTCTCGCTCGGGCTCAAGAAGACGCTGGACTTTGTCAAGCACCTCGAGGAGCACGGCATGGGCGCTCGGCTGGACAGCGTTGGCCTCGGTGCCATGTACATCGGCGTGATCATCTACCTGCTCGGTGGGTCAGCCTTCCAACTGCGCACCACGGGCAGGGCGAGCGGGCCGCGGGTGGGTGCGGCGGTGCTCCTGGCGGCGTTGATCCCGCTTGCCGCCCGGGTGCCGGCGTTCGTGGCGTTCGGCATGCTGGCGGCGGTCGCCGTCGGCTTCATCGCGGTAGAGGTCGTGCACTTCAAGGCCACCCGCCGTGAATTGCACGAGTCGCTCCTGAGGGAGGAGCAGTAGCGAGGCGCGGCGGTCACGGCCCGGTCAACGCAATCCGTGCCAATGAGGGACTCCGCGACGCGGCCTGGCGACAGCCGGCCGCCCTCTCGGCGGTGCCAGGAGACACGACGAACACCACCAGCGGACAGACGTCTACGGCTGGTGGTGCTTCGTCTCCCGTCCCTGCCACGCCGTGAGGAGAAAGCCCCGATGTCCACCCCGCTCACCCTGTACCGGCCCGGCCTCGCTGTCGGTCGTGACGCCCAGGCCCTGCATCGCGCCGCCACGCCGGAGTTCTCCGGCTGGCTGGAGCACACCCGTCCCGCCGGCGGCTGCTCCCGCCCGATCCGCCTCACCGGCACCATCGTTGGCGCCGACCGAGACACCGGCCGGATCCTGAGCGAGCAGCACACCGACGAGTTGCCCGACCGGGCGCTCTACAAGGCGTGCGGCAACCGCCGCGAATCGCAATGCCCAGACTGCGCCTGGGTCTACCGGGGCGACGCCTATCAGCTCGTCCGCTGCGGCCTGACCGGCGGCAAGGGCGTCCCCGCCTCGGTCGGCCAGCACCCGGTCGTCTTCGCCACCTTCACCGCACCCTCTTTCGGCGCGGTCCACCACCGCCACGTCCCCCGCCACACCTGCAACGGCCGGCAGCGCTGCGACTGCCGCCCGGCCCCCTGCCGCGCCCGGAGCACCGCCGGCACCTGCCCGCACGGGCAGCCCACGGTCTGCTTCGCCCGCCACGATGTTGACGATCCGCGGCTCGGACAACCGTTGTGCCTGGACTGCATCGAAAAAGGCCGTCTCCCACCACGGGAAACGGCCTTTGACCTGGGGTGGAGCTGAGGGGATTTGAACCCCTGACCCCCTCGATGCGAACGAGGTGCGCTACCGGTCTGCGCCACAGCCCCTCCGCCGGCGAACCAGCGTCGGTCCCACCCGGCTTTCACCGGGCGGGCCGGCGACAAGGCTAACAGGTCTCCGGCCCCCGCCGCGAATCGCCCCTCCGGCAGCCCTCCCTTGATCCACTCCCGCTGCGGCAAGTTGCGGTCTCATGGGCACCGGAATGCCGCAATGTCCCGCACCTGGAGCCGATCAAGCCGAGTGGGACCCGCGGCCGGACTGGTAGGGGCGACCACGGAGGCCACCCGCCCGCCGGTAGGAGACCGACCCGCCGGCCGCCGCGGCCGGGGGCAGGTCCGCGGGGCGGTCCAGGCCCATCGCCGTACGCCGGACCGCCTCGCGCTGGGCGGCCAGGCGGCGCTGGGCCTCACGGCGGGCGGCGGCGCGGCGGGCCTGCTCGCGGCGCACCTCGGCCTGCCGGGCGGCCAGCCAGGCCGCCTCGCGGGCCTCGGCGCGCCGCCGTCGGCGCTCGTCGAGGGCGCGCTGCCGCAGGTGCCCGACGTACGCCAGCAGCAGCGCCCCGGTGACGGAGACGCTGATCCAGAACCCGGGGCTGACCAGGACCACGCCGATCAACTCGACGAAGTTGAGGAGCAGCAGCGCGGCGAGCACACGGCGGCGGCGGTAGATCGCCGGGGTGTGGTGGCGCCGCTTCGGCGGGTGCCGTCGGCGGGACCTGTTCGGGGCGGGCGGCACCGCGCGCAGGCGGTTGGGCCGGCGCGGGGCGGGCGGCGCCGAGACCGGTGCACTCAGACCGTCTGTGGTCGCATCCTTACTCAGCGTGACGACGAGGGAGCGGGACGGGTTGACCGGGCGTTGTCCCGGCACAGTGCGGCGCCGCCGGCGGCGCTGGAGCACCCGCGCCGTCGACTGCGCCCGCTCCGCCACCAGCCGCTCGGTGGCGTCGTACCGGCGGACCAGCGCCGGCGCGAGGGCGAGCAGGCCGGCGGCGGCGAGGACGGCGAGGAGCACCGAGGTCGGCACCCTCACCCCTCCCGTCACCGAGTTCGGGGCAACCGCCGGTCGGCCGTAGGATCTTTTATGGATGGTCGTCCACGGCGCAGATCCTGCGGGCGGGCAGCGCTTGCCACAGCTTGCAGTTACTTGAGGTTACGGGCCGCCGACCGAGTTGACCGTGCGCCGCGCCGGGCGTCGAGGGTGGGACGCTTCACGCCGCGTTGTCACGTACGCGGTGCCAGCGGGCCAGCAGCCCGCCCTCGGCGGCGACTTCCTCGCTGGTCATCGCGTATCCGATGTGGTCCCGCCAGGCACCGTCGATGTGCATGTAGCGCACGTGGTACGCCTCCTCGCGGAAGCCGAGTTTCTCCACCACCCGCCGGGACGGGCGGTTCTCGGGTCGGATGTTCACGTCGACCCGGTGCAGCCCGCCCGGGCCGAACGCGTGGTCCACGGCCAGCGCCACCGCGGTGGGGATCACCCCGCGACCGGCCACCCGGGAGTCCACCCAGTAGCCCACGTACCCGGAGCAGAACGCCCGCCGGACGATGCTGCCGATGTTGAGGTGGCCGACCAGCCGATCCTGGCCGTGCTCGCGCAGGCAGACGGCGAACGGCAGGCCGTCACCGGTGCGCGCCGAGCGGCGCTGGTCGGCGTGGACGTAACGGAATGCGGCCGGCGAGTTCGACTCGTCCCAGCTCCCGGGCAGGTGCGACTCCCAGGGGGACAGCCAGGCCCGGTTGGCGCGCCGCACCTCCGACCAGGCGGCCGCGTCGGAGCGCCGGTACGGCCGCAGCACCACCGGACCGTCCACCAGCACCGCCGGCCACCCGGGCGGCCGCTGGAACCAGCTCACCGGCGCCGATCCAGCAGGAGGACGTCCACGGTGGACCCGGCGGCGGCGGTGGTGACCCGCTCGCCGAGCACCAGCAGCCCGTTGGCCTCGGCGAGGCCGGAGAGGGTGAACGGTCCCCCGCTGAGCGGCTGCACCGTGTACCCGCCGCCGCGCCGCTCGGCCACGTGCGCCGGGCGGAACTCGCGCAGCCCGACCGGGGAGGAGACGGTCTCCAGCAGGTGCGCGCGGACGCTGGGCCGGAACACCGGCTCCGCGCCGGCCAGCAGTTGGATGGCCGGTCGGGCCAGCACCTCGAAGCCGATCAGCGCCGCGCCGGGCTCACCGGGAAGACAGACCACCGGCACCTCCTCGGCGCCGACCGTACCGAATCCGAGGGCCGTTCCGGGATAGAGGGCGACCTCGGTGAAGGCCACCGGCCCGGCCCGGCCGCCCTCCCGGCGGGACAGGACCCGGCGGACCATGTCGCCCGGGCCGGTGCCGGTACCGCCGGTGGTGATGATCAGGTCGGCCCGCAGCGTCTGGTCCTCCAGCAGGCCGCGCAGCCCGTCCGGGTCGTCGTCGCAGATCCCCACCCGGTACGCGAGCGCGCCCGCCTCGGCCGCGGCGGCGGTCAGCGCGTGCGAGTTCGCGTCCACCACCTGGCCCGGCTGGCTGCCCCGGCCCACGTCGACCAGTTCGTCGCCGGTGGCCACGATGACCACCCGGGGGCTGGGGCGGACCACCACGTGCCCGATGCCGGTGGCGGCGAAGACGGCGACCAGCGCCGGCGAGACGTACGTGCCGGCGCGGGCGAGCAGGGTGCCGGCGGGCAGTTCCGCACCGGCGCGGCGGACGCCGTACCCCCGCTTGGGGGCGCGGAAGATCTCCACCGCGGCCATGCCCTGGTCGGTCCACTCCACCGGGACCACCACGTCGGCGGCGATGGGCAGCGGCGCACCGGCCGCCACGGAGAAGCAGGAGCCGGGGGTGAGCCGGACCGGCCGCCAGCTGGCCGCGCCGAGGTCGCCGACCACGTTGAGCCGGATGCTGCGCCCGCCGGGCGTGCCGGAGGGGGCCGGGACGTATCCCGGCCCCCGGCTCCCGCCGGAGATGTCCTCCCAGCGCGCGGCGTACCCGTCCACCGCCGCCTGGTCAAAGGCGGGGAACGAGTGCGGCGCGACGACGTCCTCCGCGAGGACGTTGCCGTACGCCTGGGTCAGGTCGAGGTCGAGCGGAGGCAGCGCGCGTAACCTGCGCAGCACGCTGCCCAGGTAGTCGGCGAGCGGCGTCAACTCGTTCGCGGCCGCCTCGGCGTCGGCCGTCGCGGTCATGTACTGGGACCGCGCGACGCGTCGGAGTTGACGAACTCGGCCAGCCACTTGCGGAACTCGGCGCCCAGGTCGTCCCGCTCGGCGGCGATCTGCACGACGGTCTGCAGGTAGCCCAGCGGCATGCCGGTGTCGTAGCGGGTGCCGCGGTAGACGATGGCGTGCACCGGGGTGCCCTCGGTACGCAGCAGCTCCATCGCGTCGGTCAGCTGGATCTCGCCGCCGCTGCCCGGCTCGGTCCGCCGGATCGCGTCGAAGATCTTCCCCGGCAGCACGTACCGGCCGAGGACGGCCAGGTTGCTCGGGGCCTCCTCCGGCTTCGGCTTCTCCACCAGGCCGGTGACCTTGACGACCTCGGCGATGTCGCTGAACCCCGGCTCGGCCGGCTCGACCGAGGCGATGCCGTAGCGCTTGGTCTCGGCCGGGTCGACCTCGAAGAAGGCCAGCACGATGCCGCCGGTGCGGGCCTGGAGCTCCAGCATCGCCGGCAGCAGCGGCTCGGAGGGCTTGACGAACTCGTCGCCGAGCAGCACCGCGAAGGGCGCGTCGCCGACGTGCGATTCGGCGTACCCGACGGCGTGGCCCAGGCCGAGCTGCTCGGGCTGGCGGCAGGTGTAGATCTCGGCCAGCTCGCTGGGGCGCTGCACCTCGGCCAGCGTCTTGGTGTCGCCCTTCTCCTCCAGCCGGGCCTCCAGGTCGGGGCGGCGGTCGAAGTGGTCCACCATCGACGTCTTGCCCCGACCGGTGATCAGCAGGACGTCGCCGATGCCGGCCTGGGTGGCCTCCTCGACGATGTACTGCAGCACCGGCCGGTCGACCACCGGCAGCAGCTCCTTCGGCACCGCCTTGGTGGCCGGCAGGAACCGGGTGGCCAGGCCGGCGGCCGGGATCACGGCCTTGACGGCGCGCGGACGACCGGTCGCGGCGGTCGCTGAGGGATTAGCTGAGTGCTCCGACATGTCGCGAGACTATCGGCCACGGCTCTGCCGCGGCGGGTGAGGACCGGAAGACGCGCCGCCGGGAACCCCGCCCGCGGCGTCCACCGCGCCGGCCCGGGGCAGTCCGTCGGGCGGGCTGACCGCCCCGGCGACCACGGCGATCTCCTGCGTGGGCGCCGGGTCCGGGGGCTGCGCCACCCGGTAGCCGTCCCGGCCGGCGGCCTTGGCCGCGTACAGGGCGTCGTCCGCCGCGTCCAGCACCTGCTGTCCGGTGGCGGCGTGGACGGGGTACACGGCGATACCGATGGAGACGGTCACCGGCACCAGCACCGGCTCACCCGAGTGCCCGTCCACCGGCACCGGGCTGTCCCGGACCACCGCGCCGAGCCGCTCGGCGACGATGGCCGCGCCCCGGGCGTCGGTCTCCGGCAGCAGCACCACGAACTCCTCGCCGCCGTGCCGGAAGGCCAGGTCCATCTCGCGGATCTCCCCGCGTACCCGGCGGGCGAACTCCACCAGGACGGCGTCCCCGGCGGCGTGGCCCCAGGTGTCGTTGACGTCCTTGAACCGGTCCAGGTCCAGCGCCAGGACGCTGAGCATCCGGCCGAACCGGTTGGCCCGCTCCACCTCCCGGCGGATCGACTCGCGCAGGTAGCGGTAGTTCCACAGCCCGGTGAGCGGGTCGGTCAGCGACAGCCGCTGGGCCTCCTCGTGCACCCGCACGTTGTCCACCGCGACCGCGGCGTGCCCGGCGAAGGTGCGCAGCGTCTCCAGGTCGTCGTCGTCGAACTCGTCGGCGCCGAGCCGGTCGTAGAGGGCCAGCACGCCGAGCGTCCCGCCGCCCGCCGCGCCGCCGTCGCCGTCCGCGCCGGCCGGCGGGTGCCCGGGCCGGTCGGGGCCGCCGCGCCCGCCCAGCTCCGCCGCCCCGGGCGCCGCGAAGGGCACCGCGATGTACGTCTCGCAGAGCGGCTCCCCGGTCGACCCGGTCGCCGGCTCCCACCGGCCGCGCAGCGGCTCCCCGGTGGCGGCCACCGCGCCGACGACCCCCGCGCCGACCGGCACCCGCAGCGTCGCCGCGTCGGTCGGGTCGTCCGCGGCCCAGCGCCCCTCCAGCCCTTCGGCGCACTGGCCGACCAGCACGCCGGCGCCGTCGAGCAGCAGCACCGCCCCGGCCCGGGCACCGGTCGCCGCGATCGCGCTGTGCAGGAGCACCCGCAGGATGCGTTGCAGGTCGTGGGTGCTGGCCAGGGTGTCGCCGAGCACCGCCAGGTGGCCACGCAGCTGGTCCCGGCTGCTGGTCAGCGCGGTCACGTAGGTACCGGTCTCCCGGGTCATCCGGTTGAAGGCGAGGGCCAGCCGGCCGATCTCGTCCCGGCTGCGCACCGGCACCCAGGTGTTCAGGTCGCCGTGCGCCACCCGGTCCACCGCGCCGGCCAGCTCCACCAGCGGCCGGGTGGTGACCCGGGCCAGCCGCCAGGCGGCCAGCACCGCCAGCAGCGCGGCCAGCACCACCGCGCCGACCAGGGCGGCGTAGAGGCCGGGTGGCCGTTCCCCGGGAACCGACAGCACCAGCGGCAGCGGCTGCCCCGGGGCGGGACCCGCCCGGCGGACGTACCGGCCGTCGGCGGTCTCGGTGACCCGGTCCCCGTCGACCCGGGTGGCGGCGGCCAGCACCGCCTCGCGTACCCCCCGGTTCTCGGTGGTGTGGGTGACCCGGACGGGGCCGGCGGCGTCGTCGAGGAGGGTGACCGCGACCCCGGTCACCGCGGCGAGGCGCGCCACGAAGGCCGGGTCGACGGGTTGCGCGGCGACGACCGCGCCCAGGTCGGCGCCGCTGGGATCGCGGAGCTGGACCCGGACGGCGAGGGCGCGGACTGGCCCGCTGGCCGGCTGGTCGCCGGAGCAGTCCTGCCAGGGCTCGGCCGGGCCGCCGGGGGTGGCGTAGCTGGTCCGGCCGGCGGTGTCGGTGACCCGGACGGCGGCGGCCAGGCCGCGGCCGACCACCTGGGTCGCCGCGCCGGGCCGCGCGGCGGGGTCGGCGACCAGCGCGACCGCGTCGGCCGCCGCGCGCAACTGCTGGCAGAGGGCGTCCACGGAGGTACGCACCGCGGCGGCGGCCAGCCCGAGCCGCTCGGTGGAGCGGCCCCGGTCGACGGCCGACATGGTGGAGCCGACGAAGAACGCGCCGAGCAGGACGGGGCCGAGCACCACCGCGAGGAAGGCCGCCGTCAACCGCCCGCGTAGCGTCAACGCTTCCCCCCGGAAGTTGCGCGCCCGATGTTGCGATGCTGACACAGAGCTACCGTCAGGCGAGCGTTGCGTGAGGAGTGTTGCGTTGCCGGATTTCGCGGATGAAGCGGAAGTGACGCATGAGGCGAAGCGGGAGGCGCGGGTCGCGCTGCTCGCCCGCCGTCGGGCGCTGACCGGTCCGCAGCGCGCCGACGCCGCGACGCGCGTCCAGGCCGAGCTGGTCGCCCTGGTACGCCGGCTGCGCCCGGCCCGGATGACCGCGTACGTCCCGGTCGGCTCGGAACCCGGTGGTCCGGACCTGCCGGCGGTGCTTCGGGCGGCGCTGGAGCCGGCGGCCGAGCTGCTGCTGCCGGTGCTCCGCGACGATCTGGACCTGGACTGGGCGGCCTACACGGCCCCGGAGTCGCTCGTGGCGGCCGGGCGAGGGCTGCGCGAGCCCGCCGGCCCCCGGCTGGGGCGGTCGGCGGTGGCCGACGCCGAGCTGGTGGTCGTCCCGGCCCTCGCGGTCGACCATCGAGGGCTGCGGCTGGGCCGCGGCGGCGGCTCGTACGACCGGGCGCTGGCCCGGGTGCCTGTGGCGACCGTCACGGTGGCGCTGCTGCACGACGGGGAGCTGGTGGCGAGCATCCCCGCCCAGCCGCACGACCGCCCCGTCCGCGCCGTCATAACGCCCGCCGGCGGGCTGCGTACCCTTGCGGAGGCACCCGGTGTGGGACGGCCCGCTTCCGCTGGACGAACCCGGCCCCGATGACGCACCATTGGCACTCGAATACGTCGAGTGCCAACAGGCCGTGCCAGATCCGGAGGAGAACGTGCCCACGTACCAGTACGCCTGCACCGCGTGCGGCCACCAGCTCGAGGCGGTGCAGTCCTTCTCTGACGAGCCGCTGGCCGAGTGCCCGGCGTGTGAGGGGCGGCTGCGCAAGGTCTTCAACTCGGTCGGCATCGTCTTCAAGGGCTCGGGCTTCTACCGCACCGACTCCCGCTCGTCGGGCTCGGACACCGCGTCGAGCACCCCGACCAAGGCGGCGAAGTCGGAGTCCACCTCCGGCGGCGACTCCGGCTCGTCGAGCAGCACGTCGACCGGCTCGTCCAGCGGCGGAGCCGCCAAGACCCCGGCCGCCAGCACCTCCAGCTCCTCGTCCTGACATCGCCGCGCGAGCCGGCCGCCCGCCGGCTCGCGCCCGGAGTCGATCCAGTCAAGGTCGGCCAGGTGGGGTCATCCCGGTCCCGCCGACGCCCCCAAACGGCGAGCCCGCGTTGATCACCTGTCCGGACCGGCCCGATCGGCTCCGGCCGCCCGGCGCTGAGCGCCGGCCCGGCCGACCCGCGGGCATAGCACATGTCCGGCCGACGTGGGGGTTGTCCACAGGCGGGCCAGTTGTCCACAGGCGACCGGCGCCGGCCTGCCTCCAAGCCCTCCCGCTCCTAGCCTGCTGAGTGGGCGCTGTCCGGACGGCGGCGCCCGGGCGGCCCAGGCGGGGAGGCGCTGGCGTGACGGCGAGCGAGGGATCACTGCGTCCGGCGCGCTGGCGCGGGCTGCCCCGGGGCGGGACACTGCTCCGGGTGACGCTCGTCGCGATGCTGCTCGGCCTGGCCGCCGCTGTCCTGCGGACACCCTCCGGGTGCCCGCCCGGGGCGGTGCCGGCCACCCTCGCTCCGACCCCGTCGGCCAACCCGACCGCCGCCCCGCCCGGGTCGCGTGGTGGGGCACTGCCGCTGCCCGACGGCGCGGTGGGGGTACCGGTACGGCTGGCCGAGCCGGCCGCGCTCGCGGTGCTCCACCCGGGCGCCCGGGTGGACCTGCTCGTCGTACCGGCCGGCGGGGCGGCCGGAGCGGCTGTCCTCCTCGCCACCCGGGCGCTGGTGCTCGACGTGGTGGGCGCGGACACGGCCGACGGGTCGTCGGCGCTCTACCTGGCGCTACGGCCCGAGCAGGCCCAGCGGGCCGTCGGCCTGCCCGAGGGGAGCCGGTTCGCCGTGGTCGTCCGGGGCTGAACCGGTCGCGCCGATGGCGGCGCGAGCCAATCAGTGCCCGTGCCGGCTATTTCCCCGTGCGGCTATTTCCCGGTGCGGGTCAGTCCCGGCGCGGGTCAGTCCCAGTGCGGCGGGCGCTCCGCGAGCAGCCAGTCGTCGTTGCCGCCGGCCCGCTCGCCCCAGCCACGGTCGGTGTCGTCCGCCGTCTGCTCGGGCAACACCACGAAGTCGTCGCTGAGGTCGACCGTCCGGTCGTCGTCGCCGCGCGCGCCCCGCACGCCGGGGTCCTCGGTGCTCACGAACGGCAAGGATACCGCCGGACGGAAGCAACCCGGCGCACGCGGCGGCTCGCGGACCAGCACCCCATCGCCGGAAAGATCAGCCGACGCGTCGGGGAGTCGGGCGCGGCGGAGCGGCGCCCGGTCATCGGGCGATCGCCGGCCGCGTCGGGGAGCCGGCCGGCCGAGCCATTGGTAGCGTCGGACGGCGTGACGACGCCGAGCGGGACCAGCCCCGGGGACGAGTTCTGGCGGTGCCCGCCGGACCAGCAACCGACCGACGGAACGGCCCCACCGCCGACGGACGGGACCGCACTGCCGGCCCCGGGCCCGGCGGGACCGGGCGCCGGTGGACCTGCGGTCGGCCCGGGCAGCGGCGCGGCGGCCGGGCAGGGTGGCTACACCGGTCCCCCGCCGACCGTCCCGCCGCCGCCCGGCTGGCGACCGCCGGTGCACGTGCAGGTGCCGCCGCCGCGACAGCTACCCCCGCAGGACATGGCCGGCATGGACAACGCCGAGCAGCAGTCCCAGCGGCTCACCTACGGCGTCGGCGCGGTGGCCGCGGTGGTGCTGGTCCTGCTGGTCTGTCTGCTCTGCTCGCGGGTGGTCTTCTGAGCCGGGCAGCCCGGCGTCAGACGATGTTGCTCCACACCATCTTGGCCCCGCTGTCCCCGGTGAGATAGACGTACACCAGCGCGAACACCGCGAGGACGGCGATGACCGCGGTGAGCGCCCAGACGAGCCAGGTGGGCAACCCGCGCACCCGTTCGAGGCCGCTGGTCAGCAACAGCAGCAGGAGGGCCGCCACGGCGAGGGCGACGGTCAACCAGAGCAGGGTGTCGCCGTACTCGGAGTGCTCGTGGATCTTCTGGAGGCCCTCCGGCGGGTAGCCGCGGCTCCTGAGCACCTCCTGCAGCTCCTCGCCGGACTCGGTGGCCACGAAGGTGACGATCGGGGTCAGCACGGCGAGGACGGCCACCGCCCAGCCGAAGCGGGACCGCCAGCGGGGCAGCACCCCGTACGCGACGGAGAGCAGCGCCAGCAGCGGCACCAGCACCACCACGGCGTGGATGACCAGGACGTGACCCGGCAGACCATTGACTTCCCTGAACACCGACACCTCCGGCGAGTGGACGGGTACCGCGAGCGATCAGAGTACGACGCTGTGACGGCCGTCGCTGCTCGTCACTGCGGTACACGCGGTGGCCGGGGTCGCGGTTCACCGGAAACCGGTTCACCCGATGGCTGTGTGCCGGGCCACCCCGGTGCCGGGTCACTTGTCGCCCCGGTGAGCCCGTGCTGTCATTACGTCATGTCCAGTGGTGAGGAGCTGCTCCGGTCGAGGGGCCTGCGGGTGACCCGACCGCGCCTCGCCGTGCTGGACGTGCTCGCCGCCGGGGGTCACCTGGAGGTCGACGAGATCACCCGCCGGGTCCGCGAGCGGCTGGACTCGGTGTCCACCCAGGCGGTCTACGACGTGCTCGGCGCGCTCTCCCGGGCCGGGCTGTCCCGCCGGATCGAGCCGGCCGGCAGTCCCGCCCGCTACGAGGCCCGGGTCGGGGACAACCACCACCACGTGGTCTGCCGGGGCTGCGGCGAGATCGCCGACATCGACTGCGCGACCGGCAGCGCTCCCTGCCTCGACCCGAACACCGCCCACGGGTTCGAGGTGGACGAGGCGGAAGTGACCTTCTGGGGCCTCTGCCCCACCTGCCAGGCCCGCCGCTCCGCCGACCACTGACGTCGGGCACGCCGGCCCGTCCCGGCTGGCGAGGACACGTCGCCGACGTCCCGGCCTGCCCGCATCGGGCACGGGCGTGGCACTCTTGATCGGTGGACTCCGACGACCTCGGCCTCTTCGGTCCCGGATCGGTCACGTGGAAGGTGCACGAGGAGCCGATCCTGATCATCGCCGGCCTGCGTTCGCTCTACCTGCAGGCGCTGCACCCCAGGGCGATGGCGGGGGTCGCGCAGAACAGCAGCTACCAGACCGACGCCTGGGGTCGCCTGGTCCGCACCGCGACCTACGTGGCGACCACGGTCTACGGCACCACGGCGGAGGCGGAGGCGGCGGGCCGCCGGCTGCGTACGCTGCACGCCCGGCTGCGGGCCCGCGACCCGTTCACCGGTGAGGAGTTCCGGATCGACGACCCGGACCTGCTGCGCTGGGTGCACGTCACCGAGGTGGAGTCCTTCGTCAGCACGGCCCGCCGGGCAGGGTTGGCCCTGACCGACGACGAGGTCGACGGCTACTACACCGAGCAGCGTCGGGCGGCGGCCCTGGTCGGGCTGGACCCGGCGGACGTGCCCGGCACGGCCGCGGAGGTGGCCGACTACTACCGGCGGATCCGCGGCGACCTGCGGATGACCAGGGAGGCGGCCGAGACGGCGCTCTTCCTCACCGCCCCGCCGATCCCGTGGAAGCTCAGCCTGCCGGTGAAGCTGGGCCTGCACCTGGGTCCGCCGAGGTGGGCGTACCTGGGGATCGCCGGCACCGCGCTGGGGCTGCTGCCGGCCTGGGCGCGCCGGCTGTACGGCGGCCTGGGGCTGCCCACCACCGCGCTCTCGGCCGACCTGAGTGTCCGGGCGCTGAGGCTCGCCCTGGCCGCGCTGCCCCGCCGTTACCGGGAGGGGCCGTTGCAGCAGGCGGCGAAGGAGCGCGCCGCCCGTCTCGCCGACCCGGCCACCGCCGGCTGAGTCGGCCCTCGATCGATTCGGTGTGCGGCATCCCGGGGTGTCCTGCGGCCCGGACCCCAGGGCATTCCGCGAGCGGGGACGCCGTCGCCCACCCCGCGGGCGGGGCTGAACGTCAGTCCTCGGCGAGCCGTTCCACGGCGGCCCAGGGGTCCTTGCCCGGCGTCTGGGCACCGGTCGGGCAGGTGCGGCGGTAGTCGCACCAGCCGCAGCGCGGACCGGGGGTGGTGGGGAACGCCTCGTCCGGATCGGCGCCCTCGGCGACCGCCCGCTCGGCGGCCATGATGTCCCGGGCGGCCTCCTCCGCCCGGCTGAGCTGGCGGGCCAGCGACTCGGGGGTGTGGTCGTGCGCGGCGACCGTGCCGGTGGGCAGGTGGTGCAGCTCGACCCGGCGGCAGGGCCGGCGGAACACCCGCTCGGCCGCGTACGCGTAGAGGGCGAGCGCCTGCGAGCCGCGCGCGTCGTCGGCGTCCAGGCCGGTGCGGCCGGTCTTGTAGTCGACGATGACCAGCTCAGGGCCGTCCGCGCCGGGGCGGGAGTCGATCCGGTCGGTGCGGCCGTTGAAGGCCAGCACACCGGTCTTGACCGCCACCACCCGCTCCACGCCGAGCGGCTCCTCCCCGGGATCCAGGCCGGCGACGTACGACTCCAGCCAGGTCAGCGCCCGGCGGTAGGCGTCCCGCTCCTGCTCGTCGTCGCGGTAGCCCTCGCGGACCCAGGTGCCACGGAGCAGGGCGGCCAGGGCCTCCGGCCGGCGGCGCTCCGGGGCGAGCGCGTACCAGTTCTTCAGGGCGGTGTGCACGCTGGCGCCGAGCGAGTTGTGCGCCCAAGGCGGCCCCTTCGGCGGCGCCGGACGGTCGACGTAGGAGTAACGGTAGCGGCGCGGGCAGTCGGCGTACGCGCCGAGCTTGCTGGGGGTGCAGACGAAGAGTCGCTCCGGCATGCCCTCGAAGCCGAGCTGCTCGGCCTGCTCGGCGCGGGGCCGGGGGGCCCGGCCGCCGGTGCCCGGTCGTCCGGTCGGGGAGGGTCGTCGCACGCCTGAGATCCTGCCACCCCGGTACGACACCCCGGCGACGGCGGGCCGGCTCACGGTCGGGCCGGGTCAGTTCATGGTCAGGTACTGGGTCACGAAGGCGGCGATCGCGTCGGCGATGAGCTGCACCGCGATGGCGGCCAGCAGCAGGCCGGCGATCCGGGTCAGCACCTCGATCCCGCCCGGCCGGAGGATCTTGACGATCCCGCCGGAGAAGCGCAGCACGATCCAGACCGCCACCATGACCGCGACGATCGCGGCGGCGATGGCGGTGTAGTCGGCCAGCCCGCCGGCCCGCTGAACGAAGAGCATGGTGGCCACGATGGCGCCCGGGCCGGCCAGCAGCGGGGTGCCCAGCGGCACCAGGGCGATGTTGGACGTCACCTGCTGACTGGGGTCGTCCGCCTTGCCGGTGAGCAGCTCCAGGGCGACCAGGATGAGCAGCAGCCCGCCGGCGGCCTGCAACGCCGGCAGGTCGACGTGCAGGTACGCGAGGAGCGTCTGCCCGGCCACCGCGAAGATCACGATCACCCCGAGCGCCAGCGCGACGGCCTGCCAGGCGGCCCGGTTCCGGTCCCGGGCCGGCAGCGGCCCGGTCAGCGCGAGGAAGATCGGCATCATGCCCGGCGGGTCGACGATCACCAGCAGGGTCACGAAGACCTCGCCGAACAGCTTGAGATCCACCCGGACACGGTAGCCGCGCCGTCCAGGCGGTTCAGCCTGAAGCGACCGGGGTCACCCCGCTGGCCGCGGCGACGATCCGCTCGTACGCGCCGGGGTCGGTGGTGTACGCGCCGAGCCGGACCGTCTTGTGTGTGCCGTGGAAGTCCGACGACCCGGTGACCAGCAGGCCCAGCTCGGCGGCGAGCCCGCGGACGTGCGCCCGTTCGGCGAGCGAGTGGTCCTCGTGGTCGGCTTCCAGGCCGGCCAGCCCGGCCGCGGCCAGCTCCACGATCAGCTCGTCCGGCACGATCCGGCCCCGCCGGCTCGCCCGCGGGTGGGCGAACACCGGGACGCCGCCGGCCGCCCGCACCAGCGCCACCGCCCGGAAGACGTCGATGTCCTCCTTGGGCAGCCGGTACCGCGCCCCCAGCCACTCCGGCCCGAACGCCTCGGTGGTGGTCGTCACCAGCCCGGCCCGGATCAGCGCCTGGGCGATGTGCGGCCGGCCCACCGTCCCGCCGGCCGCGCCGGCCAGGATCTCGGGCCAGCTCACGTCGATGCCGTCGGCCCGCAGCAGCGCGACGATCCGCTCGCCGCGCACCTCCCGGGCCAGCCGCACCCGGGCCAGCTCGGCGACCAGCTCCGGCTCGGTCGGGTCGAAGAGGTACGCGAGCAGGTGCAGCGGGATCGCCGGCTCGACCCCGTACCAGCGGCAGGAGAGTTCGGCGCCGCGGATCAGGGTGAGCCCGGGCGGCAGGGCGCGTACGGCGGCGTCCCAGCCGGCGGTGGTGTCGTGGTCGGTGACGGCCACGACGTCGAGCCCGGCGTCGGCGGCGGCCCGGACCAGCTCGGCGGGGCTGAGGGTGCCGTCGCTGGCGGTGGAGTGGGTGTGCAGGTCGATCCGGGGCGCCGCGGTCATCCGCCGACGCTACCGGTCCGGGCAGATGGCCGCCGGGTCAGGAGACGGTGTCGCTGACCAGGACCGGCCGGTCGCCGGGGGCGACGCCGCCGACCGGCGCCGCCTCGGGCCGCTCACCGGCCAGCACCCGCTCGACCCGGACCCGGACGAGCTCGCCGTCGCCGTCGACGTGCAGCGCGGTGCCGGTTGGCGTCCAGGCCACCACGCCGGTCAGCGCGGGCCCGGCGGGCCGGGCGGACACCGTCGAGCCGAGCGTGTTCAGGTCGACCAGGAGGGCGTCCTTCGCGGCCCCGTTCACCAGCAGCCACCGGCCGTCGGTGGACACCCCGCCCCGGCCGTCGGTGCCCAGCTCGGGACCGCAGCCGGTGCGTACCGGGGTCAGGCCGCGGGCCGGGTCGAGCAGGGCCAGGCAGGGTCGTCGGGGCGTACCGGCGGAGACCTGGCCGACCACCCGACCGTCGGGCAGCACGCCGTAGACGTTCAGCACGCTCCGGGCTGGGGTGGACGGCACCGCACCGGCCATCCGGGGCCAGACGGCGAAGCCGCCCTGACCGGGCTGCCGGACCAGGACCGTGTCACCGGCGAAGCCGACCGGCACCGCCCCGTCCGGGGCCGGCGTGCGGATGGTCGCGAGGAGTTGGCCGCCGACCAGTCCGGCGGCGAGCACGTCCCGGCCGTCGCGCCAGGCAACCTGTCGCCCGTCCGGGGCCAGCGCGATCGCGTCCGCGCCGGCCAGCAGCACCTGCGGCGCGCTGCCGTTGGGCGGGACCCACCAGAGGGTACGACCGGCGGCGCTGGCCACCGACGTGACGAGCCAGCCGCCGTAGTCGGCGACCCGCTGCGCCCGGTCGACCGGGCCCACGCCGGTCAGCTCCCGCCGCACACCCCCGCTGCCCTCGATCCAGGAGCCGACGACCAGATCCAGCTCGGCCCGGACCGGCCCCTTCATGGGCGGCGTGGGCGGGGACGAGGTCGGCAGCGGCGACGCCGGCGGGTTGCGGGGGTCGCCGAGCACCACGGTGGGGCTGCCCTGGTGGCCGGGCCGGTCGCCGAGCTGGGCCATGCCCGTGGTGACGAGCACCGTGGCCGCCCCCGCCAGGGCGAGGCCGGTCAGGGCGCGCCGGCGTACCGCCCGGTTGGCCCGGCGGATGGCCAGGGCGGCCGGGTCGGCGGCGAGCGGCGCCGGCGCGGCGACCCGACGGGCGAACGTCTCCCGCAGCGCCCGCTCCAGCTCGTCCTGCGTCACGGCGAATGGACGCTCCGGACCCGCGGTCTGGTTGTCGCAGGGATTCGGCGTCCGGCTCATCGGGTCTCCACCGGCACGGTGGCGGGTCGGGCGGCGGCCGAACGGCCTGCGAGGGCGGCCGCCCGGGCCGCGGACGAGCTGGCAGCGCGGGTCGGGGCCACCGCGGGAGCCGGGGCCGCCGCGCGGGTCGGGGCCGCCGCGGGTCGGGGGCGTTCCGGGGTACGCGGCGCCGGCCGGGTGGGCGGCGTACCGTCCTCGGCCGGCAGGCCGAGGGCGGCCTGGGAGCCGAGCCGGCGGCGCAGGGTGGACAGCGCCCGCGAGGTCTGGCTCTTGACGGTGCCTGGCGAGATCTCCAGCAGGGCGGCGGTCTGCGCCTCGGACATGTCCTCGTAGAAGCGGAGCACCAGCACGGCCCGCTGCCGGGCGGGCAGCGCGCTCAGGTGCCGCCAGAGCGCGTCGCGGTCGAGCTGCTGCTCGATCTCGTCGACGCCGGCCCGCTCGGGCAGCACGTCGGTGGGGCGTTCACCGTGCCACCGGCGTCGCCACCAGCTGGTGGAGGTGTTGACCAGGACCCTGCGGGCGTACGGCTCGATGGCCTCGATCCCGCCGAGCCGCTTCCAGGCCAGGTAGGTCTTGGTCAGCGCGGTCTGGAGCAGGTCCTCGGCGGTCGCCCAGTCCCCGGCGAGCAGGTAGGCGGTGCGCAGCAGGGCACCGGAGCGGGCCGCGACGAACTCGCGGAACTCCTCCTCCAGCGGGTCCCTGCTCGCCACCGCTCACCTCCGCGCCCCGTCCTCCATGGCAGGCTGCCACGGCCGGGAGGGTCGAGTCGACGGCAAATGGTGCGCAGTTCATCCGATGTTCGGACGAAAAGTTTCACGCCCCGTCGTCGGCCTTGGCCTCGTCCGCCTCCTTGCCCAACCGCGCCTCGACCGCCTGCGGCTCGTACATCTCCTCGACCACACGCAGGTAGAGCTCGTTCGGGTTGGGCAGATTCTTGATCTCGCGGAGGGCCTGCTCCTGGCCGGCGGACTCCAGCACGAAGGTGCCGTAGTTGAGCGCGCGGCCGGTCGGCGTCTGCTCGTACTTCATGTCGGTGACCCGGACCAGCGGCATCATCGCGACCCGCCGGGTGATGATCCCGTTGACCACCATCACCCGCTTGTTGGTGAGGATGAAGCGGTCGTACCACCAGTCGGCGACCCGCCAGGCGACCCAGGCCATCACCGCGAACCAGAGCAGCACCGCGACGGTGGTCAACGCGCCCACGTCCCGCCCGGCGAGGAAGCCGGAGAGGTAGCCGAGCACGAAGGTCGCCACGATGCCGACGATGATCGGGGTGGAGAGGTGGATCCAGTGCCGCTTCCACTCGCCCCGGTAGCGCTCGGTGGGGAAGAGGTAGCGGGCGACCAGCGAGCTGGGCTCGTCCTCGAGCGGCAGCACCCGGCGGGGGGTCATGCCGGCCGCGTCGGCGCGCAGCCCGGCCAGCTCGTCCTCGGAGATCTGCGGCGGCTGGTAGCCGGCCTCCGGGTCCCGGATCCAGGCCCGTCCGGAGCGGCCCTCGCCGGCGTAGCCCGGCCCGTCGCCGTAGCCGACGTCGTCCGAAAGGGAGGGGCCGTCGCCGAGGCCCGGGCCGGCGCCGTAGCCGGGCCCGTCGTCGGGCCCGATCCGGGGGATCGGCTCGGTGTCGCGCTCCCGGCGTTCCCGGTCGGGATCGTCGGGGTCGAAGGGGGGACCGGAGGGGCTTCCCATCGGCGGCTAGGCGACGAGGCTGGTGAAGAAGTCGCCGAAGCCCTGAGCGATGTCCATGATGCCGCCGCCGAGCGACTTGAAGACGTCGGCGGCGGAGTTCGGCCGGTACGCAACGAAGAAGATCAGGAATGCGATGCCGGCCCAGGTGAGGACCTTCTTCATAGCGGGCCATCCTCTCGCACGGAGCCGGGTCCGTTTTACCGCTGCGGCACCCAGAGTATCAGTATGGTGTCGTACAGTGAATATCTGCGTATGTACTCCGACTCGCCCGGAAACGGCCGGTCAGGCCGCTCCGTGCAGGTACGGAGAGGGTGCGCCGTACACGAGTTCGGGCGGTGTCCACTCGGCGAGGTCGTGCAGCACGACTTCTTCCGCGAGGAGGTGACCCGCACTCGCCGGCCAGGCTATCGCATGGAGCCACATTCCCCGAGCCTCGCCGGCGTACGCACTTCGATCCGTCGGGGAATTCACCAGCCACAGTGGAGTGGGATGGCCGCCCACCCGGATCTTGGCGTGCGGTACGCGTTCGGCGTGACCAGGGCCGGGATCGGTCAGCGCCGCCGCCAGCTCGGGTCCCGGGTCCGGCCCCGGCATGCCGGCGAACCGGGTGCCCAGGCCGACGCCCGGTTCCTCGGCGACGAAGAGCAGGTCGGCCGGTCCACCGTCGAGCGGCGCCGGGCCGGCGCAGGCCACCGCCGTGGCCCGCACGCCGCCCCGCTCGTCCCCGGCCCACGCCACCCCGGTCAGCGTCCATCCGGGTGGGAGCGGCCACGGGCACCAGAGCGGCACACCCGGCCGGTCGGGCGGGTCGGCGGCGGCCACCACCTGGTCGACCACGCTCGCCACGATCTCGGCGCCGATGTGCTCGGGCACGTGGAGCGGGGACACCGGCCCGCACCGCAGGCAGCGTGACTCACCGTGCATCAGGTCCGGCTCGCGTACCGGCCCCGCACATCTCGGACAACTCACCGCGACACTCACACCCCCACCGTCACCCCGGGCGGACGGCCCGTCAAGCGGAGCGGACGGACGGCCAGGGGATTCAGTCCGCCGGGCCGTCCGGGAGGGCACGGCAGTCGGGTGCGGGTCGGTCCGGCGGCGGGCCGGCGTGCGAGCGGATCCAGGCGTGCATGGCGATGCCGCTGGCCACCCCGGCGTTGATCGAGCGGGTCGAGCCGTACTGGGCGATGGAGAAGAGCTGGTCGCACGCGGACCGGGCGGCGTCCGAGAGGCCCGGCCCCTCCTGGCCGAAGAGGAGGACGCAGCGGCGCGGCAGGGTGGTGCTCTCCAGCGGCTTCGAGCCCGGCAGGTTGTCGATGCCGACCACCGGCAGCCGCTCGGCCGCCGCCCAGGCCACGAACTCCTCGATCGTCGGATGGTGCCGGACGTGCTGGTACCGGTCGGTGACCATGGCGCCCCGTCGGTTCCACCGCCGACGGCCGACAATGTGCACCTCGGCGGCGAGGAAGGCGTTGGCGTTGCGGACCACCGTGCCGATGTTGAAGTCGTGCTGCCAGTTCTCGATGGCCACGTGGAAGTCGTGCCGACGCCGGTCCAGGTCGGCCACCACGGCCTCCCGCCGCCAGTAGCGGTAGCGGTCGACCACGTTGCGCCGGTCGCCCTCGGCGAGCAGTTCGGGGTCGTACCGCGGGTCGTCCGGGAGGTCGCCGGGCCACGGCCCCACACCCACGTCGAGCTGGTCACCGGTCACGGTTTTCAGAGGGTACGGCCCCTGCCGGCCGCCCCCGCGCCGAGGGTTCCGCCCGCGGCCGGCCGGTGTCCGGTCTCCGTCACCGCGCGGGGCCCCGGCCCGACCCTCCGCCACCTAGGCTTCGGCCACGGACGGGGGTGCGGGATGAACGCACGGGTACGGATCACGACGACGGCTGTGCTCGCCGGCCTGGCGACGGCGGGCTGCGGCCCGGCCACCGACGCGACCGGGCCGGGCGGCACGGCGAGCACGACCGCCGCCGACCGGGCGACGAGCGCCAGCACCGCGGCCGGCCCGGCCCCCGGACCGTGGCCGAATCCGAGCGCCCGGCCGATGGACCGGGTGCTGCGCACGGGCATGCGGATCGGCGACGACGAGCTGATGCTCAGCCCGTCCACCAGCCACATCATCGACACCGCCTGGTTCGACACCCGCACCGGCCGCTACCACCCCCTGCCCGAGGACGAGAACTTCCGCTCGGCCTACGGAGACGACCGTTCGCTACCCTTCTTCGAGGTACGCGAGCGGCCCGCCCCGGACGGCCGGCTGATCACCTTCGGGTTCGCCTCGGCCCGGGTGGCGCGGGCGACCATCGTCCAACCGGGCTATCCGACGGCCACGCTCACCGTGGCGCCCTGGGGCGGAGACCCCGGCACAACCCTGTTCTGGGCGGCCCGCCCCGGTCGGTCGATGGTGGCGGACGCGCCCGCCGGGCAGCGTGCCGTCTGCGTCCTCTACGACCAGGCGGGCAAGGTGCTCGGCCGGCTGGTGCTCGCCGAGCCGCGGTTCACTCAGCGGGACGGCTGATCCGCCCGGCGGTCGGTGCGGCCGCGCCCAGCCCGGTGCCGATCGGGTCCCGGCGTGGTCGGCCAGGGCTCAGCGCAGCCCCAGCGCACCGCCCAGCCGGTCGAGGAAGCGCCGGTCGGCCGGGCTCGACTCACCGGCGGCGGACCGGCAGACCCGCGCCGCGACCGATTCCACCCACTGCCGGTACGCGGCCGAGTCGGCCGGGTCCGCGCGGCGGTCGAGCACGCGTATTGCCGCCCGGCAGGCGGCCAGCAGGTCGACCAGGTCGGTGAGGCGCTCGTCCCGCGGGGCGGTCCCGTCGTGCCGGGCGTAGATCGCGGCGACCACGGCGCGGACCAGGTCGCTGTCGAAGCCCCGGCCGGCCGCCACCGCGTCCAGGCCGGCGAGTCCGGCGGCGACCCCCCGGGGCGGCCGTCCCGGACCCGACGAGGCGGCGGCGACGAGGACGCGGCCCGGCAGGTCGGTCAGCAGGTCCCACTCCGCCGCGGAGTAGACGGCGGTGGTCAGCGGTGCGGCACGACGGCCGGCAGAGGGCGGCTCTCCGGCGACGGAGTGGCTCATGGGGACCTCCGGCGTCAGCATATGCCCCGGACAGCGAAAAGGGCCCCTTCCCCACCGGAACGCGGTGGGCAAGGGGCCCTGGGTCGTGCCGGAGGTCAGCGCGGCTCGGGGAAGCTCGGCCGCTCCGGGTCGACGCCGTCGGGCACGGCGGCCGCCGCGTACTCCTTCTTGGGGACCATGACCTTGCGGCGGAAGACGCAGACCAGCGTGCCGTCCTGGTTGTAGCCGCGGGTCTCCACCGCGACCACGCCGCGGTCGGGCTTCGAGGCGGACTCCCGCTTGTCCAGCACGGTGGTCTCGCCGTAGATGGTGTCGCCGTGGAAGGTGGGAGCGACGTGCCGCAGCGACTCGATCTCCAGGTTGGCGATCGCCTTGCCGCTGACGTCCGGCACGGACATGCCGAGGAGCAGCGAGTAGATGTAGTTGCCGACCACCACGTTGCGCTTGAACTGGCTCGCCGTCTCGGCGTAGTGGGCGTCCATGTGCAGCGGGTGGTGGTTCATGGTGAGCAGGCAGAAGAGGTGGTCGTCGTACTCGGTGACCGTCTTGCCCGGCCAGTGCCGGTAGACCGCGCCGACCTCGAACTCCTCGTAGTAGCGGCCGAACTGCATCCTTGTCCCCTTCGACGGGCGGCGATGGAGTTCGGCACAGCATGCCTTACCGCTTGTTAAGGCGACGACCGGGGCGCTGGCGGTGAGGAAATGTCACAGCGACCACAACCGGGGGGGAGACGCAATGAGCGGCGGGGCCCTCCCCGGCACCCGCCGCCCACGCTCTGATGCGACAGATTCTGCCGTACACCGACGCCGGGCGGACAGAGACGGGCGTCACATTTATCCTTTTGTAACACTACACAGAGTGGTCGTAGTCAATCGGCCAGGCGATCTCGGGAAGCCCGATCGGTCCTTGTCAAGCGTCAAGTTACCGCTTCGTAGCAGCAGCATGCGGCGATCTCCTTGGAAGCGCTCCCATCACGTCTGGTCACGCAAGTGCGTCGTGCACTTGCGGTCCGCACACCGGAACGGACAGATATCATTCGATGGTTCCCTCCGTCACCGGTCCACTGCTGAGAGTTTCGGCACGCCCGGGCCGGGAATTCGACGTCACCCGCCCTGGTTCCAGTGGACGTAGTAATCCGCGCTGATCGGAGAGTGCAATGGCAACGGTTGAGCTGACCACGGCCAACTTCGACGAGGTGACCGAGAGCGACGGCATCGTCCTGCTCGACTTCTGGGCCGACTGGTGTGGCCCGTGTAAGCGGTTCGCTCCCGTCTACGAGCGCTCGTCGGAGAAGCACCCGGGCATCGTCTTCGGCAAGGTCGACACCGAGGCGCAGCAGGAGTTGGGTGCCAAGTTCAACATCCGCTCGATCCCGACGGTGATGGCGATCAAGGACGGCGTGATCGTCTACAACCAGCCGGGCGCCCTGCCGGAGTCGGCGCTGGAGAACCTGATCGAGCAGGTCGAGCAGCTCGACATGGACGAGGTCCGCAAGCAGATGGCCGAGCACAAGCACTGAACCACTCCGGCGCCGGCCGGGTCCCCGACGGGGGCCCGGCCGGTGCCGTTTCCGCACTTCCCCGCCGCCCTCCGGACGCCCCGACCGCCGACACGGCCAGCGAGGAATGGACGACGGAAGGACATCTTCCGGCCGCCCCGATCCCGTATCGTCCCCAACCGATGGAGACGTTGACCACCCGCGGGCGCGCGGTCCGGCTGGGCGCGACCGCGCTGGGGCTGGCGCTGCTCATCGTCGGCACCGTCCGCGGCACCGACGACGACTTCCCGTTCGGCCCCTTCCGGATGTACTCCACCTCGGACCCGCCGGACGCGCCCGCGCCGGACACCCGGGTGGAGGGCGTGGACCGCACCGGCGCGGTGGTCGACCTGGGCCAGGACGCCACCGGCATCCGCCGCGCCGAGATCGAGGGCCAGCAGGGCCGCTACGCCGCCGACCCCGCGCTGCTGCGCCAGGTGGCCGACGCGTACGCCGAACGGCACCCCGCCGCGCCCGCGCTGGTCGAGGTGCGAATCGTCATCCGCTGGTACGGCATCCGGGACGGCCGCCCGACCGGCCGGTGGACCGACGAGACCGCCGTGCGCTGGCAGGCCGGCCGATGACCGGCTGGCTGACCGAGGCGGTCCCCCGCGGCCGGGTGGCCGCCTTCCGCACCCTGGTCTACCTCTTCGTCGCCGCGGACCTGGTCGTCTTCACCCCCTGGGTGCGCAGTCGCGTCGACGTGCCCGGCGAGCTGTACCACCCGCTGCTGATCGGCCGGCTGCTTCCGCTGCCCACCCCCACCCCGGCGCTGGTCGGCGTGCTCTTCTGGGCGCTGCTGGCGCTGGCCCTGCTCGCCGCGACCGGACGGGCGCCCCGACTGCTCGGCTGGGCGGTCTTCGCGCTCTACTTCGAGTGGATGATCGTCGCGATGAGCTACGGCAAGGTCGACCACGACCGGGTCGGACTGCTCGTCGCGCTGGCCGCGCTGCCCACCGCCGGACGGGCCCGGCACGGCGACGCCACCCGCACCGAGGCCGGCGGCTGGGCGCTGCGGGTCACCCAGATCGCGGTGATCTGCACCTACTTCCTGGCGGCCTGGGCCAAGTTCCGGTTCGGCGGGCTGGACTGGGCGACGGGCTCGGTGCTGGCGCGCGCGATCATCCGACGCGGCACCGACCTGGCGGACCTGATCGCCCAGGTACCGCACCTGCTGATCGTCGCCCAGTTCGGCATCCTCGCCTTCGAACTGCTCAGCCCGGTGGTGTTCGTGCTGCCCGAGCGGTGGCGGCTGGCGATGGTGGCCTTCTTCTATTCGTTCCACCTGGTCACCGTCGCGACGATCACCATCTCGTTCGCCCCGCACCTGGTGGCGATGACCAGCTTCCTGCCGCTGGAGAAGGTCCGGCCGGTGCTCTGGGCGCGTCGCCTGCTCACCCGCCGCCGGTCCGGGGCCCGGACCAGGCCGGACGACGAGGCGCACCCGCCGACCGTCCTGACCGGCCCCGGGCCGGCGGTCGGACCCGCCACGCCGTAGCGGGCCGGCCCTCGGCTGCCGCCACGTCACCGAGCTGGTGCGGCAGGGCGCTTCCCGGCTGCCGCCACGTCACCGAGCTGGTGCGTCGATCAGGGACCGGGACGAGGCCCAGCCGGGTGGCGGTCCCGGGGCGTGCGAAGCGGCGGGTCAGGAGCCGGCGGTGGGCCGGCCGGTCGGGCCGTAGAGGCGTTCGCGGGCCTCCTGGGGCAGCGAGCACGCCGCGGTGCCGCCCGGCAACCGGTGCCGGTTGCGGGCCACCCAGCGGTACGCCGGCCAGGCGGCCGCCCGTACCGGTGGGAAACGCAGGCCGGCCCCGGCGAACCGCCAGAGCGGCGCGCTGTCGCCCAGCAGCTTGGCGATGGCGTCGGGACCCGCCGCGCGGGAGCCGTCGGCGCCGACCCACTGCACCGCCTCCTCGCACTCGGCCTCCGTCAGGCCCAGCGCGGCGAGGTCCGCGAACTGCCAGGGCAGCACGCGGACGCCGGTCGGGATCCGGCGCTCGATGAACTCGGCGCAGCGACTGCAGAAGGCGCAGTCGCCGTCGTAGACGAAGGTCGACGTCTCCATGCCCCCATCCTCCACCCGCCGGGCGCGCGCCGGGCACCGGTGTCCGGCGAGTCACTTGCACATCGTTCGTACGCGTGTTCGAATGAGGTCCATGCGCTGGGAGAACCTCTCCGCTCCCCCGGACGAGGGGAATCCCGACGGGGCAGCGCCAGCGACTCCACCCCTGCCGCTGGCGCTCCCCGGCGCGATCGCCCGCACGTTCGACACCCCGGGCTTCGCCGGGATGACCTTCTACGAGGTGCGGGCAAAGTCGATCATCAACCGGGTGCCCGGCGAGTCCCGCGTTCCGTTCGAGTGGACGATCAACCCGTACCGGGGCTGCTCACATGCCTGCCGCTACTGCATGTCCTCTGACACTCCCGTTCTGATGGCAGACGGGCGGACCAAGGAAATCCGTAACCTGGAGATCGGGGACCGGATCTACGGCACTGAACGTCGCGGCGCCTACCGCCGCTACGTCGTCACCACGGTCCTCGACAAGTGGTCCACGATGAAGCCGGCCTTCCGGGTCACACTGGAGGACGGCACCACACTGGTCGCCAGCGGCGATCATCGGTTCCTGTCCGACCGAGGTTGGAAGTACGTCACCGGGACGATGAACGGAGCTGATCAGCGTCCCTATCTGACCACGAACAACCGTCTGATCGGCACCGGCCGCTTCACGACCTTGCCTAAGGAGTCGGCCGACTACCGTCGCGGCTACCTCTGCGGCATGGTGCGTGGCGATGCCAGCATCGGCACCTACCCGAATCGCAACCGGACCAGCCCAGTGCACCAGTTCCGACTGGCATTGGCGGACGACGAGGCGCTGGATCGCGCAGAACGGTTTCTCGCCGCCGCAGGCATCGAAACGCGGCGTCACTCCTTCTCTCCGGCCAGTGCGACGAGGCGAGCCATGGTCGCAATTCGCACTGGCAAACGCCGGGATGTCGAGGCCATCAGGCAGATGATCCGATGGCCGGCTGACCCCAGCAGTGACTGGCAACGCGGCTTTCTCGCCGGCATCTTCGACGCCGAAGGCAGTTGCAGCGGCGGCATCCTGCGGATCTGCAACTGCGACGATCAGATTCTCGACCACACGGTGCGGGCGCTGCGCGCCTTCGGATTCGCCGCCGTCCTGGAAGATCGCAAGCAGACAAATCGCCTACGCTACATTCGCCTCACCGGCGGTCTACCAGAGCGTCTGCGCTTCTTCCACCTCACCGATCCCGCCATCACCCGCAAGCGGTCGGTCGAGGGAGCAGCCCTGAAGTGCAAAGCCAAGCTGCAGGTGGTGAGCATCGAGGACCTCGGGCTGGAGCTGCCGCTGTGGGACATCACCACGGGGACCGGTGACTTCATTGCCAACGGGGTGGTAAGCCACAACTGCTTTGCGAGAACCACCCACACCTATCTTGACCTGGATGCCGGGGCAGACTTCGACCGCAAGGTGATCGTCAAGGTCAACGCCGGCGAGCTGGTCCGGCGCGAGCTGGCCGCCCCGCGCTGGCGCGGCGCGCACGTCGCGATGGGCACCAACGTGGACTGCTACCAGCGGGCCGAGGGGCGCTACCGGTTGATGCCGCCGATCATCGAGGCGCTGCGCGACTTCGCCAACCCGTTCTCGATCCTCACCAAGGGCACGCTGATCCTGCGGGACCTGCCGCTGCTGCGCCGGGCCGCCGAGGTCACCCGGGTCGGTCTCTCCTTCTCGGTGGGCTTCGTCGACGAGGAGCTGTGGCGCGCCGTCGAGCCGGGCACCCCGAGTCCGCGGCGACGGCTGGAAGCGGTCCGCCAGCTCACCGACGCCGGGTTCGAGGTGGGCGTGCTGATGGCCCCGATCCTGCCCGGCCTCAGCGACGACGAGGAGTCGGTCGAGTCGACCGTGGCGGCGATCGCCGCCGCCGGGGCGACCAGCGTGACGCCCCTGGCGCTGCACCTGCGCCCCGGCGCCCGCGAGTGGTACGCGCACTGGCTGGCCCGGGAGTTCCCGCAGCTGGTCCCCCGTTACCGCCAGCTCTACCAGGCGGGCGCGTACGCGCCGCAGGCGTATCAGCGGGAGCTGACCGCGCGGGTGCGGATGGCGGCCCGTCGGCACGGGCTGCACCGGGCCGAGGTCGGCGACAACCGACGGCTGCCCGAGCCACCGTCGCCAGCCCCGGCCGAACAGCTGACCCTGCTCTAGGACCACCGGCCGGTGGGCCGGGGCGACGACAGAGGGCCTTACCCGGCCGGCATGTCCGATCCGGGTGCTCGACGGCCTGCGTCTCTTCGCCGCGCTGATGGTGGTGAGCTACCACTATTTCGGCTTCGTCTCCATGCCCACCGCGTACGGCTGGCTCGGGGTCGAGCTCTTCTTCCTCATCAGCGGCTTCGTGATCTGCATGAGCAGCATGGGCCACACGGTGGGGCAGTTCGCGACCTCGCGGATCGTGCGGTTGTTTCCCGCGTACTGGTTCGGCGTGCTGCTGACCAGCGCCGTCCTGCTGATCTGGGAGGTCCGCCAGGCACCGTCCCTGGGTGAGATCGCCGTCAACCTGACCATGCTGCAGGGTGGGGTGGGCGTACGGTCGATCGACGGCGTCTACTGGACGCTCTGGGCCGAGCTGCGGTTCTACCTGCTCTTCTCGGCCGTCGTGTGTTCGGCGTGACCTACCGGCGGGCCGTCGTGTTCTGCGTCGCCTGGCTCTTCGGTGCCGTGCTCACGATGAAACCCCGGGCGTCGCCAACACCGTCCTCGTCTCGGCGTGGGCGCCGTACTTCATCGCCGGTATCGCGTTCTTCCTGATCCACCGGTACGGCCAGACCTTGCTGCTGTGGGGCCTCGTCGGCGTCTGCTTCCTGCTCTCGGCGAACCACGTCGTCGGGCTGGCCGTCCGCGCGAACAAGCTCTCCGGGCGTGCCGACCTGCCGGGCTGGCCAGCCGCCCTGATGCTGGCCCTGTTCTTCGCGCTGATGGCGGCGGTGGCACCGGGCTGGCTGCGGCTGAGCTGGAAGTGGCTCAGCGTGGCCGGGGCCCTCACGTATCCGCTCTACCTCATCCACCAGTACGTCGGCTGGACGGTCCTCGCGGAGCTGGCCCACCTGCCGTATCTTCCGCGCCGACTCGGCCTGATCGTGGTCATGATGGTCGCGGCATGGTGCATCCACCGGTTCGGGGAACGCCCGGCGGCGCGGCTGATGCGCCCGGCCCTCTCGAGAGCGATCGGCGCACTGGACAGAGTTGACGTACCGGCAGCGTGGCCGTTCGCGACGTCCGCGGCCACGTCTGTGGTGGTAACGCCGCCGGCCGACCGTCGTCGGGTGACCGGCGCGGGAGGTGGGCCGCGGGGATACGCTCGGCTGATGCGCTCAGCTCAGCAGATTCTCGCCGACTCCACCGTGATCGCCGTCGTGGGCGCGTCCCGCGATCCGGGCAAGGCCGCGCACCGCGTTCCGTTGCAGATGCAGCAGTACGGCTGGCGGATCATCCCGGTGAACCCGACGGTGGACGAACTGTTCGGCGAGAAGGCGTACCCGTCGCTGGCCGACATCCCGCACCCGGTCGACCTGGTCGACGTGTTCCGGCCCGCCCGGGACGCGGTCGACGTGGTCCGGCAGGCGGTGGCGATCGGCGCCCCGGCGGTCTGGCTGCAGCTCGGCATCTTCTCGGCCGAGGCGCGGCGGATCGCCGAGGAGGCCGGCATCGACTACGTCGAGGACCGCTGCCTCGTCGTCGAACGGGCCGCCGGCGGCCTCACCCGGCTCGGCTGAGCGGGCCGGCTCGCGCTGGTCGCTGCCCCGGCTCGTCCTGGTGGAAGACCAGGTCCAGCTGGGCATCGAGCGCGGCGAGCGCGGTCTCCGGCGGGTAGTGCCCGCCGAGCAGGTAGACGCCCAGTCCTTCCATGATCGCCAGCAGCCCGACCTGCTGTGGATGATCGGGCTCTTCGCCAGCCTGCGGGTCCACCCGCACGTCGTCGGCGCCACCGGCCTGCGCGTCCGCAACGGCGTGTCGGTCGACTTCGTGCTGCCCTGGCCGGCCGTCGCCCGGGTCGACGCCCGCTACCGGTCGCTGCCCTCCAGCCGGGCGGTCCAGCTCGAGGCGGCGGACGACGGGATCGTCCTGCACATCAGCGCGGGCAGCCAGACCAGCGTCGACGTCGTCCTGCGGGAGCCGCTCGCCGTTTCGCTGCCCAAGGGGCCGAGCGGAGCCGTCACCGAGGTCCGGCTCTACGCCGACGACCCCCACGCGCTGGTCGCCCGGGCCCGCCGGCAACTGACGGTGGGTCTCACCCGGCCGGAGAGCCACGCCGGGCCATGGCGACCCGGTCCCGCGACAACTCCCGGACCATCAGGGACGACGACGGTGGCGGGGGCGACGTACCCTACCGCCGTGTCCGTCTCGGGGCCGGCCAGGGCGACGGCGTACGTCTCCGGCGGTGGCCTCTGGCCCCGGCGGCTGCTGGCGCTGGCGGTCGCGGCGGTGGTCTTCACCGCGGCCGCCGGGGTGCTGCTGGGCGGCCCGGAACTCGACGTGCACGACCTGCAGTTCCCCGTCTGGCTGGCGACCGGGCTGCGGCTGGCGGAGGGGCACTGGTGGCCCCGGCGGTCGGCCCGGTTGGTCTGGCGGCCCCGGGTGGCCGGCCGGTACGCCGTGGAGAGCGGCCTGGTGGCCCGGCGGTCGCTGGCGGGCTGGGCGGTGCAGATGACGGAACTGGCCTGGGCGACGCCCGTCGCGGTGGCCCTGATCTCGCTGCTGCCCGACGGGCCGGGGTCGGCCCGGGACGCCCGGGCCGTGCTGCTGGTCGGCGTCGCGGCCGGGCTGGGCCGGGTCGCGTACGGCGAGGCCCGGTTCACCGGCCGGCTGGCGCTGACCGCGAGCGGGGTCCGGCACCGCGACCGGCAGTACGCGTGGTCGAACATCGACCGGGCGCGCCTCGCCGTGGTGGACGGCCGGGTGGACGGCGTACGGCTGCGCCTGATCGTCCGCAAGGCGTTGGAGCCGGCGCCCGTGGTCGGTGGCCGCGGCGTGGCCGTCTCTGACGAGCGGCTGCTGGCCGCGATCGACCACTTCCGGGCTCGGCCGGAAGCGCTAGCGGTGGGGCTGCCGGTCACCGCGCCGGAGCCGGCCGGCGCGCCGGCCGGCGGGTGACCGGCACGCCCGTCAGAGCTTGTACTCCTTGAGCAGGCCGCGGGAGATGATGGTCTTCTGGATCTCCGAGGTGCCCTCGCCGATGAGCAGGAAGGGGGCCTCCCGCATCAGCCGCTCGATCTCGTACTCCTTGGAGTAGCCGTAGCCGCCGTGGATGCGGAAGGCCTCCTGGACGACCTCGGCGCAGTACTCGGAGGCGAGCAGCTTGGCCATGCCGGCCTCGACGTCGTTGCGCTGGCCGGCGTCCTTGAGCCGAGCGGCGTTGACCATGAGCGAGTGCGCGGCCTCGATCTTGGTGCCCATCTCGGCGAGCTTGAAGGCGATGGCCTGGTGCCGGGCGAGCGGCTGGCCGAAGGTGCGGCGCTGCTGGGCGTACGCGACGGCCAGTTCGAAGGCGCGGACGGAGATGCCGCAGGCGCGGGCGGCGACGTTGACCCGGCCGACCTCGATGCCGTCCATCATCTGGTAGAAGCCGCGGCCGACCTTCTCCGCTCCGCCGAGCACGGCGGAGGCCGGGACGGTCACCCCGTCGAGCACCATCTCCGTGGTCTCGACGCCCTTGTAGCCCATCTTGTCGATCTTGCCGGGGATGGTCAGGCCGGGGGCGGTCTCGCCGAAGCCGGGCTCCTTCTCCAGCAGGAAGGTGCTCATGTTGCCGTAGACCGAGTCGGCGCCGGTGTCGGTCTTGACCAGGGTGGCCACCACCGAGGAGTACGCCCCGTTGGTCAGCCACATCTTCTGGCCGTTGAGCACGTAGTTGTCGCCGTCGCGGACCGCCTTCGACTTGATCGCCGAGACGTCGGAGCCGCACTCCGGCTCTGACATCGAGAACGCGCCGCGCACCTCGCCGGTGGCCATCCTCGGCAGCAGCCGGGCCTTCTGCTCGGCCGAGCCGTGCTGGGAGATCAGGTACGCCACGATGAAGTGGGTGTTGACGATGCCGGAGATCGACATCCAGCCGCGGGACAGCTCCTCGACCACCAGGGCGTAGGTCAGCAGGGACTCGCCGAGCCCGCCGTACTCCTCGTCGATGGTGAGGCCGAACAGCCCCATCTCGCGCATCCCGTCGAGGATGTCGGCGGGGTACTCGTCGGCGTGCTCCAGCCGCTGGGCGTGCGGAATGATCTCCTTGTCGGCGAACTCCCGGACGGTTTCCAGGATCGACCGCTGCACATCGGTCAGGCCGGGCGTCTGGGCGAGTCGGGCCATCTCAGCCTCCGGGGATCGGCGCATTACTCGTGGGTAACTGAACGCTCGGTCAGTATCGGCCCCGCGACCGGCGACGCCAAGGTGACCAGTCCACACAACCGCTGTGAAAAGGTTCACCGCTGCGGGTAGCGTCCGCAAGAGAGAAGGCCGGTGAGCTGCGACGGAGGGGGCGAGCGAGGGTGAGTTATCCACCACCCGGGGAGCCGGATCAGCCCCCGTCGCCATACGAGCCGCCGCCCTACGGCGAGCCGCCGTCCTACAGCCAGCCGCCGCACCACGACCCCTACGGCCAGCAGCCGCAGTGGGGGCAGCAGCCGCCGTACGCGCCGCAGCCGCCGTACGGCCAGTACGGCCCACCGCCGGGCGGGGGCGGCGGTGGCACCAACGTGATGGCGGTCCTGTCGCTGGTCTTCGCCTTCGTCTTCGCCCCGGCCGGGATCGTCCTCGGCCACCTGGCCAAGCGGCAGATCCGGCAGACCGGCGAGGAGGGCGGCCAGCTCGCCACCTGGGGCCTGGTGCTCAGCTACGTCTTCACCGCGATCGGGCTGCTCGCCTGCTGCGGCTGGATCGCCGTGGCCATCTGGGCGAACTCCGACAGCGGCGGCTCCTACAACTGACCCGCGCCCGCCGCCGCATGACTCAGCGAAACTGCGACTCCCGCACGCTGTTCCCGCCGTCGACCACGAGCATCTGCCCGGTGATGTACGAGGCGGCCGGCGAGCAGAGGAAGGCGATCGCCGCGGCCACCTCGTCCGGCGTGCCCGGCCGACCGACCGGGGTGCCCAGTCCCTGCTTGATCTCGGCCATCGTGGACGCCGCCGTGTAGATGGTGCCGGGGGCAACCGCGTTGACGGTCACCCCGTCGGCGATCATCTCCATCGCCAGCGCCCGGGTCAGCCCCACCACGCCCGCCTTCGCCGCCGCGTACGCGGCCTCGGTGGGCAGCGCGTTGATCGCACCGGCGGTCGCCGCCAGGTTGACGATCCGACCCCAGCCCCGCTCGGCCATCCCGTTGATGAACGCCCGGCTGCACAGGAACGCGGTGGTCAGGTTCCGGTCGATCTCGCCGCGCCACTCGTCGTAACTGAGCTGGGCCACCGGCCGCAGCACCTCCGGGCTGGCCCGGCTGGCCAGGCCGGCGTTGTTGACCAGCACCTCCACGTCGCCGAGCTGCTCGGCCACCGCGTCGGCGAGCGCGCCCACCTCCGACTCGTCGGTCAGGTCGGCCACGAAACCGGTCACGCCCAGCTCGCCGGCCCGCTCGTGGATCCGCCGGGTGGTGGAGACGATCGCGACCCGCGCCCCCAGGTCGGCCAGCCGACGGGCGGTGGCGTAGCCGATGCCGTCCGGGCTGCCCGCCCCGGTGACCAGGGCGACCCGGCCGTCGAGACGCATGGTGACCGGCTCGGCGAGCGGCGCCGGCTGGTCGGTGTCTTCGGCGCCCGCCGGGGCGGTGCCGCGGCTGCGCCGGACCAGGCCCGGGCGGCTCACGTCCCGTCTCGGTCGACCACCACGCGCGTCAAGTGCCATGCCGCGATCCTGCCCGCTGTGGACCTTCCGGGCAACGCGGCACCCGGAAAGGGGGTCCTCGGTTTTGGGAAGGGCTGGCTACCCTGACGGCGCACCCGCATTCAACGGAGATGAAACCTGATGAGCTATCCCCCGCCGTCCGGTGGTTGGCAGGACCCGTCCGCGGCCGGCCAGCAGTCCACCCCGCCCGCCGACCCGACCCTCGCGATGGGCAGCCCGATCCCCGCCCAGCCGACCTCCGCCGACCCGTACGCCCCGACCAACCCGTACGCGGGCGGGCAGGCCACGACCAACCCGTACGCCGCGGCACCGGGCGGGCAGCCCATGGCCGACCCGTACGCCGCGGGCGGCTACCCGCCGCCGGCCTACCCGGGGTACGGCTACCCGGCCGCCGCGAAGACCAACACCCTGGCCATCGTGGCGCTGGTGCTCTCGCTGGTCGGCTTCGCCTCCTGCATCACCGCGCCGATCGGCGCGATCCTCGGGCACGCCGCCCGCAAGCAGATCCGGCAGACCGGCGAGCAGGGCGAGGGGATGGCCAAGGCCGCCATCATCGTCGGTTGGATCCTCACCGGCCTGCTGGTGCTGCTGATCGCCTTCTACGTCGTGGTCATCGTGATCGCGATCGCCAACGGCGACACGAGCAGCAGCAGCTTCTGACGCGGAAGGGCCGTCCCGGTCGACCGGGACGGCCCTTCCGCACCCCGGCCGCGGCGGCCTCCGCTCACTCCGACGGCGGGGTGAAGCTCGACGTACGGGTCATCCCGGCCGCGCGACCCTTGGCCGCGATCACCAGGGCCATCTTGCGGGACGCCTCGTCGATCATCTCGTCGCCGAGCATCACCGCGCCGAGCCTGCCGCCCGCCTCCGAGGTGTAGTGCTCGTACGCGTCGAGGATCAGCTCCGCGTGGTCGTAGTCGGCCTGGGCCGGGGAGTAGACCTCGTTGGCCGCGTCGATCTGGCCGGGGTGCAGCACCCACTTGCCGTCGAAGCCGAGCGCCGCCGAGCGCTTGGCCACCTCGCGGAACGCGTCGACGTCCCGGATCTGCAGGAACGGGCCGTCGATGGCCTGCTTGTCGTGCATCCGCGCGGCCATCAGGATCCGCATCAGGATGTAGTGGTACGGGTCGCCCGGGTAGTCCGGGATCAGCGCGCCGACCACCAGCGACTTCATGTTGATCGAGGCCATGAAGTCGGCCGGCCCGAAGATGATGGTCTCCACCCGGGGCGAGGCGGCCGCGATGGCGTTGACGTTGACCAGGCCGGCGGCGTTCTCGATCTGCGCCTCGATGCCGATCCGGCCCACCTCCAGGCCGAGCGTCTTCTCGATCTGGGTGAGCGTCAGGTCCAGCCAGTGCACCTGGGCGGCGTTCTGCACCTTCGGCAGCATGATGCAGTCCAGGTTCGCGCCCGCGCCCTCGACCACCTCGATCACGTCCCGGTAGGTCCACGGCGTGGTCAGGTCGTTCACCCGGACCACCCGGGTCTTGCCGGCCCAGTCGCCCTCGTTCAGGGCGGCGACGATGTTCTTCCGCGCGTCCGGCTTGGCCAGCGGGGCGACCGCGTCCTCCAGGTCCAGGAAGACCTGGTCGGCCGGCAGGCCCTGAGCCTTGCCGAGCATCTTGACGCTGGAACCGGGTACCGCGAGGCAGGACCGGCGGGGGCGACCGACAGCGGCCATGGATGCGCTCCTTCCAGCGCCCGGCGGGCACGCCGACGCCACCTGAATGACAAGCCGAGAACTTAACGATCCCAAAGGTCTTTGTGACGCCACGGTAACCTCGTGCCGTGACCGGGGTGAATGGACCTGTGGAAGATCTCACTGGCCGTCGGACCGTGGTGGTGACGGGCGCCAGCTCCGGCATCGGACTGGCCGCCGCCGTCGACCTGGCCCGCCGGGGCGACCGGGTGGTGCTGGTCGGCCGGGACCCGGCCCGCCTGCAGTCGGCCGGGGACCGCGTCCGCGAGTCCTGCGGCGAGCGCCCGGAGCTGTTCCGCGCCGACTTCGCCGTCCTCGACGACGTCCGCCGGCTCGCCGAGCGGCTGCGGGAGTCGTACGACCGGATCGACGTGCTGGCCAACAACGCCGGCGCCATCGTGCTCCAGCCGGTGACCACGCTCGACGGGTTCGAACTGAGCATGCAGGCCAACCACCTGGCCCCGTTCCTGCTCAGCAACCTGCTCCGCGACCGGATCGGGCGGATGGTGGTCACCGCCTCCGGCGCGCACCGCAGCGGGGCGCTCGACCCCGACGATCTCAACGCCGCGCTGCGCCGCTACCGGCCGATGCGGGCGTACGGGACCAGCAAGCAGGCGAACATCCTCTTCACCGCCGAGGCGGCCCGGCGCTGGCCGGACGTGCCGGCGTACTCGTTCCACCCGGGCGTGGTGCGGACCCGGTTCGGCAACGAGAGCCGGCTGGTCGCCCTCGGCATGCGGCTGCTGCCGTTCCGCAGCCCGGAGAAGGGCGCGGAGACACTGGTCTGGCTGGCCAACCAGGACCCGTCCCGGCTGGTCGACGGCGGTTACTACGCCGACCGGCGGCCGCGCCGGCCGCTGGCCAAGGCGGCCGACCCGCGGCTCGCCGCCCGGCTCTGGACGGCCAGCGCGAAGGCCGTCGGCATCGACGGGTGACGGGTTTCCCGGTGGCGTCCGGCCGCGGACCGCTGCCACACTCCGCGCCATGACCACGGAGAACGACAATGGGACGGGCAGCGCCGACACGGGTCGCGCCGACGGCGCGACGATGCGGGTGGGCGGCGCGGACGCGGAGCTGGAGGCCCGGATCGGGCGGGAGCTGACCGCGTTCAACAACGCCGCTACCGGCACCGACGACGAGGCAGACCTCTCGGTACGGGTCACCGACGCCGACGGTGAGCTGGTCGGCGGGCTGACCGGCTGGACCTGGGGCGGCCGCGCCGGGCTCAACACGATGTGGGTCCGCGCGGACCGCCGACACCAGGGCTGGGGCGGCCGGATGCTGCGGGCCGCCGAGGAGGAGGCCCGGCGCCGGGGCTGCACCGAAATCTCGGTGTCGTCCTTCTCGTTCCAGGCACCCGGCTTCTACCGGCGGCACGGTTACTCCGACACCGGCATCCGCGACGGCATCCCGGGCGGCCACGTCGACCACCACTTCTGGAAGTCGCTGGTCGACGACCCGGCCGCCGCGCTGCGATTAGTCGCGCTGGTCGAGCTGGCCGCCGACGCGGTCGAGGCCGGTCAGCGGTACGAGGACACGGTGCTCGCCCTGCTCGGGCGGCACGACGGGCGGCTGGAGCGGCGGCTGCGTACCGGCGACGGGCGGACCGAGGTGCACGTGATCCGGTTCGCCTCCCGCGCGGGCTACGAGTCGTTCCTCGGCGACCCGGACCGGGCCGCGCTGCGCGCCGCCCTCGGCGACGCCGCTCCGACCACCCACGTGCTGGAGGTCCACGAGGTCCAGCTGCCGACCGGCCGCAGCGCCCCGCAGGTGCACTAGTCAGGAGTACCGGCGTCGGCGTACCAGTAGGAGAACGGTCGCAACACGTCCGCGATCACCGCACACATCGCTCTCCGATCGGGCGGCGGTGCGGCGAAGTGGTCGTCGGCGGCGTACCAGGGCATGGCCTTGACTCCGAGGTCGAGCTGCAGGTAGAGCGCCCTGAGGTAGTTGATCGCGTTGAGACGGGCGTGGGCGCGCGGGTCGAGGTCATGGCGGTGACGTACCGTCGACAGCTCCCGCAGTGGGGCGATGGCCCGCTCGAGCCGGCCGGCGGGCAGGTCACCGCGGTGCAGCAGGGCCATCGACGCGTACGCCAGGCGCTCGTCCTCGGAGAGCAGCAGGGTGGTGCCAGCGGTGTCGACCAACCGTGCCGGTATCGCGTCGAGGAGCCGGCCGGCAGCGGCGGCGTCGACATGACGGCTGCGAGCGAGGGTGGCGATGACATCGGCGGCGTGGGCGGGCACGTGTGCCACGCCTCGCCGCGGATCGGTGACGCCTCGCAGGTCGCGTTCGGCCGCGAACCAGTCGAGAAAGTCGTTCAGCCACTGGGTCATCGTCTCGCCGTCCACGATCTCGGCCACGATGTCGCGTTCGATCACCAGGCCGAGGACCAACGCGGCGAAGCTGCGCCCGAAAACGCTGTCCGTACCGACCTCACCCAGCCCCCGGCCGATCGCGGCGACCAGTCGGTCGCCCAACCCGACCAGGTCGGCGTCACACACCCCCTGCAGCACCCAGTCGCCGAGAACCTCGTAAGCGATCTCGTCGCGGGTGTGCGCGTCCGGCAGCGCAAGCATGTCCTCGAGTTCCGCGACAAGGCGGGGCAACGGTAGGTCCGTCGGAACGACTCCGTCGGCGGACCTGATGCGCTCCCAGTACTTCGGCTCGATCACGTCGCACACCGTAAACCAAGGGTCCGCGCGGATCGGATACCTGCTCACTCCACTCTCGGCGCGCCTGTGAGCCTCAGTCGGAGATGTGCACCGGGACGCTGGTGACCACCACCCCCGGCAGCGCCCGCAGGGCGGCCCGCAGCCGCTGCTCGGCCCGGCTGTGCAGCGGCCGGTGCCAGCGGCGGCGCAGCACCACCTCCGGCACGATCACGGTGAGCGTCAGATCGGCCCGGGAAGCGTGCAACGCCTCCAGGTAGTGCGCCAGCGGCCCGATCACCGCCCGGTACGGCGACACGATCATCTCCAGCCGCACGTGGTCGCCCCACGCCTGCCACTGCTCGCGGAACCGGTCCGCCTCGGCGTCCTCCGGGGCGATGTGCACGGCCAGGGTCGGCTGACCCAGCGAGGCCGCGTACGCCAGCGCGCGCAGCGACGCCCGGTTCAGCCGGGCGACCGGCACGATCACCAGGTGGCGTACCTCCTGGGGCAGTTCCTCGCCCTCCGCGGGCCCGCCGCCCTCCGCGGGCCCGCCGCCCACCGCGGACCCGGCGGCCGGCGGCGGGTGCAGCGCCAGCGCCCGGTGCAGCGTCGCGTAATGCCGGTGGATCTGCTGGAAGAGCAGCACCAGCAGAGGTACCGCGATCACCACCACCCAGGCGCCCTCGGTGAACTTGGAGAACGCGGCGGTCAGCAGCACGACGCCGGACAGACTCGCGCCGACCGCGTTGATGGCCAGCCGCCGCCGCCAACCCGGCCCACGGTGGCGTCGCCAGTGCACCACCATGCCGGCCTGGGAGAGGGTGAAGGCGAGGAACACCCCAACGGCATAGAGCGGGATGAGCGACGTGGTGTGCCCGCCGAACGCGACGAAGATAGCTCCCGCTGCGACGGAGAGCGTCACCAGCCCGTTGGTGAACGCCAGCCGGTCCCCCATGTGCAGGAACCGGCGGGGCGCGTGACCGTTGCGGGCCATGAAGAAGAGCAGCCGGGGGAAGTCGTTGAACGCGGTGTTCGCCGCCAGCAGCAGGATCAGTGCGGTGGTGGCCTGGAGCAGGGCATACCAGGGGCCGGTGGGAAAGGTGAGTCGGCCGAGCTGGGAGAGCAGGGTCTGGTCCGGCCGGGGCGCCAGGCCGTCGAGGTGGATCAGGACGACCAGCCCGGCGAAGAGGACCACCAGCATGGCGACCATCCAGCCGAGGGTGGTGCGGGCGTTACGCCACTCGGTGGGCCGGAATGCCGGTATCGCGTTCGACACCGCCTCGATGCCGGTCATCGACACCGCCCCGGAGGCGAACGCGCGCAGCACCAACAGCAGCCCCAGCCCCTCTGCCGCCGGCACCGCCGGCGGGGGCACCGGCGCGAACCCCCGGCCCGCCGCGCGCAGGTAGCCGACCACCAGCAACGCCAGGAGGGCGGCCACGAAGGCGTACGTGGGCAGCACGAATATGTTGCCGGCGGTACGTACCCCGCGCAGGTTCCCGGCCAGCAGCACCGCGATCACCAGGACCCCGAGCGGCACGGTGGCCGGCCCCAGCCCGGGCAGCGCCGAGGTGATCGCGCTGACCCCGGCCGCCACCGATACCGACACGGTCAGCACATAGTCGAGCATCAGACCCGCCGCGGCCGCCAGCCCCGGCGTGGCACCGAGGTTGTCGCTGGCCACGATGTAGGAACCGGCGCCGTGCGGATAGGCCGGGATGGTCTGCCGGTACGACAGCCCCACCGCGATCATCAGCACGACCAACGCAGCGGCCAGCGGCAGGGACAGCCCGAGCGTGGCACCGCCGGCCAGCACCAGCACGGTCAGCATCGCCTCCGGTCCGTACGCGACCGAGCTGAGCAGGTCCGAGGAGAGGATCGGCAGGGCGACCAGCTTGCGCATCCGCTCGTACAGCACCGCGGAGCTGCGCAGCGGCGGGCCGAAGAGCGCCCCCCGCAGCCGGCTGAGCCCTCGCCCCAGCCGCGTGCCGGGCACCTGTGCCGGCTCGGTCGCGACCAGCTCGTCCGGCTCCTCGACGGTGAACATCTCGATCGGCGCCAACCGGCCGAAGCGGCTCGGCGCCGGCTCACGACGGTGGCGACCCAGCGTCGGGTCCACAGGCAGCTCGTCCGGCCGGCCGGCGTCGCGCCAGCGCTCGCCGATCCGGCGCAGCGCCGCCCGCTCCTCCGGCGCCAGCGGGGGAAACTCGGCCGAGGGCGTGACGACGGTGCCGCGCTCGGCCTCGTCGTCACCCGCCTGCTCCTGTGCCATCCCGCCCCCTCCCCCCGCACTTTCACGGAAAGTGGCTCCTCCGGCTGGAGAATCGCCACTCTTGCCGGGAATCCGGGGCGGCGCGCGGGGGCTCAGTCGGCGAGCGGGGTGGGGTCGGCGGGGAGGGGGACGGGGGCGGGGCGGCGGGGGGTGCGAGCGCCGGCGAGGACCACCACGACGACGCCGGCCAGCAGCAGGGCCAGGCCGGGCAGCGCCAGCGGCCGGGGCAGCTGACCGAGCCACACCCAGGCGATCAGGGCCGCGCCGGGCGCCTCCAACAGGATCAGCACGCTGACTGTGGTGGCGGAGATCCGGTGCAGGGCGTAGTTGAACATCGAGTGGCCGAGCAGCTGGGCACCGGCCACCAGGCCGAGGATGGCCAGCCAGGTGCCGCCGTCCCAGCCGTGCAGGCGTACCCCGCCGAGCAGGCAGACCACCAGCAGGATCGCCGCGCACACGCCGTAGCAGATGGTGGTGTACGTGGTGGTGCTGATGGTGGCCCGGGCCCGCTCGCCGAACGCGGTGTAGACGGCGGCGAACATCCCGCCCGTCACGGCGAGCAGGTCACCGGCGAACGCCCGGCCGGAGGCGCCGAAGTCGGCGCCGGTGGCCACCGCCGCGCCGACCACCGCCACCGCGATGCCCGCCCACACCGCCACCGGCAGGCGCCGGCCCTGCCAGCGGGCGATCAGCCCCTGCCACACCGGCTGCGTCGCACCCAGCGCGGTGGCCGCGGCGACCGAGGTGAGCTGCGCGCTCGGCATCCAGGTAGCGAAGTGCGCGGCCAGGGCCACCCCGGACAGCACGCAGTACAGGCCCTCCCGCCGGCCGGCGCCGACGGTCAGCGCGCGGAATTCCGCCCGCCGCTTCACCAGCGAGAACGGGCCGAGCACGGCCACCGAGAGCAGGTTGCGCCAGAACGCGACGGCGAGGGCGGGAGCGGCCGCGAAGGCGACCAGCGGGGCGGAGGACGAGACGGCCGCGACGGCGACCACGACCACGCCGACGGTCAGCGGGTCCAGGGGCGGGTGCGGATCGGAGGACACGGAGAGCAATCCTCACACGTCACCAGACAGCACGGAACGTCAGCATTCCGTTACGATCATGCTTGTCCGCGCCGGCGACCCCCCTCGACGCCCGGAGGCGCTTCCCCATGCCCAGGTTCCAGGCCGTGCTGTTCGACTTCTTCGGCACGCTCACCCGGTCCGTCCAGCGTGGCCCGGCCCACCGGTCCACCGCCGAACTGCTCGGCTGCCCCAACGACACCCTGGTGGAGGTGCTCGACCGCACCTACTACCAGCGGGCCAGCGGGCTGCTCGGCAACGCCGAGACGACCCTGCGCTGGGTCTGCGACCAGGCCGGCGTGCACCCGTCCGACGGGGCGGTACGCGCCGCCGTGGCGTCCCGTCACCGGGCCGTTCGCGCCGACACCCGGCTGCGGGACGAGGCGGTGCCGGTGCTGGCCGGGCTGCGCCAGCGGGGCGTCCGCACCGGGCTGATCAGCGACTGCACCCACGAGCTGCCGGCGTTCCTGCCCCAGTTGGCGATCGCCCCGCTGCTGGACGTCCGGGTCTTCTCCGTGCAGGTGGGGCGCTGCAAGCCGGACCGGGCGCTCTACCTGGCCGCGTGCCGGCGGCTCGAACTGGCCCCCGCCGACTGCCTGTACGTGGGTGACGGCGGCAGTCAGGAACTCACCGGCGCCGAGCGGGCCGGGATGACGGCGGTCCGGCTGGCCGCGCCGGACCTGACCGGGCACCTGGTCTTCAACGCCGAGCGGGGCTGGGCGGGACGGGCGCTGACCTCGCTGACCGAGGTGCTCGAACTGGTCGACCCGGCCGTCGAGCCGATCGCCTGCGCCGTACCCTGACCCGCCCGGGTCAGCGGCGGCGGACCTTGTGCAGCCGGAACGGCTTGCGGGTCGCCCGCACCACCGGGGCCGGCCGGGGCTCCTCCGCCAGCGACTCCGCCGGCAGGTCCGCGCCCGCGGCCGGCGCACCGGCCGGAGCCAGCCGGTTCAGCGCGCAGCTATCGGCCGCCCAGCGCTCCACCAGGTCGGCCGAGGGACCGGGCGCGTTCAGCCGCTTCGCCGCGACCAGCGGGGCGGCCGTGGTCCACTCCTCGGTGCCGGGCCGCAGCCGGGTCACCCGGGCCGGCCAGGTGACGATCCGCCCGCCGTGGTCGCCGCGCAGGGTGACCCGCGCCTCGGTGGCGTCGGCCAGGCCGGGCGCGGACTGCTCGCCGGGCCCGGTGACGACGAGGAGCGCGCCGTCGAGCGGCAGGCACCACAGCGCGTACGCCGGCCCGCCGCCGACGCTCACCCAGCAGACCGCCGCCTTCTTCACCGCCTCGTCGACCAGCGGCGTCGTCTCCCGGCTGTCCAGCTCGTCCGTCACACCGGCCATCCTCTCGTACGCCGCCGGCTCAGCCGGCGGGAGCCGCCCCCGTGTCTCGTCAGGCGCACCGCCGCGGGGTCCGCTCAGCCGACGAAGGGCGGTACGGCGATCTCGCCCCTGGCCACCGGCATCACCTGGCCGGACACGGTGGCACCGACCGCGGACCCGCCGATCGCGGTCACCGTGCAGGCCAGCGCCGACGGGCGGTGGATCTCGACGCCCTGGCGGACCGCGTACGTCGAGCTTCCCTCGCCGGGGAGCAGCCCGCTGGCGACCAGCCAGACGCCCAGCCCGAGGGCGGCCGAGCCGGTCGCCGGGTCCTCCGGGACGCCGAGGCCGGGCACAAAGACCCGGGCGTGCGCGGTTTGCGTGTCGGCGTCCCAGGAGAAGACGCTGACGTGCTCCACGCCGTACCGCTCCGCCGCCGCCGCGTTCACCCGGGCGCGGGCCACCGCGTCCGGGCGTACCGGAAGGTAGGGAAACTCCAGGCCGCAGCCGGCCACCCGCGGCGCGGGGCCGGCGTGGTCGGCGGCGGTGAGGCCGGCCATCTCCAGCAGCGGCTCCGGGTCCAGCTCGGGCCCGAGGGTGGGTGTGCCGCCGGTGAGCGTGGCGCCCGACGCGGTCACCTCGATCGGCAGCACGCCGGCGCCGCACTCCTGGGTGACCCGGCCCACGTCGAACAGCCCGCGCCGGCTGGCGGTGACCGCCGCGCCGACGCTCGGATGCCCGGCGAACGGCAGCTCCTCGGCCGGGGTGAAGATCCGCGCCCGGTAGGTCGCCCCGACCTGTGTGGGCGGCAGCACGAACACCGTCTCGGACAGGTTGAACTCCAGCGCGAGCGCCTGCATCTGCTCGGTGGCCAGCCCTTCGGCGCCGAACACCACGGCCAGCGGGTTGCCGGCGAAGGGGCGGTCGGTGAAGACGTCCACGATCTCGTAGGACAAGGTCGACATGTTGATAAACACTAGGCCTTTAGGCTGGTGCCCGTGAGCACGCCGAACCGGGTCTACATCGCCCGACTCGCCGGAGTCGCCGTCTTCGACCCGAACGGTGACCAGGTGGGCCGGGTGCGCGACGCGGTTGCCCGGCTCCGGGCGACCCAGCGTCCGCCGGAGGTGGTGGGCCTGGTCGCCGAGATGCCGATGCGGCGGCGGATCTTCCTGTCCATCAACCGGATCACCTCCATCGACGCGGACGCCGTCGTGCTCGGCAGCGGCACCCTCAACCTGCGCCGCTTCGAGAAGCGCCCGAACGAGCTGCTGGTGCTCCAGGAACTGCTCGACCGGCGGGTGCAGGTGCAGCCAGGCGGCCAACCGGGGACGGTGGTCGACGTGGCGATGGAGCACAGCCGGGGCGGCGAGTGGTCGCTGACCCGGGTCGCGGTCCGCGAGCAGACCGGCCGACTCACCCGCCGTGGGCACCTGCACCAGGTCGAGTGGGACCGGGTCCGCGGCCTGGGCGACATCGCCGCCAACCGGGGTACGGCCAACCTGCTCGCGGTGCTGGAGGACATGCGCCCCGCCGACCTGGCCAACGCCCTGCAGGACCTGCCCGACGCCCGGCGCAACGAAGTCGCCGCGGCGCTGGACGACGAGCGGCTGGCCGACGTGCTCAGCGAGCTGCCCGAGCACGACCAGGTGGAGATCCTGGCCGCGCTGGACCGGGAACGCGCCGCCGACGTGCTGGAGGAGATGGACCCGGACGACGCGGCGGACCTGCTCAACGAGCTGCCCCCGCCCGAGCAGGACGTGCTGCTCGACCTGATGGAGCCGGACGAGGCCGACCCGGTCCGCCAGCTGCTCCGCTACGCCTCCGGTACGGCCGGCAGCGTGATGACCTCGGAGCCGGTGATCCTGCCGCCGGACGCCACCGTCGCGGAGGCGCTCGCCCGGATCCGGGAGGAGCAGCTCTCCCCCGCCGTGGCCGCGCAGGTCTTCGTGACCCGGGCGCCGATGACCACCCCCACCGGCCGGTACCTGGGCATGGTCCACTTCCAGCGGCTGCTCCGCGAGCCCCCGGCGGACCTGCTCGGCGGGGTGGTGGTCAACGACATCGACCCGCTGCGGCCGACCACCCCGCTGCCCGAGATCACCCGCCGGATGGCCACCTACGACCTGGTCGCCATGCCGGTGGTGGACCGCAGCATGCGGCTGGTCGGCGCGGTCACCGTGGACGACGTGCTGGACCACTCACTGCCACCGGACTGGCGGGACAGGGACCTCGCGACCAGCCCGGCCGCCGCCGACGAGGAGCTGGACGGCGGATGAGCGAACAGCGGCGGGCCGAGCGGCTGGACCAGCCCCGCGAGCCCCGGGGCCTCCGGCTGCCCCGGATCGACCAGGAGACCTTCGGCCGGTGGTCCGAGGGGATCGCCCGGGGCATGGGCACGGCGAACTTCATCGTCTACATGACGGTGGTTATCACCATCTGGTTCGTCTGGAACACGCTGGCCCCGGCCAACCTGCAGTTCGACCCGTACACCTTCACGTTCCTGACCCTGGTGCTGTCGTTGCAGGCCTCGTACGCGGCGCCGCTGATCCTGCTCGCGCAGAACCGGCAGGCGGACCGGGACCGGGTGGCGCTGGAGGAGGACCGGCGGCGGGCGACCCTGCAGAAGGCGGACACCGAGTACCTGGCCCGGGAGATCGCCGCGCTGCGGATCGCGATGGGCGAGGTCGCCACCCGGGACTTCCTCCGCTCGGAGCTGGCCCGGCTCGCCGAGGAGCTGGACGAGGCGGCGCAACGCCGGCAGAGGCTGGAACGCCGGCAGCAGGAGCGCGCCCCGCGCGGTGGCGGCGACCCGCTGGACGAGCCCCGCGACGACCTGGACGGCGACTTCGCCCGGGACGGCCGCGCGGAGGGCTGAGCCGGACCGCCCGGCGGCGGCGCGGGCGGACCCGTCCACCCCTCGGTCGGTGCCATCGATTCGCTCACACCGCCCCCTGCCAGCGCCGGACGCCGATGACCACCGACGTAACATTGCCGGCATGTCAGCACCCGTCAGCACCGTCTCCGACGCGATCCAGGCCGCCCTGGCCACCGTCAACGACCCGGAGATCCGTCGGCCGATCACCGAGCTGGGCATGGTCCGCTCCGCCGAGATCGGCGACGACGGCGTGGTCCGGGTGGAGCTGCTGCTCACCGTGGCCGGCTGCCCGCTGAAGGACAAGCTGCGCAGCGACATCACCGCCGCCGTGGCCGCGGTGCCCGGTGTGACGGGTGTCGAGATCGAATTCGGCGTGATGAGCCCCGAGCAGCGCCAGGAGCTCCAGTCGAAGCTGCGCGGCGGCGGCGCCACCGCCGAGCCGGTGATTCCGTTCGCCCAGCCCGGCTCGCGCACCCGGGTGTACGCGGTGGCCAGCGGCAAGGGCGGCGTCGGCAAGTCCAGCGTCACGGTCAACCTGGCCGCCGCGCTGGCCGCCCGCGGCCTCGCCGTCGGCGTGGTCGACGCCGACATCTACGGCCACTCGGTGCCCCGGATGCTCGGCGCCGAGGGCGCCCCGACCCGGGTCGAGGACATGATCATGCCGCCGCAGGCGCACGGCGTGAAGGTCATCTCGATCGGCATGTTCACCCCGGGCAACGCGGCGGTGGTCTGGCGCGGCCCGATGCTGCACCGGGCGTTGCAGCAGTTCCTCGCCGACGTGTACTGGGGCGACCTGGACGTGCTGCTGCTGGACCTGCCGCCAGGCACCGGCGACATCGCCATCTCGGTCGCCCAGCTCCTGCCGAACGCCGAGATCCTGGTGGTCACCACCCCGCAGACGGCGGCCGCCGAGGTCGCCGAGCGGGCCGGCGCGATCGCGTTGCAGACCCACCAGCGGGTGGTCGGGGTCATCGAGAACATGTCCTGGATGGAGCTGCCGGACGGCTCGCGGATGGAGGTCTTCGGCGCCGGTGGCGGCGAGGCGGTCGCCGAGTCGCTGAGCCGGACCATCGGCGCGCAGGTGCCGCTGCTGGGTCAGATCCCGCTCGACACCCGGGTCCGTGAGGGCGGCGACGCCGGCACCCCGATCGTGCTGGCCGAGCCGGACGCCCCGGCCGCGAAGGCGCTCAACCAGGTCGCCGACCGCCTGGCTGTCCGCCGCGAGTCGCTGATCGGCAAGCCGCTCGGCCTCAAGCCCGCCGGCCGCTGACCGCTGCCTGATCAGAAAGGGGCGCCCCGCTGCGGGGTGCCCCTTTCTCGTGTCCGGATCCCGCTCCCGGGCCGTCGTGGCGCCCCGGGTGACCGACCGGGGACCTACCCCGCGCGCCCTTTGCTCTGCTGCAGCGGAGGCAACACCTCGCGCTCCCCGTGGCCGCCCGCCGGCCCGGCGGGGTGCCCAGGGTGTTGCCGGGAGTGAAGCAGAGTAAAGGAGGCGGGCGAGCACCTTCCGCCCGGCAAGCGAGCCGAAGTGAGCCGGCGAGCCGGCGACAGTGACGAGGGGGCAGGACCGGCCCGACGGTCAGGTGGCGTCGTCGTAGCTGGGGCGGGGGGCCGGGGCGGGGGCGGTGCCGCCGGCGGCCGTGGCCGGGCGGGTGCCGTTGCCGCGCAGGTCGGCCGCGTTCGCGACGTCCTTCAGCTCGTTGTGCACGCCGGTGACGTCCGAGCGCAGGTTGTCGTACATGCTCTGCAGGGGCTTCCGGATGGCCTGCTCGTCCTCCTCGGTGAGCAGGTGCTTCCGGATGAACGCCTTCGGGTGCAGATCCTCAAGCTGGATGTCGGTGCCCAGCTCGCGGCTCAGGTCCCCGGTGGCGTTGCGGGCCATGTTGCGCAGGTTGCGGACCATCCGGAGGCCGTCGTTGATCACGGTGGGCAGCCGGTCCCCGAAGATCAGCAGCGCCAGGAGCAACAGCGCGCCGATCTCCCACCAGTTCAGGTTGTCGAGCACTCCGGCCTCCTCGTCCGTGTCAGGGCAAGACTACGCACGTCGGAGGCCGCTCCGGGAGGGGGTGACCGGTGCTCACTTCGCATCTGCGGCGAGCGTCACCGAGGCGTTCTGCCGGGTGGATCCCCGCCGGTACTCGACCGTCACCACCGAGCCGGGCGCGTACTTGCGGACCAGCGCCACCAGGTCGGTCGGCTCGGTCATCGGCCGGCCGTTCAGCCGGAGGATCACGTCGCCGGCCTTCAGGCCGGCCGCCGCCGCCGGACCGGACGGCTCGACCGCGTTGAGGCGTACGCCGGCGCCGGCCGCCGCGCCGGTGCCGCCGACCTGGGCGCCGATCACCGTACGCCGGGCCTTGCCGGTGCCGATGATGTCCTGGGTGACCCGTTTGGCCTGGTTGATCGGGATGGCGAAGGCGAGGCCGATGTTGCCGGCCTCCTGCCCGTCGGCGACCAGCGACTTGATCGTCGAGTTCACCCCGACCACGCGGCCCGCCCCGTCGACCAGTGGGCCGCCCGAGTTGCCGTGGTTGACCGCCGCGTCGGTCTGGATCGCCGCGTAGTAGCGCACCGGGCCGCCCGGCTCGCCGGCCTGCATGGTCCGGTCCAGGGCGCTGACGATCCCCGCGGTGACCGTGTTGGCCAGCGAGAGCGGCGAGCCGATGGCGAGCACCGGGTCGCCGACGGCCAGCGCGTCGGAGTCACCGAACTCCACCGGCTTGAGCCCGGAACGGGCCACCTTGATCACCGCGATGTCCGACTCCGGGTCCTGCCCGACCACGGTCGCCGCGGCGGTGGAGCCGTCGTTGAAGACCACGGTCGCCTTGCCGGTGGCGCCGGACACCACGTGGTCGTTGGTGATCACGTGCCCGTCGGCGCTGACGACGAAGCCGGAGCCCTCGCTGATCCCGCCGAGGCTGGCCACCCGGACGGTGACCACGCTGGGCAGGACCTTCTCGGCGACGCCGGCCAGTGACTCCGGCTTGCGCTGGGCCAGGGCCGGGCCCTCGGCGGGACGGGCGCCGAGCACGGTGGCGCCGCCCCCGCCGCGCAGGAAGGCGTAGGTCAGGGCACTGCCGAGCGAGCCGGCCAGCAACGCGGTGACCAGCGAGATCAGCACGACCTGGCGCAGCTTCGGCCGGCCGGGGGCGTCCGGGTCGGTGACCGGCTCCGGCTCGCTGCCGCCGGCGGGAACGGCCGGCACCACCACCGCGGCGGGCGCGTACGGGTCGCGCCACGGGTCGGCGAGCGCGTCGGACCACCAGGGCGACGCCTGGCCGCCCCCGTACGGCCCTGGCGGGGACCCGGACGCCGGCCGTCCCGCCGGTGCCGGAGTTCCGCCGGGCTGGCGCCAGTCCCAGCCGTCGGTCACGTCGGTGCCTCCCAGTCCGTCCCGCATCCCGCGCCGCGATCCGGCGGAGCCGTCCGGCAACGCCACGCGGGATACCGTCCAGGATTGCACGGATGCCCCGGGTGGAGTCAGCGGTTGCCGCCCGTGATCGTCAAGCGCCGACTCGCGGCTGCGCCCTTCGGACCCCGCCTCTAGGCTCATACCGCCAACCCGCCCCCCGCACCACTCCCGCCGCCCGGAGGTGTCCCATCGCCACGGTCGCCAGTTCCGGCAACTCGACGGCCCAGGCCCTGCAGTTCGCCGAGTCCTACGTCACCGAGGATCTGGTGTTGCGGACCGCCCGCAGCCTCGCCCGCGAGGTGGGCGTCGACGCGGTGACGCCGGGCGCCGGCGCCGCGCTGCGACTGCTCGCCGCCGCCGGCAACGCCCGGGCGGTGGTGGAGATCGGCACCGGCACCGGGGTCAGCGGCGTCTGGCTGCTGCGCGGGATGCGGCCCGACGGGGTGCTCACCACCATCGACGTGGAGGTGGAGCACCAGCGGATCGCCCGGCGGATCTTCGTCGAGGCGGGGTTCCCGTCGGGGCGTACCCGGATCATCACCGGCCGGGCCCTCGACGTGCTGCCGCGGCTCGCGGACGGCGCCTACGACCTGGTCTTCGTCGACGCCGAGGCGACCGGCTTCACCGCCTGCGTGGACGCCGCGCTGCGGCTGCTGCGGCCGGGCGGGGTGCTCGCGCTCAACGGCACGCTGGCGGGCGGGCGGATCGGCGACCCGGCCGCCCGCGACCTCGAGACGGTCACCGTCCGGGAGACGATCAAGGCGATCCGGGAGTCGGAGCACTGGATCCCCGCGTTGCTTCCGGTCGGGCACGGCCTGCTCGCCGCCGTGAAGTGCTGAGCGGTCCGACCCGCGCCGCCGGGCGCGCGGTCGGACCGGGGGCTCAGAGCGTCGCCAGCCAGCGCAGCAGTCCGCGTACGCCCCAGCCGGTCGCGCCCCGGGTCAGCTCGGCGTCGTCCTCCTCCGCCCAGGAGGGGGCGGACATGTCGACGTGCACCCAGCGGTCCCGCAGGTCGCCGGTGAACTCGCGCAGGAACAGGGCGGCGGTGACCGACTTGGCCGGTTCCGGGGAGCTGTGCAGGTCGGCCAGGTCGCTGCCCAGGTACTCGACGTAGTCGGCGGGCAGCGGCATCCGCCAGGCGTGCTCGCCGGCGGCGTCGATCGCGGTCAGCAGGTCGGCGGCGAGCTGGTCGTTCTCGCTGTAGAGGGCGCCGTGCCGCTTGCCGAGGGCCACCGCGTTCGCGCCGGTCAGCGTGGCCAGGTCGACCAGCAGGTCGGGGGCGAGCTCCCGCACCGCGTACGCCATGGCATCGGCGAGCACCAGCCGCCCCTCGGCGTCGGAGTTGGTGGTCTCGCTGGTCAGGCCGCCGTAGTGGCGGACGATGTCGCCGGGGCGGAACGCGGAACCGCTGACCATGTTCTCCGCCAGCGGCGTCAGCGTGGTGATCCGTACCGGCAGCCGGAGCGCGGCGGCGCCCAGGGTCGCGCCGAGCACGGCGGCGGCGCCGGCCATGTCCTTGCGCATCAGTTTCATCGCCGGCACCGGCTTGATCGAGATGCCGCCGCTGTCGAAGGTGATCCCCTTGCCCACCAGCACGACGTGGGTACGCGCGTCCGCCGGGTGCCAGTCCAGCTCGACCAGGCGGGGACCGCTGGCCGAGCCGCCGCCGACGGCGAGGATCCCGCCGAAGCCCTCGGCCGCCAGCTCCTCCGGCTGGCGTACCCGCAGGCGCAGGTCGGCCTGGCCGGCCACGGCCGCCGCGACCTGCTCGACGAACCACTGCGGGTTCTTCAGCGAGGAGGGGGTGTTGGTCAGGTCCCGGGCCAGCCGGGTCATCTCGGCGGTGGTCCGGGCCGCCGTCAGGGTCGGGGCGAGCGCATCCGGGTCGCCCGCCACGACGTCCACCTCGGTCAGCGCGGGCTTTGCGCCGGCCTCGGTCATCCGGAACCGGTACGACCCCAGCAGCAGCCCCTCGGCCAGGCCGCGCAGCGCCGCCGGGTCGCCGGCCGGCAGCATCACCGTGATCTGCGTCTCATCCTTGGCGGCCCGGGCGAGCGCCGCGCCGGCCGCCCGCCAGCCCGGCTCGTCGCCCGCGCCGACGCCGAGCAGGATCAGCCGCTGCGGCGTCCCGCCGGGTCGCAGGTGCTCGCGCAGTTCGCCGGCGCGTCCGGTCAGCCGCGCGGCGGGCAGCAGGGCGCCCGCCTCGGCCAGCACGTCGCCGGGAGCCGGTGGGGTGGTCGGGACCAGCGCGGCCGGGGCGTCCGGGCCCTCGGCCGGCCCGGCGGGACGAATGGGCAGGACGAGGGTGTCGAGCCACTCGGGCCCGCTCACCAGACGAATGGCCAGCACGCTGGACCGTACCTCCAGAAAGTTCACGAAGCAGGACAGACCGCCGCTTCCCGGCCTGCGAGGACCCTGAGCCACCGGCTGGGCCGGTGGCTCAGGGCAGGATGAACCGTCCGCACGGCGGGTGCCGCGCGCACCGCTCCTCGATCAGCCGGCGGCTGCCTTCAGCGCATCACCGAGCGCGTTGGCCTCGTCGGGAGTCATCTCGACGACGAGCCGGCCACCACCCTCCAGCGGGACCCGCATGACGATGCCCCGGCCCTCCTTGGTGACTTCCAGCGGACCGTCGCCCGTCCGCGGCTTCATCGCCGCCATGTTGTCTCCCCTCAGACCTACACCAGGGTCGGTGGGTTGCCCCACAGCCACTTCGTCATCACCGCCGCAGCCTTCGCGGGGTGTCGACCAATGATTTTCCCTGATGAACACCGCCGGACCCAAACCGAAGCAGCATTGATGTAACAGCATCTAGCTTATCTTGGATAGGCCTGTCACAATGTGCGGTCATGCAGGCACGGTCGGCACTCTTCGACCTGTACGGCGACCACCTCCGGGCCAGGGGTGGGCGCGCACCCGTCGCCGCCCTGGTCAAGCTGCTGGCGCCGCTCGGGATCGCCCCTCCGGCCGTGCGCACCGCGGTCTCCCGGATGGTCCGCCAGGGCTGGCTCGACCCGCTCCGACTGGCCTCCGGCCCGGGATATTCGATCACGCCAAAGGCGGCCCGCCGGCTCGACGAGGCGGCCGCCCGGATCTACCGGACCGGACGGCACAGCTGGGACGGCCGGTTCGACCTGCTGGTCCTGGCGGCCCCCGCCTCCCGGCGGGACCGCCAGCGGCTCGCCGCCAACCTGACCTTCCTCGGCTACGGCACCCTCGACGACTGCACCTGGGTCGCCACCCGCCCCGGCGAGGACGTGGACCTGCTGCTCGCCGAGGCCGGCGTGCGCTACGAACGGTTCACCGCCGCGCACGCCGCCGGCACCCCGGGCGCGATGGGCGTGGTCCGCCGCGCCTGGGACCTCACCGAGATCGGCCGGGCGTACGAACGGTTCGTCGGCGAGCAGAAGCCGCTGCTGGCCGGCGTGACCGTACGCAGCACCGACGAGGAGGCGTACGCCGCCCGGTTCCGACTCGTGCACGCGTGGCGTACCTTCCTCTTCCAGGACCCGCAGCTGCCCCCGGCGCTGCTCCCCGAGCGCTGGCCGGGCACCAGCGCGGCCAGCTTCTTCGACCGCCACGCGGCCCGGCTCCGGCCGGCCGCCGACCGGTACGTCGAGCGGTGCCTCGACGCCAACAACCGCCTCGCCCGACAGAAGGGTCGTTGAGAACGTGACCGAGCCGCTGCTCGTCGACCGCACCGACGCCGTCGTCACCCTGACGCTGAACCGCCCGACGGCGATGAACTCGCTCGACGTGGCGCTCAAGGAGGCGCTCCGGGACACCCTCGCCGAGCTGGAGACCGACCGCTCCTGCCGGGCGGTCGTGCTGGCCGGGGCGGGCGGGTCGTTCAGCGCCGGGCAGGACCTCCGCGAACACGTGCAGACCCTGGAAGCCGCCGACGCCGACCCGCTCGCGACCGTGCGGGCCCACTACAACCCGATCGCCGCCCGGCTGGCCAACCTGCCCAAGCCGGTGGTCGCCGCGGTCCGCGGGATGGCGGCCGGGGCCGGCGCCTCCCTGGCCTTCCTCGCCGACTTCCGGATCGGCGGCCCGAAGACGAAATTCCTGATGGCCTTCGCCGGGGTGGGGCTCGCCGCCGACACCGGCGCCTCCTGGACGCTGCCCCGCCTGGTCGGCCACGCCAAGGCCGTCGAACTGCTGATGCTCGCCGAGCCGGTCGGCGCCGAAGAGGCCTCCCGGCTCGGCCTGCTGAACAAGCTGGTGGACGACGACGAGCAGGTGCTGCCCACCGCGCAGGAGCTGGCCGCCCGGCTCGCCGCCGGCCCGACCGTGGCGTACGGGGCGATCAAGCGGCAGCTCTCCATCGCCGACGCGGGCACCCTCGCCGACGCCCTCGCCGCCGAGGCGCAGGCCCAGTCGATCTGCGGCGCCACCACCGACCACAGGGCCGCCACGATGGCCTTCGTGAACAAGCAGAAACCGGTCTTCGAGGGACGCTGACGCGCCGGGGCGCGCGGCAGTCCCGCGCGCCCCGTCAGCGGGCCACGTAGCCGCCGTCGATCGGGACGGTGTGGCCGGTTATCCAGGCGGCCTCGTCCGAGGCGAGGAAGGCGACCACCCCGGCCACGTCGTCCGGGGTGGGAATGCCGGGCTTCGGGTTGAACGACTCCATCTGCCGGCGCATCTGCCCCGGGTCCGGCGCGCCGTCGATGAAATGCTCCACCAGCGGGGTCAGCACCACCGTCGGGGCGACCGCGTTCACCCGGATGCCGCGGGCCGCGTACTCGATCGCCGCCGAGCGGGTCAGGCCGACGATTCCGGCCTTGGTGAAGGTGTACGGGGAGATGTTCTCCTGGGCGGCCAGCGCGGTGGTGGAGGAGGTGTTCACGATCGCGCCGCCACCGCCGCGCAGCATCGCCTCGATGCCGTACCGCAGGACGAAGAAGACGCCGTCGCCGTTGACCCGGCGCACCCGCTCCCAGTTCGCCACGTCCATCTCGTGCAGCGGCTGCTGCTGTCCGTCGATGCCGGCGTTGTTGAAGATCACGTCGAGCCGGCCGTACCGCTGCATGGCGTCGGCGATGCCCTGCTCCACGGAGGCGGCCTCGCCGGTGTCCATGGTCACCGCGTACCCGTCGGGGAGGCTGCCGGCGACCCGCTCGGCGCCCTCGGCGTCGATGTCGGCGATCACCACCTTCGCGCCCTCGGCGGCGAACCGCCGGGCCGCCGCCGCACCGAGACCGGACGCCCCGCCGGTGACGAGCGCGACCCTGTCCTCGAACCGCATCGGACCCCCTCGCCCGACCGGCCGGCGCCGGCCCTCCCCGGGCACCGTAACCGGGCGCCGGCCGGTCAGTCGTCCTCTTCGGGATCCTGGTTGGCCTCCGCGCCGAGCACGAACGCCTGCATGGCCAGCTCGTCGCCGGACGGCGAGACGAAGGCCGGCAGCTCCCGCGGCCCCAGCTCCTGCACGTAGGCCCAGAAGAGCCGGACCGCCTCGGCGGCCGAGGCCGCCTCGATCGGCAGGTCCAGGCTGACCAGCCAGGAGCGGCGCGCCGGCGGCGGACCGACCCGGTCGGCCAGCTCCCGCCAGGTGGCCGCGTCGAGCCCGGTCACCGGCCCGTCCAGCGCCAGGCCGTCCGCCGGCACCGGCTCGTCGAAGACCCGCCGGGTGTACGTCACCACGAGCGACCCCGGGCCGGCCTCGGACTGCGGGTCGTCCGGATCCTCCCGGGTCTCGGCGGTGGCCGCGGCGACCCGACCGAGGGCCACCAGCCGGGGCGGCGCGTCGGCCAGCACCGCCACCGGGTCGCCGGGCCGGGGCCGGGCCGATCCGTCCAGCCCGGTCAGCTCCAGGGTGTCGTGGTGCACGAGCCGCTCGGCCTCGTACCGCTCGGCGGGCAGCAGCACCGCCCAGGCGCCGGGCCCGCTGCCGCCGTCGATCGTCCCGCTCGCGCGGACCTCGGTGTCGGTCATGGTCCAATCCCATCACGCCGGGTCGCCGCCGGCGCCGCCACGTCGCCGGGCCGCCGCCGACGTCACCCGCGCCGGGCGCCACCGCCTCAGGCGCCGCCCGCCCCGGTCGGGTCGATCGTCACGTGGCAGCCGGCGAGGTGGTCGTCGACCATCCCGGTGGCCTGCATCAGCGCGTACGCGGTGGTCGGTCCTACGAAGCGGAAGCCGCGCTTCTTGAGCGCCTTGGCCATCGCGGTGGATTCCGGGGTCAGCGCCGGCACCTCCGCGAACGACCGGGGCCGGCCGGCCCGCGGTGCCGGCGCGTACGACCAGAGCAGCGCGGAGAGCCCGTCGGGCAGCTCCAGCGCGGCCCGGGCGTTGGCGATCGCCGCCTCGATCTTGGCGCGGTTGCGGACGATGCCGGCGTCGGCCAGCAGGCGGGCGGCGTCCGCCTCGCCGTAGCCGGCGACCTTGTCGATGCGGAACTCGTCGAAGGCGAGCCGGAACGCGGGCCGCTTGCGCAGGATGGTCAGCCAGGACAGGCCGGACTGAAACGCCTCCAGGGTCATCCGCTCGTAGAGCGCGTCGTCGCCGCGCAGCGGCCGGCCCCACTCGGTGTCGTGGTAGACGGCGTAGTCGGGGGTGCTCGCGCCCCAGGCGCAGCGGGGCAGCCCGTCGGGGCCGGTCACCAGGTCAGTCACGGCCTACACGCTAGGCCAGCCCACCGACAATCGGCGGCGGTCAGGGCAGCCGGCCCTGCTCCACCAGCCGGGCGAACTTCTTCAGCGCCTGGGTCAGGCTGAACTTCGAGCCGGGCCAGAGCACCGGCCAGGCCACCCGGCCGGCGGCCCCGCCGGGCAGGTGGAACCACTCGTGCCAGACCACCTGGGTCCGGTCGCGCTCCATCGGCGTGCAGCGCAGCACGCCCGGCCCGCGCAGCAGCCGGCCGCAGTGCACCACGCCGACCTCGTACGGCGCGTCGACCCGGACCACCCGCATCTCGTCGCGCAGCGCGGCCGGGCCGAGCGCGGTGACCGCCTCCACCAGGCTGCCCTCGCCGCCGTCGCCCTCGACCACCCGGACCGTGGTGAAGGGGATCCAGTCGGACTGCCGTTCCCAGGCGGTCAGCGCGGCGAAGACCCGCTCGGCCGGGGCGTTGACGATCACCGTGGCGGTGATCTCGCCGGCACCGGGCTGGGCCGCCTCGGCGAAGCCGTCGGCGTCCTCCGGCGGGGTCACGCCGACTCCGACCGGACCACCTGGCCACGGTCCCGGTCGTCGGACTCGTCGGCCTCGGCGGCGCCGGGCGAGGCCACCGGCGCGGCGGTGGATTCGGCCGGCGGCCGGAGGGGGACGTCGGTCGCCGGCTGCTCGACGGCCGCGGCCGGGGCGACCTCGCCGCCGGTGGTCGGCCGGGCGGTCGTCGGCTCGGCGTCGGTGGTCGGCCGCGCGTCGGTGGTCGGCAACGTCGCCTCGTCCTCCACCGCGGCGGCGGCCGGCGCCTCCGCCACGCCCGCCTCGGCGGTGAGCGCATGGGCCGGAGCGTCGGCGGCCGGACCGTCCGGGGCCGGGCCCACCGGGCCGGCGGGGCGCTCCCTGGACGCGGCGGCCGGCGCGGCGGTGGCAGCCGTGCCGGCGGCCTCCTCCCGGGCGCGGCGCAGCGTCTCGGCCTCCTCGGTCCGCCCCTCCCGAAGGGCGGCGACCTCGGCCTCCAGCACGCCGATCAGCTCGGACTTGTAGCCGATGTCGTAGGCCGCCCGGCGCATCGCCTGGTCGACCTGGGCCATCCGGTAGCCGCGCAGGGCCGTGTCGAAGCGGACCTCGGCGACGTCCGACTCCCGCAGCGGGCGACTGCCCGGCAGGGGCACGGCCCGCCCGTCCGGCTCGGCCGGCGCCAGGCCCGGATCGCGTCCGGAAATCAGCACCGTCACCCCGAACACCACCGCCGCGACGGTCAGCGCGACGACCAAGAGGAGCAGAACCTCACCCATGGGGAGATCGTGGCACGCTGGCCGGCCCCGGGCGAGCCCACCACCCGCTCCGATCATGATTCGCAACCCCGGGACGTACCGGACTCCGGCGCTCGGGGACGGACCGGATAGCGTCGGGGGCGGCCGGCGGTACGGCCGACGGCGGGCGGAGACCAGGAGGCGGGATGGCCGGGGCGCTGCGGCTCGGTGGGCGGACGTTCGCCCCCGGGGAACTGGTGGTGATGGCGATCGTCAACCGCACGCCGGACTCGTTCTTCGACCGGGGCGCCACCTTCGCGGCCGACAGCGCGCTGCGCGCGGTGGAACGCGCGGTCACCGAGGGCGCGGAGATCATCGACATCGGCGGGGTGAAGGCCGGCCCCGGCGAGGAGGTCGACGTCGCCGAGGAGATCCGCCGCACGGTGGACACCATCGCCGCGGTCCGGGCCGCCTTCCCCGACGTGGTCATCTCGATCGACACCTGGCGGGCCGAGGTGGCGGTGGAGGCGGTGGCGGCCGGCGCCGACCTGCTGAACGACACCTGGTCGGGGGCGGACCCGGCGCTGGCCCGGGTCGCCGCGGCGACCGGCGCCGGGCTGGTCTGCTCGCACGCGGGCGGGCTCAGCCCGCGGACCCGGCCGCACCGGGCCGCCTTCGACGACGTGGTGGCCGACGTGGTCGCGACGGTGACCGGGCTCGCCGAGCGGGCGGTCGGCCTGGGCGTACGCCCCGACGGCATCCTGATCGACCCGGCGCACGACTTCGGCAAGAACACCCGGCACTCGCTGGAGATCACCCGGCGGCTCGCGGAGCTCTCCGGCACCGGCTGGCCGCTGCTGGTGGCCCTGTCGAACAAGGACTTCATCGGCGAGACCCTGGACCTGCCGGTGCCGGAACGGCTGGAGGGCACCCTCGCCGCGACGACGGTCTCGGCGTGGCTGGGGGCCCGGGTGTTCCGCGCTCACCAGGTGCTGCAGACCCGTCGGGTGCTGGACATGGTCGCCTCGATCCGGGGCGACCGGCCGCCCACCCTGACCCGGCGCGGCCTGGCCTGACCGGGCGCGGCCCGGCCTGACCGGGTGGTCGGCCGGGCTGGCGGGGTCAGGTCCAGCGCAGGATGTTCTTCCGCCAGGCGTAGAGGATGCCGAGCGCGACCACGGCGACGAAGATCCCCATCTCGACGACGGTGGTCGCGCCGAATCCGGGGCGGTCGAAGACCAGCGCCCACGGGAAGAGGAAGACCGCCTCCACCGCGAAGAGCACGTACAGGTACGCGTAGACGTAGTAGCGGATCTGCATCTGCGCCCAGTCGCCGCCGACCGGATCGAGACCGCACTCATAGCTGGTCCGCTTGCCCCAGGGATCGGCCGGACGGCCAGGACGTAACACCCGATTGGCCGAGAACGCCGTAACGAAGAAGAGGACGCTGGCGAGCAGCAGGAGACCGAGCGTGGCGTACGAGCCGAGGTAACCGGTCACGGGGGACGAGCCTACCGTGCCCCACCTTCGCGGCAGACCGAACACGTTACGGATTTGTTTCCTTGCGGAACTAGTGCCGTGCGGCAACCATTACCGAATAATGAAATCTCACTGACCGTCACGGAGGACAGATGGCCGACCTGCCCGTACGCCCCGACCGGCGGGTGGCGCGGCGACGTACCTCCGCACTGCTGGCGGCGTCGCTCGCGGTCGGCCTGGCCACGGCGGTAGCGGTCGCTCCCGGCTGGGCGACGGCGTCACCGGTGGCGACGGGCGTGGTCACGGCGGCCACGGATCCGGGGGGCGACCCCGAGACCGACCCGACCGACACGACTCCCCCGGTCGAACCGACCGCCACGGACCCGGTGCCGACCACGGCGCCACCGACCGAGAGCGCGCCACCGGAGACCACCCCGCCGGCCCCGGAGACGACCGAGCCCGTGCCGGTCACCACCGCGCCCGGGGACCCGGTGCCGACCACCACGGCCCCCACCACCGCCCCGCCCCCGCCGCCCCCGCCCGTCGTGCCGCCGGTGCGACCCCCGGTCCAGCCCGGCCCCGGCCAGCCGGCCGCCGGCCAGCTCGGGGTGCGGGTGACCACCGAGGACATCGCGCTCACCGCGGCCTACTGGAACGCCGACAGCACGGTGACCACGCTGCGGGTGACCGTCACGAACACCGGCAGTGGGCCGGAGCTGATCCGGCTGGGGTACACGCTGCCGGCCGGGCTGACCGACGCGGGGACCACCGGCTGCGCGCCCGCCGGCGGCGGAACCTACCGCTGCGGCGAGTGGACCACCGCGCCCGGCGCCCGGTTCAGCAGTTCGATCCGGGTCCGGGTCGACGGGGCGGCCTGGCGCTCGATGCCGCTCGGCGGTTCGGTGGGGGTGACCGCCACCGCCCCGGGCGTGACCGGCGCGGCGGCGGACGACGAGGGCTTCGCCGTGCTCTTCCCGCCCGGCCCGCCGGTGCCCGGCATCTCGCTCCGCACCGACGAGGTGCTCTTCGACATCAGTGGCGCCCCGAGCGCGCTGACCGTCCGGCTCGGCAACACCGGCCGGGTGGACGCCGCCGGCCGGATCGAGGTGATCCTGCCCGACGGGGTGACCGCGTCGGGCCCGCCGGCCGGCTGCGTCCCGCTGGCGCCGACCCGCACGCGGTGCGACCTCGGCACGGTGCCCGCGGGGCGCACGGCCACCCTCCGGCTGCCGGTGACCGCCACGCCGGAGGCGCAGCGCCGGGCCCCGCTGGCCGGCGCGGTCGTCGGCCGGCTCGACCCGCGCAGCGGCCGCAGCCGGCAGGTGCAGATGAGCTTCCGGATCACCGCCGCGGCCGCCCTGTCCACCCCGCCGGTCGCCACCCCCGCGCCGACCGGCTCCCAGGGCGCGCTCGCCGCCGCCGAGCAGGCCTCCGACGGCGGCGGCCTCAGCTCGGCGCAGCGGACGGCGATCACCCTGATCGGGGTCTCCGGATTCCTGGTGGTGCTGGCCCTGGTCCTGGCGACCACCTCGCTGCGCCGGCGGATGACCGCCGCGCCGACCGACCCGGCCGCCGCCCCCGCCGGCGGCGAGTGAACGCCGCCGGGCCGGGGCGCCCCGGCCAGCGCGGCCACCGTGCGGTGATCTGGATTACGGGTCCCGGTACTAAACACCGCAAAGCCGGGCATACAGCGGCCCGATCAGGTCCCATACGTCGGACCTCCACCAAGGTGGCCCTAAGGGACCGACGTAGGCTCTGACGTGAGGAACGGAGCGGGCCGGACAGCTTCGGACGGTCGGCGACAGCAGCGCGTCAAGGAGGTCACGTGGCCGGGCAAGGCGGGGTCACCAACATGTTCAGCCGCCCGTGCGACGGCGCTGAGCGAAGCGAGGTGCGGGCGTGACCAAGCAGATCCGTCAACTCGACCGGGTGGTCATCCGGTTCGCCGGCGACTCCGGCGACGGCATGCAGCTCACCGGCGACCGGTTCACCTCCGAGACGGCGCAGCTCGGCAACGACATCTCGACGTTGCCGAACTTCCCGGCCGAGATCCGGGCCCCCGCCGGAACCCTCCCGGGCGTGTCGAGCTTCCAGGTGCACTTCGCCGACTACGACATCCTGACCCCGGGCGACGCCCCGAACGTCCTGGTCGCGATGAACCCGGCGGCACTCAAGGCCAACCTGGCCGACCTGCCGCGCGGCGCGGACATCATCGTCAACACCGACGAGTTCACCAGGCGCAACCTCGCCAAGGTGGGCTACACGGTCAGCCCGCTGGACGACGACTCGCTCGCCGGCTACGTGGTGCACCCGGTGGCGCTGACCTCGATGACGGTCGGCGCCCTGGCCGAGCAGGACGTGTCCAAGAAGGACGCCGAGCGGGCCAAGAACATGTTCGCCCTCGGCCTGCTCTCCTGGATGTACTCCCGGCCGTACGAGTCGACGCTGCGCTTCCTGGAGCGCAAGTTCGCCGCCCGGCCCGAACTGGTCGCGGCGAACGTGGCCGCCTTCCGGGCCGGCTGGAACTTCGGCGAGACCACCGAGGACTTCTCGGTCCGGTACGAGGTGAAGCCGGCGAAGATGCTGCCGGGCACCTACCGGAACATCACCGGCAACGCGGCGCTCTCGCTCGGCCTGGTGGCCGCCGGGGTCCGCTCCGGGCTGCCGGTCTTCCTCGGGGCGTACCCGATCACCCCGGCCTCGGACATCCTGCACGAGCTGAGCAAGCACAAGCGGTTCGGCGTGATCACCATGCAGGCGGAGGACGAGATCGCCGCGGTGGGCGCCGCGCTGGGCGCCTCCTACGGCGGCTCGCTCGGCGTGACCACCACCAGCGGCCCCGGCGTGGCGCTGAAGAGCGAGACGATCTCCCTGGCGGTGGCGCTGGAGCTGCCGCTGGTGATCGTCGACGTGCAGCGGGCCGGGCCGTCCACCGGCATGCCCACCAAGACCGAGCAGGCCGACCTCAACCTGGCGCTGCACGGCCGGCACGGCGAGGCCCCGGTCGCGGTGATCGCGCCGAAGTCGCCGTCGGACTGCTTCCACGCGGCCCTGGAGGCGGCGCGGATCGCGCTGACCTACCGCACCCCGGTGATCCTGCTGTCGGACAACTACGTCGCCAACGGCTCCGAGCCGTGGCTGCTGCCCGACGTGGCGTCCCTGCCCGACCTGCGGGTGGAGTTCGCCACCGCGCCCAACGGCGAGGACGGCACCACCTTCCTGCCGTACCTGCGCGACCCGGAGACCCTGGCCCGGCCGTGGGCCATCCCCGGCACGCCGGGGCTGGAGCACCGGATCGGCGGCCTGGAGAAGGCCGACAAGACCGGCGACATCTCGTACGACCCGGCGAACCACGACTTCATGGTCCGCACCCGGGCGGCCCGGATCGAGGCGATCCCGGTGCCGGACATCGAGGTGGAGGACCCGGACGGCGACGCCCGGGTGCTGGTGCTGGGCTGGGGCTCGACGTACGGGCCGATCGGGGCGGCCTGCCGGGGCCTGCGCCAGCGCGGGCTGCCCATCGCCCAGGCGCACCTGCGGCACCTGGCCCCGATGCCGGCCAACCTGGGCGAGGTGCTGCGCGCCTACGACCGGGTCGTCATCCCCGAGATGAACCTCGGCCAGCTTGCCCACGTCATCCGGGCGAAGTACCTGGTCGACGCGATCGGCTACAACCAGGTCCGCGGCCTGCCGTTCACGGCCGCCGAGCTGGAGACGATGCTGGAAGAGGTCCTGAAGAATGTCTGAGCCCGTCGCCCTCAAGCTCACCGCCAAGGACTTCAAGTCCGACCAGGAGGTGCGCTGGTGCCCCGGCTGCGGCGACTACGCGATCCTGGCCGCCGTCCAGCAGTTCATGCCGGAGCTGAACATCCCCCGGGAGAACACCGTCTTCATCTCCGGGATCGGCTGCTCGTCGCGTTTCCCGTACTACATGAACACGTACGGGATGCACTCGATCCACGGCCGCGCCCCGGCGATCGCCACCGGCCTGTCGGTGTCTCGGCCGGACCTGTCGGTCTGGGTGGTCACCGGTGACGGCGACGCGCTCTCCATCGGCGGCAACCACCTGATCCACGCGCTGCGCCGCAACGTCAACCTGAAGATCCTGCTGTTCAACAACCGGATCTACGGCCTGACCAAGGGGCAGTACTCGCCCACCTCCGAGGTCGGCAAGATCACCAAGTCGACCCCGGTCGGCTCGGCGGACGCCCCGTTCAACCCGCTGTCGCTGGCGCTCGGCGCCGAGGCCACCTTCGTCGGCCGCACCATCGACTCGGACCGCAAGCACCTCCAGTCGGTACTGCGGGCCGCGGCGGAGCACGAGGGCTCGGCCTTCGTGGAGATCTACCAGAACTGCAACATCTTCAACGACGGCGCGTTCGACCAGCTCAAGGAGCCGGGCACCCGGGACGACTACCTGATCCGGCTGGAGCACGGGCAGCCCATCACCTTCGGCAAGGACGGGCAGTTCTGCGTGGTCCACCCACCGGGCGGCTTCGGCCTCGAGGTCCGCGACACCGCCAACGTGAACCCCGAGGAGATCGTCGTGCACGACGCGACGGTCGCCGACCCGGCGTACGCCTTCGCGCTGTCCCGGCTGCCCGGGCTGGACCTGCGCAACACCCCGATCGGCGTGTTCCGCTCGGTCCGTCGCCCGTCCTACGACAGCGCGGTGCAGGAGCAGGTCGCCACGGCGAAGGCGAAGGTCAGCGAGACCCCCGAGCAGCAGCTCGCCGGGCTCCTGTCCAGCGGCGACACCTGGACGATCATGTGACGCACTGAGACACGACGTCGAAGGGCGGCCGTCACCGAGGGGACGGCCGCCCTTCGTGCGGGGTCAGGGGATGGAGGTGGCGGCCTGCGGGCGGTCGTCGCGGACGTGGACCAGCATGTCGCCGGTCTCGATCACCGCGCCGGCCCGGTCGTTCAGCGCGACCACCTTGCCCCGCCGGACCAGGGCGATGACCAGGGACTCCAGCTCCCGCGGGGAGCGGCCCACCTCGTCGCGCTCGGCCGAGCGCATGGCCAGCGCCATGCCCTGCCCCGGGGTGAGCAGGTCCTCCACCACGTCGATCAGCGGCGGGGCGGAGGTGGAGAGGCCGAGCAGCCGACCGGCGGTGGCCGAGGAGACGATCACGTGGTGCGCGCCGCTCTGCTTGAGCAGCGGCGCGTTCTCCGCCTCGCGGACCGCCGCGATGATCCGGACCTGGCCGGCGGTGAGCTGGCGTACGGTCAGCGCCACCAGCACCGAGGCGTCGTCGCTGTCGGTCGCGATGATCACCGCCTTGGCGTTGCGTACGTGCGCCTCCTCCAGCACCGACGAGCGGGTGGCCGAACCCTCGATGGCCACCAGCCCGGCCGAGGTGGCCTGGCGCAGGGCCGGGCCGCTGCGCTCCACCACCACGATCCGGGACTTGTCCAGCCCGTTCTCCATCAGGGCGGACACGGCGCTGCGGCCCTTGGTGCCGTAGCCGCAGATGATGACGTGGTCCTTCACGGTCCTCCTCCACCGCGACAGGCGACGGCCGGTCCGGTACTGCTCGGTCAGGACTTCCAGGGTGGTGCCGACCAGGATGATCAGGAAGAGCACCCGGGCGGGGGTGACGAACAGGACGTTGACCAGGCGCGCCGAGGGCGCCGCCGGGGTGATGTCGCCGTACCCGGTGGTGGAGAGCGAGACCACCGCGTAGTAGAAGCAGTCGAGGAGGGTGAGCCCGTCCTCGTTGACGTCGCGGTAGCCGTCCCGGTCCAGGTAGACCGCGGTGACCACGGCGAGGATCAGGCCGAGGGCGGCGAGCAGGCGCAGGCTGAGCGCGCTCAGTGGCCCCCGCCGTTGCGCGGGAAAATGGATCACCGTCGGTCCTGCCCCGCCACCGTCGCTCGCACGCCCACAACATAGCGGGTACGGCGTCCGCCGGCCTCCCGGGTGGCCGGTATCGATGTCCGGCCGGACCGGGTGGGCGCCCGGCCCGCCCGGACGCCCGGTGACGCCGGCCGGCGGGCATGATGGGGTTGTCCCGGGACGACGACCGCGAGGAGGCCCGCATGTCGTTGCTGCGACGGGTGATCGGCGGGGTGCTGCGCCGGGTGCGGCTGCGGCAGGGCCGCACGTTGCGTGAGGTCGCCCTGGCGGCCGGGGTGTCGCTGCCCTACCTCTCCGAGGTGGAACGCGGTCGCAAGGAGGCCTCCTCGGAGGTGCTGGCGGCGATCTGCCGGGCCCTCGGGATCAACCTCTCCGACCTGCTGGAGGAGGCCCGCGACGAGCTGCGCCGAGTCGAGCGGCGGGTCCCCGCCACGTCCGGGACGGCCCTGGCCCGGCTCGACCGGGTGCCGGCCGCCCGCCGCGACACCGCCGGCCCCCGCCTGCGGATCGGTTTCCACCCCGACGGCGGGACGCCACACCTGGACGGAGCCGCCATCGGCGGGAGGCCGCGCCGGGACGCTGCCTCGGCCGACGCCACGCCGGGGACGGGCGGGCGGGTCCCGTACGTCGGCGGCGCGCGGCTCGGCGGCCACCTGCCGCGGATCGCCGGCCCGGCCGGGACGCTGCTGCCCGCCGGGGGAGGGCTGTTCGCCGGCGGGTCGACCGGGCACGTCGGGTCGACGGTCGGCGGGGCGGGCCTGCGGGTCCGGTTGATCGCCTCCACGCCGGCCGGGCGCCCCGGTCCGCGTACCTCAAGCCTGCTGGCCCGCAGGCGGGCCCGGGCGGGCCGGCGGCGGCTGACCGTCGGCTAGGCCGGGCGGGTTCTGCCCACGGCCGATCTGCCCCGGGCAGAATCGTTGGGCCCCGGCGGCCGGGCCGCCGGAGGCTGGAGACCGCCGGTTCCCCGGGCGGTCCGTCGCCCGCCGGCGGCGCGGAGGGCGGTCAGATGATGGGGCACGGCGTGTGGATGCTGGACGGCGGGCAGCCGTCCTTCGGTGACCAGGTCTTCGAGCGGTTGCTCCGGGAACGGATCATCTTCCTGGGCACCGAGGTCACCGACGAGTCGGCGAACCAGATCTGTGGGCAGATCCTGCTGCTGGCCGCCGAGGACCCGGACCGGGACATCTACCTCTACATCAACTCGCCGGGCGGCTCGGTCAGCGCCGGGATGGCCGTCTACGACACGATGCGCTACGTGAAGAACGACGTGGCCACCCTGGCGCTGGGGATGGCCGGTTCGATGGGGCAGTTCCTGCTCTGCGCGGGGGCGGCCGGGAAGCGGTTCGCGCTCCCCCACTCGCGGATCATGATGCACCAGCCGTCGGGCGGGATGGGCGGCACCGCGGCGGACATCACCATCCAGGCGGAGAACATGCTGCATGTGAAGCGGACGATGCAGCAGCTGATCGCCGAGCACAGCGGGCGGACGCTGGACGAGATCCAGCGCGACTGGGATCGCGACCGCTGGTTCACCGCCGAGCAGGCCCGCGAGTACGGCCTGGTCGACCGGGTGCTCAGCAGCGCGGAGCAGCTGCCCGCCTGACGGTCCGTGACCCGCCGGCCGGCACGGGGGCGGCCGGCGGGATGGGTCCCGCCGGCCGCCGCTGGTGCGTGAGGGTCAGGGCAGGTCGACGTAGGCGTCGAGGAAGCCCCGGGCGCTCGGGGTGTCCAGCCGGTACGACACGTTGGTGGCGTAGCACGGGCCGTCGCCGGTGATGGTGGTGGCGGCGAGCACCAGCGCGCCGTCGACGGTGACGAAGTTCGGGCCGCCGGAGTCGCCGTAGCAGGCGCCGCCGTAACCCCGGCTCTCGTTCATGGCCAGCCGGACCCAGGTCTTGTTGAGCGCGTTGAAGCCGACCTCGGCCTTCAGCCGGACCCCGCCGCCGGGGTGGGTCTGCCCGCCCGGGCCGCGCGCGGCCTCCTCGGTGCCGTAGCCGGTGACCTGCCAGGTCGCCGCGTCGAGCCCACGGGAGCCGAGCGCGTCGAGCTGGCCGGCGGTCGGCAGGGTGGCCGGAGTGAACGGCCAGCGCTTCGCGAGCGCGGCGGCCTGAGTGTCCGAGAACTCGACCACCGCGATGTCGTGCGCATCGGCGGAGTTGCCCGGGTAGTCGGGGCTGGTGTGCTCGATGCCCTCGACGGCGACCGCCGCCGCGACCTGCTCCGGGCTGAGCCCGGCGGCGTGCGCGGCGTCCAACTCGCCCTGCACGTCCTGGGCGAGCGAGACGTAGAAGCGGGCGCCCGGGGACCAGTCGGTGGTGCAGTGGCCGGCGGTGAGGAAGGTGTTCCGGTCGATCATGGTGCCGGTGCAGTGCCAGTCCACGTCGTCCGGGGTGGCGGGATTTCCGTCCTTGTCCCACTGGACGATGAGGGCGCCGACCTCGGTGCGTTCGGGCGCGGGGCGGGCGTTGTAGGAGTTGATGGCGGACGCTGGTGCGGCAGCGGCCAGGACGGCGGCGACGGCCGTGCCGGTCAGTGCGGCGAGCAGTGCGGGACGACGCAATGGGCCCTCCGGTTCACAGGAGCGGTGGTCGAGGCACCGGCGGCGGCCGGCGGCGGACGCGCCCCCTCGATCGCGTCCGTCTCCCGTTCCTCCTGGGCGGCCGCGAAACGCCGGTCCTCGATATATGCCGGAGCCTATTGCCGGCGATGTGCCCGCGCACCGCGAAGCGGGCGCAGCGCATTCCAACGAATTCTTGTTACATCGCCGGTACGCCGCGCCCGCCCGCTGTCACGGGTAGCTGACCACCGGGCTGGTGCCGTACGAGCCGACGACCGGGGTGCCGGCCTCGTTGACCGTGCGCTCGATGCCGCCGCTGCCGTCGAGGAAGACCGTGACCGCGTCGTGGAAGCGCACGCCGGCCCGCTTCGGCGCTTCGATCGCCCGGTCGCAGCGGATGTCGACGCCCTGATTGAAGTAGGAGTAGACGCCGAGCCCCCACGCCTCGTGCTCGCGCACCTGGTCGGCAACCTGGTACGAAGCCCAGCCCAGCCCGGTCGGGCTGCTCCACGCCGCCTGGCTGGGCGGGTCGTAGGGCAGCTCGCTCTGGTAGAAGACGGTGCGCCCGCGCTCGCCGTTCCAGATCGTCTGGTACCGCTGGTAGTGCTCGACGAAGAGCCCGTACGCGGTCACGTCGTCGCCGTTGACCACCACCCCGGTGTCGGCGGTGTTCGAGGTCCAGCCGATGCCGTTGCCGTGGTCGCCGCGCCAGGCCCAGATGTTGTCGACGATGGTGTGCCGGCTGTTCACCACCAGGCTGGTCACCGCCCGGCCGACGCCGGGACCGCCGATCCGGAAGAACACGTCCTGCAGCGAGATCGGGTTGGTGGCGTGACTGCGGTGGCTGTGCCGCTTGCCGACCTCGACCAGCACCTCCGACTCCTGCGGCCCGGCGTCGACCAGCACGCCGGCGATCCGTACGCCGTCGACGTCCTCGATCCGCAGGGCGGCGTCGCCGGTGGTCGGGGCGAGGCTCGGCATGCCGAGGCCGAGCACCACGGTGTCCGGGCGCTTGACCCGCAGCGCCCGGTCCAGGTGGTAGACGCCGGGGGTGAGCAGCAGGTGCCGCCCCCGGGCCAGCTCCTGGTTGATCCGCTGGGCGGAGTCGATGGGCTTGGCGACGAAGAAGTCGCCCAGCGGCAGCGAGGGCACCGGCCGGGCGCCCGCGCCCCAGGTGGTGCCGGCGGTGTCGTGCCGCAGCCCGGGTACGGCCACCCGCCAGCCACCGTCGGCGTCGACGAAGAGGTACGGCTTCTCCCGGGTCACCGGGCTGGTCGGCAGCGTGGTGTACGGCGGGTTCGGGAAGCCCTGCGCGGGCGCGCCGAGCACCCCGGAGAAGACCTGGTTCCAGACCCCGTTGGTCCAGTCGCCCCCGAGTTCACTGTCCCGGGTCAGCCACTGCTGCTGGGAGCCGTTGATGGTGATGCCGTCCACCTTGGAGTCGGCGATGTAGCCGCCGCTGGAGTAGCCGCCGTTGCCGGGCTCCAGCCAGAGGATGCCCTTGATGTGGACGCGGCGCATCGGGGAGGCCTGGGAGACGGCCCACTGGTTCGACCAGTCGGTGGGCGTGACGGAGAGGTTCTCCGCGGAACGCCAGAAGTTGGTCAGGGCGGAGATGCCGGCCGGCGAGTTCGGGTCGGGCTGGCCGACGACGCGTACCGCGCCGTGGATCTCGACGTCGTCGGGGTGGGAGCCGAGGCCGGCGACGGTGGTGTAGTAGCCGAGCTTGGCGTTGACCTCGTACCGGCCGGCCTTGAAGAGCACGGCGTACCGGTCGGCGCCCATCTCGTTGTGTTCCTGGGCGGCGTAGAGCCGGTCCAGGGTGGACTGGATCTCGGCGGTCGGGGTCGACGGGTCGTACACGAAGACGTTCGGGCCGAAGTCCGGCTCCGCGCGGTCCTCCGCGGCGGCGGGGGCGGCGACGGCCGGCAGCGCGGGAAGTCCGAGGGCGGTGAGGGAGGCCGTCGAGGCGGCGGTGAGGGTGAGGAAACGGCGGCGGGAGGGGTCGAGTGGTCTCATCAGCCTGCCTGTCGGTGGGGTACGGGATCGACCTTGGGCGTGGAGAGCGCTCTCACGACCGGGACGTCCTGTTTCTACCCCGTCGACGCCGGTCGCGCCAGACGGCGCCGGTTCCGGAACTTCAGCGGCCGTCGTAGCGGGCCTGGGCGGCCTCCACCTCGGCGAGGTGGGTGGTGGCCCAGGCCTCCAGGCCGGCGACCAGGTCGAGCACGCTGCGCCCCAGGTCGGTCAGTGCGTAGTCCACCCGGGGCGGGACGGTGGCGTGCACGGTGCGGGTGACCAGACCGTCGCGCTCCAGGCCACGCAGGGTCTGGGTGAGCATCTTCTGGCTGATCCCGTCGATCCGCTCGGCCAGCTCGCCGTAGCGCTTCCCACCGTCGGCGAGGGTGAGGACGACGAGGACGCTCCAGCGGTCGCCGATCCGGTCGAGGACCTTCCGGCTGCCGCAGTTCCGGTTGAAAGGATCCGGGTTCACGCCTTTACTCTCTTTCAGTTCGTACCGAACTTTGAGGTGCCTACTCTCCAACGGGAAGTAAGCCTCGGGTGTTCCCCGTTGCTTCCCGATGACAGTTCCACCTGACAGCACCACGGGAGTTCGCATGTCCATCGTCGTCACCGGCGCCACCGGCCAGCTCGGCCGCCTGATCGTCGACTCGCTGCTCCGCCGGGGCGTACCGGCCGACCGGATCGTGGCGCTCGGCCGCGACACCGACCGCCTCGCCGACCTCGCCGGGCGCGGGGTGGTCACCCGGCAGGCCGACTACGACGACATCGAGTCGCTGCGGGCCGCGTTCGCCGGCGCCGAGAAGCTGATGTTCGTCTCCGGCAGCGAGGTCGGCCGCCGGGCGGCCCAGCACCACAACGTGGTCACCGCCGCCAAGGAGACCGGCGTCGGGCTGGTCGTCTACACCAGCATCGTCAAGGCCGACACCTCCGACCTCCTCCTCGCCGCCGAGCACCGGGCCACCGAGGCGGAGATCCGCGCGTCCGGCCTGCCGTACGTCCTGCTGCGCAACAGCTGGTACCTGGAGAACTACACCGGCCAGCTCGCGACGTACCGCCAGCACGGCGTCGCCGGCGCGGCCGGCGACGGGCGGGTCAGCGCCGCGACCCGCGCCGACTACGCCGAGGCCGCCGCGGCGGTGCTCACCACCGAGGGACACACCAACCGGGTGTACGAGCTGGGCGGCGCCCCCTTCACGCTGGCCGAACTGGCCGGCGAGGTGTCCCGGCAGACCGGCGCCGAGGTCGGCTACACCGACCTGCCGGTGGCGAAGTACACCGAGCTGCTCGTCGCGGCCGGCCTCCCCGAGGGGTACGCGGCCGTGATCGCCGACGGCGACCGGGGACAGGCCCGGGGCGAGCTGGAAGTGGCCGGCGACGATCTGGCCACCCTGCTCGGCCGCGCGCCGGCCACCCTCGCCGAGGCGATCCGCGCCGCGCTGTGACGACTCGGCGCCGCCGCCCCGACCCCCGCGCCAGGGGCGGCGGTGCCGACCGCCCGGCGGGTCAGGCGCGCTGCGCGCGCAGCTTCACCAGGTCGTCGACGAGCGCCTCGACGTAGTCGGCCGTCTCCTGCCAGCGGGTGACGGGCACACACTGGATGCCCATCGCCTTCACCGGGTAGTCGTTGCCGCCGTCGTCCAGCCGATCGCCGACGAAGAGCACGTTGTCGGTCTTCAGGTCCAGGCACTCCAGCAGCTTCCGCATGCCGTACGCCTTGTCCACACCCTTGCGGGTGACGTCGATCGACGTCGACCCGCCGCCACGCACCTCGAGGTCCGGCAGCTTCTCCGCGACCGCGTCCCGCAGCCGCTTCTTCTTGCCGCCGTCCGGGTCCCAGCCGTACTTCTCGTCCGGCGGGGCGGACTGGCCCAGCGCGGAGAAGGTGATCTGGCTGCCCCGGTCCTCGATGACGTCCCCCCAGGTCTTGGCCTCCCAGAGGTCCAGCGCCTTGGCTGACTCGGTCAGGACCTCGATCACCCGGGCCTTGTCCGCCGCGCTCAGGTCCTCCGCGTAGACCTGCCGCCACGCCAAGTCCTGCCAGCGGTAGTAACGGGTGCCGCAGGTGGGCATCAGGTGCAGCCGGCCGCGCTGCTCCTCGGTGAGCTCAAGGTGCGCGAGCACCTGCGACTCGAACTGCTCGAACCGCCCACCGGAGATGATGAGTACCTCGACCTCGTTCAGCAGGTGGCCGAGCAGTTCCGCCATGCGACGATCGATCCGGGACTTGGAAACCGCCAGGGTGTCGTCCAGGTCGAACGCCACCACTCGAAGATCGTTCATCAGGTACCACCATGTCGTCGCGGGCTGGCCAGAACTAGCAGGGTACCGAGTGACGTTCCGGGGGCCCGCGAGGCCCGATCGTCACGCTCCGCGCTCCTCGACGGAGGGTAACAGCCGGGTGTCGGCCAGCACCCCCGGTTCCGCCAGGCCCAACGGCGGAGACGGGGCAACAGTGACGGTCGATCAAGGCGATGACCTGGTGCCCCCGGCTAGAGACAAACCTGCACGGCTTGACCGTGACGTTGCCTGGGTTGAGCTGCGCCGATGCGCGGGCTGACCTCGTGTTCGAGCTGCCAAGGCGGTTGCAGGTTGGCGGTTCCGAACGGTGCTTCGTGCGCTGACGGCCGGCCCGTTGCCGGCGCTCGCACCATGCCCTCCGTGTCGGCCAGGACGCATCAGATCCTGCGGGAGAGTTGTCGGAGTGTCCGCATGTCGGATCGGCGTACGTCTCATGACCGTCTTCGCCGATGCGGTTGGCTGGCCATGTCTGCGCGGTGACCTTGTGTCTGCCAGCAGCGCGCACCGATGAGGTTTTCGCGCAGCGCCCGTCTGTACGTATGAGATCGACTTACGAGAGGCTGGCATGATGCGGAAACTGACCTTCGGCATGAATGTGACCCTGGACGGCTACATCGCCGCGCCCGGCGACGACCTCGGCTGGAGTGGCGGTGAGGGACCGGACTCGTCGCCGAGCGACGAGCTGTTCCAGTGGTGGTCCGACCGGGTGGGGGCGACGGGCCTGGCGCTGTATGGGCGCAAGCTGTGGGAGGCGATGAGTTCCCACTGGCCGACCGCCGACCAGCAGCCCGGCGCCACACAGGCGGAAATCGAGTACGCCCGCCGCTGGCGGGACATGCCGAAGGTGGTGTTCTCCTCGACGACCAGCACGGTCGACTGGAACACCCGCCTGGTCACCGGCGACGCGGTCACCGAGATCACCCGGCTCAAGACAGAGGACGCCGGCCCGATGGACATCGGCGGCGCGACGCTCGCCGGGGCGGCCATGCGGGCCGGGCTGATCGACGAGTACATGCTGGTCACCGTGCCGGTCCTGGTGGGCGGCGGCACGCCGTTCTTCACCGCGCTGGACAGCTGGGTGAACCTGAACCTCGTGGAGACGCGGACATTTCCCGGCGGCGTCGTGCTGACCCGATACGAGACGAGGCGATGAGCACGGGCCAGTTGCTCGGTTCGTGAGGCCGGGTCGAAATCCTTCCTGACGTTCTTCGGGCATCAAGATGCCCCGCCGGCAACGCCGGCGGGGCGGTGGTGTTCGCGTTGTCGCGTTGGTGTTCAGCTGGTCGGGGTGCTCATTCCGCGGTGACTTCGGTGACGCCGGCCCGTGGCGCTGGACTCGTCGACGACGGGGACTTGTCTGATCACAGTGTCGGGGGCAGGTCCAGCCATGGTTTGTCGGTGGCGTCGAATCCGGTGAGCTCGGCGATCTTCCCGTCGACGATGTGCAGGACCGCGATGTTGAACAACCGGTACTCCGGGTCGTCAGGGGTGCGGAGGTACAGCGCGGCGGCGGGCATGCGGTTGACCGTCGTGGCGATACAGCGCCAGTCGTCGTAGCCGGGCTGGAAGAGCCCACCGGAGACCCAGCCGTCCACCGCGTCCTTGGCCGTGATGACCGAGGTGCCCGCCTCGGGCAGCATCACGAAGCGCAGGTCGTCGCGCAGCAGGGACATCAGCCCGTCGAGGTCGTTGCGCTCATGGGCGTCGATGTACGACTTCACCACGCCGCGCTCGTCATTCGACAGCTCGTGGGCGGCGGGGCTCCGCCAGTCGAGGCGGCGGTCGGGCAGCTGCTCGCGCATCGTCACGCGCGCCCGCTGCAGCGCGCTGGTCACCGATGCGATGGTCAGATCGAGGGCGTCGGCGGCCTTCGACGCCGGCCAGCCGACGACGTCGCGCAGGATGAACACCGCCCGCTGCCGCGGCGGCAGGTGCTGGACGGCGACGATGAACGCCAGCTCGATCGTCTCCCGCGCCACCACCGATTCCTGCGGGTCCTCGGGGAGCATCCGGTCGGGGTACGGCTGCAGGTACAGCACCTCGGAGCCGGAGTCCGACAGCCCGGACGGTACGGGTGTGCGGTCATTGCGCTTCTCCAGGAAGTCAAGGCAGACGTTCGTCGCGATCCGGTACAGCCAGGTCCGCAGCGCAGCGTGGCCCTTGAACGACTCCCGCTTGTTCCACGCTCGCAGGAACGTCTCCTGCGTCATGTCCTGGGCGTCCTCGTAGTTCGCAAGCATCCGGTAGCAGTGCACCTGCAGCTCACGCCGGTGGCGCTCCGTGATGAGCGCAAACCGCGCCGTATCGCCTGAGCGAACCACCGCGATGAACGAGGCCTCATCAGCGCCCAGCGGTCTAGCGTCGGTCATGGTCGCCAATCCTTCCACCGGTGCGAGGGGGCTACCAGAACCGACGACGTGGCGGAAGAATTCTGATCGGTGAAGCCGCTGACACCGGGCCGTTCGTCAGGGCGGATGGGTCGGGTCCGATCCAGGGTAGGTGCTCCAGGTCAGACACAGGCCGCCGTAGTACCCGATGAACACCTCGTCCAGGACCCACATCAGCATCACCCGGGCCAGAAACTTGCCTTTCCACCACGCCATCGTCACCGGGCTAGCAACTTCACGCGGCCGGCGGAAACACCCAAACGAGGTGAGGCCCAATCAGAGTGCCGCACTTCGCAGCGACCGGCGAGTGGGCCAAATCAAGATACCGCCCGACCCCGCAACCCAGACACCGGGGCCACTTCAGAATGCCGAACCGGGGCCACTTCAACTTGCCGAAATCAGGCAGGACGCATGCCGGATGAGAGCCACACCAAATTACGGTGGGCAGCCGCGATAGGAGCGATCCCGCCGGTCACCTCGACCAAGCCTGGCCGGGCTGCGGTCGTACCGCCAGTCAACATGTAGCAGCGATCCCGGCGCGTTCCGCGCCCGTACATCGAGCCAACGCGAGGATGCCCCCAGCCGCTCGGCCGGGGCATCCTTAAACGTCTACTCGAACGCGAAACTGGCCTCTACGATCAGTGATCGGCCGGTCGCGCTGCGCGTTTGCAGTTCTGTGACGTGCCCCCGGCAGGATTCGAACCTGCGACACACGGTTTAGGAAACCGATGCTCTATCCCCTGAGCTACGAGGGCGCGAGGGCCCAGCGTACCTGCCAGCGGATACCCACGCGTGCCCAGGAGTGCCCTCCTGCGCTCACCGGTGTCTGCCGCCGTTTGATCGGACCGATGGAGCATACACGGAGCATGCCACCCCCTCCGTAGGCGCCGGGTGCCCACCGACGGCCGAGCGGTGACCAAAGGTGCCCAACTGTGCCGATGACTCACCGAGCAACTTGCGAGCAGAGCCTAGAGATCAACGATCTCCGGAAGTCCGTTGAGGAACAGACCGGGTCCCTACGCTCTGTAGCGGCCGGCTCTTAACGTCGTCGACCTTCTGGTCCAACTACAGAACGCAGGCAAATAACTCTGCTAAGGACCAGCGTGACCGGCTCCAGGCCTGGCCCAATGATGAAGATCAGTTGCGATCCTCGCCCGGTCCGGAGACCGGGCGCAGCGCCGGGCCGGTTGGCGGAAGCGGGGCGTCCAGCCCGGGTTGCGATCCTCGCCCGGTCCGGAGACCGGGCGCAGCATGTTGTCCTGCCCGCCGATCCCGTCCTGGGTGGTGTTGCGATCCTCGCCCGGTCCGGAGATCGGGCGCAGCCACGGTGACGCTGCTGACCCGGGGGCCGCTGGAGTCGCTCAACTGGAGAGGGGCAGGGTACGCGAGCGTTGCTGGACGCCCGGTGTGCCGTACGGATAGTCGGACACGCTCGGCGAGCTGGCCTCGGTGAGCAGAGCTGTCTCCTTCTCCGACAGGTGCAGATCGGCGGCGCCGAGGTTGTCGTCGAGCTGTTCGGGCGTGCGTGCGCCGAGGATCACCGACGTGACGGCGGGGCGGTCCGCGACCCAGGCCAGCGCCACCTGTGACATGGACACACCACGCCCCTCGGCGACCTGCCGCACCGTGTCGATGACCCGCCACGTGCGCTCCTGCGCGTTGCGCGGGGCATAGGCCTCCATGCCACGCTTCGGGTCCTCGCCGAGCCGGGTCGCGCCGGTCGGCACATGGTCACGCGTGTACTTTCCGGTCAACCAGCCACCGGCCAGCGGCGACCACGGCAGGATCCCGATGTTCTCGTTGCGGCACACATCCACCAGCTCAAACTCGATGTCGCGCACCAGCAGGTTGTACTGGGGCTGCAGCGTCACGATCGGCGCGAGCCCGCGGAACTGGGTCAGCAGCGCCGCTTTCTGCAACTGCCAGCCGAGGAAGTTGCTGACGCCCGCGTATCGGATCTTGCCGGCGCGCGCCGCGTCGTCGAAGAAGCCGAGGGTCTCCTCGATCGGGGTCAGGGGGTCCCAGGCGTGCGCCTGGTAGAGGTCGATGGTCTCGACCCCGAGCCGGCGCAGGCTCGCTTCCAACGCCCGGGACAGGTTGGTGCGGGTGAGGCCCGCATCATTGGGCCCGTCCCCCATGGGAAAACGTCCCTTTGTCGCGATGACCAGCTGATCCCGTACCCCCCGCCGGGCCGCCAGCCAGCGACCGACGATCTCCTCCGACAAGCCTCGGGAGTACACGTTGGCGGTGTCGATGAAGTTCCCGCCGCGTTCGGTGAACCGGTCGAGCTGGGCGTGCGACACCTCCTCGCTGCTCTCGTTGCCGAACGTCATCGTGCCCAGGCACTGCGAGGACACCACCGTGCCGGTGTTGCCCAAGGTGCGGTATTCCATCGGTCTGCCTCCCTCGACGAGATCCACCCCGGAGTCTGATCGACCCGGATTGAGCTGTCCAACAGAAGGAACTGATCAATTCGATCGTTGAGAGCGATGAATCTTGGCGCGCCTGTGAACCTGACCCGCTGTCGGTGCTGCCCTGTAGCGTGCGGCCCGTGGACGAGACATCGAGAACCCGAGACGCCGTGCGCGCTTACGTAGAGAGCGCCGAGCAGCGCGACTGGCAACGGCTCAGCGATCTGCTGACTGAAAACATGGTGTACGAGCTGCCGCAGAGCCGTGAACGGATTCCTGGCAGATCGGCTTTCATGCAGTTCAATAAGGAATACCCCGGGGACTGGCATCTTCAGGTACGTCGCATCGTCGCCGATGGCCGTCATGCGGCGGCGTGGATCGATGCATGCGTCGGCAATGAGCACCAGGACGCGTGTATGTGGTTCGAGTTTTCCGATGACGGGCTGATCACTCGGGTCGTCGACTACTGGCCGGAGTCGTACGACCCGCCGTCGGGCCGCGAGCATCTGGTGGAGCGTTGGTAGGCCTCACCTCGAAATCACGCCTCGGGCGGGGACTACTCGCTGCTGGAACGCGCCCAGAGATTGATGCCGGACTCCGTGGCGAATCTGTCGATCTCGGTCAGTTCGTCCTCGGTGAACGTCAGGTTGTCGAGGGCGGCCACGTTGGCCTCCAGTTGTGCGACGCTGCTGGCGCCGATCAGGGTCGAGGTCATTCGCGGATCGCGTAGCGACCAGGCGAGCGCCATCTAAGCCAGCGTTTGTCCACGCCGTGCGGCGATCTCGTTCAATGCCCGGATCTTGGCGAGGTTCTCCTCGTTCAGCGCTTCCGGCGACAGCGAACTGTCTCGGCTGGCGCGCGAACCTTCGGGCACGCCGCCAAGGTAACGGTCGGTAAGCATTCCCTGGGCGAGCGGCGAGAATCCGATGCAGCCGGCACCCTCCTGCTCAAGCACACTGAGGAGATCCTGCTCGATCCAGCGGTTGAGCATGGAATACGAGGGCTGGTGGATGAGCAGCGGCGAGCCGAGATCCTTCAGGATTGCGGCCGCCTCAGCGGTCTTGCCGGGCGAGTAGGACGAGATCCCGACGTGCAGGGCCTTGCCTTGCCGTACGGCGGTGTCCAAGGCTCCCATTGTCTCTTCAAGTGGGATCTGCGGGTCGAAGCGGTGCGAATAGAAGATGTCGACGTAATCCAACCCCATCCGCTGCAGGCTCTGATCAAGGCTGGCGAGCAGGTACTTTCGCGAGCCCCCTTCGCCGTACGGGCCAGGCCACATGTCGTACCCGGCCTTCGTCGAGATGACCAACTCGTCGCGGTACGGCCGAAAATCCTCGGCGAGCAAGCGTCCGAAGTTCTGCTCAGCGGAGCCGTAAGGTGGGCCGTAGTTGTTCGCGAGGTCGAAATGCGTGATCCCGAGGTCGAAGGCGCGACGCAGAATCGCGCGCTGGCTCTCGAGCGGCCGATCGCCCCCGAAGTTGTGCCACAAGCCGAGCGACATTGCCGGTAGGCGAAGCCCACTGCGTCCGCAGCGGCGGTAGCTCATGCTGCCGTAGCGGGTGGGTTCGGCGGTGTAACTCATCAGAAAGTCCCCCGGTATGTGTAGTAAGTGTCAGGCCGCTGCGCCGGCGGCGTCGAGATCAGCGATTTCCTCGTGGGTGAGGACCAGGTCCGCCGCAGCCGCCGAGTCGCGGATGGTCTGAGGTCGGCTGGCTCCAGGGATCGGCACGACCATCGGCGACTTGGCGAGCATCCAGGCGAGGCAGACCTGCTGCGCACTCACGTCGTGCTGCCGGGCGACCCGCTGGAACGCGATGAAAGTTGTGCCGAGATCGTTGGCTCGGGCGACGCCGCCCAGTGGGCTCCATGGCAGGAATGCGATACCCAACTCGCTGCACAGCCGCAACTCGGGCTCGCTGCTCCGGACACGGTCGTTTCAAGATCATGTGGTGAGTTGGAGGATGGTGAAGGGTCGGTGCATGTCGCGGCTGGCCCAGCGGGTGGCTTCGGTGATGTCGTGGCGTCCGGCCAGGCGTATCGCTCCGATGGCGAGGTTGCGGAGGGTGGCCATGATGCGGGGGCCGGAGCGGGTTCGGGTGGTGGAGGCGTCTTCGGCGTAGAGGGTGTCGCGCAGCCAGTGCAATGACTCGACGCCCCAGTGGCTTTGGGTGTAGCCGGCCAGGTCGGCGGGGCTGGCGACGGTGGCGGGTAGGTTGGTGACGCCGAGCGCGGCGGCGGCGCTGGGGTGCTCTCCGGCCAGGTCGGTGACGTAGCGTTCGACGAGGTAGACCTGTGCGGCGTGGGGGAACGGCAGGTCGGGTGGCGCGGGAAGCACCCGGATCGTGCGTCGGGTGATCCGGGCGTGGCCGATGTCGGTGTGGCAGTACGTGATCGGGGTCTGCGACCAGGGCAGGGCGTTGACCGCGGTGTAGAGGGCTTGGCGGTTCTCCTTGACGGGCAACACGTAGAAGCCGTCGCGGGCGTGGATGTGCGCCGCGGTCGCCTTGACGGTGTGTAACGCATCGGCGGTGACCACCGCATCGCGTAGATCCCGGATCCGGTCCAGAACCTCGGTGGCGTGCGGCACCTCGTTGGACTTGGTGTCGATCTGGGTCTGCGCGGCGACGACCGTGACGTCGCCGGGCCGGCCGGCCAACGCCGCGAGGAGGTGAACCTGGGTGCCGTCGGCGTCGGTGGCGCCGCGGACCACCTTGCCGTCGAGGCGTACCTGCATCAACCCCGACGGGCCACTACCGTCGGGCTCACCGGCGGCGTCGGGTGCGGTATCCGGGCGCTCATCGGCCATTCGGGTCATCAGCCAGGTCCCCACCACCTGGTCGAATGTCTGCGCGTCCGTGTCGGTGACGACCCGCCAGATCGTCGCCTTCGACGGCGGGAACCTGACCGTGGGCTTGCCACCGCCGCGTTCGTACAGGCGCCGCCGCAGCGCCTCGGGCACGTCGGCGACCCAGCCGGCGATCGCGGTGTAGCCACGCATCCCGGCCACGACCGCTCCCGCGGCCAACGCCAGGACCACCGCGACCGGGTGATCCCGGCCCTGCTCCGAGCGCCCGTCCGACACCGCGGCGAACAGTTCGAGCAGTCCAACCCGCCCCGCCGTCGCGGGAAGGCAAACCTCGGACGCTAGGGCCGGCGCCTCGACGACCCTGATGGCAGACTGGTCCACAACGAAGCTCCGGGGTGACGTGGATCTGTGAGAGGACCCCATGTCATACCGGAGCTTCGCCCCTATCGACTGAGCGACACACCGCCGACGAGCAGACCGCGGCAGACATCACCGTCCACACGCGACCCGTCCCGAGCAGCTCACCGACCCCACCAGCCCAAGATCAATGATCTTGAAACGCCCGTGCTGCTCCGGAAGGCCGGCGAGAACTGGTTCTGCACTGACACCAGCCGTCCGTCCAGCAGCTCGTGCGCCTGGCGAATCTGCTGCAGGTTCGCATTCGAGATCCCCGCCATGCGGATCTTCCCCTCCGCCAGCAGATCGCTCAGCGCACCGATGGACTCGGCGTAGGGCACCGTCGGATCTGGGCGGTGGAACTGGTAGAGGCCGATCGCCTCCACGCCGAGCCGCTTCAGCGACGCCTCGCAGGCCCGCTTGATGTGGGCCGGAGATCCGTCCACCGTCCAGGAACCGTCGCCGGGACGCAGATGGCCGCCCTTGGTCGCCACCAGGGTTGGGCTGGTGTCACCGGGGTAGGTGGCGAGCGCCTTGGCGATGAGGAGCTCGTTATGGCCGACCTCGTCGGCGCCGATGTGGTAGGCGTCGGCGGTGTCGATGAGCGTGACGCCTGCGTCCAACGCGGCGTGAATCGTGGTGATGGAGCGGCGTTCGTCGGGACGGCCCTCGATCGACATGGGCATGGCACCCAACCCGATCTGCCCTACCTGCACCTCGCCGATGTGGCGGGTCTGCATATGACAACCTCCGACTTCACAGTCCGCTGACCTACTCGTCAGAGCGGCAGTCACCAGACTCACCCACCCACATCCTGCGGTCCAACAGCAAAAACCGCTGAGATTGAGCAGATATGCTGCTCAATCATGGAGCTGCGACACCTTGAGTACTTCATCGCGGTCGCCGAGGAGAGGCACTTCACCCGGGCCGCGGAACGAATGCGCGTCGCCCAGTCGGGCCTGTCCGCGTCGATCCGCACACTGGAACGGGAGCTTGGCGCGGACCTGTTCATCCGCAGCACCCGCCGCGTCGAGCTCACCGAGGCGGGACGGGCGCTGCTGATCGAGGCGCACCGCACCCTGGCCAGCGTCGCCGCCGCGCGGGATGCCGTCGCTGCCGTGCAGGGGCTCCTGCGGGGCACAGTGTCCGTCGGCACCGAGCAGTGCCTCGGTGTGATCAACCTCCCCCCGTTGCTAGCCCGCTTCCGGCGCACCTACCCAGGAGTAGAGATCCGGCTGCGGCACGGCGGATCAACACACCTGGCCGATCAGGTTCGCCTCGGACGCCTCGATGTCGCCTTCGTCGCCTTGCCGGGGCAACCACCAGACGGTGTGACGCTCATGCCGCTGGCGACCGAGCCGATGCTGCTGCTCTGCCACCCGGAGCACCCGCTGTCGGCCCGTGACACCGTCGACTGGGAATCGCTGCGTAACGAGTTGTTCGTTGACTTCTCCTCCGACTGGGGGGCCCGCCAACTCACCGACCGGGCCTTCACCGCCGTCGGCCTCGAACGGCAGGTACCCCTGGAGGTGAACGACGTACACACCCTGCTCGAATGCGTCGACCAGGGACTTGGCGTCGCACTGGTCCCAGCCCCCGTCGCCCGCAAGCCATCCGCGAAGCGGCTCCATGTCGTCACCCTCAGCGATCCGGCCGCCCCCAGGTGGCAGGTGTCCGTCGCCGTCCCCACGGCCGCTCCGTCGAGCCCAGCCACGGATGCACTCCTCAGAATGGTGCTGCCGACGTCCCGGCCGGCGTGACCATCTGTTACCGCGACTCCGGGACCCTAAATTGCTCCCGGTCCGATGCTGGCCGCTGGCTCTATTCGGCCGCGGGTGACTGCGCCATGGCCGCCCCGAGTTCGGCGCGGCTGGAGATGCCCAGCTTCCGGTAGACCCGGGCGAGGTTGGCCTCGACGGTCTTCGGGCTGATGAACAGCGCGTCGGCGATGGCCCGGTTGGTGCGGCCCTGCGCGGCCAGTCGGGCCACCCGCTGCTCGGTCGCGGTGAGCGTGGTCGGCGTGGGCGTCCGCCCGCCGATCCGGGCCAGTTCCGCGTGCGCCCGATGGGCGAAGGCGGCGGCGCCGAGCGCGGCGAACTCGGCGGCCGCCGTGCCGAGGACCTCGCGGGCCTCCCGTCTGCGCCGGGCGCGGCGGTGTGCCAGACCGGCCACCAGCTGAGGCTACCGACGCCTGCACGGGAAACTGTTGGTGCTCGGCCTGCACGTGGCCGCGTCCACAGTGTGGGAGATCTTGAAGGAGGCCGGGATCGACCCGGCGCCCCAGGGGTCCTCCAACACCTCGGCCGACTTCCTCCGTTCCCAGGCCGACGCCCTGCTGGCCTGCGACTTCCTGGAAACGATCACCCTCACCGGAGCGCGGATGTACGTGCTCGCGGTGATCGAGCACGCCAGCCGTCGGATCCGGATCCTGGGCGCGACCGCGCACCCGACCGCCTCATGGGTGTGCCAGGCAGCGAAGAACCTCGTCATGGACCTCGAGGACGCCGGCTGCCGGGCGCGGTTCCTGATCCGGGACCGCGATGGGAAGTTCCCCGCCCTGTTCGACGCCGTTCTCAAGGACGCGGGCATCGACGTCGTCCTCAGCGGCGTCCGGATGCCCCGCATGAACTCGATCATGGAACGCTGGATACAGACCTGCCCACGCGAACTGTTGGACCGCACCCTGAACTGGAACCAGCAACACCTGCTCCACGCCCTGCGCGAGTTCGAACAGTTCTACAACGGGCACCGCCCGTACCAGTGCATCGCGAACGCGCGCCCGTTGTACCCGTTGCCTGCGCAGGTCACCGATCCGGACAAGCTGGCCCGCCTCGACATTCGAAGACGCAATCGCCTCGGCGGCATCCACCACGAGTACGAGCATGCCGCGTGACCTGCACGGACGAGGTTTTCGGCAAGTGCAGGGTCGGGGACGGACCCGGCGTACGCCAACTGCCTCTCGGACCACGGAGTGCAGCCCGGCACCACCCCGGACGCGAGCGATCCGACGGCCAGCGCGGCGCTGGAGGCGTGCAAGGCGCTCAAACCGGCCCCGGCTGCGAGCTGACTGCCCCGACCCGGTGAGCGTTCGTGGCGACCGCTCTAGAGGCGGGGGTTGGCGGAGTGGGTCGGGGACGGTGTCGAGCCCTCGCTTCCCCGCACGTACTCCTGGACCGTGTCGTGGGCGACCGCCTGGAAGAGCGCCCGCGCCTGGGCAGTGTCCGGCAGCACCACGCTCTGCCCACTCCTGGTGCCGGTCCCGGCGCTCGGGCTGCCGAGGAAGGTCAGGTCCTCGCTGCGCAGGTCCCGCAGTTCCAGCGCGACGTCGACCAGGTCGAAGTCCTTGTCGACGGTGACCGACGTGGTGACGGCCTGGAGGAAGGAGTTGAGCTTCACCGGGTTGGACAGCGTACCGAGGCTGACCGCCCGGTCGAGCAGTGCCTGCAGGAACTCCCGCTGGTGCCGTTCCCGGCCGAAGTCGCCGTCGGCGAACTGGTAACGCTGGCGCACGTAGTCGAGCGCTTCCGCGCCGTTCAGATGCTGGGTGCCCTTGTCGAAGGTCCGGTACGGCGGGTGGATCGACGTGATGGTCTTCTCGATCTTCAGGTCCACGCCACCCAAGGCGTTGACCACCTGTTCGAAACCGGCGAAGTCGACCAGTCCCACGTGGTCGATGTGGACGCCGGTGAAGGTCTCCACGGTCTGCACCATGAGCGGTGTGCCGCCCCAGGCGTACGCCGAGTTGATCTTCGCCATGGTGTCGCCGTGCCGGCCGTCGGTCGACTTCGGGACGAAGACCCAGGTGTCCCGAGGGATCGAGATGACCTCTGCCTTCTTATGGTCGGCGTCGAGGTGCAGAAGCATGATCGTGTCGGTCCGCGAGTTCGCGGTCGTGTCCGGGTCGCGGGAGTCGCTGCCGAGCAGCAGCACGTTCATGGCGCCGCTGACCGGCTGCGTCGGGCGAGCGCTGTCCGGCAGTCCGGCGAAGGCGTCGGCGCGGGCCAGGTTGTCGTTGAGCGAACGGCCGTACGCCCCGATGCCGAAGGCTGCGCCGCCGCCCAGCACCAGCAGTGCCGCCAGCACGCCCACCAGAATCCGTCGTGATCTTCGTTGCACCCGCCCCAGCCCCCTACGCCCCAGCCGGACGCCCACCCGGTCGCCCGATCGTCACCCAAAGTAATAAGCCAAGCTGGGAGGTGCCTTGGAGTGATCGCGGGCGCAGCACGTCCCGCTGGTGTCACCGCGACCGGACCGGGCCTTCCGGTCCGCCGATCGGGACACACGCGCGGACATCACCTCAGCCAGGACGGGTTTCGCCGAACGGATCGCAACTGCGGCGAAGGCACCCGCAGTGAGGGACTCGGGATGCCGGGGGATCCGGCTACGCCTTCTTCCGATGTTCCGCTGGCGCCATCGGTGGTGACTGGATTCGCGCGATGTGGCTTGTGAGGCCGGCAAGCCACACGTCGATCTCGACCAGGCGCAGGACCTCGGGGCGGGTTTCGCCACCCCGGATGCTCTCATCGACGCGGTCGACGACGTCCGTGGCAGCCGCCGGCGGCGCGACGGGACGGCGGATCTGGCCCTGCGGCAACTGTCTGGCCAGGTCGGCGTAGGCGGACCGCAGTCGTTGGGCCCAGCCGACGAGCTGGGCTGCGGAGTCGGGCCAGGACGCCAGAACGCCGGGCCGATCGCGGGCGAGAAGCGCCTCTGCGCCGTGCAGGATGCGATTCCCGGCGATCAGTACGACCTCCCAGTCGACATGCGACATCCGCGGATCGTGGCGCTCGAAATGGTACTGGGCGAAGGATGCGTCGGTGAGGATCTTTCCTCGACGCGCTGCGTCAACCGCCTCGGGCGTTTCCTCTTTCCCCGCGAGCACCTTCACGGTTTGTGCGATGGCCTCCGCAGCGGCCCCGAGGTAGGCGGCGGCGTTGCGCCGCAGCTCGCTGCTGGCGCCTCGGGGCCACATCAGCAACCCGGCAAGAACGCCGACCGCCGCACCGATCAGGACATCCACCACACGGGCCCCGACCAGCTGCCAGTTCACCGGCGTGAGCTGGGCGAAGACGAAGATGAGCAGCAGTGTCAGCATGGCCTGCGACCAGCCCATGCCCAGCAGAGGGCCCACGCCGAACGCCAGCACCATGGTGATCGGCAGCAGCGCCAGGTAGATCTCGGGCGGTGGAGAACTGAGGAGCAGCAGGCCGCCAGCGACGGCGCCGATGAGGGTGCCGACCAGTGCGGGACGCAACGTGGTGCGGGTGTCTGCGCCGGAGGTCCGCAGGAGAGTGAGGATGGCGAGAAGCACCCAGAAGCCGTGGAGCAGGTTGAACGTTCCGGCGATGATGCGGGCGGCGGCGAGAGCCACGGCAAGCCGGACCGCTCCCTCGAAATACACCGAGCGTGGGGTGAGGTGTGCGCGAAACTGCTGCCAGTACAACGACAGGACGCTGCGCCGGGCGTACCAAAACTGGTCGGGCCCGGTGGCCGGACGCTCTGTGGCCTGCCTGGTCCGGAAACCACCAGCCACCCGCGTGGCGGTCGCAAAGATGCCGGCCTGTTCGACCACTGCCTGAGCGATGGCGTCTACGCGCAGACGAGTGGCGTGGGCCCGCTGCCCCGCCCGTGCCCGCCGCCTTTCGAGTGCGGCGCCCGCGGCATCAAGGTGGTCGTCCGTGCCGGCGGCCTGTGCTTCCCCGAGCGCGATGTCGCCGGAGGAGCGGATCGATACTGCGGACTGCCGCAGCAGCCGCGCCGCGTCGGCGTCCCTGGTCTCGGTTGTCCCCGGTTCGGTCGCGAGCGACTCGGCGAGCGCGAGCATCTCGTGTACGGCGGCGGCAGCATCTCGCAACGCACGGTCCCGCACGCTGGCGGACATGGGCCGCCGGGTAGGGGGTAGCTGCAGTATCCGCACCTGTTCGACTGCACGGATGGCCCGAGTGTGGCGCCGCGCCACCTCCGCGTCTGCACCTTGCTGCCCGGACATCACGTCCGCGATCCCCTCGAGGAACGCGGCGACCCCCTTCGCCGCGTCGCCCAGGCGGTGCGGGAAGGCAACCGGTGCCGGGTCGGGCCACAGCGCCACCTCGGCGAGGCTCACCAGCACGACGCCCAGCGTCACACCAGCCAACCGGGCCGGCAGCGTGCCGGGCTGATACGGCGGGAAGCAGGCCAGGATGTAGAAGAGCTGGAACGCGTTGGCCAGCCCGACCAGGCGCGGGCCGCCGACGCCGGCGAACGCCACGGCGAACCCGACGACCAGCATGCCGGCCGCCGCGGCCCAGGTGCTCCATGCCAGGACGGTGCCGATGGCCACCAGCACCCACGCCATCGGCAGTGCGGCGAGAAGCGTGCGCGCTCGCTGGGACGCGTCGCCCGACAACTGGGCGAACATGCCGGTAGCGACCGTGGCGAACAACGCGTACGTCGCCAGGACCGTGCTGCCCAGACCGTACCGGCAGCCGTAGAAATTGACGGAGGCGACGAGGGTCAGCCGCGCCGCCCGGCGAACTGCCCGATATCCCGGATCCCGGCGGCGGAGCCAGCTGACGACACTCCGTCCCAACCGCATGTCCTGCCCCCGAAAAATGTTCACTGTGACGGCCAGACCGGTCGGGTCCCCGAAAGGTAAGCGAGCGCAATGGGTTGGACAGGCGCTTACCGCGAAGTCGAAGAGCGACCCGTCGGGATCGGAGCGCCCGCGTCGGTCGGTGTATGGCGCGGACATGATCGGTGTCGTCGAAGCGTGGCAGCAGACCGGGCTGGACTCCCGCCCGGGCCGGGCCTACGTCCGGCGCCGAGCAGGCCCAGGGCCGGGATTCCGAGGCCGCCCCGCTGGTCTAGCTGGAGGGCTGGCTGAACATCGCCATCATGTGCGCGGTCCAGGGAACCACCAGGCGCGCGTCCACCTCGCCCCGAACATACCGGTAGAAGTTCGGCGTGTTCATGTGCTTGGCGAGCGCGTCCTGGTCGGTCCAGTTCTCGTAGAAGAACATCACCGACGGGTCCTCCCGGGACTGGTACAGGTCGTAGTCGAGGCAGCCGGGTTCGGCCCGGGTCGGCTCCACCATCACGAGGTGGGCCCGACGCACCGCGTCGACCGCACCCGGCTTGATGGTGAAGAACGGAACAAGGGTCACCTGGGCGGGGGAGTTCGCCGTCGCTCGGGGCCGGTCCGGTCTGGTGTCTGGGCTGGAGAGCGGCCGCGCGCAGCTCAGCATGGGCGCAGCCACCAGATCCGGCACCGTCTGCTCGTTCAGCAGGGTGCGGACGTGCGCGCTCGCCATGTGCTGATCGAGGGCAGCCTGGTCCCGCCAGTTGGCCAGTACGTAGAACGCCGCCGGATTGTTCTTCAGCCGATGAAGGTCGTAGCTGACGTTGCCCGACTCTGCGCGTGCGAGCCCGACCAACTGCAGCAGCGCGTCACACACGTTGGATTCCCGACCGGGTTTCGCGACTAACTGGGCGATTACGGTGACCTGGTCGGGCGCCGGCGAGGGCGATGCCTCGTCCTGTCCAGCGGCTGCGCTCGCGCCCATCTGCTTCCTCCCGATTGCCGTCTCCTGCGGGCACCTGCCTCGCCAGGCCAGCCGATCTGGCGAGAATCGGCAGCCTCACCAACGATCCGCTTCGCGGTCCGCCGGTTCCGTCTCGGAGATCAACGCGAGGCCGTCTCCGCCGGGGGCCAACCCCTGGCCGCACGAGTGCGCGGCCGAGCGTCATCGAGCACGGCCATACGCCGTATCCCAGCCACCTGAACCCCAGGGACTTGTTCTCTCCGCAGCGTAGGTCGGCACAGTGTGGTGGTTGGCCGGAATGACGCGGTACAGGACGTGGACGGCAAGATCAACGGGACCTGACTCGTAATGCCTGGCCCGATGCATTCGTTGTTCCTGATCTGCCCTCGGGCTCGGCTCCCGTTGGCCGACGATGGCGGGGAAGGGGCGAAATATGAGCGGTGCTGGCGGCTCGCGCGGATGGGGCTGGAGAGAGACGCCGGCTGACGGTGGGACCCGTCACCCTGGTGTGCCGGTGCTCCGACGGCGGACGACAACTCGCCCCCGACACCCGATCCGGTAAGTCCAGAGCGTGGTGCTTGGCGTGGGCAGCCCCGTCCCCGAGGAGGGGTGTAATGCGATCTCGAATCCACCTAACCCTAACCTGGCTCTTCGTCGAAATCCTTGCGGTGATCACTGTCGCAGGCTGCTGGGCTGTGGGGGGGAAGCGAGGTCGCGAGGAAGCCGTCGCCGTCGCCGTCCGGGCAAGCGGGCCTCCCGCTGCGGGATCCAGCGCAGTGGGTGAGCCACAACGGGGTGTTGCGGGTGCAGATACGCGTGGAGAGACGGCAGGTGGACGTGGCCGGCCGGAAGCTGTGGGCCCTGACCTACAACGGCGATTACATGCCACCCACATTGCGGTTCCGGCCGGGAGACAGGCTGGAGCTGGCGATGGAGAACCGGCTGGACAAGCACACCAACCTGCACGTCCATGGACTGCACGTCTCTCCCAGCGGCAACTCCGACAACATGTTCATCCACATCCATCCCGGCGAGACGTTCAATTACTCCTATCAGTTCCCGGGCAATCTCGCGCCTGGCACCTACTGGTACCACTCCCACGCGCACCCGACGTCGGAAGCGCAGGTTGCGGGCGGAATGTCCGGCATCATCATCGTCGACGGACTCCAGCAGTACCTGCCGCCGAACCTGCGCAACATCACCGAACACGTCATCGCACTCAAGGACTTCCAGACCCAGGGCGACGCGATCAAGACACAGGGCCTGGCAATCGCCGCACCCACCAATCGCACCGTCAACGGCCAGCTGAACCCGACTATCCGCATCCGGCCAGGTGAGGTTCAACTGTGGCGGCTGGCCAACATCAGCGCCAACATCACCTATTACCTACGCCTCCAGGGACAGCAATTTCAGGTGATCGCCCAGGACGCCAACCCCGTCAACCGGATCTTCGCGGCGGACTCACTCGTCCTCCCGGCCGGCGCCCGGTTCGACGTCCTCGTCCGAGGAGGCCCGCCCGGCAGCACTCAACTGGAGACGCTGCCGTACAGCACCGGATCGGGCGGCGACCAGTTCCCGCAGGCAAACTTGGCCACCCTGGTCTCCGAGGGGCAGCCGACCACCCAGTCCGCGCTGCCGTCCACCTTCGCCCCGACAGAGGACCTCGGCAGCGCCGCAGTCGACGCGCGCCGCACCATCGTGTTTTCCGAGAACCCCGCAGGGACCCAGTTCTTCATCAACGGCAAGCAGTTCGATCCGAACCGGGTGGACGTCCGGTCGAAGCTGAACACGGTGGAGGAGTGGACCATCCGCAACGACAGCAACGAGCAACACTCCTTCCACGTCCACACCAACGACTTCCAGTTGATGAGCGTCAACGGCGCCCCGCACCACAGCAGCGGCCTGCAGGACACCGCGGTCGTCCCCGCCAGCGGAGAGATCGTCATCCGGACACACTTCACGGACTACGTAGGTAGGACCGTCCTGCACTGTCACATCCTCCAACACGAGGACGCGGGCATGATGGCCGTCCTGGAGATCGTCAAGTGATCGGGTCCCGGTTGGCTCATTCTTCCTCATCCGTTCAGTGGATTCTGGGTGCCCAAGCTGCTCAGAGACGACCTTCACGTCGACGCCAGGCGAGGGTGGCGGCCCCGTGGCGTAGGTCGTGCAGTCGGATGGGTGGCAGGCCGGCCTTTTTGACGAGTCGACGGAAGCGTTGGGTGACTGAGTTGGGGTGCCATGGCTTGCCGTCGGGGCGGACGAAGAACAGCCCGTGTCCTCGCCACCGCCACCGCCACCGCCAGGACGCCGTCCGCCGCCGCGTCCGCCCTGATCGGCGAGATCCGGGCGTTGCCCGCCAGCCAGGCGCGTGAACGTCGGCGTCACTGCGCGATGTCGGCCACCCTCATAGAGCAACGGGCAAATCGAAGATGCGGGCCAGGTGCCCGGCCTCGCGTGCCGGATCGTCCAGACCGAGCGGGGTGAGGCCGGCGAAGATGGACGCTACGTCGAACCCCGCGTGCAACGGGTACCACCGCGGCGTGCCCGCGGGCCGCTGGCAGATCCCCTCCTCCGAGCGCACCGAGGTTGCCAGCGCGACCATGGTCCCCCCTCCCGGCCGACGGCTACCCGCTCCGCGCGGCCAGAGCCACCCGCATCCGCGCCGACCATGCCTCCGCCGGTGAGGTTTCCGGATCGGGATCGGCCTGGCGCGGTGGCTCGGCCGGGTGCGGTGGCTTAGCCCGGCGCGTGCCACGCCCGAGGGATCAAAAATGGACGGTCGGGTCAGTGAGCCGCGCGGCGGCGATGATCTGGCCTATATGCGACAGCGCCTGGGGCGTATTGCCCAGGTGTTCACCCGTCACCAGGTCGTACTGCTCGGCGAAGATGCCAAGGTCGTTGGCTTTGGTGCAGGTGCGCTCGAAGAGCTCCGTCGCCCGTTGGTTGTCGCCAGCGAGCACCAGGCACCCCACCAGCCAGAACGAGCACCACACGAAGCCGGCGGGGGCGCTCGCCCAGCGCCGCACAAGGCCGTCGGTGGTGAGTTCCCGCTCGATGGCCTCGATCGTCGCCCGCATCCGCCCGTCGGTGGCCGGCAGGAAGTTCACCAGCGGCATCAACAGCACCGAGGCGTCCAACTCGTCCGACCCGAAGGCGCCCGTGAAGGCCCCAACCCGCTCGTTCCAGCCCTGCTCCAGCACTGTCCGGTGGATCTCGTCACGGGCCACGGCCCACCGCCGAGGGTCCGCCCCCTCCCCGAGCCGCGGCGCGAGCCGCACCGCCCGGTCCAGCGCCACCCAGCACCCCACCTTCGACGACGTGTAGTGCCGCTCCTCGTCTCGCACCTCCCACATGCCGGCGTCGGGCCTGTGCCAGATGTTCACCGTCTGATTAGCGAGGTCCACCAGCATCTGCCGCAGCTCCTCGTCGAACTGCCCCAACCGGTCGCGGAGCAGGTACGCGGCCTCGAGCACCTCGCCGGGCACATCCAATTGTCGCTGCCGCCAGGCGTCGTTCCCGGTGCGTACCGGCCGGCTGCCGGCGTAACCGCCTAGATGATCGAGGACGTGTTCGGACAGGTCCCGTTCGCCCCCGACGCCGTACATGATCGGCCCGGGCTCGGTTCCGAGTCGGCCAACCGAGCGGACCGCCCAGCCGAAGTGCCGGGACGTCTCCTCGGTGCAGGCGGCGACCCACAGCGCGTGCAGGGTGTACGAGAAGTCGCGCAGCCAGGCGAACCGGTAGTCGTAGTTGCGGTCGGCGCCGAGCTGCTCGGGCAGCGAGGTGGTCGCGGCGGCCACGATCGCACCGCTGGGCTGATAGGTCAGGCCCTGCAGGATCACGGAGCTGCGGCGTACGAGATCGGGATAGCGGCCATCGTAGTGGTGGCTGTCCTGCAAAACCTGCCACGCTTCAACGGTTTCGGCGATCGCCGCGACCGGATCCAACTCGGCAGCCGGCGGGCCACCGAACGACGGGGCGTACGCCAAATCGAACCCGACCACCTGACCGGCAGAGACGTCGAAGGCCGCGTGGGCACGCCCGCGCTCGCAGGTCAGCGGTACGCCTGCCCGCAAGGTCAGGCTGACCGGTCCGGCGGCTGCAACGACCCGGTCCGGCTGGCTGCGCAGATACGGCGTGAGCAGCCCGTATTCGGGGCGGGGCACGAAGTCGGTCGACATGCGCACTCGCCCGCTCAGCCCCTCGACCTGGCGCATCAGCACCGCCGGTGACGCGGAGCCCAGGTCGTGGCCGCGGGCACCCGGCTCGGCGGCGAGCGCCTCGGTGACCGCGACGCTGCCGCCGTCGGTCTGGTGCACGGTGCGCAGCACGAGGCTGTCGCCGATGTACGCCCGCTCGATGCGCCGGCCGTCCCGCTCGCCGCTCGGGCGCAGGACCCAGTGGCCGGCGTCGGAGTCAAGGATCCGGCCAAAGACCGACGGGCTGTCGAACCGCGCCGGGCACCACCAGTCCACCGAGCCGTCCCGGCTGACCAGCGCCGCCGAGCGGCAGTCGGACAGGAAGCCGTAGTCGGCGATCGGCGGCCGCTCCATGCCGCCCTGCATACCCAGATCTCCGCCGGTCAGACCCGCCTCGCCCGTGACCGCTCGGCCTGCTCCCCGGACGGGCCACGTTTGCCTATCCATGACACCGGGATTACTGCAGGCGGCAGACGCAGGACAGAGACCGGCGACCGACCCACCGAGCATCATTCGAGCGAATGCGTCCGCAGACCGGTGCCGGTCAGGAGACGGTGCAGCAGGTCACGCGCCTGCAAATGATCGACGATCATCGGTTTAGGAAACCGATGATCTATCCCCTGAGCTACGAGGGCGCGAGGGCCTGGTCTAGCGACCTGCGGGTTGGTACGGGGTGGCAGGGAGTGTGGCCTGTGTTGACCTGCGTTGTCCCGGTCGGCCGGCCCGGGTGATGGCCACACGTGGACCACACGGGGCGCCCCAGAGACCATGATCATTGGCCCGGGTTGACCCGAAGTGGCACCGGCTGACGCGCGATGGCACCGGCTGGAGAGCACACACCGCGCACCTCACGCAAGATCATGACGTGGCCAACGTCGGCTCTCGCCCACTCCGTCGGGCGGGAGCCGCTGGCCTGCAGGAGCCCGCCTCGGCGGCACCGTCGCCGTACGCTCATCTCGCGGCCGTACCCCAGGCGTCGCCGGCCTGGCCGACGGCGGCGACCATGGTCGCGGTCGCGGTCGCGGTCGCGGGTGCGGCCGTGGCGGCCGGCATGTGGGGCTATCAGCGCCGCGACATGCGGCACTAGTGCCGCGGCAGGCAACGGTTGCGCGCTTGGCCACCTCACGCAGAGCCGCAGACCGATCTGCTGTTGGGGCCAGAACGTTGCCCCGACGCAGATCGGTCTGCGGCCGATCGGCTCAGTTCACGGTCACCGCGACGGTCTTCGGTGACTGTTGCAGCTGCCCGTAGTTGTCGACAGCTCTGATCGAGACGGTGTAGGCACCCGCCGGGATCACCGGCGACGTGTAGGCGAAGTTCGACCCCGGGGAACCCGGGCTGGTGAGGAAGGACGCGATCCAGGGTGCGGCGCCCGTGCTGAACGCACCGGAGGAGTTCATCCCCTGACCCCCGCTGTTGACGATCTGCATCTCCACTCGAAGCATCCCGACGTCGTCCACGGCACGTCCGGTGACCACGATCCTCGAGTCGGTGTAGACCTGGCCGTCCTGCGGGGTGAGGCTCGGTTCCAGCCGCGGGTCGAGGTCGCCCGGGTACACGAGGTATCGGGCGGTCGCGCCGGAGGTCGAAACGTCCTGCTGGCCCGCCGTGTCGACGGCCCAGGCCTCGACGCTGTACTCACCCTTGGTCGGCAGGTCGATCGGCAGGGTGAAACTGGTGCTCGTCGCACCGGGCGAGGCGAGCGTGGCGTTCACCGTGGCGAAGCTCGCCGCCATGGTGCCGTTCGCCTGCACGTACCGGCCGGTGTCCAGGTCGCGCAGCGCCACCCGCACGCTCTGCACGCCCTTGTCGTCGGTCGCGGTGCCGGCCAGGCCCAGGTGCAGCTGCTCGATGTTCTGGTCGACACCGGTGAAGCTCAACAGGCCGTTCGGGAACGCGTCGCCGGGCACCTGGGCGGTGACGGAGAGCCGGCCCTGATTGGCGGTCGCCGTCGTCAGGCCCAGGTTGTCGGTGGCCCGAACCCGGAAGTCGTACACGCCAGGCGTGAGCGGCACGGTGGTGAAGGACCAGTTGTACGACTTGCCGCTGAGGTTCGTCGGTGAGACCCGGTGGTAGGCCGCGATCGAGTCGACGCCCCACGTGCCGTCCGCGGCCAGCGACTCCCGCGTGGTGGTGTTGCGGAGATAGATCTCGACCGACTTCAGGGTGTCGTCGTCGCCGGCGGTACCGGAGAACGTGATCGAGCCGCCCGGTGCGACGGTGATGGGTGCGGCGGAGGTGGGCGGGGTCATCGGCACGGGGGTGCTGATGGCCACGGTCGGCGCGACACCGGTGGACGAGACGGTCCACTCCCGGGTGGCACCGCGCAGGTCACTCTGACCGGCGGTGTCGATGGCGGTGGCCATCAGCTTCCAGTCGCCCTCGATGGGGAGGGTCACCTCCAACTGCCAGGTGGTCGACAACGCGCCGATCACGTCCGGCTCACCGCGGAAGGTGTTGTAGACCGGGGCGAGCGTCCCGTCGTCCTGGAGGTATCGGTTGTCCGGGGTGCGCAGCCAGTACGTCATCGCGCTGACGCCCTTGTCGTCGCTGGCGGTGCCGGTGGCGACGAAGCTCGTGGTGGTGAGCAGGCCGGCGGTCGGCGCGGTGACCGCCGTCGTCGGCGGCAGGTCGTCGAAGCGGAAGGTCTCGATCTTCTTGACGGCCTTCGTGGGGTCGCTGGTCCCGTCCCGGCCGAACGCCTTCGCCTGGACCTGGTATTCGGCGACGGGCAGCGCCACCGACAGGGACCACCCGGTCGAGGTCGCGTTCGGCGCGGCGAGCGTCGCGTTGATGCTGTTCGCGGCGCCCCAGGTGGTCAGGTCGTCCTGGAGGTACTGCTTGGAGCCCCGGTTCTGGATCTCGATCTGGACCCGGCTGACGCCGGCCGGCGCGGTCGCCTTGCCGTCGAGCACGAACGCCTCGTTGGCCTGCTTCACCGAGCCCTCGATGGGCGTGACGATCGTCGTGTCGACCGCCGAGGCCGCCGGCTCCTTGCTGAGGTCGAAGAAGCCGACCCGGCCGACCGTCTTGCCGCCCTTGATGTTGCCGTCGCCGCCGACGAAGAGACCGCGCGGGGTGGCCAGCATGGCCTTGTCCCCCTCGTACGAGTTGGAGCCCCGGTTCCACTCCAGGGCCGTGCCGGTCTTCGGGTCGAGCGCGCCGAGGTGGTCGCGGCGGACCACCTGGTCGCCGAGGCCGTAACCGCTCAGGCCCTGGCCCGTGCCGTACCCGACGTTGTCCAGGCCGGGCCACGGGACGGGGGAGGTCGGCGATTCCTGCCAGCTGAAGTGGCCGCCGACGTACACGGCCTTCTCGGTGATGGCGACCGAGTAGACGCTGTCGAAGTGCCGGGACACCCAGAGCGGCTCGACGTTGTCGTTCCCGGTCGTCGGAAACGCGATCGCGGTGTCGTTGATCGGCGGACGGTCGCCACCCGAGCCGCTGGTGACGACGAAGTAGGAGTCGTCCGGCGCGATGTCACCGGCGAAGACCCGCTGGATGCCGCCGACGAAGGAGAGGTTGTCCTCCCACAGGCGCGAGCGCCAGGGCAGGAGGGCCCTGGTGGCGGTGTTGACGAGACCGACGCCGTAGCGGTCCTGGCCGGCGATCTGCCGACCAGTGTGGACGACCAGCAGCTTGCTGTCGTCGTGCGTCAGCTTGAGCTGCTGCACGGTGAGCAGGCCGCCGACGCCGATGCCGCCGGACAGGGGCAGGTTGAATCCGCTGTCCACCGCGCCCGTGGTCGGGTTGAGGGCGACCAGGCTGCGGCGACTCACGCCGTTCACCTTCGAGAACTGGCCACCCACGTACACCGCCGTGCTGCTCACGGCCAGCGCGGTCGCGCGGCCGTCCGCGGTGGCGGTGAACCCCGCGATCGGGGCGCCGGTGAGCGGGTTGAGCCGGGCGATCTTGCGCTTGGTGACGCCACTGACCGTGTTGAACGACCCCGCGACGTAGAGCGACGACCCGTCGGGCGAGGCCTCGACGGCTTCGACGGATCCGTCGAACGTCGGCCGGAAGCCGGTGTCAATCTTGCCCGTGTCGATGTTGTACGAGGCCAGCGACTTCTGGGCGATCGGCGTTGCGCCGACGTTGGCAATCGACGTGAAGGTGCCGGCGATGAAGACCCGGTTCCCGATCACCTCGATGTCGGTGATCTCGCCGCTGGTGATCCTCGGCGTGTCGGTGCGCGGCGTGCTCGGCACCAGCCGGGTGTGCGCCGGCACCGGTTCGGACGCGACCGTGACCGTGCTCGCGGCGACGCGCGTGGCGTCGCTGCCGACTGCCCTCATGACGGTGGTGCCAGCGGTAGGGCTGGTGACGGTGCTGGCGAGCTTGCCCGCCACCGTGTCCGCAGCCGCCGGTAGGCCCAGCAACACCACGGCCCCGGCAACCAGACCCGCAACGGCGCGGCTCCGAACATGCATCGAGACAACCCCCTGTAACGCCTGAATCGCGCCACCGGGTCGGCCCCCAGCAACGTCCACTCCCCGGCGTGCCGGAAGTCACCGTAGGAGGCAGGGACCCCTTGCGGTACCGAGGCCGGCTGGAAACCACTGCTCGACATCAATTCCGGCCCCACCGGCCGGCCCCGTCACCTTAGGATCCAGACCCGCTCCACCGATCGGCTCGGCGGAAGGCTGTCCAGCGGGCCGTCACTTGCCTGATCGACCTGTCCGAATGACGGAGAGCTGGCGGGCCAGCCTCGCTTCCGGTCCGCCACCGCGGTCGATCGTCCCGGGCAGCCACGCCGGCGGGCCGTCGCGGCGCGAGCTGAAGGGCGGGCCGTCGAGCGCGCGATCCACCCTTCGACTAGCAACCAGGCGAAGACGGCACCGAAGGGCTGTCCGGACACTTCGTGTAGACGATCTTCTGGTTCGCGTCCGGGTCACCGATGTAGAACGCCAGGACCACGCCGTTCTCCCCCTTCTCGGCCCGCAGGTCGCCGCCCGTCGCCACCGCATGATCGGAAAGTTTCCGTACATGAAGGTAGAGATGATTCTTCGGGCCGCCCGGGTCGACCGACGGAGCCCGCAACTCCCAACGACCTGAGCCCGGGAGCTTGTCCCGCCCGGCCTGGTACCCGGCGGGTAGCACGCCGGTGAAATCGTCGAACATCTGGTGCGGAAGGTCGGTAGCGGTGAAGCTGCCGTCGTCGGCGAAGGACACAATTCCTCCGGACGCCGCCTGCCGCCATCTGCCGAGGACCTCGGCCTGGCTCAGGTCGACCCGATCATCCTTGGCAAGGGAATCCAACGACGAGCAACCGGCGAGCACCAGCACGGCCAGGACCAGCGCGGCCAATCTGCTCATCCCGGTCACCAACTCGATCTCATCGCTGCACGTCGAAAGCCTATCGTCACAGCCCGGGAAATCCTTGGGCCCCTGGTCGACTTAGGGCAGGTCGACCGAACCGCTGGTTTCACCGTTGGCCGGCGCGCCGGTGATGGTCTGCCGAGCCTGCTGAACGGATTCCATCCGGCGGTCCACGGTGTCCACGACCTCGCCGCTCGGCGACTCGTAGGACTGGCAGGAGTCGTCGCCGCAGGGGATGTGACCACTGTTCGCCCACCTCGCCGCTCCCGGCCAGGCGCCGACGAGCCGCCGCCGGGGGTGACCGCGGGCGTCACAGCCAGTCGCGACGTTTGAAGATGAGGTAGAGGCTGCCGCAAACCAGAGCCATCAGCATGACGGCGAACAGGTAGCCGAAGCGCCAGTGCAGCTCCGGCATGCGGTCGAAGTTCATGCCGTAGACGGTGCCGATCAGGGTCGGGGCGAACAGGATCGCCGCCCATGAGGAGATCCTCTTGATCTCCTCGTTCTGCTCGTAGCTGGCCGCGGTGAGGCTGCGCATCTCCTCGTTCTGCTGCTGGGAGACCAGGGTGGCGTTGACGGTGAGGATGTTCTGCAGCAGGTGCCGGAACCCGTCGACCCGTTCCACCACCTGGGTCAGGTGGTCGACCACGTCACGCAGGTAGCGCTGCAGCTCCTCGTCCGTGCCGTACTTGACGAATCCGGCACTGAGGGCGTCGAGCACGCCGAGCATCGGGCCGGCGGCGCGCTGGAAGTCGATGACCTCGCGGCTGAGTTCGTAGATGCGCCGGCTGACCGTCGGGTCGCCCCGGAAGACCTCGGTCTCGATCTCGTCGATGTCGTTTTCCAGGCCGGCCACGACCGGGGCGTAGCCGTCGACGACCTGGTCGAGGATCGCGTACAGGACGGCTTCGGGGCCCCGGGCCAGCATCTTCGGGTCGGCTTCCAGCCGCTGCCGGACCGCGGCGAGGTCGGGAGCCTCGCCGTGGCGCACGGTGATGACGAAGCCGGGCCCGACGAACAGGTGCAGTTCGCTGAACTCGACCTCCTCGAGCGCGTCGACGTAGCGCGCGGCGCGGAGCACCACGAACAGGGTCTCGCCGTAGCGTTCCAGCTTGGGCCTCTGGTGGGCGGTGATGGCGTCCTCGACGGCCAGGTCGTGCAGCTTGAACTCCTGCGCCAGGGAGGTGATCTGGTCGGCGTCGGGCCGGTACAGCCCGATCCAGGCCATCGCATCATCCTGCTCGTGCAGGCACTGGTACGTCTCGGCCAGCGTGCCCGGCGAGGCGTAGCGGTGCCCCCGGGTGTAGACGGCGCTGTCGACGAGGCGGCTGGGCGCGGGCTGCGGGACGGGTACGACCGGCGGCACGGCGACAGGTTCGGTGGTGTCGGTGCCGTTCCGGCTCGGCCGGCGGCCGAGCGTGGTGCCCAGGGGAAAGGTGCGACGCTTCGCAGGCATGGGAACTCCTCGGTGCGAGGGACGAGCGGACAGCGCCCCTGCAACCGGTCGCTGGTCAGCGTGCGGTGGCCGGAGGGGCGGTCGTGACGGGTGTGGTGGCGGTACTGGGAGGTTCGCTGCCCATGGCGGTGACCCCCTCCCTCCGACGAGTGCCTACGCGCGCCGCGAGTCTACCGACGCCGCGACGGCCGCTCCGGTGCCCGGCGGCCGACCTCGTCCGGCCAACGCCCCGGTGCCTGCTGCACCGCGCTGGAATCACCCTGCCGGTCGCCGGCGACCCCGCGTGGCAGGGCGTGCGATCAGCAGGCAGGGACGCCGGTGAGCGCCTCTCCCCCGCCGGCGGATGCCTCGAAGCCCACGCCAGGACCGGTCGGCACGGTCACGTCAAAGGCGCGTAGCGATTCGCGGCGTCGCCGTGACAATCGCGTAGCTGACCAGCAGCTGGCGACCTCGCACACCGTAGCGTCCGATCCGCCGCCAGCACGGCGGCCTGAACTGGAAGGATCGCGACGACCATGGACGAGGGCCCGAGAGTCTTCGCCGTTCCGGTCCGCACGCTGCCAGGACGGCAGCTGCAGACCGTGCGGACCGGCCGATCTCCGCAGGGTCAGCGGGTAGGGATCGCCTTCACCCGACCGGACCTGCTCGCCGCCGCGATGGGCGCCGAGCAGCCATGGTGGAGCTCTGCGAGTCGGCGCTGCGGTCCATGTTGCGCCCGCTCGGCATCGACCGTATCCAGGTCGATCCCCTCCTGGTGGCACCCGCCGTCGGCCCGGACGTCAGGGTCCAGCCGACCCTGCCCGTGCCGTACCCGGGCGCGCCCGCGCTCGTCGGTGCCCAGCGGGACTGACCGCCCTCCCTCATCCCCGGAGTGTTGCGGTCCCCAGGCGCTGTATAGACGGCGTGAAATCGAGGGTGTCGCGCGTATAGACGGCGTCAACGGCCTTGTCCGGGGTCGGCCGGGTGGAGTGTGCTGGGCTGGTCGGGACGACGGATCCCGACCAGGTGGGAAGGACGACGGTGGCCAGGTCGACCCGGCGCGTTCCGGTACGCGGACGCGTGGTCCGGCGCGGTCGGTGGGCGGTCGGTGCGGTCCAGACAGGGCGTGATCGTCTCCCGCATCCGGGCCACGGACGCCGCCAGCCCTGTCCCTTCCACCACGCGGCGGGTCAGGGTTGTACGGCCCTGGCCCGCCGCGTGCCCATCGTTGAGAGAGCGCAGCCATGCACGACGACAACGTTGCCGGCGCCGTCACCGGCGCCGACCCCGCCGGGTACGTGGAGGTCACCATGCGGCGGGACGGCCGCCTGACGGCACTTCGGATCAACCCCCATGCCATGTACGACCTGACCGCGGGCGAGCTGGCCGGCGCGTGCCTCGAGGCGATCGAGCGCGCGGACTCGGTGCGGTCCCATCCGGGGCGGGCCTTCTGGGGCCTGACGAACAGCTGATCTCAAACAGCGCGGCACCCGCACGGAGCGACACCGCAAGAAGAGGGTCAACCATGGCAAGAACCGCAACCACTGGAACCGCCCGGCCACCGGCGCCGAGGGACCTGAGGTCCGACCCGGCCAGGACCGCCCTCGTCACCGGCGCCACCACCGGCATCGGCCTCGAGGTCACCCGACGGTTGGCCGCCACCGGCTGGCACGTGCTGCTGCACGCCCGCGACGACGCCGACGGCAGGCGGGCGGTCGACCGCCTGGTGCGTGGCGGCGCGGACCCGCGACGGGTGGAGCTGGTCGTCGCCGACTTCGCCCGGCTGGCCGCGGTGCGCGACCTCGCCGGCGCGGTCGCCGCCCGACCCCACCGGCTGGACCTCCTGGTGAACAACGCGGCTGTGCGGGGTGCCGCGCGGCGGGCGGAGACCGTTGACGGCAACGAGCTGTCGTGGCAGGTCAACTACCTGGCGCACTACCTGCTGACCCGGTCGCTGTTGCCGGCGTTCAGCCCCGGCGGCGGGTCGCGGGTGGTGAACCTTTCGTCAAGCCTGCATCGGATGGGCAATCTGGCCTGGGACGACCTCAACCGCACGGGACGCTACGCCCCGGTCGCCGTGTACGCGCAGGCGAAGCTCGCGCTGACCATGTTCGGCGTGGCGCTGGCCCGGCACGCCGACCCAGGGCTGACCGCGGTGAACGTCCATCCCGGGGTGGTGCGGACGGGCCTGATGACCATCTACGGCCGCAGCGGCGCGCCGGTGGTCGACGGCGCGTTGGCGGTGCTGCGCGCGGCGACCGGGGACGCGACGCCGGTCAACGGGGGCTACTACGAGGGCTGCCTGCCCGCGGTGCCGGCCCCGCTGGTGGGCGACCCGGCGGCGGTGGAACGGCTGTGGCAGCTCAGTGCGCGGATGGTGGGGCTGGAGGTGCGCAGCCCGGCCGACATGGCAGTGCCGTCCGAGCCCTCGCGATCTCACCTCGGTTGATCCGATGACGACGCGGAGATCACCGCGTGGGCCCTCGCGGCGGGTCGGGGTGACCGGGACGCGGCCGCCCGGTTCGTCCGGGCGACCCAGCCCCCAGTTGCGGCCCGGTAGCCCGGCGAGCCGTAACCGCCCGGACAAGGCCCGCTGGCACCCCGCCATCACCGAGCTCAGCGCCGCGCTGGCGATGCCGGCGTCGCACATGCCACACCCGCCGGGCTCCGGGCACTTCCCTCACCTGGAGGCGGCCGGCGGGGTGGGACCGGCTGGCGGCGTGAGCGGGCCGAAGGCGTGCCGGATCGTCCGGTTCGCGTCGTCCTGACTGGTCCCGGTCGCCACGAGCAGGTCACTGGCTGCGGTACGGACCTGGGCGACCACCACCTCACCGGAGAATCCCACCCCCGCCCGGTACGCCCGGCCTGCCTCGCACACCGACCGCAACGCCTGTTCGCGGGCCCTGTCGGGATCGTTGCCGGCGGTGAACTCGCGCCGCAGCACCCGCACGGCCTGAGCCAGTGCGACCACCGCCGCCGGCATGGCCTCGGGGATCGGTTCGCCGTCCTCGATCATCGTCACGGCGCGGCGGATCAGGGTCCCGCTGTTGCGCATGGCCCGGTCGACCGGCTCCACCGACTGCGCGTACCGCTCCATGGGGCCGCGCCGGTTGCCCCAGTGCAGCGGGGACAGGGTGCTCGCCTCCCGGGCCCCCTGTGCCGCCTCGCCGAACGCACCCAGCTGCTTCTTGTTGTCGCGCAGCCGGTCCAGGGCGGCCTGGGCGCGGTCGGCGTCCCGACCTCTCATCGCCTCGGCGGCGGCCTCCAACTGGTCGATGAGCAGGTCCAACGCCGGTCCAGCCGCCCGGTTGACCACCCGGAGCGGGTTCAGCGGCAGCAACACCGCGGTCACCACCAATGTCACCGCGCCGCCGACGAGAGCGGCGACGAACCGGGGGATCTCCAGGTTCGGTACCGACGGGGTGAGGGTGCCGATGAGCACGGCGGTGGCGGCGGACTGGACCACCAGCGCGGGGCTGCCGCCGATGAAGACCGCGACGATGATGGCCAGCACCACGATCAGACCGAGCTGCCACGGCCCGGCCCCGATGAGAAAGATCAACAGGTCGCCGACCAGCACGCCGACCGACACCCCGATGAGCAGCTCGACGGTCCGGCGCAGCCGCTGGCCGACGGACGCGGCCAGCGCCACGACGGCGGAGATCGGCGCGAACAACGGAAGCGGAATGTGCAGCAGGTCGGCGGCCACCCACCAGGCCAGTCCCGCCGCCAGCCCCGCCTGCGCCGCCAGGCCGGTGCCGGCCCGGACCCGCCGCAGCCGCTCACGCACCGACTGCGCGGACCGACGCCGCAGCTGCGCCACCGCCCCGCGGGCGTCCGCGGCCCGGTCGGCCGGTGCCCGTCGGCTGCCTCCCCTCGGCGGACCGTCGCCGACCATGGCGGCTCGTACCCGGTCAGCGGCCGACCATTCCTCCGCCAGGCAACCGTCCCTTCGCCCCGTCGGGTGTCAAGGGGACGTGAAAATGTCGGCCCGGGCCGTCAATTCGCCGTAGCGGCCGCCTGCGACACCGCAGGGAAGCGTGAGCATGGACGGCATGACGTCGGGATTGGTCAGACGGCGTGACCGGTGGAACCTGCCGGTCACCGACCGGGCACCGGCCGCGGCCGAACCGGAGCAGGTCCCCGGGGCCGCGGCGGCGTCCGAGCCGAACGTGCGGATGCACACGATGCTGGTGTGCGTCCGGCTGACCGCGGCCACCCCGGGCAGCCGGTTGCTGGACTTCCTGCACGCCGAGCCGTGCGCGGTCCAGGCCTGGTGGATCGCGGCCGACATCGACGCGGTGGTCCTGCTGTCGTCGCCGAGCCGGACGGCGCTGCACCGGGCGGTGGCGGATCTGCGGCGGCGTGGCGGAGCGGAGGTGGTGGCGGCGCACACCATCCTGCGGCCCCTCGATCTGGCAGCCGCCGGCATGACGGCAGCCGGAGGGTGAGCGCGATGTCCACCCGCGCGGGCCTCCGGCGCCGGGTCACAGCCAGCCGCGGCGCTTGAAGATCAGATAGAGGGTGCCGCAGACCAGGGCCATCAGGGCGAGGGCGAACAGGTAGCCGTAGCGCCAGGCGAGCTCCGGCATGTGGGTGAAGTTCATGCCGTAGACGGTGCCGATCAGGGTCGGCGCGAACAGGATCGCCGCCCAGGAGGACACCTTCTTGATCTCCTCGTTCTGGGCGTAGCTGGCGGCCGTGAGGCTGCGCATCTCCTCGTTCTGCGCCTGGGTCACGAGGGTGGTGTTCACGGTGAGGATGTTCTGCAGCAGGTGCCGGAACCCGTCGACCCGCTCGACGACCTGGGTGAGGTGGTCGGCCACGTCGCGCAGCCGGCGGCGCAGCTCCTCGTCCGTACCGTAGGTGTCGAACCCGGCGGTGAGCGCGTCGAGCACCTTGACCAGCGGGCGGGCGGCCCGCTGGAACTGGATGACCTCGCGGCTGAGTGCGTAGATGCGACGGCTGGCGTTGGGGTCGCCGCCGAAGACCTGGGTCTCGATCTCGTCGATGTCGTTCTCCAGGCCGGCGACGACGGGGGCGTAGCCGTCGACGACCTGGTCGAGGACGGCGTACAGCACAGCCTCGGGCCCGAGTGCCAGGACCTGCGGGTCGGCCTCCAGCCGGCGGCGGACGGCGGCGAGGTCGGGCGCCTCGCCGTGGCGGACGGTGATGACGAACCCGGGTCCGAGGAACAGGTGCAGTTCGCTGAACTCGACCTCCTCGCGGTCGTCGAGGTAACGCGCGGCGCGCAGGACCACGAACAGCGTGTCGCCGTAGCGTTCCAGCTTGGGCCGCTGGTGGGCGTTGATGGCGTCCTCGACGGCCAGGTCGTGCAGCTGGAACTCCCGGGCCAGGGATCGGATCTGGCCGGTGCCGGGCCGGTAGAGACCGATCCAGGCCATCGCCCCGTCGAGTTCCTGCAGGCAGCGGTAGGTGTCGGCGAGAGTGCCCGGGGAGGCGTGGCGGCGGCCCCGGGCGTAGACGGCGCTGTCGACCACTCGGCTCCGGGTCGGCTCCGGCCGCGGTTCATCCGGCTCATGCTCGTCCAGGCGGCGTCCGAAGCCTCCCGTCCGGGGAGGCCACTCCTTGTCGCCCATCGCCCTCCCGGAAGTCGTCCACCGAGCACGACGCCGTCACGCGGCGCTGGTCCTGCCGCCGGTTCCCCCACCCGATCGGGGTGAAACCCGGCCCCGGCGACGCCGGCCGGGCCCGCGGAGGCGCCGGGAGACGCGTGTCGGGTACTGGCTGCTGGCCCGGCGGTCGCGCAGCGCATACTCGCGGCGACCATGGCGAGCTGGGGAGGCACGATGAGCGTCGGCACGCGCAACCGGGCGCGGACCCGGGAGAAACGTCCGCTGCGCGACTGGCTGCTGTCGGACATGTCCGCGCGGCCCGCGCAGACCGAGGGCCCGTACGCCCGCCCGCCCGAGCAGCGCCACCACACCTGGTGGAAGGTCATGTGCCTCACCGGCGTGGACTACTTCTCCACCCTGGGCTACCAGCCCGGCATCGCGGCGCTGGCCGCCGGGGTGCTCTCCCCGATCGCCACCCTGGTGCTGGTGCTGGTCACCCTGCTGGGCGCGCTGCCGGTCTACCGGCGGGTCGCGCACGACAGCCCGCACGGCGAGGGCTCCATCGCCATGCTGGTGAAGCTGCTGACGTACTGGCAGGGCAAGCTGTTCGTCCTCGTCCTGCTCGGCTTCGCCGCCACCGACTTCATCATCACCATCACCCTGTCCGCGGCGGACGCCACCGCGCACATCGACGAGAACCCGTTCTGGCCCGACAGCCTCCGGGGCCACGAGGTGATCATCACGCTGCTGCTGGTGGCGCTGCTGGGAGCGGTTTTCCTCAAGGGCTTCGGCGAGGCGATCGGGATCGCCGTCGGGCTCGTCGGGGTCTACCTGGCGCTGAACGCGGTGGTGGTGGCCGACGCGCTGTGGCGGGTGCTCACCCACCCGAGCGCGGTGAGCGACTGGACGACGGCGTTGACCACCCAGCACGGCGACCCGTTGCTCATGGTCGCGATCGCGCTGCTGGTCTTTCCCAAGCTCGCGCTCGGCCTGTCCGGCTTCGAGACCGGTGTCGCGGTGATGCCGCACGTCAAGGGCGACCCGGACGACACGGAGGAGAAGCCGACCGGGCGAATCCGCGGTGCGCGGCGGCTGCTCACCACCGCCGCGGCCATCATGAGCATCTTCCTGGTGACCAGCAGCATCGCCACCACCGTGCTGATCCCCGCGAAGGCGTTCGAGCCGGGCGGACCCGCCAACGGGCGGGCGCTGGCCTTCCTGGCCCACCAGAACCTCGGCGAGGCGTTCGGCACCGTCTACGACCTGTCGACCATCGCCATCCTCTGGTTCGCCGGCGCGTCCGCAATGGCCGGTCTGCTGAACCTCGTCCCCCGCTACCTGCCCCGCTACGGCATGGCTCCCACCTGGGCGCGGGCGGTGCGACCGCTGGTGCTGGTGTTCACCGCCGTGGCGTTCCTTCTCACCGTCATCTTCAGGGCAGACGTCGACGCCCAGGGCGGCGCGTACGCCACTGGTGTGCTGGTGCTGATCACCTCGGCCGCCACCGCGGTGACGCTGTCCGCGCGGCGCCGCCGCCAGCGCGGTCTCACGGTCGCCTTCGGCATCATCGCCGTGATCTTCGTCTACACCACCATCGCCAACATCGTGGAACGCCCGGACGGCGTGAAGATCGCCGCCTGCTTCATCGCCGGGATCATCGGGGTGTCGCTGCTGTCCCGCCTGTTCCGGGCGTTCGAGCTGCGGGTCAACACCGTCGATCTGGACCCGACCGCGCGGCAGTTCATCACCGACTGCGCGCGGCGCCGAATCCGGCTCATCGCCCACGAGTCGGCCAGCCGGGACGCCGCCGAGTACCGCGACAAGCTGGCCCAGATCGTGGCCGACAACGACTTCTCCGCCGACAGCGACGTCATCTTCGTCGAGGTGACCGTCACCGACCCCTCGGACTTCGAGACCGAACTGCGGGTCACCGGGGCGGTCCTGCACGGCAGGTACCGGGTGCTGCGCCTGTCCAGCTCCTCGGTGCCCAACGCGCTCGCAGCGCTGCTGCTGCACATCCGCGATCTCACCCACCGCCGTCCGCACATCTACTTCGAGTGGACCGAGGGCAACCCGGCCGGCAACTTCCTGCGCTACCTGATCTTCGGCCAGGGCGAGATCGCCCCGGTCACCCGGGAGATCCTGCGCCAGCAGGAGCCGGACCGGTCGCGCCGCCCGCACGTGCACGCCGGCTGACCCCGCCCGTCGGCCGGACGGGCCGGATGGCCCTGCGCCGGCCCGGGCAACCGCGCGAGGATCGGGGTATGGCGGGAGCAGGGCCGCCACGTGGGTACCAGCGGCGAGGAGGCGGACAGCGGTGAGCACGAACCGGGGTACGGGCCGACGCCACCGTCATGCCCACCGGCCGCCGGCGCTGGTCAACCGGGCGACGTTGGCGGTCCTGCGCTCCCCACGCTGGCACCGGCTGTTGGACGCTCAGCTCTGCGAGTTGCGCTACCGGGCCGGTGACGGCCGCGACATCAGCCTGCCGGTGCTGTACGCCGGCACCGAAGACCGGTACGTGGTGCTGGTCGGCGACGCCTCCGACAAGCGCTGGTGGCGCCACTTCCGGCAGCCCGGCCCGGTCGAGGTGCGTCGAGGCGGTCGGTGCCGCACCGGGCTCGGCCGGATCCTCACGCCCCCTGATCCGGCGTTCGGCGTGGCGGCGGATGTCTACGCGCGGCGCCACGCGGTGCGGGTCGGGCCCGACGACCAGCTCCTGGCGGTCGAACTGTCGCCGCAGGCTGCCGACTGACCGGGCGCGGGGTGGCGGGCCGGCCGCAACACCCGTCGTGGGGCTCGTTGCCGGTGGTATCTCCGCCTTCCCGGCGGTCAGGGCCGGTACCGGTAGCCCATGCCCGGTTCGGTCATGAGGTGGCGGGGCCGGGCCGGGTCGTCCTCCAGCTTGCGCCGCAGCTGCGCCATGTACTGGCGTAGATAGTTGGTCTCGTGCTGGTACTCCGGGCCCCACACGTCGTGCAGCAGCTGGCGCTGGCTGATGAGCTTGCCCGGGTGGCGCAGCAGCTTCTCCAGCATCGCCCACTGGGTGGGGGTGAGCTTGACCTCGGTGCCGTCGTCGCGGGTGACGGTCCGGTCGGCGAGGTTGATCGTGTGGCGACCGACCCGTGGAGCGACCACGGAGGCGGCGTCGGCCGGCGTGGCGGAGAGGCGGCGGGTCACCGCCCGGATGCGGGCGAGGAGCTCGTCGACGCCGAAGGGCTTGGTGACGTAGTCGTCGGCCCCGGCGTCCAGCGCGGCGACCTTGTCCTCGCTGCCGGCCCGGCCGGAGAGCACGATGATCGGCACGGTGGTCCAGCCGCGCAGGCCGCGGATGACCTCGACGCCGTCGAGGTCGGGCAGCCCGAGGTCGAGCACCACCAGGTCCGGGGGGTGGGCGGCGGCGGCCTTGAGCGCCGCGGTGCCGGTCTCGGCGACCTGGACGTCGTAGCCGCGAGCGCGCAGGTTGATCCGCAGGGCGCGCAGGATCTGCGGTTCGTCGTCGACGACGAGGATGCGGGTCATTCCGGCGGTCCTTCCGTCGCGGTCTCGGTGGCCGCCGGCAGCCGCAGGACCATGGTGAGCCCACCACCGGGCGTGGTCTCGGGGATGATGCTGCCGCCCATCGCCTCGGCGAGACCGCGGGACAGGGCGAGACCGAGGCCGACGCCGGTCTGGTTGTCCCGGTCGCCGAGGCGCTGGAACGGCAGGAAGACGTGCTCCCACTGGTCCTCGGGGATGCCGGGGCCGGTGTCGATGACCCGCAGCTCGACCTGCCCGGCGTGGGCGCTGGCGGTGACGGTGGGCTGCTGCCCGGGTGGGCTGAAGCGCAGTGCGTTCGCGACGAGGTTGACCAGCACTCGCTCCAGCAGGCCCGGGTCGGCGGCGGCGGCGGGCAGGTCGGCGGGGATGTCGGTGCTGACGTCGGCCGCCGCCGGGCCGATTTCGTCCAGTGCCCGCGGTACGGCGTCCTCCAGGCCGATCGCGGCGTGGGTCACGCCCAGCACGCCGGCCTGCAGCCGGCTCATGTCGAGCAGGTTCGCCACCAGCCGGCCGAGCCGGTCGAGGGACTCGTCGGCGGTGGCCAGCAGCTCCTCCCGGTCGTCGGCGTCGAACTCGATGTCCGGGCTGCGCAGGCTGCTCACCGCGGCCTTCGCCGACGCGAGCGGCGTACGCAGATCGTGGCTGACCGCGGCGAGCAGCGCGGTGCGCATCCGGTCGGCCTCGGCGAGCGGGCGGGCGGTGGCGGCCTCCTCGGCGAGGCGCTCCTGCTTGAGGGCGACGGCGGCCTGGGCGGCGAAGGCCTCGACGATGCGCCGGTCGGCGGCCTCGAGCCGCCGGCCGCTGAGCACCACGGTGAGCCGGTCGTCGACCGGCACCGCGGTCTCCCCCGCACTCGGGCTGCACGCCGGCCGGTCACCGACGCTGGCCACCACCCGCCAGGCGCCCTCGTCGCGGGCGCGGTCGGGTCGCCCCTCGGCGTCCACGGCCAGTTCCAGGACGCTGACCGCACGCAGTCCGAAGGTCTCCCGGAGCTGGTCGAGCAGGGCCGGCAGCGGCCGCTCGCCACGCAGGATGCCGCCGGCGACGGTGGCCAGGGTCTGCGCGTCGGCGGAGGCGCGGGCGGCCTCCCGGGTCCGCCGCGCGGCCACGTCCACCACCCAGCTGACCGCGACCGCGACGCCGACGAAGACGCCGAGGGCGAGCAGGTTGTCCGCCTCGGCGATGGTCAGCGTGTAGAAGGGCGGGGTGAAGAACCAGTTCAGCAGCAGGGAGCCGACGAGCGCGGCGACCAGCGCCGGCCACATCCCGCCGACCAGCGCGACGCCGACGACGCCGGCGAGGAAGAGCAGGATGTCGTTGGTGAGACTGAGGTCCGGCAGCGCCCACAGCAGCAGGGTGAGCAGCGGCATGCCGAGCCCGGCCAGCGCGAAGCCGAGCAGCCGGCGTCGCCGGGACAGCGCCGCCGGTACCGCGGCGGCGCGCCGGCCCCGCCCGGCCTCCGAGTGGGTGACCAGGTGGACGTCGATCGGCCCGGACAGCGCGGTGGTGGTCACCCCGACGCCGCGCGAGAACAGTTGCGCGAAGCGGCCGCGCCGGCTGGCGCCGAGCACGAGCTGGGTGGCGTTGACGCCGCGGGCGAAGTCGAGCAGCGCGGCGGGTACGTCGGTGCCGAGGACCTGGTGGTAGGTGCCGCCGAGGCTTTCCACCAGCACCCTCTGCCGGGCGAGTTGGGCGGGGTCGGCGTCGGCCAGCCCGTCGCTGCGGGCGACGTGCACGGCGAGCAGGTTGGCGCCCTTGCTCCGAGCGGCGATCCGGGCCGCACGCCTTATCAGCGTCTCGCCCTCCGGCCCGCCGGTGAGCGCGACCACTACCCGCTCACGCGCCTCCCAGGTGGCGGAGATGCCCTGCTGGGCGCGGTAGCGGTCGAGCTGGTCGTCGACCTTGTCGGCGAGCCAGAGCAGCGCCAGCTCACGCAGCGCGGTGAGGTTGCCAACCCGGAAGTAGTTGCCCAGCGCCGCGTCGATCTTGTCGGGCCGGTAGATGTTGCCGTGGGCCATCCGGCGGCGAAGCGCCTCCGGCGTCATGTCGACCAGTTCCACCTGCTCGGCGGCGCGGACGATCTCGTCCGGGACGGTCTCCCGCTGGGTGGTGCCGGTGATCTGGGCGACGACGTCGTTGACCGATTCCAGGTGTTGGACGTTGACGGTGGAGAGGACGCTGATGCCGGCGTCGAGGAGTTCCTGGATGTCCTGCCAGCGCTTCTCGTGCCGGGAGCCGGGGACGTTGGTGTGGGCCAGTTCGTCGACGACGGCGACCTCGGGCCGCCGAGCCAGCAGGGCGTCGAGGTCCATCTCGGTGAACCCGGTGCCGCGGTAGGTGATCTCACGCCGCGGCACGACCTCCAGGTCGCCGATCATCGCGTCGGTGTGCGCGCGGCCGTGGGTCTCGACCAGGCCGACCACCACGTCGGTGCCGCGTTCGGCGCGGCGCTGGGCCTCCTCCAGCATCGCGTACGTCTTGCCGACGCCGGGGGCGGCCCCCAGGTAGATCCGGAGTTCTCCTCGTGGCACGCAGAACATCCTTCCTGATCGCGAGCCGCCACGGCACCGACCGGGTCGGTGCCGTGGCGTGGGGGCCGGCGGCCGGGGCGAGGCCGGTCGGGTCCGGCCTCGCCCCGAGTGGATCAGCGGGCCGGGAACTTCCGGTCCAGGGCGAGGTTGAGTTCCAGGACGTTGACGCCCGGTGCGCCCATGAAGCCCAGCGACCGCCCGGTGGTGTACTCGTCGACCAGGCGACGGACCGCCGCCGGGTCCGCGCCCCGCTCGCGCGCGACCCGGTTGACCTGCAACTTCGCGTACGCCGGGGAGATCTGCGGGTCGAGGCCGCTGCCGCTCGCGGTGACCGCGTCGGACGGCACCGCCGGGTCGGCGGGGGCGTCACCACGGATCGGGGTGATCAGGCCGCCGGCCGCCACGTAGTCCTCGCCGGCCTTGGCCAGCTCGACCGGCACGCCCTGGTACGAGGCGACGAACGGCGTGGCCGGGGCGGTCTGGTTGACGCTGACCACCCGGGTGATCCGGCCGGTGAGGCCGTCGGCGCGGAACACCGCGAGCACGGCGCCGACCCCGTCGGACGTGCAGTACGGTCGCCGCCCGTCGACGCCCTCGAGTTCCCCGACCGCCTTGCTGCGGGCGCAGACCTGGGTGAGCAGGCTCGGGGTCGACTCGGCCGGGTCGGTGGCGATGGTGTCGACGACGCTCTCCGGGCCGAGGTTGCTGGCCGCGGTGGACGTCGGGTCGTAGCCGTCGCCGGCGGCGGACGGCCGGGACTGGAAGTAGCGCGGGACGGGGTTGCCGTCCGCGTCGGTGAAGGACTGCCCGATCAGCGCGCTGCCGACGGTCTTCCCGTTCGCGGCGAGCAGCGAGCCGTCCGCCTTGTCGTTGAGGCCGGGCAGCCGGCCGACCGCGACCAGGGCGAGCGGGTACGCCAGCCCCAGCAGGACGGTGAAGACGAGCAGCGCGCGCAGGGCGGCGAGGTGTTGGGCGAGCCAGGTGGGTAGGCGCATCACGAGATCCCTGGGATGAACTGGATGAGCAGGTCGATGAGCTTGATGCCGATGAACGGCACGATGATGCCGCCGAGGCCGTAGACCAGCAGGTTGCGGCTGAGCAGCTTCGACGCGGCGGCGGGCCGGTAGCGGACACCGCGCAGGGCGAGCGGGATGAGCGCGATGATCACCAGGGCGTTGAAGATGACCGCCGAGAGGATCGCCGACTCGGGGCTGTCCAGCCGCATGACGTTCAGGGCGTCCAGGCTCGGGTAGAGCCCGGCGAACATGGCCGGGATGATCGCGAAGTACTTGGCGATGTCGTTGGCGATGCTGAAGGTGGTCAGCGCCCCGCGGGTGATCAGCAACTGCTTGCCGATCTCCACGATTTCGATCAGCTTGGTCGGGTCGGAGTCCAGGTCGACCATGTTGCCGGCCTCCTTGGCGGCCGACGTCCCGGTGTTCATCGCGACGCCGACGTCGGCCTGGGCCAGCGCGGGGGCGTCGTTGGTGCCGTCGCCGGTCATCGCGACCAGTCGGCCGCCCTCCTGCTCCTTGCGGATCAGGGCGAGCTTGTCCTCCGGGGTGGCCTCGGCGAGGAAGTCGTCCACGCCGGCCTCGTCGGCGATCGCCTTCGCCGTACGGGGGTTGTCGCCAGTGATCATCACGGTCCGGATGCCCATCCGGCGCATCTCGTCGAACCGCTCCCGCATACCCGTCTTGACGATGTCCTTGAGGTGGATGACGCCGAGAGTCCGGGCCGGTTCGCCGTCGACGTGCTCGGCGACGACGAGGGGCGTGCCGCCGATGCCACTGATCTCGTCGACGAGCTGGCCGACCTGCTCGGTCGGGTGGCCGCCGTTGTCGCGTACCCACTTCATCACCGCCGCCGCGGCGCCCTTGCGGATCCGGCGGACGCCCCCGTCGACACCCTCGGCGCCGAGGTCGACGCCGCTCATCCGGGTCTGGGCGGTGAACGGGACGAAGGTGGCGTGCGGGATCAGCCCGGGCTCGCGCTCGCGCAGCCCGAAGTCGTTCTTGGCGAGCACCACGATCGAGCGGCCCTCGGGGGTCTCGTCGGCCAGGCTGGACAGCTGCGCGGCGTCGGCGACCTCGTCCGCGGTGACACCCTTGACCGCCAGGAACTCGCTTGCCTGCCGGTTGCCGAGGGTGATCGTGCCGGTCTTGTCCAGCAGCAGGGTGTTGACGTCGCCGGCCGCCTCGACCGCGCGCCCGCTCATCGCGAGCACGTTGCGCTGCACCAGACGGTCCATGCCGGCGATGCCGATCGCGGAGAGCAGCGCGCCGATGGTGGTGGGGATCAGGCAGACCAGCAGCGACACCAGGACGACGCCGGTGACGCCCGCGTCGGTGATCGCGCCGCTGTCCGGCGCGGCCGCCTGGTACCCCTTGGAGAAGATCGCCAGGGGCTGGAGGGTGACCACGGCCAGCACGAAGATGATCGTGAGCGCGGCGAGCAGGATGTTCAGCGCGATCTCGTTCGGCGTCTTCTGCCGGTTGGCGCCCTCGACGAGGGCGATCATCCGGTCGATGAAGCTCTCCCCCGGCTTCTGGGTGATCTTGACGACGATCCGGTCGGAGAGCACCTTCGTGCCGCCGGTGACCGCACTGCGGTCGCCGCCGGACTCGCGGATCACCGGGGCCGACTCGCCTGTGATCGCCGACTCGTCGACGCTGGCGATGCCCTCGACCACGTCGCCGTCGCCCGGAATGATCCCGCCCGCCTCGACCAGGACGACGTCGCCCTGCTTCAGTGCGGGAGCCGGCACGGCCTCGTCGCGGTAGGTGTTCGCTGCGGCGCCGGGCGTCCAGCCGACCAGCCGGGTGGCGACGGTTTCCCGCCTCGCCTGTCGCAGCGCCGCGGCCTGCGCCTTGCCCCGACCCTCGGCGACCGCCTCGGCCAGGTTGGCGAAGACCACGGTCAGCCAGAGCCACACGGTGATCGCCCAGGCGAACACCGACGGGTCGGCGACCGCGAGCACGGTGGTGAAGGCCGCGCCAATCTCGACGATCAGCATGACCGGGTTGCGCCACAGGGTGCGCGGGTCGAGCTTGCGCAGCGCGTCCGGCAGGGACCGGAGCAACTGCTTCGGGTCGAGCAGGCCAGCGCCGACCCGGTCGCCGTGGATGGCCGGGGTGCCGGCGGTCGGCTCCTGGCCGGCCCCGGATGTCACTGGTGTGACGGACATGTCCTTGTTCCTCATGATTGTCACAGCCCCTCAGCGAGGGGGCCGAGCGCGAGCGCGGGCAGGAAGGTCAGCGCGACGAGGATCACCGTGACGCCGACGACCATGCCGACGAAGAGCGGCCGGTGGGTCGGCAGGGTTCCCTCGGACGCGGGGGTGGGCTTCTGGCGGGCGAGCGAGCCGGCCAGGGCGAGGACGAAGATCATCGGCAGGAACCGGCCGAGCAGCATGCACAACCCGAGCGCCGTGTTCCACCACGCCGTGTTCACCGTGATACCGGCGAACGCGGAGCCGTTGTTGTTGCTGGCGGAGGTGAACGCGTAGAGCACCTCGGACAGGCCGTGCGGGCCGACGTTGAGCGCCGTCGAGTTGTTGCCGGTCGCGAACGCGGCCGCGGTGCCGACCAGCACCAGTGCCGGGGTGATCAGGAAGTACAGCGAGGCGAACTTGATCTCCCGAGACCCGATCTTCTTGCCCAGGTACTCCGGGGTCCGGCCGACCATCAGGCCGGCGACGAAGACGGTGATCACCGCGAGGATGAGCAGGCCGTAGAGGCCGGAACCGGTGCCGCCGGGCGCGACCTCGCCGAGCATCATGTTGACCATGGCCATCATGCCGCCGAGCGAGGTGAACGAGTCGTGGAACGAGTTCACCGCACCGGTCGAGGTCAGCGTGGTGGCGGCGGCGAAGGTGGCCGAGTTCGACACGTCGAACCGCACCTCCTTGCCCTCCAGCGCGGTGCCGACCGCCTGCGGCACGGTGCCGTGCCCGGCGAGCTCGAAGACGTTGGTCAGGGCGATGCTGGCGAACGCCAGGATCCCCATCACGGCCGCGATCGCGTAGCCCTGCCGGTTCTGCCCGACCATCCGGCCGAAGACCCGGGGCAGGCTGAACGGGATCAGCAGGATCAGGAAGATCTCAAGCCAGTTGGTCCAGGTGGTCGGGTTCTCGAACGGGTGGGCGCTGTTGACGTTGTAGAAGCCACCGCCGTTGGTGCCCAGCTCCTTGATCACCTCCTGGCTCGCCACCGGTCCGCCGGTGACGGTCTGAGCGCCGCCGGTCAGGGTGGTGACGTCGGTGCCGCCGGAGAGGTTCTGCACCGCGCCGCCGATCATCAGGGCGATCGCGCCCAGCACCGCGATCGGCAGCAGGATCCGCAGCACGATCCGGGTCAGGTCGACCCAGAAGTTGCCCAGCTCCCCAGTGCGACTGCGGGCGAAGCCGCGGACCAGCGCGACCGCGACCGCGATGCCCACGGCGGCGGAGACGAAGTTCTGCACCGCCAGGCCGGCCATCTGCACCAGGTGACCCATGGTCGACTCACCCGAGTACCACTGCCAGTTGGTGTTGGTCACGAACGAGACCGCGGTGTTCCACGCGCCGTGGGTCATCACCGGGTCGAAGCCCAGCGACAGCCACAGGTGGTTCTGCAGCCGCTGGAACGCGTACAGGAACAGGATCGAGACGGCGGAGAACGCCAGCATACTGCGGGCGTAGACGCCCCAGGACTGCTCCGCGGCCGGGTTGACGCCGACCAGGCGGTAGATGCCGCGCTCGATGCGCGACTGCCGGGTGCCGGAGACCACCCGGAACATGTAGTCGCCGAACGGCTTGTAGGCGGCGACCAACGCCGCCACCAGCACCAGGATGAAGATGACCCCGGCTGTTGTCGTGCTCATCAGAAACGCTCCGGGAAGAGCAGGGCGGCGACCAGGAAGATGCCCAGCCCGATCGCCAGTACCAGACCGACCGCGTTGACCGCGTTCACAGCTTCTCCACGCCCCTCACCACGAGGGTGAGCGCCGCGAACAGCGCCACCGTCAACAGCACGAACACCACGTCAGACACAGCTGACTCCTCATCGCGGACTAGTTCTCACGACCGCCTTCCGGTCGCGCCGGGCAATCAAAGCGCCACACCCAGTCGAGGGACAGGGGCTATAACGCGACCATGACGGGGAGCGGGCGATTCTTGACGCGTTTTTGACGTTGACCCCTGATCGGGTGACGACGGTCACCGCGCGCCGGCGGTCAGCGGCGCGCACCCCAGGAGGGCAGGATGGGCGGCAGATCCGCCATCGCGTGCCGCGACGGGCGGGTCGGGGCGTGTTCGCCGGGGAGGTTCCGCGCGTGCTGGTCCGGGACGGCTCCCCAACCGTGCATGGGGTACGGCGTCCGCGAAGCCCGTAAGCAGCGGTCGTCGGCGCGGCGGACGGTGCACAGGTGGGTCCAGTCCTCGCCCAGGTCGAACACGTAGGCGAACGAGGCGCCGGGGGGCAGGAGGTCGAGCCGGCAGAGCCGGCCGTCCAGGGTGCCGGGGAAGGCGGGCCCGTCCCGCCACGCCGACCAGCTCACCTCGACCCCGCCGGGCAGTACGAACATCCTCAGGTGGTCGAGGTCCCGGCGGCCGAAGGCGACGTCGATGGCCTCCGCGAGGTCGGCGAAGGTGTGCGCCGAACTGGCCGCGAAAACGCGACCGGGGCGCGGCCACCAGCTCTGGCCACGCCCCGTCACCAACTCCACAGCGATCGACAGGCCGGCGCCAGCCGTCCCGTCCTCGGCAGCTCCGGCGGACTCACGCCGCACGGGGACCGCCCGGCGCGTCGTCCGGCGGCGCCACCACGCTGGTACGCGACCCGACCACCGACGGGTACCGGTCCGCCTCCTGACCATCGGCCGAGGCCATCGCGCGCAGGTGCCGGTAACCGACGCCGAGGACCGCGGCGAACGCGATGAGCGCCGCGTAGGTCCAGGCGCCACCGCCACCGGTCAGTTCGCCATACCGGTGCGCGAGGAACCCGACGAACGTGGCCATCGCCAGGGCCGTCACCGCGGCGACCGCCCGCAGGTCAGCCACCAGCGCCGCGTACGCCCCGGCGGCGACGGCGACGAGGAACGCCCGGGCCGCCAGGTCCACCGGCGGGAACACGGCAGCAGCCAGCAGCACCGCCCCGACCATCGCCGCCCAGCCGACCGCGACGCTGATCCCCGTCGGGGTCGGCTCCGCGTACGTCCCGGTTTCCTGATTTCGATCGACAGCCACGGCACGCCTCCGGCGACAACGCGAGCCCGCACCTCAGGCCCGCCTCCGGCCATACCAGTCCGGCCGGCAGCCACCGTCGATGGCTTTCACACGTTCGCTACGCCGGGCGCTCGATTTTTGACATCGCTTTGACGGCCTGCCGGCCGCCACCTCCGACGCCGTTCCGGGAGGCCCCTCCCGAGGGCGTGAAAGCCACGTCAAAAGACCGGCTCCCGGCATCAACATCGTGTATCGGATCCGGCGGATCCGGTTCCCGGCGGCGCATATTCGGGCTCATGCCCGATGCCGCGACCCTGGTGGATCCCGCGTCCGACCACAGCCCGACCGGCCAGACCGGCCTGCCACGCTGGCGGCGGTCCTGGCGACCCGTCCGACCGGGCGCTGGCGGCGCCGCCGGTCGCGACCGGCTGAGCGTGCTCGGCGGACTGGCCGCCCTGTCGCTGGACGCGATGGCGTCGGTGGCCTACGGCCCGGAGGCCATCGTCCTGGTCCTGGCGTCCGCCGGGGGGATCGGGCTGGGCTTCACGCTGCCGGTCACCCTGGCCATCGCCGGGCTGCTCGCGGTCCTCGTCCTGTCGTACCGGCAGGTCATCGGGGCCTTCCCCGACGGCGGCGGCGCCTACGCGGTGGCGAAGCGGCACCTGTCCCGGCGGACCAGCCTGGTGGCGGCGGCCTCGCTGGTGGTGGACTACGTGCTCAACGTGGCCGTCTCCGTCGCCGCGGGGGTGGCCGCCCTGACCTCGGCGTTCCCGGCACTGCTGCCGTACACGGTCGAGCTGTGCCTGGCCATCCTCGTGGCGATCACGGCGGTGAACCTGCGCGGCATCGCCGCCAGTGCGCGGGTGTTCATCGCACCCACCGCGCTCTTCGTCGGCGCCATCCTCACCGTTATCGTCGTGGGCCTGCTGCGGGACGCGCCGGCCGCCACGGCCGAGCCGGCGGCGGCCGCCGGGCCGGTGCAGGCGGTCGGGGCACTTTTGCTGCTCAAGGCCTTCGCCAACGGCTGCGCGGCGCTCACCGGCGTGGAGGCAATCGCCAACGCGGTCCCGGCGTTCCGGGAGCCCGCCGTCCGCCGCGCCCAGCGTGCCGAGGTGGCGCTCGGCGCGCTCCTCGGCATCATGCTGATCGGCCTGGCCACCCTGATCAGCCGCTTCCAGATCACCCCGGTCGAGGGCGTCACCGTCCTGGCCCAGCTCACCGACGCCACCCTCGGCCACGGCATCGGCTTCTACCTGGTGCAGGTCACCACCATGGTGCTGCTCGCGCTCGCCGCGAACACCTCCTTCGGTGGGCTGCCCGTGCTGGCGAAGCTGCTCGCCGAGGACAACTACCTGCCGCACGTGTTCGCCCTGCGCGCCCGCTGGCAGGTCTACCGGTACGGCGTACTGGTGCTCTCCGCGATCGCCGCGGTGCTGCTGGTCGCCGCGCGCGGCCAGGTGAACACCCTCGTGCCGCTCTTCGCGATCGGGGTCTTCGTCGGCTTCACCATCGCCCAGTACGGCATGGTGCGCCACTGGCTGGCGGTATGCGGCCGCGGCTGGCGGTGGAAGCTCGCGCTCAACGGCTTCGGTGCCCTGCTCACCCTCGCCGCCGCCATCGTCACCACCGGAAGCAAGCTGGCCGAGGGAGCCTGGCTGATCGCGATCGCCCTGCCGCTGCTCGTGCTCGGTTTCGAGCGGGTACACCGTGCGTACCAGCGCATCGGCAGCACCCTGGGGCTCGGCCGCACCCCCGTGCCGCCCCACCCCGGCCCGTCGATCGTCATCGTCCCCGTCGGTGAGGTCTCGGAACTGACCCGCCGGGCACTGGCCGCCGCCCTGTCCCTCGGCGACGAGGTCGCCGCTGTCCACGTCGCCTACACCGACGAGCCCGCCACCGCCGCCGCCCGGTTCCGCGTCGCCTGGGAGGCCTGGCACCCCGACGTGCCGCTGGCCGTGATCGCCGCCGCGGACCGTGACCTCGGCCGGCCGCTCGCCGCCCACCTGCGGGATCGCTACGCCGGTCGGCACGTCTTCGTGATCATTCCGGAGGTGCAGCCCGACCGCCGCTGGGAGCGGCTGCTGCGCAACAACCGCGGCGCCGTGCTCGAACGCGCCGTACGCCGGCACAGCGAGGCCATCGTCTGCCGCATGCGGTTTCCGGTACCCGCCCGCTCGGTCGGCAGCACGGCAACGCCGGAACCGCTGGTCGCCGGATCGACGTCGGTGAGGTGACCCGACAGGCCGAGGATCGGGATTGTCCCAGCCGGACCTTCATCGCCTCGTACGACGGACGGCGGCCCGCCCGTCCGTCCGTCCGTCCGTCCGTCGAGCGTTCTTCGAGCCGGTCGGCCGACCATGGCCACCAGGGCGCTACCGGATTTCGGGGCGATGCGGGCAGAATCGGTGTGGGTGGTGAGGTCGGTGCCGGCAGGGTACGTGCGATGGCTCCGGACGGTGTCGCGGACACTGTGGCTGGGCCTGCAACACTGCGGCGCCGGTTACACCGGCTTGATCCTGCTGCCGCCCCCCGGCGCATCGAGCCCCGCGGGCCGGGCGAGCACGGCGGCCAGCACCCCGACCGAGGGGCACCCCGAGCGGCTCGCGGCGCACGTGCCGATGTCGCCGGTGGAGGAGCGACTCTGGGCAGAGCTCGGTCACCGCCGAAAGGTCTGACCCAGCCGGACGGGACACGCTACGTCAGCCGGTCTGCCCCTCGGCCTGCGGTTGGTAGATGTCCGGCACGCCGTCGTGGTCGCGGTCGACGGTCTCCGCCTCGTACACCCTGCGGTAGAGGCGGCCACGGGCGCGCAGGATGACCGTGGCCACCATCGCGGCGAGCAGCGACCCGGTCAGCACGGCGACCTTGACGTGACCGTCCCGGGCACTGCCGAGGCCGAACGCCAACTCGCCGATCAGCAGGGACACGGTGAACCCGATGCCGCCGAGCAGGGCCAGGCCGAACACGTCGAGCCAGTTGAGACCCTCCTCCAGGTTCGCGCGGGTGAAGCGGGACACCAGCCAGGTGGCGGTCATGATGCCGACCGGTTTGCCGACGACCAGGCCGACGACGATGCCGAGCGCCACCCGGTCGGTCAGCGCGGTGGCCAGGCCGGCGATGCCGCCCACGGTGACCCCGGCGGAGAGGAACGCGAACACCGGCACCGCGATGCCGGCGGAGATCGGCCGGAACCGGTGCTCGAAATGCTCGGCCAGCCCCGGGCCGGCGTCGGGACCACCCGCGGCCTGGCTGCGGATCACCGGCACGGTGAAGGCCAGCAGGACGCCGGCCACGGTGGCGTGCACCCCGGACGCGTGCACCAACGCCCAGGTCACGGCCGCCAGCGGCAGCAGCAGCCACCAGGACCGGACGCGCCGCTGCACCAGCACGGCGAAGATCGCGAGCGGGACCAGCGCGCCCAGCAGCGGTACAACGGACAGATGCGCGGTGTAGAAGACGGCGATGATCACGATCGCGAGCAGGTCGTCGACGACCGCCAGGGTGAGCAGGAAGGTACGCAGCGCCGACGGCAGGAAGCGGCCGACCACGGCCAGCACGGCGAGGGCGAAGGCGATGTCCGTCGCGGTGGGGATCGCCCACCCCTTCGCGCCGTCGCCTCCCGCGATCAGGGTGTAGAGGACCGCCGGTACCAGCACGCCGCCCGCCGCCGCCGCCACCGGCACCGCCGCCCGGCGCGGATCCCGCAGATCACCCGCGACGAACTCGCGCTTCAGCTCCAGCCCGGCGACGAAGAAGAAGATCGCCAGCAGCCCGTCGGCGGCCCAGCTGGCCACACTGAGGTCGAGGTGCAGCGCCGCCGGACCGAAACGAAGGTCGCGCAGCGACTGGTAACCCTCCGACCAGGGGGAATTCGACCAGACCAGGGCCAGCAGAGCGCCCACGAGCAGCAGCGCCCCGCCGACCGTCTCCTTGCGGAGGATGGCCGAGATGCGACTGGTCTCGGCCCAGGAGCGGCGGGCGAACAGGCTGGCACGGCGCCGGGGGGCGTCGGTCACGGGGTCTCCTCGTCGACAGGGGTTGCTCATCCATCGCCGACCAGACTTCCCGGCACACCGGTGACCAACCTATCCGACGCCCCACCCAACACCCGGGAAGGCCGCTCACGCTCCGGGAGGTCGCCCAGTCCCTGGTCGCGCGGGCCGCGAACGGACCGAGGGAGTAGCAGCGCGCCGGGTGACCGTCGAACTGAGCGGGGGTCGGGGGACAGCGCTAGGCTCGTCCCACGGGACCTACCCCGTCGGGCATTCACCGACTTCGACACCTCCGCCGACGCCGTACCGCCCCGGCTTTGCACCCTCCTTCCCGGAAGGCGTGGTCTCACATGGCGGAGTGGCCTCCGACCCCGGTAACCACCCTCGTCGGCGTCTCCGACGGCACGGGGTGGGTCGGTGCCGCCGCTGGCTGCCACGGCAGGGTGCCGACTGCGGGTGCCGCATGACGGCTCACGCTCCTCGTCGAGAGCGCCCGGACCCTGCACAACCACGAGCTCACCGAGCACGGCTGCGAGCCCAACTCCGGCTACGTCGGGTCGGCCGACTACCTGCGGCGACGCAGCCAGATCCCGCTCGACGCGGTGCCGCCGGTGGTGGACCTCGACGCCGGCCTCGTGCACCTCGACCAGCTCACCCCGCTCCGCGGCGCGCTGCGCGGCTGGGCCGAGGCGAGATCGTTCGACCCGGACGCGACGGGTGACATCGTCGTCGCGGTCACCGAGGTGGCCACCAACGGGCTGGTCCACGGGGCACCCCCGGTCCGGAGCTGGCACCGTGGGGACACGCTCATCGTCCAGGTGGCCGACTCGGGCGGCCAGCGAATCCCCCCGACGGCCGGTTTCCACCGGCCCGGCAGCGCGGGCCGGGTCGGCGGTCGGGGTCTCTGGCTGGCCCGGCAGCTCGCCGACGTGGTGACGGTGCACTCCGGGGCGAGCGGCACCAGCGTCCGCTTGCACTTCCCGTACGCGGGCACCCACGACCAGCCGACCGGCTGACCGGGCGGCGCCCGCCGGGAGCCGACGTCAGGCCCGCGCGGCGGGGGTCAGCGCCTCAGTTCGCGCCAGGCCGGGTCGCCCCCGCGCCACGCTCCGGCGAGGATGCTGGCCGAACCACGGCTGGGGCACTCCTGCACCTTCGACCGGCCGAGGGCGCCACCAATCTGCGCCTGGACCTCCCACCGATGCCCATCCGTACGGATGTACACGTCGCGACGTCCACGCGCCGTCGCGTCCCCGTTCCACCAGTGCTCCTCGACGATCACCTTGCGACGGTATCTCACCAGGTGGCAAGACCGCATCGCCCGGCAGCCGGATCGGGGCCGGCCGACCACGCGACCCGGGACGCACCGGACAGAAGCCGCCGCCCGGCGGCCGGCGGAGCCCGCGCGGGGGCTCTTCCGTCCCGCCGCGCCTCGATGCGGGTGCGGCCAGTGCATAACCTGTCCGGGTGACCACCGAACTGACCCTGCTGTCGGGGGTGGTCTGCCGCGGCCGGGAGGTCACCGGGCCCCGACTGCGCGGGCTCCTCGCGCTCCTCGCCGGCCAGCTCCGTACCGGCTGCGGCACGACCCCGCTGATCGAGGCGCTGTGGCCGGACGAGCAGCCCCGGCACCCGGCCAAGGCGCTGCAGATCCTCGTCTCCCGCGCCCGGGCCGAGTTCGGGGCCGATCTGATCGCCCGCACTGCACCGGCTACCGCCGAGAACTGCCCGGTGACCCCGATCGCGGCCCGGACCGGGTCCGGCTCGGTGACCAGGTCGTGCCCGAAGACCCGGACCGTGCCGGCGTCCGCCCGGATCAGCGTCGAGAGAATCTGCACGGTCGTGGTCTTGCCGGCGCCGTTCGGGCCGAGCAGGGCGAAGACCGTGGCCTCCGGGACGTCCAGGTCGACGGCGTCGAGCACGACCCCGCCCCCGACGGCCCCGCTCAGCCGTCCAGCCGGCGGACCATGTTCATGATCGTCTCGACCTGGGCGCCGCCCTTTATCGGGTAGTTCGTCCCACCGAGGTAGCCCCACCAGTCCCAGCAGCCGTTCGGGTTCACCCCGGACGCGATGGCCTGCGGGTAGAGGACGATCAGACGGTTGGTGTCGGCGTACTGGTTGAGGTTGGCCCGGTCGACAAAGGCGGTGCCCACCTTGGAGTAGCCCTGCACGCAGCCGTGCAGGGCGACCAGCAGCCGGCAGGTCTGCCCGGCCGCGCAGGCGCTCGGCACGTACGCGAAGCCGTTGGCGTCCATGCTCAGGCCGTTGGCCCAGCCGTTGACCGCGAAGGTGTCCTGGTTGAACCGGATCAGCGTGCCGCCGAGCGGGCCGGTGTTCGGCGCGGCCACCGAGCCGAGGAGCTTGCCGAGGAAGGCACCCTGCGGGTCGGTGCCGCAGTCGTTGAGGTATGGCGAGGCGGTCGCCGTGCAGCCCACCGTGCCGTACGGGGTGACCCAGGAGTGCCCGGCCGCACTGCCCGAGTCGTACCGCACGCTGACCCCGAAGTCCTGGTACCAGCGGACCAGGTCGTCAGTGACGGACTTCTTCACCGTGCTATCGCTGCCCCCGTGGTAGACGTACACGGGCTGGCCGGCGAGGTTGCCGGTGCCGTCGATCCAGCCGTACGACGCCCAGCTGCGGGCGTAGCTCTCCAGGGTGGACACGTACGTCGGGTAGCTGTTGTCGCCGCAGCCGTAGAGCGCCTGGGTGACGTTGTTCTGGGCGCAGTAGAAGGGCCCGGCGGCGAAGACGGCGGCGCCCCGGATCCGCCCGGAGTAGGCGACCTGGAGTTGGGTGGCCATGTACCCGCCGGAGGAGACCCCGGCGACGTAGACGGCGGAGACCGGATAGCTGCGCAGCGACCCGGCGACGGGGGTCTTCGTGTACGGCGTGCTGGCGGCCCGGGCGGCGGTGGTGGCGGGCAGGACGAGGAGCAGGGCCGCGGCGAGGGTGGTGGCGGCTTTCCACGGTGTCTTCATGGCGTTCTCCCGTTCGGAGCGCCGGCGGCCCCGCCGGCGTGCGAGGACGCTAACGTGAGATAGACCACGGCCGATATCCGCGCGGCCGACACCTGCGCGCCACCGGGCATGTGGGTGGCACACCCGAAATACGTGCCGGTTGCGAGTGTGTCGATCCGAGCCGACCAGCGTCAGTCCCGCCGCACCCCCATTTCGACCTGGCCACCCTCGGACGGGCCCTCAAGCTCCGGCCCGGCACGTCGGTCCTCGACCTGTGCAGCGGCAAGGGCGAGCTGCTTTGCACCTGGGCCCGCGACCACGGCGTGGTGGGCACCGGGGTGGACATCAGCACCGCCTTCACCGCCGCCGCCCGGGAGCGGGCCGGCGAGCTGGGCGTCGTCGACCGGGTGCGGTTCGTGCACGGCGACGCCGCGACGTTCGTACCCGATCAGCCCGTCGACCTGGCCGCCTGCGTCGGCGCCACCTGGATCGGCGGGGGTGTGCCCGGCACCCTGGAGATCCTGGCGCGCGGCCTGCGCCCCGGCGGGATGGTGCTCGTCGGGGAGCCCTACTGGCGGCTCGACCCGCCGGACCGGGAAACCGTCGAGGGGTGCCGCGCCGAGACGAAGGACCAGTTACGGGACCTGCCCGGCCTGGTCGGGCTCTTCGGCGAGTGCGGGTGGGACCTGGTCGAGATGGTCCTCGCCGACCAGGACAGCTGGGACCGGTACGCGGCCGCCCACTGGCTCAACCTGCGCCGCTGGCTGGACGACAACCCGGACGACGAGCTCGCCGGGGAGCTGCGGCGGGAGTTGACCGAGGGTCCGCTGCGCCACGTCCGCTACCGGCGGGAGTACCTGGGCTGGGGCGTCTTCGCCCTCATCCGGCGCTGACCGGTGGGCCGGTCCCGACGCTGGCCGTTGAAGGGACCGGCCCCGCTTGGCAGGCTCGGGCGCGGGCGCGACCGGGCGCGGGCGGGGCCGCGCCGACGCGCTCGTCTTTCCCACCCGGCTCGTCGTCCGGGGCTCCGCCTGATGGCCCGTACGCGCTCACCCGCTTAGCGGACGGCTACGCAGGGTAAGGCAGGATCATGGAACAGTTGCGCACCTCGCCGCCGCCGCCACGGGCCACCGAACTCGAGCGGTGGGACCTGGGCACGGCCGCGGAGCTGCGCGAGCTGCGGGCGTCGCTGTGCTCGGCGCTGACCCGCTGCGGCCTGGCCCAGGGGGAGGAACTCGACGAGGTGCCGGGCCTGGTCGTCCTGGTCGCCACCGAGCTGGCGAGCAACGCGCTGCGACACGGCATCCCGCCGACCATCGTCACGCTGCTCGCCGCCGACGACTGCTTCATCCTCGACGTCGCGGACCACGACCTGACCACCGTGCCGGAACTGGCCGACACCCAGCCACTCGACTCGGGCGGTCGCGGGCTGCTGTTGGCGCAGTCCGTCTCCCTCGCCGTCGGCTGGTACGCGACGGAGGAGACCAAGAACATCTGGGCCTCCTTCCCCCGCTGAGCCGCCCGCCCGGCGGCCCCGCACGTTCACCCGTCGATCAGCAACGGCGCACCGGCCTCAGGCCCGGACCGCGCTCCTCGGCAGGAGCTGCACCAGGGCCGCGACGGCCAGGGTGACCGCGATCAGATACCACAGCCCGTGCTGGAAGGCGGGGGTCACGCCGTCGCGCAGGCCGCCGTAGAAGACGATCCCGACGATGCCGACCCCGACGGCCGCGCCGACCTGCTGGGCGGTGGTGAGCACACCGGCCGCCGCGCCGGCGTGCCGCGGCGCGACCCGGGCGAGCACCGTAGCCATGATCGGCGCGAGGGCCAGCCCCATCCCGACGCCGTCCACGAAGAGCGCCGGGACCAGCCACCCGATCGGCCGCTCCCCGGCCACCGCGACGAGGAGGGTGGCCAGCGCGGCGGCCCGGGTCAGCCCCCCGAGGGCGATCACCTGACGGCCGAGCCGCACCACCAGCCTCGGCGCGAGCAGGGACGCCGCCAGGTACCCGACCCCGATCGGGACGAAAACCAGCCCGGCCCGCAGCGCGTCCAGGCCGCGGCCCTGCTGCGCGTACAGGGCGAAGATCAGGAAGTACGCGGCCATCCCCATGGTGAAGGCGAACTGGGTGAGCAGGCCGGCCGTGAAGGCCCGGTCCCGGAAGAGCGCCGGGTCGATCAGCGGCTGGTCATGGCGGCGGCGGGCGTAACCGACGAGCAGCGCGGCGGAGCCGGCGAAGGAGAGCCAGGTCCACCACGGCCAGCCCTGCTCGCGCCCCTCGATCAGCGGCAGCAGGATCCCGACCAGCGCGGCGGTCACCAGGACGCCGCCGCCGACGTCGAGCCGTACGCCGTCGGCGGCCCGGCTCTCCGGTACCACCCGCCCGGCGAGCAGCAGCGCCGCCACCCCGATCGGGGCGTTGATCAGGAAGCACGCCCGCCAGCCCAGCCCGAAGAGGTCGGCCTCGATGAGCAGGCCGCCGACGAGCTGACCGAAGACTGCGGCCAGCCCCATCGTCAGCGCGTACGCGTTGACCGCCCGGACCTGGGCCGGCCCGTGGTAGGTGGTGCGCAGGATGGCCAGCACCTGCGGGGCGAGCAGCGCCGCCGACCCGCCCTGGACGACCCGGGCGGCGATCAGGCTGCCGGCGTCCGGGGCGAGGCCGCAGGCGACCGAGGCGAGGGTGAACAGGGCGAGCCCGACCACGAAGACGCGCCGCCGGCCGAGCAGGTCGCCGAGTCGGCCACCGAGGATCAGCCCGGAGCCGTAGGCGAGCCCGTACCCGGCGATCACCCACTCCACCTGGGCCGGCCCGGCGTGCAGGTCACGCTGGGTGGCCGGGATGGCGACGTTGACGATGAAGAAGTCGAGGATCGTCATGAAGACCCCGGCCAGCACGGTCGGCAGGGTGACGGTCGAGACCAGATCAGCAGGGTTAGATAGAACGGTCGGTCTACTCATGTCGGTATTAGATCGACCGGTTGTTCTACCGTCAACCCCCGTGCCAGAATCGGTCCGTGACCGATCGCCCCGGCCCCCGGGACCGCCTCCTCGACGCCGCCCGCGACCTCACCTACCGGGAGGGCGTGCACGTCGGCGTCGACGCCATCCTCAAGCAGGCCGACGTCGCCCGCCGCTCGCTCTACCAGCACTTCGGTGGCAAGGACGAACTGATCGCCGAGGTGCTGCGCACGTCGTCCGTGCCGGCCCGCTACCAGGAGGCCATGCGGCGCGGCGGCGACGACCCACGACAGCGGATCCTGGCCGTCTTCGACGAACTGGAGCAGGTCACCACCAACCCCTCGTTCCGGGGCTGCCGCTACACCTCGGCCGAGCTGGCGCTCACCGACCCGGCCCACCCCGCGCACGCCGAGGTCCGCGCCTACAAGGACGGCCTGCACCGGCTCATGCGTGACGAGCTCACCCGGTACGGCCACCCCGACCCAGCCGACGCCGCCGACCAGCTGCTGGTCCTCATCGACGGTGTACTGGCCCACGCGGTCACCCGCCCGAACGCACACCCGGCCCGCGCCGCCCGGAAGCTCGCGGAACTCCTCCTCGACGCCGCCCACTGAGCCGGGCTGCCCACCTTTCGCCGACCCGGGGACGGGGTGTGCCCCGGGGACGGCACGGACGACGGTGGAAAAGGGAAATCCGATGAGCGAGCGGGAAGCGCTGCACGTCCTGCTGCGGCACTCCCACCACGCCCGCCCGGAGGACCTGTCGATCCTGGCCCGACGGCCGACTAGAAGCCGGCCACCGGGTGCGGGACGTACGGCGCCTCCAGCGCCGCCACCTCCTCGCCGGTCAGCTTCAGCTCCAGCGCGGCCACCGCGTCGGTCAGGTGGTGCGGCTTTGTCGCGCCCACGATCGGCGCGGTCACCGCCGGGTTGCGCGCCACCCAGGCCAGCGCCACCTGCGCCCGCGGCACGCCCCGCGCCTCGGCGACCCGGGCCACCGCCTCGACCACCGCGCGGTCCGGCTCCTCGGTACGCGCGTAGAGCCCCCGCCCGAACTCGTCGGCCTCCGCCCGCGCGGTGCGCTCCCCCCAGTCCCGGGTCAGCCGCCCCCGCGCCAGCGGGCTCCACGGGATCACCGCGACCCCCTGGTCCGCGCAGAGCGGCAGCATCTCCCGCTCCTCCTCGCGGTAGAGCAGGTTGTAGTGGTTCTGCATCGAGACGAAGCGGGTCCAGCCGTGCCGCTCGGCGGCCCAGAGCGCCTTGGCGAACTGCCAGGCGTACATCGAGGAGGCGCCGAGGTAGCGGACCTTGCCGGCGCGGACCAGATCGTGCAGCGCCTCCAGGGTCTCCTCGATCGGGGTGGTCGGGTCGAGGCGGTGGATCTGGTAGAGGTCCACGTAGTCGGTGCCCAGCCGGCGCAGGCTCGCGTCGATCTCGCTCATGATGTGCTTGCGGGACAACCCGCCCCGGTTCGGTCCCGGACCCATCCGGCCGTGCACCTTCGTCGCGATCACCACGTCGTCCCGGTCGGCGAAGTCCTTGAGCGCCCGGCCGACGATCTCCTCGCTGGTGCCGTCCGAGTAGACGTTGGCGGTGTCGAAGAAGTTCACCCCCAGCTCCAACGCCTGGCGGATGAACGGCCGGCTCTCCTCCTCCGGCAGCGACCACGGGTGCGCCCCACGGGACGGCACGCCGTAACTCATGCAGCCCAGGCAGAGCCGGGACACCTCCAGGCCGGTGGACCCGAACTTCACGTACTCCATGCCGTCGTCCCCCTCAGCGCCAGCCGTGCTTCGGCTCGTAGCCGAGCACCCGGCGGGCCTTGTCGATGGAGAGCAGGGTCTCGTTGCCGGTCAGCTCCCGGCGCAGCGCCACGTCCGGGAAGACCTCGGCGGCCAGCTCGGCGCTCGGGCGGCTCATCACCGTGTCGGCGTTGGCGATGATGAAGACGTCCATCCCGGTCGCCTGGTGCTGGAGCGCGAGCCGGACCGCCTGCGCGCCGTCCCGGGCGTCGATGTAGCCCCAGGCGTTCCAGGAGCGCAGCCTCGGGTCAGCGTCGTACCCGGGGAAGGCGGCGTAGTCGGCCGGCTCCATCACGTTGGAGAAGCGCAGCCCGATCGCCTTCAGGCGCGGCTCCCAGCGGCAGAACTGGGCCACCATCTGCTCTTCCAGGTGCTTCGCCAGCGCGTACGAGGTCTCCGGCCGGGCCGGGTACTCCTCGTCCACCGGCAGGTACGGCGGCGGCGTCTCGAACGGCAGGCCGAGCAGCGTCTCGCTGGACGCCCAGACCACGTTGGTGACGCCGACCGCGCGGGCGGCGGAGAAGACGTGGTAGCTGGCGGTGATGTTGTAACGGAAGGTCACGGCGTTCCCGGCCACGCCCGGCCCGGGGATGGCGGCCAGGTGCACCACCGCGTCCACTCCCGCGTAACGCTCGTCGATGCCGGTGAACGCCTCGAGCACCTGTCCCTGGTCGGTAAGGTCGATCCGGGTGAACGGGCAGCGCGGCTCGGCCGGCGCGGCCAGGTCCACGTTCACCACGTCGTACCCGTGGTCGACCAGCTCCGCCACGACGGCCCGGCCCAGTTTGCCGCTACCTCCGGTGACCACGACCCGACTCATCCGGTGCCCCCCTCCGCCCGCCGCGCGGGCCCGCGGTCCATCTCACCACCAGCGGGCCCGCGGCGCGGGGGCGGGACCGGGGATGCCGTCGTCGTTCCCGTGCCCGCCGGCGGTCGCCGCCGGGGTGTCACCCCAGACGGCCTTCGCGCCGGAGTCACCGACCCGGTAGACCTGCACCAGGTTCGCCGCCGCGACGGCCACCGCCAGCACGGCGACCACCACGCCCACCGCCCCCGCTCCGGCCGGACGGGTCCGCTCCGCGGGGCCGTCGACCGGGCCACGGGCCCGGCGGTGCAGCCAGACCAGGGCGACCGCGGCGACCAGCAGCGGCAGCGCGAACCAGATCAGGGTGTCGCCCAGCTCGGCGTGCTGGCCGGGATCACCGACCCGGCGCTCCAGGCTCTCGCCGCTGTCGGTGGCCAGCGGGACAGCGGCGGTGGCCAGCGCGGCGATCACCACGACGAGCACGCCGAAGCGGCCCCGCCAGGCCGGGCGGACGGCCAGCGCGACCACGCCGAGCGCGGCCAGCGGCAGCAGGACGACGACGGCGTGCACCACGAGCGGGTGCACGGGCAGTCCGTTGACGGTGTCGGGCACGATCTCTCCTCGTCGGTCGGGTTCGCTCTCCGGCCCACAGTGCCCAGCGTTTCTTGCGAAGTTCTTGCGCCCGGCGCCGGGCCGGCGGCGGGCGGCGCGACCCGCCGCCGGGTCACGCCGCCGGCAGGACCAGCGTGAACGTCGCGCCCTGCCCGGGCGCCCCGGCCACCTCGACGCTCCCCCGGTGCGCCTGCGCGACATGCTGCACCAGCGCCAGCCCCAGCCCGAAGCGCCGCCCCGCCCCCGACCCGCCGTGCGAGAAGCGGTCGAAGAGCCGATCGGCGTCGGCCGGGTCGAGCCCCACCCCGTCGTCCGCCACCGCCGCGGCCACCCGCCCGTCCCGCCGCTGCACGCTCACCCGCACCCGGCCCCCGGCGGACACGTGGCCCACGGCGTTGTCGACCAGGGCGATCAGCGCTCGGCGCAGCGCCGTCCGGGCGCCCCGGACCGGCGCCGGGCCGGGGGCCGCCACCACCAGCTCCACCTCCCGGCTCCGGGCGTACTCGGTCATGCTGGCCGCCACCTCGCGGGCCACCTCGGCCAGGTCGACCACCGTGTCGGGCAGCGGCCGGTGCTCGGCGGCGGCGGAGACCAGCAGGTCCTCGACCACCTCACCGAGCGCCCGGGTGTCCGCGACGAGCTGGTCGAGCTGGTCGGTGAGGCTCTCCGCCGGCCGGGTCCGGGCCCGCCGGGCCAGCAGTTGCGCCCGGGTGTGCAGCACGGTCAGCGGGGTGCGCAGCTCGTGCGACGCGTCGGCGACGAAGCGGCGTTGCAGGGTCAGCGCGGTCGCGAGCGGCGCGACGGCCCGGCGGGCCAGCAGCGCGGCGGCCACCAGCGCGCCGGCCAACCCGGCCAGCTCGGCCAGGAGCAGCGCGACGGCGAGCTGCCCCCGCTGCCGGCGCAGCGGCGCCAGGTCGGCGGCGACCGCCCACCGGCTGCCGTCCGAGCGCCGGGCGACCAGCACCCGGACCGGCCGGTCGTCGCCCGCGCTGCTGTCGAAACGTCCCGGCGGCCGCCGCACCGCGTCGTCGAGTACGCGCGCCAGCGCCGGCGACGCGCCCGAGGTCACCTCCGGCCCGGCGTCCACACCCGGACGCTGCCGGGCGAGGAACTGCCCCGGCGGCGGGTCGTCCACGTCCTCGGCCATCGCCAGCACCTGGGCCATCCCGGCGTCCAGCGCCCGGGACTGCTGCCGGCTGGTCAGCACGAACGTCAGCGCGCCGACCAGCAGCAGCACCAGCCCGATGGCGCCCGCCGTCTGGGCGACGCTGCGCCGGCGGGCGTACGCCAGCCGGGCCTCGTCCACGCCGCTCCCCGCCCGCCTCAGCCCGCGCCGAGCCGGTAGCCCAGCCCGTGCACGGTCCGGACGGTCTCCCGGCCCAACTTGCGGCGCAGGTGGTGGACGCAGGCGTCCACGGTGCCCGGCGCATCGGCGTGGTCGAACGCGGCGCTGAGCAGCTCGGCGCGGGTGAAGACCTTCGTCGGCCGGCCGGCCAGGGCGTGCAGCACGGCGAACTCGCGGGCCGACAGCGGGATCTCCGCCGGGCCGTCGAGCACCCGGCGGTTCGCCACGTCCAGCCGGCGCCGGCCCAGCGGCAGCCAACCCGCCGCGTCCGGGTGGCGGCGGCGCAGCGCGCGGAGCCGGGCCAGCAGCTCGGCCACGTCGAACGGCTTGGCGAGGTAGTCCTCGGCGCCGGCGTCCAGCCCCTCCACCCGGTCCTCGACGGCGCCCCGGGCGGTGAGCATCAGGACGGGGCAGGTCACCCCGTGGGCGCGCAGCCGGGTGAGCAGCGCCAGCCCGTCCAGGGCGGGCAGCCCCCGGTCGACCACCAGGAGCTGGTAGTCCCGGGTCAGCGCGAGGTGCAGGCCGCTGTGCCCGTCGCCGGCCACGTCGACGTCGTACCCCTCCTCGTCGAGGAGGTCGGCCAGCAGCCCGGTCAGGGCACGGTCGTCCTCGACCAGCAGCAGGCGGGGCCGGACGCTCTCCACCCGGCCAGTATTCACCCCGGCGGCGTCGGTCAGTCCTCGGCCGGGATCGGGTCGTCGTACTGGCCGGCCGGGCCGGTGTGCGGGGCGCCGGCCACCCGGGGCCAGGCGTTCGGGGTGCAGCCGTGCAGCCCGAGCGTCTGCTGTTCCATCACCGGCGCCGGCCCGCCCGCCCGGGGGCACAGCTCGTGGCCCCGGCCCAGGCGGTGACCGACCTCGTGGTTTAGCAGGTACTGCCGATAGCTGCCCAGATCGTCGAACTGGGGGACACCGCGGGCCCACCGGGCTACGTTGATCACCACCCGGTCGCCGTTGCGGCACGAGGTGTAGCGGTCGGCCGGGTCCGCGCAGAGCTCCCCCCGGGTGACCGGGGTGGTCAGCAGCACGGTGAAGTCGGCGGGGCTGTCCGGGCCCACCCGCTGCAGCCGCCACTCGCCGCCGCCGGTCCAGCCTCGCGGATCCGCGAGGACCACCGCGACCTCCCGGCCGAAGCGTTCCACGTCGACCTCGTCGATGCCCTCCTCGACCGCCACCCGGTAGCGGAGCAGCCGGCCGCTGCGGCCCGCCACCGCGCCGAAGGCGGTGGCGGTGCGGAACCTCCCGGTACCCCGGGGTGGGTAGTTGATGGCCGGCGCGGGCGGCCGGGCGACCCGGCCCGCCGCGGGCACGGCCGGCCCGGACGTCGCCGCCGAGCGGGTCGGGGCCGGGCGCGCCGGGGCCGGGCCGGCCGACCGGACGCCGGCCGTGATCAGCAGGTCGGGGCCGCCGGGCCGGGCGGCGTACGCGCCGCCGGCGGCCAGCCCGACCGCCAGCACCAGCGCCAGCAGAGTCACCGAGCCGGCGCGGGATGCCCGACGCCGGCGGTGCAGGCCGCTGTCCCGCCCGGTACGCCCGCCCACATCGCTCTCCCTCCGTCGCGCCGCCCGTGGTCCGCCCAGGAATACGGACGACGGGCCCGGTCGGATGACAACCGGGGCGGAAATCCCGCCCGCGCACCGACCGTGAGGGCGCTCACGGGTCGCGGCGGCCGTGCCGCCGGTACCGTTCCGGGCGGGTGCGCAGTTCGCCGCCCGGGGGTCGGCCGCACCGGAACGACCGTGGAGAAGGGGACCCGACCGTGCCGGACGCCGAGAACCTGGTCGCCGACGCCCTCATGGCGGCGCGCGGCACCGACATCCGCGCGGCGGAACGCGCCCTGGACCGGCTGGTGGTCGGCGCCGGCCCCGCGGTGGACGCCGCCCTCCTCGCCCGGCTGGTCCGCGGCGTTGGCCGGCTCTGGCAGCGCGGCTGGCAGCCGGCCGACCTGGACCGGCTCGCCGTCCGGCGACTCGACCCGCGCGCCGCCCGGCTGGTCCGGCTGGCCGCCGCGGCCCAGCGCCCCCACCAGGCCGGCCCGGTCCCGCCGTGGTTCGACGACCAGCTCGCGGAGCTGGACACCCGGTGGGACACCGACACCGACTGGCTGAACCGGTGGGCGGCCCGGGAGGGCGTCGACCGGATCACCGCGCTGCGCGACGCGGTGGATGCCCTCGGACTGGTCGCGTCGCTGCCGCCGATCGCGCTGCTCCGGCCGCCGCCCGGCGGTCCGGCCGCCGCCCCGCGCGTCGCCGTCGCGGCGTCCGGGTCACGCATGCTGGACCGGGTACGCGCCCTGCTGGCCAAGGCCGAGTCGACCACCTTCCCGGCCGAGGCGGAGGCGTTGACCGGCAAGGCCCAGGAGCTGATGGCCCGGCACAGCATCGACGCGGCGCTGCTCGACGCGACCGCCGAGCGGCCCGACCAGCCGGGTGGGGTGCGGCTGAGCACCGACGCCCCGTACGCGGCCGCGAAGGCGCTGCTGGTGCAGGAGGTGGCGGCGGCCAACCGGTGCGAGTCGGTCTGGTCCGACGATCTGGGCTTCGCCACCGTGCTCGGCTTCCCGGCGGACCTGGCGGCGGTCGAGCTGCTGCACACCTCGCTGCTGGTGCAGGCCACCGCCGCGATGCTGCGCGGCCGGGGCGAGCGGCGGGCGAAGGGCGGGAGCCGGCGCACCAAGGGCTACGACGAGTCGTTCCTCAACGCGTTCGCGCTGCGGATCGGCGAACGGCTGCGGGCGGCCACCGAGGCGGCGAACCGCGATGCGGTCGAGGAGCGGGGCGACGAGCGGCTGCTGCCGGTCCTCGCGGCCCGCTCGGACGCCGTCCGGGAGCGGCTGGACACCCTGTTCCCCGGGGTCACCCGGCACCGCCTCCAGGTGCGCGACGCCGATGGCTGGTCCTCCGGGACCTCCGCCGCCGACCGGGCCTCGCTGGACGCGGGCGCCCCGGCCCGCCGGCCGGTACGCGGGCGGCGCTGACCCCGTTCCGAACTTCCTCGGGCGAGGATGTCGGGTACGGCGACTCGGCTCCGACCCTTCACCGAGAGGCGCCCGCACCTGTGGCCCCCGTACCCGAGGAGTGCACCGTGAAGTACATGCTGCTGATCTGGAACCGTCCCGGCTTCGTGGAGGAGCTCTCCGAGCAGGAGCGGAACGCCATCTTCGGCGAGGTCGACGTGATCATGAAGGAGCTGGCCGAGTCCGGTGAGCTGGTCGGCGGCCAGGCGCTCGCCGACCCGTCGCAGACCCGGACGGTCCGGTCCGTCGGCGGCCGCGCCGAGATCACCGACGGCCCGTTCATGGAGAGCAAGGAGCAGTTCGCCGGCTACCTGATGGTCGACTGCGAGAGCGCGGAGCGGGCCGCCGAGATCGCCGCCCGCTGGCCGGACGTCCGGATGGGCTTCGGCGTGCTGGAGGTGCGGCCGGTCATGGACGAGGCCGGGACGGAGATGTGACCGCTGCCGAACACGCCGTCGGGGACCTGCTGCGCAGCCTGGCGCCGCAGGTCCTCGCCGTCCTCGTGCGGCGGCACGGCCAGTTCTACGCCTGTGAGGACGCCGTGCAGGAGGCCCTGCTCGCCGCCGCCACGCAGTGGCCCGAGCAGGGTGTGCCCGAGCACCCCCGCGCGTGGCTGGTCACCGTGGCGACCCGCCGGCTCGCCGACGAGTGGCGCAGCGAGCGGGCCCGCCGGGACCGCGAGGTCGCGGTGGCGCTCCGCGAGCCCGGGTACGCGGCGGTGGCGCCGCCCGCTGACGAGGAGCCGCCGGCTGGGGACGACACGCTGAAGCTGCTCTTCCTCTGCTGCCATCCGGCGCTCACCGTCCCGGCGCAGGTGGCGTTGACGCTGCGCGCGGTCGGCGGCCTGAGCACCGCGGAGATCGCCCGGGCCTACCTGGTGCCGGAGGCGACGATGAGCCAGCGGATCCGCCGGGCCAAGCAGCGGATCGAGGCGACCGGCGCCCGTTTCGTCCTGCCCGCGCCGACGGACCGCGACGACCGGCTGGGTGCCGTCGTGCACGTGCTCTACCTGGTCTTCAACGAGGGTTACACCGCCTCCAGCGGGCCGGACCTGCACCGGGCGGAACTGACCGGGGAGGCGATCCGGCTGACCCGGGAGTTGCGCCGGCTGCTCCCCGACGACGGCGAGGTCACCGGGCTGCTGGCGTTGATGCTGCTCACCGACGCGCACCGGGCCGCCCGGACCGGGCCGGCGGGTGAGCTGGTCCCGCTGGCCGAGCAGGACCGGAGCCGCTGGGACCGGGCCGCGATCTCCGAGGGGGTCGCCCTGGTGACCGAGGCGCTGACCTGGTCGCCGCCCGGGCCGTACCAGGTGCAGGCGGCGATCGCCGCGGTGCACGCCGAGGCGCCGTCGGCGGCGGGGACCGACTGGCGGCAGATCGTCGCGCTGTACCGGCTGCTGGCCCGGATCGCGCCGAACCCGATGGTCACCCTGAACCAGGCCGCCGCGGTGGCCATGGTGGACGGCCCGCGCGCCGGGCTCGCCCTGCTGGCGCCGTTGGACGCCGACGAGCGCACGGCGGGGCACCACCGGCTCGCCGCCGTCCGCGCCCACCTGCTGGAACTGGCCGGGGAGCGGGCGGCGGCGCGGGCCGCGTACCTGGCCGCCGCCCGGGGCACGACCAGCCTGCCGGAGCGACGTTATCTGGAGGTACGCGCGGCCCGGCTGGCCGCCGACCGATGATTTCGGACGGTCAGGCGTGGCACTCGGCGGTGAGCCGCCGCGGGATGTCGACGAAGGTCGAGCTGAGCCACTTCACCGGCGTGGCCGACCTGGCGCCGGCGTCGATCCGGTCGGCCGTGTCGGTGAGCAGGGCCTTGATCTCGGGGTCCCGCGCCCGGGCGGCCTGCCCGCGTACGTCGTCGGCCAGTGCGCTGAGGTTGCCCTTGAGCTGCCCGTTGACCTGTTCCGGCGTGAGTTTGCGGCGGGTCGCCGCCGCGGAGTCGTCGGCGATCTTCCGGCTGCCGGCGATGATCAGCTTGTCGACCTCGGCGCACACGGTCGCGGTGTTCGCCGCCGTCACCGGGGACGGCACGGCGGTGGCGCCCGGGGTCCCGGTGGCGACGGCGGAGGCGCTGGGCGTGGCGGCCGTGGCGCCGGCCGGCGCGGCGGTCTCCTCCCCGGTCGCCTGGCAGCCGCCGGCGAGCGCGGTCAGCGTCAGCAGGGTGGCGGTACGGATCGCGGTGGTACCGGACATCGTTCTCCCCGTGCGGTCGGTGGCCGTCGCGCGGACGGTCCTCGGTCAACCGGGGCGCGCTGTCGTGTTGCCGCCCGCGCCCCGAGCCAGATCGGGCGGCGACTGAACATCCTGCCAACGCGGCGGCGCCGCCGCAGGACGCGCGCCCCGACCGGAGGTCGGCTCGGGCGCGCAGCACGCCGGGCCGGCGGTTGCCGGCCCGGCGTGCGAAAGGCGTACGTCAGCTCTTGAAGGCGTCCTTGATCTTCTCGCCGGCCTGCTTGAGGTTGGCGCTGGCCTGGTCGTTGCGACCCTCGGCCTCGAGGCGCTCGTTGTCGGTGGCCCGGCCGACGCCTTCCTTGACCTTGCCCGCGGTGTTCTCGGACGCGTTGTCGATCTTGTCGTCGATACCCATGCGAACCTCCACTCAGCGGTTTTCGCTACGCCCCCCGAAGTACCCCCACGTCCGATTCCCAACCCTCCGTCACCGGCGGCGCTCACCGACGGTGCGGAGGGCGCCGGTCAGCCGACCGGGCGGAACCGGCGCAGCCGCAGGCTGTTGGCCACCACGAACACCGACGAGAAGGCCATCGACGCCCCGGCGATCATCGGGTTGAGCAGGCCGGCGGCGGCCAGCGGCAGAGCAGCCAGGTTGTAGGCGAAGGCCCAGAACAGGTTGCCCTTGATGATCCCGAGGGTCCGCCGGGAGAGCCGGATGGCGTCCACGGCGGCGGTCAGGTCACCCCGGACCAGGGTCAGGTCGGAGGCCTCGATCGCCACGTCGGTGCCGGTGCCCATGGCCAGCCCCAGGTCGGCCTGGGCGAGTGCGGCGGCGTCGTTGATCCCGTCACCGACCATCGCCACGGTCCGTCCCTCGCCCTGGAGCCGCCGCACCACGTCGACCTTGTCGGCGGGCAGCACCTCGGCGATCACCTCGTCGATGCCGACCTCGGCGGCCACCGCCTTCGCGACGGTCGCGTTGTCGCCGGTCAGCAGCACCGGGGTGAGTCCCAGCTCGCGCAGCCGGGCGACCGCCGCCGCGCTGGTCGGCTTGACCACGTCGGCCACCGCGAGAACCCCGCGGGCCCGGCCGTCCCAGCCGGCGAGGACCGCCGTCCGTCCGGCGGCCTCCGCGTCGGTCACCGTCCGCACGACCTCCTCGGGTACGTCCAGACCCCGCTCCCGCAGCAACCGGAGCCGCCCGACGACGACCTCGCGGCCCTCGACCGAGCCGGTCACGCCGAGCCCTTCGACGTTGGCGAAGCCGGTCACCGTTGGCAGCGCCCCGGCCTCGGCCGCGCCGACGGCGACGGCCTGGGCGATCGGGTGCTCGCTGGCGGCCTCCAGCGCGCCGGCCAGCCGCAGCAGTTCGGCGCGGTCCTCTCCCACGGCGGGGCGCGCGTCGACCAGGGTCATCTTCCCGGTGGTGACGGTGCCGGTCTTGTCCAGCACCACGGTGTCCACCTGGCGGGTCGACTCCAGCACCTCCGGGCCCTTGATCAGGATGCCGAGCTGGGCGCCCCGGCCGGTGCCCACCAGCAAGGCGGTCGGGGTGGCCAGGCCGAGGGCGCACGGGCAGGCGATGATCAGCACGGCCACCGCGGCGGTGAAGGCGGCGGTCGGCCCCGCCCCGGTGCCGAGCCACCAGCCGAGGGTGCCGACGGCCAGGGCGATCACGATCGGCACGAAGACCCCGGAGATCCGGTCGGCGAGCCGCTGCACGACCGCCTTGCCGGTCTGCGCCGCCTCGACCAGCTTCGCCATCTGGGCGAGCTGGGTGTCCCCGCCGATCCGGGTGGCCCGGACGACCAGCCGGCCGCCCGCGTTGACGGTCGCGCCGACCACGGTGTCACCCGGCCGGACCTCCACCGGCACCGACTCGCCGGTGAGCATGCTGGCGTCGACCGCCGAGCTGCCCTCCTCGACCACGCCGTCGGTGGCGACCTTCTCGCCGGGACGGACCACGAACCGGTCCCCCACCGCGAGCTGGTCGACCGGGACGCGGAGTTCCTGGTCGCCGCGGAGCACCGCGACGTCCTTGGCGCCCAGTTCCAGCAGGGCGCGCAGGGCGGCGCCGGCGGTCCGCTTGGAGCGGGCCTCGAAGTAGCGGCCGGCGAGGATGAAGACGGTCACCCCGGCCGCCGCCTCCAGGTAGATGTTGCCGGCGCCGTCGGTGCGGGTGATGTCGAAGCGGAACGGGTGGGTCATCCCGGGCATGCCGGCATCGCCGAGGAAGAGCGCCCAGAGCGACCAGCCGAACGCGGCCAGGGTGCCCAGCGACACCAGGGTGTCCATGGTGGCCGCGCCGTGTCGCAGGTTGATCCACGCGGCCCGGTGGAACGGCAGCCCGCCGTAGACCACGACCGGGCCGGCCAGGGTCAGCGACAGCCACTGCCAGTAGTCGAACTGCCAGGCCGGCACCATGGCCAGCAGGACCACCGGCACCGCGAGGGCCACCGACATCCACAGCCGGGTACGTAGCCCGCGCAGCTCGTCCACCGGCTCGGCGACGGCTTCCGTCCCGGCCGACGCGGGCGGGGGCGGTACGACGGCCGTGTACCCGGTCTTCTCCACGGTGGCGATCAGGTCGGCCGGGCTGATCTCGTCGGCGTACCGGACGGTGGCCTTCTCGGTGGCGTAGTTGACGGTGGCCTCGACGCCGTCCATCCGGTTGAGCTTCTTCTCGATCCGGGCGGCGCAGGAGGCGCAGGTCATGCCGCCGATCGCGAGTTCGATCAGATTCGGCGCGACCGGCAGGGACTTGGCGGTCGATGTCATCGCGGCACCTCCTGTCAATTGTGCCCGTGACCGGGTTCGCCGTGCCCGGCGTCGGCGGTCGGTGCGGTGGTGGCGGCCGGCGCGCTGGTCGCCGGTGCGCCCGGGTCGCCGGCCACGACGGTGAACTCGGCGGTGTGCACCGCGTCGCCGTGCCGGAAGTCCAGGTAGAGGCGGTAGCTGCCGGCCGAGGGCACCTCGGCGTAGAAGGTCACCGCCGGCCCCGCCGGGGTGCGCCCGTCGCCGGGTGCGCCGTCCGGATGGACGTGCAGGTACGCCAGGTCGCCCTGCCGCAGCGCCACCAGGTGCCCGTACGCCCCGAGGTAGGGCTGGAGGTCGGTGACGGGCTTCCCGTCCCGGCTGACGGTGAGGGTCAGCTCGGCGGTGCGACCGGGCTGCGGCGCGCCGGCCAGGGTGACCGTGTAGCCGTCGACGGTGGTGCTGGCGGCCGGCGCCGGCAGCGGCCGGGCGTCCAGCGCACCGGGGACGGTGACGTCGACCCCGAGGGTCAGCGGCTGCCCGCCGGCCGGCGTGAAGTCGGCGAACGCCCGCCAGACGCCGGGGCCGGCGAGCGGCGAGGCCACCCGCCAGGTGCCGTCGGCGACCAGCTCCGGGTGGACGTGCCGGAAGCCGGAGAGGTCGCGGCGGGCGACGATCAGGTGCATCCGCTTGTCGTGCGCCACGTCGTACCGGGTGACCGGCGCGCCGTCCGGGCCGGTGATCCGGAAGGCGAACTCCCCGGCGGGTGCGGTCATCGGTTGCATCGTGAAGCCCCGGTCGGAGACGAGCAGTCCGCCGGGCAGGTGGTCGGTGGTGGCGGCGCCGGCCGGATGGTCACCGTCGGTGTGACCGGCGTCGGTGGCATCGTGGCGGCTGGTGGCGGCGGGGGTGTCGGGGCCGGCCACCTGGCCGACCCCGTACGCCGCGCCGAACACCGCCGCGAGGCCGAGGGCGAAGCCGCTCAGCTTCGTCGCCGTGTTCATCGTGGTACCTCGGTTCCTTCGGGTCCTCAGACCCGTCACGCCCCGACGAGGTCGTAGCCGGCCTCGTCCACGGCGGCGCGGACGGTGTCCGTGTCCAACGGGCTCTCGCTGGTGACGGTGACCTGCCCGGAGGCCAGGTCCACCTGGACGTCGCTGACGCCCGGGATCGCGCCCACCTCGGCGCTGACCGAGCTGACGCAGTGCCCGCAGGTCATGCCCTGGACCTGGTAGGTGGTGGTGACCATCGCAACTCCCCTTCCGCCGTGCTCAGCCTACTCTTCCGCTACCTGTACCCGGTGGGGGTATCGGCAACGATGGGACCGTACCATACCCCCGAGGGGTACGCTATCCTGGACCTCATGACCGCACCGACGACCCCGACCCGGGGCTACACCGCCAGCAAGGACCAGCTCCTCGCCCGGCTCCGCCGCATCGAGGGCCAGGTCCGCGGCATCGAGAAGATGGTCGAGGACGACCGCTACTGCATCGACGTGCTCACCCAGATCTCCGCCATCCAGGCCGCCCTGGACAAGGTCGGCCTCGGCCTGCTCGACGGGCACGCCCGGCACTGCATGCACGAGGGCGCCGCCGAGGGGCGGGCCGACGAGATGGCCAGCGAGATGATGGCCGCCGTCGGCCGGCTGATGAAGCGCGGCTGACCGGGACCTGCGACCCGTGCGCCGGGTCCTTTCGACCCGGCTCCGCCGCGCCCCGCCCACCGTAAGGTCGAGGTGGCGACCGGTACCGGAGCCCTCGGCGCGTCGGACCGGCCGACCCTCGCACGACGGGGAGGGCAGCCATGATGCGGAACGGCCCGATGATGGGCTGGATGTGGATCTGGTCGCTGGTGGGGCTGGCGGTCCTGGTGCTGCTGGTGTGGCTGGTGGTCCGACTGACCGGCGGCGGCCGGGACGGGACCGGCACCTCCTCGGCCCGCCGCATCCTCGACGACCGGTACGCCCGTGGCGAGATCGACGAGGAGGAGTACCGGCGCCGTCGCGCCGGCCTGGCCTGACCCACGCCGCCGTGCCGGCACCGCAACCCCGGGGCGCCGGGCCGACCGAGGCCGCCGGGCGCCCGGACCGCGCACGGCCCCGGCGCCGGGTTTGCGGTGGGTGTTGTGAATCCGCGCCTGTTGGGCGAGCGACTCCCCACCGCTGGGTGGGGCGGGCCTCCGCGGGCCAACCGATCCTCGCGCCGGCCCGGGTGGGCGGCGGGGGTCACCCGGCGGCGGGACCGGACCGCAGACGAGCACGGACGCCGTACGGCGACACTCCGCAGCGTGACCGTCCGCGCCAAACGCGATGCTGGTCACGGCACTGGCCGTCGAATTACCGCTTTAGTCGGCTTACGGACGTAGATCCTCGGCACGCCTCTCGGGTAACCTCGCTGCCGGTCACCGCCGAAGGCGCGCAGCGGCGCCTGCGGTGCCGCCGCCCAATCGCCGTACGGCGAACCGGGGAACCAGGTACCTGGGGTGAATCCGCGCCAGCGGTAGGGGCCACTTCCGTCCCGAACCCGTCAGCTAACTCGGTCGGCGGTCGACGGAAGGGAACACTGTGACGGCACCCCTGCGCCGCTGGCTGACACCCGTCGTGGCCGCGCTCGCCGCGTTCGCCGTCGTCGTCGGCCCCGCCCCCGCGATCGCGGCGCCGACGACGCCCCCCACCCCCTCGGGGCACGCGGAGGACGGCGAGCCGATGCTCATCACCGACGCCATCGAGGCGGCCAACCGCGGCTACGTGCAGGCGAAGACCAAACTGGCGCAGTCGAAGCAACACCAGCTCCAACTGGCGGTGGAGGTACGCGCGGCGCAGAGTCAGCTGGACGCCATGCGCCCGCAGGTGAGCAAGATCGCGGCGCAGTCGTACCGGACCGGCCGCATCGGCGTGGTGGCCGTGCTGCTGGAGAGCAACACCCCGGACTCGTTCGTCCGGCGGGCGGCCGCCCTCGACGAGCTGAACATGGTCAACGCGCAGAAGCTCGCCGAGGTCAACGCGGCCAAGACCCGCGCCGAGCAGGCCAAGCTGGCACTCGACGCCGAGGTGCGCGCGCAGCAGACGCTGACGAACGCGATGGCTCGGGAGAAGAACGCGGCGGAGAAGGCGCTCGCCCTGGTCGGCGGCAAGGGCTTCACCGGCGGCCTGGTCTCGGCCACCTCGCCGGTCGCCCGGATCGGCCCCGGTCGCACCGCCGACGGGGACTGGAAGCCCGAGTCGTGCAGCGAGAACGACCCCACCACCTCCGGCTGCATCACGCCTCGGACGCTGCACGCGTACAAGGAGGTCAAGCGGGCCGGCTTCAACCGGTTCGTCGGCTGCTACCGGCCCGGCGGGCCGTGGGAGCATCCGAAGGGCCGGGCCTGCGACTGGTCGTTGCAGAACAGCGGGTTCGCCCCCTGGCACAACAACGACACCCGGATGTACGGCAACAACGTCGCCGCCTTCCTGATCCGCAACGCGGACCGGCTCGGCATCTACTACGTGATCTGGAATCGGCAGATCTGGTTCCCGGCGACCGGTTGGAAGTCCTACAGCGGGCCGTCCAACCACACCGACCACGTGCACATGTCGTTGCTCTGACCGACGAGGCAACCGGGCCGAGGGGCCGTCCCGCCGAACCGCGGGGCGGCCCCTCGGCCGTCGTGATCGTAGGGAGGTCAGCCGCCGACGGTGGTCGGCGCGGCGCGCTCGACCTGCGCGGGTGGCGGCGCGGCTGCCGCACCCGCCGGGACCGTGGCCACCGTCCGCGCCTCGCCCGCGCTGAGCCGGTACGACATGCCGACCACCGCGCACCGCCCGGCGGCCACCGCAGCGGCCAGGACGGAAGAGTTGGCCAGCAGCGCCTCGACGGTCTGCGCGATGTGGATGTCGACGATCCCGTTGATCTCCTCTACGCCCTCCGCCGCCGCCCGGCGCAGGCTGGGCACCACGGCGTCGACCAACGCGCCGAGGTGGCCGCCGGGGGCCCGGCCGGTGGTGACGGCCTCCCGGGCGGCCTGCACCGCGCCGCAGGAGTCGTGCCCGAGCACCAGCACCAGCGGCGTGCCGAGCACCGTGACGGCGTACTCGACGCTGCCGAGCACCTCGGGGCCCGTGGTGTGGCCGGCGGTCCGGACCACGAAGAGGTCACCCAGCCCACGGTCGAAGATGATCTCGGCGGCGAGCCGGGAGTCGGAGCAGCCGACGACCACCGCGAAGGGGTGCTGACCGTCGGCGACGGCCGCCCGGTGGCCGGCGTCCTGGTTGGGGTGGCGCGGGACGCCGGTGACGAACCGCTGGTTTCCGGCGTGCAGCTCGGCGAGCGCCTGCTCCGGAGTGGTCGGGGTCAATTACCTCACCTCGTCCTCGCGCGAAACGACCTGGTCAGCCCGGCCGGCGGCGGAGGCGGCCTCGCCACCAACCGTCACACGCAGGCAAAGGTACGTCAAGATTTACGTGATACGGATTTCATACGTTGAGTGGGACTTGACCGCGGGACGAGTACGGCCACCGCGGCCGGGCCGCCCCCGCGCCGCCCGGGCGAGGCAGGGCCGAGAAACCCGAACGAAGGGCCATACGATGACGCACATGGCGACGACAGCAGGCCAGAACGGGAGCAGCCGGAACTGGACGTTCCTCACCAACCACGGGCACGTGCTGCTGGCCATCGCACGCAACCCCACCGCCCGGCTGCGCGACGTCGCCGACGAGGTGGGGGTGACCGAGCGGGCCGCCCAGGCCATCGTCGCCGACCTGGAAGCGGGCGGCTACCTGCGCCGCACCCGGGTGGGCCGGCGCAACGAGTACACGATCAACCCGAGCGGCCATTTCCGCCACCCGGCCGAGGCCGACCAGCAGGTCGGCGCCCTGCTCGCCCTCTTCACCGCCGAACCCGCCGCCGGGTCCTGACCCGACCGTCCCGCGACACGGCAGCGGGTCCCGGGCGGCCGGGCGCTCCCGTCACCGCGCGACGGGCGCCGCGACGGTAATCTCACCGCGTGCGCGACAGCTTGCGGCCGGACGGGACGACCTTGCGCGCCCGTGCCGGACACCGGTCCCGATCCATCCTGTGTGGAGCGGTCGCGGCGCTGCTCGGCACGCTGCTGGTGGCTCCGGCACCCGCCGAGGCGGCCCCGAAGTGCGGCCGGCCCGGCGGCCCGGGCCCGACCGAGGCCCCCTGGGCGCTACGCCGGCTCGACCCGTCGTCGGCGTGGCGGATCACCCGGGGCGAGGGCGTGACCGTGGCGGTCGTGGACTCCGGCGTCTCGTCCACCCATCCCCTGCTCAAGGGCCGGGTGCTCGCAGGCGACGACTTCAACGGCCTGGCCCGGCAACGGGGGCAGTGCGACCAGGCCGGCCACGGCACCATCGTGGCGGGCATCATCGCGGGCCAGGAAGGGACCGGCACGCCGTACAGCGGAATCGCGCCGGCGGCCCGGATCCTGCCGGTACGGGTGCTGGCCTCCACCAAGCTCACCACCGACGAGGCACTCCCCGCTGAGATCGCCAAGGCGATCCGGTGGTCGGTGGACCAGGGCGCCGATGTGGTCAACCTCTCCCTGGTGACGCTGGACCGGCCGGAGCTGAAGGACGCGATCGACTACGCGCTCCGCAAGCGGGTCGTCGTGGTGGCCGCCGCCGGCAACCGGCAGGAGAACCAGCAGGACCAGCCGGCGTACCCGGCCGCGTACCCCGGGGTGATCGCCGTGGCGGGGGTCGACCCCCAGGGCGGCCACGTCGGCACCTCAGTTGCCGGTGACTACGTCGACATCGCCGCGCCGGGACTGGACATCGTCGGTCCGGCGCCGCAGGGCGCGGGCTACCTCGCCGAGCCGCAGGGCGGCACCAGCTTCGCCGCCGCGTACGTCTCCGGGGTGGCCGCGCTGGTCCGGGCCGCCCACCCGGAACTCACCCCGGCCGACGTCGCCTTCCGGCTCACCCGGACGGCCGACAACCCGCCCGACGGGCACAACGCCGAGGTCGGGTACGGGGTGGTGAACCCGTACCGGGCGGTGACCAGCCTGCTGGGGACGCGGACGGACCCGCCGGCCGGCGCGATGGCGAAGCCGGTCCCGCCGGCCGATTCGCTGGGCTGGCAGCGGACCGTCGCGGTCTGGGTGGCCACGGTCGGCGTGCTCCTGGCGGGCGTGCTGCTGGCGGCCCGGCCCGTCCTGGCCCTCGGCCGTCGGCGGGGCTGGCGCCCCGGACGCCGCTCGGCGCCGCTCGACGCCTGACCGACCCGGCCGCGACGCTGCGCGGTCGAGCGGGTGGCTCGAGGAGACTTGACCGACGGCGCCCGCGACCTTCCAGGCCCGACCGTCGGCGCCTGACCGTTGGCGGCCGGCCGCTCGGCGCCTGACCGTGGACATCGGACGGAGGCGCACCCGTGAGCGGTGCCGACCACTATGACGTGGCCGGCACCGGTCGAGCGGTCAGCGCAGGATGCCCGGGGTGCCGCCGCTGTCGGCGCCCCAGATGTCCTCGTCCTCCTCCAGCCAGGTGTTACGGTCGGTGTCCTCCTCGCCGTACCCGGCGCCGCCACCGTGACCCATGCCGGCCATGCCGCCTCGGGCACCGGCGGCGCCACCGGCCGCACCGCCCCGGCCGCCACCGGCCGCGCCCCGGCCACCGGCCATGCCGCCACCCATGCCGGGCGCCATCCCGCCCGCGCCGAGCTTCCCGGCGCCCATCCGGCCACCGCCACCCCGGCCGCCAGCGCCGGCCATACCGCCGCCGCCCATCATCGGGGGCATTCCAGGGCTCACCGCCCGGCCGACCCCGGCGCCACCGCCGAGACCACCGCCCAGCCCACCGCCGCTGCCACCGAGGCCGGTGCTGCCAGGCAGCCCACCGCCCGAGCCGAAGCCGGAGCCGAGGCCCGGGGCGGTCGCGGTGCCCGCGCCGGCCAGCCCGGTGCCGTAGCTGCCGGTGCCCGTCGACCCGGCGGAGGGGGTGTAACCGGTGCCGGTGGACGGGGTGTAGCCCCCGCCGGAGGTGAGGTCCGGGTGCGCGCTCGACCCGATGCTCGGGCCGCCCGCGCCCAGGCCGGGCATCTTGCCGGCACCCGCCGACGGGCCGCCGCCGAGACCGCCGGTGGAGGGCGTCCCACCGATCCCCGGCACGCCACCGCCCCCGCCGGTGCCCGGCCCGGTGCCCAGGTTCGGGATGTCCGGACGGGGACTGGAGATGCTGCCGCTCGGGCCGCCGCTCGGCGACTCCAGCACCCGGTCCTGGTAGTTGCCGTTGACCTCGTTGTAGACCTTGCGGGCGTCGCCCTCCTGATCGGAGAACCAGCCAGACACCCAGTCGCCCAGCTCGCCCATCTTCTCCATCGGCCAGCTGCCCATCAGGTCCGCCTTGACCCGCGTCTCGAACAGCCCGACGCCGAGGACGAGCTCGCCGTTGCGGGCGGCCAGCACATCGCCGACGCAGGCGGCCGGGATCGGCATGGTGTCCTGGGCCTGCTGGAGCTGCTTGGCCGCGGTCTCCAGGTTGGTCACGATGCCGACCCGGCCCCGGCCGGGCTTCTCGGCCGCGTCCACGAGACCACCGGCCTGCTTGGCCAGCCCCTCGACGTGCGACTTGAACGCCTCGTACGCGGGACCCTTCCAGACCGCGCCCAGATCCTTCACGTTCTGCTGGAGGCTCTCCTGCACCTGCCCGACGTTCTTGAGCAGCTCCTGCCAACCGAGCGCCGCGCTCTGCACCTTGTCCGGCCGGCCCGCCACCAGCACCTCGCGGGCCATCTGCTCCCAGTCCGCCATCTTCCCGCTCCCCCGTCTAGCCGTTGCCGCCGCTGGCGGCATCGTTGAACGCCTGCTGCATCTCCTGCGCCGACATGGCGTTGGCGTGCTCGGCGTCCTCGTACTTGCGCTTGACCTCACGCAGCGCCTCGGCGGCCGCCCAGAGCCCGTCGGAGAGGGTGCGCAGGCCCTGCTGGGTGGACGAGAAGAGGGCGTCGTGATTCCTGGTGAGCTCCTGGGCGTTCGGGAACCCGCCCAGCGCGCCGTGGCCCGGCTCCGCCCCCTCGCCCGGGGCGAGCTCGTCCTTGATGGCGGACATGTCGTAGGAGAGCCGGTGCACGTAGCTGGCGTGGGTCTCCAGCCAGGTCACGGCCGAGTCGAGGCTGCCGGCGTCCCACTCGGTCTCCACGCCCCGCTCGCCGTCGCCGGCGACCAGTTTGCTCGGTGTCTCCGCCTGGTCGACGCCGACCCGGTCGAAGTTGATGCCGCGCAGGTCACCGGCGAGCGGCATGCCCGGGTTGAGCGGCAGCGGGACGTCGACCCGCTGCTCGACCCGGTCCGGATCCTTGCTGACGTTGTGGCTGGTGTCCCAGCTCATCCTGTCCTCCCCCTGGCGGTGCTCGTGGTGCCCGGCGTCAGCCCTGCTCAGGGCCGGTAGGTGGTGGAACTGGCCCGGTCGCCGGTGGAACCGGCCCGGCCGGCGGCGGGTACGGATGCGGCGCCGTCGGCTGGCTCACCGGCCGGGGCTGGTACGGATGCGCCGGCACCGGGCCGGCGGACGGCGCGAAGCCGGGCGGCGGGCCGTTACCCGACGGTGGCGGGTAGCCGGGGAATTGACCCGGGCCGGTCGGCGGGCCGAAGCCGGGCGGACGGTGCCCTGGCGGCGGGCCGAGCGGCGGGTGCGGGCCGGGTGCCGTCGGCGCCGCCGGGCGACGCACGCCGCGCCGGGTGAGCCACACCAGCAGCACGACCACGGCCACCACGACCAGCAGGCAGAGCGCGGTCGCGATGGCCGGACCCGCGCCCTTGGCCAGCCCGAAGGTGACCATCGGCTCGTCGTCACGACTGTCCCGGCTGCTGCTGGCGGTCGGCGCCGGCGGCGCGGCCTCGAGCAGCGGGTTGGCGGAGACCGGGGGCACCGAACGGGTCAGCGCCGCGAGCGGGTCGACGACGCCGAACCCGAACCGCGGGTCCCGCCCCGACGGCCCCTCGTCGCGGGCGGTGCGGATCAGGCGGTTGACCACGTTGGCCGCGTCGAGGTCCGGGTAGCGCGACCGGACCAGGGCAGCCACCCCGGAGATGATCGCTGTGGAGAGGCTGGTGCCGTCGTTCACCACGTAGCCGTTGGGGGAGACCGTGGGCGGGGCCGGGGCGATGATCCGCTCCCCCGGCGCGGCCAGCACCAGCTCCGGGCCGGTCGCCGAACCGGTCCACAGGCCCCCGGCGCGGTCGGTGCCACCGGCCGCGACGACGCCCGGGATGCTGGCGGGCGCCTGCACCCCGACCATCCCCTGGTCGACGTTGCCGGCGCCGGCCACCACCACCGCGTCCTTGCTCAGCGCGTACCGGATCGCGTCGGCCAGCTCACGCTTGAGGGAGTCGTTCGCCAGCGACACGTTGATGACGTCCGCGCCGTGGTCCGCGGCCCAGCGGATGCCCGCGGCGATGTCGGCGTTGCGGTCGTCCGCGCCGAGACCGACCGGCAGGATCTTCGCCTCCGGGGCGATCCCCAGCTCGTGCATCACGCCACCGCCACGACCGGCGATGACGCCGGCCATCCCCGTGCCGTGGCCCTTCTGCGCGTCCGGATCGCTGCGGCCGTCGGCGGCCACGTCGGCGCTGAGCCCCTTGCCCGGTAGGACCTGGCCCTTGAGGTCGGGATGCGCGGCGTAGACCCCGGAGTCGACCACCGCGACCACCACGCCCTTGCCCCGGGAGAGCTTGTGCGCCTGCGGGATCTTCAACGGGTCGAGGTACCACTGGAGGCCGCGCACCGTGTCGGCGGCGCGCGCCGGGGCGGGCCCGGCCAGCAGGCCGGCGCCGGCGGTGGCGACCAGCGTCAGCATGGCGGCGGCGGAACTCAGCAGCGGCCGGCGCTTCCCCGTACCCATGGCACTCCCAGGACCTCGGTCGACATGTGACGCGCTGCGGCTCCGGTCCGGTCGAGCCGGACCGGAGCCGCAGCGGTCGATTATCTCACTGCCAGACCTTGGCGTTGCTCATCTCGGTGGAGACGTAGTTCTCGCGCGCGATGCCCACGGCCCCGCCGATGTCGTTCAGGACCTTGTTGATGTCCCGCACGGCGGCGTCCCACTGGGCCTGGTGCTGCTGGTACGCGGCGCGGTCCTGACCGTCCCACTCCAGCTTGGTCAGCATCGAGCGCAGCGTGTCGAGCTTCTCGTCGATGGTCCGCGAGATGGCCTGCATCTGCTGGTTGCTGCTCTCGAGGACTGCGTAGTCAACCTTGATGCTCATGAGTTCCTCCTCTGCTCGTCTGCGCGGATCACGGGTTGAGAGCAGAGTGGAACTTGTCCAGCATCTGCTGCTGCTCTTCGTCGTTGACCTGGTGCGTCGTACCCGACTTGTCGAGCAGGTCGGCGATGCTGTCCATCGCCGTCAGCAGCTTGACGGTGTCCTCGTTCCAGCGGTTCATGAGCTGCTGGAAGCCCGCGGACGCCTGACCCTTCCAGGCGATGGCCAGGTCGTCGACCACGTTCCAGAGCTTCTTCAGCTCGCCGTCAACCTCGCTGCGCGTGGACCGCACGTCACTCGCGGCGGTATGGAGAGTCGCAGCTTCGACCTCGAACGCCATGCTTCACACCCTTCCGTCATCTTCGTGGCGGCGGATCTGCCGCGCCCCACCCCCGCGGCAAGGCAACCAACCCCACCGACGGACATCCTCGCTGAGACGGTAACCCACGGCGGCAAGCGGTCGCAGCCCGCCAAAGCGGCAAATGGCGCGAGTCCGCAATGGAGTTCGCGACATCGGTCGGCGCCTGACCGTCTACAAGGGAGTTCATGGAGCGGCCCGGATCAGGTCGGCTCCGCCCATGCCGTCTGGATGAGCTGCTGACCGTCGCGCCGGCGCACCAGCGTGCCCCGGCCCGGCGGCTGCGGGCTCGGCCGCAGGGTGCCGAAGACGGCGCCTTCCTCCCGGTTGCCCGACATCAGCAGCCCGGGCGAGTCCAGCTCCCGCAGTCGTTGCAGCACCGGCTCGTACAGCGCCCGGGCCACCCCGCCGACCCGGCGCGTGACGATCAGGTGCAGGCCGATGTCCCGCGCCTGCGGCAGCAGCTCGTGCAGCGCGCTGAGCGGGTTGCTGCCGCCGGAGGCGACCAGGTCGTAGTCGTCGACCAGGATGTAGAGTTCCGGCCCCTTCCACCAGCTCCGGTCGCGCAGCTGCGCGGTGGTCACGTCCGGCCCCGGCAGCCGGTTCTGCAGCGCGCTGCGGATCGACCCGAGCCCCTGGCTGAACGCCTGGTTGGACGGCGCGTAGTCCAGCAGGTGGTCGCCCTCCACCGCGCCGAGCAGGCCGCGCCGGTAGTCGGCGATCACCAACCGGGCCTGAGCCGGGGTGTACCGCTCGACGATGCCCCGGGCGATCAGCCGCAGCACGTTGGTCTTGCCGCACTCCGCGTCGCCGAAGACGGTCAGGTGCGGCTCGTTCGCCAGGTCCAGGTGGACCGGGGCGAGCGCGGCCTCGTTGACCCCGATCGGCACACCCGGCGCGGACCGGTCGACGACCTTGGCCAGCTCGGTCACCGGCAGCTTGCGCGGCAGCAGCCGCACCTTCGGGGCCGGGCGGCCCGGCCAGTTCGCCGCCACGTGCCCGGCCAGCGCGACCGACGCCTCGGTCAGGTCGTCGACGTCGCGCTTGCCGTCGATCCGCGACACGGCGGTCAGGAAGTGCAGCTTGTCGCGGGTCAGGCCGCGACCGGGCGAGCCGACCGGGACGTTCTGCGCCGCGCGCCGGTCGATCTCCGACTCGGCCGCGTCGCCGAGCCGCAGCTCCAGCTTCGTGCCCAGCAGGTCCCGCATGTTGATCCGGACCTCCGCCCAGCGCACGGCCGAGATGACCACGTGTACGCCGAAACCCAGCCCCCGGTTGGCCAGGTTGGTGATGGTCTGCTCCAGCTCCTCGTACTCCTGGCGCAGCGTGTTCCAGCCGTCGACCACCAGGAACACGTCGCCGAACGGGTCGTCGGAGAATTCGCCGGCCGCCCGCCGCCGCCGGTAACTGGCCACCGAGTCGATGCCGTGCTGGGCGAACCGGGTCTCCCGGTCGTCGAGCACGGCGACCACCTCGGCCACCGTCCGGCGGACCGCCTCGGTGTCCCGCCGGCCGGCCACCCCGGACACGTGCGGCAGCCCCTCCACGCTGCGCAACGCCCCGCCGCCGAAGTCCAGGCAGAAGAGCTGCACCTCGCGCGGGGTGTGCGTGAGCGCCAGGGACGCGATCATCGACCGCAGCATGGTGCTCTTGCCGCTCAGCGAGGCGCCGACGACGACCACGTTGCCGCCCGCACCGGCCAGGTCCACCATCATCGGGTCGCGCCGCTGCTCGTACGGGCGGTCCACGACGCCCACCGGGACCGCCAACCGGCCCCGGCCGGGCCAGTTCGCGGTGCACAGCCCGAACGTCGGGTGCACCCCCAGCGGCGGCAGCAGCTCACCCAGGCCCGGCGGCTCGGCCAGCGGCGGCAGCCAGACCTGGTGCGCCGGCCGGCCCTGGCCCTTGAGCCGGTCGATCAGCACATCCAGCATGGCGACCGCCTTGCCGTCCGCCGGCTGCTCCGGCTCCGGCGTCGCCTCCACCGCGGTCTGGGCGACCGGCACCGGCACGAAGTCCACCCCGTACGGCACGATGCGGCGCTGCACCTGCGCCCGGGTCGACCGCTGCACCTGCCCCGGCGCCCGGTACGGCCCGGACACGTACGCCGCCCGGAACCGCAGCATGGTGCTGGTGTCGGTCTTCAGGTAGCCGTGGCCCGGGGCGCTGGGCAGCTCGTACGCGTCGGGCACGCCGAGCACGATCCGGCTTTCCACCGCCGAGAAGGTCCGCAGACCGATCCGGTACGACAGGTGGGTGTCGAGCCCCCGGAGCTTCCCCTCTTCCAACCGCTGGCTGGCCAGCAGCAGGTGCACGCCGAGCGACCGGCCCAGCCGGCCGATCATCACGAAGAGGTCGATGAAGTCCGGCTTCGCGGCGAGCAGCTCGCTGAACTCGTCGCAGATGATCAGCAGGCTGGGCATCGGCTCCAGCTGCTCGCCGGCGGCCCGGGCCTGCTCGTAGTCGTACCGGGAGACGTAGTTGCCGGCCGCCCGCAGCACCTCCTGCCGCCGGTTCATCTCACCGGCCAGGGCGTCCCGCATCCGGTCGACCAGCGGCAGCTCGTCGGAGAGGTTGGTGATCACCGCGCTGGTGTGCGGCAGGGCGTCCAGCGAGGCGAAGGTGGCACCGCCCTTGAAGTCGACCAGGACGAAGTTGAGCTCCTCCGACGAGTGCGTCACCGCCAGCGCGGCGACCACCGTACGCAGCAGCTCGCTCTTGCCGGAGCCGGTCGCGCCGATGACCAGGCCGTGCGGGCCCATGCCCTCGTGCGCGGACTCCTTGAAGTCCAGCTCCACCACGTTGCCGTCCGGCCCGACGCCGAGCGGGATGCGCAGCCGGTCCCGGTGGCTGCGCGGCCGCCAGCTCTGCCGTACGTCCACCGCGGCGGCGTCGCCGACGCCGAGCAGGTCGGGCAGCTCCGTGCTGCGGGCCAGCGGCTCGTCGGTGCTGGCCTGCTGCTGGGAGAGGCGGTAGGGGGCGATCAGCCGGGCCAGCCCCTCGGCGGCCGCCTCGCTCAACCCGTCCGGGCGGCCCAGCCGGGACGTCGAGGCGCCGCGGACCAGGTCCAGCCCGCTGCCGTCACCGGCGTCGAGGCAGAGCAGCCACCGGCCCGCGTCCCGCGGCACCGTCCCGGACAGGTCGATGACGGTGGCGCCGAGCAGGCCCGGCCCCATCAGGTGGCAGGTCGGCGAGAGCTCGCCACCGTCGACCACCACCACCACGTGCGGGACGGTGGTGAGCGGCTTCGCCTCCGGGGCGAACCGGGGCCGGCCGGCCAGCTCGTCGGCCAGCGCCGACTCGGCCTCGGCGAGGCTGTCGAAGACCAGCCGGCGCGCGCCCGCCGCGTCGGTACGCCCGTGGTGCTGGGCGTGCGGCAGCCATTTGACCCAGTCCCACACCGGCTGCCGGTCGGGCGCGGCCACCACCGCGACCATCAGGTCGTCCGGGGCGTGGAAGGTGACCAGCTGGCCCAGCGCGGCCCGGGTCAGGTCGAGCACCGGCTCCCGGTCGCCGCGCAGCACGATCCGGCTGAACGCGCGCAGCGACAGGGCGGTGGGCAGGTCCGGCACGGTGGAGTGGGCGCGGACGAAGCGTCGCAGCGCGATCGCGCTCATCGGCTCCAGGTCCTCCACCGGCTTGGTCTCCGGCGGCACGATCTCCACCGCCAGCCGCTGCGGGCCGAGCGCGATCCGGGCCTCGCCGAAGTCGTCCTCGGTGATCCGCCGCTCCCACAGCCGACGGGACGAGGCGATCGACCAGAGCGCGTCCGGCTCGGGGTGCCGCCAGGACATCGCCGCGCGCTGCTGCTCGGCGGCCCGCCGGGTGCGCTTGCGCATCTGGGCCAGGTAGCGCATGTAGTCGCGCCGCTCGGCGTTCAGCTCGGCCTTGTCGTTGCCGCCGTTGGACATCGTGCCGACGGCCATGCCCAACATGGACACGCCGAACAGGCCGCCCGCGACGTACGTCATCATGCCGCCGCCCCGGCCGGCGTACAGGAACGCCATCGCGCCGACGCCGCAGATCATCGGCAGGATCATCAGCAGCTGACCCATCCCGCGCGGTTGCGGTTCGGGCAGCTCGGGCGGGGACTCCAGCAGCACCTCGCCCCGCGGCAGCGCGGGCCCCGGTTGACGCGGAAGCCGGCGGAACACCACGGTGCTCACGGCTGTCTCCTCCCCAAGAGCGGCCCTGATGCGGTTCGCGACCGACCGGAGTCGTCGGGTGGGCATCCTATGCGCCCGCCATCGTAGGTAATCTCCCGTGGGCGTCGTGGACCCACGGGGGCGACGTCAGCGGCCGAGGTGGATCGTAGGCGAGCACGAGGAGGCCACAGTGGCGACGAAGACGGCGACCGGCGGGCTGAGCCGGATCACCATCGTGGCGCCGCGGACCAGGATGGATCTCGCGCTGCCGTCCGACGTGCCGCTGGCCGACCTGCTGCCCACCCTGCTGCGGTACGCCGGCGAGGACCTCGCCGACGAGGGGGTCCGGCACGGCGGGTGGAGCCTGTCCCGGCTCGGCGGGCAGCCGCTGGACGGTGGTCGTACCGCCGCGCAGCTCGGCGTCCGCGACGGCGAGGTGCTCTACTTCAGCCCGCGCGCCGCCGCGGCCCCGGAGATCGTCTTCGACGACGTGGTGGACGCGGTCGCCACCGCCACCAACCAGCGGCCCGGCACCTGGCAGGTCGGCACCACCCGGTCCTTCGCGGCGCTCTTCGCCGGGGTGGCCCTGTCGGCCGGCGCGCTGGCCGCGCTCCTCGCCGGCCCACCCCAACTGCCCGGCGCGCTGGCCGCGCTGGTGGTCGCGGTCGTCCTGCTGGTCAGCGCCGCGGTGGTGTCCCGGGCTGGCGGCGACAGCCGGACCGGCGCGATGCTGGCCGTGGGCGCCCTCGGCTACGCGGCGGTCGGCGGGCTGCTGGTCCTGGCCGGCGACCGGAAGCTGGCGGAGCTGGCCAGCCCGCACGTGCTGCTGGCCGCGACCGCGGTGGTGCTCGTCGGCGCGATCGCGGCGCTGGCCGTCGGCGACCGGCTGCCGTTGTTCTTCGGCGCGACCGCGGTCGGCGCCGCCGTCGCGCTGGGCGCCGTGCTCTGCCTGGCCCTCGGCATCGGCGCGGCGGCCGCCGCCGCGGTGGTCGCCACCGTCGCGTTCGCCGCCCTGCCGGCCCTGCCGATGATCGCGTACCGGCTGGCCCGGCTGCCCGTGCCGTCGATCCCCACCGGCCCGGAGGACCTGAAGACCGACGCGGAGACCGTCGACGGCCGGCAGGTGCTGCGCAACAGCGAACGCGCCGACCAGTTCCTCACCGGTCTGCTGTGGACCGTGGCGCTGCTCGTCCTCGGTGGGCAGGTCGTCCTGGCCGACAACGGGCGACTGCCGGCGGTGCTGCTCTGCCTCGTGCTGGCGCTGCTGTCGCTGCTGCGGGCGCGGCCGTTCACCGGCCGGGCCCAGCGCACACCGGTGCTCTTCGCGGGCACCGCCGGCCTCGGGCTGGCCGCCGCGGCCGCCTTCGGCGCCGGATCGCTCCCGGTCCGGCTGGGCCTGATCCTGGGCGGGCTGCTGCTGGCCGCGGTGATCAGCCTGATCTACGGGCTGACCGTCGCCGGCAAGCGGATCTCGCCGGTGTGGGGGCGCACCCTCGACATCGTCGAGGTCCTGCTGATCGTCGGCCTGGTGCCGCTGGCCGCCTGGGTCTGCGGCCTCTACGGCTGGATCGTCAACCTTCGACCGTGACCGTGCCCATCGCGGTGCCGACCGGCGCGGTGGCGTAGACGCCGGGACCGTGCTGGCCGTCCAGCGGGCGGGCCGGCACGCCGCAGCGCTTCGCCACGTCCCGGACGGCCTTCACCAGCGCCGCCGCGTGGCCGTCCATCGCCGCCACCCGCAGCAGCGGGGGCACCCGGCGCCCGCCGGGCAGCACCACCGCGGCCACCGTGTGCGACGGGGCGGAGGTCGCGGTCACCGCGTCGACCAGCCCGCCGAGCGAGCCGTTCGGCCGTGGCCGCAGGACCAGGCAACGCTGGGTCCAGCCGCCACCGCGCAGGCTGGTCCAGCTCTCCGCGGGAGACTCCGGCGCCAGGTCCAGCCCGGCCGCGGAGACCACCGCCGCGGACAACTCGTCCCGGCCGAGGACCCGGTGGCTGAGGCCGGCGGCGTTCAGCGCCTTGCCGAGCCGGCCGATCCCGGCCGCCACCGTACGGTGCACGCCGCGCATCCCGCCGCCCCGGCTGACCGCCTCGGCGCGGGCGTCGGACACCGACAGCCGCAGCGCCACCCAGACGGTCCGGTGCGCGGCCGGCGGCGCGCCCGGCGCCGGGTACCAGACCAGGGTGTGCGAGACCACCTGCGTCTGGGTGACCGGCCCGGTGAAGTCGGCGAGCACCGCCAGCGCCCGGTCCACCACGGCCGCCTCGACGGAACCGGCCGGCGCGCCGGACCGCCCGGTCAACGCGACCGCGGCGAACCAGCCCCGGTCGTCCTGGCCGATGCCGAGTCGGGTGTTTCGCTCGGTCAGCTCGACGACGGTCAGCTCCGGGGCGAGCGCGGCCAGTCGGGGATCGCCGGCGGGCACCGCCGCCCGCGACCGCTCCCGGCGGCGCCGCAGCCGGCGGCGGAGCATCAGGTCCTCGTACCACCAGCGGCCGCCCCGCCGACCGAAGGCCGCGCCGACGGCCAGCGCGGCGACCACGGCGACGACGGGCAGCAGCCAGTCCGGGCCGGCGGTGGCGAGCCAGACGGCGAGCGCGGCGCACTCCAGCACCACCAGCTGGCCGACGACCACCGGCCCGATCCGGCCGCGGCGCCGCCGGTCGACCGGGGTGACCGGTCGGTCCGCCGGCACGGCGGGGACGGTGGCCGTACGACCGGGTGGCGCCTGGAGCTGCGTCATCGGTGAGCGTCCCTTCTGGACATCCTGGGCATCCGCCGGATCGGTGCGCCGCCGGAGGACGGGCGGGGTCCCGGTGAACCCCCGACGGCCCCTTATCGTAGGGAAGCCCGCGACGGAGTTCGGACCTGATCGTCGCGGACCCACCCCCGCCGGAGGTTAGTCATGCGGACCCGCCGCGACCAGGTGCAGGCGTACCGCTTCGTCACCCGCCGCATCGTCTCGGCCCTGCTCTCCGGTGACCCGGAGACCAACGACCTGCCGATGCGGCGGCTCGGCATGGCGGTCGTCGGCAGCGTCCTCGTGGCGGCCATCGTGCTCGGCGGCGCCGGCGCGTACGGCCAGCTCACCGGCAACGCCGCGCCGCTGGAGGCGAACACCCTGGTGATCGAGCGGGAGACCGGCGCCACCTACGTCTTCGCCGACGGGCTGCTGCACCCGACGCTCAACTACGCCTCCGCCCGGCTCATCCTCAACGAGGCGGACCCGCAGGTGCGGACCATGTCGCAGGCCTCCATCAAGGACCGCCCGCGCGGTCACGCCGTCGGCATCGTCGGCGCCCCCGACGACCTGCCGGACCGCAAGTCGCTGGTGGGGCTGCCCTGGTCGGTCTGTGACGTGCCCGACCCGGCGGACCCGCGGCGGTCCCGCACCCGGCTGGTGATCGACCACCCGATGCCGGGCGGCACCCCGCTCACCGACCAGGCCGTGCTGGTCCGGACCGACGAAGACCGGTATCTGCTCACCGCCGGGTCGCAGCTGCGCCTGATCGGGGGTGAGCAGGCACTGGTCGCGCTGAAGATGGCCGGCGCGGCCACGGCGAGCGTCGGGCAGCAGTTGCTCAACGCGGTGCCGGCCGGCCCGCCGCTGCGCAAGCCGACCATCGACGGCGACGGGAGCCCCAGCGGCCTGCGGGTGGGGGACGGTCCGGCGAAGATCGGCCAGGTGTTCCGGGCCGCCGGGCAACACTACGTGCTGACCCGGCAGGGGCTCGCCGCGATCGGTGAGGTCACCGCGCTGCTGCTGCTCGGCGACGGCGGTCAGGTCACCGACATCACCCCGGACCAGGCCGGCGAGGTCCTCACCGACCAGCGGCTGGAGGCCGAGGGCACGCCGCAGCGGCTGCCTGCCCTGCACGAGGTCCGCGCGGGTCAGACCGTGCTCTGCGCCAGCTACCGGGCCGGCGCCGCCGGCGGGCCGCCGACCACCACCCTGGAGGTCTTCGACCGGCCGCCGGCCGAGTTGACCGGGGATGCCGGGGTGGCCGTACGCCAGGGCGACCGGGACGCGGTCCGCACCGCGGAGAGCGTGCTGCTGCCCGGCGGGAAGGGTGTCCTGGTGCAGGCCGCGGCCGGGTCGGGCGAGGGTGGCGCGGCGGCGGCCGGCTCGACCGTCTACCTGGTCAGCGCCCAGGGCGTCCGCTACCCGCTGGGCACCCGCTCGGGGGACGCGCTGACCGCGCTCGGGTACGGCGGAGTGACCCCGCTGGCGGTGCCCGCGTCGCTGCTGGCCCTGATCCCGACCGGTCCGGCGTTGGAGCGGGCGGACGCACTGGCCTACTTCGAGCCCGGGGCCGGCGGCTCGTCGCCCGCCCCGGCGGAACCCGCGACCGGGAGCCCGGACGCGACGCCGGCCCAGGGCGGCTGAGCGGGCATGGTTCGAAGTGGATGAGCGGTGCGTGGTTGACGGGTCGCCCCGGTTGGCTCCGGTCGACTAACCTGGGCACGGGCAACGGCTATCGACGATGACTACGGGGATGCAGCCATGACCGGGCGCACGACAGTCGACGTACTGTCCTTGGAGGACTTCCACCTGCGGTTGGCGGGTCGGCTGACCGAGGTCGAGTCGGTGCTGCGGAAGCTCAACACCGAGCTGCAGTGCCGGCCGCCGGCGCTCGGCACGTTCGCCGACGCCACGGGGAATGCCCGCCGCTACACCGAGACCCACGCCAGCTACGCGGCGCAGGTCGAGCGGCTGCGCAAGGCGATCATCGCGGCGCAGACGGCGACCAGCACGATCATGGCCAACTACCGGACCACCGAGGCGCGCAACGCGGCGACCGCGGCCGACATCATGGCCGCCCTCGCGGGCGTCGACGAGGCGCTGAAGCCGGCGGAGGGGGACCCGCGTGTCTGAATACATTCAGCGCTACCAGCACGTCAGCCACCAGGAGCTGTACGACGGCGTCAAGTCCGGCGACCCGCGCCAGATCGACGGCCTCAGCGCGCAGTGGAGCTCGCTGAAGGGCACGCTGGAGGGCCTCGGCCGGGATCTCGGCGGCGACCTGGACGCGCTGGCGCGGAGGTGGACAGGGGACGCCTCCCGCGAGTTCCAGCGCCGGCTGGACCTGGTGGTCGGTTACTCGGGCGACCTCGCCCAGGGGATGACCGACGTCCACCACGCGCTCACCATGATGGCCGACGAGCTGCGCACCGCCCAGGCGAAGGCGGAGAGCCCCGAGGCGACCGACGACAACGACAAGACGCTCTCCGGCGCCGGCAAGGGCTTCCTCCTCGGCGGTGTGCCCGGTGCGCTGGTCGGCGGGTTCATCGGCCACGAGCAGGACAAGGCCGAGCAGGAGAAGGCGCAACAGCGGATGGTGCAGGTGGTGGCCACGCTCGCCGAGGGCTACGACTTCTCCGCGTACGGGCGGGTCGTCACCGCCCCCACGCCGGATCCGGACCTGCCGGGCCACACCGACACGTCGGGCTCGACGCCGGGCGGCGGACCGTCCGTGGGCACCCCGGCGGCGGCACCGCACTCCGGCACGTTCACCCGTGCCCCCGGCGCCACCGCGACCACCTCCGGCGTGCACCATGCCGCCCCGACCAGCGGTTCCGCGGGCCCGGGCACGACCGGGCACGACGGCTCGGTGGGCTCCGGCACGACGGGTCACATCGTCGGCGCCGGTGGCGCCCCCGCGGTGGACCCGGATGCGGGCACCTCGCTGGCGGGCGCGGGCCCGCTGCTCGGCGGGGGGCTGCTGGCCGGCGCGACCACGGCGGTCTCAACCGGCGGCGGTCCGCTCTCCGGCTTCCCCGGCGGTACGCCGGCCGGCGGCGTGGTCGGCACCGGATCGCTGGCCGGGTCGGGGCAGGCCGCGTCGACCTCCGCCCGGACGGGCGCCGGCGCGGAGGGCCGCTCGGCTGCGGGCACCGGTCGACTGGCGTCGGGTCGGGCGGGCGCGGTCGACGGGGAGGGCCGTTCCGGCGGCCGCGGGGCCGGCAGCCGGTCCGCCATGGCCGGCGCCGGCCGCAACGGGGTGCTCGGCGGGCGCGGCGAGTCGGACGGGGAGGAGTCGGACGAGCGGCTGACCTGGCTGACCGAGGACGAGATGGTCTGGGGGGACGGCGGGTCCGCCCCGCCCCCGGTGCTCGGCACCAACTGATCTGACACCGCCACGGCGCGGCGTCCCGCACCGGGGCGTCGCGCCGTTCGCGTTGCCGCATTCAGGTATACCTACTGCGTATACCTCATGTGTATAGTTTCGCCCATGTCGATCGGTCAGACCTTTCTCGGGCTCCTGGAGTCCAGCCCCCGGCACGGCTACGACCTGAAGAGGGCGTACGACGAACGGTTCGGCCATGCCCGGCCGCTGCACTTTGGACAGGTCTACTCGACCCTGTCCCGGCTGCTGCGCAACGGCTTGGTGGAGGTCGACTCGGTCGAACCTGGCGAGGGCCCCGAGCGCAAGCGGTACGCGATCACCGAGGCCGGGGTGACCGACGTCGGGCAGTGGCTCGCCCAGCCCGAAAGGCCCGAGCCCTACCTGCAGAGCGTGCTCTACACCAAGGTCGTGCTCGCGCTGCTCACCGGCCGCGCCGCCGCCGATCTGCTGGACACCCAGCGCGCCGAGCACCTGCGGCTGATGCGCGAGCTGACCCGGCGGAAGGCCGAGGGCGACCTCGCCGAGCAGCTCATCTGCGACCACGCTCTGTTCCATCTGGAGGCCGACCTGCGCTGGCTGGAGCTGACCGCCGCCCGCCTCGACGAGCTGGCGACGGAGGTCCGGGGATGACCGGGGAGCCGCTGCTGGTCGCCGAGGAGCTGCACAAGTCGTTCGGCCCCACACCCGCCCTCGCCGGCGCCTCGCTCGCCGTACGGGGCGCGGAGGTGGTCGCGGTGATGGGCCCGTCCGGCTCGGGCAAGTCCACCCTGCTGCACTGCCTCGCCGGCATCGTCCGGCCCGACTCCGGCCGGGTGCGCTACCAGGGGGTCGACCTGAGCGCCCGTTCCGACGCCGAGCGCAGCGCGCTGCGCCGCCGGGAGTTCGGGTTCGTGTTCCAGTTCGGGCAGCTGGTACCCGAGCTCACCTGCCTGGAGAACGTGGCGCTGCCGCTGCGGCTGGAGCGCGTCCCTCGCCGCGAGGCCGAGCGGCGGGCCACCGAGTGGCTGTCCCGGCTGGAGGTCATCGAGGTGGCCGGCAAGCGGCCGGGCGAGATCTCCGGCGGGCAGGGGCAGCGGGTGGCGGTGGCCCGGGCGCTGGTCACCGGTCCCCGGGTGGTCTTCGCGGACGAGCCGACCGGCGCGCTCGACTCGCTGAACGGCGAGCGCGTGATGCGCCTGCTGACCCGGGCGGCCCGGGAGACCGGCGCCGCCGTGCTGCTGGTGACCCACGAGGCGCGGGTCGCCGCGTACTCCGACCGGGAGGTGGTGGTCCGCGACGGCCAGGCCCGCAGCGTGGAGCAGGTCGCGTGACCGGGGTGGGAACCCGCCGGCGCGGCGGGCGGACCGGGGCCGCGCTGGGCGACCTGCTGATGGGGGCCCGGATGGCGGTCACCGGTGGGCGGGACGGCTGGACGCGTACCGCGCTGACCGCGCTCGGCGTCGGCCTCGGCGTGGCGATGCTGCTGCTCGCGGCGGCCGTGCCGGGTGCCCTCCAGGCCCGGCAGGCGCGCGGTGACGCCCGCGACGACCTGCGGATCGGCCAGGAGCTGCCGGCGGCGGCGAACACCCTGCTCGTGGCGCAACTCGACACGATGTTCCGCGGCCAGCCCGTCCGGGGCCGGATGCTCCGCGCCGAGGGCCCGGCCGCGCCGGTGCCACCGGGACTGAGCGCGTTGCCCGGCCCGGGCCAGGTGGTCGTCTCCCCGGCGCTGAAGACGTTGCTGGACTCCCCCGACGGGCCGCTGCTGGCGCCCCGGCTGGGCGGCGCCCGGGTCACCGGCACGATCGGTTCCGACGGGTTGGCGGGCCCCCGGGAACTCGCCTTCTACCTGGGCAGCGACACCTTGCCGGCGGATCGGGCGACGCGCCTCGACGCGTTCGGCGGTGGGCTGCCCGGTGAGGGGTTCGGACCAGTGCTCACCCTGCTTGTGGTGGTCATCTTCGTGGTGCTGCTGCTGCCCGTGGTGGTCTTCCTGGGCGCGGCGGTGCGCTTCGGCGGCGAACGCCGCGACCGGCGCCTCGCCGCCCTCCGGTTGCTCGGCGCCGATGCGGCGATGGTGCGCCGGATCGCCGCAGGCGAGGCCGCGGCCGCCGCGCTGCTCGGGATGGTCGCCGGTGGCCTGTTCTTCACCGCGGGCCGGCAACTGGCGCCGCTGGTCGCCCTCTGGGACCTCAGCGTCTACGCCGCAGACGTCCGGCCGGTGCTGCCGCTGGTGGCGGCCGTCGTCGTCACCGTGCCGGCGCTGGCAGTCGGGGTGACCCTGGTCGCCCTGCGCGGGATCGTGATCGAGCCGCTCGGCGTGGTCCGGCGCGGCACCCCGGTCCGGCGCCGCCTCTGGTGGCGCCTGCTGCTGCCGGTCGCCGGTCTGGGCCTGCTCTACCCGTTGGCGCGGAGCACGGCGGGTCGCCCCGGCACGTCGGACTGGCAGGTGGCCGTCGGCGCGGTGCTGCTGCTGAGCGGCACGGTGACCCTGCTCCCGTGGCTGGTCGACCTGGTGGTGCGCCGCCTCCGCGGCGGTCCCGTACCGTGGCAGCTCGCGGTCCGCCGGCTCCAGCTGGACAGCGCCATGTCAGCACGGCTGGTCAACGGGGTGGCGGTCGCGGTGGCCGGCACCATCGGCCTGCAGATGCTCTTCGTCGGAGTGCAGGACGAGTTCACCCGGCCGAGCGGGCAGGACACCTCCCGCGCCCAGGTCGACATCCGGCTGCCGGCGCCGCCGGACGCCGCTGCCGCGTTGGCCCGGCTGGCTGCCACCCCCGGGGTCGTCCAGAGCGTCGGCACGCTGACGACCGGGGTCAGCTGGCACGCCGCCGGATCCGGGGGCGCCGACCGGTCCGCCCTGGAACTGCGAATCGGCGACTGCGCCGCCTTGGCCGAGTTCGCCCACCTCGACTCCTGCACCGATGGGGACGTGTTCGTGGCGCGACCATCCACACCGGAGCAGCAGATCGTCGGCTTCACCCCCGGCGCCCGCCTCACGTCCGGCGACGGCACCGCCACCTGGACGCTGCCGGCCCGTACCCGCGACGTGCCGGCCCGGGTGGAACCGACCGGCCGGCTCACCGGCGCGCTGCTGGTCACCCCGAGCGCCGCCGACCTGACCCGGTTCGGCCGGATGGACGCCAACGCGCTGGTCAGCATCGACCGAGCCGACCCGGACGCGCTGGAGCGGGTACGCAGCACCGCCGCGAGCATCGACATGCTGGCCTCGGTCACCACGCTCACCGATTCCACCGAGTCCCGACGGTTCGTCAACGTGCGCCGCGGCCTCTACATCGGCGCGGTGGTCACCCTCGCACTGATCGGCCTGAGCATGCAGGTCGGCGTGCTGGAACAGCTGCGGGAACGGCGGCGGCTGCTGGCCATGCTGGTCGCCGTGGGCACCCGACGGGGCACGCTGGGCTGGTCGGTGCTGGGGCAGACCGGGGTGCCGGTGACGATCGGACTGGTGCTCGCGGTGGCCTTCGGGCTCGGCCTGGGCGCCGCCCTGCTCCGGATGGTCGGCGCTCAGGTCGTGGTGAGCTGGCCGGTGGTCGCCCTCGGCGTCGGCCTCGGCGCGGCCGTGGTGCTGCTGGTGACCGTGGCGAGCCTACCGGTGCTGTGGCGGCTGACCCGTCCGGACGGGCTGCGCGCCGAGTGAGGCGTAGCGGCCCGCCCGGCGGTGCCTCCGTCCACAGGGAATCGTGGGGCGGGTCACGTCGGCCCGGTAGATCGTCGAGCTGCATGAGGCGGACCTGACCGATAGGTTGAGGTGGTGCTGCCCGTAGCGTTCGCCCCGCCCCTCTGGGCCGCGACGCTGCGCACTCTGCGGAAGCTGGCCCGGCTGGCGGTGACGGCCCTGGTGCTCGTCGTCGGGCTCGGCGGCACGGCCGCCTCCGCCGCCCCCGCCGAGGCCTTCCGGCCGACCGCGGAGCCCGGCCAGGTCGCCGCGTTCCCGCTTCCTCCAGCTACGTTCGCCGCCCCGGCGACCAGCGGCCAGAGCGCCGGCGCCGGCGGGTGGGTCGCCGCCCCGAGCGGCGCCGCCACAGCCGAGCGGGCCACCGGCACGCCGGGCGGTCGCCCGACCGGGGCCGGCGTCGGGCGGCCGGTCGGATCTTCCGCCCTTCCGGCAGCCTCCGCGGCCGGCCCGGCCCTCGTTGACCCGGGTCGGGACGCCGTCGGCCGGCGCGGTCCGCCGCGCCACTGATCCCGCCGACCGCCGTCGGGAGGTCCCGCCGCCAAGCGGCCCTGCTGAGTCCCGGCCCTGGTACGGCCCTGCCGAGCCCCACCCGCGCTGGCGCCTGCTGATTGCCCGCCGAGCCGATCGGGTACGGCCATCCGGACCGTTCCGCGCCGCCGTCGAGCCCCGGCCGACCTCGCCGACCGGTCCACGGACCCTTCAGTTCCTAACGATCCGCCACGAGGTGCTGGTGATGCAGACCGTCTTCTCCACCGTCCTGCCCGACGTCCCACAGGCCGCCGGGATCTGGTTGGCCCTGCTCGCCGTCGCGGCGATCGCCGTCGCCGCGCTGATCGTGCGCCCGGACCGGTTCCGGTCGGTGCTCGGCGACCGGATCAGCGAAGCCGCGATGCCGAGCAGCTTCGAGCTGGCCGAGGAGGCCCGGGAACGGGCCCGCTACGCGCAGGAGGTGGCGGTGGCCGCGGAGCGCGCGACGACCACCGCCGAGCGGCGCCGCACCGAGTGGCTGGCCGTCCAGGAGGAGGCCGAGGCGACCTGGCGGGCGTACGAGGCGGCGGAGGAGGACGTGCGCCGGCTGGCGGCCGCCGCCGCGCTGCCGCTGCCACGTACGCCCCGGACGCCCGCCGAGTACGCCGACCGGGAGCGCTGGCTGCACCGGGCGGCGCTCGACGCGCAGTGGCGGCGGGAGATCACGGTGGAGCAGCTCAGCGACATCCTGGGTCACCGCGGATGGGATCCGAGCCGGCACCCGGTGGAGCAGGAGCTGCTGCTGAAGCGGCTGGTCCGGGACAACCTGCGTACCCGGCAGCAGGTGGCCCGGGAGCGGGAGCAGGCCGCCTGGCGGGCAGCCGAGCTGGCCGCCGCCGCCGCGCGCAGCCTCCGCGAGGAGGCGTACACGGCGACCGGCCGGGCACCCGGGGCGCAGTCGCTGCTCGCCACTGTGGACCTGGCCCGCGCCGCCACCGGTCAGGAGGTCGCGGCGACCCGGGCGGCGACGGAGACCACCCGGGAGACCGCGACCGTGGCCCGCGGTCGGGCGGCCGTGCCGGCGTACTGAGGCGGCGGTGGCCGGTTTCGGATAGCGTGACCCTGTGTCCCGCGAGACCTGGATCCTGGTCGTGCTCGCCGCCGTCGTCGCGCTGGCGACGCTGGTCGGGGCCGTGCTGCTCGCCGTCCGGGTGGTGCGCACCCGCCGGCTGCTCGGCGCGCTCGGGGTGGGCGGCAAGGTCGCCTTCTACGGCGCGCTGATCTACACGATCCTTCCGGTGGACGTGCTCCCCGACCCGATCTACCTGGACGACATGGGTGTCCTGGCCGGTGCCCTGATCTACCTCGGCCGGCAGGTCCGGAAGCACCGGGCGGCGCAGCGCCGGCTGCCCGGCCCGGCGGAGTCGCCGGAACCGGGTCGGCTCCGCGGTCCCGTGTCATGATCGGGCCCGGACCGGCGGTCGGCCCGGGTCGACGGACAGGGGACGGAACATGGCGGGCGACCACCGGTTGGACGCGCACGACGAACGGGTCACCGCGTTCTTCCGGGTGCGGCACCTCGCCACGCTGACCACCCTGCGCGCGGACGGCACCCCGCACGTCGTACCGGTGGGGGTCACCTTCGACGCGGACGCCGGGCTGGCCCGCGTGATCACCTCGGGAACCTCCGCCAAGGCCCGGCACGTCGCGGCGGCCGGCCGCGACGGCACCCCGGTCGCGGTGTGTCAGGTCGACGGCCGGTGGTGGCTGACCGTGGAGGGCCGGGCGGTGCTCCGCCGCGATCCCGGGTCGGTGGCCGAGGCCGAACGCCGGTACGCCGAGCGCTACCGCCAGCCGCGGCCCAATCCGGAGCGGGTGGTCATCGAGATCGCGGTGACGCGCCTGCTGGGCAGTCTGCCCGCCGCCGACCCGTCCGTCTGATCGCTGCCGGCACTGCACCTTCGGGCGCGCCGGACCGTGCGGCGAGCGATATACCGGTCAGTCATAAATATGCCGCTCAGGTATATCGCTCCTCAGGCATACCACCCCGACGGGCGACCTCGGCGCGGGCAATCGGCCCGGATGTCCGGTTTTTGGCCGGCCGCCGTCACACCGCCGGTGGAATCACGGCGGGAGCCGGGTCGTTACATCCTCCGTACGACCGAGCACGACGGCCGAGCAGGACGGCCGAAAGCCGAGCGCCACTCAAGGTGCTGCGCCTCCGTACCCCCGGAGCCAACCCCGAATGGAGCTTCGACATGAACACGATCATGCGTAACAGCATGCTGTCCGTCGCCGGTCTGATCATGTCCGGTGGTGTCATCGCCGGTCCGGCCGTGGCCGCGCAGGCCGCCCCGGCGCAGGCCAAGCCGGTCAGCTCGATGACCGCCGACAAGAGCACCGGCAAGGGCGAGCGCCGCGCCAACTACCAGTACGAGGCGCAGCCGAACTTCTACTACTGCGGCCCGACGTCGACCGCCATGGCGCTGTCCGCCGAGGGCAAGTTCGTCGGCCTCGACGAGCTGGCGCAGAAGCTCGGCACGACCGAGAACGGCACCGACTCTGCCTTCGACGTCACCCGCGTGCTCAACGAGTACAGCGGTGGCAAGTACAAGACCACCGAGATCCGTGACGACGTGGCCACCAAGGAGCAGGTCGAGAGCCTGCGGGCCGATGTCAAGGCGGCGGTGGACGACGGTCGCCCGGTCGTCGCCAACGCGATGGGCACCGCGCTGGACATCGACGGTGTGCAGCACGGCTTCCCCGGCCACTACGTGACCGTGGTGGAGTACAAGGACGACGGCAACACGGTGATGATCGCCGACCCGGCCAGCCCGAACGAGCCGGAGTACTGGATGGACGTGACCGAGCTGGCCAACTGGATCGCGGGCCGCGGTTACAGCTCCTGATCCAGGAGCACGACCGACGAAGGGCCGGTCTCCCCGAGCGGGAGGCCGGCCCTTCGTCGTGATCAGGACCGGTCGGCCCGGGCGACCCGACTCGGTAGAATGTGGACGTGCCACGGCCGGTGATCTTCGATCTCTTCCACACCCTGGTGCACGGCGCCGACGACGAACGCGACCGGGTGGTCGGCGAGATGGCCCTACTGGTCGGGGTGGAGCCGGCGGCGCTGGTCGGCGAATACCACGCCACCTGGCGAGACCGGCTGGTCCGCTGGGACGTGGAGGAAACCGTCCGGATCCTCGCCGGGCGGCTCGGCGGCACACCATCGGACGAGGCGGTGACCCGGGCCGGGGCACATCGGCGCGCGTTGGCCCGCCGGGTCCTGGCCGCGGTGTCACCGGCCACCCTGGACGCGCTCGACGCGCTGCGGGCCGCCGGCCACCCGCTCGCCCTGATCAGCAACGCGACGTCGGAGACATTCGAGGCGTGGCCGGCCAGCGCCCTCGCCCGCCGGCTGGACGTGGCCGTCTTCTCCTGCGAGATCGGCGTGGCCAAGCCCGACCCGGCGATCTACCGCACCGCCGCCGAGCGGCTTGGCGTCGCGCCGGCCGCCTGCGTGTACGTCGGCGACGGCGCGGACGGCGAGCTGGCCGGCGCGGCCGGGGTCGGCATGACGGTGCTGCGGACCATCGAGCACAACGACACCGACCCGGCCTGGGACGGCCCGGCGCTCGCCACCCTCGCCGAGCTGCCCGCCCTGCTGCGCCGCTGAGAATTTCCCCCGCCGGAAACGCCGCGGCCTCCCGCCCCGGGTCGGGACGGGAGGCCGCGGTCGGGTCGTCAGCGGTTCAGAATCCTGGCGAGCACGTCGTGCACGTGGGTGTTCGGGTGCTTGCCGGTGAACTCCTCCGCCAGCGGGCCGTCGGCGGTGACCGGCACGTCGACGCCGGTGTGGCCGCTGGTGGTCCAGTCCAGGTTGAAGGTCAGGTTGCTGCCCTTGATCGGGAAGGGCCGTCCTCGGCAACAGGCCACCGGCATCGCGACCCCGGACCAGCAGGCCGCTCTGCCGGCTCACGTCGGGGAAGATGGTCTCGTCCCGGTTGGCCTCGACGCCGAATCATGCTCCGACTGCGGATAGTAGCGAGATCCGTCGATCCAGACCAGCGGCTCCGGTGGAGATTTCCGCTGACCGGAAACGCCGCTCCCGGGCCACCGACGGTGCGGCGGCCCGGGAGCGCGGTGCGGTCAGCGCCGGTCGGTGTCGCCCTCGCCGCGACGCCACCCACGCGCCCGGCGTGCCGGGCCGGGTGATCGCCGGACCGGGCCGGGATGCCGGCCACACCGGGCCGGGGTGTCGGATCGGGACGGTGCGGGTACCGTGCGGCCACGATCGAGGAGGGTCGACGTGGCCGAGGACGATGCCGGGCGGACGCCCGAGGTGACGGCGGAGCGCACCTCCGCGCCGGGGCCCCGACAGGCGTGGGCGGGGTTGCCCTGGCCGGTCCGGACCGCGGTGACGTGGAGCGCCTGCCTGGTGGTGGTGATCGCCGGGTCGTGGCTGCTGGGCAAGATCGCGGTGCTGCTGGCACCGCTGGCCATCGCGCTGGCCGGAACGCTCTTCCTCACCGCCCTGCTCGACCCGGTGCTGCTCCTGCTGCGCCGGCTCCGGGTGCCGGCGGCACCCGCCGCCCTGCTCACCATCCTGCTGTTGCTCGGGGTCCTGGTCGGGGTGGGCGTGCTGGTGTGGAACCTGACCGCGAGCCAGTTCGGTGAGCTGAGCCAGCAGCTCGACCAGGGCCTGGCACGCAGCCGCGACTTCGTCACCTCCACCCTGCCGATCACCGACGCCCAGCTGGACCGGCTGATCCAGCAGACCCGGGACGGGCTGAGCGGCAGCGCCCCGGACCCGGTCGGCGGGGCGCGTACCGCCGCCGAGGTGGCCGGTTCCGTGCTGCTGGCGCTGGTGCTGCTCTTCTTCCTGCTGAAGGACGGCCGGTCGAAGTGGCGGTGGGTACTGCGCCGGATGACCGGCCCGAACCGGGCGATCACCGCGGCGGCCGGTCGGGTGGGCTGGCGGACGCTCGGCTCGTACAGCCGGGGCACGATGATCATCGCGGCGATCGACGCGCTCGGCATCGGGCTCGCGCTGGTGCTGCTCGGGGTGCCGCTCGCCCTGCCGCTGGCGCTGATCACCTTCCTCGGCGGGTTCGTGCCGATCATCGGCGCGACGGTCGCGGGCGCGGTGGCGGTGCTGGTCGCCCTCGCCGCGAACGGCCCGACCACCGCGCTGCTCACGCTGGCCGCGGTGATCGCCGTCCAGCAGATCGAGGGCAACCTGCTGGAACCGCTGATCATGAAGCGTCAGGTGCAGCTGCATCCCGCCGTCATCCTGGTCGTGGTCACCGCCGGCACGCTGATCGCCGGCATCGCCGGCGCGTTCGTGTCGGTGCCCATCGCCGCCGTGACGTGGCGGGTCATCGACACCGTCCAGCGCCACCGGGAGCCGTCCACCGCGCCACCCGCCTGAGTCACGCGGACCGGAAGATCGGGGCGGCGCGGCCTGGTCAGGCGGGGACGGCGAGGCGGTTGGCGAACCAACCGGCGGCCTGGTCGGCGACCTGGTCGAGGGTGCCGGGCTCCTCGAAGAGGTGGGTGGCGCCGGGGACGATCCGCAGCTCCGCGACGTCGCCCAGCTCGGCCTGCGCCTGCTCGTTGAGCACGATCACCTGCTCGTCCAGGCCACCGACCAGCAGCAGCGTCGGCGCCCGGACCTTCGACAGGGCGGTGCCGGCCAGGTCCGGCCGGCCGCCGCGGGAGACCACCGCCCGGACCCGGTCCGGCCGGGCGGCGGCGGCGACCAGCGCGGCCGCGGCGCCGGTGCTGGCCCCGAACAGCCCTACCGGCAGCGGACCCAGGTCGGGATCGGTGGCCATCCAGTCGACGATCGCGGCCAGCCGGTCGGCGAGCATCCCGATGTCGAAGCGCAACTCGGCGGTGCGGGCATCCACCGCGTCCTCCGCCGGGGTGAGCAGGTCGACCAGCACGGTGGCCAGCGACCGGTCGTTGAGCACGTGGGCGACCGCCACGTTGCGCGGGCTGTGCCGGGAGCTGCCGCTGCCGTGGGCGAAGAGCACCACCCCGGCTGGCCGCTCGGGCAGGATCAGGTCGGCCGGCAGGCCCTCGTCGGCCACCGGGATCGTCACCTCACGCGTGCGCATCTCCACCTCCGCAACCGCCGGCCGACACGGCCGACCGGCGGCGCATACCCCGGTGGGGCGGCCCGCTCACCTGTTGCGTTGACGTTGGCGGCAAGGTTTAGCGTGACGTCGAGGGCGGGCGAGGGAGGTCGGATGCTGATCGGTGAGCTGGCGGAACGTGCCGGCACGAGCACTCGCACCCTGCGGTACTACGAGACCCGGGGGCTGGTCCGACCGCGCCGGTCCGCCAACGGCTACCGGGTCTACGACGAGGCGGAGCTGCGCGTCGTCCACGAGATCCGGGCGCTGCTGGCGGTGGGCTTCGACCTCGACGACATCCGGCCGTTCGTGGCCTGCCTGCGGGCCGGCAACAGCTCCGGCGACGTCTGCCCCGACTCGGTCGCCGTGCTGCGCCGCAAGCTCGCCGAGGTGGACGACTACCTCGACCGGCTCGGCACGGTACGGCGGCAGTTGCACGACCAGTTGGCCCGCGCGATCGCCCACCGGGAGAAGACATGCCTCAGGACACGGAACAGGCCCGACTGACCACCGTCACCGACGCCACCTTCGCCGCGACGGTGCTGGCCAGCACCCGGCCGGTGGTGGTCGACTTCTGGGCGGAGTGGTGCCCGCCGTGCCGGGCCGTCTCGAAGCACCTGGCGGAGCTGGCCGCGGAGTTCGGCGACGCGCTGCTCTTCGCCACGCTGAACTCCGACGAGAACCCGGCCACCACCCGGGCGTACGGGGTGATGTCGATGCCGACGCTGCTGGTCTTCCGGGACGGCGAGGTGGTCGGCTCGATCGTCGGCGCCCGACCGAAGAACCACCTCCGGCTGAGTTTCGCCGGGCACCTGGAGGGGTGAGCGGCCGTTTGCCGCCGGGCCGATCGGGAAGGCGACCAGGGACCGTAGATCGGCGCAGCCGCGCCCCGACGGATCGCGAGGATCGTCATGGCTCAGCAGCAGGACAGGTCCCGGCAGCAGATCGCCGAGCTTGAACGGCAGGAAAGGGACGCCGAGCACGCCCGGAACTTCGGGGACGAAGCGGCCGAGGCCCGGACACCGGAGGACCCGCGGGCGGTGGCGCCCCGGGACGCGGCGGGCCGCCCGTCCAACGGCCGCCAGTTCTGACCGCGCCGGCGCGTCCCCGCCCGTCCGGGCGGGGACGCGCCGCGTGCCTTGCCGCTCAGGTGGCGTTCTCAGGCAGGTGCAGCAGCGGCTCGCGGCCGGGTGGCTGCTCCGGCTGTGGACCGGACGCGTGGGCCGCCGGCACTGGCACGGTGACCGGCCGGTCTCGGGTGACCCGGATCGCCTCGCCGTGGTGGCGCAGCTCCAGCACGGCGTCCGGCCCGCCGTGCCGCAGCGAGTACGTCGTCTGGTGCGGCCGGACGTCCACCCGCAGGTGCATGGACCGCCACTGGAGCGAGAACTCGAGTCGGCTGAGCCGGCTGGAGAGCCGTGGTGAGAAGGACAGCGTCCCGTCGTGGTCGCGCAGGCCGCCGAAGCCGGCGACCAGGGCCATCCAGGCGCCGGCCAGCGAGGCCATGTGCACGCCGTCGCGGGTGTTCTCGCTCAGGTCGTGCAGGTCCATCAGGGCGGCCTCGCGCAGGTAGCGGTGGGCCAGCTCCGGGTGACCCACCTCGGCCGCCATCACCGCCTGGGTACAGGCCGACAGCGACGAGTCCCGCACGGTGCGGCGCTCGTAGTAGAGGAAGTTGCGCAGCTTCTGCTGGCCGGTGAAGGCGTCCCCCCGCCAGTGCATGGCGAGCACCAGGTCGGCCTGCTTGATCACCTGCTTGCGGTACAGGTCGAAGTACGGGTAGTGCAGCAGCAGCGGGTACTTTTCGGGCGGGGTGTGCTCGAAGTCCCACTCCTGCAACCGGGTGAAGCCCTCGACCTGCTCGTGCACGTCGAGGTCGTCGTCGTACGGGACGTGCATGGCGTGCGCGGCGTCCCGCCAGGCGGCCGCCTCCTCCTCACTCACCCCGAGGTCAGCCGCTTGGTCCCGGTAGTGCATCGCGCAGTCGGCGGCGGTCAGCAGGTTCCGCTGCGCCATCAGGTTGGTGTAGATGTTGTCGTTCTTCACCGCGGTGTACTCGTCCGGGCCGGTCACCCCGTCGATGTGGAACTGGCCGTCGCGGTCGTGGTGACCCAGCGAGCGCCACAGCCGGGCGGTCTCCACCAGCAGCTCCAGGCCGATCTCCCGCTCCAGCCCCTCGTCCCCGGTGACCAGGACGTACCGCCGCAACGCATCGGCGACGTCGGCGGCGATGTGGAACGCTGCGGTGCCGGCCGGCCAGTACGCCGACGACTCCGGCCCCTCGATGGTCCGCCACGGGAAGGCGGCGCCGGCCAGGTTCAACGTCCGGGCCCGCTCCTGGGCCGGCGGGAGGGTGGAGAAACGCCAGTGCAGCGCGTCCCGGACCGCGCTCGGGTGGGTGTAGGTGAGCACCGGCAGCACGAACATCTCGGTGTCCCAGAACGCGTGCCCGTCGTAGCCGGGCCCGGTCAGCCCCTTCGCCGCGATGGGTCGACGCTCGGCCCGGGCGCCGGCCTGGAGCACGTGGAACAGCCCGAAGCGGACTGCCTGCTGCACCTCCGGGTCGCCCTCCACGCGTACGTCGGCGGCGTCCCAGAACTCGTCGAGGTATTCGCGCTGCGCCCGGCGGAGCCCGTCCCAGCCGTCCAGCCGGGCGGCGGCCAACCCCGCGCCGACCTGGTCGCGCAGCGCCGGCAGGGACCGCCGGCTGGACCAGCCGTACGTCAGGTACTTGACCACCCGCAGCGCCTGGCCGGGCTTGATCCGGCAGCCGATGGTGGTGCGGACCCAGTCCTCGTACCCCTCCGACCCGATGGTGGTGCGCTCCGGGCCCTGCACGTCGTGCGCCATGGCGGCGGCGACCCGCAGGCCGCTGACCTTGGTGCGGTGGATCAGCAGCCCGCCGTCGTCGGTGGTCAGCTCCTCCTCGGCCTGCAACGGCGACTCCAGCACCGCGGCCACCCGCGGGTCGCGGCTCTGCGCCGGCAGGTTCTCGTTGGCGACCAGCTCGGACTGGAGGATCAGTCGGATCGGCCCGTCGACCGCCTCGACCTCGTAGTGGATCGCGGCGACCGCCCGCTGGGTGAACGACACCAGCCGGGTGCTGCGGACCTTGACCTCCCGCCCGGCCGGGGAGCGCCAGTGCACCTCCCGGTGCAGGGTGCCGGCGCGCAGGTCGAGGGTCCGCTCGTGGGCGAGGAGCTCGCCGTACCGGACGTCGAGCGGTTCGTCGTCGACGAGTAGCCGGATCAGCTTGCCGTTGGTGACGTTGACGACGGTCTGGCCCGACTCGGGGAAGCCGAACCCCGCCTCCGCGTACGGCAGCGGGCGCAGCTCGTAGAAGGAGTTGAGGTAGGTGCCGGGCAGGCCGTGCGGCTCACCCTCGTCGAGGTTGCCGCGCAGCCCGATGTGCCCGTTGGAGAGGGCGAAGACCGACTCGGACTGGGCCAGCACGTCCATGTCGAGGCGGACCTCCCGGACGTGCCACGGTTCGACCGGATAGGCGCGTTCGCGGATCATGCCACTGGCTCCTTCAGCAGCTCGGCGAGGTCGGTGACCACCACGTCGGCGCCGTGCGCGCGCAGCTCCTCGGCCTGGCCGACCCGGTCGACCCCGACCACGTACCCGAAGCCGCCGGCCCGGCCGGCGGCGACCCCGGCGAGGGCGTCCTCGAAGACGGCGGCGTTCGCCGGGGCGACCCCGAGCAGGTCGGCGCCGGCGAGGAAGGTGTCCGGGTGCGGCTTGCCGCGCAGCCCCCGCTCCCGGGCGACCACCCCGTCGACCCGGGCCTCCAGCAGTGGGTCCAGCCCGGCGGCGGCGACCACGGCCCGGCAGTTGGCGCTGGCGGAGACCACGGCCCGGCGCAGCCCGGCGGCGGCCGCCGCCTCCAGGTAGGCCACCGAGCCGGGGTAGACGTCGACGCCGTCGGTGTGGATCCGTTTGAGCAGGATGACGTTCTTGCGGTTACCCACCCCGTTGACCGTGTCCGCCTCGGGCGGGTCGTCCGGCGTGCCCTCGGGGAGGGTGATCCCGCGGGAGGCCAGGAAGGAACGCACCCCGTCGGCGCGCGGCCTGCCGTCCACGTACCGGTTGTAGTCCGGTCCCGGGTCGAACGGGCGGTACGGCTCGCCGGTGGCCGCCGCGCGGTCCCGCAGGAACGCGTTGAAGGTCTCGGTCCAGGCGGCGTTGTGCACCTTGGCGGTCTGCGTCAGCACACCGTCCAGATCGAAGAGACAGGCGGTCACATGAGCGGGTAGGCCCAGCACGGTATGAATCTATCCAGCGATCCGGCCGGACAAACCCGATTCGTGCCGGCGTCAGCGGTTCGGGCGCAGCGTCCAGACCACGGTGAGCACGGAGGTGACCGTCCCGTCCTCGGTGCCGATCTCGATCTCGACCGGGAACTCGGGCCGCTTGCCGGCGTCCAACTCGGCGATCACCTCCGCCGGCGGGCGGCCGAGCCGGGCGGTGGCGAGCACCGGGCCCATGGCCACCTTCCGGTAGGCGATCTCGGCGCGGACGGCCAGCGGCACCGCCCGGTCGAGCACCGGCCCGAACGCGGCGAGCACCACCGCGCCGGAGGCGGTCTCCCCGAGGGTGAACATCGCCCCGGCGTGTGGGCCGCCGACATGGTTGTGGGTGGCCGGCGAGTCGGGGAGCCGGACGACCGCACGGACGCCGCCCTCCGCCTCGGGCGCGACCTCGACGAATTCGATTTCGAGCGTGCGGGCGAACGGCACGGCCTCCAGCAGACCGGCCGCCACCTGGCGAGAGTCGATGGACATGCCCAGACGCTACTCGCCGGTAACTTCCCCGGCAAGACCCGCCCGGCCGCAGGTCACGATCAGCGCCAGCCGATGTCGATCCGGTCGCCGCGCTCGTCGAAGAAGTGCAGCGCGTCCATCCGGACCTGCACGGCCAGCGGGTGACCCGCCGACACGGCCGGGTACGGGGCCAGCCGGACCGCCAGCTCGGCGGGGCGGCGGTGGTGACGGCCCGGGTCGTTGAGCACGCTGGTCCGGTTGCCCCCGCCGGTCGGGGCGGAAACCGGCGCCTCGGCGGCCCGGCCGGTCAGCCGCTGCATGACCTGGCCGAATCGGCGCAGGCCGCGCTGGCCGTTCTCGCCCGACTCCACCGGGCCACCCATCTCGTCGACCATGATCGCGGTGGCGCCGATGTCGAGGAAGGCCAGCGACTCGTGCCCGTGGTGCTCCAGGTAGCGGATCCGCCCCTGGAGCACGTCGCCCTGGGTGTCCGGGGCGACCGGGGTGAGCGCCTCGGCCCGCATCCCCACGATGATCCGCTCGCCGTGGTAGTGCGCCACCGCCCGGCTGCGGATGTCGTCCCAGGGCAGGTAGAGCGCCTGGTCGCCGAGGTTGAGCGTCACGTACCGGTCGAGGTGGACGTAGACCGAGGCCTCCAGCAGGTTCATCCGCGGGCTGCCCAGGAACGCGGCGACGTAGAGGGTGGCCGGTCGGCCGTACACCTGGGTGGGGGTGCCCACGTCCTGGAGCACGCCCTTGCGCATGATCGCGACCCGGTCGGCCATGGTCAGCGCCTCGGCCTGGTCGTGCGTGACGTAGATGGTGGTGACGCCCAGCTGCCGGGTGAGACCGGAGATCTCCGCCCGCAGCTCCGCGCGGAGCCCGCTGTCCAGGTTGGACAGCGGCTCGTCCATCAGGAACAGCCCGGGACGCCGCACTATCGCCCGCCCCATCGCCACCCGCTGCCGCTGGCCGCCGGAGAGCTGGCTCGGCTTGCGGCCGAGCACGTCGCCGATGCCCAGCGCGCTGGCCACGTCGCCGACCCGCTCGCCGCGGGGCGCCGGCTCCACCCCGGCCAGTCGCAGCGGGAACGCGATGTTGTCGCCCACCGTCATGTGCGGGTAGAGCGCGAAGTCCTGGAAGACCATGGCGATCTTCCGCTCCCGGGGTGGCAGGTCGTTCGCCAGCTCGCCACCGAGCATCACCGCGCCGGTGGTCGGATCCTCCAGACCGGCGACCATCCGCAGCACGGTGGACTTGCCGCAGCCGGACGGGCCGAGCAGCACCATGAACTCGCCGTCGTTGACGTCCAGATTGATGGTGTCGACCGCGACTGTCCCGTCCTGGAATACCTTGGTCACATCCTTGAGCGCGACGGTGGTCACCGTCTCCTCCCCCAGCTCGTCGGCCGAATCCGGGAATGACTGTGACGAGGATCATCGGATCAGCACATCGGGTAAACGTGCGATGTTCGTCTCGTGACAGACCTATTAAGCGGGATCGGTAGGCCCCGATCGGTTAGGTAACCGGCGAGTAACCATTCAGGCCGGTTCGTCCAGGAAGACCCGGCGGACCACCCGCTCGGCGGCGTGCCCGTCGTCCAGCGGGCAGAACCGGGCCCGGAACCGTTGCCGGGCCTGCTCGGCGGCCGTCGACCGGACCGCGTCGGAGCGGAACAGGTCGAGCAGTCCGGGGAAGTCCACGGCCACCGCGCCCGGCGGTTCCGCCAGCAGGTCGAAGTAGACACCCCGGGCCACCCGGTACGCCTCCCAGTCCGGCGCGTAGACGACGATCGGCCGGTCCAGGACGGCATAGTCGAACATCGCCGACGAGTAGTCGGTGACCAGCACGTCGGCGGCGAGGTAGAGGTCCTCCACCCGGTCGTGGGAGCTGACGTCGAGCAGCCGCTCGGCCGCCGGCCCCCCGGGCCGCCGGGCCCGGTCATGGAAGTAGTGGCTGCGCATCAGCAGCCGGCCGGCCGGCCCCAGCACGTCGAGCAGCCGGTCCGGGTCGAACGGCGGCCGCCAGCCCGGCAGGTGCTCCCGGTGCGTCGGCGCGTAGAGCACGACCCGGTCGTCCGGGCCGATGCCCAGCTCCGCCCGCATCTTCCGGGCCTCATCCGGGGTGGCCAGCGCCAGCCGGTCGTTGCGCGGATAGCCGACCTCCAGCGTGGTGTACGCGGCCGGGTACGCCCGCTCCCACATCTGCGTCGAGAAGCCGTTCGAGGTGACGCTGTAGTCCCAGCGGTCCACCCGGCGCAGCAGCTTCGCGAAGTCCATGCCCACCGCGCCGACCGGGTACCGCTGCTGGTCCAGGCCCATCACCTTGACCGGCGTGCCGTGGTGGGTCTGCACGTGCACCGAGCCGGGCCGCTTGCGGACGAAGTCCGGGAAGTTGACGTTGTTGACCAGCCAGCGGGCCCGGGCCAGCGCCCGGTAGTAGGCCGGGGTGCCGGCGACGACGTACTCCACGCCGGGCGGGAGGGTGCCGACCCGGTCCCGCCGGACGACCCACACCCCGCGTACCTGGGGGGCGAGCTGGCGGGCGGCGGCGTACACGGCTGCCGGGTTGCAGGCGTACCCCCGGTACCAGTAGGCGGCGTAGACGGCGAGCGTCGGGTCGAGCGGCCGGTGCAGCTCGGCCCGGTAGTACTCACGCAGCGCCGCCGCCCGGGTCCCCCGGGCGGCCCGCCGGGCCACCGGCAGCACCCGGCGGCGGGCCTGCCGCACCGAACGCCGGGCGGCGTCTCCGGCCAGGTTGGCGCCGCGCAGCGCGCTGAAGGTACGCCACCGGCCGGCCGCCACCAGCCGGTGCTTCAGCCCTTCGACGCCGCCGGGCACCGGGTAGCCGCCGGGCGGCCGGAACCGGTTGAAGTCGGCGTGGATCTGGGCGAAGAACGCGGGCCGCAGCTCCGGGGCGATCCGTTCGCCGTTGCCGAGCACGGTCAGGTAGTGCCAGATCATCCGCTCGAAGACGGCGGGCCGCAGCTCCGCGACCGCCGGCCCCCACTCGTCCATCAGCCGGAACACCCGGTGCCACTGGGCGAACACCTCGAAGTGCCGGTCGCCCCGGGTCCGGGTGATCGCCCCGGTCCGCCGCTGCCGGTAGTTGAGGCAGACCCGGTCCAGCACCCCGATCCGCTCGGCGGCCATCAGCACCGGGTAACTGAACGAGACGTCCTCGTACCAGCCCGGGGCGAACCGGAGCACCCGGTGGTCGACGAGGAACTGCCGGCGGACCAGCCGGTTCCAGGCGGTGTGCAGCAGCCGCATGGTCTCCGGCCGGTCCCGCAGCCGGAACGTCACCTCGTCGGGCGGCTCCGGGAAGACGTCGCGCATCGCGCTGCGGGTGCCGACGTTGTTCCAGTGCGTCCGGACGTGGTCGACGATCAGCACGTCGGGGCGGGTGTCGACGAGCCGGTCCGCGACGTGCGGCAGGCAGCCGGGGACCAGCCAGTCGTCGCCGTCGACGAACCAGACGTACTCGCCGACGGCCCGGTCCAGCCCGGTGTTGCGGGCCGGACCGAGGCCGACGTTCTCGGTGAGCAGGACCGGGCGGACCCGGGGGTCGCGGGCCGCGTACTCGGTGAGGATCTCGCCGCTGTCGTCCGGGGAGGCGTCGTCGACGCCGATGACCTCCAGGTCGGCGTACGGCTGGTCGAGGATCGAGTCGAGGCATTCGCGCAGGTAGCCCTGCACCAGGAAGGCCGGTACGACGAAGCTGATCAGTGTCATCCCGGCCTGGCCCTCCGTCAGCCCGGCGAGCGGTCACCTCCGCCAACCGGGACCAGCGTGCGTCGGGCGCGGGCCGGCAGAATCACCCAGGCGAGGACCACACTCGCGACGAAAACCACGAGAAGGTACGCACCGAGTGTAGCCAGAGCGATACTCACAATTCCGGCGATTGACGCGACGGCCAGCAACGCCGAGCGCACCTCCCAGCCCAGCGTGGCGGCGTGCAGCGGCGGCGCCGCCTGCCGCTTCTCCAGCCGCGCGGTCAGGTCGTAGTGATGCAGGGTGAGCACGAAGACGTACCCGAAGATCAGCCACGCCGGCGCGTGGCCCGCCACCCCGACGGCGATCGCGAAGAGATACTCCCCGGCCCGCAGCGCGGCCGGCACCAGCCAGTCCAACGGCCCGTCGTGCGCCGCCCGCGCCCCCAGCGCACCGGCCAGCAGCACCAGCAGCCCGACCGACACCGCCCAGCCGGGCAGCCGGTGCCCGGCGTGGACCGTCACCAACGCCCAGACCAGCAGGCCCGCCGCGCCCGCCGCGCCGAACACCGCCAGCGCCAGCGGCCCGCGCGTCACCGGCAGCGTCCGGGCCAGCGGGCCGTCGTCGCGGTGCAGGCCGGCGTCGACCGTGGTCAGCACCGGCACCCGCATCCAGCGGGCCCGCAGCGTCCGCAACGCCCCGGTGTACGCGAACGCCAACGTCCCCCACACGAGCACCGCGCAGAGCGCCACCAGCGGTCCGAAGAGCGCGGCAGTCACCGCCATCAACGCCCACCGCTCGCCGATCGGGAAGACCACCGTCCGCTTCAGCCAGTACGACACCGAGCCGGTGTCCGCCTGCACCTTCGTCGAGGCGGCGTTAAGCTTCCCGCCGATGCCGCCGGCGTCCCCGGTCGCCGGGCGGGGCCGGCGGGCGGCCTCGTCGTGCAGCACGCCGTACCAGGTGTCGGTCATGTGCCGGACGGTCTGCAGGGTCATCGCGGCGATGGCGAGGGCCCAGCCGTAGCGGAACCCGGCGTGCGTGGCGCCGTAGCCGAGACCGGCGTAGACCACGTACTCCTTGGCCCGGTCGGCCATGGTGTCCAGCCAGCCGCCCCAGGCGCTGAAGTGCCGGGTGTAGCGGGCCAACTGGCCGTCCACGCAGTCCAGCACGAAGCCCAGGTAGAGCAGGACCGCCCCGGCGACCAGCGCGGGCCGCCCGCCGACGCCGAAGAGCACCGCCGCCGCCACCGCGAAGACCACCGAGATCATGGTGACCGCGGTCGGGCCCAACCCGATCCGGGCCGCCGCCTTCGTCACGTACGGCGACCAGGTGCTGACGAAGAACGTGGTGAAGAAGTCGTCCCGCTCCTTCACCGACAACCGCAGCTCCGCCTTGTCCTCGTCGACCGCGGCCACGGCCGCCTCGGCGGCGGCCCGCCCGGCCGGGTCGGCGACCCGGTGCGCGACGAGCAGGCGTACCCGATGGGCGAAGGCCAGGGTGCCGCGGGCGGCGAGGTCGGCGAAGAGCCGGTCCACCGCGGACGCCGCGGCCACCGCCCGCGGGCCGCCGCCGGCCACCGCCGGCTCGGCCGCGGCGGAGCCGTCGGTCGACGCGGCGCCGGCGCCCGGGGCGGTCGTGGCCGCGCGGGCGGCGGCGGCCAGCGCCGGCAGGTCGTCGGCGCCGACCCGCAGGGCGCCGCCGAAGACGCCGGTCGCGTCGGCCAACTCGCCGGGCGCGCCCACCGCGACCACCTGGCCGCGCTCCTCCCGGACCGCGACCTGCCCGGCGGCCGGCGGGTCGGTGAGCACCAACGCCACCGTCGGCCCCACCGGGCTGGTCGCCAGATGCTTGAGTACGGCCGTGTGCGCGACCAGGTCGGTGCCGCTGACCAGCACCGTTCCGGCCGCGGCATCGACCAGCGCGGCCAGCTCGGACAGGTCCGTGGCGATGCGGACGTCGGCCACCCCGGCCCGCCGCCACTGCCCGGCCAGACTCTCCCCGGCGTGGTTCGTCCCGCCCGCCGCGCCGGCGGCGAGCACGATCGCGAGCGTCACCGCTGCGCCGCGCTGGCGTAGGCGGCGAGCGCCTCGTCGATCGTCCCGTCGACGGTCAACCGACCCGCGTCGAGGTAGAGCCCCCGACGACAGAACCGGGTGAGGTCCTTTTCGTTGTGTGACACCAGCACCAGCGTGCGCCCTTCCGCGAGAAGTCGCTCGATGGTCGCATAGCACTTCGCGCGGAACTCGGCGTCCCCGACCGCGGTCACCTCGTCCACCAGCAGGATGGGGTGCGGCAGGTGCGCGATCACCGCGAAGCCGAGCCGGACCTTCATCCCGGACGAGTAGTGGCGTACCGAGGTGTCGATGGAGCGCTCGACCTGCTCACCGGCGAACGAGACGATCTCGTCGAAGTGCCGGCGCAGGTAGCCGGTGGAGAGCCCGTGCAGGCCGCCCACCAGGTAGAGGTTCTCCCGGCCGGTCAGGTCGTTGGAGAAGCCGGCGGAGAGTTCCAGCAGCGGCGCCACGTCCCCGTGCACCCGGATCCGACCCTCGTCCGGGATCAGCACCCCGGCGATCAGTCGCAGCAGCGTGCTCTTCCCGGTGCCGTTGCGCCCCACCACGCCGACCGTCTCGCCGGCCTCGATCCGGAACGACACGTCGCGCAGCGGCCAGAACTGGCCGGTGGCGGCGTTCCGGCCGCCCCGGTGGATGAGCAGTTCCCGCAGCCGCAGCTGGCGACGCCGGTTGCGGACGAACCGGATGCCGAGGCCCTCCGCCTCGATGATCGCCATTCACAGTTCCTTGAGCACGGCCGGTTCGAGCCGACGGAACGACCACCAGCCGAACGCCAGCACCAGCAGGCTGCCCAGCACGGTGGTGGCGAGCAGCCGGGCGTCCGGGAACTCGTCCGGGTACCAGATCGCGTGCTGCAGCTGGAAGATCCCGACGAGTGGATTCAGCTCGTACGCCACCTTCACCCAGGTCGGCATGCCGGAATCCCGGACCAGGCTGAGCGGGTAGATGATCGGGGTGGCGTAGAACAGCACCCGGATGATCAGCCGCATGAACCGCTCGATGTCCCGCATCAGCACGTTCCACGCCGACAGCAGCAGCGCGACCCCCACCAGCAGGACGAGCTGCACGGTGACCGCCAGCGGCAGGGCGAGCAGGGACCAGCCGAGGTGGATCTTCCCGTGCGCGGCGTACGCCACGGCGATGCCGATCAGGATGGGCAGGCCGGCGGCGTACTCGGCGAAGCGGCCGGTGACCCGCCCGATCGGGAAGACCTGCCGGGGCACGTTCATCGTGGTGATCAGCCGGGCCTGGCCGGTCAGCGCGTTCGTCGCCTCGTTGATCGCCGAACTCGCCCACATCCAGGCGAAGATGCCGGTGATCAGGAACAGCGGGTACGAACCCGCAGCGTCGCCCAGGTGCCGGCGGGTGGCCCCGGAGTAGAGCACCCCGAACACGAACCAGTAGATCGCCCCCATGCCGAGCGGCTCGATCAGCGACCACAGGTAGCCCAGCACGGACTGCTGGTACTTCACCGCGAGGTCCCGCTTGACCAGGATGCGCAGCGAGTTGCGGGCCGACCAGAGCGCCGCGACGCCTGTGGTCACCGTGCCCTCCTTCGCGCCCGCCGCCGTGGTGGCGTCACCCCGTCCGGTTCAGCACTCGATCACGTTGACCGCGAGGCCGCCCCGCGCTGTCTCCTTGTACTTGACCTTCATGTCGGCGCCCGTCTCCCGCATGGTCTTGATGACCTTGTCCAGCGAGACGGCGTGCACCCCGTCGCCGCGCAGCGCCAGCCGGGCGGCCGTGATCGCCTTGATGCTAGCCACCGCGTTCCGCTCGATGCAGGGGATCTGCACCAGGCCCCCGACCGGGTCGCAGGTCAGCCCCAGGTTGTGCTCCATGCCGATCTCGGCCGCGTTCTCCACCTGCTCCGGGGTGCCGCCCAACGCCTCCGCCAGCCCGGCCGCCGCCATCGAACAGGCCGAGCCGACCTCGCCCTGGCAGCCGACCTCCGCGCCGGAGATCGAGGCGTTCTCCTTGAACAGCACTCCGATCGCGCCGGCGGCCAGCAGGAACCGCACCACCCCGTCCTCGGAGGCGTCCGGCACGAACCGGGTGTAGTAGTGCAGCACCGCCGGGATGATGCCGGCCGCCCCGTTCGTCGGCGCGGTGACCACCCGGCCGCCGGCCGCGTTCTCCTCGTTCACCGCCAAGGCGAAGAGGGTGACCCAGTCCATCGCGCGCAGCGGGTCGGTCGAGTCGACCTCCGCCTCCAGGCTGCGCCGCAGCTCGGCCGCCCGGCGCCGGACCTTCAGCCCGCCCGGCAGGGTGCCGTCCCGCTCGCAGCCACGCTCGACGCACTCCCGCATCACCCGCCAGATCTCCAGCAGCCCGGCGCGCACCTCCCCCTCGGTACGCCAGGACAGCTCGTTGGCGAGCATCACCTCGCTGATCGACAGGCCGGTGTCGGTGGTGACCGCGAGCAGCTCCGCGCCGGTGAGGAACGGGTACCGGACCCGGGTGGTGTCCGGCACGATGCGGTCCGCACCCGCCGCCGCCTCGTCGACCACGAACCCGCCGCCCACCGAGTAGTACGTGCGGGATCGCACCTCCGCCCCCGCCCGGTCGTACGCCACGAAGGTCATCCCGTTCGGGTGGTACGGCAGCGACCGGCGGCGGTGCAGCGTCAGGTCCCGGTCCGGGTCGAAGTCGACCTCCTGCGCGCCGAGCAGGCTGAGCCGCCGCTCGGCGCGGATCCGGTCCACCCGCGGCCCGACCGTGTCGGTGTCGACCGTCTCCGGGGCCTCGCCCTCCAGCCCGAGCAGCACCGCCCGGTCGCTGCCGTGGCCGTGCCCGGTGGCGCCCAGCGAACCGAAGAGCTCGGCCCGCACCCGTGCCGTGTCGGCGAGGAGCCCGTCCGCCTTGAGCCCGGTCACGAAGGTCCGGGCGGCCCGCATCGGCCCGACGGTGTGCGAGCTCGACGGCCCGATGCCGACGCTGAAGAGGTCGAAAACACTGATCATGGCTGCACTTTCCTCGCCGTCGTACCCGTTGTGCGGAGTCCGGCCCGGTCGTGCCGACCCTGGTCCGGGCCGGCTGGCGGGGTGCCCGGGGTGTGGGCGCCCAACCGGCGAGCCTACCCGCCCAGCTCAGCCCCCGTCCCGGGCCGTGGCCGGGGCGGCCGGCAACAACACGATCCGGCACGGCGCGTCGGCGCGGACCCGGCGGGGTAAGCACCTACGGAGGCCGGGGCCGCCGATCCTCCTCGCGGCCGAGGGCACGGTGGGCGCCCCTTCCTACCGTTGAGTGCAGCGCGGCGGATCGCCGCAGAGTGGGAGTACGACGATGAGTCGCAAACTGGTCCGGCCCCGTCAGGGGCGCATGCTCGCCGGTGTCTGCGCCGGCCTGGCGCAGCGGTTCGGCATGTCCGCCGGCATGGTCCGGCTGCTGTTCCTGCTGTCGCTGCTGCTGCCCGGCACCCAGGTGATCGTCTACCTGGTGCTGTGGATCCTGATGCCGAACGAGGACCGATACGCCGCTGCCCGCTACTGATCCCCTCGCTGGAACGCGACGCGCCCGCCCCGGACACTCCGGGGCGGGCGTCGTCCGTTCGGCGCATCAGGGCGCGGTGTAGCTGACGGTCACCTTCTCGTAACCCAACGAGCGGAGCAGCCCCTCCAGCATCTTGCGGGTGTTCTCCTCGGCGCGGGCGGTCAGCCCGCTGTCCCGGGCGGCGGCGGTGATCCGGTCCTCGGCCAGCTTGTAGACCTGCTGCTGCCGGTTGGGGTCGCCCTTCACCAGGTCGTTGAGCCGGTTGAGCAGGCCGCGCTGCTCGGCGAACACGTAGCTCTTCTCCAGGTCGAGGTTGGTCTCGCCGAGCTGCGGCGCGGGGAGTTTGATCTCCACCGACTTCCCGTCTGCGGACTCGACCACCGCCCCGTCGGCGATCTTGGTGAAGTCGACGTACGCCTCGACGCTGCCCGCCCCGACAAAGAGCGTCCGCTCGTTGAGCAGGAACTCCGGCACGTTCTGCCGGTCGTTCTGCAGGTCGACGACCACCTGGAAGTTGCCCTCGGCGGCCACGTACCGGCTGAGGTCGCGGATCGACTTCAGCAGCGGCGGCTGGCTGCGGTCGGTCTGCTCCTTGGCGAACGGGTTACGGAAGTCGGGGAGGATCCCGGTGGCCTGCACGCCGAGCAGCACCACCACCGCCAGCGCGGCGGCGCCGAGCACCCAGAGCAGGCCGCGGGCCGGTCCGCCGGGCGACGCCGGGGAGCCGGGCGCCGGCTCGGGTGTGACGTCCGACCGGGCCCGGAGGTCGTCGCCGGTCGGGTAACCGGGGAACTCCCTGGTGGGCTCGTTGATGCCACCGTCGCGGGCCATCGCCCTCACCGTCCTCGTCAGACACCTCGACTGATGATGACGGTACGTCCCCGGTACGACACCCGCTCGCCGAGCGACCCGAACGGGTGAATCCGCAGGTCAGGCGAACGCGGAGAGCCCGGTCAACCGCTGCCCGATGACCAGCTGGTGGATCTCCGAGGTGCCCTCGTAGGTCAGCACGCTCTCCAGGTTGTTGGCGTGCCGCATCACCGGGTACTCGCCGGAGACGCCGTTGGCGCCGAGGATCGTCCGGCACTCCCGGGCGATCGCGAGGGCCTCCCGCACGTTGTTGAGCTTGCCGACGCTGACCTGCTCGGGGCGCAGCTTCCCGGCGTCGGCGAGCCGGCCCAGGTGCAGCGCCAGCAGCAGGCCCTTGTTCCACTCGACGGCCATGTCGGCGAGCTTGGCCTGGGTGAGCTGGAAGCCGGCCAGCGGCCGGCCGAACTGGGTCCGGGTGGTCGCGTACGACAGGGCCGTCTCCAGGCAGTCGCGGGCCGCGCCGAGCGCACCCCAGACGATGCCGTGCCGGGCCTCGGTGAGGCAGCTCAGCGGCGCCTTGAGCCCGATCGCCTCGGGCAGCCGGGCGTCCGCGGGCAGCCGGACGTCGTCGAGGGCGATCTCGCCGGTCAGCGACGCACGCAGCGACATCTTGCGCCGGATCTCCCGCGCCGTCACCCCGGGCGTGTCCATCGGTACGGCGAAGCCCCGCACCCCCTCGTCGGTGCGCGCCCAGATCACCCCGACGTCGGCGATCGGCGCGTTGGTGATCCACATCTTGGCGCCGTTGAGGATCCAGTCGTCGCCGTCCCGGCGGGCCCGGGTGGCCATCGACGCCGGGTCGGAGCCGTGGTCCGGCTCGGTGAGGCCGAAACAGCCGATCGCCTCGCCGGCCGCCATCGCGGGCAGCCAGCGCTGCTTCTGCTCCTCGCTGCCGAAGCGCCAGATGGCGTACATGGCCAGCGAACCCTGCACCGAGACGAGCGAGCGGACGCCGGAGTCACCGGCCTCCAGCTCCAGGCAGGCCAGCCCGTACGCGACGGCGGAGGCACCGGCGCAGCCGTACCCGGTCAGGTGCATGCCGAGCAGGCCGAGCTTGCCGAACTCCCGGGCCAGCTCGCGGGCGGGCACCTGGCCGTCCTCGTACCAGCCGGCGACGTGCGGGCGGACCCGGTCGTCGATGAGCTGGCGCACGACGGCCTGGATCTGCCGCTCCTCCTCGCTCAGCGACGCGTCGATGTCCAGCAGATCCAGCGCAGTGCTCATGGCGGCCACCTTAACGAGTCTTCAGGCGGGCGTCACTCGGCCTGACCACTGAGCACCAGCACCCGGGCGTGGATCTGGTTGCGCTGCTGGAGCGCCGCGCGCAGCGCCCGGTGCAGGCCGTCCTCCAGGTAGAGGCCGCCGTTCCACTGCACGACGTGCGGAAAGAGGTCGCCGTAGAAGGTCGAGTCCTCGGCGAGGAGCTTGTCCAGCGCCAGCTCCCGCTTGGTGGTGATGAGCTGGTCGAGCCGCAGCGGGCGCGGCGGGATCTCCGCCCACTGCTTGAGCGTGAGGTTGTGCTCCGGGTAGGGACGCCCGTCCCGGACCGCTCTGAAGATCACGGCACGCTCCCTCCCCCTGATCCGGCCGGCCCCCGGCGCCGCGCCGGTGAGCGGCGGGGCACCACGCGGCGTGGCGCTGATGTCCGTGCCAGCCTAGCCGCCCCCGCCACACCGCGTTTTACTCCCTCATGTCGGTTTCACTACCGCCCGTCCGCCGCCTGGACCGGACGAATCACCCTCAACTCCACCGACCCCGGTGAACCACCTCGCCGACCGGACGCCGACCCCGGCGCAGCGACGGCGACCGGTGGTCGGGTGCGGGGTAACCGATCGTCACCGCGCCGATCGGCTGGTACTCCGCCGGCACCCCGAACGCCTCCCGGTAGGCGTCGAGCCGCTGCGGCGGGATGCCGAAGAAGCACGCGCCCAGCCCCTCGTCCACCGCGGTGAGCAGCATCAGCAGGGCCGCGAAGCCGGTGTCGACGTACCAGTAGGGCACCGGCCACCGCTCGGTCGAGCGGTCCGCCCAACCCTTGTCCGGCTCGGCGTACCGCTCCAGGTAGACCGACCGGTTGGCGTGCGGCACCACGATCAGCGGCGCCCGGCGCATCCCGGCCAGCCAGCGCTCCCGGCCGCCGCCACCCGGGGTGGCCGCCGCCCAGAACCGCTCCCGATCCTCCGGCGTCTCCAGCACCAGGAAGCCCCAGCCCTGCGCGAAACCTGCCGACGGCGCCCGCACCGCGTGGTCGAGCAGCCGGTCCACCACGTCGGGCGGGACCGGGCGGTCCGGGTCGTAGTTGCGCACCATCCGGCGGCGCCGGACCAGCTCGGCGAACTCCATGCCGCTCTCCCGCGCCCCTCAGACGCCGGGCCGGATGCCCCAGGCGCCCCGCCAGCTCTGCCCCGGCGCGAGGACGATCACGTCCCTGCCGGAACGGAACGCGTCCGCCGGGCAGGTCATCGGCTCGACCGCGACCGAACGCCGGTGCCGCTCCCCGGTGAGGGTGTCCCCGGTGAAGACCTGCCACCAGCCGAACTCCCGGTCCGCCCAGACGTGCACCGCGGCCGAGCCGTCCGGCGCGGCGAGGGTCACCGCCGAGGTGCCGTCGTCGTCCCGCACGATGTCGCCGAAGGCCACGTCCAGCACCGCGTCGCCGATCGCGCGGGGCTCGGTGTAGTCGTACTCGGTGCCGGCGACCGGCGTGACGCCGATCGGCAGCAGTCGGACGTCCAGCAGCACCCGGGTACGCCCCGGCACCCGCAGCGTCAGCTCGTCCACCGCGACCCCGGGCAGCCGCAGGTAGGGGTGCATGGAGTAGCCGAACGGACAGGGCTCGCCGCCGAGGTTGGTGGTCTCGTGCTCCACCCGTAGCCCCGCCGGGCCGACGCTCCACCGGGTAAGCAGCCGCAGCGGCCACGGGTAGCCCGGGGTCGGCGGCAGGTCGTAGCCGACCGTCACCGCGTCGGCGGACTGCTCGACCAGCTCCCAGGAGACCCAGTTGACCAGGCCGTGGATGGCGTTGTGCCGGGCCGGCTCGCTCAGGTCGAGCTGCAACGACCGCTCGCCGAAGGTGTACGCCCCGTCCCGGATGCGGTTCGGCCAGGGCGCCAGCACCTGCCCGGCCGCGCCAGGGCAGAGCTCGTCCGCCTCGTACCCGTCGACGTAGTGCACCCCGTCGTGCCGGTACGCCCGCAGCCCACCGCCCACCTCGACGATGACCGCCTCGTGGCCATTGGCGGCAATTGTCCATTGTGCACCGGACGGTGCCCGGTTCGCGGCGTGCTCCATGCCGGCGACCTTAGTCGGTCCCCGGCGCCCCCCGCTGGACCCGGGCAAGGAGGGGCCCCCTCCTGACGCCTGCGGTAGCGCAGGGGCCCCTTCTCAACACCAGGGGCCCCGGTGCGGCTGTCAGTCGCGGTCGGCGGCCGACGTGGCGGCGGCCCGGTACCGGACCAGGGCCGGGAAGACCACCGCCAGCAGCACCGCCAGGGCGGCCGAGACGAGGCCGCCGCCGACCCAGGCGACGCCGGTGCCGAAGCCGGCGGCCACCCCGCCGGCCCGCAGGTCGCCCAGGCGTGGACCGCCGGCGATCACCACGGTGTTCACGCCCTGGAGCCGGCCGCGCATCCGGTCCGGCGCGTAGACCAGCAGCATCGACTGCCGCAGCACCGCGCTGACCAGGTCGGCCGCGCCGGCCACCGCGAGCAGGACGATCATCAGCCAGAGCCGGCCGGCCAGCCCGGCCGCCGCGACGGCGAGCCCCCAGCCGACCACCGCCACCACCAGCACCAGCCCCTGCCGGCGCAGCCGCCCGATCCAGCCCGAGGTGAGCCCGCCGAGCATCGACCCGATGGCGATCGCGCTGTAGAGCCAGCCCACCGCCGCGCCGCCGCCGAACCGCTCCAGCGCCACCTCGGGGAAGAGCGCCCGTGGCATGGCCAGGACCATCGCGATCAGGTCGATGGCGAACGAGAGCAGCAGCACCGGCGTGGTGCTCAGGTAGCGGAGCCCGTCGACGATGCTGGCCAGCCCCGCCCGGCGGGGCGAGCCGTCGCCGTCGGGGTCCGGCTCGGGCGGCAGGGCCGGCATCCGGACCGTCGCCCAGACCGCGGCGGTGAAGAAGAGCATGTCCAGGCCGTACGCGATCGGCAGCGCGACCCCGATCGCCCAGGTCGCGAAGATCAGCCCGGCGACGAGCGGGCCGACCACCGACGCGGCGGTGTAGGTGGTGAAGTTCAGCGTGCTCGCGGCGGGCACCAGCTCCGCCGGGACGAGCCGGGGGATGCTCGCGGTGCGGGCCGCCCCGCTGATCGCGAAACCCGCCGACTGGAGCGCCACCAGGGCCAGCAGCAGCACCGGGCTGCCCACCCGCAGCACCGCCTGCAACAGCAGCGCCAGCATCGACGCCCAGAGCACCGCCTGGCTGACGAGCAGCACGGCCCGCCGGTCCCGGGCGTCGGCCGCCGCGCCGCCCCAGAGCCCGAAGACCAGCAGCGGCAGGAACCCGGCGACCCCGAGCAGCCCGACCCAGAACGAGTCCCGGGTCAGCGCGTACATCTGCACCGGCACGGCCACCGCCGTGAACTGGAACCCGAGCATGGCGATGCTGCCGCCGAGCCAGATCCGCCGGTACGCGGGCACCCGCAGCGGACGCAGGTCGATCGCCCAGCGGCGCGCCCCGCGCGGCCGGGCCTGGGTGACCCCGGTCACGGCGCGAGCCGCTCGGTGACCCAGCCGCCGCCCTCGGTACGCCGGAACCGCAGCCGGTCGTGCAGCCGGCTGGCCCGCCCCTGCCAGAACTCCACCGTTTCGGGGCGGACCCGCAGCCCGCCCCAGTGTGGCGGCGCCGGGATCGGCTCGACCCCGGCGAACCGCTCGACCACCGCCGCGTACGCGTCGTCCAGCGCGGCCCGGTCCGCGATCACCCGGGACTGGGCGCTCGCCCAGGCCCCCAGCTGGGAGCCGCGCGGCCGGCTGGCGAAGTACGCCTCGGTCTCCGCCCGGTCGACCCGAGCCACCTGCCCGGTGACCACCACCTGACGCTGCATCGGGAACCAGGGGAAGACCAGGCTGGCCCAGGGGTTGGCGGTCGCCTCGGCGCCCTTGCGCGAGTCGTAGTTGGTGTAGAAGACGAAGCCCTCCGGGTCGTACCCCTTGAGCAGGACGGTCCGGCCGCTGGGCCGCCCGGCGGCGTCTGCGGTGGCGACGACCATCGCGTTCGGCTCGGGCAGGGGGAACGCCACCGCGTCGGCGAACCAACGGTCGAACTGGGTGCGCCAGTCCGGTGCCAGATCCGCCTCGGAAAGGCCCTGGTCGGCGGCGTACTCGTTACGCATGGCCGCCGGCGCCACTGTGTCGCCCGTCACGTTGCTCTTCCCCCTTGTCGGGCCGCCCGCGTCCCGGAGACGCTGGCCAGACCCCACCGCCAAGTCTGGCCGAGCCTGTGAGCTTGTCCACCCGCGGGGATGTCGCGTGCGGCACAGTCGCAGTGGGTCGCGCTCTCGGTTGGCCAGCAGGCAAGATGTCACGAACACATCCCTGAGGGTCGCCTAAGGTGCGGGGCCGGATGGAGCCCGCTCGGGCGCACCGAGCCGGAAGCCAGGAGACGACATGTCCGACTTCAAACCGGGCCTGGAAGGCGTCGTAGCCTTCGAGACCGAGATCGCCGAACCGGACCGCGCGGGCGGCGCGCTGCGCTATCGCGGCGTCGACATCGAGGATCTGATCGGTCAGGTCTCCTTCGGCAACGTCTGGGCGCTGCTGGTCGATGGCCGGTTCGGCCCGGGCCTGCCGCCGGCCGAGCCGTTCCCGGTGCCGGTGCACTCCGGCGACATCCGGGTCGACGTGCAGTCCGCCGTCGCCATGCTCGCCCCGTACTGGGGGCTCGACCAGCTGCTCGACATCTCCGACGAGCAGGCCCGCGAGGACCTGGCCCGGGTGTCGGTCACCGCGCTCTCCTTCGTCGCCCAGTCCGCCCGCGGCCTCGGCCTGCCGGCCGTGCCGCAGAAGGAGATCGACAAGGCGGAGACGATCGTCGAGCGGTTCATGAAGCGCTGGCGGGGCGAGCCCGACCCGCGGCACGTCAAGGCCGTCGACGCCTACTTCATCTCGGCCGCCGAGCACGGCCTGAACGCCTCCACCTTCACCGCCCGGATCGTCGCCTCCACCGGCGCCGACGCCGCGGCCTGCATCTCCTCCGGCATCGGCGCCCTCTCCGGCCCGCTGCACGGCGGCGCGCCGTCCCGGGTGCTCAGCATGCTGGAGGCCGTCGAGCGCAGCGGCGACGCCGAGGGGTACGTCAAGGGCGTCCTCGACCGCGGCGAGCGGCTGATGGGCTTCGGCCACCGGGTCTACCGGGCCGAGGACCCGCGCGCCCGCGTGCTGCGCCGCACCGCCAAGGAGCTGGGCGCGCCGCGCTTCGAGATCGCCGAGGCGCTGGAGAAGGCCGCCCTGGCCGAGCTTCAGGCCCGCCGCCCGGACCGGGTGCTGGCCACCAACGTCGAGTTCTGGTCGGCCGTGGTGCTGGACTTCGCCGAGGTGCCGGCGCACATGTTCACCTCGATGTTCACCTGCGCCCGGATGGGCGGCTGGTCCGCGCACATCCTGGAGCAGAAGAAGCTCCAGCGGCTGGTCCGCCCGTCGGCCCGCTACATCGGCCCGGGCACCCGCAAGCCGCAGCAGGTCGAGGGCTGGGACGCCATCCCGCACGGCGTCTGATCCGCGTACCCGTCGAAGGGGCCCCGTCCGCGCGGGCGGGGCCCCTTCGCGCGTCCTGTGGCGTATGCCTCACCCCGCCGGATGGGACCAGCCGACGGGCGACCCGCCCCGGGTGCGAGGATGAAGGCCGGCAGTGTCGCCGGACCGGGCCCGGATCCCGGCCGTGACGTGCGCCCCGCGCACGCGTCCGCCGTCGATCCGCGCCCGCTGAACGGGCCCGCCCTCGCCCTTGCGGAAGGATCTCGACCACCGTGGCTGACGCACCGACCATCCGGATTCCCGACGACATCAAGCCCGCCGACGGGCGGTTCGGCTGCGGGCCGTCCAAGATCCGTCCGGCGGCTGTCTCCGCCCTCGCCGACGTGGCCACCGGCTACCTGGGCACCTCGCACCGGCAGAAGACGGTCCGCGACCAGGTGGCCCGGCTCCGCCAGGGCATCGCCGAGTTCTTCTCCCTCCCCGAGGGCTACGAGGTGATCCTCAGCAACGGCGGGACCACCGCGTTCTGGGACGCCGCCGCCTTCGGCCTGGTCCGCGACCGGGCCCAGTTCGCCAGCTTCGGCGAGTTCGGCGCCAAGTTCGCCAAGGCGGTCTCCGACGCGCCGTTCCTGGGTGAGCCGACCGTCCGCAAGGCCGAGCCGGGCACCGCGGCCACCCTGGTGGCCGAGGCCGGCGTGGACGTCTACGGCCTCCCGCAGAACGAGACCTCCACCGGCGTGGCCGTGCCGATCAGCCGGGTGGCCGGTGCCGACGAGGGCTCGCTGCTGCTGGTCGACGCCACCTCCGCGGCCGGCGGCCTGGACGTCAACGTCGGCGAGACGGACGTCTACTACTTCGCCCCGCAGAAGTGCTTCGCCTCCGACGGCGGCCTCTGGCTGGCCCTGATGTCGCCGGCGGCGCTGGAGCGGGCCACCGAGATCAAGGCCTCGGGCCGCTACATCCCGGCCTTCCTCGACCTGGTCACCGCGATCGACAACTCGCGGCTGGAGCAGACCTACAACACGCCCGCGCTGGCCACCATCTTCCTGGCCGCCGAGCAGACCGACTGGATGAACTCGCAGGGCGGCCTGGCCTGGGCGGCCAAGCGCACCGCCGAGAGCGCCGGCATCGTGTACGGCTGGGCCGAGCGCTCCGCCGTCGCGTCGCCGTTCGTCACCGATCCGGCGCTGCGCTCCAACGTGGTGGCCACCATCGACTTCGCCGACGGGGTGGACGCCGCCGCGATCGCCAAGGCGCTGCGCGCCAACGGCATCGTCGACACTGAGCCGTACCGGAAGCTGGGCCGCAACCAGCTCCGGATCGCCCTCTACCCGGCGGTCGAGCCGGCCGACGTGGAGGCGCTGACCGCCTCCATCGACCACGTGGTGGAGCGGCTCTAACCGGTCGTCACGATGGGTGGTCGACGCGCCTTCGTCGACCACCCATTGTGATCATCGGCGCAGCTCAGTCACGACATGCCGGGGTGTCGCATCCCCCACCTCCGGGTAGATGAGCGTACGGTGGTCCGAGACGCCCGGGTGGCCGGCTCGTGGCGTGACGGCCAGCGAAGCGGGACGGAGGCAACGCCATGCGCCCAGTACGCTTCGTCGCCCTCTCCGAGGACGGCCAGGCTATGGTGCTCGCCGACGAGGTTGGACGCCTGCTCGCCCTCCCCATCGACGAACGCATCGCCTCGGCGCTGCACGCCGAGCCCGGCGCGGCCCCCCTCGCGGTGGTGCCGACCGCCGCCGACCCGATGCCGTCACTCTCCCCTCGGGACATCCAGGCCAAGATCCGCTCCGGCGAGTCCGCAGAGGACGTCGCCCGGATCGCCGGCGTCCCGGTCGACCGGGTCCTGCGCTACGCCGGCCCGGTGCTCCAGGAGCGGGCCATGCTCGCCCAGCATGCCCGGCGCACCCGGCTGAAGGGCGCGGAGAAGCCGACCCCGCTGGCCGAGGTGGTCAACGGCCGGCTGGCCCAGCACGGCATCGACACCGAGAAGATCTCCTGGGACGCCTACCGGCGCGACGACGGCACCTGGCGGATCATCGCCACCTGGCCGTCGGGCAAGGCCACCGCCCAGGCGGTCTGGGATCTCGACAAGCTCCGGCAGAACGTCACCCCGCACGACGACATGGCGCAATACCTCTGCGCCGAACGGCCCACGCCGATCCTCGGCCAGGAGCCGGCGCCGGAGCGGGGCGGCCACGCGCTGCCCGGCCCGTCGCGGGGCGAGCCCAGCCGGGGCGGGCACGGCCTGCCGTCGGCGGGCGAGCACGCCCGTCCGGGCCGCGACCCGATCCGGGCCGGGCGGGACGCGCTGCTCGCCTCGCTGGACCGGCCGCTCGGCTCGACCTCCGGGCGCGGGCTCGACCCGCGTTCGCCGGCCGCGCAGGACGCACCCCGGCAGCGGGCGGTCGGCGGCGGCGCGGCGGCGCTGCTCGGCGGCGGTCAGGGCTCGGCGTTCGACGACGACTCGGACGCGCCGAAGGAGATCCCGGCCGTACCGTCGCTGGCGGTGCTCCGACCGCGCCGGACGGGCGCGGCGGCCGCCGGTGGCGGCGAGTCGACCGACGCCAACGGGAAGCCGCGCAAGCGGCTGCCGAGCTGGGACGACGTCCTGTTCGGCACCGGTCCCGCAGCCCGCGAGTCCTCCTGATCTCTTCGCCACCCTGGTACCGCGCGACGGCTCCAGGTCGCAGCGCGGCGTCAGACCGGCCTTCATTCGGTCCGGAGCGCCGCCAAGCGGCGCGGAGGCCGAATTATGGCCGTCAGCCGAACTGGAGTTGTCGCGAGGCACTCGAAGTGTCCGCGTGCCAGGGTGGACCCATGGAGTACACGAACCTGGGACGCACCGGTCTGTCGGTGAGCCGGCTCTGCCTCGGCACCATGAACTTCGGGCCGCAGACCACCGAGCCGGACAGCTTCGCCATCATGGACCGCGCACTGGAACACGGGATCAACTTCTTCGACACCGCGAACGTCTACGGCTGGCAGCTCGGTGAGGGCATCACCGAGCAGATCATCGGCCGTTGGTTCGCCCAGGGCGGTGGTCGCCGCGACAAGGTCGTCCTGGCCACCAAGGTCTACGGCAAGATGGGCGACTGGCCCAACGACCAGGGCCTGAGCGCCCGGCACATCATCCGGGCCTGCGAGGAGTCGCTGCGCCGGTTGCAGACCGACACCATCGACCTCTACCAGATGCACCACGTCTCCCGGACCACGCCGTGGGAGGAGATCTGGCAGGCGATGGAGACCCTGGTCGCCCAGGGCAAGGTCATCTACATCGGATCGTCCAATTTCGCCGGCTGGCACATCGCGCAGGCGCAGGCGGCAGCGGGTCGGCGCAACTTCCTCGGCCTCGTCTCCGAGCAGTCCATCTACAACCTGATGACCCGGCACGTCGAGCTGGAGGTGATCCCCGCCGCCCAGCACTACGGGCTGGGCATCATCCCCTGGTCACCGCTGCACGGCGGGCTGCTCGCCGGGGTGCTGCGCAAGATGGCCGAGGGCGGCGCGGCGCGCGGCACCAGCGGCCGGGCCGCCGACGCGCTCGCCGAGCACCGACCCACCATCGAAGCGTACGAGAAGCTCTGCGCCGACCTCGGCCACGACCCGGCGGACGTGGCCCTGGCCTGGCTGCTCTCCCGCCCCGGGGTGACCGCCCCGATCATCGGCCCGCGCACCCTCGACCAGCTCGACCGCAGCCTCGGCGCCCTGACCGTCGACCTCGACGAGTCGACGCTGAAGCGCCTCGACGACCTCTTCCCCCCGGTCGGCAACGGCGGCCCCGGCCCGGAGGCCTGGGCCTGGTAACTCCCGTTGCGCTGTGCGGCATGTCGCGGTCTCCCGCACGGGTAGGACCGCGACATGCCGCAAGCAACGATCAGATCGGCCAGGCGGCGAGGCGGTCGTACGTAGTGCGTGGGCCCGGGTGGCTGCGGACCAGGACCAGTTCGGTGGCCGGCCACTCCGGGCCGAGGTAGTCGTGCAGGGTCTCCCGGTCGGCGAGCACGTCGGCGGGGTCGATCCGATCGCCCGGGCGGGCGATGGTCAGGTGCGCCCGGAACGGCTTCTCGTCGTGCGGCAGCTCGGCCCGGCGCAGCCCGAACCGGATCAGCCCGGCCAGCGTCGCCAGCGCCTCGACGTCGCCTTGGAGATCCACCCAGAGCACGGTGAACCGGCCCCGCCCGAAGCTTCCCCCGCCGCCGAGGCGCAGCCGGGGCGAGCTGTCCCGGCCGTCCCGGAACGTCTCGGCGGCCAGCCCGAGCGTGCTCGCCACGTTCACCAGCCGCCCCTCCTCGACGTCGCCGAGGAAGGCGAGGGTCAGGTGGGCGTGGGCCGGGTCGGCCAGCCGGACGTTGGTGCCGGCGGCGGAGGCGGCGCCCACCCGGAGCCGGGCCACCTGGGCGGTCAGGTCGTCGACCGCCGGTCGGGGCGGGTAGACCGCGACGAAGAGCCGCACCCGGAGGCCTTGCTCAGCGGTGCCGTTGGCGGTGCCCGGCCCGGGCGGTCGGCAGGGTGATCCCGGCGGCGTGCAGCAGCCCCTCCACCCGGACCCGCTCGATCTCCCGGTCCACACCGTCCAGCTCGGCCAGGTGTTCGGTGATGCCCAGCGCCCGGCAGGCGGCGCGCAGCCGCTCGTCGTACGCGTCGATGACCGCGCCGTGCCAGACCACCGAGCGGTCGGCGGCGGCGAGCCGGTGCCCACCGAACCGGCGCAGGTCGGCGGCGATCTGTTCCAGCGGGCGCCGGTCCGCCCGGTCGAACTCCGTCAGGTCGATGTCGCGGGTGAGCGCGTCCGCCTCGATGGCCCGGTCCAGCCGGGCGATGGCGCGTCGTTCGCGCCGCTCCTCCCGCCACTCGGCCCACCGGCAGGCCACCCGGTCCATGATCTCGTCGGCGCAGAAGAGCAGCGCGAAGGCGGCGGGCAGGCAGCAGACGGCGAGGATCGCCAGCACCAGCAGCAGACCCCGTCCCAGTCCCACGAATCGACGCTAAGCCCCGCCGTGACCGCCCGCCACCCGATTGCCGGTATCCGGACGCGAATGAGTGCGGAAAGACCGGTCCCCGCGGCGGGAACCGGTCTTTCGGCGGCGATCGCCGGCGTCACTCGCCGGTGGGCGACACCACGTAGAAGCGCGGCATGGGCAGCACCCGCATCCGGAGCCGGGCACCGGAGCGGCGCAGCTGCCAGGTCAGCGCGAGCAGCGCGGCGGCCAGCGAGATCAGCCCGCCGATCCAGATGCTCGCCCCGGCGCCGAAGGTCTCGGCCACCCAGCCGATCACCGGCGCGCCCACCGGGTTGGTGCCCAGGAACACCAGCACCCAGAGCGCCATGACCCGGCCGCGGAAGGCGGCGTCGACGCCGAGCTGGACCCGCTGGTTGGCGGCCTGGGCGAAGAAGACCATGAAGAACCCGGTCGGCAGCAGCAGCGCCACCACCAGCCAGTACGCCCCCGCGAGCCCGACCAGGGTGCCGAAGCTGGCGCAGCCGATCGCCGCGCCGAGCACCAGCCAGACCGAGGGGCGGCTGCGTCGCCCGGTGCCGGCCAGCGCGCCGACCAGCGCGCCGACCGCGAGCGCGGTGGTGAACAGGCCGAACGAGGCCGCCCCGGTCTTGAAGACGGTCTTGGCCAGCGCGGCGAGGGTGAGCTGGAAGTTGAACAGGCTCATGCCGTTCACCGACATCAGCACCATCGGCAGCAACAGGTCCGAGCGGCGCCAGACGTAGCGCAGTCCGTCGACCACCTTCGCCTGAGCACGTTCGCCGACCGGTGGAAGGTCCGGCCGGTGCAGCTCCGCCGGGCGCATCCGGACCACGTTGACCAGCGGAGCGATCGAGCTGAACGCGGTGATCAGGAAGACCGGGCCGACGTCGAAGGCGGCGATGGCCAGGCCGGCGACGGCCGGGCCGATGATTCGGGCGGAGTTGAACACCGCCGCGTTGAGCGAGAGCGCGTTCGGCAGCAGCGGCATGCCGACCAGTTCGGAGACGAAGGCCTGCCGGACCGGGGTCTCCACCGCGTTGGCCACGCCGAGCAGGGCCGCGAACGCGAACACGTGCCAGAGCTGCACCAGGCCGGTGAGCACCAGGAGGCTCATCCCGAGCGCCAGCACGGTCCAGAACGCGTTGGCGATGAAGAGCAGCAGCCGCTTGTCGTACCGGTCGGCGAGGCGGCCGGAGAGCAGGGTGAGCAGCAGTACCGGGGTGAACTGGAGCGCGGTGACCACGCCGAGCGCGGTGGCGGAGTTGTCGGAGAGCTCGAGGACGAGCCAGTCCTGGGCGATGAACATCATCCAGACGCCGATCAGTTTGATCAGCTGTCCGGTGGCGAAGAGTCGGTAGTTACGGACTCGTAGGGACTGGAACATCGTGCTCAGCTTGGCCTGCACTCTTGGTGCGCCTCCTTGCGGTCGTACGCGTCATCGACGATGGACGGCGCGGACCGCGGGACGCTCGAGTCAGGCGCGAGCGAGCTGCTGGAGGATCTCGGCGGCGCGCCGCAGCGTGTCGCGTTCGTCCTCCGTGAGCGCGGCCAGGCGGCTGGCCAGCCACTCGTTGCGGGCCCGCTCGAACTGCTCGAGCACGGCCCGTCCCCCCTCGGTCGCCGCGAGGATGACCTGTCGGCCGTCGGTCGGATGGGGGGTGCGCTGCACGAGGCCGCGCTCCTCCAACTTCGCGACGATCTTGGTCATCGTCGGCGGCTGCACCCGCTCGATGTCGGCCAGTTCCCGCGGCGTCAGCGCGCCCGCCAGCGTGAGGCTGGTGAGCGCGGAGAGCTGGGTGACCGTCAGGTCGCCGACCGGGCGGGCCCGTCGGACCCGCCGGTTGAACCGGGTGATCGCATCACGCAGCTGAGGGGCCAGCTGCGCCGGTGGCACGCGTTTCGCCGTCACCGTCCGCTCCGTCACGATAGTTAGCTTAACTAATGAGCCTGGCTAACGACATGGGATATGACCATGCTCACCAGGAAGTTCGTCCTGCCCCGGGCGGGGTGACCCGGTTCCGCCGCGGGTTCGAGCCGTCGACGGTCGCGCGCATCGTCCCAGATCACCCGGCCGGCGGGAAAGGTCGATCGCGTACCCTTTCCCCGTGCTGGAAGAGCAACCGCCGCGTCCCGAACCCCTCGACCCCCCGATGGTGCCGATCGCCGTCGCCGGGCTGGTCGCCTGGGCGGTGGTCGGGCTCGTCCTGCTGATCTTCTGCCGCCGCTGGCTCACCGAGCACGGGCACCAGAACTGGCTCTGGACCTGCCTGGCCGGATTCCTGTGGGGCTTTCCCGGGCTCGCGGTGATGATGCGGCACGACGCCAACCGGCGTCGCCGCCGGGCGGCGGCCCGGCAGGACTGACGGTCAGGAGTGGCCGTACGGCTCCGCCGGCTCGGCCGACTCCACCGAGCCCGGGGCCCGGCTGACCGACATCGCCTCGACCGCGCTGTCGTCGTAGATGGTGGGCAGCTCGTCGACCGGGGTCTCCGCCGCCTCCACCAACGTCTCCGAGTGGGCGCCGCAGCCGTGGTCGGCGCTCACCACCCGACCGTCGTCCGGGGCGTAGAAGTTGCCGCAGGCGCCGAAGGCCCGCCGGAGCGTGCCGGCGAGCGGCAGGTAGAACCCGCAGGTGCCGCAGCGGGCGGCCGCGGGCGCGGCCACCGAGATCGCGGCGGAGGGGCCGTGGTCGCCGTCGTACCAGCGCTGGGCGGCCTCGGTGCGGCCCTCGCGGGACAGCACCCGGGCCCGGCCCAGGCCGAGCTCCCAGGCGGTCTCCTCGACGGCCGGGTCGTCGGAGAGCAGGTAGCCGGGGGCCAGCCGCTCGTCGTCGGCCGGGGTGGGCAGCAGGTCGCCAGGGCCGAGGTCGCCCGGCTTGAGCCGCTCCTGCCAGGGCAGCCAGCCCGGGGCGAGCAGCGCGTCGGGGCCGGGCAGCAGGACCGTCTCGCAGATGGTGACCTGGCGACTGCGCGGCACCCGGGTCACCGTGACGGCCCAGCGCCAGCCGCGGTAGCCGGCGAGCCGGCACTCGAAGTAGTGCGTGACGAGTCGGTCACCCTCAGCGACGGCCTGCAGGTGGTCGCCGACGTCGGCGGGGTCCACCTCGGTGATGCCGGCGCGGGCCACCTCGACGGCGGCGGCGCAGACCTGGTCGAGACGGGCGGCACGGGCGGAGGCGGGCCTGGTCACCCGCCCATTGTTCCCCATGCCCACGGTCGACCGACAGGCACTCCCCGGAGTCGTTCTCCCCGGGTGGTGGGGCGCACGTGGATCAGATGGGCGAGGATGGTGGACATGCCGCTGTCCTCCCGCTCCGGGCGGTCCGTCCTCGGGCGGACCGTCGGCACGGGCATCCGCGCCACCCGCCTGCTGCTGCGCGGCTCGGTCAGCAGCGGGCGCTGGATGACCAGGCGGGCCGGGCGGGCCCGGGCGCGCAGCGCCGGCAACGAGGTGGGCATGGTCCGCCTCTTCGACCTGCACGCCCTCTCCTGCGCCGGGGACACCCTGATCGCGATCGGCCTGGCCGGGACGATCTTCTTCGACGTGCCGCTCGGCGAGGCCCGCAACAAGGTCGCGCTCTACCTGCTCGTGACGATGGTGCCGTTCGCCATGCTGGCGCCGGTGGTGGGGCCGCTGCTCGACCATTTCCGCCACGGCCGCCGGTACGCGCTGGCCGCGACCATGCTGGGCCGGGCCTTCCTCGCCTGGTTGATCTCCGACTACATCGGCGGTTTCGGCCTCTACCCCGCCGCGTTCGGCGTGCTCGCCCTCTCCCGCGCGTACGGGGTGGCCCGCTCGGCGGCCGTGCCCCGGCTGCTGCCGGAGGGGATCGGGCTGTCCCAGGTCGGCGCCCGGGCCAGCGTCTACGGCACGGTGGCCGGGGCGTTGGTCGCCCCGATCGGGCTGGCCGCGTTCTGGCTCGGACCGCAGTGGCCGCTCCGGGTCGCCTCGGTGATCTTCCTGATCGGCATGGTGATCTCGCTGCGCCTGCCGCCGCGCGCCGACTCGGACCCGCCGGAGCGGGCGCCCCGGCCGCTGCGGGCGCTGCGCCGGCGGGACGGGGAACGGCCACTGGGCCGGGGCCGCCCGGCCGGGCGCCTGGTGATCGCCACCCTGATCGGGGCGGCGGCGCTGCGCGGCGTGTACGGCTTCCTGTTGCTCTTCCTCGCCTTCGCGATCAAGGCGGGCGACCTGACCACGGACTTCTTCGGTCGTACCCTCGGTGCCCAGGGCGCGCTGGGCCTGGTGGGCGGCGCGCTGGCCGTGGGAAGTTTCCTGGCCACCGCGGTCGGCACCCGGTTGCGCATCCACCGACCGGCCGCGATCCAGTCCAGCGGCACGGTCATCGTGGCCGGCGTGGCGGTTCTCGCCGCACTGAAGTTCTCGCTGCCGATGGTGGCGCTGCTCTGCCTGGTGACCTCCCTGATCAGCGGGATCGCCAAGCTCACGGTCGACGCGTCGATCCAGGAGCGGATCCCGGAGCGGCTGCGGGCCAGCTCCTTCGCCCACTCGGAGACCGCGCTGATGCTCGCCTTCGTGGCCGGCGGCGGGCTCGGGCTGGTGCCCTTCACCGGCCGGGTCGGCGTCGCGGTGGTGGCCGGCGTCGCGGCCCTGGTGGCCGCGCGTGGCCTGGTCATGGCCGGCCGCCTGCGCAACGAGCGGCTGCTCGGGCGGCCACTCGGCGACAACGAACTGGCCGCCGAGCAGACCGGGCCGCTCGGCACCGAGGACCAGCGGGCTGACTTAGCCGACCCGACGCCCACCTCCCCGGCCCCTTCCCAGAGCGGTGCGGCGGCGCCGGTCGACGACGACAGCCTGGCGCCGCCGGGCTACCACATCTACCGCCCCTCCTCCTCTGTGGGCGGGCCGGGCGGCATCGAGGACGAGAACCGGCGGGAGCCCCGGGGACCGGTGGCGTGACCGGCCTGCTGGTGGTGACGGCCGTGCCGGCCGAGGCGGAGGCGGTCCGGGCGGGCCTCACCGAGCCCAGCGTGACCGTCGTCCCGGTCGGCGTGGGCCCGGCGGTCGCCGGTGCCGCGACCGCCCGGCTGCTCGCGCTGGCCGAGGCGGCCGGGCGACCGTACCGGGCGGTGCTGAGCGCCGGGATAGCCGGCGGCTTCGCCGGCCGGGTGACCGTCGGCGGGACCGTGCTGGCGACCCGCAGCGTGGCCGCGGACCTGGGCGCCGAGTCCCCGGAGGGCTTCATCCCGGTCGACGAGCTGGGCATGCCGGCGGAGCTGCTGGGTGGCGGGGTGGCCGTCCCCGCCGATCCCGGGCTGCTCGGGGCGCTGCGGACGGCGCTGCCGGCGGCGACGGTCGGCGCGGTGCTCACGGTCAGCACGGTGACGGGCACGGCCGCGAGCACCGAGGCCTTGGCCGACCGGCACCCCGACGCGGTGGCCGAGGCCATGGAGGGGTACGGCGTCGCCGTCGCCGCCGCCCAGGCCGGCCTGCCCTTCGCCGAGCTGCGGACGGTGTCGAACCCGATCGGGCCGCGGGACCGGGGGGCCTGGCGGTTGAAGGAGGCCTTCGCCGCCCTCACCGCGGCGGCCGCCGCTCTCCGCTGACCGGCCGCTCCAGCCGCAGCGCCGCCGGGCGAGGCGCTGTCACCCGGAAACCGCACGAGAGCAGGAAACCGATCCCGTGCTGCTCGGTCAGCGCGCGGGCGGTCCGGATCCCGGCCCGGTCGAGCTGCGCGACCAACGCCTCCACCAGCCGGCGCCCGATGCCCAGCCGACGATGCTCGGCGGCGACCAGCACCCCGTCGAGCACCACTTCCCGTTCCCCGGGCCGCTCGTCGCCGCCCCAGCGCAGGTGCGGACTCTGCTCGTGGGCGCGCAGCTCCCCGACCAGCTCACCACCGGGTAGCTCCGCCACGAACCGCCACGACGTCGCCGGCAGGGCGGCCCCGCTCACCCGCCGCACCACGACCGCACCGCGGACCTGCTCCGTCCGGCGCCGCCGGTCCCGGTAGACCCGGTTCAGCTCGTACGTCGCCAGCGGCACCGGCCGCGGCCACCGCTCCGGCGGCAGGTTGTACCACTCCGCCCACCAGGCGCCCGGCCAGTCCCTCGGCTCCCGGACCTCCCACACATCCAGGTGGGCGGGGTAGCGACGGCCCGCCTCGTCCCGCAACTCGTCGTGCGGCACCGCCGCCGGCAGCCCCGAGTGCGGTCGCTCGCCCGGCACGTCGCCCGCGAGGTCGACCCGAAGGTCACCACCCGCCGCCCGGACGAGCCGCTCCACGGTCCGGAACCTCGCATCGGCGGCGCGGCCGGACTCGATCCGGGCGACCGTCGGCTGTGGGACGCCGGCAAGCTCGGCCAACTCACGCTGGCTCAGATCCGCCCGCCGGCGTAGGCGTCGGAGCAGATCACCCAGATCGGTCGGCTGGTCGATCCCTGGATCCCGGTCAGCCACACCCCGATGCTCCAGCGTCCGGGCGGCGTCTTCAACAGGCGCCGCGACCCTGTGGAAAACCCTGTGGACATCTCGTTTACGCGCGGTCGGGATGTGGATGGCAGGACGCTTTGGAGCTGAATCGTCCGTGATATCGGCGCCGGGATGGCCGGCCGCACGTGGCGAGCAGCGGGCGGCGGGCGGGTGGGCGGCCCCGGGGACTCCCGGCCCTGAGCGGCGGCCGGGCGAGCGGCGCACGGCCCACGGGCGACGGGCACCGAGCGGCGGCCGGGCGAGCGGCGCACGGCCGAGTAGGTGAGTGGCAGGGGTGACGGGTGAGCGCGGAACCGATTCGTTTACGACATCAGCTCCAAAGCGAGTGCTGAGGACATCCGCCGCCGGCAAGAGACGCGCGCCGCCGGCAAGAGACGCGCGCCGCCGGCAAGAGACGCGCGCCACCGGCGGGCGCCAGGCGGCCGGCCCGGGGTCACACCCGGAGGCCCGGGGCGGGAGGTGGGAACAGGGACGGGGCTAACGTGGGGGCGTGGCGCTCTCTCTGGCGATCTCGCCCTGCCCCAACGACACGTTCGTCTTCGACGCCCTGGTGCACGGGCGGGTGCCCGGCGCCCCGCCGGTCGAGGTGACCTACGCCGACGTGGACGTCACCAACACGGCCGCCGAGCGCGGGGCGTTCGACCTGGTCAAGGTGAGTTACGCGGCGCTGCCGTGGCTGCTGGACGACTACCACCTGCTGCCCTGCGGCGGGGCGCTCGGCCGCGGCTGCGGCCCGCTCGTGCTCACCCGGGGCGACCGGACCGACCTCACCGGCGCGACCGTGGCGGTGCCGGGCGAGCGGACCACGGCGTACCTGCTCTTCCGGCTCTGGTCGGCGGAGCGGCCGCCGGCGCGGATCGAGGTGGTGCCGTTCCACGAGATCATGCCGGGCGTCGCCGCCGGGAAGTACGACGCCGGGCTGGTGATCCACGAGGCCCGGTTCACCTACCCGCGGCACGGGCTGACCGCCCTGGTCGACCTCGGCGAGTGGTGGGAGGGCGACACCGGCCTGCCGATCCCGCTCGGCGCGATCCTGGCCCGCAAGGGCACCGTCGACCCCGTCGAGGCCGCCGCCTGGATCCGCGAGTCGGTACGCCAGGCGTGGGCCGACCCGGAGGCCAGCCGGGAGTACGTGCTCTCGCACGCGCAGGAGATGGAGCCCGACGTGGTGGACCGGCACATCGGCCTCTACGTCAACGATTTCACCGCCGACCTGGGAGAGGCCGGCTTCGCCGCCGTCGAGGCGTTGCTGGGCCGGGCCGCCGACGCCGGGCTCGTCCCTCAGACCTCCAGCTCGCGGGCCACCGCGTGGACCAGCTGAGCGACCTTCTGCGCGGTCTTCTTGTCCGGGAAGCGGCCCCGGCGCAGGTCCGGCTGGACCTTCGCCTCCAGCACCTTGATCATGTCCTCCACGAGGCCGTGCAGCTCCTCGGCCGGCCGGCGGCGCAGCTCCGCCACGGACGGCGGCGCCTCCAGCAGCTTGACCCCCATCGCCTGGGCGCCCCGGCGGCTGTCGACCACGCTGAAGTCGACCCGCTGACCACCCTTCAGGTCGCTGACGCCCGCCGGTAGCGCGCCCTTGGGCAGGAACACGTCGCCACCCTCGTCACTGGTGACGAACCCGTATCCCTTGGCCGCGTCATACCACTTCACTCGACCCGTCGGCACCTGAAATCCCCTGCTTCGCTCGAGATGTCTACTCCTCCAAGGCTAGCCCGATGATCCGGTCCAGCGCCGCCGAGAATCCGGTGAGATCATCCAGCACCAGGTGCGCTCCGGCGGCCGACAACTCCGCCGGCGAGCAGGGGCCGGTCGCCACCGCGACGCCCGGGATGCCCGCCGCGGTCGCCGCCACCATGTCCGCGACGTGGTCGCCGACGTAGACGGAGGCCCCGTGCTCCCGCAGTGCGGTGGCCTTCTCCGCCGCGAACAGGTCCCCGGCCAGCTCGTCGACCGCCAGGCCGAGGTGGTCCAGGTGCAGCTTCGCCAGCCGGCCGATCTTCGAGGTCACCACCATCACCCGACCGCCGCGCGCGTGCACCGCCCCGATCGCCGCCTGCGCGCCGGGCATCGGCAGGGTCGGTGTGATCGCGTACGCCGGGTAGAGCTCCCGGTACGCGGTCACCGCCTCCGCCACCCGCTCCGGCGGGAACCAGCGGGCGATCTCGGTACGCAGCGGCGGGCCCAGCCGGGACACCGCCGCGTCGGCGTCCACGTACACGCCGGTCCGCGCGGTCAGGGCCCGGTAGGCGGCCGCGATGCCGGGACGCGAGTCGACCAGGGTCATGTCGAGGTCGAATCCGACCATCAGAGCAGGCATGCCGAGAACGTACCCGCCCAACCCCGGCGAGCCGGACGTCCGAGGGGCGGGACGGCCCCCGGCCGGGCTAGCGTGGAACGACGATGACCACCTCACTCGCCGACCAACTGCGGACGCTCCCCGACGAGTCCCTCGCCGCCCTGCTCCAACTGCGGCCGGACCTCGTCGTGCCGGTGCCGGCCGACATCTCCGCCCTGGCCATCCGCGCCCAGTCCCGCGTCTCCGTGGCCCGCGCCCTCGACGGGCTGGACCAGTTCACCCTCCAGATCCTGGACGCCGCCCGGCTCACCCGCGACCCCGGCTCCGGTGGCACCGCCACCGAGGCGATCCTGGCGATGGCCACCGCCGGCCCGCACCCGCCCGCCCCGACGGCCATCCGCGCCGCGGTGAGCAGGCTCCGCGCGCTCTTCCTGCTGTACGGCCCGGAGCACGACCTGCACGTGGTGGCCGGCGTCGACGAGGTCTCCCCGTACCCGGCGGGGTTGGGCCGACCGGCGGCGGACCTGGACCCACGGGCGGCGGCCCTCTGTGCGGACCCGGCGAAGCTGCGCCGGACGCTGCTGGCCGCACCCCCCTCCGCGCGGGCGATCCTGGACCGGCTCGCCGCCGGCCCGCCGGTGGGCAGCGTGCCCCCGGGCGCGCTGCAGGCGCCCGCCGTCGGCGCGGAGGACACCGTGCCCCCGGACGCCACCAACGGCGGCGCGCCGACCGGCTCCCCGATCCGCTGGCTGGTCGACCACCGGCTGCTCGTGCGGGTATCGGGCGGCAAGGACGGCGGCACCGTCGAACTGCCCCGCGAGGTGGGGCTGCTGCTGCGCCGGGACAGCGGCCCGCTCGGCCCGCTGCGCACCAGCCCGCCCGTGGTGTCGAGCCCGCCGCGCGAGCCGAAGGCCGCCGACTCCGCCGGGGCCGGGCAGACCATGGAGGTGGTACGCCACACCGAGGCGCTGCTGGAGGCGCTCGCCGCCGAACCGGCCCCGGTACTCCGCTCGGGCGGCGTCGGCGTCCGTGACCTGCGCCGGCTGGCCCGGGGACTCGGCCTGGACGACCCGACCACCGCGCTGCTCTTCGAGGTGGCGTACGCGGCCGGGCTGCTCGGCGAGCTGGACCTGACCGGCAGCGCCACCAGCCGGTACGGCGACGACCAGCAGGTCCTGCCCACCGGCGGGTACGAGGTGTGGCGGGCCGGTTCGCTCGCGCAGCGCTGGGAGCAGCTGGCCCGGGCCTGGCTGACCATGACCCGCCAGGTGGGCCTGGTGGGCCAGCGGGACGACCGGGACCGGCCGATCTCGGTGCTCTCCGCCGAGGCGGAACGGGCCGGGGCGCCGGCCGCCCGCCGGGCCGTGCTGGGGGTGCTGGCCGACCTGGAACCGGCGACCGCGCCGACCCCCGACGAGTTGCTGGAGCTGCTGGACTGGCGGGCGCCCCGGCGCGCCCGGGGCCGGGAGACCGCGCACCGGGAGGTGCTGGCCGAGGCGGCCCAGTTGGGCGTGACCGGGCTCGGCGCGCTCACCTCGTACGGGCGGCTGCTGCTGGCCGACGTGACCGAGGCCGACGAGCGGGGCGCGGACGACCCGCTGGGGCTGCGCTCCGAGGCCGAGTCGGGCGAGCCGTCCACCGCGGTACGCGCGCTGGACGCCCTGCTCCCCGCCCCGGTCGACCACTTCCTGGTGCAGGCCGACCTGACCGTGGTGGTGCCCGGCCCGCCCGACCCGGCGCTCGCCGGCGAGCTGGAGGTGGTGGCCGAGCACGAGTCGGCGGGCGGGGCCAGCGTGCACCGGGTCACCACGGCCAGCGTCCGGCGTGCCCTGGACGCCGGCTACTCGGCCGACGACCTGCACAAGCTGTTCCGCCGCCGGTCCCGCACGCCGGTCCCGCAAGGGCTGACCTACCTGGTGGACGACGTGGCCCGCAAGCACGGCGGGCTGCGGGTCGGCTCCGCCGGTGGGTACGTGCGCAGCGACGACGAGGCGTTGCTCACCGAGGTGCTGGCCGACAAGCGGCTGGAGTCGCTGGCGTTCCGCCGGCTGGCCCCGACGGTGCTGTCCACCCCGTACCAGGTGCAGCGGATGCTGGTCGCGCTGCGCGACGCCGGCTACGCCCCGGTGCCGGAGGACGCCAGCGGCGCGGCGGTGCTGGCCCGGCCGAAGACCCGGCGGGCGCCGGCCCGGGTGCCGGTGTCGACCCGCGCCCTCGACCCGCTGGCGGCGCCGAAGCTGCCCCTGCCCCGGCTGCTCGGCGTGGTGGAGCAGATCCGGCGCGGCGAGGCGGCGGCGCGGGCGGCCCGGCGGGCCCCGGCGGTGGTCCGCGGCGGCGCGGCGCGCACCGGCCCGGCGCCCGCGCACGGGCACGGCGAGGCCCTGGCCGTGCTCCAGCAGGCGGTCCGCGACAAGGCGCTGGTCTGGGTCGGGTACGTCGACGCGCACGGGGCGACCGCGTCGCGGCTGGTGCGGCCGGTGTCGATCGGGGCGGGCTATCTGCGCGCCGAGGACGAGCGGACGGAGATGCTGCACACCTTCGCGCTGCACCGGATCACCGCGGCGGTGCTGGAGGACTGAGCCGGCCGGTCAGCGCCCGTTGCGCCGCACGGTGCCGATCACCGAGACGGCCAGCAGCAGCGCGAACCCGGCGCCGGCCGACTCGCCGACCGAGTCGACGAAACCCTGCCGCTGCACCAGCAGCCCGAAGAAGAACCAGCCGACGAGGCCGACGGCAGCCGCCGCGTAGCCGAGCAGGGCGGCGGTGGTGACCTCGTGGGCCGGGGCCTGATCGTCGTCGGGGACCGCGTCGTGGTGGACCGTCATCTTCCGCCCCCGTCCCGTCCGGACCTGACCTCCAGCGTGTCACCCGGCGGGCGGCGGTGACAGGGGATAAAACCCCGATCCGGTCGGCCCGGTGACGGCCCGGCCGCGATCAGTCTCAGGTGCCGGGGCGGCGGCCGATGACGACCACCCGGGTGCCGATGGAGCCCAGCTCCCAGAGCCGGACCGCGTCGGCGTGCAGCAGGTTGACGCAGCCGTGCGAGCCGATCGACCCGTTGTGCAGGTACGTGGTGGTCTCGTGGAAGCCGATCCCGCCGTTGAACTGCTGCCAGTACGGCAGCCACACCTCGTACGGGTTGGACCACTCGCGCAGGTTCCGCCCGCCGACGTGGTAGGTGCCGGCCGGGGTGGCGTACCCGGCCATGCCGGTGCGGGTGACGGTGGGACCCAGCACCACGGTGCCGCCGCGCATCGCCCAGACCGTCTGCCGGGTCAGGTCGACGCAGAAGGTCAGCCCGGAGCCGGCCCGGCAGCGGCCTACGTCGGTGGTGGCGAGTCGCTTCGCCACGTCGTACGTGGTGGCGCCGGCGCGACCGGCGGCGGGGCTGATCCCGTACCGGCGCTGGAACTTCTTGATCGCGGCGCAGTCGGCGGCGGACTGCCGCCCGTCCACGGTCAGCTTCCCGAACCCGCCCAGCCGGGCCAGGTACGTCTCCACGGCCCGCTGCTGCTCGCCCTGTGGGCAGCCGGTGAAGCCGGAGCTGCTCGGCTTGGCCGTGGCGGTCGGCTTCGGCGTCGCCGTCCGGCTCGGCCTCGGCGTGGTCGTCCGACTCGGCTCCGGAGTCGGACGACCGGTGGTCGGGTCCGGCGTGGGCGCCGCGCTCGCCCCCGATGCCCGTTCCGTCACGCCGACGGGGGCCGGCGCACCCGCGCCGGACCCGTCGCCCTGCGGATCGAGCGCGCACGCACCGACGCCGACCAGCAGAACCGCTCCCAGGGCGACGGCCCGAGCGACAATCCGGACATGCTTCATAGGCCCTCCCTGGACAGCCGTCCCGCTTTCTAGACGTACGGGAGGAGCGTCACGTTGCCTGTCGCGCGTGACTTTTTCCCGACAGCTCCGCGCGTGCAACACTGGATGGTCCGCCTTCGGCAGGTCAGCCGGCCGACGGGTGCGGAAATCCGGCAAGGGAGAGGACACTGGCGTGAGCGGTGGACCACTGATCGTGCAGTCGGACAAGACCCTGCTGCTGGAGATCGATCACCCGGACGCGCAGGCCTGCCGGATGGCGATCGCCCCCTTCGCCGAGCTGGAGCGCTCTCCCGAGCACGTGCACACCTACCGGCTGACCCCGCTGGGGTTGTGGAACGCCCGGGCCGCCGGCCACGACGCCGAGGGCGTGGTGGACACCCTGATCAAGTACTCCCGCTACCCGGTACCGCACGGGCTGCTGGTGGACGTGGCCGAGACGATGGACCGGTACGGCCGGCTCCAGCTCGCCAACGACCCGGCGCACGGCCTGGTGCTGCGGGCGCTGGACCGGGTGGTGCTGGTCGAGGTGGCGAAGAGCAAGAAGCTCGCCGGCATGCTCGGCGACAAGATCGACGACGACACCATCCAGGTGCACCCGTCCGAGCGGGGCCGGCTGAAGCAGGCACTGCTGAAGCTGGGCTGGCCGGCGGAGGACCTGGCCGGGTACGTCGACGGCGAGGCGCACCCGATCGAGCTGGCCGAGGCCGGCAAGGACGGGCGCAAGCCGTGGACGCTGCGGTCGTACCAGCGGGAGGCCGTGGAGGCGTTCTGGGCCGGCGGGTCGGGCGTGGTGGTGCTCCCCTGCGGCGCGGGCAAGACGCTGGTCGGGGCGGCGGCGATGGCCGAGGCGAAGGCGACCACGCTGATCCTGGTGACGAACACGGTGGCCGGCCGGCAGTGGAAGCGGGAGCTGATCGCCCGCACCTCGCTGACCGAGGACGAGATCGGGGAATACTCCGGCGAGCGCAAGGAGATCCGCCCGGTCACCATCGCCACGTACCAGGTGCTCACCTCGCGGCGCGGCGGCACGTTCACCCACCTGGACCTGTTCGGCGCCCGCGACTGGGGCCTGGTGATCTACGACGAGGTGCACCTGCTCCCCGCGCCGATCTTCCGGTTCACCGCGGACCTCCAGGCCCGCCGCCGGCTAGGGCTCACCGCCACCCTGGTCCGCGAGGACGGCCGGGAGGGCGACGTGTTCAGCCTGATCGGACCCAAGCGGTACGACGCGCCGTGGAAGGACATCGAGTCGCAGGGCTGGATCGCCCCGGCCGAGTGCACCGAGGTACGGGTCACCCTGACCGACGCGGAGCGGATGTCGTACGCGACGGCGGAAGCCGAGGAGCGCTACCGGATGGCGGCGACCGCCCGCACAAAGCTGCCGGTGGTGAAGGCGCTGGTGGACCGGCACCCGGGCGACCAGGTGCTGGTGATCGGCGGGTACATCGACCAGCTGCACCAGCTCGGCGAGTACCTGGACGCGCCGATCATCCAGGGTTCGACCACCAACAAGGAGCGCGAGCGGCTCTTCGACGCGTTCCGCTCCGGGGAGGTCCGCACCCTGGTCATCTCCAAGGTCGGCAACTTCTCCATCGACCTGCCCGAGGCAGCGGTCGCGATCCAGGTGTCGGGCACCTTCGGCTCCCGGCAGGAGGAGGCGCAGCGGCTCGGCCGCGTGCTGCGGCCGAAGGCCGACGGCAGGCAGGCGCACTTCTACACGGTGGTCTCCCGGGACACCATCGACACCGAGTACGCGGCGCACCGGCAGCGGTTTCTGGCCGAGCAGGGTTACGCGTACACGATCGTGGACGCGGACGACGTGCTGGGGCCGAAGCTGCCGACGGTCGACTGACGCGCGGCCCGGCGCAGGTGTCTGTCTCACGCGCTGTGGAGCTGATGTCGTAAACGAATCAGCCGGCCGCGCGTCCGCTCCCGACTCAGCGGCTCAGAGTGGTCTCCCGCTCCATGTGCGACAGCTTCTCGGGATTACGCACGGCGTAGATTCCGGTGACGAGGCCGTCGTCGATGCGCACGGCCAGGACGGTGTCGAGCTCTCCGTCGAGTTGGACGATCAGCGCCGGGTAGCCGTTGACCTGCGCCGGCCGCCACGACGTGCTGTCCGCGATCTTGCCCCAGCCGCCGGCGAGCAGGCGGGCCACCTTGTCGGCCCCGACGATGGGCCGCGGGACGGCCTGCTTGATCCCGCCACCGTCGCCGAGAAGGACGACATCGGGTGCGAGGATGTCGAGCAGGCGCTGGATGTCGCCGGTTTCGACCGCCCGCTGGAACGCATCGAGCGCGTACCGCGTCTCAGCCGCTGAGACGACCCGGCGCGGCCGGCGCGCCGCGACGTGTGCCCGTGCCCGGTGTGCGATCTGACGGACCGCGGCCGGGCTCTTGTCGACGGCTTCGGCGATCTCGTCGTACCCGACGTCGAACACCTCGCGGAGCACGAACACCGCCCGTTCGGTCGGCGCGAGCGTCTCCAGCACCAGCAGCATCGCCATCGAGACGCTGTCGGCCAACGCGACGTCCTCGGCCACGTCGGGCGCGGTGAGCAGCGGCTCGGGCAGCCAGGAGCCGACGTAGGACTCTTTGCGGCGGCCGAGCGTACGCAGCCGGCCGAGTGCCTGGCGGGTGGTGATCCGGACAAGGTAGGCACGATGATCCTGCACCGTGCCAAGATCGACGCCCGCCCACCGCAACCACGTCTCCTGCAGGACGTCCTCCGCGTCGGCGGCCGAGCCGAGCATCTCGTACGCGACGGTGAACAGCAGGTTGCGGTGGGCGAGGAACGCCTCGGTGGCGGGATCCGGGCGGTTGTCACGGCCCATGCCCCGGCCTCGATCGCCGGCTGCGGTCTGCGGCGTGCCCACCATGGGTGACTCCCGTTCGCTCTCGACTGTGTCGCCCACCAGATGCCGGACCCCGCCGTTGTGTGACACCTCCGGGGAGTGGCGGCCGTCACCTGGCCGCGCCGTCACAGGGATCCGATCGCCGGCATCTCATGTTCGTCCACCGAACACCACGAGTGAAGGACGGAACCATGGACGCCCGATTCAACATGTTCGACAACGAGATCGCCATGAAGTTCTTCAAGCGGTTCGCCAACGCAGGCATGGTGATCCAGCAGTCGCCGCTGCCGAAGTCCACGCAGGAGTTGGTGTCGCTGCGCGCCAGCCAGATCAACGGCTGCGGTTGGTGCATCGACATGCACACCAAGGAGGCCGCAGCCGCCGGCGAGACCGCGGTCCGGCTCCACCTGGTCGCCGCCTGGCGCGAGTCCACCGTCTTCACCGAGGCAGAGCAGGCCGCGCTGGCGCTCGCCGAAGAGGGCACCCGGCTCGCCGACGCCCACCAGGGCGTGTCCGACGAGACCTGGGCTCAGGTACGCAAGCACTACGACGACGACCAGGTCGCCGCGCTGGTCTCCCTGGTCGCCCTGATCAACGCAGCCAACCGGCTCGCCGTGATCGTGCACCAGCAGGGCGGCTCCTACCAGCCCGGCATGTTCGCCGCCGCGTTCGACTGACGCGCGGACGAATCCGGCCCGGCCCAGGATCATCCGATCCTGGGCCGGGCGCTTACCTTGGTGATCTTCAAGAAACCCCCTTTTGACCGCGGACCTCCAGGCCCGCCGCCGGCTGGGGCTGACGGCGACGCTGGTCCGCGAGGACGGCCGGGAGGGCGACGTGTTCAGCCTGATCGGCCCCAAGCGGTACGACGCGCCGTGGAAGGACATCGAGTCGCGGGGCTGGATCGCCCCGGCCGAGTGCACCGAGGTACGGGTCACCCTGACCGACGCCGAGCGGATGTCGTACGCGACGGCGGAAGCCGAGGAGCGCTACCGGATGGCGGCGACCGCCCGCACGAAGCTGCCGGTGGTCCGCGCGCTCGTGGACCGGCACCCCGGCGACCAGGTCCTGGTGATCGGCGGGTACATCGACCAGCTCCACCAGCTCGGCGAATACCTCGACGCGCCGATCGTGCAGGGCTCCACCACAAACAAGGAGCGGGAGCGGCTGTTCGACGCATTCCGCTCCGGCGAACTGCGCACCCTGGTGATCTCCAAGGTCGGCAACTTCTCCATCGACCTGCCCGAGGCGGCGGTGGCGATCCAGGTGTCGGGCACCTTCGGCTCCCGGCAGGAGGAGGCGCAGCGCCTCGGCCGGGTGCTCCGGCCCAAGGCCGACGGCCGGCAGGCGCACTTCTACACGGTGGTCTCCCGGGACACCATCGACACCGAGTACGCCGCCCACCGGCAGCGGTTTCTGGCGGAGCAGGGGTGCGCGTACACCATCGTGGACGCCGACGACGTCCTCGGCCCCAAGCTCCCCACAGTCGACTGACCCCGCGTTGGTCGACTCCGCTTGCGGGATGTTGCGGTGTCGGGTCACCCCGACACCCCATGTGCCGGAAACGGAGCTGATCACTGTGCGAGCCTTGGGACGACCGCCGCCGGGACCGGCTGTCCTTCGTACTCGCTATGGACCTGATGTCGTAAACGACTCAGCCGTCAGCGCCTTCCTCGACTCGACAACGAACACTCCGAGTCCAAGCGGCTAAGGCCGCCGATCCGGGCGAGGTGAAGATCGCCTTGGAGCGCCCCGGCCAGCTACTGGACGGGTGCGGTCCGCTGCGACTTGGCCACAGTCAAGATCCCGGAGTACCGGGCGGTTCGCCGCGACAAACTGCCGCCACGGTCGACATGCTCCGGGTGCCTGGACCCGCCCCGCCGTGCAGGTGGAGATCCGGTGGGACGGCAGCCGTCCACTGTGCTGCTGTCGGCGTTGCTGTCGACAGCGTTCCCGCCGGCGCTCCGGCCGGACCTGACCCCCGCCGGGGGGAGTCTGGTCGCGGTCGTCAGCCGTTGTCATCGGACATCGTCCTGTGCGCTTAGGCGCGGCGGCTCTGTCGCTCGATCCGCCCGTCATCGTCGCGCAGCAGACCGTTTGCTGACTCCCTGCTGACTCCGCAGACCGTGACTGCCGGACCCCCAGGTCCTGGTCCTCGTCCTGGTCGTAAGTTCGCCCGGCGAGCCCCTGGGCCGCCTCGCTAACAAGCTCTGTGCGCTCGGTCCGAGCCGCCCCCCAGGCCGCAGCGGCCACGGTGCCTGTACCGGTCGACGCCGCTGGCACGTCACGGACCGCGAGGTCCAATCACGCGTCTGTGCACGGGCTCCGCACCGGGCCTGGCTGATCCGAGGCTCCTAGCAGGTGGTTGCGACGGTAACGACTTAAGCCGGACAGCGTTTTAGGCCGCGAAATGCGGGGATGTCCAGGTCTGGGACCGGATGATGGGGGTGACATCCAGCCCCATGGGTCCCAAGGCGAGCCGGCGGAGGGGAGATAGCCCAAGTGCTGTGCGGGTGCGGCGGCCTCTAAGAACGTCACCACACTCAATCCAGTCGGGGGGTTTCCCAGAGCTACGTAGCCTGGAAAGGTATGCAGCAGCGTTGACATGAGCGACGACGATCGATTGGAGGCTCCGATGCGTGCGGCAGAGCTCGAGCTGGCACCAGTGGAGGAAGAGGTTCTGATGCTACTCGGCGCGCACCAGCAGGCAACAAGCTCTCCCACCGTGCGCCGTACGACCCTTGAGGCGTATGCGCGGCTCGGCGCCAGTCAGGCTAGTTCGTGGGCGGCAGACGTTTCGGCTGGTGGTCTCAGGCTGGCCCTGGCTGAAGCACTGCACAGCCTCCGCACTCGGTCACTGGTCGCCTTGGAGGAGGACGGGTTCCGTCTGACCGAGGAGGGCCAGGACTTGCTCCGGGCCCTAGGCGGCGACAACACCACGAACGAACGCCTTCGTGAGGCTGTTTTGTCTATCAGGGATCTTCGAGCCCGCTGGGACGTAGAGCCGCGATAGACCCGGTTGCACCCTAGCAATTAAGAGGCTGCCTTGGTCTAATAGCGACCATGGGGATTGAGGGCTACGTCGATGCCTGGTTGGCGCGGCACAACGACGAAGATCCTCCGGGCGAGGCCTCCGGGCGCAATGACTTCGCGCGGGATCGGGATCGCGTTCTGTACAGCAGCGCCTTCCGGGCATTGCATGGCAAGACCCAGGTAATGGCCGCCGGGGAGTTGGGCTACGCTCATAACCGGCAGATGCATTCGATCAAGGTCGCGCAACTGGGCCGGGCCGTCGCGGGACGTCTCAGAGATTCGGGCGCTGGTCCTCACCCTGACCTTGTTGAGGCCGCCTGCCTTGCCCACGACATTGGTCACCCGCCGTTCGGTCATGTCGGCGAAAAAGCCCTTGGTCTCGCCATGGACGCGCATCGCCGGAAAGAGCTCGGGCTATCGGGGGAACAAGAGCCAACGCAGCCGCTAGACGGCTTCGAGGGCAACGCCCAGAATCTCCGGATATTGACGTGCCTCTCGACGCATAGAGTCTGGAACACCCGTGGGCTGCACTTAACTAGAGGCACTCTGGTCGCTACCCTCAAATATCCTTGGACTCGGGAATTAACGGGAAAGCAGGCGAAGAAATGGGGGGCCTTCGAAGCTGAGCGGAAGACCTTGGAGTGGATTCTCGACGGCCGGCCTGAGGGTGCGATCCGTTCCGTCGAGGCGGAACTCATGGACTGGTGCGATGACATCACGTACGCCGTTCATGATGTGGAAGACTTTTATCGGCTGGGCTTCATTCCGCTGCACCGGATCTTTCAATTCTCACTCCCCGCAGAGCATCCTCAAGCGGGCCGAGATTCTAGCGAGGAACTGCAGCGCTTTCTGGAGTTCGTTGCAAAGGACTGGAGTGAGAGCCTATTTGGTCCATACGACGAGACTGAGTTCGTGAAGCTCCTACACGAACTGGCCGATAATATCAGTGTCGCAGAGCCCTACCGTTCGTCTCGGTATCACAAGGGGATGATGCAGACCACGACAAGTGACCTGATCAAATACTTCGCTGACATTACTGCGGTTAGTGGCCCTGGTGCCGGTTACGAGACCAAGCTCGAGGTGCCCGATGAACGTAGGATCGCGTGCGAGCTACTCAAGAAGTTGATCTGGTTCTACGTCATCCGCCGCCCGCAGTTTGCCGCTCAGCAGTTTGGTCAGGACCGAATTGTCACCAACCTCGTTAACTGGTTGGCCGCCGACCCGGAACGACTGCTCCCCGAAGACAGGGCGGAGGAGCTGCAGGAGCATGGAGACGTTCTCCGTGCAGTCGCCGACTACATCGTTAGCTTGACTGAAAGCATGGCCCTCACCTTGCATAAAAAGCTGTCAGGCCAGGATCTCGGCCACGTCACAGATTTGATTTAGGATTCGCTGGGCCCCGTCCTGGCCTTAGCGCCAATTGCATTCTTGGCAATGCGGTCTGCTGCGATAATGGGGTCTTCGTGCTCCCATACCCGCAGGACGCCCACCCAGCGCGCTTGATCAACGCGTCTGTCTCGATGTCGTCGAGGAAGACGGCTACCTTCGCGCCCGGGAAAACCAAATCAGGCGTTCGGCCAGGTCGCGGAGGAGACTCACGGCGGCATCGTGCTCCGCCCGTACCCCAAGAGCCGGGCCGACGTTCGGACGGTGCTCCTGCCGGACTTCCTGGCATCTGCGCTGTGTCAGCTACGTACCGAGGCCGGCGACCCGGACCCGCGAGCCCTCGTCTTCCGCGAGCGGGTCGGGCGCCCGCTGCGCCGGTCGAACCTCCGCCGCGATTGAGCCCGTGTACGTCCCTGACAGGCTTAATGACACGGACAGGACACCCAGGTCCATCGGTACCGGCAGCCCCAGGCTTTCGAGGCAGCTGACTGACAACCGCCGGCGGTGACCTACGCATTACGAGTCGGTTCCGCGGCGCTGGTCCACCGCCTAGTCCTCGTGCCCGGCATGGTGCCCAGGTCCGCGACAGTCCGCTCATGCTCGCCGGCTTGGCTGCTTGCTTGGCTGCTCGGCGGGACCTGACGCCTCGCCTTCAGAGCCTGCGCCACATCGGCGCTCGTGCCAAGCGAGGTCCGTCGGCTCCGCGTCTTCGTGGCTCCAGCACTAGCCGACGACCTGGAAAAGTTGGATACCATCGCTCGGTCCACCGACCCGGACAAGGACGAGTCGCTTGTTGAGGAGACCGATCGGCGTCTTTCCAAGGCCGTGGATGGCCTTACCGATTCTTTGTTGGCGTCCATTGCAGATGCCCGCTACATCCTTCAACGACGGCGGTTGGACCGTAACCGCGCCAGCGGAGCGCAACAGGTGATGGATGAGACCGTACAGGACCCGGAAGCTTAGCCAGATGAAGTGCTCCCGCTCCCAGGAGGCGTGAATGAGTGCACCACGGAGGTCCGGAAGTAGCAGAGTCCCAGTCTATTGCCGATATCGTCACGTTCGGACGGAAGCGCTGTTTGACGTCGAGACGGGCGCAATTGAAGTAACGACAGGGCCGTTAAAGGGCGAGCACTTTAAGTCGCCAAGCGGAGCTAGCGCCGCCGTCATCCAGGCCGAAAACCCAAAGCTGCACGGCAGCACCAACGGCTGGAAGATCTGGCGTATCGCCTCGACCGGCGAGGAACTTGGCACGCTGCGAGAGTCGCCCATTCGGACGGTGCGCAAGAAGGCGAGTAACGCCGTCTGAACGACGGCAATACTCTGCCATCCCGTCTGCCCTCGACCCGCCCTACTGGGGAGCGGGTCGCCGCCCGGCCCGCCATGTCAAGCGGACCTTGACGCATGTACGGACGCTGGCGGGTCGGGAGGCGGTCTGCTCGGCTTGCCCGGGTCGAGGGCAGGCGGGATGGCCTTGCGCAACCACCCACGGACCCGGTGGCTGCCGGCGGCTTCGGCCGTCCTGGAGCCGGAGCGCCCCCGCCGGAGGCGCAGTTGCCGCAACCCCGCCCGGTACCCCAGGTCGCCGACGCAGCCGACGTGCCCTCCCCTACGCCGCGCGGGTCCTAGCCGCGCGGCCCGGCCGGCTGCCGGCCCACCACTCCACCCGTCGACGGTCTGTCGTTCTGCGGCGGCCCTCCGGGCTCCCCGCTCTCCGCGCCAGCCGCCGGGCATCAGGCGTGACGGCCGCAGAGCGACAGCGGCAGCGGCTGGCACGCGCCCTGGCGGCGGCGCGTGCGGCCCGTTCAGGGCCGCCTTGATAGAGGTACAGAAAGTTTGGACCGCCTCGCCGCGCATCGGCAGGCATCGCCGGCAACGAGCAATAGTCAAGACTTGTGGATGAGAAATCTTGATTAGGCAGCCGTGGCCGTGCTCGTGGCGGGTCGTTCGACGAGTTTGCCGCGTTCGAAGCGGGCGCCGGCGCGGACCAGGGCGACCAGGTGGGGCGCGTTGACGGCCCGCCATCGCTGCTGGGCGGCTTCGATGAGCTTGAACGCCATGGCGAGGCCGGCGGCCTTGGAGCCGGGGCCTTTGGTGACCTTGGTGCGGTGCCGGACCGTGGCGAAGGTCGACTCGATCGGGTTGGTGGTGCGCAGGTGCACCCAGTGCTCGGCGGGGAAGTCGTAGAAGGCGAGGAGTTCGTCCAGATCGTCGACGACCTTGGCGACGGCTTTGCCGAACTTCGCCCCGTAGGCGAGCTTGAACGCGGCCACGGCGCGGCGGGCGTGGTCGCGGTCCTCGGCGTTCCAGATCTCGGCGAGGGCCTTCTTCGCCCCGGGATGAGCTGATTTCGGCAGGGCGGCGAGGACGTTGCCGATCTTGTGGAACCAGCAGCGCTGCTCCCGGGTCTCGGGGAACACCTCGCGTAGCGCGTTCCAGAACCCGAGCGCGCCGTCGCCGACGGCCAGGATCGGGGCGCGCATGCCCCGCCGCTTGCAGTCGCGGAGCAGGTCGGCCCACGACCCGGCCGATTCGCGGTAGCCCTCGGCGAGGGCGACGAGTTCCTTGCGGCCGTCGACGCGCACCCCGACGATCACGAGCAGGCACAGTTTCGCCTCGTCGAGGCGCACGTTCAGGTGCACGCCATCGGCCCACACGTAGACGTAGTCCGCACTGGACAGGTCCCGGTCGGCGAACGCGCGGGACTCGTCCTGCCACTGCCCGGTCAGCCGGGTGATCGTGGCCGCGGACAGCCCGGAGCTGGTGCCGAGGAACTGCTCCAGCGCCGGCACGAAGTCCTGCGAGGACAGGCCGTGCAGGTACAGCAGCGGCAGCACCTCGCTGATCCGCGGGGACTTGCGGCACCACGCCGGCAGGATCGCCGAGGCGAACCGCTTGCGCTCGCCGGTCGTCTCCTCGACGCGCTTGTCGTTGACCCGCGGCGCGACCACCTCGACCGCCCCGGCGCTGGTCAGCACCTCCCGGGGCCTCGCGTGACCGTTGCGTACCACCAGCCTGCGGCCCTGCTCATCCACCTGGTCGGCGTGCGCGGCGATGTACGCGGCGACCTCGGCCTCCAACGCCGCAGCCAGCATCCGCCGCGCACCGTCACGCACGATCTCGTCGATCAACGAACCGCCGGTCGAGCCGGCGTCGGGCGCGGCCGGTGGCGTCGGGTCCTCGGGGTTGACTACCGTAAGCACGGGCGTACCTTCCCGACCCGCGTTGGCGCGCGGGCTCTACTCGATTCCTTGGACTTGGACTCGCCGGGAGGGTACGCCCCACGGCGCTCATCCACAGGTTTCGAGCATTGCTCCCGGCAACCCGTCGCGTCCTGTCACGGACATGCTTGACGCCGGCTCCCGCAGGTGGGTGGCACGATCCCACGGCCAGCGGCATGAGTGAGCCCTACTCGGGGAAGATCAGCATCGCGACCGAACGCCACGTTGTTCCCGTTCAGATCTCGGGAGCCCCGGCCTACTGAGGTTTTGATCTTCCAGTCCCAAGGTTGAACCACTGTGTGCCAACCGGGCCGTGGCCAGCTCACGGCCGGCCAGCGCGGGTCAGCGCCGGCGGGACTCCGCGACGAAGACACCACGACCCGGGCGCCCGACCAGCACGCCCTGCTCTCGCAACGTCGCGATCGCCCGCTGAATGGTCGAGTGCGAGACGTCGTAGGAGTCGGCGAGCACGCGACCTGCGGGCAACTGACTCCCCGGTGGATACGTCCCGTCCTTGATCTTGCTCCGCAGGTCGTCTAGCAGCTCGTCCATGGTGGGCGGAATAGGCACGATGTGGCCCCTTGCAGTCGGTTGGCCCACCCAGTATTGATCTACGCCGTCGACCTAGGCAATGCATCTACTGAAAGAGGTGACAGTGGTGACTTGGCTGATGATGATGGAGGTTCGGTATAAGAGGACAGAGCTGTACTTGACGTAAGTGATGCTGCATCGGTAGCGTCGCTCTCGGTGATGCGGTGCTGCTGCGGTCGGTTGGCGCCTCTCGTACCGGTCTCGCATCGCCGCCGAGACCTCACCCTCCGCGCTCCCCCAGCGCGGCCCTGCTGTCGTACCGCCGATCAAGGCTGCGCTGGCAGGGCGGGGCGGCCTCCGCCGACCGCAACCGGCGGAGACCGCCCCCTCCACTTCGACGCGATCCGATGAAGGGCGGGCACCCGTGCGCAACCTGATCCGTCGGCTGGCGAGCCGACACGAGGAACGACACCCGATGGAGGAGGCCCACGGCCGGCTTCCCCTCCGGCCCTGGCAGATCCGCGAGCGGTGCTTCAACGTCCGCCGGCGCGGCGTCGACCCGGTCGAGATCCGCGCCTTCCTGCACCGGGTGGCCGACGAACTCACCGTCGCGCAGACCGCCCTGGTCGCGGTGCAGGAGGAGAACGTACGGATCAAGAACGCCCTGCGCGCCTGGCAGAGCGCCCAGTCGGCGAACCACCGCTACCGATGACCGACCGCTGGGTAATCCACCTGCCGGTCACCGCGCCCGACCTGCTGCGGGCCCGGATCTTCGCCCGGACCGCCGCCCGGGTACTGGCCCGGCTCAGCGCCCGCGTCGAGCCGGGCGGGGTGACCGTCTCGGCCGAGGACCAGCAGGGCGTACGCCACTGGGTCTTCTGCGACCGACCACTGCCGACCGGCGGGCGGTGTGCGTTGCCGGTGGACCACACCTCGCCCTGCGCGCGGCGCGCGCCGTGGCTCAGCCGCCGGTGAAGTCGCCAACACCGCCCTATTGCGGGGACGGAGTCGATCGCTGGGCGAGCCTCGGGGAGCCGCGGCGGGGCGAGCGCGCGGCGGCGGTCACGGGCGGCGGCGCAGGTAGCGGGCGCGGCGGCCGGCGTCGTGGAAGCCGAGCCGCCGGTACAGCGCGGCGGCCGGGTTGTTGTCGTTGACGCAGAGCCACGCCTCGCCGGCGCCGTCGGCGGCAAGCGCCAGCAGCGCGCTCGCCACCAGGTACGCCCCGACCCGGCGGTGCCGCCAGCCGGGGACGACGCCCACCTGGTCGATCCAGTTGTCGATGATGTTTCCGAAGCCGATGGCCGTGCCGTCGGGACCGCGCGCGATGATCGACAGGTCCGGCCGGTACTCGTCGTCCTCCCGCAGCTCAGCCAACCAGTCCTCGGCCGTGGGCGCGGCGAAGCCGGGTCGGTCGGCGAAGGACGCGCGGTAGGTCTCGAAGAGTTCGGGGCCGATCTCCCAGGTCACCGGCTCGGTGGTCACGCCGTCGGGGCGGGCGACCACCGGGAGGGCGGTGAGGTCGTGCCGCAGCACCCACTCGGCGAAGGTCCGCTCGAAGCCGTGCGCCGTGAACAGGGCCTCCGCGCCCGGGCTCCAGGACTCGGTGGTCACCAGCAGGTCGGGGTCGCCGGCCTGCTCGTCCGCCCAGCTCAGCATCCGGCCGCCGAGGCCGCGCCCGCGCCAGGTCGGATGCACCAGGCCGGTGCTGGTGGCCGGCTGCCGGCCGGTGCCGACGCCCACGGCCGCGACCAGGCTGCCGTCGTGCCAGGCGCCGAGGGTACGCGTCTGGAGCAGCCGGGCCCGCAGCAGCGGAGGGCGGGTGAACAGCGGCAGCCCACCGTCGACGGCCAGGCACGCCTCGGCCAGTTCCGTCAGCGCCGCGAGGTGTTCCTCGCCGAACTCTTTGCAGGTCAGCGCGTCCGCGCCCGGTTCCGTCCGGTCCACCGTCATCCTCGCCCCTGTCGCCTGCCGCCGATCACCCGTCGTCCGGCCGTGCCGGCTGGTGCCGGGCCGGTGTGACGGCACCCGGTGGGCTAGTAGGCACCCCGACCCGGAGCAGCGTCAACTGGTTTCGATTCCGCCGCGTCCGGACTCGACCGCGTCCTGGTGGTCCCGGCGCGTCATCCCCACAGGGCCGCCACGGCGGCTGCGTGCGTCGCGCCGACGGTGCGGCCGGCGCGGGCGGACGGTGCCCGGGTCGCGGGCGATAGCGCGTTGGTGCCGAACGCGTCGACGGACGCCTGGTCGGCGCTGATCACGTGAACCGTGGCCGGGGCGAGCGCGGCGATCTCGGCGTCGAGGCTGCCCCAGGGCTGCGGCGCGTCGGCGAGGATGGGCTGGATGATCAGCACCCGGTCGGCGCCGGCGGCCAGGTCGGCGTTGGTCATGGATCGCACACCGCCGTCGACGTAGTGCCGGCCGCCGATCGCGACCGGCGGCCAGACGCCGGGCACGGCGCAGCTGGCGGCGACGGCGTCGAGCAGGGTGACGCCGGACTCGCGGCTGAAGAGCGCGACCTCGCCAGACTCGGCGTCGACCGCGGGTAGCAGCATGCGCCGGTCGGGCCACTGCTTCACCGGGAGGCGGGCGTCGATGGCGGCGAGCCGGACGGCCGGGTCCACGGTCTGCGCGGCGAGGGCGAGTTCACCCAGGCGGCGGCGGGCGTCCTCCGGCCCGGACGCGCCGGTCAGCACGGCGGCGTATTCGGCGAAGAGCTTCTCGGTGTCGACGTCGACCTCGATCTCGGCGGTCTCCGGGCGCAGCTGGGCCGCGTAGAGCTCGTCGAGCGCGACGCCGCTGGTGATCTGCGCGGCGACCGACGAGCCGGCGGAGGTGCCCACGACCAGGTCGGCGGTGAGGATCCGGTCGGCGAGCGCCGGATCGGCGTCGGCGATGCCGCGCAGGACGCCGAGCTCCCACGCGATTCCGGCCACTCCGCCCCCGGCGAGTACGAGTGCATTCGTCATGATCGCCAGCCTCGCACAGCGAGCGGGCACGGTGGATCCCCGGCTGTCCGTGACGGACGCCTCACAGGACCCGGGTGACCTGCTCCGCGGCGGTGCGGGCGTCGAGCCGCGCCCGGTCGAGGTTGGCGCAGAGCACCACCGACGCGCCGGCGGCGAGCGGCGCGAGCAGCCACTTGAGCGGCTGTTCGTACTCGGCCGCGTCGACCAGCAGCCGATCCCCGGCCCGCAGGTCGAGCTGCTCGGCGATCCCCTTCGCCACGGCGGCCCACTCGCCGTAGCTGGTGCCGTCCGGGCTGGCCGGGTCGGACGGGCGGATGCCGGTGTAGTCGGGCGGAGTGTCGGTGTGCCGGAGCACCTCGGCGGACCAGTCCAGCCAACCGAGGGGCACGTCGGTCAGCGGGCCGGGCCCGGTGCCGACGAGGTAGCGGTGCACTCCGTCGGGCACGTCCTCCAGCCAGTCGTCGAGGCGTTCCGGGGTCACGAAGACCGCGTCGTACGGCCGGTCGGCGCCGGGTTCGAGGACCGGCAGGCCGGCGGTGGCCCGCGGCCGGAACGAGACCGCCATCCCGATCGACCAGGCGCCGACCAGCACCGCGGCGGTACGCCAGTGCGGCGGCAGCAGCACCGCCACCCGGCTGCCGGGCCCGAGTCCGCAGCCGTCCCGGAGCAGGCCCGCGCTGCGCGCCGCCCAGCCGCCGAGCTGCTGCGCGGTCAGCTCGGTCCGCTCCCCGGTCGCGTCGTCGTAGTAGGTGAGCAGCGGAAGGTCGGCCTCGCGCCGCGCGTCGGCCGGAACGGATATGGGCGTGTGGACAGCCATCGGGTCGCTCCTCCCTGCCGGTCCGCCCACCCTAACGATCCAGCGTCAGCGGCAGAATCGGTCCACCAGGATCGCCAGTCGCCGCTCATGGTCCGTACGCCGGAGCCGGCCACTGCGCATGAGCGTGACCAGGCCGTGCAGCCCGCTCCAGAAGGTCTCGGTGAACGTCTCCAGGTCGTCGTCGCCGGCGACCGGCCGCAGGATCTCGGCCAGCTCGGCGAAGGCCCGGGCCACGTCGACCGGGACGTCCTGGCTGGCGAACGGCAGGTCGACCGCGAGGGTGAACATCGCGTCGTAGAGCGCGGGCCGCCGCTCGGCGAACGCGGCGTAGGCCGCGGCGACGTCGGCCACCGCCTGCCGCTCGTCGGTCGCGGCGGTACGCGCTGCGGCCAGGTCCCGGGCCAGATCGCCGAAGCCCTCCACGGCGACGGCCGCCATGATGGCGTCCTTGCCCTTGAAGTGGCTGTACAGGACGGGCTGGCTGTACTCGATCTGCGCGGCGAGACGGCGGGTGGTGACGGCGTCCCAGCCCTCCGACTCGGCCAGCTCCCGGGCGGCGGCGACGATGGCCCGCTCCCGTTCCGCCCGCTCGCGCTCCCGGCGCTCTCGTATAGCCATGACCGTAACTCTAGCACTGCTAGCGATTCTGCCGACGTTCTGCTAGCTTCGATCTCAGACCTAGCAGCGCTAGCACCTGGGAGTCGGACATGCTCAGCCCCCTCGCCTACGGACTCGCCGTCGTCATCAGCCTCCTCGTCGTCGTCATCGGCGCCCGCTTCCTCCTGCAGCCCGAGGCTGCCGCCGCCGGCTACGGCGTGCCGGCCAAGCCGGACGGTGACCGCGCCTACCTCACCGTCAAGGGACTGCGCGACCTCACCTACGGCCTGCTCGGCCTCGCCCTGATCGCGTTCGCCACCCCCACCGCGGTCGCCTGGTACATGCTGCTCGGCGCGCTCGAACCGCTGGGCGACACCGTGATCGTGCTCCGGAATGGCGGTACGAAGGCGGCCGCCTTCGGCATCCACTTCGCCACCGCCGTGGTCGTACTCCTCGACGCCGTCCTGCTGTTCGCCCTGTAGACACCCGCCATCCCCGCGAAGGAGCCCTCAGATGTCCCTGATCACGCCCGACTTCGACCGGTCCGTCATCGTCCGGGACGCCGACGCCGAGGTGGTGGGGCGGGCACCGACCACCATCCGGCTGCTCGCCGACAGCAGCGTCACCGGTGGCGCGCTCTCCACCCAGCGGGTCACCCTGCACGACGGCGCGGACGGCGCCCGGCCGCACCACCACGCCAACTCCGCCGAGCTGTTCTACCTGCTGGACGGCACCGCCCAACTGCTCTCCGGCGAGCAGGTGGTCACCGCCGAACGCGGCGACCTGGTCATCGTGCCGCCCGGCCTGGCGCACGCGTTCGCCGCCGCCCCGGGCGAGAACGCCGACATCCTCATCGTCATCACGCCGGGGGTCGAGCGGTTCGAGTACTTCCGCCACCTGGAGCGGATCGCGTACGGGAAGGTGCCGCCGGAGAGCCTGCTGGAGGTGCAGGAGCTGTACGACACGTACTTCCGTAGCAGCCCCGCCTGGGACGCCGCCCGCCGTTGACCCCCGGGCCCGAACTGCCCGGGCCGCTCAGGAGGCGGGCAGTTCGGGCCCATCGTCACTGGCTGGGAGACCACCAACCGGTTGGCGGTCGTCCCGGGGCATGGGACTACTTGTTGAACATGACGACGTCGGTCGGGCGCTTCACGGTCACCGCGACGCCGTAGTCGAACAGTTCGAGCGTCAAGGTGGACGTCCCCTGGTCGAGCCGGCCCTTCGCCGTCGTCTGCCACGTTACGGTGAGCGCCACCTTCGCGATCCGACCGTAGCGGTCCAGCGTGACGTCACCGGCCGCGCTGGTCGACCCGATCTCCTGCATCGTGGTGTACGCGAAATGCAGGGTGCCGTCCCGGTTCTCGGTGATGGTGGCGTTCGCGCTCTTCAGCGCCGTGGACAGGGCCGCCGGGTCGGGCGACACGGCACCCAGGACGCCGCTCCCCTCGTCGTAGAGGGACAGCCGGTCGTACCTGCCCGGGTACTGGCCGTATCGGCCGTACGTCTCGCCCGGGCCCTTGTCGGCCGGCAGCTTGCCCAGCGGTCGTTCCCCGCCGACGTACCGGGTGCCGTTAATCAGCAGCTCAGTCATGACCGAGTCGTCCTTTGGCGCACGGACGTACCCGGTGGCGGTCCTCGGGTCGAACGCGCCCTCGTACGTCAGCCCGCCCGGAGCTGAGTTGGTCAGCCGCATCCGGTAACTGAGGTTCTCGCTGGCGGTGACGGCCGCGACCAGCTCCATCGCCGGCGAGGCCGGCCCCGGCTGCGACGCCTCGGCGGTGACGCCGGGACGGCTCGACGTCGGCGTCGTCGCCACGGTCGCCGCGGTGGCGACGCCCAGCGCCAGCAGCGCGCACGTCGCACCGACCATCGTGGTCGTCCGGCGTCGGCGGGCCCGCCGGCCGCGATCGAGCAGCGCCCCCACCGGGGGTACGGAGGCCGACTCGCCGTCGACGATGTCGTGCAGCCGGTTGGCGAGACGCTCATCAAGTGTGTTCATGGCTGATCACCTGCTCACTGGGTAGGAGGGTTCATCGAGAAAGTGGCGAAGCTTGTCCAACGCCCGAGCGTTCTGGCTCTTGACGGTGCCCACCGAGCAACCCAGCAGCTGAGCCACCTCACGCTCGGTCAGGTCCTCGTAATGGCGGAGCACCACCACCGCGCGCTGCTTCGTCGGTAGCGACATCAGCGCCCGGCGCAGGACGACGGCATCGGGGCCGACGTCGCCGGCCGGGGCGGCCCGGTCGGGGACGTCCGCGACGAGCCTCTCGCGGCGACGCCGTCGCCAACCGGACGTGTGGTTGTTGACCAGGGCGCGGCGCAGGTAGGCGTGCGGGTCGTCGAGCCGGGACAGCCGCCGCCACCGCTCGTACACCTTGACCAGGCTGTCCTGGAGCAGTTCCTCGGCCCGCCACCGGTCACCGGTCAGCAGCATGGCCAGCCGGATATGTCGCTGCCATGCCACCTCGACGAATGCGACGTACGACCGGTCCGCCGCGGACAGGGGTTGCGTTTGGTCGGTCACGCCCCTAACACGTCGCCGTGTCGCAGAAGGTTGTCACGGGCTGCGGACGTTTCCGGAGATGCCGACCGACGAGCGGCCGGGGCGCGGGCGCGTTGTCACGCGGTGGGCAGCTCCGGGCCGCCGTCCAGTAGCGGGGCCAGCAGGTCGCCTTGCTTCTCGACGCGCTTGAGCACCTCACCCGCCGTGTACGGCTTCGTCGATGGCCGCTTCCCCGCCGCGCCCGCCTCGACTTCGTCCCAGGTCAGCGGGGTGGACACCGACGGCACCGCCTGGGCGCGCAGCGAGTACGGCGCCACCGTCGTCTTCGCCGCGTTGTTCTGACTCCAGTCGATGAAGATCTTCCCCGGCCGCAGGTTCTTCGCCATCTTCGACACGATCAACTTCGGGTGCGCCTTCTCCAGTTCCTGGGCGATCCGCCGGGCATAGGCCGACACCCCGTCCGAGGACTGCGTCCCGGCGATCGGGCAGCAGAGCTGCATGCCCTTCTTCCCGGACGTCTTCGGGTAGCTGTCGATACCGTCCTCGGCGAGGCGGTCCCGCATCAGCAGCGCCACCTGGCAGCACTGCTTCAGCGCGGCCGGGGCACCCGGGTCCAGGTCGACCACCATCATGTCCGGGTGTTCGCCGATCTTCCACTGCGGCGTGTGCAGCTCCAGGGCGGCGAGGTTGGCCAGCCAGACCAGGGTGGGCAGGTCGTCGGCGACCACGTAGTCGATGGTCTCCCGGCCCTTGCTCGACCCGGGTGCGGGCAGGGTCTCGGTGCGTACCCAGGCGGGGGTGGCGGCCGGGGCGTTCTTCTCGAAGAACGAGCCACCGCCCACCCCGTTGGGGTAGCGGATCCGGGTGACCGGCCGGTCGGCCAGGTGCGGCAGGAGAACCGGGGCGATCCGGGTGTAGTAGTCGATCACTTCGCCCTTGGTGAAGCCGGCCTCCGGGTAGAGCACCTTGTCCAGGTTGGACAGTTCCAGCGGGCGCCCCTCGACGTCCACCTTCAACCGGTCAGCTGGCATCCTCGACCTCCTCGGCCGGCTTGTCGGGGCGCAGGCGCAGGATCCGGGGGAAGCGCAGCCGCCCGTCCGGGGTGCGCTGGCCGTACTTCACCTCCACCACGATCTGCGGGGTTACCCAGTTCGCGCCCCGGGCATCCTCACGCGGCACGTCCCCGGCGAACGGCGGGTCCGAGGTGCGCAGCGGCTCCAGCTCACGCAGCAGCTCCCGTTCCAGGGCCGCGCCGATCCCGCCGCCGACCCGCCCGCGATAGGTGAGCCGGCCGTCCGGGCGGGGCACCCCCACCAGCAGGCCGCCGATCTTCCGGGCGCCGGGCCGCCAGCCGCCCACCACGAAGTCGCCGGTCACCTCCAGCTTGACCTTCACCCAGTCCGGCGAGCGCACCCCGGCCCGGTAGACCGAGTCGACCCGCTTGGCCATCACCCCCTCCAGGCCGTGCTCGCCCGCCGCCTGCCAGGTGGCCGGGCCGTCGCCGAAGGCCGGCGGCACGGCCCACCGTGCGGCCCCCAACCCGAGCGACTCCAGCGCCGCCCGCCGCTCCCGGTAGGTGCGGCCGGTCAGGTCCTCGCCGCGCAGCCGGAGCAGGTCGAAGATCATGTACGTCACCGGCGCGGCCGCCGCCAGCCGGGCCGCCTTCGCCCGGTCCCGGACGTGCATCCGCTCGGCCAGCGCGGTGAACGAGGGCTGCCCGGCGGCGTTGAAGAGCACCACCTCACCGTCGAGCAGCGCGTCGTCGACCTGCTCGGCGAGGGTGATCAGTTCGGGGTACGCGGCGGTGATCTCCACGCCGGAGCGGGCGTACAGGTGCTGCCGGGTGGCAGTGGCGGTGATGTCGGCGAGCGCCCGGACCCCGTCCCACTTGAACTCGTACGCCCAGCCGGCACCGGCCGGGAGCGGCCCGGTCATCGCGAGCATCGGCTTCAACGGCGCGCCGGGCACCTTCTGACTGTAGTTGCACCGCGAAGAGCGTGCGTGGAGTTCGATCGTTTGCGATTCTGGTCAGAACCGGGGAGAGGAGCGCGGAATGCGGGCGATCTGGAAAGGAGCGGTGTCGTTCGGGCTGGTGTCGATCGGGGTGAAGCTCTACTCGGCCACCGAGGAGAAGGACATCCGCTTCCACCAGGTGCACCGCGACGACGGCGGCCGCATCCGCTACAAGCGCACCTGCTCGGTCTGCGGCGAGGAGGTCACCTACGACGACATCGCCAAGGGGTACGACCTCGGCGGCGGCGAGATGGTGATCCTGACCGACGAGGACTTCGCCGAGCTGCCGCTGACCACCTCGCACGCGATCGACGTGCTGGAGTTCGTCCCCGCCGAGCAGGTCGACCCGATCCTCTACAACAAGGCGTACTTCCTGGAGCCGGAGGGCACGGCGACCAAGCCGTACGTGCTGCTGCGGGACGCGCTCGCCGACTCGGAGCGGGTGGCGATCGTCAAGGTGGCGCTGCGCCAGCGCGAACAGCTCGCCACCCTGCGGGTACGCGAGGGCGTGCTGCTGCTCAACACGATGCTCTGGCCGGACGAGGTGCGTACCCCGGACTTCGGTTTCCTGGACGAGGACCTCAAGGTCCGGCCGCCGGAGCTGGCGATGGCCAGCTCGCTGATCGACTCGATGGCCGGGGAGTTCCAGCCGGACGCCTTCACCGACGACTACCGGGCGGCGTTGCAGGAGGTCATCGACGCGAAGGTCGAGGGCCGCGAGGTGGTCCAGCCGGAGGAGGAAGAGGCCGCGCCGGCCGCCGCCGTCGACCTGATGGCCGCCCTGAAGGCGTCGGTGGAGCGGGCCCGGGCCGCCCGCGGCGAAGAGCCCGCCGGCAAGGCCGCGGAGCCGACCCCGATCTCGGCCGCCCGCTCGGCGCAGAAGGCCGCCAAGGCCCCGGCCAAGAAGGCGGCCGCCCAGAAGGCACCGGCGAAGAAGGCCGCCGCGAAGAAGGCGGAACCGGCGAAGAAGGCGGCGGCGAAGAAGACCGCGGAGAAGAAGGCGGCCAAGGCGCCCGCGAAGAAGGCCGCCGAGAAGAAGGCCGCCCCCCGCAAGACCGCCTGACCGTGATCCGGGGCCCTCGCCGCGGTCGGCGGCGAGGGCCCGTACCCGTCAGCCCCGGCCGAGCTTGTCGGTCGGGGTGATCCGGACGATGACCCGCTCCTCGCCCGCCTGGCGGAACGGGTAGGTGTCCTGGCCCAGGTACTTCTTCGCCATCCGGTCGATGTGCTGGTCGGCGCCCTCGGTCACGAACTCGGCCGTGCCCTTCACCCAGAGGGTGCGGAAGTCGTTCGCCTTGTCCACCACCGAGACCGCGACCACCGGGTTGCGCTCGATGTTGACGTACTTCTGCCGGCCCTTGGCGGTGTTGAACAGGATGTGCTCGCCGTCGGTGTCCACCCACACCGGCGTCACGTGCGGGCTGCCGTCGACCTCGACGGTGGCCACATGGGCGAGCTGTGGTTCGGAGAGCAGGGCCACGTCTTCTTCGGTGAGGATCGCCATGGACGAGAACCTACCGCCGGAAGATGTCCCGCACCGGGTATCGCGCCCGCCCGTCCACGCCGGTGTCGGGCCCCACCGGTACGCTCCGCCGACCGCCCTCGGCCGGAGAGGACCGTCTGATGCCGTACACCCCTGACTTCGCCCGGCTGCTCACCGCCGGCACCCGCTTCACCGACGAGTACGGCGAGCACGTGCTGGAGATGCACCCGGCCGGCGAGGTCGTCCTGCCGACCGGCCGGGTGGTGGGCTGCGACCCGCTGACCGGCGCGGAGAGCGACCCGTACACCGCCTCCGTCGACCCCGGCCGGTACCCGGCTCGGGCCTGGGTGTCGTCGATCCGGGAGGAGACCGGCGGCACTGACCGCCGGGTCGTGGCCCTGGAGTTGGTGATCCGGGACGAGCCGGTGGCCGGCTGGGAGATGGCCCTGGTCGCCGGCCAGGATCCGGCGGAGCTGGGCGCCGACGATTTCTTCGGGTACGGCGTTGACGCCGGCACCGGCACCCTGGCCGACCCGGTGGCGCTCGCCGCCGTGGAGGGCTGGGACTACGAGCGGATCGAGGACGTCTTCCTCGCGGAGGACCCGGCCGCCGAGGGCGGCCCGATCCCGGGGCTGGTCAGTGCGGTCACCGACGAGACCACCGGGGCGAACGTGCTGACGGTCTCGTCGGGCTGGGGCGACGGCTGCTACGGCACCTGGATCGGCCGGACCACCGACGGCCGGATCGCGTCGTTCGTCACCGACTTCATGGTGTTGCCCGCCGAGGGCTGACCTGTCGGAACCGGAGCCGGGCGAGGGAGCACCGAGGGCGTCGCGGCGGGTACCGTGTGCGCTGGTCTCGGCAGCGGCCGCCGGGCCGCACCCACCACCCAGCAGGGGAGTTCGACGTGAGCGAGCGTGTGCAGAACCGGTCGGCGGGCCAGGGCCCGGGCACCAAGGCGGAGCGGCGGCTGGCCGCCCAGCTGGCGGCGAAGAAGGCGGCCGAGGCGAAGCGCCGCCGGCAGTCGCTGCTCGGCGCGCTCGCCGGTGTCGCCGTCGTCGCGGTGCTGATCGGCGTCTTCGTCGTCGTCAACAACGGTGACGACGACAAGAAGGAGGCCGCCGGCACCCCCTCGGCCAGCGCCACCGCCCCGGTCGAGCCCACCGCTCCCCCCGCCGCGCAGCTCCCCGAGGGCATGGACCCGGCGCTGAAGACCAAGCCGGCGGTCGGCCCGGGCAAGGGCGAGCTGAAGAAGCTCACCCTGACCACCCTGATCAAGGGCAAGGGCCCGGCGGTCAAGGCCGGCCAGACCATCACCACCAACTACGTGGGTGTCTTCTACAAGGACGGCAAGGAGTTCGACGCGTCCTGGAACAACGGGCAGCCGGCCAGCTTCCCGATCGGCGTCGGGCAGGTCATCAAGGGCTGGGACCAGGGCCTGGTCGGCGTGCCGGTGGGCAGCCGGGTGCAGCTCGACATCCCGGGCGAGCTGGCGTACGGCAACGAGTCGGTGGGCGGCCGCCCGGGCGGGCCGCTGCGCTTCGTCGTCGACGTCCTCGCCGCGCAGTAGGTCACACCACTCTTCCGTCCGGTCACCTACCGGCAGTAGGTTCATGGTCACCGTGGGCGGCACCACCCGCCCGCGGTGACCTGTCACCGACGCGGAGGTGCACGTGGCGGCGCTGGACGACCCCGGCCTGGCCCGGGTGCTGTGGACGCACTTCGAGCCGGTCCACGCAGTGACCTACTTCCACCCGCGCGCCCGGGCCGCGTACGAGGCGGTCGGGTTGCGCGGCTACTGGCGGGGCTACTTCGCCGGCCGGGCCGCCCCGCTCGGCCCGACCGGCGCCCCGCCGGTGATCGCCGCGTTCTTCAGCTTCGCGCCCCGGATGGTGGCCCGGGCGCTGCCGTCGGTGTGGCGGCTGGCCACCCCGGAGGAGGCGCTGCGGGCCCGGCTCACCGGCGCCGTCCAGGCGCTCGCCGAGTTCACCTACGAGCTGCCGGAGGCCCATCTCGTCGAGGCCGCCGAGCTGCTGGAGGCGGCCGCCGGCCGGGTGGAGACCGCCGGCCGGGTGCTCGGCGCGGTCAACGCCGCCCTGCCGGCCGGCGAGTACCCGCTGGCCCGGCTCTGGCAGGCCGCCACCACGCTGCGCGAGCACCGGGGCGACGGGCACGTCGCCGCCCTGGTCACCACCGGGCTGGACCCGGTCGAGGTGCTGGCCTGGCGCTGCCGGGTCGACCAGTCCCGGGAGTTCCACCAGCCGGCCCGGGGGTGGACGGACGAGGAGTGGGCCGCCGCCGAGGAGCGGCTGGTCGACAAGGGCTGGCTGACCGTCGACCGGGAGCCGACCGCGTACGGCAGCGACACGTTCCGCGCGGTCGAGGAGGCCACCGACCGGGCCGCTGTCGGCCCGTGGCGGGCGCTGGGCGCCGAGCGTACGGAGCGGCTGCGCGAACTGCTCGAACCGATCGCCCGCCGCTGCCGCACGATCATCCCCCGGCAGAGCCCGATCGGCCTGCCGGCGACCCGGCGGTCCTGACGGCGGTAACCCGACGGACGGCCGGCGGCGGACGGCGTAGCCTCCCCGGCATGTGGATCGTGGAACTCGCCTTCACCGACGCGCCGGAGCGGCTCGCCGCCCGACCGGCCCACCGGGAGCGGCTCACCGCCCTGCACGCCGAGGGCACGGTACGGATCACCGGCCCGCTGGCCGACGACTCGGGCGCGGTGCTGGTCTTCGACGTGCCGGACCGGCCGGCGTTGGACCGGCTGCTGGCCGCCGACCCGTACTTCACCACCCCCGGCGTGGAGATCGTCAAGATCCGGGAGTGGGCGCCCTTCCTGACCTGAGCCGGCCCGCCGGCGGCAGGGCAGCCGCCGGTTCGGGCAGGATGGGCGCATGGTGGACGCGGTGCTCTTCGACCTGGACGGCGTGATCGTGGACTCCGAGCCGGTCTGGGAGGAGGTCCGGCGGGCGTACGTGGCCGCGCACGGCGGCACCTGGCAGCCCGACACCCAGCGCCGGCTGATGGGGATGAGCACCGGGGAGTGGGCCGACCACCTCAGCGGCGAGCTGGGCGTCGACCGGACGCCCGAGCAGGTCGCCACCGAGGTGGTCGCGGAGATGACCCGGCGGTACGCGGAGCGCGTACCGCTGATCGACCACGCCGACGCGGTGGTCCGCCGGATGGCCGCGCGGTGGCCGCTGGGGCTGGCGAGCTCCTCCCCCACCCGGCTGATCGCGGCGGCGCTGGCCGCCACCGGCCTGGCCGACGCCTTCGGCGCGACCCTGTCGACCGAGGAGACCGCCCGGGGCAAGCCGGCGCCGGACGTGTGGCTCGCCGTCGCCGCGCGGCTCGACGTCGACCCGGCCCGCTGCGTGGCGGTCGAGGACTCGTCGAACGGGGTGCGTTCCGCGGCCGCCGCGGGGATGCGCGTGGTGGCGATCCCGCACGGGTCGTACCCCCTCGATCCGGACGCGGCGGCGCTCGCGGCCGTGCTGCTGCCCTCGGTCGACGCGCTCACCCCGGAGGTGGTGGAGCGGCTCGGCTGATCCGCCACCCGCGGGGTCCCGGCCCGACTCTCTTGCTCCTGACGCGACGTCAGGTCCTAGCGTCGGTCGTGTCACCGCAGGTTGCGGTGACGCGAGAGGGAGTGGGACGTGGCGTCGACCTGGCGGATCGGCGAGCTGTGCCGGCGTACCGGGCTGACCGTCCGGACGCTGCATCACTGGGACCACGTGGGGCTGCTGCGGCCGTCCGCGCGGACGTCCTCGGGGCACCGGCTCTACGACGAGCGGGACGTGGACCGGCTGTACCGGATCGTCGCGCTGCGCGAGCTGGGCCTGCCGCTGGAGACCATCGGCACCCTGCTGGACGACCGTGCGGACGGGCCGGCGCTGGCCGAGCTGCTGCGGGACCAGTTGGCGCACGTGGACCGGCAGCTCGCCGCGCTGGGCGGCCTGCGGGACCGGCTGGCCGCGCTGTTGCCGCTGGTCCGGTCCGCCGGGGGCGCCGCGCCCGTCGACCTGCTCGCGGTGATCGAGGAGGTGACCAGGGTGGACGAGACGATCCGGAACTACTTCACCGAGGAGCAGCTCGCCGCGCTCGACGAGCGGCGGGCGCGACTGGGCGAGGAGGCCATCCGGGGAACGCAGGACGAGTGGCCGGGGCTGATCGCCCGGGTGCGGGCGGAGCTGGACGCGGAGACCGACCCGGCCGACCCGCGGGTGCGGGCGCTGGCCCGGCGCTGGATGGAGCTGCTGGAGGCGTTCCACGGCGGTGACCCGGGGCTGCGCGACTCGCTGTACCGGATGCAGGCGGAGAACGCCGAGCGGATCAGCCAGCAGTACGGCGGCCCGACGCCGGAGCTGATCGACTACGTCAAGCGGTCGGTCGCGGCGGGGTGAGCCGTCCGGTGCCGGCCGCGACGGGACCCGGCCGGCACCCGCGCCCCGCGCTCAGATCGCCCGGCTCCGGCTCGACCTCGGCAGGAACCGCCGGGGCCCCGGGCCGGGCGGTCGGGCCGGCGCCGGGTCGGCCGCCGGCCGCTCCGGGCCGGCGGCCTCCGCCCCGGCCCGCGTCGGCGCAGGTGGCCGATCCGCCACCGGTACGTCCCACATACCACCCCTCCTGCCACCGACTACCCGGTTGTACGGTTTCCGGGGCGGGCCGGATCGGAATGATCAGGGTTCGGCCGGGTAGGGCAGGCCGCGGTGCCGGCGTCCGGCGGTGAGGAGACGGCGATGAAGGCGATCGTGTACGAACGCAACGGGGACGCCTCGGTGCTCCAACTGGTCGAGCGGCCGATACCAGAGCCGGGCCCCGGTGAGGTGCTGGTGCGGATGGCCGTGTCCGGGGTCAACCCGACGGACTGGAAGGCGCGCCACGTGCGGCCGCTGCCGGCCGGCTGGCAGATTCCCCACCAGGACGGCGCCGGGGTGATCGAGGCGGTCGGCGAGGGGGTCGACCAGATCCTGATCGGTGCGCGGGTCTGGCTCTGGGAGGCCGCCTGGCAACGCCCCTGGGGCACCGCCGCCGAGTACACAGTGGTCCCGGTCCGGCACGCGGTACGCCTCGGCTCCGCCTCCTTCGACCTGGGCGCCGCGCTGGGCATCCCGTTCATGACCGCGCACCGGTGCCTGACCGCCGGCGAGTTCATGCCGGACAAGCTGCACGCCGGCGCGCTGAGCGGCCACGTGGTGCTGGTGCAGGGCGGGGCGGGCGCGGTGGGCAACGCGGCGATCCAGCTCGCCCGGTGGGCGGACGCCTGCGTGATCGCCACGGTGAGCGGCCCGGAGAAGGCGCAGCTCGCGGCGGCGGCCGGCGCATCACATGTGATCAACTACCGGGAGCAGGACGTGGTCGAGGAGGTCCGCAAGATCGCCCCCGACGGGGTGCACACGATCGTCGAGGTCTCCGCCGCGCGCAACGCCGCCGACGACGTCCAGCTCCTGCGTGCCGGCGGCGCGGTCTGCGTGTACGCCGACGACGGCGGCGACGAGGTGACCCTGCCGATCCGGCCGTTGATGCTGCCGAACGCGCGGTGGCAGTTCGTGCTGATCTACACCGCGCCGAAGGCGGCCAAGGCGCAGGCGGTGGTCGACGTGTCGGCGGCGGTGGCCCAGGGCGCGGTCCGGGTGGGCGAGGAGGCCGGCCTGCCGCTGCACCATTATTCGTTGGCGGCGACGGCGGCGGCGCACAAGGCCGTCGAGAGCTCGATGGTCGGTAAGGTACTCATCACCACGAGCGAGACGTAGGACCACGAAACGGATTTCTCTGTCATCGAGACAGAGGCGAACAAGTTTCGCGACAATTGACCTGCGGGCCGCCCCCAAGGACGGGCGGCCCCGGCGCGGTGCGAACGCCGGGGCCGCCCCTGGGGAGGGATGCCTTCAGGAGAATCACGCCCCTACCCGTGCAGGCGACGGTACGCCGGAAAGTGTTACGGCGCGGTCAGTTCGCGTACCTCCAGGCCGCCGTCGGCGTACCGGGAGCGGACCACCTTCTTGTCGAATTTGCCGACGCTGGTCTTCGGCACCGCGTCGATGAACGCCCACCGCTCCGGCAACTGCCAGCGCGCCACCGACTTCGCCAGGAAGTCCCGCAGCTCCTCCGCGGTCACCGAGGCGCCCTCGCGGACCACCACGGTGGCCAGCGGTCGCTCGTCCCAGCGCTGGTCCGGCACGCCCACCACGCACGCCTCCAGCACCGCCGGGTGTGCCATCAGGGCGTTCTCCAGCTCGACCGAGGAGATCCACTCCCCGCCCGACTTGATCACGTCCTTGGCCCGGTCGGTGAGGGTGATGTAGCCGTCCGGCGAGAGCGTGCCGACGTCACCCGTGCGCAGCCAGCCGTCGCGGAACTTCTCCTCGTCCGGGATCTCGTCCCCGACGTACCGGGCGGTCACCCACGGCCCGCGGACCTCCAACTCGCCGACGGAGGCCCCGTCGGCGGGCAGCGGCTCGCCCAGCGGCCCGACGATCCGGGCGGCGACCCCGGCCGGCACCCGGCCCTGGGTGTAGCGGTAGCGCCAGGCCTCGTCGCCGGTCGCCCCGGCCGGCGGCCGGGACACCGAACCGAGCGGGGACATCTCGGTCATCCCCCAGGCGTGGATCACGTCGATGCGGTGCCGGTCGTGGAACGCGTGCATCAGCGCCGGCGGGCAGGCCGAGCCACCGACGATCACCTCCTTCAGCGCGGAGGTGTCCACGTCGTGGCTGTCCAGGTAGGCCAGCAGATCGTTCCAGATGGTCGGCACCGCGCCGGCCAGGGTGGGCCGCTCGGCGGCGATCATCTCGGCGATCGGGGCGGCCTGGAGGAACCGGTCCGGCATGATCAGCGAGGCGCCGGAGAGGAACGCCGCGTACGGCAGGCCCCAGGACATCGCGTGGAACATCGGCACGATGGCCAGCTCGCGGTCGGTCGGCCCGAGGCCGAACCCCTCCGGCATGCAGACCTGCAACGAGTGCAGGTAGATCGAGCGGTGCGAGTAGGCGACCCCCTTGGGGTTGCCGGTGGTCCCCGAGGTGTAACAGAGGGCGGCGGCGTCCCGCTCGTCCACCTCGGGCCAGTCGAACGTGTCCGGCCGGCCGGCCAGCAGGGCGTCCCAGTGGTGCACCGCGATCCGGTCGCCGGCCGCGGCGACCAGCGGCGCCGGGTCACCCCCGCCGACCACCACCACGTGCGCGACCGTGGTCATCTCCCCGATCACCCGGGCCAGCAGCGGGATCAGCGTCGAGTCGACCAGCACCACCCGGTCCTCGGCGTGGTTGGCGATGTAGGTGACCTGGTCGGGGAAAAGCCGGATGTTGAGGGTGTGCAGCACCGCGCCCATGCTCGGCACGGCGAAGTACGCCACCAGATGCTCGTTGTTGTTCCACATGAACGTGGCGACCCGCTCGTCACCGGTCACCCCGCACTCGTCGCGCAGCGCGTGGGCGAGCCGGGCGGCGGTCCGCCCGACCTCGGCGTACGACATCCGGCGGGGCTCGGCGCCGGTCCAGGTGACGACCTCCGCCGTGCCGTGCACGGTGGCGCCGTGTTCGAGGATCCGGGCGACCTGAAGGGGGGCGTCCATCATCGTGCTACGCATGGGTAACAAGCTAGTGTCGGCGGTCACACGTTGGGAAGCCCCGTAAATTGTCGCAGGTGAGCATCTCCTGGGCCGATTCGTACGTGGGGCAGCTGCGTGCCCTGGCCGGTGACCGCACCCTGATGTTCGTCGGCGCCCGCGCGGTCGTCCGCGACAACGCCGCCCGGGTACTGCTGATCCAGCGCTCGGACAACGGCCAGTGGGCGTTGCCGGCCGGTGCGATGGAGCTGGGCGAGTCGATCGCCGACTGCGCCGTCCGCGAGGTACGCGAGGAGACCGGGCTGCGCGCCCTGCGGGTCAGCGCGTTCGCCCTCTACACCGGCCCGGACCGCACCCACACCAACATGTACGGCCACACGTACCAGATCTTCACCACCGCGTTCCGGGTCGACGAGTGGGACGGCGAGCTGCTCCGGGTCACCGACGAGACCACCGAGGCGGGCTTCTTCCACCCGGAGGAGTTCCCCGCCCCGCTCTCCGCCAGCGTCCCCGAAACCCTCGCCGACCTCGACGTCTTCGAACAGACCAACCGCCTCATCCTCAAGTGACCCCCGCCGCCCGCTGTACGGCATCGGTCGCCTGATCCGACGGGCCCCGCGCGTTGTCGGCGGCCGCGGGGGCATGTGTCCGGTGGTCGTCATGCCTCAGAGGCATAAATATGACTCAGAGGTATAACGCTCACGGAGGAGTTCGGCTGCGCGGGTCTCGTCCACGGCGCGCACCCGCCGCCCGGATGCCGGCAGCGGGCCGGACCGGACCGGACCGGACCGGGTCAGAGCATGGTCTGGGACTTGGCCTCCATGTCGGCGGCCGCCTCCTCCTTCGACTCCCTGGTCAGGGGCTTGCCGCCCGGGGCGGGCGCCTTCCCACCCAGCGGGTCGGCGCCGCCGGTGGCGCCCTGCGGGCCGGCGCCGCGCAGCTGGTCGTCGGGCAGGGCCAGGGTGACCAGCACCGCCGCGATGGCGATCAGGCCGGTGGTCAGGAAGACCAGGTGCAGCGACTCGACGAAGGCGGCCTGGATCGCGGCGCGGACCGGGCCGGGCAGGGCGAGGATGGTCGCCGGGGCGTTGATCGAGATGTTGGCGCCGCCGCTGGCCGCCACCGCGGCCCGCTGATCGGGCGGAAGCTGCGCGATCGCGCCCGGCAGCCGGTCGGCGAGCTGACGGGTGAGCTGCGACGACAGCACCGCCCCGAGGATGGCCACCCCGAACGACCCGCCCAGCGACCGGAAGAACGTCGCCGAGGAGGTGCCGGCCCCCAGGTCCCGGACGTCCACCGCGTTCTGCACGGCCAGGATCAGCGACTGCATGCACAGGCCCAGCCCGACGCCGATCACCACCATGAACCCGAACGCCACCCAGAGCGACGTGTCCACCTGCAGCCGGGTGAACAGCAGCATGCCGGTGAGCAGCACCGCCGAGCCCGCCACCGGGAACCACTTGTACCGGCCGATCCGGCTCATCGCCCGGCCGGTCAGCACCGAGGTGACGATGATGCCCGCCATCATCGGCAGCATCAGCAGACCGCTGCGGGTCGGCGAGGCGCCCTTGACGATCTGCAGGTAGAGCGGGATGAAGATGATCGACCCGAACATCACCAGACCGAGCACGAAACCCGCCGAGTTGGCCAGCGCGAACGTGGGTGTGCGGAACAGTCGCAGCGGCAGGATCGGCTCGGCGACCCGGGCCTCCTGGAGCACGAAGAGCACGCCGAGCACCGCGCCGGCCACGAAGAGCCCGATGATCACGCCCGAGTCCCAGGCGTACTGGCTGCCGCCCCAGCTCAGCGCGAGCAGCAGGCAGCTCACCCCGGCGACCAGCAGCGCCGCGCCGAGCCAGTCGATGGCGTGCTCCCGCCGCTGGAACGGGATCAGCCGCATGACGTGGTAGCAGACCACGATCGCCAGGATCGCCAGCGGCACGTTGATGTAGAAGATCCACCGCCAGTTGGTCTCCGCGAAGTACCCACCGACCAACGGCCCGGCCACCGACGACAACCCGAAGACCGCGCCGAAGAGCCCCTGGTATCGGCCACGCTCCCGGGGCGTGACCACGTCCGAGATGATGGTGAACGCCAGCGTCATCAGGCCACCCGCGCCCAGCCCCTGCACGCCCCGGGTGACGATCAGCTGGGTCATGTTCTGCGACAGGCCGGCCAGCAGCGAGCCCAGCAGGAAGGTGCCGATCGAGAAGAGGAAGACCGGCCGGCGCCCGTACAGGTCGGCCATCTTGCCGTAGAGCGGGGTCGACGCGGTGGAGGCGAGCAGGTAGGCGGTCACCACCCACGAGTAGTGGTTGATGCCGCCCAACTCGCCGACGATGGTGGGCAGAGCCGTACCGACGATCGTCTGGTCCAGCGCGGCCAGCAGCATCCCGGTCATCAGGCCGAACATCAGCAGGCGGATCTGGCGGGCGTGCAGTACCGGCCGGGCGTCAGCTTCCGTGGTCATCCCGCCTTCTTTCCCCCGCCTCCCGGAACATGCCCGGACGGCGGGGGAAATCAGCGGGTCAGTGCCGGCCTTCGGCGAACTCTTCGACGATCTTCGCGGCGAAGGCCGGGATGTCGGCGGGCCTGCGGCTGCTGACCAGGCCGTTGTCGGTCACCACCTGCTCGTCGACCCAGGTGGCCCCGGCGTTGGTCAGGTCGGTGCGCAGGCTGGGCCAGGAGGTCATCCGGCGTCCGCGCACCACGTCCGCCTCGATCAACGTCCACGGGCCGTGGCAGATCACGCCGACCGGCTTGCCGGCGTCGAAGAACGCCCGCACGAACCGCACCGCGTCCGCGTCGGTGCGCAGGAAGTCCGGGTTGGCCACCCCGCCGGGCAGCACCAGCGCGTCGTACGCCCCGACGTCCGCCTCGGCCGACGTCACGTCCACGTCGTACGTCCTGCCGTGGTCGAGGTGGTTGAAGGACTGGATCGAGCCGGGCTTGGTCGAGACCAGCTCGACCCGGGCGCCGGCGTTCTCGACCGCCTCGCGCGGCTTGACGTACTCGACCTCCTCGACGCCGTCGGCGGCCAGGAAGGCGATCCGCTTGCCCTGCAGTGTCCCTGCCATTTCGGGTTCTCCTCTCGGGGTATCTGGAGTCCCTTCCCGGGGCCGGATGCCCGAAACGCGGCCCCCGCCGTGGCCCGGCACACCGCGTGGCCGACGCCGGAGGGACGCCTCGGCGCGCTCCCGCCCCAGGTTTGACCGGCATGGCTGGGGGGACCCCGGAAGGTATGGCAGGAGCAGCAGCGCATGAGCGCCGGCTCGCCACCGTCGTGGCGGGCTGGCAGGGGCGTCCCGTGCTGGTCGTCGGCGACGCCATGCTGGACGAGTGGCGGTTCGCGGAGTCGGAGCGGCTCTGCCGCGAGGCCCCCGCCCCGGTCCTCACCCTGCGGCGGCGCATCTCCGCCGCCGGTGGGGCGGCGAACACCGCGGTCAACGTCGCCACCCTCGGCGGCCGGGCCGTGCTGGTCGCCCCGGTCGGCGCCGACGTGGCCGGCGACGAGCTGCACGACTGCCTCGACCGCGCGGGCGTCTGGGACCGGACGGTCAACCAGCCCGGCCGGCCGACCCCGGTGAAGCGGCGGATGCTCGCCGGGAACCAGATCCTGCTGCGCGAGGACTCCGGCGACCCGGAGGACGCGCTCGACGACGACGGCGTGGCGCGGCTGCTCACCGCGCTGAACTGCGCGACCGAGGAGTTGAAGGCCGCCGCGGGCGGGCAACCGCCGACCCTGGTGGTCTGCGACTACGGCCTGGGCGCGCTGCCCGCGGCGGTACGCGCCTGGCTGGTGGCCAACCGGGACCGCTACGCCACGGTGGCTCTTGACGCGCACGACCTGGCCGACTGGCGCGGTCTCAACCCGACGGTGGTGACGCCGAGCTTCGCCGAGGCGGCCCGGCTGCTGGCCCGCGCGGCGGCCGGCTTCAACGCCGACCCGCGTCCCGTCCCCCGCGAGCACGCCGGCCCCGACCTGCACCTGGACCACCCGGTCGCCGACCCGGCGGACGGTCCCTCCGAGCTCAGCGTCGGCGCGGCCCCTGGCGGGGCGGGCGAGCGCCCGACCGGCGCCGGGTCGCCCGAGTCCCACCCGCGCGCGACGGGCCCGGGGGCGAACTTCGGGCCGACCGGAGCCGGCCGCGGGCCGACCGGGGAGCCGACGCCCGGCGAGGACCGGGTGGCGATGACCGGCGACGGGCTCAGCGTGACCGGCACCGGCGTCACCGTGAACGCGGCAGCCGGCGAGGGGGTCGACCGGGCGGTGCTGGCCGAGTCGCGCCTGGCCGAGCTGCGCGCGCACACCGGCGCCGACGTGGTGGCGGTGACCCTGGACACCGACGGGGCGGTGGTCGGCGGGGCGGACGGGGAGCCCCGGCGCAGCCACAGCACCCCGGTGCCGGCCAGCCACGCGGTCGGCGCCGGGGACGCGTACCTGGCGGCGATGACGCTGGCCCTGGCGGCCGAGGCGACGCTGCCCACCGCCGCCCAGCTCGCCCAGCTCGCCGCGACCATCACGGTCTCCGACACCGGCACCTGCGTGTGCCGGCGGGAGGACCTGCTGGAGGCGCTGGGCACCGGGGCGGACGAGACCGGCCACCCGACCCTGGTCGACGCCGACGAGCTGACCTCGATCGTCGCGGACCACCGTCGCTCCGGCCGCTCGGTGGTCTTCACCAACGGCTGCTTCGACGTGCTGCACCCGGGACACGTCCGCTACCTCACCCAGGCCCGCGCGCTCGGCGACCTGCTGGTGGTGGCGGTCAACTCGGACGGCAGCGTACGCCGGCTCAAGGGCCCGGACCGGCCGGTGAACCCGGTCGAGGACCGGACGACCCTGCTCGCCGCGCTGGAGTGCGTCGACCACGTGGTGGTCTTCGAGGAGGACTCCCCGGCGCCGCTGATCGAGGCGGTCCGCCCGGACGTCTACGTCAAGGGCGGCGACTACCCGCCGGAGATGGTGCCGGAGGCGCCGCTGGTCCGCCGGCTGGGTGGCCAGGTGCGCACCCTCGGCTACGTGCCGGACCGGTCCACCTCGGCGATCATCGACCGGATCCGGGCGCAGTCGGTCGCCGGCAACGGCGCCGCCCCGCGCCCCTCGACCGTCAGCGACGGCGCACCCGGCAGGCCGGCGTGAACCGACCGCTCGACCTCGGCACGCCGGAGCAGTTCCGCCGGCCGCGGCAGCTCGACGTGCTGATCCCGACCCGCAACCGCCCGACCGAGCTGGCCGTCACCCTCTCCGGGCTGGCCGCCCAGGAGGGCGTACCCGACTTCGGGGTGGTGGTCAGCGACCAGTCCGACGACGAGCCGGCGTACCTCGACCCGGCGGCCGCCACCATGGTCCGGGCGCTGCGCCACCGGGGGCACCCGGTGCTGCTGACCCGCCGGCTGCCCCGGCGCGGCCTGGCCGAACACCGGGCCTACCTGCTGGACCACTCCGTCGCCCGGTACGTCCTCTGCCTCGACGACGACGTCTGGCTGGAACCGGGCACCCTGTCCCGGCTGGTCACCGCGATCCGCGAGCTGGGCTGCGGGTTCGTCGGCAACGCGGTGCACGGGCTGTCGTACACCGACGACGTCCGGCCGGAGACGCACGGACACTACGAGGAGTGGCCGGGCCCGCCGACTCCCGAGCGGGTCCGCCCCGGCACGCCGGCCTGGGACCGGGCGCGGATCCACCCGGCGGCGAACCTGCTGCACGTCACCGAGAAGCTCCGGCTGCCGGCGGGCGCCTGGCGAGCGTACAAGGTCTCCTGGATCGGCGGGTGCGTGCTGTACGACCGGGCGAAGCTGGTCGACGCCGGCGGCTTCGAGTTCTGGCGCCGGCTGCACGAGCGGCACCAGGGCGAGGACGTCGCCGCGCAGCTCGCGGTGATGGCCCGGCACGGCGGCGCGGGCGTCCTGCCCAGCGGCGCCTACCACCTGGAGTCGCCGACGACGGTGACCGAGCGGGACGTGGAGGCGTGGGAGGTCGTCCTCGCCGAGTCCGACACCCCGCAGCCCGCCTGAGCTCCCGGTCAGCCGCCGAGCAGTTCGCGGGCGGCCTCGACCACCTCGACCGTGGGCACGTCGGCGACGAAGGAGTTCCGGTGCGGGCAGTCGCCGTCGCCGGGGCGGTGCGGGTAGATCCCGGGGGTGCAGTCGACGCCGCAGACCGGGCAGTGGGTCGTCCAGGAGGCGATCGGCCGGTGCCGGGCGCGCAGCGGCGTCGCCCCGTTGATCAGGTTCCCGATCCAGTAGACGCCCACCGTCGGGGCGCCGACAGCGGCGGCCAGGTGCAGCGGACCGGTGTCGTTGGAGACCACCAGCGCGCAGCCCGCGTAGCAGGCCGCCAGACCGCCGAGACTGAGCGTGCCGACCTGCGGGCGGACCGGCACCCCGGCCGCCGCGACCACCGCCTCGACCACCTCCCGCTCGGCCGGCGTGCCGGTGACCAGCACCTCGCAGCCGTCGCCGGCCAGGGCGCGGCCGACTTCGCCGAACCGCTCCGGGGGCCAGCGCCGGCGACTGTCGGTGGCCCCCGGATGCAGCGCGACCCGGGGCTGCCGCGGCTCGCCGAGCACCTGCCGGGCCTCCGCCCGGTCCGCGTCGGTCACCGCGAGGGCCGGGATGATCGTGGTGGCCGGCGCCCCGACCAGGGCGACGACCTCCAGGTAGCGGATCACCTCGTGCTGGTAGTAGACGTACCGGATCCAGCGGTCCAGCGGCGGGGCGCCCTCGGCGCGCAGCCCGGCGGTGACCCGGGCGCCCAGCGCGGACACGACCGGGTTGGAGTTGCCGCCGCCGCCGTGCAGCTGCAACGCCAGGTCGAAGCGTTCCTTGCGGGCCGCGGCGAGGAAGTCGTCCATGCCGGACCCGGTCTCGTCGGGGCCGGGGTCGCGGATGCCGGCCGCGGGCGGGACCACCAGCACCCGGTCCACCGGGCCGGGCCGGTCGCGCCAGAGCTGCGCGTGCCAGGGCGCGCCGAGCAGCACGATCTCCGCCGACGGGTACGCGGCCCGCAGCGCCTCCAGCGCGGGCAGGGTGAAGATGAAGTCGCCGAGCGCGTTGGCCCGGAGCACGGCGATCCGCTCGACGTCGGGCACCCGCTCGCCGACCGGCCCGAGCAGGGACGGGGTGTCCACGCGCGCCGTTACGGCCGGTCGATCTCGTCGACCGTGGTGTCCGGGTGGTGCATCTCCCGGTCCGCGGCCGGATCGGCCAGGGCGCTCGTACCGGTGCGGGCGGGCCGACGGCCGGTGCGGCCGACGGTGATGGTGCGCGGGGTGGGCCGGGATGCCCGGGGCAGCCGGACCCGGAGCAGGCCGTGGTCCATCACCGCGTCGATCCGGTCCGGGTCCACCCGGGACGGCAGGTCGACCCGGTACTCGAAGCCGCGCGTCTCGAAGCCGCCCGGGATGCCCTGGTCGGCGTTGACCTCGGCCTCGGAGCGGGCCCGGACGCAGAGCTGCTGGTCGTCCAGCTCGACGGCCACCTCCTCCGGCGCCACGCCGGGCAGCCGGACGACGACCTCCCAGCCGTCGGCGGTCTCGCCCAGCTCGACGTCGGGTGGGCCGGACCGGCCGCCGACCAGGCGGCTCAGCTCGGAACGCAGCGACTGCAACTCGCCCATCGGGTCCCACCCCTGCTGCCGGCCGCGCCAGCTCCGTCCGCTCGGCTGTTCCGTCATCGCACGTCTCCGATCCGCTGGTTGGCCGTGGGGGGTCGCAGCGAGCTCGGGGCGTTCAGGTCGGCCTGCGGGTCGACGCCGACGCCGAGCCGGTCGACCAGTTCGCCGCCGAGCCAGGCGCTGATGCCGAGGATCGCCACGGCCACCACCTCGATGGCGATCAGGGCGCCCCCGGCGGCGCGGGAGTCGGCGTTGAGCCGGACCGCCCAGACCGCGGCGAAGAGCAGGATCACCGCGACGTTGGCGGCGGCGTGGGTGAGGCCGACCCGCTTGGCCCGGGTGTTGGCGGGGAGGGCGAGCAGGTCGACGCTGCCGGCCGCCGCAGCGAGCAGGCCGCCGACCAGGCCGACGGTGATGTTCCAGTACGCCACCTCGCCGAGGAAGTCGGGCCCGCCGACGGTGTCGACCACGTCGAAGATCACTGCCGTGACCAGGAGCGCCACCGGGAACATCACCAGCATCGGGTGCACGGGATGGCCGAGCACCTTCAGTCGGCTCTCCATGGGGCCTCCATCGGTCGCGTCCGAGCGCGCTGCGGGTTAGGCGGTACCCGTGGGGTTCCCGGGCAAACCTCGCGTTCGACGCGCTCGTCTAGGCTGTCAGCGGTAGGGACGGCGGTTGCCGCACGCCCACCAACCGGGTCAACGCACGGGGGAGGCGCACGTGACGGTGGAGATCACTTCGCACGAGGAGCTGCGCGAGCTGCTGGGGGCGCCGATGCCCCGGGCCGTGACCAAGGAGCGGACGGTGCTGCACGAGCGGGACCGGCAGTGGCTGGCCGCCTCGCCGTTCTGCCTGGTCGCCACGGCCGGCGCGGACGGCAGCTGTGACGTGTCGCCGAAGGGCGACCCGCCCGGCTTCACGCTGGTGCTGGACGAGACGACGATCGCGATCCCGGAGCGGCCGGGGAACCGCCGGGCGGACGGCTACCGCAACATCCTGGACAACCCGCACGTCGGGCTGGTCTACCTGATCCCCGGGCGCACCGACACGCTGCGGATCAACGGCCGGGCCCGGCTGGTCCGCGATGCGCCGTTCTTCGACGACATGGTGGTCAAGGGGCACCGCCCGGTGCTGGCCGTGGTGGTGGAGATCGAGCAGATCTTCTACCACTGCGCGAAGGCGTTCCTCCGCTCGGAGCTGTGGCGACCGGAGACCTGGCGGCCGGACGCGCTGCCGTCCCGGCCCCGGCTGATCAAGGAGGTGGAGGCCCCGGTGGAGAGCCTCGCCGACCTGGAGCGCCACTACGGCCCGGAGTACGCGAAGTCCATCTACTCCTGACGCGCTCCCGGCAGGACCGGCGGCCATCGAGCCCCATGTTTCGGCAGGTGGCGGCGTGATCGCGCGCACCGGCGAGCAGGGCGGCGGCCTCGCCACCGCCGGTCTCGTGCTGAGCTAAATCTTCACGATCCTCGGCATCCTCTGGATCGTCTTCGTGTTCGTCCTGGCAGCGAACTCCGGCGGCACCGCCGCCTGATCCCACCGCCGGGCTGGGCACGGAGCGGGCGGGGGAGCCACCGAGCAGGGATCGGGTCGTCGCGGCTTGCGCGCCGGATCCGATTGAGCGCCCTTCACCGGGGTACGGATTCCGGTGTAGACGACTGAATCCGGAAGGAGTGCCCATGACCACGAAGGTCGAGAAGTCCATCGAAGTCAACGTGCCGGTCAGCACCGCGTACAACCAGTGGACGCAGTTCGAGGAGTTCCCCCGCTTCATGGGGGGTATCCAGGAGGTACGCCAGCTCGACGACAAGCGGATGCACTGGGTCGCCGAGATCGCCGGCGTGAAGCGTGAGTGGGACGCCAAGGTCCTGGAGCAGGTCCCGGACCGCAAGGTCGCCTGGGCGGCCACCGAGGGCGCGACCAACGCCGGCGCCGTCTACTTCCAGCCGGTCGGCACCGACCGCACCCAGGTCCGGCTCTCCCTGGAGTACGAGCCCGAGGGGCTGGTCGAGAAGGCCGGCGACAAGCTGCACATCGTCGAGAAGCGGGCGGAGGCGGACCTGGAGAAGTTCAAGTCGTACATCGAGGGCCGGGGCGCCGAGACCGGCGCCTGGCGCGGCACGATCGACGAGGGTCGCAACCTCGGCACCCCCGGCGTGGAGCACGCGGCGTCCTCGTGGGGTGACGACGGCAAGGCCGGCGTCTCCGGCAAGGCCGTGGCGGCCGGCGCCGCCGCCGCGGGCGCGGCCGCGGCCGGCGCGGCGGCGCTGGTGAAGCACCGGTCGAGCGACGACGACACCACCACGCCGGAGACCGAGACCGAGTACGTGGTGACCGATGTCCCGTCGCCCCGGACGAGCAGCTTCCCGGCCGACCCGGCCGATCCGCGCCGCAACCTCTGACGCACGTCAACTCCCTGCCGGACGGAGCCCGGCGGGCCGGCCCCGAGCCGAGCCCGCCGGGCTCCTCCGTCGCGGCGGACCGGTCGGCTGCACCGGCAGGACTAGCCAGGTCCGGCCGTCGATGAGCTCGCGGGCCGCGTCGAGGTGGCCCGCGTGGCAGGCGGTCTCGGTGATCATGTGGAGGACGACCTCCCGCACATCGTCGAGGCGCCAGTCCCCGAACAGGTCGGTGGGCCACCAGGCCGGTCCGGCGTCCGGGCGGGTGGCCGCGATGATCGCGTCCGCCCGTTCGGCCTCCCGCCGGTACAGGTCCAGCACCGCCCCGGCCGGCACGTCGGCGGCGACCCGCCAGGCGTTCCCGACGTCGCCGAGGCCGCTGATCGCGTCCGGCTCGCCGGCAATGACACAGCGGAACCAGAACCGCTCGCAGTGGGCGAGGTGTCGTACCAGGCCGAGGCAGCTCCACCCGGACGGCAGCACCGGCCGTCGCAGGGCGTCCTCGTCCAGGCCCGCCAGAATGCCCAGCACGTGCTCGCGCTGAGCCTTCAGACAGGCCAGCAGCGCCTCGGTCTCCGCACCCGCGGATGGTGGTGGCATCTCGTCCTCCGGTGTCGAGAGCGGGGTGACGGCACCACCGCTCGGCTTCACCGGGGTGACGATCGACCGAGCCGGTTCCGGACAGCTACCCGGTCCGGCCCGGCCGGCTCACTGCGCCGCGGCGAGACCGAAGAGCGGCAGGCAGGCGTCGTGGCGTGCGCGGCGCCGAGGCCGGCGAAGGCCAGGTGCAGCATCGCCGCGCGCATCTCTCGGCCGACGCCCCGCCCCTGGTGGTCGATTCCCACCCACGACCCGCTCCGCACCTCCCGCGTGGTCGCGAAATCCCGGGCCCGCATGCTCTGTACGCCCACCGGGCGGCCGGCCGAGAACACCGCCAGCTCCAGCGCCCAGTCCTGTGGCGTCCAGGAGCCGCGACAGTGCCAGTGGGACTGCACCAGGTGGCGGGCCCGCTCGACGGGCGGCAGATCGGTCCACGGCGTGAGGAACGGCCGCTGGCCAGGCTCGTGGACCCCCCGCGCGGCGAGATCAGCCAGTTCGGCCAACTCCTCGTCGGTCGGCGGACGCAGTTCCAGCCGGTCGGTCCGGACGCGCAGCCCGAGCAGGGGCCAGTGGTCGATCAGCACGCCACATTCTGTGCGGGGGCCGCAGCCACGGCAACGGGTTTCACCAGCCGCCGGACTCAACCCACGCCGTCGTCGGCGGGAGGTGCCTTCGACGCCTGCCGGGCCGCCTCGATGACCTCGGTCAGCGTCGCGTGCAGGCGCTTGAGGTCCTCGAGCGGCATGCCCAGCCGCTCGACGATGGCCGGCGGGATGCGCTCGGCCTGACCGCGCAGCGCCAGACCGCTGGCGGTGAGCGTGACGGCGAGGCTGCGCTCGTCGGCCGGGTCGCGCTCGCGCCGCAGGTAGCCGATCGCCTCCAGCCGCTTGAGCAGGGGCGACAGGGTGCCCGGGTCGAGTTGCAGGAGGCGGCTCAGCTCGCGTACGGAGAGCGGCGCGTGCTGCCAGAGGGCCAGCATCACCAGGTACTGCGGGTGCGTGAGTCCCATCGGTTCGAGCAGCGGGCGGTAGACGGCCACCACGCCGCGGGCCGCGACGGAGAGGGCGAAGCAGACCTGCTGTTCCAACGCCAGCGGATCGTCGATGTCGCTCAGGTCACCCATCCGGTCAGCCCCTCCCTCTCGCTGTTACCGTACCAATAGTTGGGGTGCCAATCGTTGGAGCACCAATGGTGAGGGGTGGGACACATGGCGGAGGAGCACAAGACTCCGGACCAGGGCAAGGGCGGCCGGATCCTTGACTGGGTCTACCGGAACCTTGCCGGCCCCGCGACGGTCGACAACGCCGTCCACGGCGGCTCTCAGGAGGCACGGGAGCAGTGGAAGCGGGACCTGGAGCGGCGTAAGCAGTGGAGCCGGGAGCAGCGCGAGCGCAAGCGCGCCGAGCGCGAGGCGCGCCGCGGGCTCTGACCGGCGCCCCCGGATCCCGCTGCACACCTCGCCGCCCGGCGGTGGGCGCTCAGCCGTCGAGGATCGACAGGTCCAGCCGGCCCAGCCGCTCCGGGTCGGTGAGTACGTCGATCGCGACGATCTTCCCGGCCGTGACGGTGAAGCCCATCACCGAGACCGGCCGGCCCTGCACGACGACCACGACCCCGGCGGCACCGTTGACCAGCGCGGGACGCGCGAACGGGGAGAGCCGCCCGAAGGTGAGCGCCTGCCCGGCCACCGTGTTCGCGCCGGTGAGCACGACGCTGTGCCGGGCCCGGGTGAGCCCGCCGTCGGCCCGCAGCACCACGTCGGGGTGGAGCACCGCGACGAGCGCGTCGAAGTCCCCGTCGTGGGCGGCGGCGAAGAACGCCGAGACGACCTCCCGGCGACGGCTCGCGTCCGGATCCGGGTCGGGGGCCTGCCCGCGTACCCGGCGGCGGGCCCGGCTCGCCAACTGCCGGGCCGCGGTCGGGGTCCGCTCGATCATCGGGGCGATCTCCTCGAACGGCACGGCGAACATGTCATGCAGCACGAACGCGAGCCGCTCGGCCGGCGTCAGCGTCTCCAGCACCACCAGCAGCGCCAGCCCGACCGAGTCGGCGAGCAGCACCTCCCGCTCGGGGTCGGCACCGGACTCCGGGCTGATGATCAGATCGGGCACCCGCACGCCGAGCGGCTCCTCCTGCCGGTGCGCCCGCGCCCGCAGCATGTTCAGGCATACCCGGGCCACCACCGTGGTCAGCCAGCCACCGAGGTTCTCCACACCGCTGGTGTCGGCGCGGCTGACCCGCAGCCAGGCGTCCTGAACGGCGTCGTCCGCCTCGCTCACCGAACCGAGCATCCGGTACGCCACCGCCCGCAGCCTGCTCCGCTGCTCCTCGAAACGCTCGGTCAGAAATTCCTGCTCGTCCACCGGTCACATTCCCTTCTCACCGGGTGTCACAGCGGTAGACCCACGAAACACCGCCGATGTGACCGGGAGATCGACTCCCGGACCGAACAAGCTTGGAGCAGCCATGACGTCACCCATTCTGGTCACCGGTGGCACCGGCACCCTCGGCCGCCTCGTCGTACCGCTGCTGCGGGACGCCGGCCGTGACGTGCGGGTGCTGAGCCGGGGCCGCCAGCAGCCCGGCAACGGCGTTGAGCACGGCACCGGCGACCTGCTCACCGGCGCCGGAGTCGAGTCGGCGGTAGCCGGGGTCGAGACCGTCCTGCACCTCGCGGGCGGCCCCAAGGGCGACGACGAGGCGACCCGCAACCTGGTCCGGGCCGCGTCGCGGGCCGGGGTGCGGCATCTGGTGTACATCTCCGTCATCGGCGCGGACCGGGTCCCGCTGAGCTGGCTCCGGTCCAAGCTGGACGCGGAGCGGGCCATCGCCGACTCCGGCCTGGCGTGGACGACGCTGCGGGCCGCCCAGTTCCACAACCTGGTCTTCACCATGGTGGAGAAGATGGCGAAGCTGCCGGTGGTGCCGGCGCCCGGGGGACTCCGGTTGCAGCCGGTCGACGCGCGCGACGTGGCGGAACGGCTCGTGGAGTTGACGCTCGGCGAGCCCGCCGGCCTGGTGCCCGACCTGGCCGGCCCCGGGGTGTACGGCCTGGCCGAGCTGACCCGCAGCTACCTGCGGGGACAGGGCAAGCGCCGCCCGATGCTGCCGGTCCGGCTGCCGGGGAAGGCCGGCCGGGCGTACCGGGCAGGCGAGAACCTGACGCTCGACGGCGCCGACGTGGGCGCGCGGACCTGGGAGAACTTCCTGGCCGAGCGGCTGCCCGCCGCAGGCTGAGCGCCGCACCGCGGCGGGCCGTTTAGCGGCCCGCCGCGGCGCTTCCCCGTTCAATCCCGGTCCACCACCTGGTGAACCGCGGATCAGTGTTGGCGGAGCGAGGTGAAGAACTGCCTCAGTTCACCGGCGAGCAGGTCCGGTTCCTCCAACGGCATGAAATGCCCGCCCCGGCCCGGCTCGCTCCAGTGCCGGATGTCGGTGCAGGCGCGCTCGGCGATCTCCCGGGGGAAGCCGGCCTGCGAGGGTTCGGTGCTCACCGTGAACGCGGCGGGCACGGTGATGTCGGGTCGTGGGCTGTTGTGGTCGAAGTCGAAGTACTGCCGGAACGACGAGCCGATCGCGCCGCTCGCCCAGTACAGGGTGATGATCGTCAGCAGGGTGTCCCGGTCGAACCGGCTCTCCAGGTCACCGTGGTTGTCGCTCCAGTCCCGGTACTTGTCGACAAGCCAGGCGGCCAGCCCGACCGGGGAGTCGGCCAGCGCCGCGGCGATGGTGTCCGGACGGGTGCCCATGATGGCGCTGTAACCCCCGTCGGTCAGGTCGTACGCCGCCTCGGCATCGAGATACGCCTGCTCGGCCGGGGACAGCGGGTGGGAGTCGAAGCTGGCCGGGAACGGTGGATGGATCATGTGGATGCCGGCCACCTGCCCGGGATACAGGGCACCGAGCCATCCCGTGACCACGCCGCCCACGTCACCCCCGAACGCGCCGTACCGTTCATGGCCGAGGACCTCGGTCATCAAGGTGTGCAGCGTCCGGGCCATGGTGGCGCGGGTCAGCGGCCCCTTCGGCAGCTCCGACCAGAGGAAACCGGGCAGCGAGGGCACCACCACGTCGAACGCCCCGGCGGGGTCGCCCCCGTAGCGGGCGGGATCGGTCAGGCGGTCGACCAGTGGCAGCATCTCCACGAAGCTGCTGGGCCAGCCGTGACTCAGGATCAGCGGCAGCGGCGCCGGCGTGCCCGCCGGACGCTTCCCGACCACCCGAAGGAAGTGCAGCCGTCGGCCGTCGATCTCGGCCAGGTGGTGGGGCAGCGCATTGAGTTCGGCTTCGCGAGCCCGCCAGTCGAACCCGTCGGTCCAGTACGACACCAGGTGCCGCAGGTAGTCGGGATCGGCGCCGGCCTGCCAAGGCAGGTCGCCGCTGCGGCCGGTAAAGCGGGTACGGGCCAGACGGGCCCGCAGATCGTCGAGTACCTCGTCGGATACGTCGATGCGGAACGGGGTGAAGTTCATTGTTCCTCCGGTAAGGAGGGCGCTCCCCGACGCGAGGTCAGCTGAAAGGAATGGCCGGAAGGAGCGCCCAGACGTGACATCGGGTCTTCACCGGGCTCACCTCCCCTCATCGCTGACAGGCGTCACCCTACACACGCCCGGCGCACCGGACCAGGGGCGTCCGCCGTTCCCGCGACCGGAAACCTCCGCCCTGACGGAGCGGACCGGCCGGGACATCCAAGAGTCCCTTGCCCTCCAGCCCCGCCAGCGCCCGGCGGACCTCCGGGTGGGACAGCCCCGTCCGTTCCGACAGCTCCTCCGCATCGACCGCCGGGCTGGCGGTCAACGCCAGGTACACCTGTTCCTCACCGGGTTCGACGCCGACCACCTCCAGCATCCTCGCCCCCTCCACCCGGCGGCCCTGATCCATGGGCGAGCTGGGTGGGCAGCAGTTTAGCCAGCTCTCCACGTATGCCAAGGCCACGTCCACATGGCGGACAAACCGCCGATCCCGCCGTCGGCGGCGCAGCCACGGACCGCGGGAGGCGGACGGGTATCACGCCAGGGCAGCCGCCTTGCGCAGCAGCACCGACCGCTCGCGGGCGTTGCGGCACAGTCGGGCGGCGAGCTCCAGCTCGGCCCGGGCCTCGGCGGTCCGGCCGAGCCGCACGAGCAATTCGCCACGCACGCTCGGGAGCAGGTACGACCCCGACAGGCGGTCGGACGCGACGAGCTCATCCACGATGGACAGCGCCTGCTGTGGTCCATTCGCCATCGCGACGGCGACGGCCCGGTTGAGCTCGACGACGGGTGACGGAGCCACACGGCCGAGCGCCTCATAGAGGAGCACGACACGCTCCCAGTCGGTCTCCGGCACCGAGGACGCCGACGCGTGGCAGGCGGCGATCGCTGCCTGCAGCCCGTACGCTCCGAGGCCGCGCCCGACAGCCGAGGCCCGGCCGATCGCGGCCAGACCGCGACGGATCGCCGACCGGTCCCACAGGCGCCGGTCCTGATCCTCCAAGAGCACCGCCTCGCCATCAGGCCGGGTGCGTGCGGGAAAGCGCGCGGCCGTGAGCTCGAACAGGGCGAGCAGCCCGTACGCCTCCGGCTCATCGGGCAGCAATGCCGCCAGCATCCGGGCCAGCCGGATCGCCTCGTACGCGAGATCGGGGCGCAGCAGGCGGTCACCGGTCGTCGCCGTCGAGCCCTCCGTGAAAATCACGTACAGCACGCTCAGGACACCGCCGAGCCGTTCGCGCCGTTCCTCGGACGGCGGCAGCTCGAACGGCACTCCGGCCGCGGCGATCGTCTTCTTCGCCCGCGTGATCCGCGCCTGGACCGTCGGCACGGGCACGAGGAACGCCCGGGCGATCTCCTCGCTCGCCAGGCCGCCGACCGCGCGTAGCGTCAGGGCCACGCGGGCCTCGGGCGAGAGCACCGGATGGCAGGCCACGAACATCAGCGCGAGGACGTCGTCGTCGACCCGGTCGGGATCCCAGGGCAGGTCGTCCGGCCGGTCCCGCGGAGCCACCGCGCCCGAGCTCGCCTCACCCTCGGCGAGCTGGCCGGCGAGCATGGCGTACCGCTCGTCGAGTGCCGCCCGGCGGCGGAAGCTGTCGATGGCGCGCCGCCGCGCGGTCGTGAGCAGCCAGCCCACCGGGTTCGCCGGCGCACCGTCGCGCGACCAGGTGACGAGCGCCTCCGCCACCGCCTCCTGCGCGACGTCCTCGGCGAGCTCGAAGTCCCCGGTGTAGCGGGCCAGCGCACCGACGATCCGCGCGGACTCGATCCGCCAGACGGCCTCGACGGCCCGCCGCGCCGACTCGGTGCTCGGCGGGCCGCCGGTGGCCGCGGGCGTCACCGCTGGCCGGTCCGCTCGCGCCACGCCAGCTCCTTGATGATCCACTCGTTGTCCTGCGGAAACTCGTCGATGCTCGGCACGCGGCGGATCTCGCACTTCGTGCCCGCAACTGCCGGGAGTCGCTTGGCCCACTCGACCGCCTCCTCCTTCGAAGCCACGTCGATCACGTAGAAGCCGCCGAACAGCTCCTTCGTCTCGCCGTACGGACCGTCGGTGACCACCGGCGTCTCGCCGCTGAAGTCGACCACCACGCCCTGGGCCGGGTCGTCCAGGCCCTCGGCGGCGACGAGCACGCCGGCCCGGATCATCTCCTCATTGAAGCGACCCACCGTCTCGAGCATCTGCTCGAAGGGCGTCTCCATCATCTTCGCGACCGAATCGTCCGTGCCTCGCATGATCAGCATGTACTTCGCCATCTTCGATCTCCTTGATCTCGGGGCCGCCTCTCGACCCTCTCACTCCCCGGTCGAACGGGGCAGCCGCGGATCGACACGGCAGACGACGCGGGCCATTTGAACCCCGACGAGGAGTCCAGCCCGTCGGTCTGGTCAGACGGCGTGCACCGACCGGGCCAGCTCGACGGCTGCGCAGGATGCGGACCAGTTGCGGACTGGCACCACGGACGGCGGCGTGGTCGACCTTGTACGCCCTGGCGGCGGCGGTGCGGCCCGTTGAGGGCCGCCGTGAGGCCCGGCGCCGCCATCGCCTCACGCAGGGGCGGCGGTGGGCCGCCGGCCGCGTCAATCGGTCGGGGCGCGCTCGGCGTCCGGGAGGGTGGGAGCGTCGGTGGGGTAGAGGCCGGCGACGAACCCGTAGACCTGGTCGCCGGCCCGGGGGATCTGGGCGAAGCGGCGGGCGAGTTCCTGGACCTGCGTCCAGAAGTTCCGCACCTCCTCGACCGGGATGCGTGCGTGGACGAGGGTGCACCGTAGCTCGTCGGCAGCGTGCGCCCAGGCGGACTCGGCGGCCGCCTCCGCGAGCCCGTTGATGGCGGCTACGACCTGCTTGTCCTCGGGGCGGTTGAGCACACCGATGTAGAGCGTGCGGGCGACCCGGCCGTAGAACCGCTCCTCGATCGCCCGCACCCGCCGCGTACGCACCACGCGGATCAGGCCGGCGTTGACGAGAAGGTTCACGTGGTAGGCGACGCTGCTCTTGGGACGGTCGACCGCCTGCGCCATCTCACCGACCGTGGCGGCCCGCTCCAGGAGCAGCTCCAGGAGCGTGGCGCGCAGCGGGTCGGCCAGCGCACGCAGCTGCTCGGGCGCGGTGACCACGACCATCTCGTCGAGGTCGTAGTCCGGGATCTGCTGATTGACCGACATATCTCGACCGTTCTAAGATTCTGGATCATTCGACCGTTGTCGTCCGATGACAGGAGTGTAGAGATGGCCGACGTCGTCCTGTTCCACCACCTCCAGGGGCTCACCGACGGGGTGCGCGCGCTCGCCGGACAGTTGCGCGCCGGCGGGCACACCGTGCACACGCCGGACCTGTTCGACGGCGAGCGACCGGCGACCATCGACGATGGTGTCGCGCTCACGAAGCGCATCGGGGCCGAGGTGCTCGACGAGCGCGCCGACCGAGCCGTGGCCGACCTCCCGGTGGGCCTGGTGTACGCGGGCGTCTCCTGGGGTGCTGCCAGGGCGCAGCGGCTCGCCCAGACCCGGCCCGGCGCCCGCGGCGCCCTGCTCTACGAGTCCTGCCTCCCCATCACCGGCGAGTGGGCCCTCGGGCCGTGGCCCGACGGGGTCCCGGTACAGATCCACGGCATGGACAAGGACCCGTTCTTCGCGCTGGAGGGCGACATCGACGCCGCCCGCGAGCTGGTGGAGATCGTCGGGTCCGACCTGGCCACGCTGTTCGTCTACCCGGGCGACCAGCACCTGTTCACCGACAGCTCGCTGCCGTCGTACGACGCGGACGCGACGGCGCTGGTGGTGCAGCGCTCGCGCGACTTCCTCGACCGGGTCGGCTGACCCCGGCTGCTCGGAACGCCCGATCCGTAGGCTCGGCAACGTCGGCGTGACCGACCTCGGGAAACGGCGAAGCCCAGGCCGTTGACCTGGGCTTCCGTACCGCGCCGCCGGACGGAATCGACCCGTCGACCTACGCGTTACGAGTCCGTTCCGGGCTGCTGGTCCACCGCCTGTGCGCCGCTTGACGTGTTCGACTACACACAAACCCAGCAGTACAAGCGGTGGTTTCGACCGCCGGCGTCACGTGCGAGCAGGGAGAACTCACGCAGGAAATGGGCCAGGACTGTTGCGTCACCGTGACCCCAGAACTCCTCCGTCTGAGACCAAGGGCCAGCAACTGCCGCTAACCGCTCGGGGGCTTGGTCGGCCAAAACCTGCTGTAGTTCGGCGGTGAGCGACAGCACCAGTCTCTCGCCTTCATCTCGGACGGCCACGGCCATACCGGATCGTGGACGAGCGAAGATGACCTCGGTGCTGACACCGGTGAGCAGTCCTTCCAAGGTTCCCAGCTGCACAACCGGGTCGATGCCCTTGACGGATAACACCGGCAGACCATGCTCCGAGATCCGGACGCTCGGCAGCATGAGGCGCTTCATCGCCTCTCGATCCCCCGCACGGATGGCGGCTTGCAGCTCGGGCGAAGAGGGCAGGGCTCCTCCCGGACCACCCTCAAGGTCGATCGTCGCGGCGGCCTGTTCATCGGACGCGGCCGCGAAGTAGTCGTAAAGAACTCCCACTCGAGGGATCATGCTCCATGCAGCCGACTCATGCGAGGTCGTGGGCTGCCTCTCTGCTGCGTCGACCCGCGAAGCGCACTCGGAAAGTGACCTCGACGAGGACGGCGATGAACTGCTACCCGTTGCGAAGCGGTAGAGGCGGACAGGGACGACCCCCGCCGGTGGGAGCCTGGTCCTGGTCGTCAGACACTGTCGATGGGTGTCATCGTGTGTGCCTGCGCACCGGCTGCCTTGCCGCTTCTGATGAGGCTCGGCCTGTGGGTGGTCGCCTCGGTGCGCGAACCGCCCTTCAATCCGACCCGGCCGGGCTGTCGCTTTCGTGTCGGCTCAGTGGCGGGCGTCTAGTAGTTGGTCGAGGTTCACGGCGGCGCTGATCAATGAGAGGTGGCTGAATGCTTGCGGGAAGTTGCCGACCTGCTCGCCGGTGGGCGCGATTTCCTCGGAGTAGAGGCCGAGGGGGCTGCTATAGGTGAGCATCTTCTCGAAGGTCAGCCTGGCATCGTCGAGCCGTCCCGACTGTGCGAGGGCCTGGACGTACCAGAACGTGCACATGGTGAAGGTGCTTTCCTTGCCGGGCAGGCCGTCGGGTGAGGCGTTCGGGTCGTAGCGGTAGACGAGGCTGTCGGAGACGAGTTTCGCGTCCATGGCCCGCAACGTCGACTGCCACATCGGGTCGGTTGGCGACACGAATCCGACCGTGGGCATGACGAGCAGGGACGCGTCGAGGACGTCGGACGCGTAGTGCTGCACGAAGGCACCGATGCCGGGGTGGAAGCCACGCGCCATGATCTGGTCGTAGATCTGGTCTCGGGTGCTCACCCACCGGTTGGTGTCGCCGGGTCGTCCGCGTCGGCGAGCGAGGCGGACAGCTCGGTCGAGGGCCACCCAGGACATCAGGCGCCCGTAGGTGAAGTCCTGGCGGCCGCCGCGGGTTTCCCAGATCCCGTCTTCGGGCTGGTCCCAGTTGTCGCAGAGCCAGTCCACCATTCCTGCCGTGTTCATCCACCCCTCGTGGGTGGTCTGCAGACCGTGACTGTCGGCGACGTGGAGGGCGTCGAGTCCCTCGCCGTAGATGTCGAGTTGCAGTTGGTTGGCGGCGCCGTTACCCACCCGTACGGGTGCTGATCCGCGGTAACCCTCGAAGTGGTCGAGCGTCTCCTCGGTGATATCTGGTGAGCCGTCGACGCGGTACATGATCTGCAGCGGCGTCTCCCGTTCCTTGGCCTCCCGGATCCGGTCGTCCACCCAGTGCATCAACTGCGACGCTTCGTCGGTGAAGCCCAGGCCGAGCAGCGCGTACACCGAGAGTGACGCGTCGCGGATCCAGGTGTAGCGGTAGTCCCAGTTGCGTTCCTCGCCGATCTGCTCCGGCAGCCCGGCGGTGGGAGCGGCGACCAGCGCGCCGGTCGGCGCGTACGTCATGAGTTTGAGCGTCATCGCGGACCGCTCGACCATCTCCCGCCAGCGGCCGGTGTACCGGGAGCGGCCGAGCCAGCGCCGCCAGAAGTCGCGGGTCTGCTCGAGCAGGTTGCGCACCTCGCCCGTACCAATCACCCGCGGCTGACCGGGCGACGCCGTTTCCAGGACAGCCCCGCCGTAGTCGCCCTCATGGAACGTGCCGACTATGCATACGCCCTCCTTGCTACGTCGGATCTCCGCCTCGCGCCTGAGCTCGTCGAAGCCGACGGGATTCAGGGTGAGGGTGAGGCTGGGACTGCGAAAGACGTCCCCCTCTGGGTACGTGTCGAGCTCGTGCGGATCCCGACCGTAATTGAACCGGGGTCGGCATTCGACACGGAACCGCATGCTGCCTCGGACGATCCGGATCATGCGGACCAGGCGGTGGCGGTCGGTCGCGACGTCTCCCGCGACGGGCATGAAATCCATGAGCTCACCCACGCCGTCCGCGCTGAGAAAGCGGGTGATCAGGATCGGCGTGCCGGGCAGGTACAACTGCTTACTCGTGTAGTCGACGCCCTCGGGCGAGACCCGGAAATGCCCACCCTTGTGTCGATCGAGCAGGCCGCCGAACACGCTCGGCGAATCGAAGCGTGGGGCGCAGAACCAGTCCAACGTCCCATCCGTCGCCACCAGCGCCGCGGTCTGCAGGTCACCGATCAAGCCGTGGGACTCCACCGCAGGGTACGAATCCACCCGTCCTCCCGCCCTCATCTCACCGACGGCGGCGACTACCCCAAGCCGGGCGGGACACACCTCGCGGGTCGTAACCTGCGGACATAACCCTCGATACCGGCACCGGCGGGAAAGCGTAGACGCGAGAGATCAACCACGGCAGTCCTGTACTCGGGCACGCCGGACGACCGGTGCTTGGTGAAGGGGCGAAACGAGCAGCTGCCAACAACCCTCGACGACTGCCAGCTTGGCCGTTCGAGGCCGCAGCGCCGCTGTCTGAGCCGTCGTCGGTCGGCGCTCGCGGACGGCACGAAGTTGGCCACCGGACCGGAACGCGCAAACGACGGCCTGAGAGGGATCCGCGTGGAAATAATGATGTCGGAAGGGGGTTAACCGTGAACTTGCTGAGCGTCCTGCCGCTTACGGTGGTGATGATCGCCGGTCCGCAGATCATCGGTGCCGTCTTCCTCGCCTCCAGCCGGGTGGCGAAGCGCAGCTCGCTCGCCTACCTGGTTGGGGCCGGGCTCGCCGTGCTCATCGGGCTGACCGTCTGGTACTTCGTCTTCCACGCCGTACGGGGTACGGGCGGCGGGCACGGCAAGAATGACGGTACTCGTCACCTGATCGACTGGGTGGTGTCGGCCGTGCTGTTGGCGCTGATGGTGATGGTCTTCGCCCGCCGTAAGCGGAGCCAGCCGCCGAAGTGGATGAGCAAGTTGGAGGTGGCCAGCCCGCGCTTCGCTTTCGGGTTGGGCTTTCTGCTCTTCATCGCCATGCCCAGCGACGAAGCCACCATGCTGGCGGTCGCTGGAAGCCTGGCCGGCCAGGGCAAGCCCTGGTGGCACCTGCTGCCCTTCCTGGTTCTGACGCTGCTGCTGCTGGCGTTGCCGCTACTCGCCCTGCTCGCGTTCGGTCAGCGCGTGGCGGCGGTGCTCCCGAAGGTCCGGGACTGGGCCAACGCACACTCGTGGCTGATCAGCGAGGCGGTCATCCTGATCTTCGTGGCAATCGTCGTGTCCGATCTGCTCAAGTAACCCGCCTTCACCTGGGCGTCAATCGCTGGCGGGTTGGCATGCATCTCCGTGCCGCGCGTTACCTGGGATCTCACAGAAGCGGTCCGGCTGGAGTCCACCCGTCGACGCATCAGCTAGTCCTCGGCGGTCAAACCCGCCTGCTGATTCGCCTCTGTCTTCGGCAGTCCGGAGGCTTGTAGCAGCTCACTGACGACAACGCGCAGCTGCGAGACGACGACGGTCCCGGAGAACTCGAGACCCTCGGCGCACGCCTCGTTGACTTCTTTGATGGCCTGCAGCGCCCGCGCCCGGGCACGATCCGGCTCCCGGCCGGCGAGGAAGTCACGATGCAGGAGCCTGAGCGCTTGGCCGACGGGCTCGATCGCTGCTGGAAGTCCGGCCGGCACCGGCTCACGGGCGCGTATGGTCGACACGGCCCAGTGCACCATCTCGCGGCTGTTGGTGTAGGCGAGTTCGACGTGCTCGGCGGCGTGCTCGTACCGGCGCATAATGCCCAACCGTCGTCTCCGCCACGGGGACAGAACCGCGACCTCCCGCGCTGCGGCGACCATCTCGGTCGTCTTCCGCCTTTCCGCCTCTTCCGTGCACAGGCGCTGCAGGGCGTTCTCGGCCTGCTGAACGTCACGCTCGGTCAGTGCCTTGGCAGTTGCGGTCAGTTCACGGGCGAAGACATCCAACGTCGGGCCGGCGGCGCGATGTACCACGCGCAGCGGGTTGAGCGGCATGATCAGGAACACCACGGCGAGGGCCACCACTCCACCGACCAGGGCATTCGCCGTCCGCGGCACAGCCAGGTTCGCATGTCCCGGAGACACCGTTCCCAGCAGCATGGCGGCGCTTGCTGCCTGCACCATGCCGGCGCCGGTGCCCCGAAACAAGGCTGCCGCCGAGATGGCCAATGCCACGACCAGCCCGGTTTGTACCGGCCCTCCCCCGATGACCTCGATGAGCCCCCTCCCGACCAACACCCCCAGGATCACCCCGGCGATGACTTCAAGCGTTCGCCTGGCCCGATTACCGATGGCTGCCGCGATCGTGCCGACGGCGGTGGCAGGCGCGACCAGCGGCTGCTGAGTGTGCAGCACGTCGCGCGCGATGAACAAGGCCAGCCCGGCGGCCAAGCCCGCCTGCGCCGCGACGATGAGGTACGTGCGAAGTCGCTCGTAGGCATCCTGGCCTTCTCGCCGCACACTCCCCCGCGGAACACCCCGAAGTCGGCTGCGCACCTCTCACCTCCGACCCTCCATCGGCTCTCCGACAATCGTCGTACGCCGTGAAGATCGGTTGCCCGAGATCCCCGATCTGTTGCGCCGCCGACGGCAGCCTGCCCAACCGCAGGCATCTGCCCGGACGTACCCGCCACACCATCGCGGAAGGCCTGCTGCCCACACCCGCCAGCCGGTGGCTGATCGCCGGGTCTCAAACCGACAGGGGTGGACGCCGCCGCTGAGGCTGGCTGCGCCGCTTCAGCTCGGCCGATTCATCCGAACCGAGCGGGAACCACGCGGAGGGGGCAGCGATGAGGCTGCGTATCGGGATCGCCGTTTTGCTGTCCACGCTGGTCGGTGCGCTGGTTGGGCCCGCGCCCGCCCAGGCGGAAGACCTGTCGGTGACGATCACGTCGCCGGCCAACGGGAGCACCGGGCCCAGCGACATCAGCGTCACTGGTATCTCCAACGCCGACCCGAGCGCCTACCGCCTCATCCTGGTCGTTAACGGCGAGCTAGATGCGGACCGCTCGCCTGGCGCAGCGTCAGGTTGGGGATCGCACAAGATCGGATTAGATCTGCCATGCTGCGCCTGCTCGGTGCTCTCACAGGTGGCCTGGTTTGGCCCCGATGACACCACCTAGGAACGCGCTGAATTATGGCGTGGCTTCTGTACCTGTTTGTATTGATGTGAGATAATCTTTGCGTGCAGGGTGTGGAGCGTGCTGACCGGGAGTTGCTGGACGCGGCGGCCCTGGTGGGGCATCTGGTGCCGGCGGGCAGTACGTATGCGTTCCTGGCCGAGCATCGGGGTCGGGTGTTCCCGGACGAGTTGTTCGCGGATCTGTTCCCGTCGGCCAAGGGCCGCCCGTCGATCCCGGCGCCGGTGGCGGCGTCGATCCTGACGTTGCAGACGCTGTTGGACTACTCGGATGCGGAGACCGCCGAGGCCGCCCGGTGTGACCTGCGGTGGAAGGTGGCCTGCGGGTTGGCGTTGGACGACAAGGGGTTCCACCCCTCGACGTTGACGTACTGGCGGCGCCGGCTGGCCCGTTCGGATCGCCCACACCGGATCACTGACGCGGTCCGGCAGGTGGTCGAGGCGACCGGGGTGCTGCGGGGACGGCGTCGCCGGGCGGTGGATTCCACGATCCTGGCCGACGCGGTGGCTACCCAGGACACCATCACCCAGTTGATCAGCCAGATCCGCCGGGTGGCCCGGGTGGTGCCCGGCGCCGCGGAGCAGGTCGCGGCGGCGTGTACCGGGCATGACTACACCCGGCCGGGTAAGCCGGACATCGACTGGGACGACCCGACGGCCAAGGACGCCCTCGTTTCGGCGCTGGTCAACGACGCCACCGCCCTGCTCGGCGCGCTGGCCGGGGCGACGCTGGACGAGCCGGCCGCGCAGGCCCTCGCGCTGCTGGCGTTGGTGGCCGGCCAAGACGTGGAACCGGCCGAGGGCTCCGACGGCACCGACGGGCGGTGGCGCATCGCCCGTAAGGTGGCCGAGGACCGGATCGTCTCCACCGTGGACCCCGAGGCCCGGCACACCCGCAAATCGCCTGAGGCTCGCCGCGACGGCTACCGCGCCCACGTGGCCGCCGACCCGGATACCGGCATCGTCACCGACGAGCAGTTGACCAAAGCCGCCGGTAGCGACAACTCCGATCCGGCCGTGGCGGCCCGGTTCCTCGCCAACGACCTCGCCACCAGCGACGGCGACGGCGACGGCGACGGCGACGGCGACGGCGGACCCAACACCACCAGTGCAGTCGGCACCCACACCGCCAGCGGCGCGGAGCACAGTGACGCCGAGGACGTGCCCGGCCGGGAATGGTACGGCGATTCCGCCTACGGCACCGGGGACCTACGCGATGCCCTCGGCCAGGCCGGCCACACCGCGATCATCAAACCCAAGCCGGTGCAGTCCCCGGTCGCCGGCGGGTTCACCATCGACGACTTCGCCGTGGACGAGGACGGCCAGACGGTCACCTGCCCGGCCGGGCACACCCGGCCGATCAGCCCGACCACCCGCACCGCCGCCTTCGGCGCGCTGTGCCGTACCTGCCCGCTGCGGGACCGGTGCACCAAATCCAAGACCGGCCGCAAGATCGTGCTGCACGAACACGACGCCCTGCTGCGCCAAGCCCGCCGGGACTGGACAACCGACCCGACCCTGCGGGAGCGGTACCGCCGGCACCGGCCCAACATCGAACGGGTCATCGCGCAGGTCGCCAGCCGCGGCGGACGCCGGCTGAAACTGCGCTACCGCGGCGTGGAACCCAACAACGCCTGGCTCAAACGACGCACCGCAGCGCTCAACCTCCGCAACCTGATCAACCGCGGCCTGCACTACACCAACGGATGGGCCCTGACCACCTGCTGAACCGGCTAACACCAGAGCCGAAAGACACCAGCACGACCTCATCCACCAGTCCACCAACGCCCAGACCCCCTACAACGTCACCACCTCGACCCGACCGCTTTCCAGCCGCTGGCAACCCGACCAAGCATCCACGCAGGGCATACCCCGAGGAACACCGAAATTCAGCACGTTCCTAGACGATCTATTCCAAGGGGTCAGTGGTCGTATGCGGTCAGGGACCGTAGGACTGGCTGGCCGGTGTGCCAGTTGTGCCAGATCACGGCGGTGAGTGCGAGGATGCGTTGCAAGACGCGTACGGCCACGCCGGCGGGGGTCCGTCCGCCGTGTCGTTCGAGGTCGAGTTGGCCTTTGAAGGTTTGGTTGACCGACTCGATGCTCTGGCGCAGGGCGCGTAGCAGTGCCCGTCCGGGGCGTGGCGGTTCGGTGCGGTAGGCGGGGCGGATCATGGTGACGCCGCGTTCGGTCAGCTGCTGTTCGATGGCGGCGTCGCGGTAGCCCTTGTCGACGATCAGGATCAGCCCGTCGGGGTGGGTCAACAGGCCGTTGTCCAGGTCGAACAGGTCGACCAGGACCTCGCGTTCGTCGGTCTTGGCGGTGGTCAGGGCGAACGCGACGGGCAGGCCGTGCACGGTGGTGACCAGGTGTAGGCGCAGTCCCCAGAAGCGGCGGGAGTGGGAGGCGCAGTAGCCGTAGCTGGCCCAGCCGGCCAGGTCAGAGCGTTTCACGGTCTCGCGGGAGCGTCCGCACTCCACCGGGGTGGAGTCGGCGATGCGCACCGGGTGCTGCCACAGGTCGGTGTCCAAGGTCAGCAGCCGGATGAAGTGGGTGATCTGCGAGGTCAGGGTACGTAGTCGCTTGTTGTATCCGGGCTGTTTGGGCAGGTCGGGAAACAGGTGGAGCAGGTTGTTGCGGGCGTAGCGGATCCACCGGGCTTCCTTGTGGTACCCCAGCACGGACTGCAACACCGCAAGGGTGATCAACTCCGCGTCGGTGATCTTCGGACCGATACCGACCGCTGGCCGCCACCGGTTGAGCTGGGGTGACGCCTTCAACTCATCGTCGATCTTCACGTAGAGTGCGGTGGCGAGGGTGTCCCGATCGACGTGCACGTGGCCTCCATGGTCATCGTTGCTCAGCAACGTCGATCATGGACACCCTCGCTCTTGTTCGCTGCCCCGCACCCCTTGGAATAGATCGTCTAGTGGCCTGTGGACGGCACGGCCCGCCTGCGCTGCCTCACCCGTTACAGGCGTTTCGCCATCTGTTGGGTCGAGACCTCGTAGCCGCATGTCTGGTACAGCGAGATCGCGGGCTCGTTGTGACCAAACACGTTAAGCCCAAGCTGAGTAGCACCCGCCTCCCGTGCCACCGCCTCTACGGCCGCGAGGATCGCTCTCCCGTAGCCGGATCGTCGGTAGGGCTCTTCCACGCTGATGTCGTAGAGCCACGCTGTGTCGGTCGTCTTGGTTCGTGGCTCCTCCAGCCCGACCCACGCGTAGCCGACGACCTGACCTATGGTGCTCTCGGCTACCAGAAGGCGATGGCGTTCCGTCGCCAGCCCCTGGGGCAGAAACTTGATGTTTGACATGATCCTGAAGACGCGTCCGCGGGGCCCTCACGGTCCGCGACAGGTGCGTGCATCACGGCATGTGCGTGCGTTCGTGGGTGGTGTCGGTTGGGGACGACCGTCGTCGTTACCAACTCGGCTTTGCGAGCTACACAGCCCCTTCACGCCTTTTGGTCTTCGGGTTCTGTTTGAGATTGCGAGCCTGGTCGGTAACGACGGCTAGGAAGGCCGCGAGCGCGGGAGCTGGGGGGCCGTCTCGGAGGACAACGACCAGTCGACGTCCGAGCTTCTCCTCGGCGACGTCACGAATCGCAAGGGCTGGGTCTGCCGCGGGCAGTGTCAGCGCCGGCAGCAGCGCGACGGCTCCGGTGGTGCGCACGAGTTCGAGCTGGACGTCCGCGTCGCTGGACCGGTGCCGCACGTCGGGCTCGTAGCCGCCGATGGACCGGCAGCTTCCCACGACCATGTCGTGATGGCCGGTGCCCGCGTCGGAGGCCACCCAGACCTCTTGCCGCAGCGTGGACAATGCGATGGGTCCTCCATGCTTGGCCAGCCGATGCCCGGGTGACAGGACCAATTTCAGTGGCTCCTCGTGCAGTAGCGTGAACCGTAGCCCTGCCGGCCGGGGGCGTGGGTGACCGTCGTACTCGTCGCTGATCACCAGGTCGACCGCTCCGAGCCGCAGTCCTGGTAATGCCTGTTCGAGTTCGAGCTCGGAGACCTCGGTGCGTACCTGGGGGTGCTCGACCATCATGCGTGCCACTGCGGGAACCAGCAGGCGACGAGCCGCTGACTGCAGACCGCCGGCGCGCACGGTGCCCCGCACCTCACCGGTCAGTGCGGCCAGGTCCGCTGACGCCGCCTCGGCTGCTGTCAGCAGGACTCGGGCGTGCTGTGCGAGCAGACGCCCGGCGTCGGTGAGCCGTACACCACGGCCGGCCTTCTCGAGCAGGCGCGCGCCTACCTCCTTCTCCAGAACGCTCAACTGCTGGGACACCGAGGAAGGGCTGTAGCCGAGAGCCAAGGCCACCGCGCCCAGGGTCCCTCGTTCCTCGAGCTCGCGGAGCAGACGGAGCCGACGAAGATCCAGCGTTACCATGCAGAAATACTAACGAATCAGGTCCACATATCGTCACTGGACCTGGAGTGTGCGGGCGCCGATCCTCTAGGACATGGGTCCCGCACTGTGCCTTCTGTCAGCCGTGTGCTTCGGCGCCATGGCGATCTTCGGGAAGCTCGCGTATGCCGCGGGCGTCTCGCCTGAAGCGCTGCTCTTGGTGCGCTTCGGCTTTGCCGCCAGCATGCTGGCGATGCTGCTGCTCCTGCGACCGGGTCTGCGGCGCGACCCTGCGAGCCCAGACCGAAGGACGGGTCCCGCTCGAGTGACCCTGGGTCTGCTGGTGACAGCCCTCGGCCTGGGCGCCGTCGGGTACGCCACCCAGGCATCCTTGTATTTCGCGGCCTTGGAGCTGATGGACGCCTCGCTGCTGTCCCTGGTCTTCTACACCTACCCGCTGCTGGTCACCCTCACGGCCGTTCTGCTGGGCCGGGACCGCCTGACACCCGGCCGCTGCGTCGCACTGGTGGCCGCCTCCTGCGGGACGCTGCTCGTCCTCCTCGGTACCGGCGGTGTGGACTTCCACCCGCTCGGGGCGACCCTGGCGTTCGGCGCCGCTGTCACCTACACCGTCTACATCCTCGTTGCTGACACCGTCGTGCACCGGCTGCCACCGGTGATGCTGTCCGCGCTGGTGATGGCAGGGGCCGCCCTCACCCTGGGCGCACGCGCCCTCGTGAGGGGCGGGGTCGACCTCAGCTTCGGGCTGCAGGGATGGTTCTGGCTCGCGTGCATCGCGGTCGTCTCCACCGTCTTGGCGATGCTGACCTTCTTCGCCGGCCTGCGGCGGACGGGCCCTTCGACTGCAGCCATCCTGTCGACGTTCGAACCGGTCGTCACCACGGCGCTGGCGGCGCTCACGCTCGACGAGATCCTCACCCCCGTGCAGATAACGGGTGGCCTGCTCGTCCTGTCGTCCGTGGCTGCCCTACAGGTGCACAGGGCACGCCCCGGGCACCGCGGCGCAGTGCCACGCCGGCTGCCGATCCGACCTCGACGCCGCGAGGCAGCCGGTCTCGATCAGCTAGAAGCAGTGCCCGCAGGCATGCCCGGGCGGTCAGAATGCCCCTGAGCTGAAGGACTTGATTCGCGGTCGGTGCCGTCTGGGTGTACCTAGCTCGGGAGGTCCTGGGCGGCGCGGACGATGAGTCGCCGGGCGTCTTCACCGGTGACGGCTTCGTTCCAGAGTCGCTCGATGGCCTTGGCGTAGGTGGCGGCTTCGTCGTCGCGGTAGGTGGTCTCGCCGATGAAGGTTTCCACGATGGCGACGTCGTCGTACATCTGGAAGGAGTTCTGCGGGGTGGTGGCGAGGGGGACGCCGAGAGGCAGGATGCCGAAGCGGATGTTCGGTACGCCAACGACGGTTTGCAGCCGGTCGAGCTGGCCGCGCATGGCGTCGGGCGGGGGCAGTAGCCACCGCAGTACAGGTTCGGCGAGCAGGAATTCGAACCGTTTGCTGGTGTCGTAGAGGAGGTGCTGGCGCTGCATGCGGGTGGCTACGGCGGCGTCGACGTCGGCGGTGTCGAGGTTGTGCAGCTCGACCATCTCGGCCAGGACGCGGCGGGCGTAGTCGGCGGTCTGGAGCAGCCCTGGTACGTACACGGTCTCGAAGTGCCGGATCAGGCGTGACTCGGCGACGAACTGGTTGTAGCTGTCCTGGACGGCGGCCTGGCCTTGACGCATCCGGCGGCGCCAGCCGCGGTGCACGCGCCAGCCGCCGGGCGTTCTGCGTGGCCGGAGCGGAGCGGCAGCGGAGTGCAGGCCGCGCGCCCTGGCGGCGGCGCGTGCGGCCCGTTCAGGGCCGCCTTGAGACGTACAGAAACTTTGCACAACATCGCCGGCAGCCCGCTGTCCGACTCCGGTTGATTCGTGACACGGTGGCTTCAGTTGATGGGTGACGCTCCGCCGCGTGTTGGTGGCGTCGGCGGAGGGGAGGTACGGGTTGTGCTCACCGGTGCTGGGCGGTCACGTGTCGCTGGGGCGGTGGGGACCTGGTGGGGAGATCGGTGCGGGGTGCCGTCGTACACGAATATTGTCGGCGATGACGATGCCGGTGAGGACCGTGCCGGCAGCGAAGCCGTTGACGAGCGGTGGCAGGAGCAGCATCGGCGGCAGGAGGCAGGCGAGGGCGAGTAGCCCGATGACACAACTTCTATAAACGCGGCCGAACACCAGGTAATCCAGGAGGGTCCGACCGGCGAGGAACAGCGCGGTACCGCCGAGGATGGTGACGGTCGCGGTCGCTCGTGGACGGCCTAGCGGGTCGTCGATGACCAGTTCGGCGCCGACCGACGCGGCGACGAGGCTGGCGAGCATGACCAGGTGTGCGTAGGACACCAGGGTGCCGAGAAGGTCGGGGTTGGCTGAGGCCTTGATGGCCGGCCCGATGTCTTCTCCGGCGCGAAAAATGTAGATCCGCCATATCAACGCTGTGACGGCGAATGTCACCACGAACGCCACGGTCTCGTCGGTAGCAAAGCCGCGACCGGTGAGGGTCGATCCGATGGCCAGAACGACTTCGCCGAGGGCGATGACGAACAGTGCCCGGTAGCGGTCGGCCAGATACTCGCCGGCCGGCAACTGCGCACCGGCCAGGCGCCTGAGTCCTGGCAGGGGGTAGCTGAACCACCGTGCGACGTAGATGAGGGCAACCGCGAGCGTCCACAGCGCCGTACGTGCTGTGCCCGAGGCGACCGCCCCGGCCAGCCAGGGCACCGCGGTGGCGGCGTGCCAGATCGCCGCCCGCCCAACAAAATTTTGCAGCTCGTGGCCTCGCAACAGGAGCACGACGAACAGATTGCGGCCGATCTGGATGGCAAGGTAGGTGACCGCGAAGATCAGGCCGGTCTTGCCGAACGCTTCGGGGACCGCCGCGGAGAGCACCAGGGCACCCACCATGGTGGCGAGGACCAGCAGTTGTACCGGCGGCCGCCGCGGGTTCAACTGTGCGGTTGCCCGCGCGGTGAGGGACCACACCAATCCGATGGCCAGCAGCAGCACCAGTGCCTGGAACGCGCCGGACCAGGTCAGGTTGTTGAGCAGCTGCTGGGCGAGCGCGCGGAGCGCAAAGATGAACACGACATCGAAGAACAGCTCCAGAAACGACGCCCGCGCGACGTCCTCGAGCTTGCGAAGCAGTCCGTTTGTGCCATTCGTCGTCACCGGCTGGTCCCGCTCCTACCGATCTTGGATCGGTATTAGCGTATCCGTCCGCTTTCGCTCCTGTGGACAAGTCCCGAGCTCTCCCTCAAGATCGTCTAGCCGGCAGTGTCACGGATCATGTGACATCGATCCGTCACCTATCAACTGATGCCCGGCATCGCCGGCAGTCCGGTGTCCGGTCTCGGGACCTGCGTGACAAATCGATATCTGGACCTACGTGACACTCCGCCGAGGGCTGGTGCAGTTGAGGGCGGCGCAGGTTGGCAGAGGCGGTGGTTAAGTGTCGAGCATGACGGACCTTGAGGGCGTGATCAGATCGCTGCTATTCCGGCATCAACCGGAGCCGCCGCCTGCCAGTAGCGTCGAGCGGCTTGGCGACGGGGCTCTCCACGTCGACTACCACGACCCTGATCATGTCTACCTTGTTACCGTCAGCCAGGTCCCGCGAATCCGCTTGCCGCTTCAGCGCCCGTTGGCGGTGGGCGAGGTCGGCGGGGTACGGGCACAGCTTGTGCAGGTCGCTTTGGCCAACCACATCGAGGTAACGCTCGACGCCGAGCAAGGCCCATCGCGCCAGGCAGGGTTGAGCGACTTCTTGGATCGCTACGAAAATTGGGGGCAGCGAGCCGACCCCGAGTCGCCGCCGCCCCAGTGGCCCGCGGAGGCGTTCACGCGCCTGATTCCTGGGGTATCCGACGACATCGATACGCCCTACCGCCTCGCCTCAGGACAGGCTGGCGGGTCCGGGACAGAGTGGGAAGTGCACTGGTCGTTCTTGCCGACCCCGCCTGTGGAAGCGCGTCTCCTGACGCTTCGCTTCTCGCCTCCAAGCGGAACGCCCGTAAAGATCGACCTGCCGCTGCCGCCGGCCAGCGCGCAGTCCGCCCCGGGCACCTGACCGCACGGATTACGAGGACCACAAGATCGTTTAGCCGGTCGTGTCACGCACGTCCCGAGACTGATCGGTCGCGGAGGTCCTGAGACCCGACATCGCCGGCAGTCCGGCCGGCCTTCCGGGCGACGACCGCCGCCGGTTGCCCGGGTCAGGTGTCGGTCGGCAGCGTCCGGCGGCTGCACGCCAATCTCCGACGGGCGCTTAATGTCGCCGTCCGATGGCAACTGATCCACGTCAACCCGGCTTCGCTGGTCGAGCCCCCCTCGTTACCTCACGTAGAAGTCCGCCCCTACTCCCTCGGCGAGGCCCGGAAGTTCCTCAAGGCCGTCGAAGGCTTGCGACTGGAGGCCCGTTGGCTCATCGGGATCGCGCTCGGGCTTCGGCAGGGCGAGGTTCTTGGCTTGCGTTGGGATGACGTCGACCTAGTCGCCGGCACGCTCCGGGTGCGGGGGCAGCTGCAACGCGATCCCGACACGGGCGGCTTGGCCTTCGTCGAGACGAAAACCGCGCGGTCCCGTCGGACATTGCCGCTGCCGCCCACAGTGTTGGCGGCCCTACGCCGCCATCATGAGCGCCAGGCGGAGGAACGTCTCGACGCCGACAGTTGGGCCGACCCTGGCCTGGTCTTCGCGACCAGCGTCGGCACCCCGATCCACCCACGCAACGACTACCGCTCGTTCCGGGAGATCATCCGACAGGCCTGTCTGCGGCAGGTTCGGCTGCACGACCTACGGCACACGGCGGCGAGCGTCCTCCTCGCCCAGGGCGTGCCCGCCCGCGTGGTCATGGAAATCCTCGGCCACTCGCAGATCAGCGTGACGCTCAACATCTACGCACATGTCGCCCCCGAGATCGCGCGGGAAGCGGCGGCACGGCTGGAGGGGGCGCTGTGGTCGAGTGAGTGACATGTTGGCTGCTCGTTTGGCTGCTCGGCTCTCCAACGCCACGGAAAAGGCCCAGGTCATGATCGGCGATCTAGCCGGTGACCTGGGCCTTCCTCTGGAGCCGCCTGACGGAATCGAACCGTCGACCTACGCATTACGAGATCAAACTGCCCGTGCCGCCGACCTGGGCGCATGGGGGTCTGGCAGCGGAAATCCTTCCGACATCCCTCAACGCCTCCCCATCGTCTGTGGACCTCTTGCGGACTGGATGCGGACCGCCTCTGCTAGGCGGACGGGGACGGGGCCTCCAGTGGGCGGCCGGCGGCGCGTCGAGCGTCCGCGACGGCGACCCCGAACAGCACGACCGCAGCGGCGATGGCGGCGAGCAGCGGCGGGCCGAAGAACAGCGGCGGCGCCAGCAGGACCAGAACGCCGATGCCGACGAACCGGCGCACGGCGAGCCGGTTGAAGACGACCCGTTCCAGCCGACTGCGGCCGAACAGGAAGAGCGCCGGCCCGCCGAGGATGACCACGAGCCAGGCCGGCACGGAGGGCCCGGCGGGATGCGCCAACACGATTTCCGAGCCAGCCGCGGCCAAGGTGATGCCGAGCACCATGAGCAGATGGGCCACGCCGACGATCCCGCCGGCAGCTGCCCGGTTCGACGACATCTCGACGGCCTCGGCCAGCACCTGGCCAGCGCGATAGAAGTAGATCCGCCACATCAGCACGGACGACAGGAACGTGACCACCAGGGCCGCCTTTGCGGCGAGCGTGGCGGGGTGGTTGGCGTAGGTGAGGCCGATGGACAGCACCGTCTCGCCGAGCGCGATCAACAACAGTTGCTGGTAGCGCTCGGGGAGGTATCGGCTGCTGGACATCGCCCACGCGCTGGTCGGTGGTCGGCCCATGCCGGGTACCGGCCATCTGACCCGCGCCACGACCATGTCCACGGTGATGGCGATCAACCACAGGGCCAGCCGGTGGTTTCCGCGCATCGCCGCCCCGGCGAGCCAGATGACGCCGGAGATGCTGGCCCAGATGGCCAGGCGGGTGTAGAGCGCCCGTACGTTCTCGTGCTCCCGTAACAACGGCCGGAGCACCAAGGGGCGTCCGATGTGCAGCACCACGTACACAATGGCGAAGGTGGCGCCGCGTTGCTCGAACTCGTACAGGGACGTCGCCATGATCAGCAGGCCGAACGCGCTGACCAGGACCAGCAGCTGAATCCAGCCGTTGCGGTAGTCGAACCGGCTGGTGAGGTACGCGGTGGTCGTCCACAGCCACAGCAACGGCAGGGCAAGAACGACCGTGTACAGCAGCGACAGCCAGCGCACGCCCACGTTGTCGGAGAGAAGGTCCGGCCCCATCCGGCTGACGACCCCGACCAGGGCGAAGACCAACACCAGGTCGAAGAACAGCTCCAGGAAGCTGGCCTGCTGGGCGTCCTCCTCGCCGCGCATGATGCCCCCGGTCTGCGCCGGCTCCGATGGTCGCCCCATCCGCCCATGGTCGCGGGAGGATCGGCTTGCGTGCACCGATTCGCCCGTTTCATCGACCGGCGGTGACGGCGGTAAAGGCTGGCGCGAGCCGGGCACGGATGACACCTGCGCCGATCGGTCGACGTTTGTGGGCGCCCAGCTGAGCAAGAGAGCGGATCTCCTCGTCGGGCAGTCGCAGACCGTCCAGCCTTCTCGGACGGGGACCAGGTGGAGCGCCCTACCGGACGAACGACCTGGTCCCCGTCCGAGAAGGCTGGTAGCCCTTGGGTGCCCGGCGAGGAGATCCGCGGGGAGTTGGTCGAGGGGACGCCGAAGAACCACCAGCGCCGGTCCGTGCCGATCCCGCGCTTCCTCGTCGACGAGCTGGCCGCACACGTCGCCGGGAAGCGTCGGGACGCGCTGGTGTTCACCGCGCCGAACGGCGGGCCGCTGCGCAACACCAACTTCCGGTCGCGGGTCTTCGCGCCGGCGGCGGCGTCGGTTGGGCTGGCTGGGCTGACTCCGCACGATCTTCGGCACACGGCGGCGAGTCTGGCGGTGGCTGCGGGCGCCAACGTCAAGGCGGTGCAGCGGATGCTGGGGCACGCCTCGGCGTCGATGACGCTGGACGTGTACGCAGGTCTGTTCGGTGACGACCTGGACGCGGTCGCCAACCGGCTGGACGAGGCGTTCGCCGCGCGGGATGCGGACGATTTGCGGACCGGTACCGCTGGCGGAGGAGTGATCGACCTCGGGAAACGGCGAAGCCCAGGCCGTTGACCTGGGCTTCTGTTCCGAGCCGCCTGACGGAATCGAACCGTCGACCTACGCATTACGAGTGCGTCGCTCTAGCCGACTGAGCTAAGGCGGCAACGATCGTCAAGTGTACGGCACACCCCCGCCCCGGGCCGAACGGGATCCCCGGGAACCGGAGCCGGACATCGAGGCACGTTCGGTCGTTCGCCGGACAGCGCTCGCCGACGGGCAGGACTACCCTGCGGCGGGTGAGCGACGATCACGTACCGGAGCAGCAGCCGATCCCCGAGGCGCATCCGGGCGAGCGGGCCGTCCGGCGCCCGCTCAGCACCGACCCGCTGGAGCTGGGCTTCACCCCGCGCAAGCCGGTGCCGTGGCTCGCGCCGTTCCTGCTGATCAGCACCGGCATCCGTACGCTGCTGGCGATGCTCTTCGGGGCGTACCTGGACAAACGGGAGTTGCAGAACGCGTTCGGCGACGGGATCTTCCGGCAGGTCGGTCCGGACGGCGGGCTCTGGCTGGACTACGTGGCCGACCTGGGCGACGGCTTCGACGCGACCTACTCGGTGGCCTACCTGCTCGCCCAGCCGGAGCTGACGGTGGACGGGCACCGGCTGCCCCGGGCGCAGACCCTGGTGATGGGCGGCGACCAGGTCTATCCGTCGGCGTCCTACGAGGCGTACGAGGACCGGTGCAAGGGGCCCTACCAGGCGGCGCTGCCGGTGGCGCCGGCCGAGCGCCCCACGCTCTTCGCGGTCCCGGGCAACCATGACTGGTACGACGGCCTGACCGCCTTCCTGCGGCTCTTCGTCCGCTCCCGGGACCGGCACTTCGCCGGCTGGGGCACCGGCCAGTCCCGGTCGTACTTCGCCTTGGAGCTCCCTGCGGGCTGGTGGCTGCTCGGCCTCGACGACCAGTCCGGGTCGTACCTGGACGACCCGCAGCTCACCTACTTCGATGAGGTGGCCCGCAAGCTCACCCCGCGGTCCCGGGTGATCCTGGCGGTGCCGGCGCCGACCTGGGTCAAGGCCGCGGACCACCCCACGGCGTACGACTCGATCGACTACTTCATCCGTACGATCATCGCGCCGACCGGGGCCCAGGTGCGGCTGCTGGTCTCCGGCGACCTGCACCACTACGCCCGCTACACCGGCCCGGACCGGCAGCTGATCACCTGCGGTGGCGGGGGCGCCTACCTCTACCCGACCCACAAGCTGCCGGAGCAGCTGGAGGTGCCGCCGCGGGACACGCTCTCCCGCCGCGCCAGCCGCACCCGCCCGTACGACCTGGTGGCCCGCTATCCCGACAAGGACCGTTCCCGGCGCTACGGCTGGGGCATCTTCGCCCGGCTGCCGTTCCGCAACCCGGGCTTCACTACCCTGCTCGGCACCTTGCACACGCTGCTGATGCTGGCGATGGCCGGGGTCACGGCGAACCGGGTGGGCACCACCGAGCAGCGGCTGCTCAGCGTACCGCTGGTGTTCATGCTGGTGGTGACGCTGCTGAGCGCGGCGTTCTTCGCCAAGCCGCCCAGCGCGGGCGGGAAACGGCACGCCCGGCACTGGATCCTCGGCGTCGGCCACGGTCTGGCGCACGTCGCGCTGGCCGCCGCGGCCACCTGGGCCTGGCTGGAACTGCCCCTGTACGACTGGCCGTGGCCGCTGCCCGCGGTCGCCGCGGCGGTCGTCTACGGTCCGGTGATCGGTCTGGTGTCCAGCCAGGTGGTGGCGCTGTACCTGCTGGTCGCGGGGGCGTTCGGGGTGAACGTCAACGAGCTCTTCGCCGGCCAGGGCATCGAGGACTCGAAGTCCTTCCTGCGCATGCGCATCGACCCCGACGGCACCCTGACCCTCTACCCGATCGCCGTGGACAAGGTCTCCCACGCCTGGCAACTCAACCCCGACGACTCCCCCACCGCCTCCTGGCTGACCCCCAAGACCCCCCTCCGTTACCGCCTGGCCGAACCCCCCATCACCCTCACCTGACACCACGCCACCCCGCCATCCCCACAGCGTTGATCATGAAGTTGTTGCTGCGACACGCCGACGCGGGCGACAACAACTTCATGATCACCGAGGCAGGGGGTGGGGCGGAGCGGGCGGGGAGGGGTGGGGTTAGGGGGTGTATTGCTGGTCGTGGGCTTGGCGGGGGGCGCAGACGGCGGCTCGGCTGCAGGAGCAGCGGGAGCCGTCGGCGTCCAGGCGGACCGTCACCGAGTCCTTCGGGACGCTGTGGCCGACGACCTTGCCGTCGCCCTCCGGGGTGGTGACGCGGCTGCCGATCGCCGGGGCTGACTCCTGGAACCGCTGGTAGAGCGGGTGCTCGTACTTGAGGCAGCACATCAGCCGGCCGCAGGCGCCGGAGATCCGCAGCGGGTTGAGCGGCAGGTCCTGGTCCTTGGCCATCCGGATGGTGACCGGCTCGAAGTCGTTGAGGAAGGTCGCGCAGCACAGGTCACGGCCGCAGGAGCCGATCCCGCCCTGCACCCGCGCCGAGTCCCGGGCGGAGAGCTGCCGCAGCTCCACCCGGCAGCGCAGGGTGGCCCCGAGGTCGCGGACCAGGGAACGGAAGTCGACCCGGTGTGGCGCGGTGAAGTAGACGGTGGTCCGGTCGCTGCCGGTCTCCGGCTCGCCGAGCACGTGGTCGATCGCCACCACCTTCATCGGCAGGCCGTGCTCCCGGATGAGCCGCTTCGCGGCGACCTTCGCCTCGGCCTTGCGCCGGCGCAGCAGCTCGTCGCGGTGCAGGTCCTCCTCCTGGGCGAGCCCGGCCAGCCTGGGGAACCCGTCGGTGTCCTCGCTGACCCACTGCGCGGCCCAGACGCACTCGGCCACCTCAGGCCCGTCGTCGGTGGGCACCAGCACCCGGTCGCCCACCTGCGGACGCAGCTCGCCCGGGTCCAGGTAGTAGAGGCGCCCGTACCGGTTGAAGCTGACCGCACAGAGCATGCCCATGCCCCTCACCCTACGATGCGGCGGCCGGTCCGGCCCGGCCGGGCGTCGCCGGACGGTCACGGCGCGCAGCGATCCACGATCGTCGACTCGACCGACGGGCCCCCACCCCGCCGGGCCGTTGATCCTCGCCCGGACGGCTGAATCCCGACCGACACCCGGGACAAACGGCGACCGACGGCGTTGAGTGAAGGCAGACCTGCGGGGGGTGCAGGGGAAGGCCACGGCGTCGCCGCCGGAGCCCGGTCACGCCGGCCGGCGCGCGGCGCCGTGGCCCGTGCTGCGTCCGTCGTCGAGCCGGCTCAGCGCCCGATCCGGGTCGTCCCGCCGTACCGGGGCGTGGCGACCGCATGCTCCCGCCAGGTCGTCTCGACCAGGCTCGGCGACCACTGACGCAGCAGCGTCTCCGCGCCGTCGTACGCCACCCCGAGCACCCCCAGCACCCGGGCCGCGATCTCGGCCGCCACGTACGCACCGACCGGGCCGGCGTCGCCCGGCGAGCGGGTGGCCGCGAGCACGGTGACCGCCTCGGCGGACCGCAGCACGTCGGCCAGCGCCCGGGCCAGGGCGAGCCGGCTGCCCTCCACCCAGTCGGCGAGCGCGTCGGCGTAGCCGGCGGTCGACTCCAGCCGCCCCACCAGGCTCTCCGGCCCCTCGTCGAGATGCCGGAGCAGGGCGCCGCGCGCCTCGTCGTACGCCGAGGCGGCCGGCCCGGACCAGGCGACCGGGTCGGTGAGCGTGGCGCAGGCGTCGTCGTACGCCCGGACGAGCCGGCGCACCACGTGGCCGGCGGTCGCCAGCGGCGCGGGATGCAGGTCGAGGAACTCGCGCACGGCGTCGCCGGGGAGCACCTGCATGCGGCGCAGCAGCGGCCAGAGCCGGTGCCCCTCCGGCGCGCCGGCGGCGAGCAGCGTGTCCACCCGGGCGAGCAGGTCGAGGCCCGGTTCGGCGAGGCGGTCCAGGGCGTCCATCAGCCCTCCCCGGCGAGCCGCCGCCGGGCGGTGTCGTCGACGGCGGCGTACCGGTCGGCGGCGCTCCGCAGCGCGGCCGCGGCGGCGGCCAGCCGGGCGGCGGCGGCGTTGGCCTCCCGGGCCCGGTCGTCGGTGGCCGCGGTCCACCGCCGGTGCAGGGCGCGGCCGATCTCGCCGGGGCGGCCGGCCGCCTGCGCGCCGAAGGCCGGGTGGGCCGGGTCGCTGGCGGTGACGGCGTGGGACAGGCCGGCCAGGGTGGCGCTCGCCTCGTCCAGCCGGGCGGCGAGGGCGTGCAGGGTCTCCATGTCACGCCCCCGCGAGCGGCCGGTACGCCGCGAAGGTCTCGTTGTGCAGCTTCTCCCGCGCCCACCGGGCGGCGTCGGCGGCGGCGGTCACCGCGGCCTGCACCGAGCCGGCGACGTCCCGCGGGCTGCGGGCGTGCAGCGGGCCGAGGAAGCGCACGTCGGTGATCCGCCCGCCGGCGGTCACCACCACCTCGACCAGCCCGTCGGGCGAGCGGACGGTGACCTCGACCGTGGCCACCGCCTGGTCGAACTCGGCCTGCAGGGACTCGATGCGCCGGTAGCGCCGCACCGCCTCCTCGATCCAGGCCTCGTCGATCTCCCCGCGCGGCATCGGCGGACTCCTCCCGGCAGACCCCTCACTGAGCGTGCCGCCACGGTCACCACGGCACACCGGACCGTACCGCACCTCAATCGCGCCTGTCGATGACCTGTGGATGAACGGGAGGGGTGTCAACCCTTCCAGAGGGCGAGCATCATCGCCTCCACCGCGATCCGCGGCTTCACGTTCGCCTCGATCGCCGCCCGGCACTCCAGCACGGCCTCCAGCCGGCGCAGCGCCCCCTCGGCGTCCCACTTCTGCGCGCCCGCCCCGGCCAGCGCGGCGGTGTCGGTGTGCACCGGCGCGACCGGCGCCCGCAGCGCCATGGTGAGCGCGTCCCGGTAGAAGCCGGCCAGGTCGACCAGCGCCCGGTCCAGGGCGTCCCGCTGGGCCCGGGTGGCCCGCGACTTCTGCCGCTTCTCCAGGTCCTTGAGCTGGCCGGCGGCGCCGCGCATCGCACCGGCCGCGCCCCGGCCGGTGCCACCCGCGCCGAGCGCGGTCTGCAACGCCGCCCGTTCCGCCTCGTCGATCTCGGTGACCGACGCCGCGGCCTCCGCCTCGGCCGCCTCGATCAGTGCGGAGGCCGCGTCGAACGCGGCGCCCACCCCGGTCAGCCGGCGCGGCACCGCGAGCACCGCGTCGCGCCGCTGTCGCGCCTCCGGGTCGCGGGCCAGCCGCCGGGCCCGGCCCACGTGCCCCTGCGCGGCCGCCGCGGCCCATTCCGCCACGTCGGGCGCGATCCCGTCCCGGCGTACGAGGACCTCGGCGACCGCCGCCGCCGACGGCTGCCGCAGCGGTACGACCCGGCAGCGCGACCGGATGGTCACCGAGATGTCGTCCGGGTGGGTGGACGGGGCGCAGAGCAGGAAGACCGTCCGCGGCGGCGGCTCCTCGATGGCCTTGAGCAGGGCGTTCCCGGCCGCCTCGGTGAGCCGGTCGGCGTCCTCGACGATGACCACCTGCCACCGCCCGCCGGACGGGGTGCTGGCCGCCCGGAGCACCAGCGCGCGCATCTCGTTGACGCCGATGGACAACCCCTCCGGGACCACCAGCCGCACGTCGGCGTGGGTGCCGGTCAGCGTGGTGTGGCAGCCGGGGCAGGCGCCGCAGCCGGTGCCGTGCACGCACTGCAACGCTGCGGCGAACGCCCGCGCGGCCACCGAGCGGCCGGAGCCGGGCGGCCCGGTGAAGATCCAGGCGTGGGTCATCCCCGCCCCCGGTTCCCGCCCGGGCGCGGCCGGTTCCGCGGCGGCCTCGGCGAGCGCGTCCAGCTCGTCGGGCTCGGCCGCGGCGGCAGGGCCGGCGGCGGAGGCGCGCAGCAGGGCGGCGGCCGAGGCGGCGGCGCGGCGCAGCGTGTCGACGGCCTCGTCCTGCCCGACCAGGTCGGCGAAGGCGTCCGGCATCAGCTGGGGGGCTCCATCGTCACCAGCTCCGCGTCGGATAACTCCGGCTGCACCGTGGTGTCCGGGCCGTGCGCCGGGCGCGGGTGCACGATGGCGGCCGGGTCGACCAGGAACTCCTCCACCCGCCGGGCCACCGCGTCGGCGATCTCCTCGACCGGACGGGAGGCGTCGAGCACCAGGTAGCGCTTCGGGTCGGCGGCGGCCAGGTCGAGGAAGGCGTACCGGACCCGCTCGTGGAAGGCGATCGACTCGGCCTCCAGCCGGTCGGCGCCCTCGCTGCGCGCCTCGACCCGGGCCAGCCCGGTGTGCGGGTCGACGTCGAGGAGCACCACCAGGTCGGGCTTGAGGCCGCCGGTGGCCCACGAGGAGAGCCAGGAGACCTCCTGCACCGGCAGCGTACGACCGGCGCCCTGGTACGCCAGGGAGGAGTCGACGTACCGGTCGCTGATCACCACCGCGCCCCGGACCAGCGCCGGGCGGACCACGGTGGCGACGTGGTGCGCCCGGTCCGCGGCGTAGAGCAGCGCCTCGGCGCGCGGCGACGGCGCCTCCGCGCCGGCGTTGTCCAGCACCAGCGAGCGGATCCGCTCGCCGACCCCGGTGGCGCCCGGCTCCCGGGTCACCACCACGTCCCGGCCCTGCTCGCGCAGCCGCTCGGCGAGCGCGAGGAGCTGGGTGGACTTGCCGGCGCCCTCGCCGCCCTCGAAGACCACGAAGAGCCCGTTGGAGACGAAGGGCTCGGCGGGCATCAGCGGACGGCCCCGGATCGAGCCCCAGAGGTCCGCCAGGACCGGCACGCCCTTCTTGTCGTCCATCTGGCCGAAGGCGCTGATCCCGGCGAAGATGCCGGCGGCGCCGGCGGCGAGCAGCAGCAGCCGGGTCGAGGAGACGGAGACGCCCAGGTCGGCGATGGTCAGCTGGCGCGACCCGCCGACGCCGACCAGCAGGCTGCTCAGCGCGATGGCCAGGATCAGCACCAGCCGGGTGCCGATCTGCACCACGGCGAAGACCCGGCCGCGTACCTCGTCGGCGACCTCGCCGCCGAGCAGCGTGGTGCCGGCGAGGAAGGCCATGCCGGCGCCCGCGCCGACCAGGATCGCGCCGAGGATCGCCATGGAGAGGTGGATGGCGAAGGCGAGCACCAGCACGGAGGCGCTGGCCAGCACGATGCTCATGCCGAACCACCGGCGCCGGGACATGTCCCGGACGATCATCGGCCCGGCCCCGATGCCGATGGCCAGCCCGATGAAGATGGCGCCGAAGAGCATGTAGAAGGCGGCGTCACCGGCGCCGAGCGAGGCGGCGAAGAACTTGGCCGTGCCGATGACGATGCCGCCGCCGGCGAACGCGCCGAAGATGCCGAGCACCAGGCCGCGGACCAGCGGCGTCTGCCTGATGAACTGCCAGCCCTCGGTGAACTGGCTCATCATGCTGTGCTCGGTGCGTTCCCGCTCGCCGGCCTGGGTCTGGCTGATCTCCTTGATGCCGAACGCCACCACCAGCGCGGTGGCCAGCCGGGAGAAGGCGTTGAACCAGAGGGCCAGCTGGGCCGGTTCCGCCCAGCCGGGCATCTCCCCGCCGGTGAGGCCCCGCACGCTGCGGTCGAGCGCCGCCAGGCCGATCGCGGCGGCGATCGGGGTCAGGCCGTACGTGGTGATCAGGGTGAGCTGGTTGGCGGTCTCCAGCCGGGCCCGCGGGATCAGGTTCGGGACCGCGGCCTCCTTGGCCGGGATCCACAGCAGGGTGACCGTCTCGATCAGGAAGGTGGCGACCGCCGCCCAGCTGACCACCACCCCGCCGCTGGCGCCGGTGAGCGCGAGCAGCGGGATCGAGGCGAAGAGCACGAAGCGCAGCAGGTCGCAGATGACCATCGTCCAGCGCCGGTCGAACCGGTCGGCGAAGACGCCGGCCACCGGGCCGAGCAGCAGCGCCGGCAGCAGCCGGACGGCGATCAGGCTGCCGAAGGCGGCGCCCTTCGCCGTGCTGCCGGAGACCTGCGCGGCGGCGAAGACCGACGTGGCGAGCAGGCCGAGCCAGTCGCCGAAGGAGGCCGCGCCGAGCACGATCCACAGCCGGCGGAACGGCCGGATGCGCAGCACCGAGCGGATCGCGGCGGCGCCGGACCGGTCGGTCTGGCTACCGGGCGACGACACGCCGGACGACTCGCCGTTCTTCTGGCTTTCGATGGCCGTACCTCCACGTGCCGGCCCAGAGCTGGGCATCCCCGGTGGAACACTCTAGTCCCGGTGGGGAGCGGCCCCACCCGCGACATTCGCCTGCTCGCCGAGCGTAGGCCGCCGGCACCGCCGGCCGCAGCCCGGACAGACGCGAGGGTATTTCGCATTGACGCCCAGACAGTTAGCGTGCAGACGTGGCCACCGAAAGTGACAGACTTCGCGATCGCCTGGACCGGGCGACCGCCCACCTCGACCCGCCGTACGCCGTGGTCGACCTCGCCGCCTTCGACGCCAACGCGACCGCGCTGGCCGGCCTGGCCGGCGGCAAACCGGTCCGGGTCGCCAGCAAGTCCGTGCGGTCCCGGGAGCTGCTGACCCGGGCGCTGGACCGGCCCGGCTGGCGGGGGGTGATGGCCTTCACCCTGCCCGAGGCGATCTGGCTGGCCCGGGCCGGCGTCTCGACCGACGTGCTGGTGGCGTACCCCACCGCGGACCGGGGCGGCCTCGCCGAACTGGCGGCCGACCCGGCGCTCGCCGACGCGGTGACGCTGATGGTGGACGGCACCGACCAGCTCGACCTGGCCGACGAGGTGTGCCCGCCCGGCCGCCGGCCGGCCCTGCGGGTCTGCCTCGACCTGGACGCCTCCTGGCGACCGCTGGGCGGCCGGGTGCACGTCGGCGTCCGCCGGTCCCCGGTGCACAGCGCCCGGGCCGCCGGCGCCCTCGCCGCCGCCGTCGCCAACCGGCCGGGCTTCCGGCTGGTCGGCCTGATGTCGTACGAGGCACAGATCGCCGGGCTCGGCGACGCGCCCCCCGGACAGGCCCTGCTGGGTACGGCGATCCGGGTGGCCCAGCGCGGGTCGTACCGCGAGCTGCTGGCCCGGCGGGCGGCGGCGGTCGCCGCGGTACGCGACCACGCCGACCTGGAATTCGTCAACGGCGGCGGCACCGGCAGCGTGGCCGCGACCAGCGCCGATCCCGCGGTCACCGAGGTCACCGCGGGATCGGGCCTGTACGGGCCGACGCTGTTCGACGCCTACCGCGCCTGGCGGCCCGTCCCGGCGGCCTTCTTCGCCTGCGCGGTGGTCCGCCGGCCGGCGCCCGGCCTGGCGACGGTCCTCGGCGGCGGCTGGATCGCCTCCGGCCCCGCCGCCGACAGCCGGCTGCCCCGTCCGTGGCTGCCCGCCGGGTTGAAGTTGCTCGGCCCCGAGGGGGCCGGCGAGGTGCAGACCCCGCTGACCGGCGCCGCGGCGGCCAGCCTGCGGGTCGGCGACCGGGTCTGGTTCCGGCACGCCAAGGCCGGCGAGCTCTGTGAGCACGTCAACGCGCTGCACCTGGTGGACGGGGACGTGGTGGTCGCCACCGTGCCCACGTACCGGGGTGAGGGCCGGGCGTTCCTCTGATCCGCCACCCGGCCCTCGCTGCCGGTCGTGCCGCCCGGCGCACCCCGGGCCGTTCCCTTGCCGGTCCCACTCCGGTCGCACCCCGGACGGGCAGTCGTCGAACCCCCCGGGTCGCACCCCGGACGGTTTGTCGTGGAACCACCCGGTTCGCACCCGGGCTCTGTGCTTTCGCCGCCGGCCGACGCACCACGGCTCGGCGGCGCCGTGGTCAGCTCGGCTGCGGGACCTCGGTCCGGGCGTCGACCTGACGGTGCAGGTACTCCCGGACCAGCGCCTTCGCCTCGACCAGCACCCGCTCGTCGCCCTCCGGCACGCGGCGGAACGCCAGCTTGATCAGGGCGTCGGCGGCCTCCACCGCGACCTCCAGGTGGAACCGGAGATCGGGCGCGTCAAGGCCGAATCGCTCGGTCAGCACCCGGGCCAACTGGTCGGCGATCACGCCGTTGTTGTCCCGCTGCTCATCGAGCAGGTGCAGGTCGACCACGTCGCCGAAGTGCAGGGTACGAAACCCGGGAACCGTGCGGTGCATCGTGATGTACTCGTCGATCCCCGCGTCGACGCCGTCCCACCAGTGGGTCAGGTCGTCGGACGCGAACCGCTCGTCGAGCCGCTGGAGGTAGGACTCCATCGTGCGCAGGGTCAACGCCTGCACGATCGCCCGCTTGTCCGGAAAGAACTGGTAAACCGACCCGATCGCCACCTCGGCGCGCTCGGCGAGCAGGGTCGTGGTCAGTCCCTCGTACCCCACCTCGTCGACGAGCTCGGCACAGGCGTCCAGCATTCGCTGGACCCGCGCGACACTTCGACCCTGCACCGGTACGCGGCGCAGCGGCCCGGTCGTGGCGGCTGGTGTGGACACTCGCCACCCCCCTTCGACGGATGAACATATCTGCACGTCACGAGACCGTGACTACCGGTACAACGAACGGGCCCCGCTTGCGGTATTTACCGGGTACAACGTTCCTGATATGAAGTCAGTTCATATTCATGTCGAGGAGCGTCCATGCCCGGTACGCCACCCGCCTGGTCAAACTGGGCCGGCAACCAGCACAGCACCCCCACCGCCATCCTGCGCCCTCGGACCGTCGAGGACGTCACCGAGGCCGTCCGGTCGGCGGCCGCGGCGGGCCGGCGGATCCGGGCGGTGGGCAGCGGGCACTCGTTCACCGGCGCCGCCCTCACCGACGGGGACCGCCTCGAACTGGCCGAACTGGACACCGGCGTCACCGTCGACACCGCCCGACGGCTGGTCACCGTGCCGGCCGGGATGACCCTGCACGCCCTCAACGACCTGCTCGCCCGACACGGCCTGGCGCTGCCCAACCTCGGCGACATCGACGCCCAGACCGTGGCCGGCGCGCTCTCCACCGGCACCCACGGCACCGGCGCCCGCCTCGGCTGTCTCTCCACCTTCGTCACGGCGCTGACCCTGGTCACCGGCACCGGCGAGGTGCTGCGCTGCTCCGCCGACGAGCACCGGGACGTCTTCGCCGCCGCCCGGGTCGGCCTCGGCGCGGTCGGGGTGCTGGTCGAGGTCACCCTGCGCTGCGTCGACGCCTTCGTGCTCCGCGCGCACGAACGGCCGGCACCGCTGGACGCGGTCCTCGGCGAGCTGCCGTCCCTGATCGAGGGGCACGACCACGTCGAGTTCTACTGGTTCCCGTACACCTCCCGGGTGCAGGTCAAGACCAACGACCGGGTGCCGGCCGACGACCGGCCGCTGCCCCGGTGGCGCGGCTGGCTGGACGACGAGTTCCTGGCCAACAGCGTCTTCGCCGGGGCCTGCCGGCTGGGCCGCGCCGTGCCGGCGCTGGCCCCGGGGATCAGCGCGATCTCCGCCCGGGCGCTCACCGAACGCACCTACACCGGCCGCTCCGACCGGGTCTTCTGCACCCCGCGCCGGGTCCGTTTCGTGGAGATGGAGTACGCGCTGCCCCGCGCCGTCCTGCCCACCGCGCTCGACGCGCTCCGGCGGATCGTCGACGGGCTCCCGTTCAAGGTGCTCTTCCCCGTCGAGGTCCGTTTCACCGCCGCTGACGACATCTGGCTGTCGCACGGGTACGGCCGCGACTCGGCGTACCTCGCCATCCACCAGTACGTCGGCGCGCCCTTCGAGCCGTACTTCCGGGCGTTCGAGGAGGTGGCCACGGAGCTGGGCGGACGCCCGCACTGGGGCAAGCTGCACTGGCGCGAGGCGACCGACCTGGCGCCGGCCTACCCGAAGTTCCGGGACTTCCTGGCCGTCCGGGACCGTCTGGACCCCGACCGCCTCTTCGCCAACGACTACCTCGACCGGGTCCTCGGCGACGGCGTTCAGCGGCTCGGCGCGACCACCTGATCCGGGCCGGCACCGAGGGCCCGCACGTAGCCCAGCACCCGGTCGTACGCCGCCCGGTAGCCACCCCGCACTCCCGCCGGGGTGGCGGGGTCGGCCAGCGCCGCGGTGAGGTCGACCAGCCGGAGGTCCGGCGCGAGGTCGGTCCAGGTGGGCAGCGCCTCCATCCGGGTCACCCGCCAGCGGCCCGGGGCCGTCTCGGTGAAGGTCGCCCGGGCCATCACACCCTCGCGGTTGTCGGCGATCGGCTCGGCGTGCCGGGCCAACTCGTTGCCCATCCCGTAGACCACCCACTTGTCGCCGAAGCGCTGGAACGGCTGCACCGCGTGGGCGTGGTGCCCCAGGATGAGGTCCACGTCGGGGGAGGAGATCAACTGCTGCGCCCAGGCCCGCTGGTCGGCGTCCGGCAGGTGCTGGTACTCCGTACCCCAGTGCAGGCTGAGCACGACGATGTCGGCGCCGGCGGCCCGCGCCCGGTGGGCCGCGGCGAGGATCTCGGGCGGGTCGATGAGGTTGGCCAGCCACGGCTCGCCCGGGGGGCGGCTCAGCCCGTTGAAGTTCAGGCTGTACGCCAGGTGGGCGACCCGGACGTCGCCGACCCGGTAGATCCGGGGCGTGGCCGCCTCGGCGGCGCTCCGGGCGCTGCCGGTGTGGCCCAGTCCGGCCGCGTCGAGCGCCGCGACCGTCCGCGCCACCCCGTCGGGCCCCTGGTCGAGGCTGTGATTGGAGGCGGTCGAGCAGCCGTCGAAGCCGGCGGCGCGCACCCCGTCGAGCACCTGCGGCGGCGCGTTGAACGACGGATAGCCGGAGAACGGCCCGGCCGGGTCGGCCAGCGGTGTCTCGAGATGGCACAGGGCGAGGTCGGCGCCGCCGACGGCCGGGGCGACCCCGGCGAACATCGGGGCGAAGTCCATTGCCCCGGGCCGGCCGGCCCGGGTGGCGTCCCGGCGCGCCTGGTCGGTCACCTCCGGATGGACCAGGACGTCACCCGCGGCGACGAGCCGCACGGTCCGCCGGCCGGCGGGATCCCGGGCCGGCCCGGTGAACGACCCCGGAGCGACGGTCTGCCGCTGCACCGGTGACGCGGTGGTGCCGGCCGGCGCGGGTGCCTCGTCGTCCCCCTCCCGGGCGCCGACCGCAGCGACGGCCAGCAGCAACGCTCCCGTCACCGCGGCGAGCAGCACCCGCCTGCGCGTGACGGCGACTGCGAACATTCCCTCACGTTAGGGAGTGGCCACCACAGCTCGACGACCAACCCCGGGGATGTCAGCCGTTAGGGGAACCGTCACTCCTCGGTGGGGTTGGCGGCGGCGGCCTTCTTCGGAGCCGCCTTCTTGGCGGTCGTCGCCTTGGCCGTGGTGGTCTTCTTGGCGGCCGTCGACTTGCTGGCGGCGGTGGTCTTCTTCGCCGCCGTCTTCTTCGCCGGGGCCGCCTTCTTCGCCGCCGCCTTCTTCTTCGGCGCCGGCCCCTTCGCCCGCTTCTCGGCGAGCATCTCGGAGGCCTCTTCCAGGGTCAACGCCTCCGGGGTCTGAGCGCGCCGCAGCGACGCGTTGGTCTCCCCGTCGGTGACGTACGGCCCGAACCGGCCGTCCTTGATGACCAGCGGCTTCTCGGTCAGCGGGTCGTTGCCCATCTCGCGCAGCGGGGGCGCCGCGGCCCGACGCTGCCGGGCCTTCGGCGCGGCCAGCAGAGCCAGGGCCTCGTCGAGGGTGACGGTGAACATCTTGTCTTCCGAGTCCAGCGAGCGGAACTCGTCACCGCGCTTGACGTACGGGCCGTAGCGGCCGTTGTTGGCGAAGACCTCGACGCCGTCCGGGGCGACGCCGACCAGCCGGGGCAGGCTGAGCAGCTTCAACGCCTCGTCGAAGGTGAGCGAGTCCGGCGTCTGCGAGCTCAGCAGCGACGACTTGCGCTCCCCGCTGGCCACGTACGGGCCGAACCGGCCGGACTTGAGCACGATCGGCTCGCCGGTCGCCGGGTCGTCGCCGAGCTTGCGCTCGCCCCCGCCGCCGAGGAAGAGTTCGTACACCTTCTCCGGGGTCAGCTCGTCCGGGGCCAGGCCCTCGGGGATCGGTGCCCGGTCGCCCTGGCCGCCGCCCTCCTCGCCCTCCGCCGGGACCGCCGGCGGCTCACCGGGCACCGCCCGCTGCAGGTACGGCCCGTACCGGCCGACCCGGACGACGACCTCGCGCCCCTCGTCGTCGGTGAAGAGCGGGATCGAGTTGACGCTGCGCGCGTCGATCTCGCTGAGGTTCTCGGTGACCAGCTTCTTCAGCCCGCCGGCGTGGGCGATGGCCCGGTCGCCGGTGCCGTTGGTGCTGCCGAAGTAGAAGGAGGTGAGGAAGTCGACGGCGGCGTGCTCCCCGCCGGCGATCTCGTCCAGCTCGTTCTCCATGCTGGCAGTGAAGTCGTAGTCGATCAGCCGCGGGTAGTGCCGCTCCAGCAGCCCGATCACCGCGAACGCCAGGAAGGTGGGGATCATCGCCTGGCCGCGCTTGGTCACGTAGCCGCGGTCCTGGATGGTCTGCATGATCGACGCGTACGTCGACGGCCGGCCGATGCCCAGCTCCTCCAGGGCCTTGACCAGCGACGCCTCGGTGTAGCGCGACGGCGGCTGGGTGTGGTGGCCCTGCACGGCCAGCTCGTCGGCGGTCAGCGGCTGGTCCTTGACCAGGGTGGGCAGCCGACGCTCGGCGTCCTCGGCCTCGGCGTTCTCGTCGTCGCTGGACTCGACGTAGGCGCGGAGGAAGCCCGGGTCGGTGATGGTCTTGCCGGTGGCGCCGAAGTCGGCCTCCTCCTGCGCGGCGGAGACCGCGCGAATGCGCACCGAGACACTGGACCCGACCGCGTCCGTCATCTGCGAGGCGATGGTGCGCCGCCAGATCAGCTCGTAGAGCTTGAACTCCTCGGCCGACAACTCCTTCGCCACGTCGCCCGGGGTGCGGAAGTTGTCCCCCGCCGGGCGGATCGCCTCGTGCGCCTCCTGCGCGTTCTTCACCTTGCCGGTGTAGCGGCGCGGCTCCGGCGGCACGCTGCGCTGGCCGTACAGCTCGGCGATCTGCCGGCGGGCCGCCGCGATGGCGGTCTCCGACAGGTTCACCGAGTCGGTACGCATGTAGGTGATGTAGCCGTTCTCGTAGAGCCGCTGCGCGGTGCGCATCGTCTGCTGCGAGGAGAGCCGCAGCTTCCGGGCCGCCTCCTGCTGGAGCGTCGAGGTGATGAACGGCGCGTACGGGCGGCGACGGTAGGGCTTCTCCTCGACCCGGGTGACCGTGAACGGCCGCCCCTCCAGCCGGGCGGCGAGCCCGCGCGCTCCGCTCTCGTCGAGGTGCACCACGCCCGCGCCGGCCCGGACCCGACCGGTGGTCGGCTCGAAGTCCTTGCCGGTGGCGATCCGGTCGCCGTTCAGCGCGATCAGCGTGGCGTTGAAGTTGCGCGGCCCCTCGCCCGCATTGGCCACCGCCAGGGTGGCCAGGATGTCCCAGTACTCGGCGGTGCGGAAGGCCATCCGCTGGCGCTCCCGCTCGACCACGATCCGGGTCGCCACGGACTGCACCCGGCCCGCCGAGAGCTTCGGCATGACCTTCTTCCACAGCACCGGGGAGACCTCGTAGCCGTACAGCCGGTCGAGGATGCGGCGGGCCTCCTGCGCGTCGACCAGGTCCCGGTCGATCTCGCGCGGGTTGGCCACCGCGGCCTGGATGGCCGGCTTGGTGATCTCGTGGAAGACCATCCGCTTGACCGGCACCTTGGGCTTGAGGGTCTCCACCAGGTGCCAGGCGATGGCCTCGCCCTCGCGGTCCTCGTCCGTCGCCAGGAAGATCTCGTCGACCTCCTTGGCCAGCTTCACCAGCTTGCTGATCTGCTGCTTGCGGTCGGCGGAGACCACGTAGAGGGCGTGGAAGCCGTTGTCGACGTCCACCCCGAGCCGGGCCCACGGCTCGCCCTTGTACTTGGCCGGCACGTCGGCGGCGTTGCGGGGGAGGTCCCGGACGTGGCCGAAGCTGGCCTCCACGACGTATCCCGGGCCGAGGTAGCCCGAGATCGTCTTGGCCTTCGCCGGTGACTCGACGATGACCAGACGGGTGGTTCCAGCGTTGCTCGGCACGTCTCTCTTCGACCTCACTCCTGCTCCATGCCCTGTTTCGGGCCGTGTTGCACCGGCCGGACCACCACCGGTCCGGATGTCCAACGTAACGCGCCGGCCGCGTTTCGGGTTTCGCGGGCGGCAAACCGGTCGGTACGTGGCGGCCGCCGGCCCGGCCGCGCGGTGACTCCCGCCGGACGGCGCCACCGTACACCGCGGGTAGGGCGCCGAGCGGGTCACTGTGACGATCACAGACCCTCGGCCGAGGAGCCACCGGTCCGTTTTCCTGGACAAACCACCACGCGGGCCGTGTCTGGGATCAGACAGCCGACGGGGTTGCGGGTCCGCCCGACCACCCGCCCGGGCAGGGTGGCGGCCGCCCCCGCCCGCGGTCAGGCGGGGACGCCGGGCCAGTCGGCCGCCGGCGCGGCGGTCGGCCGGTCACCCACCAGCTCGGCCAGCCGGGCCAGCCGCCGTCGCCCGGTGATCCGGTACGCCGGCCCGCCCGCCCCCGGGTCGAGAAGCGCACCGGGCAGGCCGACCGCGGCCAGCGCCGCCCGCACCTGCGGCCAGCACGAGTCGTCCCCGGTGCCGAGCCGGAGCAGGAAACCGGGCGGCTCCGCGGCCCCGGCGGCGGCGAGCCAGAGCCGCAGCCGACGCCCGTTGAGGTGGAACCCGGCCGGCGGTCGCTTCCCGGCGCCGCGCAACCAGGCCAGCGCCAGCGGGGCCAGGCTGCTCGCGTACGCGGTGCGCACCAGGTGGCGGCCGTCCTCGGTCGGCTCCCAGCTCGCCGGCACCCCGCGCGCGGCCAGCTCGGCCACCAGCACGTGCACTCGCCAGGCGGCGTCGACGACGACCGACAGTCGGGCCGTGCCGCCCATCCGGACCACCTCTCCCGGCCCGGCGAGCAGGCCGGCCAGGTCCGGCAGGGACGGGTCGGCCGCCTCGGTGGAGAACAGGGAGAGCTGCCGGATCGGGTCAGGGGTAGGTGGCGTCAGCGACACTCCGGGACCTCGTCGAAGGCCTGTTTGAGTTCGGTGGAGCTGAGCTTGCCGGTGTCCAGCGCGCTCGCGTCGTACTCCTTGTTGAGCGTCTCCACCGCGGCCCGGACCCCGTCGTAGAAGGCCTTGGCCTCCCCGGTGTCCAGTCCGTCGATGGTGTCCCGGGCCCGACCGTAGGCGTCCCGCACCTTGCTCAGCGAGGCCCGGAAGCCGGCGGAGATCTCCTCGCCGTGGTCGGTCTCCGGCACCCCGGCCTGCTCGACCTTGCGGCGGGCGGTCTCGCTGGCCTGCTCGGCGCCGGCGAAGAGCCGGACCAGGTTCTCCTTGGCCTGCGCCGGGGTGGTCTGCGCCGTCATCTGCTGCTGGGTGCTGCTGGTCAGCTTGTTGATCTCGGCGCGCCAGGGGGTGAGCGCCTCGCAGACCGAGGCCGCCCAGGCCCGCGGGCTGGGACCGCCGCAGCCGGCGACGACGAACGCGAGCGTGGCCAGGACCACCGTGAGCTTTCCGGCGGCTGCCGCCCGGCGCGTACGCATGCGAAGCAGCGTACGGCCTTCCGGTGGAACTGCCACCGGTCAGGTTTCACCGGCGGGACCCCGCAAGCGCGGTTCCCGGCCGGCGTTCGCCGACCGGGAACCGCGGCCGGTCACAGCCCTCAGGCGTTGACCGGCTCCGGACGCTCCTCCGTGCTGCCCGCGCCGGCGTCGGTGCCGGTGCCGGTGCCGGAGTCCTCCATGGCGATGCCCTTGCGCTTGCTGAACACCACGGCCGCCACGATGATCAGGGCGGCGACCAGGGCGATCGTGATACGCAGGGCGGGGTTCTTGTCGTCGCCCACGCTCCACGCCACCACGGCCGGCGCGATCAGCAGCGAGACCAGGTTCATCACCTTGATCAGCGGGTTGATCGCCGGGCCGGCGGTGTCCTTGAACGGGTCGCCGACGGTGTCGCCGATGACGGTCGCGGCGTGCGAGTCGGAGCCCTTACCGCCGTACGCGCCGTCCTCGACCAGCTTCTTCGCGTTGTCCCAGGCGCCACCGGAGTTGGCCAGGAAGACCGCCATCAGCGTGCCCGCCCCGATCGCACCGGCCAGGTAGGACGCCAGCGCGCCCGGGCCGAGCCCGAAGCCGACCGCGATCGGCGCCAGGATGGCCAGCAGACCGGGGGTCATCAGCTCGCGCTGCGCGTCCCGGGTGCAGATGTCGACGACCTTGCCGTACTCGGGGCGCTGGGTGCGGTCCATGATCCCGGGCAGCTCGCGGAACTGCCGGCGGACCTCCATGACCACGGCGCCGGCCGAACGCGAGACCGCGTTGATGGCCAGGCCGGAGAAGAGGAAGACCACCGCCGCGCCGACGATCAGGCCGACCAGGTTGCGCGGGTTGGCCACGTTCAGCGCGTTGAGGATCTCGGTGCCGACGTCGCCGACGCCCGCGTCCGCGTACGACGAGCGCAGGGTGTCGGTGTACGAACCGAACAGCGCGGTCGCGGCGAGGACCGCGGTGGCGATCGCGATGCCCTTGGTGATCGCCTTGGTGGTGTTGCCGACCGCGTCCAGCTCGGTCAGCGTCCGCGCGCCGTGCTCGTCGATGTCGCCGGACATCTCCGCGATGCCCTGGGCGTTGTCGGAGATCGGGCCGAAGGTGTCCATCGCGACGATCACGCCGACGGTGGTGAGCAGGCCGGTGCCGGCCAGCGCGACCGCGAAGAGCGAGAGCGTGATGGAGCTGCCGCCGAGCAGGAACGCGCCGAAGACGCCGGCGCCGATCAGCAGCGCCGAGTAGACCGCCGACTCCAGACCGACGCTGATGCCGGCGAGGATGACGGTGGCCGCCCCGGTCTGCGAGCTCTTGCCGATGTCCTGCACCGGGCGCCGGTTGGTCTCGGTGAAGTACCCGGTCAGCGCCTGGATCGCGGCGGCCAGCACGATGCCGATGACCACCGCGCCGATGGCCACCAGCCGCGGGTTGCGGTCGACGTCGGTGAGCCCGCCCTCCAGCTCGGCGAAGGTCGCCGGCAGGTAGGCGAAGGCCGCGATCGCCACCAGCACCGCGGAGAGCACCGCGGAGATGTAGAAGGCCCGGTTGATCGCGGTCAGACCGTTGCGGTCGGAGGCGCGCAGCCGGGTGATGAAGACGCCGACGATCGCGACCAGCACGCCGACGGTGGAGATGATCAGCGGGAAGACCAGGCCGTCCTCGCCGAACGCCGCCCGGCCCAGGATCAGGGCCGCGACCAGGGTGACCGCGTACGACTCGAAGAGGTCGGCGGCCATGCCGGCGCAGTCGCCCACGTTGTCGCCGACGTTGTCGGCGATGGTGGCGGCGTTGCGCGGGTCGTCCTCGGGGATGCCCTGCTCGACCTTGCCGACCAGGTCGGCGCCGACGTCGGCGGCCTTGGTGAAGATGCCGCCGCCGACCCGCATGAACATGGCGAGCAGGGCGGCACCGAAGCCGAAGCCCTCCAGCACGGTCGGGGCGTCACCCCGGAAGAGGATGACGACCAGCGCCGCGCCGAAGAGGCCGAGGCCCACGGTGAGGAAGCCGACCACGCCACCGGTCCGGAAGGCGATCTTCATGGCGCCCTCGCGCCCGCCTTCGCGCTCCCGGGCGGCGGCGGCGACCCGCAGGTTGGCGCGGGTGGCCAGCCACATGCCGGCGCCGCCGATGAAGGCGCTGAACAGGGCGCCCACCACGAAGAAGGCCGACCGGCCGATCTTCACCAGGGTCTCGTTGCCGTCGGTGTCGTGCACCGGCAGCAGGAAGAGCAGCACGACGGCGATCACCACGAAGATCGCCAGGGTCCTGAACTGGCGCAACAGGTAGGCGGACGCGCCCTCCTGCACCGCCCCGGAGATCTCCTGCATGTTGGTGGTGCCCTTACCGGCTGCCAGCACCGCCTTGGTCAAGGCGGCGGCGAAGACGAGCGCCACCAGCGCGATGACCGCGGCGATGACGACGTACGTCACGTTGGCTCCGGTAAGGGACAGTGCGCCGCCGTCGGCGGCCAAGGTCCCGGACATCTATGTCCTCCTGTACCGAACACTCGCGACGGCCAGTGGAGACGCACGGGCCGACGCCTGGATGCGAACTCGCCAGCGCGCCAACCCACCACCGCGGACCAGCGATGAACACCCATTCCCGCTGGCTGCGGGACGGGTCACTTGCTGACAACCCGGGTACTGTAGCCCTCCGCAGTGTTGGAGGTCACACCGAGGGGGCACCCGCACTCGATGATCTTCGCAACTGTGTTATGAGGAAAAATCTGATATACGGGGCGGCCAGCACGACGAGGCCGCGCTCCCCAGCGGGAACGCGGCCTGTGGGACGAACTGTCAGGTCAGCGGCCGACCGGCCACACCATCCGGACCTCGGTGCCGATGCCCTCCTCGACCGGGCGGACCTGGAGGTCCTCGACGAAGCCAGCGAGCAGGGCGAAGCCGACGCCGGTGGTCAGCGCGTCCTCGCTGAGCGACTCCTTGGCCAGCTCGTCCGGGGGCAGCGCGGCCAGGCCGATGCCGGCCTCGATCGGGGCGCGGTCCACCACCCGCACCGAGTAGGCCCCCGAGTCGGACATCTCCACCAGCACCGGGTCGGCCAGGCCGTACTGCCGATGCAGCGCCACCGCCCGGGTGCACGCCTCACCGATGGCCAGCCGCACCTCGTCGAGCAGGTCCTCCCGTACCCCGGCCCGGCGGGCCACCGCGACGCCGACCAGGCGGGCGGTGCGCACGTGCACCGGGGCGGGCGAGAAGGACAGCTTGACGGTCGCCATCACGCGCCGGCGCCGGTCGGGTCGGCGCTGATCGCCGCGTCGACCGTGGGGTGCAGCGGGAAGACCTGATCCAGCGCGGTGATCCGGAAGATCTTGAGCAGCGGCTCCTTGTCGCAGACCAGGGCGAACGAGCCACCGGCCGAACGGAGCCGCTTGAGGGCGCCGACCAGCACGCCGAGACCGGTCGAGTCGAGGAAGTCCACCCGGCCCAGGTCCACCACGACCCGGCGGGCCCCACCGTCGATCAACTCGAGGAGCCGTTCCCGCAGCCGCGGCGCGGTGTAGACGTCCACCTCACCGCCGACCTCGAGCACCGTGTGCTCGCCCACGGTGCGGGTCGCCAGCGACAGCTCCATCGGTCCTCCTCGTAGACTCTCCTGGGCATCTAACCATCCCGCTACCTGGCCCTGCCGGGTCCATCGGCGGAGTCCTCCCCATACCCACGGCCCCGGGTTCCCAATTCCGAACACCAGTGCGAGAGTGCAGGACGTGACCTCCGCCGCCACCGTATCCGCAGGCACCGGCCCCGGGCGACCGCCGGCCGAGCTGCTGCGCCGGCTGCGCGCCCGGCACACCGCCGACCCGGTCACCCACGTCGAACGGGTGCCGGCCCGCGCCGGCGAGCCGGCGCCGTGGCCGGCCTGGGCCCCGGAGGAACTGCGGACGGCGTTCGCCCGGCGCGGCGTGGTCGCCCCGTGGCGGCACCAGGCCGAGGCCGCCGAGCTGGCGTACGCCGGGAAGCACGTCGTGGTCGCCACCGGCACCGCGTCCGGCAAGTCGCTGGCGTACCAGCTGCCCGCGTTGAGCACACTCCTCGCCGACCCGCGCGCCACCGTGCTGTACCTGGCGCCGACCAAGGCGCTCGCCGCCGACCAGTTGCGCGCCGTCGCCGGTCTGGAACTCGACGGGGTACGCCCCGCCTGCTACGACGGGGACACCCCACGCGCCGAACGGGAGTGGATCCGCCGGCACTCCCGGTTCGTGCTGACCAACCCGGACATGCTGCACCACGGCATCCTCCCTGGGCACGCCCACTGGTCCGGCTTCCTGCGCCGGCTCGCGTACGTGGTGATCGACGAGTGCCACACCTACCGGGGCGTGTTCGGCTCACACGTCGCGCACGTGCTGCGCCGGCTGCGTCGGCAGTGCGCGAAGTACGGGCGTACCCCCGTCTTCGTGCTGGCCTCGGCGACGTCGGGTGACCCGGCGACGGCGGCCGGGCGGCTCACCGGCCTGCCGGTGGCCGCCGTCGCCGAGGACACCTCCCCACGCGGCGGGGTGACCTTCGCGCTCTGGGAACCGCCGCTGCTGCCCCACTCGACTTCCTTGGCGGAGGACGATCTCACCCAGGTCCGTCGCTCCGCGCTGCGGGAGACCGCCGACCTGCTCGCCGACTCGGTTGCCGAGGGGGTGCGCACCCTGGCCTTCGTCCGCTCCCGGAAGGGCGCCGAGGTGGTGGCGGCCAACGCCCGGCGGTCCCTGGACGAGGCGGTACCCGGGCTCGGCGACCGGGTGGCCGCCTACCGGGCCGGTTACCTGCGCGAGGAACGGCGTGAGCTGGAACGCGCGCTGCTGCACGGCGACCTGCTCGGCCTCGCCTCCACCAACGCCCTCGAACTCGGCGTCGACCTGGTCGGCCTGGACGCGGTACTGATCTGCGGCTGGCCCGGCACCCGGGCGTCGCTGTGGCAGCAGGCCGGCCGGGCCGGCCGCTCCGGCGACGAGGCCCTCGCCGTGCTGGTCGCCCGGGACGACCCGCTCGACACCTACCTCGTGCACCACCCGGAGGCGCTGTTCGGCCGGCCCGTCGAGGCCACCGTGCTCGACCCGGCCAACCCGTACGTGCTCGCCCCGCAGCTCGCCTGCGCCGCCGCCGAAGCCCCACTCACCCCCGCCGACCTGGAACTCTTCGGCGACGGCGCGAAGGAGGCGGTCGACTCGCTCGTCGAGGCCGGCGCGCTGCGGCAGCGGCCCACCGGCTGGTACTGGCGGCACCGGGAACGCCCCGAGGTCGACCTGCGCGGCGAGGGCGGCGCGCCGGTCTGCGTGGTGGAGGCGTCCACCGGGCGGCTGCTCGGCACCGTCGACGGCGGCTCGTCGCACTTCCTCATCCACTCCGGCGCGGTCTACCTGCACCAGGGCGTCTCGTACGTGGTCGACTCGCTCGACCTCGCCGACGGGTGCGCGCTGGTGCACGCGGAGGAGCCGGACTGGTCCACCCACGCCCGGGACGTCACGTCGCTGTCCGTGGTGTCCGTCCGGTCGTACGTGGACGCCGGGCCGGTCGGGCTCTTCCTCGGCGAAGTGGACGTGACCAGCCAGGTCGTGTCGTACCAGCGACGGCGGATCGCCTCCGGCGAGGTGATCGACACCCGGCCGCTGGACCTGCCCACCCGGGAGTTGCGCACCGTCGCGGTCTGGTTCACCCTCTCGCCGCAGTCGCTGGCTGCCGCCGGCGTCGAGGCCGCCGACGTTCCGGGGGCGCTGCACGCCGCCGAGCACGCCGCGATCGGCCTGCTGCCGCTGATCGCCACCTGCGACCGCTGGGACATCGGTGGCCTCTCCACCGCCGTCCACCCGGACACCGAGGCGCCCACCGTCTTCGTCTACGACGGGCACCCGGGCGGGGCCGGCTTCGCCGAGCGGGCCTACGGGACGGCGGCGGCCTGGCTGCGGGCCACCCGCGACGCGATCGCCGAGTGCGGCTGCGAATCGGGCTGCCCCTCCTGCGTGCAGTCCTCGAAGTGCGGCAACGGCAACAACCCGCTGTCCAAGTCGGAGGCCGTGAAGGTCCTCGACGTGGTCCTCACCAACCTCCCGCCCGACCCCACCACGACCGGACCGGCGCCGGCGCCGCCCCGGCAGGACGGGCCCTGACCCCACCCGTAGCCGCCGGCCCGTGCCGTCAGGTCGCGCAGTGCATGATCAACTGTCCGGACCGCCGAGGACGAGCCGTGGCCGACACCATTGCGGAACGCCTGGGCCGGATCAGCGAGCGGCTGCGCGGCACCCACCAGGTGCTCAACGCCTGGGCGATGAGGGCGACCATCGAGGGCGGACGCTGAGGGTCCGGTTGTGCGAGACTCCGGCGTTCACGTCTTGAAGGAGATCGCATGCAGCTCGACACCTTGCAGACCCAGCACCAGTTCTTCATCCGTCAGCGGATCCGGATGATGGTCAACCAGTACGAGGTCCGCGCGGTGGCGCCGGACGGTTCGGAGGGCGAGCTGCTCGCGTTCGCGCAGCAGAAGCGGCTCGCCTTCAAGGAGCAGGTGACCATCTACACCGACGACTCCAAGCAGTACCCGCTGCTCGGCTTCAAGGCCCGTCAGCGCCTCGACCTCGGCGCCACGTACGACGTGACCGACCACGCCGGCAACCCGATCGGGCTGTTCCGCAAGGACTTCGCCCAGTCGTTGCTGCGGTCGACGTGGCACGTCGAGCAGGCCGGCCTGCCGCAGATCACCGGCCAGGAGCGGAGCCTGCCGGTGGCGCTGCTGCGCCGCTTCGTCGACTCGCTGTCGTGGCTGCCCTACCACTTCGACTTCGTCGCCGGGGGCCAGCCGGTGTTCTCGGTGGTCAAGAAGTGGGGCCTGCGCGACCGGTACGTGGTGGAGATCCAGAACCCGCAGATCGACCGGCGACTGGTCATCGCCATGGCGGTCGGCCTGGACGCCCTCCAGTCCCGCTGAGCCGTCGTCGGCGGGGCGCGGCTGTTCGCCGCGCCCCGACCGATGCGCGGCCCAGCCGGTGAGCGGTTCGGAAGGCCGGGCCGAGCGGTCAGCCTCGGATCGGGCCGGCCCGGGAGGTCGCGGTGGCGGTGCCGGTCAGCCAGGGCAGCGGAGTGACCGTGACCTCGGCCGTGACCAGCACGTCCAGCCCGTCGAGGCGGCAGGCGGAGAGCCGTGCGGCGTTGGCACCGACCAGTTCCCCGGCCGCCCCGCAGGCCGTCGCCTCGCCGCCGAACGCCCGATCGGCGCCGGCGAGCGCCCCGAAGTCGGCGGCGACCCGGGCCTGCTGCCGGGCCGTCCGGGCGGCGCCGAGCGCCGCGCCGAACAGCCCTACCAGCACGAACACCAGCCCCACGGCGAGCAGACAGACGGTCGCGCCGCCCCGGTCCGTCGCCGCGCTGGCGCGGTTCACCCGGAGCCCGCTTCCCGCCGTCACGGTCGTGGTCCCGGGGCGCCGGGTTCGACGGCGGCGACCGCGGTGGCGGAGACCGTGAGCCGGGGCAGCCGTGCCCCGAGGGCGCGGACCGGCACGCGGACGGTGGCGGTGACGCGGTCGCCGGTGACGGTGACCGCGACGTCGGCGCCGGGCGGCGCGTACCGCGCACCGGTGGCCGTTCCGTTCTCGCCCCGGGAGGCGGCCAGCGCCGCCTCCCGGGCCGCGTCCAGGCAACCGCCCCGCGTGGTGACCGCGTTGACGGCGGTGAGGCCGGTGAGGAGCAGCAGGACCAGCGCCGGCAGGCCGGCCGCCAGCTCGGCGGTGAATGAGCCACGCTCCGACCCGACGGTCCGCCGCCAGGCCGACGATCGGTGGCCGGCCGGCCGGCGCCCGGTCACTTCAGTGCCCGGTCGATGACGGCGGTCAGCGCGGACTGCACGTTGCCGGAGGTGAGCACCTTGAGCAGGATGCCGGCGAACGCCACCGCGGCGAGGGTGCCGACGGCGTACTCGGCGGTGTTCATTCCGGCGTCGCCGCGCAGGCGGGCGAGGAGTTTGCGCATGGTGTTTCCCTTCCTCGTGGGGTCAGAGCACGTCGCCGAGGACGGCGACGATCACCGGCACCAGACCGGCGAGAATGAAGGCGGGCAGGAAACACAGCCCGAGCGGCAGCACGATGAGCACGCCCGCCCGGCGGGCCGCCGCCTCGGCCGCGGTGGAACGGTCGGCCCGCAGGTCGTCGGCGAGACGGGTGAGCGCGCCGGCCAGTGCCGCGCCGCTGTTCGACGAGCGGAGCGCGGCGGCCACCAGGCGGTCCGCGCCGGGCACGGGCAGCAGCTGCGACCAGGCTTCCGCGGGCTCGCCGCCGAGCAGCAGCGTCCGGCCGACCCGCCCGAGCCGGTCGGCCATCGGCCCGCCCAGCGCCGCGGCGACCGCCAGCACCGAGCGGTCGACCGGCGCTCCGGCGCGAAGGGCTGCCGCGAGCAGATCGGCGGCGAGCGGCAGGTCGGCGGTCTCGCGTAGTCGCCGGTCCCGGACTGCGCGCGGTTCGATCCGACGGAGCAGCCGATCCGCCACGATGCCGACCAGCACCCCGACGAACAGGCCCGCCCAGCCGGTGACGACGATCGCGGCCGCGACTCCGGCCAGTGCCGCGCCGAGCCGGGTGCGGTCGGGCCACCAGGGCGGCCGCGCCCGCTCGGCATCGCCCGCCGACGATCGGCCCAGCCGGCGGAGACGTCGGCCGGCTCGGACAGTCGGGGAGGCGGCCACGGTCACGAGCAGCGCCGCCCCGACCAGACAACCCGCCGCGAACGCCTGCCGGGACATCAACCAACCCCCGGGGCCGCGCCGAGCCGTTCCGCCCAGAGCAGCCCGCCGATCTGCAACGCGACGGCCGCGACCGCGCTGGCGCCACCGACCGGCGTGTGCAGCAGCACCGCGACGGGGTCGACCCCGATGGCGTAGCCGAGCCCGATGCCGCCGAACGGCAGGGCGGCGAGCAGCCAGGCGGTGGCTCGTGCGCCGGCGGCCTGAGCGGCAGCCGCGGCACGCCCACGGTCTGCCGCCCTGGCATCGGCCTCGATCCTCTCCAGCAGTTCGGCGAGGGGTGCGCCGGTGCGGTCGGCCAGCCGCACGGCGGCCCGGGCGAGCTCGGTGACCCGCTCCGGCCCGTCCGACCGGCCGGCGACCGGTCCTTCCGGCGGCCGGGTGCGCCCACCGGCGTCAGGTGCGAAGCGGCGACCGGCGCCGCCGGGCTCGCCATCAGGGGTGGCGGGCATCGGGTCGGCCACCGGAGGTGACCCGCCCGCAAGCCGACCCCCGCAAGCGCCGGGCCACCCGGACGCGGCCTGCACCGAACCGCCGAGCGCCACGGAACCCAGCGCCGGACCGCCGTGCGTCAGAGGCCCCGGCACCAGGCCACCAGGCGCCACAGGCCCCGGCACCAGACCGCCGAGCGTCACGCGACCCAACGCCGAACCACCGAGCGTGACCGGCCCCGGGGCCCGACCCTCGAGCGGCAAGGGTCCCGACATCGGATCGTCAAGCGGCTCAGGCCCCGGCACCGCACCACCCGGCGGCAACGGGCCGTTGAGCGCGGCCGTCACCGGCAACCCGGCCCGTAGATCGGCGGCGAGACCACCGATCTGGTCCAAACTCTGCCGACGGGTCCGCTGCGCGTGCCGTCCGGCCTGACGGCGCAGGACCGCACGCGCCCCCAACGCGCAGTAGGCGCCGAGCACCGCCGCGGCCACCGGGCCCGCCATCCCACCACCGATCCCGCCGCCCACCACGGCGGCCAGCAGGACCGTTCGCTTCGGCGCGGACGCTCCGGCCCAGCGAGAGAGGCGCCCATCGCCGGCTGCGGCCGATCGGGCCGCCGCCCGCCCGACGGGCGTCGCCGGGTGGCGGAGGTCGTCGGGGGCGCGGTGCCGGCCGGACGGCGCGGGTCGCGGCGTCCCGGCGGCCTGGTCGGGAACGGTCGCCCGACCACCGCCGCCGGGCCACCGCGACGAGGCACCGGAGTGCCGGCCGGCAGCCGCCCGCGGTTCGAGCGGCGCCCCACGGAGAGGGAGGCCGGAGCGTAGGGCGCAGCGGTCGCCGGGGGGCCACCGGAGACCGACCGGGGCGGCGGGCCGAACACGGCGCGGCGTCGAGCCCGGCCGCTGTGCAGCGGCCAGCCGACCACCGCCGCGGCCGCCAACAGGAAGATGGTCACCAGGCAGGCCGGTCCGGTCACGACGGACCCGCCGAGCCCGGCCAGACCGCGCAGAGGAGCGGCGGCACATCGACCCCGCGCTCCCGCAGCAGCGCCCCGAGCGCCCGGGCGGCCAGACCGAGGCCGCGACCGCGTACCCAGGCCGGCACCACGGTCACCAGTCGGTCCGGCCCCTCGGGCACCAGCAGACTGATCGACTCCAGCATCCGGCCCTCGCTGCCGCGGCGAACCTGGAGCAGCACCTGCAACGCCGCCGCGACCTGGGCGTGCAGCGCGGCCCGGGGCAGGCCGCCGAGCAGCCCGAGCGCCTCCAGCCGGGCCGGTACGTCCGTCGGGGCGTTCGCGTGCAGGGTCCCCGCCCCACCGTCGTGGCCGGTGTTCAGGGCGGCGAGCAGGTCGACCACCTCGCCGCCCCGGCACTCGCCCACCACCAGCCGGTCCGGGCGCATCCGCAAGGCCTGCCGGACCAGGTCGCTCAGTCCGACCGCACCGGTGCCCTCCACGTTCGACGTGCGTGCCTGGAGGCCGATCACGTGCGGGTGCACCGGGCGCAGCTCGGCAGCGTCCTCGACCAGCACGATCCGCTCTGTCGCCGGCACGAGCCCGAGGAGCGTGTTGAGCAGGGTGGTCTTGCCCGAACCGGTGCCGCCAGTGACCAGGTACGCCAGCCGGGCCGCCACGACGGCGGCGAGCACCGGCGCCACCGGCCGGGGCACGGTGCCCTCCCGGACCAGTTCCTCGAGGGTGAACGGCCGTTGCCGGAAGGTCCGCAGGGAGAGGTAGGGCCCATCGGTCGCCACCGGCGGCAGCACGGCGTGCAGGCGGGTCCCGTCGGGCAGTCGGGCGTCCGCGTACGGGGAAGCGTCGTCGAGCCGGCGTCCGGCGGCCGCGGTGAGGCGCTGCGCGAGCCGCCGTACGTCCTCGACGGAGCCGAGCGGCACCGCCACCTGGCGCAGCCCCTCCCCCCGGTCGACCCAGACCCGGGTGCCGTTGACCAGCACGTCGGTCACCTGCGGGTCGATCAGCAGCGGAGCGAGCGGACCGGCGCCGACCAGGTCGTCGTGCAACCGGTCGGCGATGCGCAGCAGGGCGGTGTCGCCGAGCACGGCGGCGCTGGGCTCGGTGCGTACGGCGGAGACGATGGCGGCGGGGGTGACCGGGGTGGCCGCGGCGGCGAACCGGCGCCGGACGCGGGCCGCCAGCTCGCCCGAGTCGACGGGGCCGGTCATGCCGCACCGGTGGCCGGCAGGCCGGTCAGCTCGTCGACGATCCGCTGGCAGAGCGCGGCGAGCGGTCCCTTCCCACCCGCGGCGGGCGCCTCACCCCGCTCCAACCCTCGGCAGAGCCCGGGCTCGGGGCGCAGGGTGCCGGCGAGCGGCAGGCCGAGCGCCCGGGCCACCTCGGTGGCCTTCAACCGGCCCGGGGCCGGGCCGCGCACGATCACCGCCAGGTCGGCGCAGTGCGGGGCGGCCGTGGCGACCACCCGGGCCGCGGCGGCGGTGGCCCGCAGCTCGGCCGGTACGACCACCAGGGTCCGGTCGGCCGCCTGCAACGCCACGACCGACGCGTCGTCCAGTTGCCGGGGCAGGTCGACGACCACGACGTCGCGGCCCCGGCGTGCGGCGTCGACGGTGGCGGCCATCGCCTCGGCGGGCAGGTGCAGCAGGTCGCCGCGATCCCAGGAGAGCACGACCAGGTCGCCTCGGCTGGGCAGGGCCCGAACGAGCGAGGGTGGGTCGACCCGCCCGTCGGTGCCGGTGAGCCCGGGCCAGCGCAGACCTTCCAGCTGTTCCCAGCCGAGCACCAGGTCGAGCCCGCCGCCGAGCGGGTCGGCGTCCACCAGGAGGGTGCGCAGCCGGGACCGGGCGGCGGTGACGGCGAGGCCGCCGGCGAGCACGCTGGCACCCGCGCCGCCCCGCCCGCCGAGCACCGCCACCATTCGGGCCGCGCCGCCGTTGGTCGGGCCCAGCGCACACTCGGCGAACCGGTCGACCAGCCACGGCTCGGCGGCGGGCAGCGTGGCCACGTGCTCGGCTCCGATCAGCTCGGCGATCTCGGCGCCCGGGTCGAGGTGGCCGGTGCGACCGACGAGCACCGTCCGGGACCGGCGCGGCAGCCGGGCCCGCAGGCAGGCCTGTCCCTGGTCGCTGCCGACCAGGACGAGCGGGGCCGGCAGCCAGCGGGCGCGGGCGGCGGCGGGGTCGGCGGCGAGTTCGACCTCGGTGCCGCCCGCCGCGGCGAGCCGGAGCAGCTCGTCGAGCAGGTCGCCGTCGGCGGTGACCAGCAGGGGAAGGCGGCGGTGCGGTGGGAGCGGGGTACGGGGCGGCATGGCGGCCTCCAGCGGTCGGGCTCGGACGTGCTGCCGTCGAGCCTGCTGCCGGCCGGGCCGGCGGGCCGCACCGCAGCGGCCGCCTGTGGACAACTTCAGCCGCTGTGGACAACGCCCGCGACCGATGTCGATCTGCTAGGGAGCGACTATGCGGTGGGCGGTACCGCGCGCTCGGAATCGGGGCCATGACGGATTCGCCGGAGGACACCCGGGAAGCCGGCAGGCGGCGGCCGGCCGGCGGCCGGCACGCATTCTTCTCCCCGCTGCAGTACGCCGTCCTCCAGCCGGGCCAGTCGTACCGGCAGCAGACCTACGTCGGCCATCCGTGGGTGGTGACCGACGCCCAGGGCACCGGCCTGGTCTGTTTCCTTTCGGCGAACCAGACGCTCCGGGCGGTGGTCAGGTAGCGGGTTGCCGTTGCCGTCGCACCGGTCACCACCGCCAGCGGAGGAACCGGCGCTGGTATCGCACCTTCAGACTCGAGGACTGAAGTTTGCCGCGTACCACCACATGCAGGCCGCCTGAGTCAGGCACCCTCGGCTTGGCCGAGCTGGCCGACATCTCCACCTCGTCCAGCGAGGCGGACCCCCCGGGCGGCAGCACCAGCGTGACCGCACTGGACCGGACGTTGAGCGTCACCTGCACCGACGGCGAAGCGATGACCGCCTCGGTCAGGTCCAGCCGGATCTTCGACGACCGTGCCCCGACCACCACCTGGCCGGGGACGACCCACCGTCCGGCCCGCTTGAGCGACGAGGCGCGGGACCGCAACTCGAGCACCTGCGGCTCGACGGCCACCGGCAGGTCCGCGGTGAAGGACGCCAGGTCGGCGTGGGTACGCGCGGCCAGTACGCCGCCGACCCGGTCCTCGAACTCGGCGAGCGTGAGCCGTCCCTCGCCTGCCGCCTGGTTCAGCTGCTCGACGACCCGGTTCCGCTCGGCATCGGATACCCGCATCGCCGGCCTTGGCATCAGCTCTCCGGTCACGCGCCCAACCTACGACGTACCGGAGTCGACCGGCAGACTCAATCGAGGTGTGGCGACGCCGGGTGGTGGTCGCTGACTGGCAGACGTGCCACCCGCCGTCCTCTTGACCAGCGAAAAGGTCTGGGTGAACTCCGCGGCCCGCTCCTGGATCATCTGAGCCGTCACGGCCGCACCGACCCGGCCGTTGTAGTGCGTTACGGCCGCTGCGCGACGCTGTCGGACCGGCCGCTGTTTGCCGGGGTCAGGTGGCAGAGCTTGACCGCGTTCGCGTTCGGCTACGATGCGCATCTCCGCCGCAGGCGTCGTGATGCCGGCCCTGCCGACCGCCGCCGCGAAGGACGATGATGACGAGCGCCTCCACCACGTTCCGCAGCACGCCGTCTGCGGCGGCCCGCCTGGACTCGCTGACCGGGCTACGGTGGATCGCAGCGCTGATGATCTTCTGCTTGCACATCCAGAGCGAGAGCAACTTCTTCGTCGCCGACAGCCTCGCCCAGCAGGCGATGAACTCGCTCCTGGCGGCAGGGCGGTCCGGGGTGTCGTTCTTCTACATCCTGTCGGGCTTCGTGTTGGCCTGGTCCGTGCGGCCGACGGACACCGCCAGCCGATTCTGGTGGCGCCGGTTCTCCAAGATCTACCCGAACCACTTCGTGACGTTCCTGATCGCCTGCCTCCTGGTGTCGTGGCGGGGCATGGAGGTCATCGATTTCGAGCGGCTGTTCTACAACCTCACGCTGCTGCATTCCTGGGTGCCCGGGCGGGCCGACATCTGGTACTCGTTCAACGGCCCGTCGTGGTCGCTGAGCTGCGAGGCGTTCTTCTACCTGTGCTTCCCGCTGCTCTACGCCGGGCTGCGGCGGCTCCGACCGGTCGCCTGGTGGGTCATCGCGGGGACGTCGGCCCTCGTCATCGCGGTTCTTCCGTTCGGCATCAAGGTTTTCCACGAGCCGTTCGGCTGGTCCGAGCACTTCGTCGTGTACCACCTGCCGCCGGTCCGGATGATCGAGTTCCTGCTCGGCATGTGCCTCGCGCTGCTGGTGCGCGCCGGCCGGTGGCGCGGACCCGGCATGACGGTCAGCATCCTGGTGGTTCTCGCCGGGATGACCGTCGCGGCGTACGTGCCAGAGCAGTACGGGCTGGCCCGCGACGCCGCCTGCACCGTGCTCGGCTACTCGCTTCTGCTCCCGGCGGCCGCCCTGGCCGACGTGCGGCAGTCACGATCGATCTGGCGGGCGCCGCGCCTGGTCTACCTGGGCGAGGTCTCCTTCGCCTTCTACATGGTCCACGAGATCTGCCTGTACGCCGTACGGCACACGTTCGGCGACGACGAACCCCACCGCCCCACGGTGGCCGCCGCGGTCCTGGTCCTGGCCACGTTCTGCATGGCACTCGTCGCCGCGATGATCCTGCACTATGCCGTGGAACTGCCGATGATGCGGCTGCTCACCGGCGGACATCGCCGGACCTCCGCAGGCCGCGGCACTCCGGCCGTCGGTCCCGGCACCGGGCAGGGCGCGGTGCCGGCGCAGCCCGGCGGCGATGATTCGGCTCGGCCAGTTCCGCAGCCGGTGGCGGCCGCTACAACGTAGGTACGCTCTGCCGACCGAAGCCGGACGCATGCTGCCCATGCATGGCGCCCGATGCTGACTGGTGCTGACAACGACGTGAGGCCAACCGTCCGTTCATCTTTTCGGCTGGCCTCGATCGAGGTTTCGGCTGCCCGCTTGCTGCCTCCGGGAACCGGGCTGGTGCCGTGCAACTTACGTATGCCGTCCAAGACCCTCCCCGGTCGCTGGGATTGTCGCGCGCACAGCGCTGGCCCGTCGCTCGCGCCGACCTGCGCGATGTCACCGACCGCCTCGGCCACCGTCTCCATCACCATCGGGCGTACCTTCATCATGGCCCCGATCGCCGCATGAGGGCATGACGAACGGGCGGGCTTGGGGGTCGATGGTCCTAGTCGTCTGTTCGGTCCTCAGGATCGTCGTGCCAGTTGTCGTCGTGGCGGCCGTTGAGCACGCGGTACCGCTGCATCATTGCCTACGCCACCTGGCTGGTCACCGACGGCGTCCCGATCAACCTGGTGCAGCGGGTCATGGGCCACGAGCAGGCGTCCACGAGGCTCAATCGTTATACGCGAACTCCGGCCGACTACGCCGCCCGCGTCCTGGCCGCCTTCGACAGCGCTGCTGCCTCTCTGCTGCCTCCCGTCTGGAAAACACCCTCAGAGAAAACCTTCGACGGGAACGGAGAGGAGCTGTGACCTGCGGCGCAGCGCTCACCCCAAAAAGGGACGACCCCCGTCGGGGGGAGACGGGGGTCGCCTGAGGTTCGGCTCCGGGGGGGTCGAGCCGAACCCACTCAGCGGTCACGGGGGGTGCAACCGCCGAGGGCTTCCAGGGTGACGAGACGTGAGCTCCCGTCGCGAGCACAAGCATGCCGCAATGGACCGGTATACGTCGAGTGGTGTGCGCTCACCCCACCCCCAATTTGTGTTCGGAGAGTGTGACCATGGTCACTCTCGGCAGGGGTGGCGGCGTCCCTGCCGGCCGGGAGGCCCCGGGGACCCGTCAACGGCGGACCGTCGGGCTAGACTTTCGCGCCGTGGGCCGAAGTGCCGCTTTCTTCGATCTGGACAAGACCGTCATCGCCAAGTCGAGCGCCCTGGCGTTCGGTCGGCCGTTCTACCGGGACGGCCTGATCACCCGGCGTGACGTGGTCAAGTCGGCGTACGCGCAGCTGATGTTCCGGCTGGGCGGCACCGACGAGCAGACCATGGCCCGGACCCGGGACTACCTGGCCACGCTCTGCAAGGGCTGGCAGGTGGAACAGGTCCGCCAGATCGTCGCGGAGACACTCCACGAGCTGATCAACCCCTACGTGTACGCCGAGGCGGCCGCCCTCATCGAGGAGCACCAGGCCGCCGGGCGGGACGTCGTGCTGGTCTCCGCCTCCGGCGACGAGATGGTCCGCCCGATCGGTGCGCTGCTCGGGGTGACCGACGTGATCGCCACTCGGATGGCGGTCGAGGACGGCCGGTACAGCGGCGAGGTCGAGTTCTACGCGGCCGGCCCGAGCAAGGTCGACGCGGTCGGCAAGCTGGCCACGGAGCGTGGCTACGACCTGGCCGACTCGTACGCCTACTCCGACTCGTACAGCGACCGACCGCTGTTGGAGTGCGTCGGGCACCCCACCGTCGTCAACCCGGACCGGGCGCTGCGCAAGCTGGCGGTGGAGAACGCGTGGCCGGTGCTGGAGTTCCGGCACCCGATCCCGCTGGGCCGGCGGCTGCGCGAGCGGCCCGCCGTGCCGGTCGCCGCGGCGGCGCTCGGCGTCGGCGTCGGGGTGGCCATCGGCATCGCCTGGTACGGCCGGTACCGCCGCGCCAAGGTCACCCCGGTCGCCTGACCGCCTGGCGGGTGGGTCAGGACGCGGCGAGCACCTCGTCGCCGATGAGCTCGATCTGGTCGGCGCCGACCTCCACGGCTGCCATGTAGTGGCGCAGCCAGGAGCGGAGCCCGTCCGGGGTGCCGGTGGCGAAGGCACCGGCCGCGCCGACGTACTCCGGTTCCCGCTCGTGGTGGCCGACGTCGACGGCGACCAGCCCGCGCGGGTCCAGGCCGGTGGCGAGCAGCACCAGCCGGGCGGCGGCCCGGGCCACCACGCCGGACGGCCCGGCGAAGGGGCGCAGGTTCAGCAGCTCGCCGTGCACGACGGCGGCCAGCACCAGCGGGGGGACCTTGGTGCCGCCGGCGACCAGGCCTGCCAGGCCGTCGAGCCGCGCCGCGACCACCGGGTCGGCCACCGGCCGGCCCAGCTCGGATTCCGCCACGACGTCGCGGGCGGCGAGGACGTGCAGCTTGGCGAGGGCCTGGCGGGGGGCCTTCGGCCAGAGTTCGCTCAGCCCCGGCAGCGCCCCGGCGACCCGCAACGCGCCCTGGAGGACGGGGTCGGTGACCGTGCCGGCCCGGACCGCCTCGCGCTCGTGGGTACGGCCCTCGAGTGCGGCGCTGGCCACCGCGGACCGGAGGCTGACCTCGGCCGCGACCTGCCCGCCGTGCCGGCGCAGCGCGCGGTGGCGGTGTGCCTGGTCGACCCGGTCGCGGGCGCGCTCGACGGCGGGCGCGATGTCGGCGAGCGCGAGCAGCGGGGCGAGCGGATCGGTGGTCACCCCGTCACGCTAGCGACCGGCCCGGCCCGACCGGGGGCCACCCGCCCGCAACGCGACCGGGGCCACCCGCCGCACCGTCACCCGCGTCGCCGGCTCGCCGAAGGGGCGGGATCCCGGCGGGCCGGACACCACCGTTCCGGCGAATCGGAGTCGATCACAGACCGGCACCACGCGGTGCGGCGCGCCGCCCGGCGCGTGCCGCGGGCCGCTGAGCGCGTCGGCGGTCACCGGGCTGTCGCGGGCGCGCGGCGCCGCGACTAACCTCTAGCCGGGTAGGAGACGCAGGTCACGCGATGAAGGAGTACGGCATGAGCGAGGCATTGGCCAACTTGTTGAACGAGACGCGCCAGTTCCCGCCGCCGGCCGAGCTCGCCGCGAACGCCAACGTCACCGCCGAGGCGTACGCCGAGGCGGCGGAGGACCGGCTGGGCTTCTGGGAGCGCCAGGCCGGGCGGCTGGCCTGGGCGAAGCAGTGGGACCAGGTGCTCGACTGGTCGAACCCGCCGTTCGCGAAGTGGTTCGTCGGCGGCCAGCTGAACGTGGCGTACAACTGCCTGGACCGGCACGTGGAGGCCGGCCAGGGCGACAAGGTGGCGATCCACTGGGAGGGCGAGCCGGGTGACACCCGCACCGTCAGCTACGCCGACCTGCACAAGCTCACCTGTCAGGCGGCGAACGCGCTGACCGAGCTGGGTGTGGCGGCCGGTGACCGGGTGGCGATCTACATGCCGATGATCCCGGAGGCGGCGGTCGCGATGCTGGCCTGCGCCCGGATCGGCGCCACGCACAGCGTAGTCTTCGGCGGCTTCTCCGCCGACGCGCTGACCAACCGGATCCAGGACGCCACCGCCAAGGTGGTGATCACCGCCGACGGCGGTTACCGGCGGGGCAAGCCGTCGGCGCTGAAGCCGACGGTGGACGAAGCGGTGGCGAACTGCCCGTCGGTGGAGCACGTGCTGGTGGTCCGCCGCACCGGCGAGGACGTCGCCTGGTCGGCGAAGGACCACTGGTGGCACGAGACGGTGGAGACCGCCGCGCCGGAGCACACCGCGCAGCCGTTCGATGCCGAGCACCCGCTGTTCATCCTCTACACCAGCGGCACCACGGCCCGCCCGAAGGGCATCCTGCACACCACCGGCGGCTACCTCACCCAGACGTCGTACACCACGCACGCGGTCTTCGACCTGAAGCCGGAGACGGACGTCTACTGGTGCACCGCCGACATCGGCTGGGTGACCGGGCACTCCTACATCGTGTACGGCCCGCTCTCCAACGGCGCGACCCAGGTCATGTACGAGGGCACCCCGGACACCCCGCACAAGGGCCGGTTCTGGGAGATCGTCGACAAGTACAAGGTGACGATTCTCTACACCGCGCCGACGTTGATCCGCACCATGATGAAGTGGGGCGAGGACATCCCTGCCGGGTATGACCTGTCGTCGCTGCGGCTGCTGGGCAGCGTCGGCGAACCGATCAACCCGGAGGCGTGGATCTGGTACCGCCAGCACGTCGGCCGGGGTGAGCTGCCGATCGTGGACACCTGGTGGCAGACCGAGACCGGCGCGATCATGATCTCGCCGCTGCCCGGCGTCACCGAGGCCAAGCCGGGCTCGGCGATGACCCCACTGCCCGGCATCGTCGCCGACGTGGTGGACGACCAGGGGCAGTCGGTGCCGAACGGCGGCGGTGGCTACCTGGTGCTGCGCGAGCCGTGGCCGTCGATGCTGCGCACCATCTGGGGTGACGACAGCCGGTTCATCGAGACGTACTGGTCCCGCTTCGAGGGCATGTACTTCGCCGGTGACGGGGCGAAGAAGGACGACGACGGGCACATCTGGCTGCTCGGCCGGGTCGACGACGTGATGCTGGTGTCCGGGCACAACATCTCCACCACCGAGGTGGAGTCGGCGCTGGTCAGCCACCCGTCGGTGGCGGAGGCGGCGGTGGTCGGCGCGACCGACCCGACCACCGGCCAGGCGATCGTCGCGTTCGCCATCCCGCGCGGCAGCACGGACATCTCCGGCGAGGCGGGCGAGCAGCTGATCGCCGAGCTGCGCAACCACGTCGCGAAGACGCTCGGCCCGATCGCCAAGCCCCGGCAGATCATGCTGGTGCCGGAGCTGCCCAAGACCCGCTCCGGCAAGATCATGCGCCGGCTGCTGCGGGACGTGGCGGAGCACCGGTCCCTGGGCGATGTCACCACGCTCCAGGACTCCTCGGTGATGGAGCTGATCTCCTCCGGCATGGGTGGCGGTAAGTCCGACGAGGACTGACGGCAGACGTACCCCGAGGTGGGTGACGGTCCGCGCGGACCGTCACCCACCGTCGTTTCCCGCGCGGTACGACCGGAGCCGCCGGTCGGTCGGTCGGTGGATTGCCGGCTGGCACACCGACGGCGGCACCCAGGTCAAGGCGCAGTACTACCTGGCCGAGTGGCGCAACTTCGACGGCTTCGACAAGGGCCTGAAGTACGCCTACGACACGGTGTACTCGCACGAGGCCTGGAAGGTCGACCGGATCGCGTACAACGCCCCGGGCATGCTGGTCTGGTACCGGGACACGGTGCTGGGCGACGTCAACCACGTCACCGCGCAGATGACCGCGCTGCCCAGCTACGGCGCCAAGGGCGGCCTGCTGATCGTCGACTCGCACTTCGACCCGTACCGCCGGCAGGGTGAGGCGGCCGTGAAGGACCCGTCGACGCTGGACAACCTGCCCAGCCGTCCGCAGTCGTCCAACGCGGCGTTCTCGCTGAAGCCGACGTACCCCTTCAAGGAGTGCCTGGAGGCGGCGAACGAGTTCTACAGCGAGTACTGCACCGACTTCGGTGCCCAGGCCCCGGTGTCGGCCTTCTCCGACGCCAAGGGCTGGTACCCGGGCATCGAGATCCGCAACGGCGCGGCGTTCGCCCGGGACAACGACGCCTCGGTGGTCGTCCCGTCGCGGGGCAACGCGAAATACACCACCCGGGTGGTGAACCCGGACGGCACGCCGGCGACGGGGTACTACGGGGCGACCCTCGGCGGTGGCGCGATCGTGCTCGGCACCGGCAGCCCGGGTGACCAGGGCCTGCACTACGGGGTCTCGATCACCATCAAGCGGGCCGCCAAGGACAACTCGTACGCCACGGTGTACGTCACCTCGGCCACCCCGTGACCTGAGGCCCGTCGACTGACGGGACACACGGCGGGGCCCGGCTGGAGCACACTGCTCCGGACGGGCCCCGCTTCGCGTTCTCTTACGCCGCCCGCCATCCGGCCAACTTTCCGTGTGACATTTTCGAGGCCGCCAGCGCTCCCCTACGGGGACTCCATAATCACGACCACTCTCGGTGACCGTGGCCGAAACGTAATGTGAATCGGCGCTGAATCCGTGCGCCTTTTGGTCCACATTTGCCCGCAAAAGATGCCCGCATTCCTGAGTGATTGCCCCGTGACAACGATGCAAACCTCTGTCATTGTGAGTGACGCATGACATGACAGTGATGGCTTTGGCTGCCTCTGTCATGTAACACATCCACAAAGGAGGAGGACCTTTGAGGAGACGAGTCACAGCGGGCCTGGCCTCGGCCGCGGCCGCGCTGCTGGCAGCCGGTGTCGTCACGGCCCCGGCTTCCGCCGCCCCGGCGGCGGAGCCCACCCCCGGCGCCGACAAGGCGAAGCATGGCAAGGACAGCCTCCCGGATCCGAAGTCGGATCAGCAGCGGGAGGTCAAGAAGCAGGCGATCGCCGACCTGCTGACGGGCAAGGCCAAGCTTCAGACGCGCAACGGCTCGAAGGTCATCCAGGTCAAGGACGACCTGTTCGTCGAGTACCAGCAGGCGCCGAAGACCGACCCCATCTTCACGATGCTGGTCAACTTCGGCGACAAGACCGACCCCCGTACCGGCGGCACCCTGGGCCCCGTGGTCAACCAGATCCCGGAGCCGGACCGCAACTGGGACGGCGGCGCCACCGACAACAACAGCACCCTGTGGCGGTCCGATTTCAGCAAGGACCACTACAAGGACATGTTCTTCGGCGAGGGCGAGTCGTTCAAGGACTTCTACCTCAAGCAGTCCGGTGGTCGGTACACCGTCACCGGTGACGTGAGCGACTGGGTCACCGTTCCCTACAACGAGGCGCGGTACGGCAGCAACGCCATCTCCGACGCCGACGGCTCCTGGAACTTCATCAAGGACAGCGCCACGTCCTGGTATGACGCCCAGATCAAGGCCGGCAAGACGCCGCAGCAGATCAAGGACTACCTGGCCCAGTTCGACATCTGGGACCGGTACGACTTCGACGGCGACGGCAACTTCAACGAGCCCGACGGCTACCTCGACCACTTCCAGGCGGTGCACGCCGGTGAGGGCGAGGAGGCCGGCGGCGGCGCCCAGGGCGAGGACGCCATCTGGTCGCACCGCTGGGCGGCGTTCCCCAACCTCGAGGGCAAGGCCGGGCCGGCCGGCAACCTCGCGGGTGGCGTGCAGATCGGCGACACCGGGATGTGGATCCGTGACTACACCACGGAGCCGGAGAACGGTGGTCTGGGCGTCTTCACCCACGAGTACGGTCACGACCTCGGTCTGCCGGACCTGTACGACACCGCGGGTGGCGACAACGGCGTCGGCTTCTGGAGCCTGATGTCCTCGGGTTCGTGGCTGAGCCACGGCACCGACGACATCGGTTCGACCCCGGGTTACATGGACCCGTGGTCGAAGCTCTTCCTGGGCTGGCTGAACCACACCACGGTCGACTACGGCAAGGGCAGCACCCAGGTGACCCTGGGCCCGGCCGGTGACAGCGACGGGCCGAAGGCCCAGGCTGTCGTGGTCAACCTGCCCTCGCAGACCCAGACCACGAACTACAACACGCCGTTCGGCGGGTCGTACGAGTGGTGGGGCGGCAGCGCGGACGACCTGAACACCTCGCTGACCCGCACCCTGGACCTGACCGGCTCGACGTCCGCGTCGATCACCGCCAAGGCCCAGTGGGACATCGAAGAGGACTACGACTACCTCTACGCCGAGGTGTCCACCGACGGTGGCGCCACCTGGCACGCGCTGAGCAACTCGCTCATCGACGCCGGCGAGACCGGCGTCGACGGCTCCACCAGCGGCAACTGGGTCGACCTGACCTACGACCTGTCGGCGTACGCCGGGCAGACCGTGACGTTCCGCTACCGCTACGCCACCGACGGCGGCGTGCACCTTGCGGGTCCGTTCCTGGACAACATCTCGCTGACCAAGAACGGCACCGTCGCGTGGACCGACGACGCGGAGACCCTCGCCGCGGAGTGGACCGCCAAGGGCTTCACCCGGATGACCGGCTCGGTCACCGACACGTACCCCCGCTTCTACATCGCGGAGAACCGGACCTACGTCGGCTACGACGACACCCTGCGGACCGGTGGGTACAACTTCGGCTGGGGCAACACCCGTCCGGACTTCGTGGAGCGGTTCTCGAACCAGCCCGGCCTGCTGGTCTGGTACGTGAACTACGCGTACGGCGACAACAACACCTCGGCGCACCCGGGCTACGGCCTGAACCTGCCGGTCGACGTCCGGCCGGGTCAGATCAAGGTCGGCAACCAGGGCACCATCAGCAACCGGCGCAACGGCTACGACGCGACGTTCAGCCGGTACGCCAAGCCGGCGCAGACCTTCCACAAGAACGGCGTGGCGGTCACGGTCCCGGCGCTCGACCCGAACCCGCTCTTCACCGACAGCGGGGCGAACAAGTACTGGAACAGCAGCAACCCGTGGAACTCGGTGAAGGTGGCCGGCACCGGCACCAAGATCGAGATCCTGCAGCAGGGCACCAACCCGACCGACGACATGGTCGTGAAGGTCAGCAACTGATCGGGTAGTAAGTCCGAAGGGGCCGGTGGCGTCGCCGCCACCGGCCCCTTCCGCATATCCAACGATCGAAAGACGTCACTGCATTCCGCCGTCGCGCGGTTCGCCCTGCTCACCGCCCTCGATGGCCCGATCCGGTGTGACGGCGAAAAGCATTCCCAACAAAAAGTTGCTACAAATCGACGCACCTGTCTTCCCACCCGTCACGGGAATGTCTATCTTCACCATTGGTCCCACTCGTGGGACGTCTCCACCGGCCCGTACCCCCGTAGGGCCGGTTCCCTCACACCGGAGGTACCACGTGCGCAAAGTCGCAGTGGGTCTGCTCGGGCTTTCGCTGACGGCGACGGGACTGATGGCGGGCACGGCCGCCAGCGCGGCGCCGACGCCGAAGCTCCCGACGGCCGCCCCGTCGGTCGCCGAGCCCGCGCAGACTGATCACGATCTGCCCAACCCGCTGGAGAGCAAGCGGCGGGCGCTGCGTCAGGAGGGCCTGAGCGAGGTCCTCTCCGGCAGGGCGAAGGCACAGAAGATCAACGGCAGCACCGTCGTCAAGGTCGGCAAGACGCAGGCGGACGGCCGCAACGCCCGCACCGCCGGGGCCGGCGCCGCCGCCCAGACGCAGGACCAGTACGTCGAGCTCTCCCGCGAGCGGACCGACAAGATCTTCGTGATCCTCGCCGAGTTCGGCGACGAGCGGCACCCGAACTACCCGGACCAGGACACCGACCCGGACACCCCGGGCCCGACCCGGTTCGACGGGCCGCTGAACAACCAGATCCCGCAGCCCAACCGGGCGGTGGACAACTCCACGGTCTGGCAGCCGGACTTCAGCGCTGACCACTTCCGCGAGCTCTACTTCGGCACCGGTCAGGGCGACGAGTCGCTGAAGCAGTACTACGAGGCCCAGTCCTCGGGTCGCTACAGCGTCGACGGCGAGGTCACCAATTGGGTCAAGGTGAAGTACAACGAGGCCCGGTACGGCCGTTCCGACGGCTACCCCTGCGCCTCGAGCGTCTGCACCAACACCTGGGCCCTCGTGCGCGACGCCGCCAACCAGTGGGTCGCCGACCAGAAGGCCCAGGGCCGCACGGACGAGCAGATCGCCGCCGACGTCAAGTCGATGGACCAGTGGGACCGGTACGACTACGACGCCGACGGCAACTTCAACGAGCCGGACGGCTACATCGACCACTTCCAGATCGTCCACGCCGGCGGCGACCAGGCCGACGGTGACCCGATCCAGGGTGAGGACGCCATCTGGAGCCACCGCTGGTACGCGTTCGCGTCCGACCAGGGCAGGACCGGCCCGGCCGACTTCCCGGCCGGCGGCACCCAGATCGGCGACACCGGCGTGTGGATCGGTGACTACACCATCCAGCCGGAGAACGGCGGCCGGAGCGTCTTCTACCACGAGTACGGCCACGACCTCGGTCTGCCGGACGACTACAACGTCACCAGTGGTGGGGACAACAACAACGAGCACTGGACCCTGATGGCCCAGAGCCGGCTCGGCGCCAAGAACGACGGCGGCATCGGCGAGCGGGGCGGCGACCTCGGCGCCTGGAACAAGCTCCAGCTCGGCTGGCTCGACTACGAGGTCATCAAGGCCGGCCAGAAGCGCACCCTGGAGCTCGGCCCGCAGGAGTACAACTCCACCAAGGCGCAGGGCGCCGTGGTGGTGCTGCCGCAGCGCGAGTACACCTTCCAGAACGGCAAGCCGTTCGAGGGCGAGAAGCAGTACTTCTCCGGCAACGACGACGACCTGAACACCACGATGACGCGGACGATCGACCTGACCGGGAAGACCAGCGCCGCGCTGTCGATGAAGGGTCGCTACAACATCGAAGAGGACTTCGACTACCTCTTCTTCGAGGCGTCCACCGACGGTGGCCAGAGCTGGGCTCCGCTCAATGGCACGGTCAACGGCAAGGCCCTCAAGGAGATCTCGCCCGGGCGCTACGCCCTGGACGGCTCCAGCGACGACCAGTGGGTCGACGTCAACATCCCGATGGACGCCGTCGCCGGCAAGGTCGTGCAGTTCCGGCTCCGCTACCAGACCGACGGTGGTGTCTCCGCCGGTGGCTTCTACGGTGACGCGATCACCATCACCGCCGACGGGCAGACCCTGCTCAGCGACGGTGCCGAGGCCGGTGCGGGCGACTGGGCCCTGAACGGCTGGGACATCGTGGCGGAAACCTACACCCGCCTGTTCGACAACTACTACATCGCCGGCAACCGGTCGTACGTCTCGTTCGACCAGTACCTGAAGACCGGCCCGTACTTCTTCGGCTACGCGAACACCCGGCCGGACTACGTGGACCACTACGCGTACCAGACGGGTCTGCTGATCTCCTACTGGAACCTGCGGTGGGCCGACAACGACACGTTCGCCCACCCGGGCGAGGGTCGGAACATGATCATCGATGCGCACCCGCGGCCGATCTACAACCTGACCGGCAACCCCTGGCGGGCCCGGATCCAGGTCTACGACGCGCCGTTCAGCCTGAAGAAGGCGGACTCGTTCACGCTGCACATCAACAGCCAGCCGCAGTACATCCGTGGCCAGGCCGCGCAGCCGCTGTTCGACGACACCAAGCAGTACTGGTACCCGGAGCTGCCGAACCACGGCGTCAAGCTCCCGGCCACCGGCACCAAGATCAATGTCCTGGAGCAGGACGGCACCTCGCTGAAGGTCCGCTTCTCCTGACCCGCTGATCAGCGCAACACCGCACAACGCGATGCCCGGGCAGGCCACCTGCCCGGGCATCGCCCTTTCCGGCGCCGGCCCCCGGCCTCCGGCCGAACCCACCGCCGAGCGTCATCGAGGTCGGGGAACCCGGCACCGGCCGGCACCGTCGAACCGAGGTGCCCACCACCCGCACCACCGCGTCGTACGCGAGCCTGGCCGCCGTGCTGGCCCTCACCTTGACCGGCTGTGCGCGGCCGGAGAACGGAGACACCGTGTCCGCGCGACAGGAACCGTCGGCCACCCCGGCGAGCAGCGCCGGAGAGCCGGCCACGGCCCCGCTCGACGGCCCGTCGTCCGTCGCGCCGTCGGGGCGTACCGCGCCGCCGCTCTCCTCGACCGACCTGCCGACCCTGCGGCCGCCGAGCGGGCCGCCCGAGCGCCCCACCGACCTGCGCCGGGCAGACCTGCTCGCCGGCCGGATCACCCGGGGCGGTTCGGGCCCGTGCTACGGCCTGGTCACCGACGACGGCCGCGAGTACGCGCTGCACGGCGAAAACATGGGCACCTGGGGCACCGGGACCTGGGTCCGGGTCACCATCGGGCCACCCACCGGCGATGCCAACTGCGGTCCCGGCATCCGGGCCGACCTGCTCAAAATCAGGCCGGTCGGCTGATCCCCGGCCGGCGGCTCCGCGCCGGCCGGGTCACCGGGACGGCCAGCGGATCACGGGCCCTAGGCTGTGGCACATGACCGAGCAGCGTGGCGGACCCGTCGACGAGTCCTGCGTCCTGCCCGAGGGGCCGTGGACGCACCGGTTCGTCGGCGCCAACGGCAGCCGCTTCCACGTGGTCGAGGCCGGCACCGGCCCGATGGTCCTCTTCCTGCACGGTTTCCCCGAGTACTGGCTGGCCTGGAAGGAGCTGCTGCCCGCGGTCGCCGACGCCGGCTTCCGGGCCGTCGCGGTCGACCTGCGCGGCTACGGCGCCAGCGACAAGCCACCCCGGGGGTACGACGGCTACACCCTCGCCGCCGACGTGGCCGGGCTGATCCGGGCGCTGGGCGAACGGTCGGCGACCCTGGTCGGCGCCGGGGCCGGCGGCCTGATCGCCTGGACGGTCGCCTCGTTCCACCCCGCCCTGGTCCGGCGGCTGGTGGTGCTCGGCGCCCCGCACCCGCTCCGGCTGCGCGCCGCGATCTTCGCCGACCCACGCGGCCAGTTCGCCGCCTCCACCCCGGCGCTGAAGTTCCAGCTCCCCCGCTACGAACACGTGCTGACCAGGGACGACGCCGCCGAGGTCGAGGCGATACTGCGCCGCTGGGGCGGGCCACAGTGGGTGGACGGCCCGGACTTCGCGGCGTACGCCCGGTGCTGCCGGGAGGCGATGCAGATCCCGCAGGCCGCCTTCTGCGCCCTGGAGGGCTACCGCTGGGCGTTCCGCTCGGTGCTGCGGCTGCACGGCTACCGGTTCGTCCGGCTGATGCAGAAGCCGCTGGTCACGCCGACCCTGCAACTGCACGGCGCGCTGGACACCGCCTCCCTGCCGCGCACCGCCCAGGGCTCCGGCCGGTACGTCACCGCCCCCTACGAGTGGCGGCTGCTCGACGGGGTCGGCCACTTTTCGCACGTGGAGGCGAAGGACGTGGTGCTCGGGGAGATCCTGCGCTGGACGAAGTCCTGACTCACACCCGCTGTTCGCGCAGGTCGGCCACCTCGTTGGCGGGCGCCCAACCCTGGTAGACACCGAAGTCGAAGGCCTCCAGGCCCATCGCCCGGGCGACCGGCCAACGGCCGCCGGTGTACTCCACCCGCAGCCAGCCGTCGTGCTCGGCCAGCACGATGAACGGCTGCCCCTGCCACGTGCAGGTGGTCCGGACGTACGCCAGGTCCTGCACCTCGGCGGCCGGGACCACCCGGACGTGCCGGCCGGGGCGTACCTCCTCGAAGCCCTCGCCCGGCTCCGGCTGGTAGAGCCGGACGTCGTCGCCGTCGGGGCTGGCCTGGTAGTCCCGACCCTGCCAGCGGGCCACGAAGCCGTCGCGGGTCACGGCCCACCGTCCCGTCGCCACAGCAGCGCGTCGCCGTCCAGGACGGCGACCACCCGCTCGGTGCCGTCCGCGCCGATCCGCCAGAGCTGCGCGCCGTGCGGCAGCCGCGCGCTGTCCACCTTGAACTCGGCGACCACGTCGCTGCTCTCCCCCGGCGCGAACCCGTTGCCCCGGAACGGCGGACGCTCGATCACCCAGCCCTCCATCGCCCGCATCGCGGCCTCGTTCTGGCCGCCGTAGGGGATGCGGTAGAGGCTCGGCCGGTACGCCGGCCAGCGGAGCACGTAGATCTCCTCGGCATCGCGGGAGAAGGGCGAGTCCGGGTGACCGAGGCCCAGCGCGTCGTACAGCTGGGCCGGGGTGGTCAGGTGGGCCAGCTCGTTGGCCCGGTGCACGAAGCCGGAAACCCGGTCGTAGCCCCGCTCCAGGTAGTAGGCGAGCTGACTCGCGGCGAGCGCCTTCTGCATGGTCACCGGGCGGGTGGGGTCGTGCGCCGGCGGGGCGTACCGGGTCGAGGTCGTCGGCGCCGGCTCGGCGGCGGGCGGCTCCGGCTCGCTCTCCGGGTCATCGCCGAGCCCCACCTCGGCGGCCCAGTTCGCCAGCCCGAGGACCTGCTCGCCGGGATACTTCGCCCCGACCGGCGTCCCGGGGTTGACCGCGAACGACCAACTCTCGTCCGGCCAGCTGCGGATGAGCTGGACGAACCTGACCCGTACCGTCTCGACCGGCCCGTCGGCCCGGTCCGCGAGCCGCTCCGGCGAGGTGTAGACCACCACGTACGTCTCGCCGTCCAGCTGCTCGGTCCGCCAGACGAAGCCCGGATTTCCCGGCCGGCTGCCCGGCGCCGAGTCCGGCGCGGCCGGCAGCAGCACCCGGGCCAGCAGCAGGGTGGAGAGGAACGTGTCCGTGCTGCCGCTGCCCGCTGCGGCGAGCAGGTCCTCCTCGACGTCGTTCGCCGGCACGAAGTCGACCGGCGCCGGCTCGTCGCGCCGGGGCGTGCTGGACCCGCCGGCCTGGTCGACAAACGGCCCGACGCCGAGCCCGGTCGCCGCCGATGCCGGCTCGACCCGCGACGGGCCCGGGTCGGTCGACTCGTCCTGCGGCGTGCCCCGATCGGCCGGCCCGACCGACCGCGCGCTCGGCTCCCCTGAGGGCGTGGCCGACTCGACGGTCTCGGCCGACCGGACGGTGGGCTCATCCGGCGGCGTGGCCGGCTGGGGCGACAGCGGCGTCCCGGCCGGCGGGGTGCCGGGCCCGGGCAGGGGCGCGGTCGCGGTCGGCTCGGCCGCGGACGGGGCCGACCCAGCCGGCGGGACGGCGGGTTCGGCCGGCGCGAACAGCGTCGGCTCGGCCGGCGGCGTGGGTGGCGCGAGCAACGGCGCGATCGGCTCAGCCGGGATGGTCGGCTCGAACAGCGTCGGCCCGGCCGCCGGCATGGCCGGCGTGGCGCGCGTGGCCGGCGTGGCGGACTCGGACTGCGTCGGCCCGGCCGGCGGCACCGTCGGTGCGAACAGCGGCGCGGCCGGCGTAACCGGCTCGTCGGCCGGTACGGCGGTCCCGCCGGGCGGGACCAGCGGCGCGGTCGGTTCGGTCGCGGGCGCGGGCGGCGCGCTCCGCGGCGCCACCGGGAACGACACGGTGGGATCGGCGGAGCCGGCCCAGGGCGCGGCTGACCGGTCCGCGTCGGCGGAGGTCGCGGCGGTCCGGTCGGCGGCGGCACCCGGCATTCCGTACGGTCCCGGCCGTGCGGTCTCCGCCGGCTCCGTCCCCGCCGGACGGCCGTCGGCCCACCCCGCCGGGTGGCCGTCCGCCGGATCGGTGAGGTCGCGGGACTCGATGACGGTCCCCTCGATGACGATCGGCGAGAAGGTCCGCCGGGGCGCGGGCGGCCCCGACACCGGCTCGGCGATCGACGGGGGCAACTCCTCCGCCTCCGTCGGGGCGGCGAACTGCGAGGCGGCCGATCCGGCGCGGCCGGCGGGGGCGCGGATCGGCTGGGTCTGCTCGTCGGCGGCCCCCGCGGGTGTCGGATGACGACGCGGCAGGGCCTCGGTGGGGTCCCCGCCGGCGGCCGGGTCGACGGGGCGGAACGCCGTGGTCGGCTCGAGCCGCGCCGGCGCCGGTTCGGCGGGAGTGTCGACCCGGAACGCGCGGGTTGCGTCCTCGGGCACCGGTTCGCCGAGGGGCCGGCGACGCGGGAACGGCTGACCGGCCCGACCGAGGCGGGACGGCGGCACGGACCGGTCACCGGTGCGCTGCGGCTGGTCCAGCGGTGACGGCCGCCGCGACACCCGCCCGGACGCGGGCTCGAAGAAGGACCGGCTGGGGTCGCGCTCCGCGTCGTCCCGTCCGCCGTTCGCGACCGCCGCCCCGGGCCGGCCGGGGGTCGGGCCGGAGCCGAACGGGTCCTGGTCGTCGGGGCGGCGACGGAGGTCGTCGAGCCAGCCGGAGAGGCGCTCGCCGCCGTTCTCCGTCCGGGCCTCGGGCCGGGGCCGGCCGGGCCGGTCAACCGGTCCCCCGGCGCCGCCGCGACCGGTGGGTCCGTCCGCCCCGGGCCGCTGGTCAGCGGGGAAGTCGAGGACCGGGCGGGCGCGCCGCCGGTCAGCCCGGAGCGGGCGGGTGGGGTCGGGTGGGCGGCGGCCGGTCGGGCGGCCGGCGGGCGGGCCGCCGGAAGCACACCGGGCGCGGTGGCCGCCGGCGGAACCGCGGGCCGGACCGGCGCGGCCGGGATCGGCACGGTCGACGGCTCCGGCGCGGCGGCCGGCGCGGCCCCGCCGAAGGCCGGGGAGACCGGCGTGCCGGGGGCCGGGGAGACCGGGGCGTCCCGGCCCGGCACGGTGGCGCTGGCCCGCGCGCGGGCGGCCGTCTCAGCCCGTTCCAGGCGGGCCCGGGCGCCCATGGTCCGGCCGGGCAACCGGACGTCGCCCCGGGAGAGCTGCGCGACGAACCACGCGGGCAGGTAGCCCTCGATCGGCAACCCCGGGTTCACCGCCAGCCACCACTCGTGGTTCGGCCAGTCCGCCGCGAGATCGGCATACGGGACGCGCCGGGTGGTGCCCACGTTGTCACCCAGGCAGGCCCGCAACGCGGTGGTCGACGTAAATGCCAGCACATGCGTGCGTCCACCGGTGGTCCAGGTCCCCCACCCGGCCGGCGTCTGCCCGGCGAGCGCCTCCGCGGAGACCGGGAGCAGCAGGTCGACGCGGGTCAGGATGCGGAAGTAGAGCTCCTGGTCCTGAGCCCGCAACGCGTCCCGCATCGCCACCTCGGCCTCGGTAGCCGGTTCCCATCCGGTCACGGCCACCTCTCCTCCCGCGAACAGGCCATAGGTATCGCGTACAACCTACAAGGTGGTAACAAGATCACGATGAGCTGGCCGTCGTCGGCCCACCGGTCCGCCGTGGAGGCGCTAACATCGCGTTCCGGAGTCGCCACGATACGGAGGCGGTCGATGTCCCGGCCCATCGCGCGCCCGGCGCTGACCGCCCTCGCGGCGGTCGTCGTCGCCGTCCTGCCGGCCGTGCCGGCCGCCGCCCGGGCCGCGCCGACGTGCGCCGCGCCGCCCGCGCCGGCCCGCCCGGTGGCCGACCAGCCGTGGCCCCAGCAGCGGTACGCCCCGGACCGGCTCACCCCGTTGGCCACCGGCGCCGGGGTGGTCGTCGCGGTGGTCGACTCGGGGGTGGACCGGCGCCACCCCCAACTCGCCGGTCGGGTGCTCGACGGCGCCGACTTCCTCGACCCGGGCGGCGACGGCACCCGGGACTGCGCCGGGCACGGCACCGGGGTGGCGAGCATCGTCGCGGCGACGCCCCGCCCGGGCGTGGCGTTCCGCGGGCTGGCGCCCGGCGCCCGCATCCTGCCGGTGCGGGTGAGCGAACAGCAGGTGGTCGACGGGCGGGAGTCGGGGCGTACGGTCGGCGCCGCCGACTTCGCCCGGGCGATCCGTTGGGCGGTCGACCACGACGCCGACGTGCTCAACCTCTCCGTCGTGCTCTACGCGGACGACCCGACGGTCCGCTCGGCGATCGGGTACGCGGTCCGCCGGAACGTGGTCGTGGTGGCCGCCGCGGGCAACCTCCACGACAGCGGGGACCCCCGTCCCTACCCGGCCGCCTACGACGGGGTGCTCGGGGTGGGCGCGATCGGGGCGGACGGGGTGCGGGCACCCTTCTCCCAGACCGGCCCGTACGTCGACCTGGTCGCGCCCGGTGGCGACGTGCTGATGGCCGCCCCCGGGCAGGGGCACCGGCGGGCGGAGGGGACGAGTTACGCGGCGCCGTTCGTGGCGGCGACCGCGGCGCTGCTGCGCCAGTACCGCCCGGAGTTGACCGCGGCGGAGGTGGCCCGGCAGATCGTCGACGGCACCGACCCGGCCCCGGGGCGCGGCGACGGCTACGGCGCCGGGGTGCTGAACCCGTACCGCGCGGTCACCGAGACACCCGGGCCGGTGGTGGACCGGCCTGCCCGGGCGGCGGCGCTCCCGGTGGGCGGCACCGATCCGGCCGCGGCGGCACAGCGGGCCCGGCGGGCGACGGCCCGGCACCGGGCGCTGCTGGTGGCGGGCGCGGCCGGGGCGACGACGACGCTGGTGGTGCTGCTGGCGGCGGTGCTGCCCCGGGGCGCGCGCCGACGCTGGCGCCCGGCCGGCCCGACCTGACCAGCCGGAGGCCCGGCCGGTCCAACCTGCCGAAGGCCGGCGGGACCGGCCCACCGGAAGCCCTGCCCGCTCGTCGGGCCGTCGGCAGCAGGGCGGCGTCGGGCGGGCCGCGCGACGCCGCCGCCACGGGGCCGTCACTGGAACAGGTTGACGTTCCGCTTCTCGGTGTCAAGGTAGTCGGCGGCGGAGTCGTCCACCGCCAGCTTGATGTCGCGCAACATCGCCTGCAGGTCCTGCGAGGCCGACCGCCACCTCGCCTGTCGCTGCTCGTACGCCTCCCGGGCCTCACCGGTCCAGCTCGCCACCAGCGGCGCGGCGTCCCGTTCGAGCTGCCCGAGCTGGCTGTCCAGCGTGTTCAGCGCCTTCTGGATATCCGCGCCGGCCTGCTGCAACGCGGCGAAGTTGACGACCAGCACACCGTGGTCCATCGGATCTTCCCTCCCGGAGGGTCAGAGCGGCAACTGGATGCCGCGGTTGGTGCCGGCGACCCGGCTGGCGGCCTCGGTGTCCGACACGTCGTACTGCTGGCCGGCGGTGCGGATCGCGGCGGCGGTCTCCCGCAGGGCTCGCTGCAGCGCCGCCTGGTCCTGCGACCACTGCTGCTTGACCTGCTCGAACGAACGCCCACCGGCGCCCCGCCAGGCCTGCTGCAACACCTCCAGCTCGGCCATCAGGCCGCTCAGCATGGTCTGCAACGACTGGTCCACCTGCTCGAACTTCGCGGCGGTCTGCTGCATCACCGCGGCTTCTGCCTGGGTCTGGGACACCCGGACGTCACCTCGTCTCCTCGGTCGTGGCTGGTCGCGGGAGCGACCACCGTGGACGTGCCGTGGCGCGGGGCCGGCGTGGTGGGGCGGGACGGCGGCGCGCTCGACGGAATTCGTCGCTGACGGTAGCCGCCCGATTGCGGTTGTGCTACCCCCTCGGCCTCCCCTGTGGACAACGGCCCGATCCGGGATCCCTTACGATGAGCCACGCCATCGTCACCCGAGGATCGGCGGAGGAGGCGCGGTGACGGCGACCAGAACCGGGCCTCCGGCGGCGGGGGTCGCCCGCCAGCCAAGCCCACCACAGTGGACACCGGCTGCCGCGCGTACGGCTTCGGGCCTGCGGGCGGGTCAGGTCGTGGCGACGCAGCTCGCGGTGGCGGTACTCGCCGCCGCCGTCGGCCGGGGGGTGGCCGTCACCGCCGCCGCACTGCTGCTGGCCGCCGTGCTGCTGCCCGCCGCCTGGGTCCGGTGCCGCGCCCGTTGGCTGTTCGAGTGGCTGGTCGTCGGCCTGGCGTTCCTCACCCGTCGGCGCGCGCTCCCGCCCGCAGCCGGCCCGACCGCCCTGCTGGACCTGGTGGCCCCCGGCGCCGAGGTGCGCTCCGCCGAGCTGGCCGGCGGTCCGGCGGCCGTGGTCGACGACGCCGGCGGGCTGACCACGCTGCTGGAGATCGGCGACCCGGGCGACCTGCTCGGCGACGGCCGGCGTGCCCTGCCGCCGCCGCTGTCCCTGCTGCCGGCCCCGGGCGCGGAGAGCCCACCGGTGCGGATCCAGCTCGTGCTCGCCGCCTCGCCCGCCCCGGCTCCGGCCACCGGCGCCGGCACGGCCGGCACGTCGTACCGGCAGCTCACCGACGGGCGGCTGGCCGGGCGGGAGCGAGCCGTGCTCGCCGTCCGGGTGCTGCGCGGGGACGGCTGGTCGGACGAGGAGCTGAGGCGTGCGCTGTCCGGCACGGTCCGGCGGATCGTCCGCCGGCTCGGGCCGCTGACCGGGCGACCGCTGGGTGCGCCGGCCGCGCTGCGGGTGCTCGCCGAACTGGCCCACCACGACGCCGGGGCGCCCGCCCGGGAGTCCTGGCAGACGGTGGGCGCCGGCGGGCTGCTGCAGACCACGTTCCGGCTGCGCCGCTGGCCGGATCCGCGGACCGACGCCGGGCGGCGGCTCGTGTCCCGGCTGCTCGCGCTGCCGGCGACCGCCACCACCGTCGCGCTCTGCGTCGGCCCGCGCGTCGGCGCCGGCGCCGACGCCACGCCGGTGCCGGCCGAGCTGACGGTACGGCTGGCCGCCCGGACGGTCGCGGAGCTGACGGTCGCCGTCCGGGCGCTGCGCCGACTCGTCGCCGACCTCGGCGGTGAGGTCCGCCGGCTGGACGGCGAGCAGCTGGGCGGGCTGGCAGGCACTCTGCCGCTGGCGTCGGCGCGGGCCGACGGGGCGGTGGACGGCGCGGCCCTGGACGCGCTCGAGCTGGGCCTCGGCGAGGCCGGGCTGATGGTGGGCGCGAACCGGCACGGCGGGGCGGTCACCGTCCGGCTGTTCCGCCCCGAGCCGACCCGGCTGCTGCTGGTCGGTGGGGTACGGGCCGCGCAGCTGGTCGTGCTGCGGGCGCTGGCCCTGGGCGCCCGGGTGGTCGTGCAGACCGCCCGACCGCGGGCCTGGGAGCCGTTCGTCCGGGGCGTCGGCGCGCCCGGCGGGGCGGTGCCGGTGATCCCACCCGGGCGGCCGGTGGGCGGGGCGCCCGGGTCGCCGTTGCAGCCGCTGCTGCTCGTGGTTGACGCCGGCGCCGCGCCGGAGGGGGCCGATCCCGGGGCGGCCTGGCAGTCCACCATGGTCGTCCGGGACGCGCTCACCCCGGCGGACGTGGCCGCGCTGGCCCGGGCGGACCTGGCGATCCTGCAACCCCTGGACCCGGCTGAGGCGGCCCTGGCCGGCGCGGCCCTCGGGCTGGGCGGCTCGGCGGACTGGCTGACCCGGATCCGGGACGACATGGTCGCGGTGGTCAACCGGCGGGCGCTGCGCTGGGCGCTGTTCTCCCCGACGCCGATCGAGTCGCAACTGGTCGGCCGCCCCGCCCGCCGCTGACAACCCGGCCGCCGAACGGCGGATTCGTCGATCTTCACGGGTTCCGCCGGTGGACGGTCCGTGGCACGATCCCCGCCATGGGTTTTCTGAAGGGTCTTCTGATCCGGCTGGGCTCGACGGCGTTGGCCTTCTGGCTGGCCACGCTGCTCATCCCGGGCATCTCGCTGAATTCCGACTCCGTCACCGAGACGGTCACCACCCTCGTGCTGGTCGCGGTGATCTTCGGGGTGGTCAACGCCGTGCTCCAGCCGATCATCAAGACCGTCGGCTGCGGGTTCTACCTGTTCACGCTCGGCCTGATCGCGCTGGTGGTCAACGGGCTGCTCTTCCTGCTCACGAGCTGGATCGCCGACCAGGCCGGGCTGCCGTTCCACGTGGACGGCTTCTGGCCGGCCGCGGTGCTCGGCGCGCTCTTCGTCGGCATCGTCACGTGGATCCTCGGCGCCGTCCTTGACCGGGACTGACCGTCCCACCCGCCCCGATTCCCGCCCGCCGGCCAGTCCAGCGGGCGGGAATTGGCTGGTGAGGGCCGGCGCGGTCGGTACTAGCGTCACCGGGGTGTTCACTCTGACCCGCCCTGACGGTTACCAGCTCAGCACCGACCCGGACCGGATCGACCTGGACCTGGTGCACCGGTGGCTCTCCACCGACGCGTACTGGGCGCTGGGGCGGGACCGGGAGACCGTCACGCGTGCCTTCGCCGGCTCGATCGGCTTCGGCGTCTACCGGCCCGGTGACGGCCGGCAGGCGGCGGTGGCCCGGGTGGTCACCGACCGGGCCACCTTCGCCTGGCTCTGCGACGTCTACGTCGATCCGGCGGAGCGTGGCCGCGGGCTGGGCACCTGGCTGGCCGGCGCGGTCCGCGACCACCTGGCCGGGCTGGGCGTACGCCGGATCGTGCTGGCCACCGCGGACGCACACGGGGTGTACGCCAAGGTCGGCTTCACCCCGGTCGACCCGGACCGGTGGATGCAGCTCGACCAGCGGGTGAACCAGGTCACCGGAAAGGACCAGCAGGCCGCTTCGCCACTTACGGTGGAGGCGTGAACCCCATCCGCCTCGGCTACCTGTACGGACTCGGCGCGTACCTGCTCTGGGGCTTCTTCCCGATCTACCTGAAGCTGCTGCGCCCGGCCGGGCCGCTGGAGATCCTCGCCCACCGGATCGTCTGGTCGGTGGCCTTCGTGGCGCTGCTGCTCGCCGCGATGCGCAACGTCGGCTTCCTGCGGGCGCTGCTGCGCCGACCCCGGGCGCTGGCCGGCATCGCCGCCGCCGCCGCGCTGATCGCGGTCAACTGGGGCACCTACATCTACGGGGTGAACTCGGACCGGGTGGTCGAGACCGCCCTGGGCTACTTCATCAACCCGCTCGTCTCGGTGCTGCTCGGGGTGCTCGTGCTGCGGGAGCGGCTGCGGCCGGCGCAGTGGGCGGCGTTGGGCGTGGGCGCGCTGGCGGTGGCCGTGCTCACCGTGGACTACGGCCGGCTGCCCTATCTGGCGCTCACCCTGGCCTTCAGCTTCGCCGGCTACGGGTTCGTGAAGAAGCGGCTGGGGCTGCCCGCCGCGGAGGGCCTCTTCGTCGAGTCGGCGGTGCTGGCGCTGCCCGCGCTGGCGTACCTGGGGTGGCTGATCCGGCGGGGCGAGTCCACGTTCGGGCACGTCTCGACCGGGCACACCGTGCTGCTGGTGCTGGCCGGGGCGGCGACCGCCATCCCGCTGCTGCTCTTCGCCGGCGCGGCGAACCGGCTGCCGCTGTCCGCGCTCGGCATGCTCCAGTACCTCGCCCCGATCCTGCAGCTCGGCTGCGGGGTGCTGATCTTCCACGAGCCGATGCCGCCGGCCCGCCTCGCCGGCTTCGCCCTGGTCTGGATCGCCCTGATCGTCTTCACCATCGACGCCCTCCGCCAGGCCCACCGCACCCGCGCCGAGGCCCGCGCGGCAGCCCCGGTCCCCGCTGCGACGCACTGACCCCCGGGGTCAGCGGGCGTCGTAGGCGAGGACGGGGGTGTCGTCGCCGCGGAGGAGTTCCAGGCGCACCAGTTCGCCCGCCGTGAAATGGGTGACGCCGGTGAAGCGGACGTCGTCGCCGGGGGCGGCCAGCCAGGAGCCCACCTGCTCGGTCGCGCCGTCCGGGCCGTGCGCCACCAGCCGGAAGGTGTACGCCTCGCGGTGCCCGGTTCGCCGTTCGTACCCGCAGTGCATGGTGACCTCGGTGCCCCAGTCGGTGCCGTGCAGCCCGATCTCGGCGTGCACCGGCACCGCGCCGGCGACCGGGCGCATCGCCACCAACGACACCTGCGGCGGGGGCGGGGCGGCCGGTCGGACCACGGTCACCCCGACGCCCACCAGCACGGCGAGCACGGCGGCGGCGAGCGCGATCACCGCGTACCGGCGGCGGGTCCGGGACCGCTCGCGGCGCCGGCGCTCCCGCGCGGCGTCGAGCAGCGCGGGCACCCGGGAGGTCTCCGACGCGGACGGCAGGAACTGTTCCAGCCCGGCCGGGTCGAGCCGGCCCAGCAGCCCGGGCAGCACGGCGATCTCGGCGACCGCCTCCCGGCAGGCCGCGCAGCCGGCCAGGTGCCGCTCGTAGGCCGCGCGGTCGGCGGGGGCGAGGGCGCCCAGCACGTACGCGCCGTCGTCGTGCGCGAACTCGCAGCCGGTCATCCGGTCACCCCCATCTCGGCCAGCGCCAACCGTAGTGAGCGCAGCGCGTAGTGGGTGCGCGACTTCACCGTGCCCGGCGGCACGCCGAGCCGGGCGGCGGCCTCGGCCACCGAACGTCCCTGGTAGAAGCACTCGACCAGCACCTCACGATGGGTCGGGCTGAGCCGGTTCAGCGCCTCGGCCACGGTCCACGCCTCCACCGCGCGCTCCGCTTCGTCGACGGTCTCGGACGGTTCGGGCAGCTCGTCGGTGTAGACCTCGCCCACCCGGGTGGACCGGCGCCGCCAGGCGTCGATCGCCAGGTTGCGCGCCGTGGTGAAGAGCCAGGCCCGGACGGAGCCGCGCGTGGGGTCCAGCGACTCGGGGTGCCGCCAGGCCCGCAGCAACGTCTCCTGCACCAGGTCCTCGGCGCGCGTCCGGTCGCCGTTGACCAGCCGGAGTGCGTGCGCGAACAGCGCGTCGGCGTGCTCGTGGTGCAGCGCCCGCAGCAGTTGGGCGTCATGGTCGCTGATGGCGGTCACCTCGCTCCCGGCGAGTCCGGCGGTGCGTTCACCCGTGAATACGTGCGGTGACTCCGATCGGTTCACCGTAGCTCGCGTTCGGGCCCGGGCCCGTCGTCGTTGCCCTCGCAACGTGCGGCAGGCGGCAGTGTCCCGGCGGGTGGACACCGCGACGTGCCGCAACCAGCCGTGACCGCCAGGCGGTCAACTCTCCGCGGCGATGCCGTCGGCGACGGCCCGGGCGACGGTGAGCAGCTTGGCCCGGACCACCCGGGCGGAGGTCATCATCTCGCTGGCCGGCAGCGCGCAGGCCAGCACCACCCGGCGCTCGATGTCCTTGTCCGGGGTGACCAGCACGGCGGCACAGGCCACGCCCTGCCGGAACTGCCCCAGCTCCAGCTGCATGCCGCGCCGGTCGCCGGCGGCCAGGTCGGCCTCGAACGCCTCCGTGGTGGTCAGGGTGGCGCTGGTGAACGGGCGCATGCCGTACTCCCGCAGGTAGCGGAAGCGCTGCTCGGCGGTGAGGGTGGCGAGCAGGCTCTTGCCGAGGGCGGTGGCGTGCGCGCCCTCGTCGAAGCCGGGCACCAGGTCCTCCAGGTACGGCGAGCGCGGCCCCTCGGCGACCGCCGTGACGGCCACCTGGCCGCCCACGAAACGCCCGAGGTAGTGGCTGTACCCGGTGTCGGCGGCCGCCCGGCGCAGCGACTCGCCGACGGCCTGCGGCCCGCGGAACGCGGTCACCAGCTCGCGGTACCGGTCGGCGATCTCCAGCCCCACGATGTACGTGCCGTCCTCGCGACGGATCACGTAGCCCTCGTACGCCAGGGTGCGCACCAGGTGGTAGGTGGTGGCCACGGTCAGCTCACAGCGGCGGGCGATCTGCTTGACGGTCAGGCCCTTCGGCGCACGGCCGACCGATTCGAGCACTCGAAGCGCGCGGGACACGCTCCGGATCAGGTCCGAAGGTTCCGCCAAGGGGTCGCGCACAACCACCTCCGCCGCCGGGGACTTACACCATATGAAAAACAGGCCGAGTGCGAAATGCCTGTTCGGATGGAGGATGCCAGATCACCGGGCACAGACCGTGCACCGACAGACACGATCCGCTGCCAAAACGTGGCAGCGTAGGTTTGCCTGACCATGACCGACACCGTGCTCGACCCCGCACCCCCCGCACCCCGGCGGACCGTCGGCGCCAGCGCGGGCGCCATCGCCACCACCATCGCGTGCGTGCTGCCCGTCTTCCTGGTCGGCGGCCTCGCCGTGCAGATGGGCGATGACCTGCACTTCTCCCCGGCCGGGCTGGGCCTCGCCGTCTCGGTCTACTTCGGGATCAGCGCGCTCGCCTCCGTCCCCTCGGGGGCGCTGGTCGAGCGGTACGGCCCGGCCGTGGTGGCCCGCGCCGGCATCCTGCTCTCCGCCGGCTCGCTGCTGGGCGTGGCGGCGCTGGCCCGGTCGTACCCGGCGTTGGTCGCGCTGCTCGGGTTGAGCGCCGCCGCGAACGCGCTCGGCCAGCTCGCCAGCAACGCGGCGCTGGCCCGGCACGTCCCCGCCCACCGGCAGGGGCTGTCGTTCGGCGTGAAGCAGGCCGCGATCCCGGTCTCCACGCTGCTGGCCGGTGCGGCGGTGCCCACCATCGCGCTGACCGCCGGCTGGCGCTGGGCGTTCGTGGCGGCGGCCGGGGCGGCGCTGGCCGCGCTGCCCGCCGTACCCCCGCAGGAGGACGACCGGACCGCGCGGGTCGCCGCCGGCCGGGCCGGCCGGGCGACGTGGGCGCTGGTGGTGGTCGGGGTGGCGGCGACGCTGGCCGCGGCGGCGGCCAACGCGCTGGGCACGTTCGTGGTGGACTCCTCGGTCGGCCGCGGGTTGTCGCCCGGCCTGGCCGGCCTCACCCTCACCCTGGGCAGCGCGGTGTGCGTGGCGGCCCGGGTGGGCGCGGGCTGGCTCGCCGACCGCCGGACCGGCGGCCATGTCGCCCTGATCGCCGGGATGCTGGTGGTCGGCGCGGGCGGGCTGGGCCTGCTCGCGCTGGCCGGCCCGGCACCGCTGGTCGCCGGCGTGGTGCTCGGCTTCGGCCTCGGTTGGGCGTGGCCCGGGCTGATGAACTTCGCGGTGGTCAGGCTGCACCCGCAGGCCCCGGCCGCCGCCACCTCGATCACCCAGACCGGGGTGTACGCCGGCGGCTGCCTCGGCCCGCTGGCCCTCGGCACCGTCGCCGCCCACCTCGGCTACCCCGTCATGTGGGCCCTCGCGGCGGCGTCAATGCTCGTCGCCGCCACCCTCATGCTCACCGGCAGCCGCCTCCTGACCCACCCCTGACGCCCGACCCGCGCCGGCCCCGACAGGCTCCCGTTGATCATGAAGTTGTTGCCCTCCGACACGGCGTGTCGTGGCAACAACTTCATGATCAACCCTGGAGTCGCGGAGGGGGTGGGGTGGGGGGCGGGGGTTAGCTGGTGCGGTCGGCGATGTAGTCGCAGAGGGATTCGAGGGCGTGGCGGGCCGGGTTGTGCGGGAGCGGAGCTAGCCGGGTCCTGGCGTCCTCGGCGTAGCTGCGGACGGTTTCCCGGGCGCGCTTGAGCGCGGGGGACTCGCGGAGCAGGCCGAGGGCCTCGGCGTGCAGCGCGTCGTCGACCAGCGGGCCGGTGGCCAGGATCTCCCGGAGCCGCACCGAGGCGGCGTCCGAGTCGTCCGAGGCGAGCGCGTAGAGCACCGGCAGGGTCGGTACGCCCTCGCGCAGGTCGGTGCCGGGCGTCTTGCCGGACTGCGTCGACTCGGAGGCGATGTCGAGCAGGTCGTCGGAGAGCTGGAAGGCCACCCCGATCGTCTCGCCGTACCCGCCCAGGGCCTCGATGTGCTCGGGGGACGCCCCGGCGAACATGCCGCCGAAACGGGCCGAGGTGGCGATCAGCGAACCGGTCTTCCCGGCGATGACGCTCAGGTAGTGGGCGACCGGGTCCTCGCCGTCCCGAGGGCCGACGGTCTCGGCGATCTGCCCGTGGACCAGCCGGGCGAAGGTGCGCGCCTGCAACCGCACCGCCTCGGGGCCCAGGTCGGCCGCCAGATCGGCGGCCCGCGCGAAGAGGTAGTCGCCGACCAGGATGGCCACGGAGTTGGCCCAGCGCGAGTTGGCGCTCGGGGCGCCCCGGCGGACGGCCGCCTCGTCCATCACGTCGTCGTGGTACAGCGTCGCGAGGTGGGTGAGCTCCATCACCACGGCGGCCGGTACGACGTGCGGATCGGCCGGGTCGCCGAACTGCGCGCCCAGCGCCACCAGCAGCGGGCGGAACCGCTTTCCGCCGGCCTCCATCAGGTGCCGGGCCGCCTCGGTGACGAGCGGGTCGGCGCTGGCCACGCTGGCCCGCAGCTCGACCTCGACATCCTCCAGCAGGCCCAGCACGGAAGCCTCGACGCGGGGATCGGCGAGATGCAGGCCGAGCGCGCCGAACTGACCCGTGCCCTCCCGACCCCGACGACCGCCGGAGCCGGTGGCACCTGAACGCTCGCCAGCCGGAATCACCACGTGTTCAACCATGCCACACCCGTTCGACCTGCCCCGGACAGGGGGACACGGACCGGGGGCCGGTACGCCACGGCGTACCGGCCCCCGGTGGGACAACGTTGGTCATCGCACGAATTCGGCGGCACCGTTGGCCAGATCGAGCAGCGGCGCCGGGGCGACCCCCAGGACCAGGGTGGCCAGCACGCCGATCACCAGGGCCGCCGAGGTGAGCGCGCCCGGCACCGTCACCGTGGGGGTGGCGTCGCCCGGCTCGGAGAGCCACATCATCACCACGACCCGCAGGTACGGGAAGGCCAGCACCATGCTGGTCAGCACGCCGGCGATCACCAGCCAGGCCTGGTTCGCGTCCAGCGCCGGGGCGAAGACGGCGAATTTGCTGGTGAAGCCGCTGGTCAGCGGGATACCGGCGAAGGCCAGCAGGATGAAGGTGAAGATCGAGGCGAAGAACGGCGACCGCCGGCCCAGGCCCGCCCAGCGGGACAGGTGGGTGGCCTCGCCGTCGGCGTCCCGGACCAGGGTCACGACGGCGAACGCGGCGAGCACCGAGAAGCCGTACGCGACCAGGTAGAACATCGTGCCGGAGAGGCCGTCCTTGCTCGGCGCCAGCACGCCGACCAGCAGGTAGCCGGCGTTCGCGATCGACGAGTAGGCCAGCAGCCGCTTGATGTCGGTCTGGGTGACCGCCAGCACCGCACCGACCAGCATGGTCAGCACCGCCACCGCGCCGAGCACCGGGGTGAAGTCCCAGGCCGCCCCCGAGAAGGCGACGTGGAAGACCCGCAGCAGGGCGCCGAACGCGGCGACCTTGGTGCAGGCGGCCATGAAGCCGGTGACCGGCGTCGGGGCGCCCTGGTAGACGTCCGGCGTCCAGACGTGGAACGGCGCGGCGGCCGCCTTGAACAGCAGGCCGATGGCGAGCAGTGCCATGCCGGCGAAGAGCAGCACCGGGCTGGCCGGGGAGTCGGTGACCGCGGCGTGCACGGTGGCGAAGTCGACGCCGGCCGTCCGGCCCGGGATGCCCGAGGTGAAGCCGTAGATCAGCGCCACCCCGAAGAGGAAGAACGCCGAGGCGTACGCGCCGAGCATGAAGTACTTCATCGCCGCCTCCTGGCTCAGCAGCCGCCGGCGGCGGGCCAGCGCGCAGAGCAGGTAGAGCGGCAGCGAGAAGACCTCGAGCGCGATGAACATGGTCAGCAGGTCGTTCGCCGCCACGAAGATCAGCATGCCGCCGATCGCGAAGGTGGCCAGCGGGTACACCTCGGTGGTGCCGCCGACGCCGTCGGCCTGCCGCCGGTCGTCGGGCGACTCGGCGGTGACCGCGGCGTGGGCGACGAACGCCCCGCCCCGCTCGACCGAACGCTCACCGATGAGCAGCAGCGCCATCGCGGCGAGGATCAGGATCGCGCCCTGGAGGAAGAGCGTCGGCCCGTCCACCGCGAGCGCCTGGCCCGCGGTGATCAGCCGGTCGTCGGAGTTGAGGATCACCATGGTCAGCGCGCCGAGCACCGCCACCAGGGCGAGCGCGAGCTGCACCCCGTTGCGCAGGCGCGGCGGCACGAACGCCTCGACCAGGACGCCGACCAGGGCGACGCCCAGCATGATCAGGATCGGAGCGAGCGCCGCGTAGTCGATCGACGGCAACTTCAGCTCGGTCATTTTGCGGCCTCCTGGACGCTGCCGACCGTCGGGGCGGGATCGGTCCGACCGACGTCCTGCATGGTCGCGCGGACGGCGGGGTTGATGACATCGGTGACCGGCTTGGGATAGAAGCCGAGCAGCACGATCAGCGCGATCAGCGGGGCGACCACGACCTTCTCGCGCAGGGTGAGGTCGCGGCGCATGCCCTCGACCTCGGTCAGGGCCGGGTTGAGGGTGCCCTGGGTGGTGCGCTGCACCATCCACAGCACGTACGCGGCAGCCAGGATGATGCCGAGCGTGGCGATCACCGCGACCGGCTTGTTGGTGGTGAAGGTGCCGATCAGCACCAGGAACTCGGAGACGAACGGCGCGGTGCCGGGCAGCGCCAGCGAGGCGAGACCGGCGAAGAAGAGCACCCCGGCCAGCAGCGGGACGAGCCGGCCCGCGCCGCCGAAGTCGCTGATCAGGGCCGACCCGCGGCGCGCGATCAGCATGCCCACCACCAGGAAGAGCAGGCCGGTGGCGAGGCCGTGGTTGAGCATGTAGAGCACCGCGCCGGTGCCGGCCTGGGTGGTGAAGGCGAAGATGCCGACGCCGATGAAGCCGAAGTGCGCGATCGAGGTGTACGACACCAGCCGCTTCAGGTCGTTCTGGCCGACCGCCAGCAGCGCCGCGTAGATGATGCCGATCACGCCGAGGGCCAGCGCCCACGGCGCGAACCAGCGCGACGCCTCGGGGAACAGCGGCAGGCAGTACCGCAGGATGCCGAAGGTGCCGACCTTGTCCAGCACGCCGACCAGCAGCGCCGCCGCGCCGGCCGGGGCCGCGCCACCGGCGTCCGGCAGCCAGGTGTGGAACGGGAAGAACGGCGCCTTGATCGCGAAGGCGAGGAAGAAGCCGAGAAAGAGCCAGCGGGCGGTGCCGGTGGAGATGTCCACCTGGCTCAGCGCCTGCCAGTCGAAGGTCTTCCCGCCGACCACCCAGAGGCCGATCACCGCGGCCAGCATGAACAGGCCGCCGACCAGCGAGTAGAGGAAGAACTTCACCGCCGCGTACTGCCGCTGGTGGCCGCCGTAGCTGCCGATGAGGAAGTACATCGGGACGAGCATGACCTCGAAGAACACGTAGAACAGGAAGACGTCGGCGGCGGCGAAGACGCCGATCATCGTGCACTCGAGGACGAGCAGCAGGGCGAAGTAGACGGGCACCGACCGCTTGGACGACTCGGCGTCGTGCCAGGACGCCAGGATCACCAGCGGCACCAGGATCGCGATCAGCATCAGCATGACCAGCGCGATGCCGTCGGCGGCGAAGGTGAAGCTGACGCCCCAGTTCGGGATCCAGGCGTACGACTCGCGGAACTGGAACCGATCACCGTCGGCCTGGAAGGTGATCCACATGATCACCGACAGCACCAGCACCAGCAGCGACCAGCCGAACGCCACCAGCTTGGCCAGCTCCGGCGACCGGCGCGGCAGCAGGGCCACGACCAGGGCGCCGACCAGCGGTGCCACGGTCAGCACCGAGAGGAACGGGAAGTTGGACATTATTCGGCCTTACCTCCGTCGTGACTGCGTGGCCCGCCGGCGGGGGCGGCCGGGTTGAGGTCGATCACGCCAGCCACCCCGCCTGCACCGCCAGGAACGCCGCCACCACGAGCAGCGCGCCGGTCAGGATCGAGGTCGCGTACGACCGCACGAAACCGGTCTGCAGCCGCCGGAGCCGGCCCGAGCCCCCGCCCACCGCGGCGGCGAGACCGTTGACCAGCCCGTCGACGCCCCGGTTGTCGAGGAAGACCAGCGCCCGGGTGAGGAAGATGCCCGGCTTCTCGAAGACCGCCTCGTTGACGGCATCGGTGTAGAGGTTGCGGCGGGCGGCGGTGACCAGCACGCCGGCCGGCTGCGGCTCGATGGCCGTGCCGTTGCGGAACAACGCCCAGGCCAGTCCGGCGCCGAGCACGGTGACCAGGACCGACAGGATGGTGATCACGACGTGCGGGAGCACGGCGTGCGGCTCACTCCCGGCCTCCTCGCCGAGCACCGGCGTCAGCCAGGAGACCACCCCGTCGTTCCACGTCATCAGGGCACCGGCCAGCACCGAGCCGGCCGCCAGCAGGATCAGCGGAACGGTCATCAGCTTCGGGGACTCGTGCGGGTGCTCGATGTCCTCGGTCCACCGCTTCGGGCCGTGGAAGGTGAGCACGAACAGCCGGGTCATGTAGAAGGCGGTGAGCCCGGCGCCGAGCAGCGCCGCGCCGCCGAAGAGCCAGGCGGTCCAGCCGTCCCGCTCGAACGCGGCCCCGATGATCGGCTCCTTCGAGAAGTAGCCGGACAGCGGCGGGATGCCGATGATGGCCAGCCAGCCCATCATGAAGGTCAGCCAGGTGACCTTCATGTACTTCGACAGCCCGCCGAAGCGGCGGATGTCCACCTGGTCGTGCATGCCGTGCATGACCGAGCCGGCGCCGAGGAACATGTTGGCCTTGAAGAAGCCGTGCGCCAGCAGGTGGATGATGGCCAGCGCGTACGCCCCGCCGCCGAGGCCGACGCCGAGGAACATGTAGCCGATCTGACTCACCGTCGACCAGGCCAGCACCCGCTTGATGTCGTCCTTGGCCGCGCCGATGACGCAGCCGAGCAGCAGGGTCAGGGCGCCGACGCTGACCACCACCAGTTGGAGGGTGGCGTTGGCCGAGAAGATCGGGTTGGACCGGGCGATCAGGTAGACGCCGGCGGTGACCATGGTGGCCGCGTGGATGAGCGCCGACACCGGGGTCGGGCCCTCCATCGCGTCCGGCAGCCATGCCTGGAGCGGGAACTGGCCGGACTTGCCGGCCGCGCCGAGCAGCAGCAGCAGGCCCAGCACCAGGACGGTGGTGCCGGTCAGGGAGCCGACACCGTTGAAGACCTCGTCGTACTGGGTGGTGCCGAGGGTGGCGAACATGACGAAGATGCCGATGGCCAGGCCGGCGTCGCCGACCCGGTTCATCAGGAACGCCTTCTTGCCGGCGGTGGCCGCGCTCGGCCGCCCGTACCAGAAGGAGATCAGCAGGTACGACGCCAGGCCGACGCCCTCCCAGCCGAAGTAGAGCATCACGTAGTTGTTGCCGAGCACCAGCAGGAGCATCGCGGCGACGAAGAGGTTGAAGTACCCGAAGAACCGCCGGCGGCCCTCGTCGTGCGCCATGTACTCGACCGCGTAGAGGTGGATCAGGAAGCCCACCCCGGTGATCAGCAGCACGAAGACCGCGGCCAGCGGGTCGAAGAGCAGGCCGAAGTCCACCTTGAAGTCGCCGACCGAGATGAACTGCCACAGGCTCTGCTCGACGGACTTGTTCTCCAGCCCGCGCAGCTGGAAGAAGTAGGTCAGGCCGAGCACGAAGGCGGCACCGATGGCGGCCACCCCCAGCCAGTGCCCCCAGCGGTCGGCCCGCCGGCCGAGCAGCAGCAGGATCGCCGCGCTGACCAGGGGGATCGCCACGAGCAGCCAGACGCTGCCCAGGAGCCCCGAGGCTTCGGCGTATCGAACGGTCTCTTCCACCGGGGACCCCTCAGTACTTCAGCAGGTTGGCGTCGTCGACGCTCGCGGAGCGTCGAGTCCGGAAGATCGACATGATGATCGCGAGCCCGACCACGACCTCGGCCGCCGCCACCACCATCACGAAGAACGCCATGATCTGGCCGTTCAGGTCACCGTTGATCCGGCTGAAGGTGACCAGGGTCAGGTTGGCCGCGTTGAGCATCAGCTCGACGCACATGAACAGCACGATGGCGTTGCGCCGGATCAGCACGCCGACGGCGCCGATGGTGAACAGCAACGCCGCGAGGATCAGGTAGTAGTCCGGGGTCACTTCTTCTCGGTCCCCTTCAGCGAGGTCTCCTCGGCGGTCAGCTCGCGGACCGGCAGGATGTCCGGGGTGCTGCGCTCGGTCAGCCGGCCGTCGGGCAGGCGGGCCGGGGTGGCCACCGAGGAGGAGGTGGCGAAGATGCCCGGGCCGGGCTTCGGGCCGGGGTAGTTGCCGGGGCGGAACCGGGCCTTCATGGTGGCGACCTGGTCCATCCGGTCCTCCTTGCGCCGCTCGACGTGCGCCAGCACCATCGCGCCGACGGCCGCCGTGATCAGCAGCGCGGAGGTCAGCTCGAAGGCGAAGACGTACTTGGTGAAGAGCAGCCGGGCGATGCCCTGCACGTTGCCCTCGGCGTTGGCCTGTTCCAGGCCCACCGCCTGGACGCCGTGCAGAGCCCGGTAGAGGCCGCTGCCCACCAGCCCGGCGAAGCCGAGCCCGAGCACCACCGCGGCGACCCGCTGTCCGCGCAGCGTCTCGATCAGCGAGTCGGAGGCGTCCCGGCCGACCAGCATCAGCACGAACAGGAAGAGCATCATGATCGCGCCGGTGTAGACGATGATCTGCACCATGCCGATGAACGGGCCCGCCTGGAGCACGTAGAACACGCCCAGGCAGAGCATGGTCAGCACCAGCCAGAGCGCGGAGTGCACCGCGTTGCGGGCCCAGACCATGCCGATCGCGCCGATCAGCGCCAGCGGGGCGAGGATCCAGAAGGTGACCTCCTCACCCCCGGACACCTGGCCCGCCGCGGCGAGCACCGTCTGCGTGGTCATGCGCCGTCTCCCTTGCCTGCCGCTGCCCGCTGGGCCGCCTGCTCGGCGCCGGGGAAGGTCACCTCGGGGTGCTCCTCCACCTGGTACCGGCCGGGGCCCATCGGCGAGTGCTCGGCACCGGCCGACGTGCCCGGGTTGGTCAGCGAACCGATGTAGTAGTCCTTCTCGCTGTCACCCAGCCGCATCGGGTGCGGCGGCTGCTCCATCCCCGGCAGCAGCGGCGCGAGCAGCTGCTCCTTGGTGAAGATCAGGTCCTGCCGGTTGTCCCGGGCCAGCTCGTACTCGTTGCTCATGGTGAGCGAACGGGTCGGGCAGGCCTCGATGCAGAGCCCGCAGAAGATGCACCGGGCGTAGTTGATCTGGTAGACGCTGGCGTACCGCTCACCCGGGGAGAAGCGCTGCTCCTCGGTGTTGTCGCCACCCTCCACGTAGATCGCGTCCGCCGGGCAGGCCCAGGCGCACAGCTCGCAGCCGATGCACTTCTCCAGCCCGTCCGGGTGCCGGTTCAGGATGTGCCGCCCGTGGTAGCGCGGCGCCGAGACCGGCGGCTTGAACGGGTAGTCGGTGGTGACGACCTTCCTGAACATGTGCGAGAAGGTGACCCCGAAGCCCTTGAACGTTCCGGTGATCGCGCCCACGTCACACCTCCCTGGAGTCCGAGCCGGCGGCGATGTTGGCCGGCTCCCGCTCGGCGACCACGCGCTTGGTGCGCGGGCTCGGTGGTACCTGCAGGTCCATCGGCGGCAGCGGGAAGCTGCCGTGCGGACGGCTGTTGGCCTGTTCCTGGAGCGTCGGCTTCGGCTCCCGCTTCTTGGACGGCCAGAAGAGCGTGGCCAGCAGCAGCACGCCCGCGCCGATCGCGGTGGCGAGCAGCCGGTGCCGGGTCTGCCAGTCCTCGATCGAGCGCAGCCCGGACAGGACCAGGATCCAGACCAGGTTGATCGGCAGCAGGACCTTCCAGCCGAAGCGCATGAACTGGTCGTAGCGGAGCCGGGGCAGGGTGCCCCGCAGCCAGACGAAGACGAAGACCAGGATCAGCACCTTGCCGAAGAACCAGAGCATCGGCCACCAACCGGAGTTGGCGCCGGCCCAGAAGGTGGTGATGGGCGCGGGCGCCCGCCAGCCGCCGAGGAAGAGCGTGGTGGTGACCGCGGACATGGTCACCATCGAGACGTACTCGGAGAGCATGAACAGCGCGAACTTCAGCGAGCTGTACTCGGTCATGAAGCCCGCGACCAGCTCGGACTCCGCCTCGGGCAGGTCGAACGGCGCCCGGTTGGTCTCACCGACGGTGGCGATGAAGAAGATGATGAAGCTGGGCAGCAGCAGGATCGCGTACCAGCCCGGGGCCGGGACGTCGACACCGCCGATGCTGAGCTGGGTGCCCTTCGCCTGGGCGGCGACGATCCCGCTGGTGGACATCGTGCCGGCGGTCATGAAGACCGCCACGATGCTCAGCCCCATCGCGACCTCGTACGAGATCATCTGGGCGCTGGACCGCAGACCACCGAGCAGCGGGTACGTCGAGCCGGAGGCCCAGCCGCCGAGCACGATGCCGTAGATGCCCATCGAGGAGCAGGCCAGCAGCACCAGCACCGCCACCGGCACGTCGGTGACCTGCAGCGGCGTGTGGTGACCGAAGATGCTGACCATCGGGCCGAACGGCACCACCGACAGGGCGGTCACCGCGCAGATCACCGAGATGGTCGGCGCGAAGAAGTAGACGACCTTGTCGGCGGCCCGCGGGAGGATGTCCTCCTTGAAGGCCATCTTCAGGCCGTCGGCGAGCGTCTGGAGCAGGCCGAACGGGCCGACCTGGTTGGGGCCGGGCCGGACCTGCATGTAGCCGACGACCCGGCGCTCGAACCAGACGCCGAGCAGCGTGGCCAGCAGACCGAAGACGAAGGCGAAGACGATCTTGATGAGGACCAGCCACCACGGGTCCTTGCCGAAGTCGGCCAGCGTCGGGTCCTGCGCGGCGAGGTAGAGGTTCACTGGACACTCCCGGAGTTGAGGAGCGGACCCGGACGCCCGGCCTCGTCCGCCGCGACCCGTTCGGCCGGGACGGCCACGGTCGGGACGGAGAGCCGTACGACCGTGCCGGACGTCGCGCCGAGGCTGCGCCGCACGGTCGAGCCGGGTGAGTTGGTCGGCAGCCAGACGACGCCGTCCGGCATCTCGGTGATCGCCGCCGGCAGGGTGACCGCCCCGCGGTCGGTGCCCACCGTCACCGGGTCGCCGTCGGCCACGCCGAGCGCCTCGGCGGTGCCCTTGCCCAGCCGGACCACCGGCGGGCGGGCGGTGCCGGCGAGGTGTTCGTCCCCGTCGGTCAGGCTGCCCAGGTCGATCAGCTGGTGCCAGGTGGCCAACACCGCCTCGCCGGGCCCGGGCTGTCGGACGGTGGCCGGCTCGACCGTGGGGACGGCCGGGCGACCCACCCGGGTCGGCGGCAGCGCGCCCAGCTCCCGGCGGACGCTCATCACGTCGCCGGTGCCGAGCCGCACGTCGAGCTGCGCGGCGAGCGCGTCGAGCACCCGGCCGTCGGTCATCGCGGCCGTCTCCAGCACCGCGTCGAACGGGCGCAGCCGGCCCTCCCAGTCCAGGAAGCTGCCGGCCTTCTCGACCACCGGGGCGACCGGGAACACCACGTCGGCCCGGCGGGCCACCGCGCTCATCCGCAGCTCCAGGCTGACCAGGAACGGCACCGCGTCGAGGGCCTGCTCGGCCAGTCGCGGGTCGGCCAGGTCGGCCGGGTCGACGCCGGCCACCACCAGGGCGCCGAGCTGGCCGTTGGCCGCAGCGGTGAGGATGCCGTCGGTGTCCCGGCCGGCCTGGCTGGGGATCACCCCGGCCGCGATGTCCCACGCCTCGCCGAGCTCGGCCCGGGCGGCCGGCTCGGTGACCGGGCGGCCACCGGGGAGCAGGTTGGGCAGGCAGCCCGCGTCGACCGCGCCCCGGTCACCCGCGCGCCGCGGCACCCAGGCCAGCTTCGCGCCGGTACGCCGGGCGATGCCCGCCGCGGCGGACAGCCCGCCCGGCACGGCGCCCAGCCGCTCGCCGACGACCAGGATCGCTCCGGGCTGGCTCAGCGCCTCGGCGACCGTGGCGTGCTCGGCCAGCACGCTGGCCTCCTCGCCCGGCACCACCCGAGCCAGCTTGGCCCCGAGCTTCTCCAGGCCGCGGGTCGCGAACGGCGCGATCGCGTACACGGTGAGCTTCTTCTTCAGGTACGCCTTGCGCAGCCGCAGGAAGAGGATCGGGCACTCCTCCTCCGGCTCCAGGCCGACCAGCACCACCGCGGGCGCGTTCTCCACGTCCGCGTAGGTGACGTCGGTGGCCCCGGCCACGGTGCTGGCCAGGAAGTCGGCCTCCTCGCGGGAGACCGGCCGGGCGCGGAAGTCGATGTCGTTGGTGTTCAGCGCGACCCGGGCGAACTTCGCGTACGCGTAGGCGTCCTCGACGGTCAGCCGGCCGCCGGTGAGCACCGCCGTGCCCCGGCCCCCGTCGCGGGCCGCGCGCAGCCCCTCGCCGGCCCGGGTCAGCGCCTCGCTCCAGGAGGCCTCGCGCAGCTCACCGGTCCGCTCGTCGCGGACCATCGGGGTGGAGATCCGGTCGAAGGCGCGGGTGTACTGGAAGCCCCACCGCCCCTTGTCGCAGTTCCACTCCTCGTTCACCGCCGGGTCGTCGCCGGCCAGCCGGCGCAGCACCTTGCCGCGCCGCCAGTCGGTGCGCTGGTCGCAACCGGCCGAGCAGTGCTCGCACACGCTCGGAGTGGAGACCAGGTCGAACGGGCGGGCCCGGAACCGGTACTGCGCGCCGGTCAGCGCGCCCACCGGGCAGATCTGCACGGTGTTGCCGGAGAAGTACGAGTTGAACGGCACGTCACCCGCGTCGCCCTCTTCGCCGTACGCGTCGTCCCGATAGATGTTGATCTCCTCGGCGGACGACCGGCCCATCAGGTCGATGAACTTGTCGCCGGCGATCTCCTCCGAGAACCGGGTGCAGCGCTGGCAGAGCACGCAGCGCTCGCGGTCGAGCAGCACCTGGGTGCTGATCTCCATCGGCTTCTCGTACTCCCGCTTGTGCTCGTGGAACCGCGAGTCCGTCCGGCCGGTGGACATCGCCTGGTTCTGCAGCGGGCACTCGCCGCCCTTGTCACACATCGGGCAGTCGAGCGGGTGGTTCACCAGCAGCAGCTCCATGATCCCCTCCTGCGCCTTCTTGGCGACCGGAGAGGTGAGCTGGGTACGGACCACCATGCCGTCGGCGACGGTCTGGGTGCAGGAGGCGACCGGCTTGCGCTGGCCCTCCACCTCCACCAGACACTGCCGGCAGGCGCCGGCGGGGGCCAGCAGCGGGTGGTCGCAGAAGCGCGGGATCTCGGTGCCCATCTGCTCGGCGACCCGGATCAGCAGCGCCCCCTTGGGAGCGGTGACCTCGACGCCGTCGATGGTGAGCGTGACGGTCTCGGCGGCCTTCGCCACATCAGTCATCAGTGGGCTCCAACCAGCTGCTTGTCGGAGAGCTTCGGCGCGGTACGCCCCTCGATGTAGTCGAGGTAGTCCTGCTTGAAGTACTTCAGCGACGAGGTCACCGAACTGGTCGCACCGTCGCCCAGGCCGCAGAACGCGCGGCCCAGGACGTTGTCGCAGGTGTCGAGCAGGGTGTCCAGGTCCTCGTACGTGCCGTGGCCGGCGAGGATCCGCCGGTAGATCCGGGCCATCCAGTAGTTGCCCTCCCGGCACGGGGTGCACTTGCCGCACGACTCGTGGTGGTAGAACTCCATCCACCGGTAGGTCGCGTACACCGGGCAGTCCTGGTCGGAGAAGATCTGGGTGGCCGTGGTGCCCAGGATCGAGCCGGCCGCCGCCACCTGATCGAAGTCCAGCGGCACGTCCAGGTGCTCGGCGGTGAGCAGCGGGGTCGACGACCCGCCCGGGGTCCAGAACCTCAGCTCGTGCCCGGGCTGCATCCCGCCGGCCAGCTCGATCAGCTCGCGCAGGGTGATCCCCATCGAGCACTCGTACTGGCCGGGGTTGGCGATCCGGCCCGACAGTGAGTAGATCATCGGCCCGGAGGACTTCTCCGTACCCATGGTCTTCCACCAGTCGGCCCCGCCCAGCACGATGTACGGCACGCTCGCGATGGTGCCGACGTTGTTCACCACCGTCGGGCTGGCGTACAGGCCGTGGGTCGCCGGGAACGGCGGGCGCAGCCGGGGCTGGCCGCGGAAGCCCTCCAGCGAGTCCAGCAGCGCGGTCTCCTCGCCGCAGATGTACGCCCCGGCGCCGGAGTGCACGACCAGTTCCAGGTCGAAGCCGGTGCCCTGGATGTTCCGCCCGAGGTAGCCCTTGGCGTACGCCTCCTGCACGGCGTTGCGCAGCCGGCGGGCGGCGTGCACCGCCTCACCGCGGATGTAGATGTAGGCGCGGTTGGCCCGGATCGCGTACGACGCGATGATCACGCCCTCGACCAGCGAGTGCGGGTCGTGCGTCATCAGCGGCAGGTCCTTGCAGGTGCCCGGCTCGCCCTCGTCGGCGTTGACCACCAGGTAGTGCGGCTTGCCGTCGCCCTGCGGGATGAACCCCCACTTGAGACCGGTCGGGAAGCCGGCGCCGCCGCGGCCGCGCAGCCCGGAGTCCTTGATCAGCTGGATCAGGTCGTCCGGGTGGGCCTTGAGCGCCTTGCGCAGGGCGGCGTAGCCGTCCAGCTTCTCGTAGGTGCCGATCCGCCAGGCGTCCGGCGACAGCCAGCGCTTGGTCAGCACCGGCGTCAGCTTGGCCAGCGTCTCCGGCCGAGGAGTGGTCACTTCTGGCCCCCCGTTTCGCTCGCGACCGCCGGGCCCGCGCCATTGGCGCCCGACGACGCTTCCTTGAGGTTGCGCTCCTGCGCTTCGGCGGAGTCACCGGCGGGCTTGCCGTCGCCGGCCGGCGCGTTGGCCGCCGCACCGGCGGCCACCGCCTCCTGCGCGTCGCGCGGCGCCGGCGCGGTGGTGTCCGCCGGGACCTTGGTGCCGGGCGCGTCGGGCACGGCGGTCCGCGCGTCCGGCTGCCGGGTCTCGGCGGTACGCACCTGCGGCGACTTGTCATCCGGCGCCTTGACGTCCGGCGCGGTGCTGCCGGTGGCCGCCTCCGGCTTCACCGGCTCGGCGGCGCCCGGCGTACCCGTCGGGGTGGACGCGCCGTCGCCGCCCTTCGCCGGCTCGGCCGCCGGGGCCGGCTTCGCGGCCTCGGCCTTGGCCTTGGCCGCCGCCTGGTCGGCCTCGGCCTTGCTGCGGATCGGGGTGTTCGGGTCGAAGCCCGGCACCGCGATGCCGTGCTGCTCGGCCAGCCGCAGGCCGCGCAGGGTCGGCTCGCCCGGCCCGCCGTCGGCGACCGCGCCGTCGCGCTCGTCGGCGAAGCCGGCGAGCTGCACCGCCATCTCCTTCAGCGTGCAGAGCCGGGCGCCCCGGGTCGGCATCGGCCGGCCACCGGCGCGCAGCTCCTCGACCACGCCGAGCGCACCCTGCGGGTCGACGTTGTCGAAGAAGTCGTAGTTGACCGTCATCACCGGGCCGTAGTCGCACGCCGCCAGGCACTCGGCGTGCTCCAGGGTGATCTTCCCGTCGGCGGTGGTCTCGTCGTGCCCGACACCCAGGTGCTCGGCGAGCGTGTCGTAGACCTCCTGGCCGCCGAGCACGTTGCACATCGTGTTGGTGCAGACGCTGACCAGGTAGTCACCGGTCGGCTTGCGCTTGTACATGGTGTAGAAGGTGGCCACCGCGCCGACCTGGGCCTTGTTCAGCCCGAGCACCTCGGCGCAGAACTCGACGCCGGTCGGGGAGACGTAGCCCTCCTCGGACTGCACCAGGTGCAGCAGCGGCAGCAGCGCCGAGCGGGACCGGTCGGCCGGGTAGCGAGCGATGATCTCCCGCGCCCGCTCCCGGGTCTCTTCAGTGAAAGTCGTCGTCATCAGAGCCGCCCTTCGTTCGCGACTGCGGTGCTCCGCTTCGCTGCGCTCCTCGCGCTCACCGGTCACACCCACCCATCACGGGGTCCAGCGAGGCGCCACCGGCGATCACGTCGGCGATCAGGCCGCCCTCGGCCATCGCCGGGAGGGCCTGCAGGTTGACGAAGCTCGGCTCCCGGTAGTGCACCCGGTACGGCCGGGTGCCGCCGTCGGAGACCGCGTGCACGCCCAGCTCGCCGCGGGGCGACTCGATGCCGACGTACACCTGGCCCGGCGGGACCCGGAAGCCCTCGGTGACGAGCTTGAAGTGGTGGATCAGCGACTCCATCGACTGACCCATGATCTTGGCGACGTGCTCCAGTGAGTTGCCCATGCCGTCGACGCCGATGGCGAGCTGCGCCGGCCACGCGATCTTGCGGTCGGCGACCATCACCGGGCCCGGCTTCAACCGGTCGAGGGCCTGCTCGACCAGCTTCAGCGACTCCCGGATCTCGGCGAGCCGGACCAGGTAGCGGCCCCAGACGTCACCGTCCGGGTGGGTCGGCACGTCGAACTCGTACGTCTCGTAGCCGCAGTACGGCATGGTCTTGCGCAGGTCCCAGGCGAGACCGGCGGAGCGGAGCACCGGGCCGGTGACGCCCAGCGCCAGGCAACCGGTCACGTCCAGCACCGCGACGCCCTTGGTCCGCTCGGTCCAGATCGGCTGCCCGGAGAGGAGGTCCTCGTACTCCTTGAGCTTCTTCGGCATCATCTTCAGGAAGTCGCGGATCTTGCGGATCGCGTCGTCCGGCACGTCCTGCGCCACACCGCCCGGCCGGACGTACGCGTGGTTCATGCGCAGGCCGGTGATGGTCTCGAAGATGTCGAGGATGTACTCCCGCTCGCGGAAGCCGTACAGCATGATCGAGATCGCGCCCAGCTCCATGCCGGTGGTGGCCAGCCAGACCAGGTGCGAGGAGATCCGGTTCAGCTCCATCATCAGCACCCGGATGGTGGTGGCCCGCTCGGTCACCTCGTCGGTGATGCCGAGCAGCTTCTCCACCGCCAGCGCGTACGCCGTCTCGTTGAACAGCGGGGCGAGATAGTCCATCCGGGTCACGAAGGTCGAGCCCTGGACCCAGTTGCGGTATTCCAGGTTCTTCTCGATGCCGGTGTGCAGGTAGCCGACGACCGAGCGGGCCTCGCGGACCGTCTCGCCCTCCAGCTCGAGGATCAGCCGGAGCACGCCGTGCGTGGACGGGTGCTGCGGACCCATGTTGACGACGATCCGCTCGTCGTTGATCGGGTCGGTGCCGGCGACGACCTGGTCCCAGTCCCCACCGGTGACGGTGAAGACCTTGCCCTCGGTGGTCTCACGCTCGGTCGCGTAGTTGGACGTGGTCACAGTGCTTGCCCTCCGTTCGCGACTGCGGGGCTCCGCTCCGCTGCACTCCTCGCGCTCACTGGTAGGACCTCCTCCGGTCCGGCGGCGGGATCTCGGCGCCCTTGTACTCGACGGGCACGCCACCCAGCGGGTAGTCCTTGCGCTGCGGGTGCCCCTCCCAGTCGTCCGGCATGAGGATCCGGGTCAGGTTGGGGTGGCCGTCGAAGACGATGCCGAACATGTCGTACGTCTCCCGCTCCTGCCAGTCGGCGGTCGGGTAGACGGCGGTGACGCTCGGCAGGTGCGGGTCCTCGGTGGAGACCGCGGCCTCCAGCCGGACCCTGCGCCGGTAGGTCATCGAGGTGAGCTGGTAGACCACGTGCAGCCGACGCTCGTCCGCGCCCAGGTAGTCCACGCCGGACACCGAGGAGCAGAGCTCGAAGCGGAGCGCCAGGTCGTCCCGCATCACCTGGCAGACCTCGGCGATCCGCTCCGGGCGGACGTGCAGGGTCAGCTCGCCGCGGTCGACCACGACCTTCTCGATCGCGTCGCCGAAGGCCGGGTACGCCTCCTCCAGCGCGTCGCGGACCTCGTCGAAGTAGCCCCCGTACGGCCGGGCGGCCTCCTCGATCGGCTTGCGCTGGCGGACCAGGCCGCCGTAGCCGGAGACGTCGCCGGTGCCATGCATGCCGAACATGCCGCGCCCGGCCGGGCTGGCCGGCGGGTACTCGGCCGGGGCGCCGGTGCTGGCGCCGGCCGGGGTGACCGGTACCGGCACGCCGCCGTCGTTGTTCTTGTCGTTCGGTGCGGTCACTTCGGGCCCCCGTGAGCGTGGAGGTGGTTCTGTGCCTTCATCCAGTTCTCGATCCGCAGCTGCTCCTCGCGCCCCTCGCGGACCGCCTGCGTCCACTCGGCACGCCGGGCCTTGTCGTTGCGGTACGACGACGGCATCGAGCCGTACGGCACGACCGGGACGTCACCGCGCTCCTTGCGGGCCTCCAGCATCTTGCGGCCGTTCGCGCCCAGCGGCTCGTACATGATCTTCTCGCGGAGCTTGAGGATCGCGTCGATGAGCATCTCCGGCCGGGGCGGGCAGCCCGGGAGGTACATGTCGACCGGCACCACGTGGTCGACGCCCTGCACGATGGCGTAGTTGTTGAACATGCCGCCGCTGCTCGCGCAGACGCCCATGGAGAGCACCCAGCGGGGCTCGGCCATCTGGTCGTAGATCTGGCGCAGCACCGGGGCCATCTTCTGGCTCACCCGGCCGGCGACGATCATCAGGTCCGCCTGGCGGGGCGAGGCACGGAAGACCTCCATCCCCCAGCGGCCCATGTCGTAGTGCGGACCACCGGCCGCCATCATCTCGATGGCGCAGCAGGCCAGACCGAAGGTGGCGCCCCAGACGGACGACTTCCGCGACCAGTTGACCAGCTTCTCCACGGAGGTGAGCAGGACGCCGGCGGGAAGCTTCTCCTCGATACCCATCTGCCGTACCTCCCTCAGTCCCAGTCCAGGCCGCCGCGCCGCCAGACGTAGGCGTAGGCGACGAAGACCGCGACGATGAACATGACCATCTCCACGAAGCCGAAGATCGGCAGGGCGTCGAAGGAGACCGCCCAGGGGTAGAGGAAGATGATCTCGATGTCGAAGACGATGAAGAGCATCGCCGTCAGGTAGAACTTGACCGGGAACCGGCCACCGCCGACCGGCTGCGGGCTCGGCTCGATGCCGCACTCGTACGCCTCGAGCTTGGCCTTGTTGAAGCGCCGGGGACCGGCGAAGCGGGCGGCGGCCACGGAGAACAGCGAGAACCCCGCGGCGAGGGCGAACAGCCCGATGATCGGTGCGTAAGGCGAGAGCGACATCTTTTCTCCTGCTCGTCCTTCCCCTGCCCCTGGTGCTTGGCGAAAATCACACTATTCACGTCCCTCGTGACCTGCGTCATCGGGGGTCGATCTCGGTCCCCGCCCGGGGCCGTTACCGGCCCCGGGCGTGAGGTCTAGACGGCTGGCGCCACCCTCGTCATCGCGTTGATGACCCGGTCCATCGAGTCGCCGCCGCGCGGGTCGGTCAGGTTGGCCAGCAGCTTGAGCACGAAGCGCATCAGCGTCGGGTGCGGCATGCCGTGCCTGGTGGCCATCCGCATGATCTCCGGACGGCCGATCAGCTTCACGAAGATCCCGCCGAGCCGGTAGTAGCCGCCGAAGCGCGCCTTCAGCTCCTGCGGGTACGCCATCAGCGCCCGCTCCCGCTCCGCGCCGGCCGGCCGGGCGAGCGCCTGGACCGCGACCTCGGCGGCCAGCTCGCCGGACTCCATCGCGTACGCGATGCCCTCGCCGTTGAACGGGTTGACCATGCCGCCGGAGTCGCCGACCAGCATGACCCCGCGGGTGTAGTGCGGGACCCGGTTGAAGCCCATCGGCAGCGCGGCGCCCAGAATCGGCCCCTCCGCGTTCGCCTCGTCGGTCATCCCCCAGTCCTCGGGGGTGTTGGCCAGCCAGTCGGTGAGCAGCCGCCGGTAGTTCGTCTTGCCGAAGGCGGCGGAGGAGTTCAGCACGCCGAGGCCGACGTTGACCCGCCCGTCGCCGAGGCCGAAGATCCAGCCGTATCCGGGGAGCAGGTTGTCGCCGCTGTCCTTGCTGCGCAGCTCCAGCCACGACTCCAGGTAGTCGTCGTCGTGCTTCGCGGGCGAGCGGTAGTAGCGCCGGACGGCCACGCCGATCGGCCGGTCCTCCCGCTTGGCCAGCCCGAGGGCGAGCGGGAAGCGACCGGAGACGCCGTCCGCGGCGACCACCAGCGGGGCGTGGAAGGTGGCCGGCTCCTTCTCCGGGCCCACCTCGGCCTGCACGCCGATCACCCGGTCGTCGGCGTCGAGCACCGGGCCGACGACGTTCACGCTGGTCCGCAGCTTCGCCCCGGCGGAGACCGCGCGCTGGGCGAGCAGGTCGTCGAAGTCGAGCCGGGTGCGGACCAGGCCGTAGTTGGGGAAGCTGGCCAGGTCGGGCCAGTCCAGTTCGAGGCGTACCCCGCCGCCGATCACCCGCAGGCCCTTGTTGTGCAGCCAGCCGGCCTCGGGCGAGGTGTCCACGCCCATCCGGATGAGCTGGCGTACGGCGCGCGGGGTGAGCCCGTCGCCGCAGACCTTCTCCCGGGGGAACTCGGTCTTCTCCAGCAGCAGCACACGTACGCCGTGCCGCGCCAGGTGGTACGCCGTCGCCGATCCTCCGGGACCGGCGCCCACGACGATCACGTCGGCGTCGTTCTCCACCGCGGTCATCTGCGCCTCCTCCCGCATGCTCGTGAAATGCTTCACAAGCCGATCGGGTTGGAGTCTATGACCGGCGTTACACCCGTAGCCGGTGAGGGGTACCTAACTTCCTGGAAACCTGCCGGTCGCGGTCCACTTCGGCGTCACGGGCGGGTGGGGGCGGAGGCGTCCAGCCCGGCATCTACCCGGATCGTCTCGGGCAGGTGGTCCCGGAGCGCGCCTCCGGCGGCGCGGTCGAGCGCGGCGAGCACCTCGGCGACCACCTGACGGACGTCCGCGGGATCGGCGCCGGCCAGCTCCTTGAGCTGCGCGATGAGTTCCGCGGCGTCGTCGTCGGTGGCCGGCGGCGCGACCGGCTGCTCTGGTCCCGTCATGGGGCGAGCTTACGGGTCAAAGTAGACCGAAAACGGATATTCACGAAATAGCCGTTTCGCCCGGCCGGGTCAGGTCGGTCTGTCAGTCGCGGATCGCGCGATGCAGCGCCACCACGCCGCCGGTCAGGTTGCGCCAGGCCACCCGGCCCCAACCGGCCGCGCCGATCCGCGCCGCCAGGGCCGCCTGGTCGGGCCAGGCCCGGATCGATTCGGCGAGATAGACGTACGCGTCGGGGTTGCTGGAGACCGCGCGCGCCACCGCCGGCAGGGACCGCATCAGGTACGACAGGTAGACGGTCCGGAAGGCCGGGTTGACCGGGGTGCTGAACTCGCAGACCACCAGCCGGCCGCCCGGCCGGGTCACCCGGGCCAGCTCGCGCAGCGCGGCGTCGGTGTCGTTGACGTTGCGCAACGCGAAGGAGATGGTCACCGCGTCGAAACTGGCGTCCGCGAAGGGCAGCTTCAGGGCGTCCCCGGCCAGCAACGGCACCTGTGGACGGGTCCGCTTGCCGGCGTGCAGCATGCCCAGCGACAGGTCCGCGCCCACCGCGTACGCCCCGGAGTGGGCCAGTTCCTCGGTCGAGACGCCGGTGCCGGCGCCCACGTCCAGCACCCGCTCGCCGGGGCGCAGGCCGAGCGCGGCCCGGGTGGCCCGTCGCCAGGACCGGTCCTGCCCGAAGGAGAGCACGGTGTTGGTCAGGTCGTAGCGGGCGGCCACGCCGTCGAACATCGCGGCGACCTCGTGCGGCTGCTTGTCCAGGCTGGCGCGCTGGCCCTGCGGGGTACGGCTCACCCCTCCACTCTGCCAGCCGCGCGCGCTGCGGCGATCGACGGGTGGCCGGGCGCGAGCCCGGGCACACCGCCGCGGGCCGCCCGGACCGGGGAACCGACGAGGACAGCAGGGGCGGGATGGTGACCCATCCCGCCCCTGCTGCCGTGCGTTATGTGAACGGCCCTCCCGGGCCGATGGAGGACGATCCTGGGTGCGCCGCCGCGCGGCGCGGATGCTCCGAGCGGGCACGTTAGCGGGACCCGATCACGACCGCCACCCCCCGTGCCGAACCCTCGCCACCTGCCTGACCAGCGGCCACCCCAGGATTGTCCGGATTGATGGCCCTTTTTGGGAGTGACCCGGGCCACCTCTCGGACGAACGGTCCACGGGAACCGACCGTTCGACCGCGGCCGTCGCCGGCAGGGGGTCAGTTGACCTCGACGAGCGGCAGGGACTTCCCGACCCCACCGCCGGGCAGGGCGATCGAGGAGAAGTGCGAGACCACCCGGTCGTCGCTGGGGTCGTCGGCCGGCGTCCGGTGCACGGCGAGTCGGTTGTAGAGGGTGTCCCGCTGGGCCGGGATCCGGCCGGCGGTACGGATCATGCCGATCAGCTCGTGCAGGTTGGAGCGGTGCCGCGCGCCGGCCGAGGAGATGACGTTCTCCTCCAGCATGATCGAGCCGAGGTCGTCCACCCCCATGTGCAGGGCGAGCTGGCCGACGTCCTTGCCGGTGGTCAGCCAGGAGGCCTGCAGGTGCGGCACGGTCTCGAAGAAGAGCCGGGCCACCGCGACCAGCCGCAGATACTCCAGGGTGGTGGCCTGGGTGCGGCCCTTGAGGTGGTTGTTCTCCGGCTGGTACGTCCACGGGATGAAGGCCCGGAAGCCCTGGGTGCGGTCCTGCACGTCCCGGATCATCCGCAGGTGCTCGATCCGCTCGGCGTTGGTCTCGCCGGTGCCCATCATCATCGTGGCGGTGGACTCGACACCCTGCCGGTGCGCCAGCTCCATCACCTCGAGCCAGCGCGCCCCGGACTCCTTCAGCGGGGCGATCGCCTTGCGCGGGCGGTCCGGCAGCATCTCCGCGCCGGCCCCGGCGATCGAGTCCAGGCCGGCCGCCTTGATCCGGGCGATGGCCTCGTCCAGGCTGACCCCGGAGACCTTGGCCATGTGCAGGATCTCGCTCGGCCCGATCGAGTGGATGGCGAGCTGCGGGTACGCCTGCTTGACCGAGGAGAAGAGCTCCTCGTAGTACTCGACGCCGTAGTCCGGGTGGTGGCCACCCTGGAGCATCACCTGGGTGGCGCCCAACTCGACCGCCTCGCCGCAACGGCGCAGGATCTCCTCGGTCGGGTGGGTCCAGCCCTCCTTGTGCTTGGGGGCTCGGTAGAACGCGCAGAACTTGCACGCCGTCACGCAGACGTTCGTGTAGTTGATGTTGCGGTCGATCAGGTACGTGACGATGTTGTCCGGGTAGCGCCGCCGGCGCACCGCGTCCGCCGCCTCGCCGAGGGCGTGGAAGGGCGCCTCGGTGTAGAGCAGCAGGGCCTCCTCGGGCGTGATCCGCCCGCCGTCCGCGCCGCGCTGCAGGATGTCGTCGATCTCCCGGCTCACCGTCACGCCCCCGAGCCTACGTCGCCGGCTCCGGCGCGGCGACGCGCGGCCACCCCGATGTGACGTCCTTGGCCTCGCCCCTCCGACATACACGCGGCGTCACGCCGGCATCCGCCCAGACACCCCGGCCCACCGCCTTTGCTCTGCTGCTACCTACGCAACAATCACCCATCGCGAGCAGGCTCTTCGCGCCACCCCGAGGCGGCCGAGGAGAGAACGCCTGCCCAAGGCACGTGTTGCGGATGATGAAGCAACGCAAAGGGCGGGACAGGGGATACCGCGGTCGGCCGAGGCCGTGACTCGGCGTAACCCTCGACGCGCTGCGCCAGGGTCACGCGTCGTAGTCGACCGTCAGCTTGTCGGTCACCGGGCTGGACTGGCAGGTGAGCACGTAGCCCGCCGCCACCTCATCGGGCTCCAGCGCGTAGTTGCGGGCCATGGTCACCTCGCCGGAGACGACCTTGGCCTTGCAGGTCGAGCAGACGCCGCCCTTGCAGGCGTACGGCAGCTCGCCGCGGACCTTGAGCGCCGCGTCCAGCACCCGCTCGTCCCGGCCCATCGTGAAGCTCGACGACCGGCCGTCCAGCACGATCGTCACCTCGGCCCCCGCCCCGGGCTCGTCCGCCGGGCGGCGCACCGGCTCCGGCGGCGCGTCGACGTGGAACAGTTCGGTGTGCACCGCGGACTCCGGCAGCCCACGGCCGGTCAGCACCGCCTTCGCGTCCACCACCAGCTGGTACGGGCCGCAGAGGAACCACTCCTCGATGACGTCGCCCGGCACGATGGTGTCCAGCAGCCGGACCAGCCGGTCGGCGTCGATCCGCCCCGACAGCAGCGGCGACTCGCCCTGCTCCCGGGAGAGCACGTGCACCAGGTGCAGCCGGGTCGGATAGCGGTCCTTCAGGTCCGCCAACTCCTCGGCGAACATCACGGTGTTGGCCGTGCGGTTGCCGTACACCAGCGTGAAGGTGCTGGCCGGCTCGACGGCCAGCGCGGTCGCGACCAGCGCGAGCACCGGAGTGATGCCGGAACCGGCGACCACCGCGCCGTAGTGGCGGACCCGGTCCGGCGCGAACGCCGTGGTGAAGTGCCCGAGCGGGGGCAGCACCTCGACGGTGTCGCCGCCGCGCAGCGCGCCGCAGGCGAACGCGGAGAAGGCGCCGCCGGGAATCTCCCGCACCCCGATCCGCAGCCGGCCGTGCCGGGCCAGGTCCTCCGGAGTGGAGCAGATGGAGTACGACCGCCGGACGTCCTCGCCGCCCTCACCCGTGCGCCGCACCGTCAGGTGCTGGCCGGCGGAGAACGCGAAGGTCTCCCGCAGCTCCTCCGGCACGGCGAAGGTGACCGCCACGGAATCGTCGGTGAGCCGGTCGACGGCGGCGACGGGGAGCGGGTGGAAGGCCGGCCGGCGACGGACCGGTCGGGTGATGGTGACAGTCACAGCGCCTTCAGGTGGTCGAAGGGTTCGGAGCAGGAGCGGCAGCGCCACAGCGCCTTGCACGCGGTGGAACCGAAGCGGCTGACCTGCTCGGTCTCCGCGGAGCCGCAGCGCGGGCAGCGGACGGCGAGGGTCAGCGGCACGACGTTGCCGGCGCGGACCGGCGCGGGCGGGGCGATGCCGGCGGCGGCGAGCTTCGCCCGGCCGCTGTCCGAGATCCAGTCGGTGCTCCAGGCCGGGCTGTAGACCGTGCGGACCTCGGAATCCGGGTGGCCGGCGGCGGCGAGCGCCCGACGGATGTCGGAGCGGATCACGTCCATCGCCGGGCAGCCGGTGTAGGTGGGGGTGATGGTGACGACGACCCGGCCGGTGGCCGGATCCTCCTCGACCGCCCGCAGGATGCCCAGCTCGTCGATGGTGATGACCCGGATCTCCGGGTCCACCACCGCCGCCGCGGCCTCCCTCGGATTCACCACTTCGCCCCCGGGTGGGCCCGGTGCAGCACCTGCATCTCGGCGAGCAGGAAGGAGAGGTGCTCGGTGTGCACCCCGGCCCGCCCACCGCCGGGCATCCAGCCGTCGGCCGGCCGGGTCAACGTGGCCTCGTCCAGCACGGTGGAGACGCATGTGTCGAAGTCGGCCCGCAGGGTGGCCGGGTCGACCGGCGCCGCCGGGTCCGCCGCGAACAGCTCGTGGACGTACGGCCAGACCTCGTCGACCGCGGCCTGCAGGCGACGGTGTGACTCCTCGGTGCCGTCGCCGAGCCGCTTCACCCAGAGCGAGGCGTGGTCCAGGTGGTACGCCGACTCCTTGCGCGCCTTCGCGCCGATCGCGGCCAGCCGCTCGTCGGCGCAGCCGGCCAGCGCGGTGTAGAGCGGCAACTGGTACGCCGACAGGAAGAACAGCTTCGCCATGGTCATCGCGAAGTCGCCGTTGGGCAGCTCGACCAGGAGGCAGTTGCGGAACTCCCGGTCGTCGCGGAGATACGCCAACGCGTCCTCGTCCCGGCCGGCGCCCTCCAGCTCACCCGCGTACGTCAGCAGCAGGCGGGCCGCGCCGAGCTGGTCGAGGGCGATGTTGGCCAGCGCGATGTCCTCCTCCATCTCCGGCGCGCGGGAGGTCCACTCGCCGAGCCGCTGCGCCGCGATCAGCGCGTCGTCGCCGAGGGAGAGGACGAAGTCGAAGGGGCCGTTCACAGGTGGGCCACCCCGTCCGGCACCTCGTAGAAGGTGGGGTGGCGGTAGACCTTGTCGGCCGCCGGGTCGAAGAAGGCGTCCTTCTCGTCCGGGCTGGACGCGGTGATCGCACCCGCCGGCACCACCCAGATGGACACGCCCTCCTGGCGCCGGGTGTAAAGGTCCCGGGCGTTGCGCAGGGCCAGCTCCGCGTCGGGGGCGTGCAGGCTGCCGACGTGGGTGTGCGACAGCCCGCGCCGCGCCCGCACGAAGACCTCCCAAAGAGGCGAATGTTCCCTCGCGCCGGCCTTGCCGGTTCGCTCGCTGCGCTCGCTCACGCGGCCACCTTCTCCTTCTTCTCCGCGCGCTTGGCGGCGTACGCCGCGGCGGCCTCACGGACCCAGGCGCCCTCGTCGTGGGCGCGGCGGCGGTGTGCCATCCGCTGCCGGTTGCACGGTCCGTTGCCCTTGATCACCTGCATCAGCTCGTCGTAGTCCGGCTGGGTGTAGTCGTACGCCTGGCGTTCGTCGTTCCAGCGCAGGTCCGGGTCGGGGACGCGCAGGCCGAGGATCTCGGCCTGCTGCACGCACATGTCGACGAAGCGCTGCCGCAGCTCGTCGTTGGAGAAGCGCTTGATCTTCCAGGACATCGACTGGGCGGAGTGGGTGGAGTCGCCGTCCGGCGGGCCGAACATGGCCAGCGACGGGTACCACCAGCGATCGACGGCGTCCTGGGCCATCGCCTTCTGCCCGGAGGTGCCGTGCGCCAGGGTGTGCAGGATCTCGTACCCCTGGCGCTGGTGGAAGGACTCCTCCTTGCAGACCCGGATCATCGCCCGGGCGTACGGCCCGTAGGAGCAGCGGCAGAGCGGGACCTGGTTGACGATCGCCGCGCCGTCCACCAGCCAGCCGATCGCGCCCACGTCGGCCCAGGTCAGGGTCGGGTAGTTGAAGATCGAGCTGTACTTCTGCCGGCCGCTGATCAGCAGTTCGACCAGCTCGTCCCGGCTGATCCCGAGGGTCTCCGCCGCGGCGTACAGGTAGAGGCCGTGGCCGGCCTCGTCCTGCACCTTGGCCAGCAGGATCGCCTTGCGCTTCAGCGAGGGGGCGCGGCTGATCCAGTTCCCCTCGGGCTGCATCCCGATGATCTCGGAGTGCGCGTGCTGGGCGATCTGTCGGATCAGCGTCTTCCGGTACGCCTCGGGCATCCAGTCGCGCGGCTCGATCTTCTGATCGGCGTCGATCACGTCCACGAAGTACGCCTCGAGGTCGTCGTCGGGGGCCGGTCCGCCGCGCCGGGCGCGGGCGGCGGCCTCCCGCAGCGCCACCTCCGCCGCCTCGACCTCGCCGAGCAGACCTCCGCCGGGCCTGTCCTCCGGGGCGGAGAAGTCGTTGCCATACATGAGGCCAGTGTTACAGCTTCCGACCAAAGACACCAGGGGGTGTAACAGGAATCCGTCCGCACCTTCCGTCACCGGGTGGCCGCTTCGGGTGAGGGCCGCCGAGCTGCCCAAACCTGTGACATCGCCCACCCGGCAAAGATGAATCCTCGCAAGCGCGGCATAGCGGGCTATTGCCTCGGCCTCATTGCGAGTTGACAGGCCTCAGGTTCTGGCGCCGGGCTTGTCCGGAAGTAGACTTCGCCCGGCACACCGATCGGCTGCTGACGATCGCCACCGGCTCACGGCCACTCCCCCGGCCTCGGCGATCAGGCCGTACCCATTCGGAAAATGCCGGTCCCCCCGGCCAGACATCTGGAGCTCACCCACTCATGCGACCTCGCGTGACCATGGTGCTCGCCATCGTGGCGGTCCTCATCGGTGGCGCCATACTGGTGCCTGCCGCGTACGCCCGCCTCTCCGGCGGCGACGCCCTCGCCAGCATCGGCGGCATCGGCGGCGGCGCGCAGAACGTGCCCGCGCCCGCCCCCACCACACCGCCCCCGCCGACCCTGGCCGCCGGCCCGGTCTCGGTGAACTTCAACGGCGAGTTCTTCTCCTGGGCGCTGATGGACCGGCAGACCGGAGAGATCAGCGGCGCCAAGAACATGACGTCGACCAACTCGACCGAGTCGATGCTCAAGACCTGGATCGTGTCGGACTACCTGCGCCAGCTCGGCGACAAGCAGCCGACACCCGCGCTGAAGACGTGGGCGAGCAAGGCGATTCGGGACAGCAACGACATCGGGGCCAACAAGGTCTACGCAGCGGCCGGCGGGTCGTACAAGCCGCAGCCGAACGGAAAGCCGGACCCGGTGATCCAGCGGGCCATCAAGATCTGCGGCCTCACCGACACCGAGCGCAGTGGACCCCCCGCCCCCGCCATGTACAACGGCTGGTGGAGCTTCACCCGGATGTCCCCCCGGGACGCGGTCCGGCTCGGCGACTGCATCGCCGACGGCAAGGCCGCCGGGAAGTGGACCAAGTGGGTCCTCAACGAGATGGCCAACGTCCGGGGCAGCGTCAAGGACCAGCAGGACACGTCCGGCGGCGGCAAGTGGGGCATCATCGACGGCCTGCCCGCCGAGATCAAGGCACAGGGCCCGGTGAGCATCAAGAACGGCTGGACGCGGCTCGTCTACGACGGCAACTGGCACGTCAACTGCCTGGCGGTCACCGACAAATGGAGCCTCGCGGTGATGATGCGCTACCCCGCCACCACCAGCCTGTCCCCCTCGTACGGCGCGAAGGTCTGCGCCAGCGTCGCCACGCAGCTCGTCACCCCGCAGCCCGGCGCCGCCCTCAAGGTGCCGCAGCAGCCGGTCGGGAAGCTCTGATGGCCGGCAACCGGCGCCGGCCGGGCAGCAACCAGCGGCCGCTGACGTTCGCCGCCGTTGCCGTCGTGCTGGTCGGCCTGGTGCTCGTCTCGCTCCGGCTGGTCCCCGGCTCCCCGCTGCGCCCCACGGCCGCCTCCCACTCGACCGGGTCGGGCGGCCGGTCCACCAACGCGCCCACCGACCGCAACAGCCGGCCCCAGCCGACCCCGTCGCCGTCCGCCTCCCTGGAGCCGCTGCCGTTCCAGGCCCAGGAGCTCGACCTCGACATCAAGGGCTGGTACGCCTGGAGTGTGCTGGACAAGCGGACCGGCGAGATCATCGGTTCGAAGAACATGGGCGAGACCAGCACCACCGCCTCGATGATCAAGTCGTGGATCGTCGCCGACTACCTGCGGCGGGCGGCCGAGGCCGGGCAGACCCCGAGCGACGCCAAGCTCGCCGACGCCACCCAGATCATCCGGGACAGCGACAACACCCGCGCCGAGCAGTTCTACAACGGCGTCGGCCGGGCCGCCTCGATCAAGCGGCTGATCTCGACCTGCAAGCTCACCGACAGCAAGGTGGCCTCGGACGGCGGTTGGAGCCGGACGATGCTGTCGCCGCGGGACACCGCCCGGCTCGGACTGTGCATCGACGACGGCCGGGCCGCCGGGCCGAAGTGGACCAAGTGGCTGCTCAACGAGATGCGGCTGGTCCGGGGCGTCGGCGACTTCGGTATCCGCAAGGCGTTCCCGACCAAGGTGCAGAAGACCATCGCCATCAAGAACGGCTGGATCGACCGGCAGCGCGAGCAGGAGATGCACATCAACTGCCTGGCCATCGGCGACACCTGGACGATGGGCGTGATGGTCCGCTACCCGATCAACATGGGCTACGACTACGGCATGAGGAACTGCCAGAAGATCACCGAGGCGCTGCTCCGGCCGGCCACCTGAGCCACCCCCGGATCGCCGACGTGGCGGTGTCCCGGTGCCCGGGATGCCGCCACGTCGCCGTTCCGGGGGAACAGGCTCGCGGGCCGGTCAGCCGGCGAAGAACTCCGGGCCGCCCTCGGGCAGGGCCGGGGCCTCGCCGAGCGCGGCGGCCCGCCGGGCGAACTCGCGCACGCCGGCCACCTGCCGCTCGCCGAGGGAGAAGTCGAGGGTGCGGAAGTAGGTGGCCAGGGTCGCCGCGTCGAACGGCTCCCACCGGGCGGCCGCCTCGGCGACCTGGTCCAGCTCGGCCAGGCAGAGGTCCCGCGAGCGCAGGAACGCCTCGTGCACCTCCTTCACCAGGCCGGGGTGGGCGGCGGCGAAGTCCCGGCGGACCGCCCAGACGGCGAAGACCATCGGCAGGCCGGTCCACTCCCGCCAGGCCTGGCCCAGGTCGGTGACCTCCAGGCCCCGGCGGGGCGCCTCGTAGAGGGCGCGCAGCGCCACGTCGCCGATCAGCACCCCGGCGTCGGCCTCCAGCAGCATCTGCGTCAGGTCCGGCGGGCAGCGGAAGTAGTCGGGGCGGACCCCGTACCGCTCGCCGAGCAGCATCTGGGCCAGGAGCACCCCGGTCCGGGAGGTCGAGCCGAGGGCGACCCGAGCGCCGTCCAGCTCGGCGAGGGGCTTGGTGGAGACCACGTTGACCGAGAGCACCGGGCCGTCGCTGCCGACCGCCAGGTCCGGCAGGAGCAGCAGCTCGTCGGCGTGCCGCAGGTACTCCACCTGCGAGATCGGCCCGATGTCCAGGTCGCCGGCGACCAGCGCGGCGTTCAGCCGGTCCGGCGAGTCCTTGTGCAGGTCGACGTCGAGCAGCGCGCCGGACCGCATCAGCCCCCAGTAGATCGGCAGGCAGTTCAGGAACTGGATGTGTCCGACCCGGGGGCGGGCGATGCGGTCAGCCATGCCCCGACCGTATCCCCGCCGCCCGCGCTCGGCTCAGCGGGCCGGTCCAGGAGTGGCCAACTCCGCACCGGGCTCCTCGCCCAGCCGGCGGAGGTGAGCGCCGCCGGACCGTTCCGCCGCGGCGTCCGGGCTCCCGGCCGGCCGGGCGGCGGGCTGCGGGACCACGGATTCCGGGCGGTCCGTCGGAACGGCGGGGTGCGGCGCGGCGGACCGGACGGCGGAACGTTCGGCGCGGACCGCACGGCGGACCGGGACCACCACCGCGGCGACCACCAGCAGCCCGGCCACCCCGCAGCCGGCGACCAGCGGCCGGGGGTCGGCCACCTCGAGCAGGAGGCCGCCGAGGAGGTAACCGGCCATCGCGGCACCCTGGACCGCCCCGCCGAACGTGGCGTACGCCCGGCCGCGCGCCGCCTCCGGCACCCGCCGGGCCAGCAGCATGTTGTCGAAGACGTTGGCCCCGCCGTTGCCCAGCCCGCCGATCAGCCAGATCGGCACCAGCAGCAGCGCGGCGGGCACCGCGGCGGAGAGCAGGATCATCAGGCAGCACCCGGCGAGCAGGGCGAGATAGGCGCCGAGCAGCCCGCCGTCGTCGGTCAACCGCCGGGCCAGCCGCGCGAAGAGCCACGCACCGCCCAGCAGGCCGAGCGTCCACGATCCGGTCACCAGGCCGTACATGGTGGTGGAGCTGCCCAGGGTCTCGCGGATGAAGAACACCTCGACCACGTTGATCGCCCCGACCGCGCCGATCACCCCGGCGATGGTGGCGACCATCGCGACCAGCAGCGGGTCCCGGCGCAGCCGCCAGGCGACCGCCGGGGCCGCGCCGGCTGCCGCGCCGTGGGTCGCCGCCGGGGCCGGGCGCCGGCTGCCGCCCCGTCGGGTACGGATCAGCAGCCCGGCCGCCACCAGCGCGAGGTAGCTGCCAGCGTCGATGAGCAGCGGCAGGCGGACGCCGAACCCGCCGACCAGCAGACCGGCCAACGCCGGACCGGCGAGGGCGCCCAGCGGGCCGGCCGTCTGGTTGAGCGCGGTGGCCCGCGGCAGGTCCGCTGCCCGGACCATGGCGGGCACCAGCGCGGACAGGGTCGGTTGGGTGACTGCGAGGCCGGCCGCGAGCAGCGCCACCAGGCCGATCACCAGGGCCGGGTGTCCGGTGTACGCCAGCACGACGCAGATCGTGGCCTGGGCCAGCCCCACCCCCACCAGCAGGTTGCGGCTGTCGACCCGGTCGGCGAGCCGTCCGGTCAGCGGGGCGAGCGCCACCAGCGGCAGGGTGGCGGCGAGCAGCAGGCCGGAGACGGCCATCCCGCCCGCCCCGGCGGACTGGAGGGCCAGGGTGAGGGCGCTCGCGGCGAGGAAGTCCCCACAGGTGGAGATGCCCCGGGCGGCGGTGGTGAGCCAGACGTCGGACCAGCGCGACGGACCAGATGTGAAGGGCATACTTCGAAAATAATCCTTCACATCTGGTTCGCGCAACCCCCTCAGTCGATCGGCACCGCCCGGTACTGCACCCCGACCGGACGGGCACCGGCCGGCGGATCCACCCGCACCCGCCTGCGGTAGGGGGCGAGCAGGTCGTGGACGGCGGCATTCAGCGCGGCCAACTCCTCGGCGGTGAGCAGCAGCAGGGTGTCACTCAGCCACGCCGCCTCGTACCACTCCGCCGACTCCTCCGGCGCGCGCCGGATCCAGTCCCGGGTCCGCTGGGCGTCGCGGGCGATGTGCGCCTCCACCAGGGCCAGCTCCGCCGCTCGCGCCTCCGACCCGGCCTCGGGTCCGGCAGAGACGGTGTACGACGGGCTGAACGCCCGCCACACCCGCTCCCGCGCGTCGCCCCGGCTCGGCGCCGGCTCGATCAGCCCGAACTTCGCCAACGCCCGCAGGTGGTAGCTCGTCGCGCTCGGCGACAGGCCGGCGATCTCCGCGCACTCGGTGGCGGTCGCGCCGCCCTCCAGCGAGCTGAGATGTTCCATGATCGCGAGTCGGGCCGGATGGGCCAGCGCCCGCATCACCTGCGGGTCGCTGATCGTCACCCGGCGCTGCTCGGGGCGCGCCTCGGTCATCCCCCCATGATCCCGCCCACCCGACGCTCCGACCAACGGCCGGCCGGGATGGCACGTCCCGATATTCGGTTGCCGGGCAGACTGGCGGGAGTAGGCTTCCCTCTCCCCGCCCGACGGCCGAGGTGTGTAGCACCGCAGCGGACGTCCCCGCGCCGACCCACGACGGTCGGAAACGCGAGCGGCAGCGTTTTTCCCGTGTCGAGGAGTACGTGGATGACCCTGCACGCCCAAGAACAGACCCTGGACGACGAACTCACCGCCGAACGCGCCCACCTGGACACCTCCCGCGCCGCGCTGGGCCGGATGCGGGAACGCGCCGAAGCCCTCTTCGCCACCGGCGACAAGGTCGCCGGAGACGCGTACACCGCCGAACAGTTGGGCCGGCACATGGCCCGGCGGGTCGCCGAACTCGCCGACGACCCGACCACCCCGCTCTTCTTCGGCCGGCTGGACTTCGGCGGGACCGCGGACAGCCGGCACAGCGGCGACGCCGACCCCGACGAAGTCGTCGGGGCGTACCACGTCGGGCGGCGACACGTCACCGACGAGGCGGGCGAGCCGCTGGTCCTGGACTGGCGGGCCCCCATTTCCCGCTCGTTCTACCGGGCCAGCGCCAGGGACCCGCAGGGCGTCGCCGTCCGGCGGCGCTTCGGCTTCAGCAACGGCCTGCTCACCAGCTTCGAGGACGAGCGCCTGGACCGGGGCGAGGAGCTGGGCACGACCAGCCGGATCCTCACCGCCGAGATCGAGCGCCCCCGCGTCGGGCCGATGCGGGACATCGTCGCCACCATCCAGCCCGAGCAGGACGAGCTGGTCCGCGCCGACCTGGCCGATTCGATCTGCGTCCAGGGGGCACCGGGCACCGGCAAGACCGCCGTCGGGCTGCACCGGGCCGCGTACCTGCTCTACCTGCACCGGGAGCGGCTGCGCCGCTCGGGGGTGCTGATCGTCGGGCCGAACCGGGCGTTCCTGTCGTACATCGCGGCGGTGCTGCCGGCCCTCGGCGAGGTCGAGGTCGCGCAGGCGACGGTGGAGGACCTGGTCGGCCAGGTGCCGGTGCGGGCCGTCGACGACCCGGCCGTCGCGGCCCTCAAGCACGACGTGCGGATGGCCGACGTGCTGCGTCGCGCGGTCGAGGCGCACATCGGTACGCCGACCGAGCCGATCATGGTCTCGGACGGCTCGTACCGCTGGCGGATCGGCCTCGACCCGCTGCACCGGGTGGTCGAGGAGACCCGCCGGGAAGGGCTGCCGTACGCCACCGGTCGGGAGCGGGTGCTGGCCCGGGTGGTGGGACTGCTGCAACGGCAGTCCGAGGCGCGCCGCGCCGAGTCGCCGAGCGACGCCTGGCTGCGCCGGATGGCCAAGGCCAGGCCGGTCTCCACCTTCCTCGACGCGGTCTGGCCGGCGCTCACCCCCGAGGGCCTGGTGCACACGCTGCTCGGTGACCCGGACGCGCTCGCCGCCGCCGCGGACGGCCTGCTCACCCCCGACGAGCAGGCGCTGCTGCGGGACGGGACGAAGCTCGGGCGGACGCCGAAGGCGACGAGGTGGACCGCCGCCGACGCGGTGCTGATCGACGAGGCGGCCGGGCTGATCGAGCGGCCGGGCGGCTTCGGCCACGTGGTGGTCGACGAGGCGCAGGACCTGTCCCCGATGCAGTGCCGGGCCATCGCGCGGCGCAGCGAACACGGGTCGATCACCCTCCTCGGCGACCTGGCCCAGGGCACCGCGCCGTGGGCCGCCACCGACTGGCGGGAGTCCCTGGCCCACCTGGGCAAGCCGGACGCGGTCGTGGTTCCGCTGAGCATCGGCTTCCGGGTGCCGGCGGCGGTGGTCGCGTTCGCCAACCGGCTGCTGCCTGCCCTCGCCGTCGACGTACCGCCGGCCGAGTCGCTGCGCCGCGACGGCGCGCTGGACGTGCGTACGGTGATCGACCTGGTCGCGGCGACGGTGGCCGAGGTGCGGGCGGCGCTCGCGCACGACGGCTCGGTCGGCGTGATCGCCGCCGACGACGCGGTGGACCGGCTCCGGGCGGCGCTCGCGGACGCGGGCGTCGAGACCGCGAGCGCCGACGACGTGGCGACCGCGGCGCGCGTCACCGTGGTGCCCGCGACCCTGGTCAAGGGCCTGGAGTACGACCACGTCGTGGTCGTCGAGCCGGCCGCGATCGTCGAGGCGGAGCCGCGCGGGCTGCACCGCCTCTACGTGGTGCTGACCCGGGCGGTCTCCCGGCTCTCGGTGCTGCACACCGCGCCGCTGCCCGGTCCGTTGGCCGACTGAGGGGGCCGCGGCGGCCGCCGCTTGACTTTGCGGTTTAAAGTTCTTTGCATGAACCCGGACGACGATCCGCCCCCGGTCGACGCCGCCAGCGCGATGCGACTCATCCGCGACCAGCGGGCGGCCACCGCACAGCGTCTGGAACCCGACCCCCGGCTGCACTACTGGCCCTGGGGAGTCGCCTGGTTGGTCGGCTTCGGGCTGTTCTTCCTGCGCTTCTCCCCCGGCGGCCGAACCTTCCTGACCATGCCCGAGTGGGTTCCCCTGACCACGCTCTTCGTGCTGCTCGGCGCCGCCTCGGTGGTCTTCACGCTGGGCAGCGCCCGCGCCTACCGGCAGGTCACCGGGGAGTCCGCCCGGCGCGGCGGATGGTACGGCGCCGCCTGGGGGCTGGGCTTCCTGAGCCTGTTCACCGTCGCCGGCCGGGTCTCCGACAGCCTCCCGGCCGACCTGGCCGGGCTGCTCTGGTCCGCGCTCGCCGTCGGGCTGACCGGCGCCCTGCACATGGCCGGCGGCGCGATCTGGCTCGACCGCACCCTGTTCCGGCTCGGCCTCTGGCTCACCGCGATCAACATCGTCGGAGTGCTCGCCGGACCGGGCTGGCACGCCCTCGTGGTCGCCGTCGCGGGCGGCGGCGGGATGCTCCTCGCCGGCGAGCTGGCCCGGCTGCACCGGCGGGACCGTCCGTGACCGAGCTCGACCCGGTCATCCACGCCCAGGCCCGCCTGCGGGTCGTCGCCACCCTGTCCACCCTGGGCACGGGTGACCGGATCACCTTTCCCCGCCTGCAGGAACTCCTCGGCATCACCGCCGGCAACCTCTCCGTCCACCTGCGCAAGTTGGAGGACGCCGGCTACGTCGAGATCGACAAGACGCACCGCGGACGCACCCCGACCACGCTGGTCCGCCTCAGCCGGCGCGGTCGCCTGGCGTTCGAGGAGTACACCGAGAACATCCGCGCGCTGCTCGACCCCACCGACAGCAAGGAGCCGTCATGATCCTCGCCCGCGCCGAACAGGTGAGCCGCCGGTACGGCGACGTCCTCGCCCTGGACCGGGTCGACCTGGAGGTCCGGCCCGGCGAGCTGGTCGGCCTGCTCGGCCCGAACGGCGCCGGCAAGAGCACCCTGATCAACCTGCTGGTCGGGCTGCGCCGGCCCACCGCCGGCCGGGTGGAACTCCTCGGTGGCGACCCCCGCGTCCCGGCGACCCGCCGGCAGCTCGGGGTCACCCCGCAGGAGACCGGCCTGCCCGGCACGCTCCGGGTCGGCGAGGTCGTGGACTTCGCCTCCGCGCACTTCCCCGACCCGGTGCCCCGGGGCGAGCTGCTCGACCGGTTCGGCCTCACCGACCAGGTACGGCGGCAGACCGGCGGCCTCTCCGGCGGCCAGCGGCGTCGACTCGCGGTCGCCCTGGCCTTCGTCGGCCGACCCCGGCTGGTGGTCCTCGACGAGCCGACCAGCGGGCTGGACGTCGAGGCCCGCCGCACCCTGTGGGAGGCGATCCGGTCGTTCCACGCCGACGGCGGCGCCGTCCTGTTGAGCAGCCACTACCTGGAGGAGGTGGAGGCGCTGGCCCAGCGGGTCGTGGTGATCGGCCGGGGCCGGGTGCTCGCCGACGACACCGTTGAGGCGGTCCGCAGCGTCGTCGGGGTGCGCCGGGTCAGCCTGCTCGCAGACGACCTGCCGCGGCTGCCCGGGGTGGTGGCCACCGAGCACGTCGAGGGACGTACCCACCTGCTCACCACCGACGCCGATCAACTGGTCCGCGATCTGGTCACCGCCGGGGTGGCGTTCCGCGAGCTGGAGGTGCGCCCCACCTCGCTGGAGGAGGCGTTCCTCGCCATCACCGCGACCGGCGAGCCGGCCACCGCCCAGCCCACCACTGTCTGAGGAGCCCGCTGTGCCGCTCGCCCTGATCCATGCCCGCTACCAACTGCTGACCATCATCCGGATTCCGGTGGCCGTGGTGGGCAGCGCCTTCTTCCCCGCCGCCGCGATGCTCTTCTTCGTGGTGCCGTTCGCCGGCGACGACCCCGCCGGCGCCACCTACGCCACCGCCGCGATGATCACTTTTGCGGTGATGAGCGCCAACATCTTCCAGTACGGCGCCGGGGTCGCCGAGGACCGCGACCAGCCGTGGAACCCGTACACCCGGACCCTGCCGGCCGGACCGGGCCCCCGCCTGGCCGGGCGGATCCTGGCCGGCCTGGTGCTGACCTACCTGTCGATGCTGCCGGTGGTGGTCATCGCCGCGGTGGCCACCGCGGCCCGGGTCACCCCGGTCCAGTTCCTGCTCGGCGCGGCCACGGTCGCGGCGATCTCGGTGCCGTTCACCCTGCTGGGGCTGGCCATCGGCTACTCGCTGCCGAGCAAGGCGGCGATCGTGGTCGCGCAGATCGTCTTCTTCCCACTCGCCTTCGGCGGCGGGCTGCTCTCCGGCCCGGACGACGCGCCCGGTTTCATCAAGGCGATCGCCCCCTACCTGCCGACCCGGGGCGCGGTGGAGCTGATGTGGGCGGCGACCACCGACTGGCGGCTCAACCCGCTCTCCGTGGCGATGCTCGGCGTCTGGATCGTCGCGCTGGCGACGGTCGCCGGGTGGGCGTACCGGCGGGACGAGGGGCACCGCTTCAGCTGACGTTTTGTCCGGAACCGGCCCGGCGGGCCGGGGGACGGTGCCACGATGCCGGCAGGGCGTGCCGTCGGGGTACGCCCCTGCCGAGAGGGGTCAGCGTGAACACCGTCGAGCCCGGCACGCCCTGCTGGGCCGACCTGGCCACCCCGGGACTGGCGGACGCGAAGCGGTTCTACCCGCAGTTGTTCGGCTGGACCGGCCGGGTCTCCCCGGAGCCGGAGGCGGGTGGGTACACCGTCTTCCTCAAGGACGGCCGATCGGTCGCCGGTGCCGGCCCGCCGGGCACCCCGGACCAGGTGCCGATCTGGTCGACGTACGTGGCGACCGACGACGCCGACCTGGTCGCGACCCGGGTGGAGGCGGCTGGCGGGCAGGTCGTGGTCACCCCGTTCGACGTCTTCGACCAGGGCCGGATGGCGGTCCTCGCCGACCGGGCCGGCGCGGTGTTCAGCGTCTGGCAGCCGATGGCGATGTCCGGGGCGGAGGTGTTCAACGTGCCGGGCGCGATGTGCTGGAACGAACTGGTCACCCCCGATCCGGAGGGGGCGAAGGAGTTCTACGCGCTGGTCTTCGGCTGGCAACCGGAGGAGCAGCCGGTGGGCCCGGTCACCTACACCGGCTGGCGCTGCGGGGCGCGGGTGGTCGCCGGGATGATGCCGCCGCTGGAGGAGCTGCCGGCCGACCTGCCGGCGTACTGGTCGGTCTACTTCGCGGTCGAGGACGCCGACGCCACCGCCGCCCGCGCCGCCGAACTCGGCGGCACCATCCTCGTCCCACCCCGCGACATCCCGGCCGGCCGCACCGCCGCCCTCCGCGACCCCCAGGGCGCCCTCTTCTCCATCACCGCCCTGTCCTGACCCCGTCCGCCGTCAGCGGGGGCGGACGGGAACCACCAGGGGGCCGTGGTCGCCGGGGATGACGCGGACGTGGGCGCGGTAGTGCCGGGCCAGGAGGGGTTCGGTGAGGACCTCGTTCGGTGGGCCGGAGGCGGCGACGCGGCCGTCGGCGAGCAGCACCATCCGGTCGGCGTACTCGCCGGCGACGGAGAGGTCGTGCATGGTGGCGAGCACGGTGAGGCCGTGCTCCCGGCGGAGCTGGTCGACCAGCTCCAGCACTTCCTGCTGGTGCCCGATGTCCAGCGCGCTGGTCGGCTCGTCCAACAGCAGCAGGGTGGCGCCCTGGGCGAGCGCCCGGGCCAGGAAGACCCGCTGCCGCTCGCCGCCGGAGAGGGTGGCCAGCTCACGGCGCCCGAACGCGCCGAGGTCCAGCCGGTCCAGCACCTCGTGCACGGCCACCAGGTCGGCCGCGGACTCCCGCCCCAGCGGCGGGATGTACGGGGTGCGGCCCAGCAGCACGTAGTCCAGCACCGACATGCCGGCCGGCACCACCGGGGACTGGGCGACGGTGGCCACCACCCGGGCCCGGTCGCGGCGGCGCAGCGACTGGATCGGCGTACCGAAGAGGGACACCGCGCCCGGCGCGGGCAGCAGGCCGCCGACGGCGCGCAGCAGGGTCGACTTACCGGCGCCGTTCGGGCCGATCACGGTGACCCACTCGCCGGCCGCGACGCTCAGGTCGACACCGGCCAGGATCGGCGCGCCACCCAGCCGGACGTGCAGGTCCCGCACCTCGACCGCCGGCGCGCCCAGCACGCCGCCGGCCGCCGGCCGCGGCCGAGCGCTCACGTGAACACCCGGCGGGCGGTGCGCAGGACCAGGACGAAGAACGGGCCGCCGAGCAGAGCGGTGACCACGCCGATCGGGATCTCGGCGGGAGCGGCGGCGGTCCGGGCGACCACGTCGGTCAGCGCCAGGAACGCCCCGCCGAAGAGCATCGACAGCGGCAGGATCACCCGGTAGCTGGACCCGGCGAGCAGCCGCACGGTGTGCGGCACGATGATGCCGACGAAGCCGATCAGGCCGGAGGCGGAGACCGCGGCGGCCGTGCCCAGCGAGGCGGCGGCGATCAGCAGGTAGCGGGAGCGCTGCGGGTGCAGGCCGAGGCTGGTCGCCTCGTCGTCGCCGACGGAGAGCACGTCGAGTTCCCGCCGGTGCAGCAGCACCACCACGGCGGTCAGCACGAAGTACGGCAGGACCAGCCGGACGTCGTGCCAGCCGGCGGTGGCCAGCCGCCCGAGCAGCCAGGAGTAGACCTGCTGGATGCTGTCCGAGTGGCGTTGCAGCAGGTACGTCTGCCCCGCGGCGAGGAACGCCGACACCGCCACCCCGGCCAGGATCAGCGTGGCGGGTGACCGGTCCCGCCCGCCGGCCGCGCCGAGCAGGTACGTCATGGCGACCGCCCCGAGCGAGCCGACGAACGCGGCGAGGGGGATGGTGACCGGCATCCCGGTCAGCGCCCCGCCCGCCCCGGCGCCGAGCGCGATGACGGCGGTCACCGCGAGCCCCGCGCCGGCCGCCACACCCAGCAGGTAGGGGTCGGCCAGCGGGTTGCGGAACACGCCCTGGTAGCAGCCGCCGGCCAGGGCGAGCAGCGCGCCGACGAGCAGGCCGAGCACCACCCGGGGCAGCCGCAGCTCGGTGACGATGGCGACCTCGCGTTCGGTCAGCCCGCTGTCCAGGTGCACCCCGGGCAGCAGGTTGAGCAGTTCGGCGGCGACGCTGCCGGGCGGCAGGCTGACCGGCCCGAGGGACACCCCGGCGACCAGGGCGACGAGCACGGCGACGACCCCGGCGGCCAGCCAGCGCTTGCGCAGCCCGGCCGGCCGGCCGGTACCGGCTGCGGCCGGCGCAGGGACCGGACGGCCCGGACCGGACGCGGACCCGGCCGCCCCGGAGGCGGGCACGCCGGCCGGCCGGGACGCGTCGGGCGTCCCGGCCGGCCGGGGGTCGGTGGGTCGCACGGTCACCGACGGGTCACGCGGGCACCTTGGCGGTGCCGTCGACGATCGCCCTGAGCAGGTCGACGACGCGCGGGCCCCAGCGCGAGGCGATGTCGTCGTCGAGGGCGACGATCTGGTTGTTCTTCACCGCGGTGACGCCGGCCCAGCCGCTGCGCGCCTTGACGGTGTCGGGGTTCTGCTTGCAGCACTTGGTGTCGGCCAGGAAGACGAAGTCCGGGTTGGCCTTGACGATGACCTCCTGGGAGAGCTGCGGGTAGCCGCCGTTCTTCCCGTCGGCGTCCGACGGGTCGGCGATGTTCTCCAGGCCGGCCATCGCGTAGATGGAGCCGATGAAGGTCTTGCTGGTCGCGCTGTACAGCTCCGGGCCCAGCTCGTGGTAGTAGGTCAGCTTCTTCGCCCGCTGCGGCAGGTCCTTGGTCAGCGCGGCGATGTCGTCCTTCATCTTCCTGGTGACGTCGGCCGCCTCCGCCGGGTGGCCGGTGAGCGCGCCCAGGTCGGTGATCTCTCGGTACGTGTCGTCGAGCGTGGTGGCCGCGGGGATGAGCAGCACCGGGATCTTCAGCGTGGTGAGCTGGTCGACGATCTTGTTGGTGTCGTTGGAGAGCACCACCAGGTCGGGGCTCTTGCCGGCGATCGCCTCGGCGTTCGGCTGGAAGCCGGACAGGTCGCTCTTCGGCGCGTCGGCCGGGTAGTTCGACTGGTCGTCGACGGCGGTGACCTGCTTGCCGGCGCCGACGGCGAAGAGCATCTCGGTCGCGGTCGGCGCGAGCGAGACGATCTTCTCGGGGCGCTTCTCCAGGGTCAGCTTGCCGACGGTGACCGGGAAGGCGGCGGCCGCCGGGCTGCCGCCGGCGGCGGGGGTGTCGGTAGAGGTCTTCTCGGCGCAGGCGCCGAGGGCCAGCGCGGCCACCGCGAGGGTCGCGGCGAAGAGCCGGGGGGTACGTCTGGACATGGATCCTCCTGTCGGTCGAGGAGTGTGGTGCTTCGCCGACAGGGACCGCCTTCGCGTGCCCGTCCGCGAGGCGCCCTTCCTCGAGAGCGCGTGTCGCGACCGTGCCGCAGGCGACCTGGCTCGTCCCCACACATGTCGGCGTCGGCCGGGGCCGACACCGTGCGGGGCATCACAGTTGCGGGACAGCGCCGGTTTCACACCGGCTTCGCTGCGGGTTGGTCGCTGTCACGGTAGCGCACGAGCAGCGGAGATCGTCCGGACGGGAGGGGTGGGTGGGGCCCCGGCGGGGATGGAACCGGGGCCAGCCGGATCCTCACACCGGCAAAGATTTTCCATCGTTTGATGTCTTCCGAAACTTCCTTCCAGACGGGACAGTGAACGGCAAGGAAGCCGCACACCCGTGGAGCTGCCATGGTCACCACACCGCTGCGCGCCGTCGCCCTCGCCGGCGTCACCGCGCTCACCCTCCTCGGCGCCACCGCCCCCGCCACGGCCGCCAAGCCGGCCACCGGGACCGTCGTCCACGACGAGCAGATCACCTGGCAGGGCTGGTCCGGCGCCACCCTGTCCGCCGGCGCCACCGCCGGCACCACGGTCACCGCCGCCGGTCTCACCCTCGGCACCCCGGTCGGCACCACCCTCTACCGGGACCCGCACACCAGCACCAAGCGCACCTGGGCGTACGGCACCTGGACCTCGCCGCTGACCGAGGTCGGCTTCGGCGCCAGCGAACTGGTCGCCTCCTGGAACGCCGACACCCCCGCCGGCACCTGGATCCAGGTCGAACTCCAGGGCACCTACACCACCGGCACCCAGACCCCCTGGTACGTCATGGGGCGCTGGGCCTCCGGCGACGCCGACATCAAGCGGACCAGTGTCGACAAGCAGCGCGACAAGACCTCGAGCATCTGGACCGACACCTTCGCCGTCGACGACCCGGCCGCCGGGGTGCTGCTGCGGGCGTACCAGCTCCGGCTGACCCTCTACCGCGACCCGGCGCAGACTGCCGCCCCGGTCGTCCGCTCGCTCGGCGCGATGAGCTCCAACGTGCCCGACCGGTTCACCGTCACCCCCAGCGCCGGCCACATCGCCTGGGGCACCGAACTGGCCGTCCCCCGCCACTCTCAGGAGATCCACGCCGGCCACTACCCCGAGTACGACGGCGGCGGCGAGGCCTGGTGCTCGCCGACCTCCACCGAAATGGTGGTCGAGTACTGGGGCCGGGGGCCGTCCGCGGCCGACACGTCCTGGGTGGACCCCAGCTACCCCGACCCGACGGTCAACCACGCCGCCCGGATGACCTACGACTACCAGTACGACGGCGCCGGCAACTGGCCGTTCAACACCGCGTACGCGGCCAGCTTTCCCGGGCTGGAGGCGAAGGTGACCCGGCTGCACTCCCTGGACGAGCTGGAGCACTTCATCGCCGCCGGCATCCCCGTGGTGACCAGCCAGTCCTTCCTCGCCAGCGAGCTGGACGGCGCCGGCTACGGCACCTCCGGGCACCTGATGGTGGTGGTCGGCTTCACCGCCACCGGCGACGTGATCGCCAACGACCCCGCCTCGCCCGACAACGACGCCGTGCGGCACGTCTACTCCCGGGCCCAGTTCGAGCAGATCTGGCTGCGGACCAAGCGGACCACCGCCAGCGGCGGCATCGGCAGCGGCTCCGGCGGCATCGTCTACCTGATCAAGCCGACCGGGGTGGCCTGGCCGCAGGTGCCGGGCTCCACCAACTGGTGACCGGCTCCCCACCGATCGACACCCTCTGAAGCTCCGGCCGCCGGACAGCGGCCGGCAGAAAAGTCCCACCCGCCTCACCCAGCGGAGTTCACATGATCAAGAAAACCCTGCGCGCGGTCGCCTTCGCCGGCGTCACCGCACTCGCCCTGCTCGGCACCAGCGCACCCGTGCACGCCGACAACAACCTGCCCGTCGTCGCGCACGACGAGCAGATCACCTTCCAGGAGTGGTCGTCGCACCCCGACTGGCGTACCGGCACCCACCAGGGGACGTACGCCATCCCCGGCCACCGCACCGGCATCACCATCGGCCAGCCGGCCGGCACCACCGAGTTCACCGACGAGCACACCGGCGCCACCCGCAGCTGGGAGTACGCCACCTGGACCTCCCCGCGCCGGGAGATCGGCTTCGACGCCACCGAACTGGTCGCCTCGTGGAACGCCGAGACGCCCGCCGGCACCTGGCTCCAGGTCGAACTGCAGGGGACGTACAACACCGGCAACCAGACCCCCTGGTACGTGATGGGTCGCTGGTCCTCCGGCGACCAGGACGTCAAGCGGGCCACCCTGGACGGTCAGGGTGACCCCTGGTCGAGCATCTGGACCGACACCTTCTCCATCGACGACGCCAAGGCCGGGGTGCTGCTGCGGTCGTACCAGCTGAAGCTCACTCTCTACCGCGCGCCCGGTCAGACCGCCTCGCCGCGGGTCTGGATGCTCGGCGCGATGAGCTCCAACGTGCCGGACCGGTTCACCGTCACGCCGAGCAAGGGCGGCATCGCCTGGGGCACCGAACTGCCCGTGCCGCGCTACTCGCAGAACATCCACAGCGGGCAGTACCCGGAGTTCGACGGCGGCGGTGAGGCCTGGTGCTCGCCCACGTCCACCGAGATGGTGGTCGAGTACTGGGGCCGCAAGCCCGCGGCCGAGGACACAGCCTGGGTCGACCCGAGCTACGCCGACCCCACCGTCGACCACGCCGCCCGGATGACCTACGACTACGAGTACGAAGGCGCCGGCAACTGGCCGTTCAACACCGCGTACGCGGCCAGCTTCCCGGGCCTGGACGCGCGGGTCGCCCGGCTGCACTCGCTGGACGAGGTGGAGCGCTTCATCAAGGCCGGCATTCCGGTCGTCACCTCGCAGTCCTTCCTCGCCAGCGAACTGGACGGGGCGAACTACGGCACCTCCGGCCACCTCTTCGTGATCGTCGGCTTCACCGCCGACGGTGACGTGATCGTCAACGACCCCGCCTCGTCCTCGGACGCGGTGGTGCGCAACGTCTACAAGCGGGCGCAGTTCGAGCAGATCTGGCTGCGGACCAAGCGGCACCGGGCGAACGGCACAGTCGCCAGCGGCTCCGGCGGCATCGCGTACCTGATCAAGCCGGCCGACCGGCCCTGGCCGGTCGTGCCGGGCTCCACCAACTGGTAGGACCCGACGGCGACGGGCCCGGCGCGATCCCGCCGGGCCCGTCGTCTTTCCTGGTCTCAGCGCGGTCCGGGCGTCCCGGCCAGCCGGTCGATCGCGGCCGCGTCGCGGCGCCGGCGGAGGATCGTGGTGACCACGAGGCCCACCCAGCCGACCGCCGCGAGCGCCGCGGCCACCGTGAACCCGGTGACCAGCAGCCAGGTCGACCCGCCCGCGGTGGCGAAGACGCCCTTGCCGGCCCCGGTGTCCCGGGCGGGAGTCGTGCCGCCCTGGGCCAGCCCGTCGGGGGCGTCGTAGAGGATGACGTGCTTGCGGGACGCGCCGCCCGCGTCCGGCACGAAGTCGCCGTACCAGGTGCAGTTGCGGCGGCCGCACCGCTCGCTGACCGCGGTGAACATGCCCGCCGCGCCGCCGCCGGACTTCGCCTGCCAGACCGGGGCGAGGTCAGGCGCCGCGAAGGCGAACCCCATGACGGCGATGACGGGGAGGCCGACCCAGAGGAAGAACTTCAGCCGCCAGTCACTGATCTTCTGCAGCATGGTGGCCGACCCTAGCGTGACCGGAGCCCTCGCGCTGCCCCGTCGGGCGGCGGCTCACCGCTGCCGGTCGCCCGGCTCACCGTCGGCGGGTCCGTCCGCGGCGGACTGGTCGTCGCCCGCCAGCGCGGAGCGGAGCCGCTCCTTCTCCGCGCGGCGGCGTTCCGACGCCTCGGCCATCTCGCCGGCCATCTCGTCGCGCCAGCCCTTGAGCAGGAAGAACGAGAGCGCGGCGGAGAACACCAGCGCCAGCATCAGCCGCAGGAACATGTTCATCTCGACGAACCAGAGGGCCGCCAGCACGCCGACGAACAGCCCGATCCGGCCCAGCGTGTACTTGACCGCCGCGCTCACGTTCGCACTCCGTTCTCCGCCGCCCGGGTTCCCGGTGCGGGAGGTTCAGCCCGTCCGGCGGGCCAGCCAGTGGACGCCATGAAACCAGATCACCGCGTACGCCAGGGTGAAGACCGCTGCGGCGAGCGCGCCGGACACCAGCGGCGGCAGCCCGGCGGCCAGACCGGCGGCCAGCAGCCCGGCGAACACCCCGACCGCCGCGGCGACCAGCACGGCGATCACCCGGGCCGCGCCGAACTCCCAGGCCCGGAAGTCGTCCCAGAACAGCCAGAGCGGCAGGATCACCGCCAGCCAGCCGTTGGTCCGGCCGAAGCCACCGGCACCCATCGAGGCGAACGCCCACTCGAAGAGCACCAGCGCCAGCACCCCGATCACCAGACCGGCGAGGCTCACCCCGAGCAGGTCACCCAGGGTGAGGATGCGTCCCTGGGCGTCCCGCCGGGGGAAGGCGGCGCGCTGCTGCTGAGGCTCCGTCATCGGCCCGGCGTCAGGCCCAGACCTGCTGCGGCTCGGCGCGCCGTTCGGCCAGCGACGGCGCCTTGTCGTACTCCCGGACCACGTTGTAGCGGGTGTCCCGCTCGACCGGCTGGAAACCGGCGTCCCAGATCAGGTGCAGCAGGTCGTCCCGGTGCATCGTGTTCGGGGTGCCGTACGAGTCGGCGTCGTGGGTGATCTTGTATTCCACGACGGAGCCGTCCAGGTCGTCCACACCGAAGTTGAGCGAGAGCTGGGCGACCGAGAGGCCGTGCATCACCCAGAAGTTCTTGAGGTGCGGGACGTTGTCGAAGAGCAGCCGGGAGACCGCGAAGGTCTTCAGCGACTCGGCCGGCGAGGCCATCGTGGTCTGCGCCTGGATCCGGTTACGGATCTTGCCGTCCGCGGAGTCGACGAAGTCGTGCTGGTAGCGCAGCGGGATGAAGACCGCGAAGCCGCCGGTCTCGTCCTGCAGCTCGCGCAGCCGCAGCACGTGGTCCACCCGGTGCCGGGGCTCCTCGATGTGGCCGTAGAGCATCGTCGACGGGGTCTTCATGCCCTTCGAGTGGGCCAGCCGGTGGATCCGCGACCAGTCCTCCCAGTGGCAGGCGTGGTCCACAATGTGCTGGCGGACCTCCCAGTCGAAGATCTCCGCACCGCCACCGGTCAGCGACTCCAGGCCGGCGTCCATCAGCTCGTCGAGGATCTCGTCGGCGCTCAGGCCGCTGATCTTCTCGAACCACTGCACCTCGGTCGCGGTGAAGCACTTGAGCTTGACGTTCGGCAGCGCCGCCTTCAGCTCCCGCAGCACCTTCGGGTAGTAGCGCCAGGGCAGCGTCGGGTGCAGGCCGTTGACGATGTGCAGCTCGGTGAGCTGCTCGTCCTCCATCTCCTTGGCCTTGCGGACGGCCTCGTCGATGCGCATCGTGTACGCGTCCTTCTCGCCCGGCTTGCGCTGGAAGGAGCAGTACGCGCACGAGGCGGAACAGACGTTCGTCAGGTTGAGGTGCCGGTTGACGTTGAACATCACCCGGTCGCCGTTCAGCTCGGTGCGCTTGTGGTGGGCCAGCCGGCCCAGCCAGGCGAGGTCGTCGCTGCCGTAGAGGGCGATCCCGTCCTCACGGGTCAGCCGCTCACCCGCGTACACCTTCGCTTCGAGCTCGCGCTTGAGTCCGGCGTCCATCGAAAGCCACGTCCCTTCCACCTGCGGTCCCGGTCGAGCGTACGTCGGTGCTCCGACGAACCGGCGGGCCGGTCAACCCCAGCGACGTACTTCACCGGACTCTCAGCTCGTCGTCACCCTCCGCGCATCGACATCCCTGCGTCCGTGAGGTAAGACAGGGTGGGGCGGAACACACCCACTGGTACCGTCCCGGATCACCGCGCCCAACAGAGCGCGGAACACGCCAGACCGGACGGGGAGCGGAATGGTCGACAGCGCACAGGGCCGACGGCAACGACGCGGGAGTCCGGTGATCTCGCCGGTGCTGCGTCCGGCGCTCTGGTCCGCGCTGCTCGGAGCGGTGGCCGCCGCCGCGCTGGCCACCCCGGCCTGGGCCGAGCCGCCGCTGCCCGACACCATCCCCGACATCGGCAAGCGGCCGGTCGCCGCCGGTGACCTGCGGCTGCCCAGCTCGGTCCCGGGCCTGCCCGGCGTCGGCACGCCCGGCGCTCTCGGCACGACACCCGGCGCGGCGACCGCCAGCCCGGGCGACGGCCCGCTCATCGCGCAGATCAACGCGTCCGACGCGCTGGTCGGCCAGCTCGGCGACGACCTGCTCGAGGTCAAGGGCCAGCGGGACGAGGCGCAGGCTCAGCTCGCCCTCGCCGCCACCGAGCTCCAGCGGGCGCACGAGGCGCTCCTGCGGGCGCAGGAGAGCGCCAAGGCCGCCGCCGCGGACGCGGTCAAGGCCGCCGCCGCGCTGCCGCCCGGCGAGTTCGGCGCCGACCTGCACGACTTCAGCACGCTGCAGCGGATCACCCGCGGCGACAAGGCCGAGGGCGCCACCACGGCGGTCGCCGGCGAGGTCGCCCGGGCCACCGCCGCCGAGCAGATCGCCCGGGAGGCGCACGCCGCCGCCGAGGCGCGGGTCCAGGACCGCAACGCCGCGTACGTGAAGGCCGAGGCGGACCTGCACCGGCAGGAAGCCACGTTGCTCAAGCTGCGCAAGGACAACGCCGCGCGGCTGCTCGAGATCGAGAAGCGCGAGGACGCCGCCGAGCAGCGCATCGGCACGTCGTACGTGAGCAGCCAGAGCGTCAGCGGGCTGGTCGCCGACCCGCGGGCGCTGGCCGCAGTGCGGTACGCCCTGGCCCAGCGCGGCGACGACTACCTCTGGGCGGCGGAGGGGCCGGACCGGTTCGACTGCTCCGGACTGATGCTCGCCGCGTACCTGTCGGCCGGTTATCACGACCTGCCCCGGGTCTCCCGGGACCAGTACTACGCCACCCGCTCCCGCACCGTGGACCCGAACTCCCTGCTCCCGGGCGACCTGCTCTTCTTCGCCTCGGGCAGCAGCTGGCAGAGCATCCACCACGTCGCGATGTACATCGGCGGCGGCAAGATGGTCGAGGCGCCGCGGACGGGCGACGTCGTCAAGATCTCGGTCGTCCGGTGGACCCGGCTCTACGCCGCCACCCGGGTCGTCGGCGCGGTGCCCGGCCCGACCGTCCCGGTGCCAATCCCGACCGGGACGACCACCCCGCCGAGCACGACGCCGAAGCCGACCCCGACGCCCAGCCGGACGGCCACCCCGAAGCCGACCCGCACGGCGACGCCGAAGCCCACGACCACCAAGCCCAGCCCCACCACCAGCCCGTCGACCTCGCCGTCGCCCAGCACCTCCCCGTCGCCGTCGCCGTCGCCGAGCCCGTCGTCCACCTCGCCGTCCACGGCGCCCAGCTCGACGACGAGCACCGAGCCCGCCCCGGTGACGAGCAGCGCCGCCCCGGCCGACAGCTCCGCGGAGGCCACCTCGGGCAGCCCGAGCGCCAGCAGCTGACCGCAACCGTCCACTCCGGCTGTGCTGCCGGCCCGGAATGTGGCACGGTGAGATCCAGGCACTCCCGGGCCGCCCACCGCGGTCCGGGTGCGAGCGTGGGCGCGGAGGCGAGCATGGGCGAGCTAGAGGTTCCGGCGGGGACGGTCCATCCGGGATCCGTGCCCGGCTCCACCGACCGGCCGGCCGATCCCGCAGCCGTCCGGTCGACGGACGACCCGGCGGACGACGAGAGCCCGGCGGCCATGAGCACCGGCATGGCCCGCGGTCGGGTCAGCGTCGCCGCCGCCGCGCCGCCGGACGGCGAACGGCCCGTCGCACCGGTCACCGCCACCACCTACCGGGCGGGCAGCCCGGCCGAGCCGCTGGACCGGCGTCAGCCCGGCGCCTCGGTCACGCCGCCCTCGACGTGGTCCGGCTTCGCCGCCGCCGAGCGGCCCGCCGACCCCGACCCGGACCGGTCGGCCGCCCCCGCCCCAGCTGCCTCCCGGCCCGCGCCGGTCGCCTCCGGACCGGCCCCGGCCGCCCCGGACCGCGCTCTGGACGCCTCCGCGCCCGCCCCGGCCGCCTCCGGATCGGCGCGGGTCGCCTCCGCACCCGCGCCGCAGGACTCCACGCCGGGCCCGGCGGTGCCCGAGCCACGCGACGCGGTCGACACGGCACCCGCCCGGGCCAGCGCCGCCGTGCCGGGGGTGCGCCGGATCTCCGCCGACGAGGCGGGGGCCGCCGGCGCCGCGGTGGCGGCCAGGGCCGGCGGCACCAAGATCTACCGGGCGGGGCCGGTGAACCCCGAGCCGCCCGAGCCCGCCCAGCCACCGGAGCCCGCCCAGCCCCCGGCGCCGCCCACGCCGGAGCCCGAGCCGGCCCCCACGCCCGTACCGGGACCGACGCCACCCTCCCCGGCGCCGCCCGTGCCGGCACCGACGCCACCTGCCCCGGTGCCGCCGGTGCCCGCCCCACCGCCGGTCCCCGCGCCACCGCCGGCTCCCCGGCCGACGCCGCCCGGGCCGATCCCCCCGCTTCCCGGGCCGCCGGTGCCGCCGCCCGGCCCGCCGGTGCCCGCGCCACCGCCGCCGCCGGGCCCGATGCCCGCCCCGCCGTTCCCGCCCCCGCCCGCCATGGCCGCCCCGGCGGGCGGGCCGGTCTCCGCACCACCGGTGGTGCCGGCGCCCGCGCTGCCGAGCTGGCCACCGTCGACCAACCCCACCGACCAGCGCACTGCGGTGCCTGGCCGCGCCCACCCGTACCCGACCAGTGCGCCGCCGGCCGCGGACCGCCCGGTCGGCGCGCTGCCCGCCGCCGGGCGGCCCGGCCACCTCCCCCACCAGGGCGGCCCGGGCCTGGCCGGCACGGCCTACGCGGGCACGGCCTACGGCGGCACCGAAGGCCCCGGCTTCGCGACTGTGTCGCTCCCGCAGGGCAACCCGCTGGAGAATTCCGGCTCGCTGACCGGGCACATCCTGGCCCAGGGCTGGGCCGAGGACGCCCCGGCGACCCGGTCCAGCAACACGAAGGTGGTGATCGTGCTGGCCGCGTCGCTGGGCCTGCTGATCGCGATCAGCCTGCTGGTGGTCTTCCTGGCCAACGACGCGCTGAGCGGGATGACCGGCAAATGACGCACGGGTGACCGGTCGGCGGGAGCATGGTGAGCCCGCCCACTACGGCCTCGCGGCGCGGTGGCGGCTTCGCCGCGCCGCCGTACACTTGGCTGGATCACTGACCCGGCGCGCCTGTCGCGCGCCCATGGGCGATCTTGCGGGCGATTCGGCGGCGTTCAGCCGCAGCGGGCCATCGCGAAGATGCGCCCCGCTCGAAAGGCATTTCTTGACCACCTTCGCTGATCCCGGCACGTCCCCAACCGCCCCCGACGCCCCGGCCCAGGAGAACCCCGCCGGCGTCGACACCCCCGACTTCGCCACGCTGGGACTGCCCCGGCAGCTCGTCGCCGCGCTGGCCCGTCAGGGCATCACCACCCCGTTCGAGATCCAGCGGGCCACCCTGCCGGACGCCCTCGCCGGCCACGACGTGCTCGGCCGGGGCCAGACCGGCTCCGGCAAGACCCTCGCCTTCGGCCTGCCGATGATCGCCCGGCTCGCCGAGCGCAACCGGGCCCGCCCGCTGCACCCCCGGGCCCTGGTCCTGGTGCCCACCCGGGAACTCGCCATGCAGGTCAACGACGCGCTGATGCCGCTCGGCAAGGCCGTCGGCATCTTCCTCAAGACCGCCGTCGGCGGTGTGCCGTACGACCGGCAGATCGACGCGCTCCGCCGGGGCGTGGAGATCATCGTTGCCACCCCGGGCCGGCTCGGCGACCTGGTCTCCCGCGGCGTCTGCAACCTGGACGACATCGAGATCACCGTGCTCGACGAGGCCGACCAGATGGCCGACATGGGCTTCCTGCCGGAGGTCACCGAGCTGCTGGCGAAGACCCCGGCGGACGGCCAGCGGCTGCTCTTCTCCGCCACCCTGGACGGCGACGTCGACTCGCTGGTCAAGCGGTTCATGACCGACCCGGTCACCCACTCGACCGCCCCGTCGACCGCGTCCGTGTCCACCATGGACCACCACCTGCTGCTGATCCCGCCGCACGACAAGTTCGCGGTGGCCGCCTCCATCGCGGCCCGCTCCGGCCGGACGATGCTGTTCGCGCGTACCCAGCTCGGCGTGGACCGGCTGGTCGAGCAGCTCGCCGCGGTCGGCGTACGCGCCGGCGGGCTGCACGGCGGCAAGACCCAGCGGATGCGCACCAAGACCCTGGCCGAGTTCCGCGAGGGCCGGATGAACGTGCTGGTCGCCACCGACGTGGCGGCCCGCGGCATCCACGTCGACGGGGTCTCGCTGGTGCTGCACGTCGACCCGCCGAAGGACCCGAAGGACTACCTGCACCGGGCGGGACGTACCGCCCGGGCCGGCGAGTCGGGCGCGGTGGCCACCCTGGTGCTACCGAAGCAGCGCCGGACCACCCTGGCCATGCTGGAGAAGGCCGGCGTCGCTCCGGAGGAGACCCGGGTCCGGGTCGGTGACCCGGCCCTCGCCGAGCTGACCGGCGCCCGCGAGCCCAGCGGGGTGCCGGTGCGCGAGGAGCCGCAGGAGCACCGCCGCTACGGCGACCGTCCGTCCGGCCCGCGCCGCTTCGGCGACCGGGACGGCCGTGGTGAGCGCCGGTTCGGCGACCGGGGCGACCAGCGCTTCAGCCGCTCGTCCGGCGAGCGCCGCTACGGCGACCGGCCGACGGGTGAGCGGCGCTACGAGGACCGTCCGTCCGGTGAGCGGCGCTACGGCGACCGGCCGACGGGTGAGCGGCGCTACGAGGACCGTCCGTCCGGCGAGCGCCGCTACGAGGACCGTCCGACCGGCGAGCGGCGTTACGAGGACCGCGCTCAGGGCGAGCGGCGCTTCGGCGACCGGGACGCCCGGGGTGAGCGCGGGTCGGGCGAGCGGGGCGGCGACTTCCGCTCGGCGGACCGCCGGGGCGGGTTCCGTCCCGAGGCGCGGGGCCGGGACGACCGGCCACGCGACGACCGGCCGCGGGACGACCGGCGGGGCTTCGGCGGGCGACCGCCGGCGCGTACCCACTGATCTGACGCCGGGACGCCGCCGTGGAGCACCCGCTCCGCGGCGGCGTTTCCACATCCCGTGCCGGTGTCCACGCCGTCGCGTAACGTCCGGTTCATGCCGACCATGCCGAAGTCGCTCTTCTGGACCAGGACGGACACCGCGGGGGCCGAGTACGTCGGGTTCGACGACCGTCAGGGGCTGACCGCGAGGGGCACCGCGCTGGCGGTGGACCCGATTCCGTACACCTGCCGGTACCAGCTCACCGTCGGCCCGGACTGGGCGGTCGCCTGGCTGGAGGCGGAGGCCGAGGGCGCCGGCTGGTCGCGGAGCGTACGGCTGGAACGCGCCGCGGACGGCTGGCGGGTGCGGACCGGCGAGGAGGGTGACCTGGACGCGGCGTTGCGCGCGGCCGGGCACGCCCCGGCCGGGCTGCCGGGCACGGACGACCCGGACCGGCTGGCCGACGCGCTCGACATCGACCTGGGCGGCTCGCCGCTCTTCAACACCCTGCCGGTACGCCGCCTCGGGTTGAGCCGGGCGCCGGCCGACCAGGCCCGCCGGGTGACCGTGGCGTGGGTGCTGGTGCCGAGCCTGGTCGTGGTCCCCGCCGAGCAGACCTACACCCCGCTCGGGCCGGCCCGGGTGCGGTTCGCCAGCGACTCCTTCACCGCGGACCTGACCGTCGATCCGGACGGCTTCGTGGTGCGCTACCCGGGTCTCGCCGAACGGGTCGACCCCCGCTGATCCGGGGTCGGCCGGTCAGGCCGGCCAGCCGCCGGTGGTCAGGAAGCGGTCGATGGTGGCCAGGTGCGGGGTGAGGTCCAGTCCTTGCCGGGCCACCCAGTCGTCGGCGTAGTACGTGTCGGCGTAGCGGTCCCCGGCATCGCAGATGAGGGTGACCACCGACCCGGTCCGCCCGGCGGCCAGCATCTCGGCGATCAGCCCGAACGCGCCCCACAGGTTGGTGCCGGTCGAGCCGCCGACCCGGCGGCCGAGCAGGGCCGAGCCGGCCCGCATGGCGGCCAGCGACGCGGCGTCCGGTACCTGGACCATCCGGTCCACCACCGAGGGCAGGAAGGATGCCTCGACGGACGGCCGGCCGATGCCCTCGATGCGGGAGCCACGGTCGGTCCGCACCGACCAGTCGCCGGCCTGCCAGGCCGGGTAGAAGGCGGAGTTCTCCGGGTCGACCACGCAGAGCTTGGTGGGCAGCCGCCGGTAGCGGGCGTACCGGCCGATGGTGGCGCTGGTGCCACCGGTCCCGGCGCCCACCACCACCCAGGCCGGCACGGGATGCCGCTCCAGGGCGAGCTGCGCGTAGATGGACTCGGCGATGTTGTTGTTGCCCCGCCAGTCGGTGGCCCGCTCGGCGTAGGTGAACTGGTCCATGAAGTGCCCGCCGGAGTCCTCGGCGAGCCAGCGCGCCTCGATCACCACCTTCGCCGGGTCCTGGACCAGGTGGCAGCGGCCGCCCTGGAACTCGATCTGGGCGATCTTCTCGGGCGACGTGGAGGCGGGCATGACCGCGATGAACGGCACCCCCAGCATCCGGGCGAAGTACGCCTCGGAGACGGCGGTTGAGCCGGACGAGGCCTCGACGACCGTGGTGTCCGGGCCGATCCAGCCGTTGCACAGCCCGTAGAGGAAGAGCGACCGGGCGAGCCGGTGCTTCAGCGAGCCGGTGGGATGCACCGACTCGTCCTTCAGGTAGAGGTCGATGCCCCACTCCCGGGGCAGCGGGAAGGGCAGCAGGTGGGTGTCGGCGGACCGGTTCGCGTCGGCCTCGACCGTGGCGATCGCCTCGGTCACCCACGTCCGGCCTGCCTCGTCGCACCGGTCGAGATGTGTCACGCCGGCAACGTTACAAGCGAGGTCAGCTGGGGTTCGGCCCGACCCTGCGGCGCTGCCGGCGCTGCCCGGCCCGGCCGGCCGCCCGCACCACCGGCGTCAGCGCGAGCGCCAGCCGGGGCAGCGCGTCGAGGAGCCGGACCTGGGCGCCGCGCCAGCGCGGCAGGCTGACCACGGGCCGCGGCCGGCGGGCCAGCCGCGCGGCCCGTGCGGCCACCCGCTCCGGCGTCAGCATCGACCCGGTGAAGGAGGCCAGCGCACCGGGGTCGTCGAGCCGGTCGTGCAGCATCGGCGTCCAGATCCCGTCCGGGCACAGACATGACACGTGTACGCCCCGGAGCCCGGCCATCCGCAGGTCGGTCAGGGTGCCCAGGCTGAACGCGAGCAGGGCGTGCTTGCTGGCCGCGTAGACCGTCTCGCCCGGGGCGGCGATCAGCCCGGCCAGCGAGACGACGTTGAGCACGTGCCCGCGCCGCTGGGCCCGCATGACCTCCAGCGCGGCGAGGGTGCCGTTCATCGCGCCGAGGGCGTTGATCTCGACCAGCCGGCGACGGGTGGCCGTGTCGTGCGTCCAGGACGGCCCGGTGACCAGGATGCCGGCGTTGTTCACCCAGAGTCCCAGCCCGCCGGGGGCCGCCTGCGCCGCCTCGGCGGCGACCGCGGCGCAGGCCGCCTCGTCGCGGACGTCCAAGGCCCGGGACCAGCCGCCGAGCGGCGCCGCGGCGGCGGCCACGGCGGCGGCGTCCAGGTCGGTCAGGAGCACCCGCCAGCCGTCGGCGTGCAGCGCGGCGGCGATCGCCCGGCCGAGACCGCCTGCCGCCCCGGTCACCACCGCCGCTCCGGCGGGCACGGCCGCTCCGGTCACCCCGGCCGTCCCGGTTCCCACGGCCGTCCCGGTTCCCGCGGCCGTCCCGGGCGCTGGCGTCGTCATCGGCGCACGGTATCGCCGGACTCCCGTCGGCACCAGAGGTGCTGCGCCAGCAGCCCGCCAATCGCGGACGTCGCCCGGTGGGGAAGCCCGGCGTGGGGGCGGGGCGGGGCGAGGTGCGGCGTGCGGCCGGACGGCGGAGGCGCACCTGTTGGTTTCGCCCTATGGGGTGATGTCGTGACGTATCGGCCGGGCACGGGTCGGTGCGGGCTGCGGGCGGCGGACCTGTCGTTCGTGCGCTATGGAGCTGATGTCGTTAACGAATCAGCCGGGCACGAGCGGTCGGTGCGCGGGCGGGCCGGTCGGTGCGCGGGCGGGCCGGTCGGTGCGCGGGCGGGCCGGTCGGTGCGCGGGCGGGCCGGTCGGTGCGCGGGCGGGCCGGTCGGTGCGCGGGCGGGCCGACGCTGACCGGTGATTCGTTGACGACATCAGCTCCAAAGGATGCCGACCTGACACTCCCGGCCACGGCCGGGCCTGGTGGGCGAGGACGGGTCAGGCGGCGGGGAGTTCGATGGGTTGGGGGCGGTTCTCCCACTTGGTCGACAGGGCGATCCCGGTGCGGGTGGAGGCCACGCCCGGGGTGCGGTTCAGCCGGACGATCAGCTGCTCCAGCTCGGCGATCGTGCCCACCCGCGCCTTGAGCAGGAACGACTCGACGCCGGCCATGAAGTAGCAGGACTCGATCTCCGGCATCTGCCGGAACACCTCCAGCACGTCGTCGGTGTCCCCGCCGGAGTCCTCGACGATGCCGATCAGCGCGGTCACGCCGAGCCCGATCGCCTCCGGCTCCACCTCGGCCCGGTACGCCCGGATGACCCCGCTGGACTCCAGCTTGCCGACCCGTTCGTGCACCGCCGGGGCGGAGAGGCCCACCTGGCGGGCCAGCTCGGCGTACGACAGGCGGGCGTTGCCACGCAGCAGTTCCACGAGACTCAGGTCGATCGCGTCCACGGAGAGTGACCCTATCCGTTCGAGCGTAACGCCCGACGCTCGACATCAGTTGAACGTGACGTCACGTACCCATTCACAAACTGATGGTCATGGGAGTTCTTCGCCGGTACCATTTACTAACTTCTCAAGCCGTGCGTTTTTCGCGTTTGGCGGACAGGCCAGGTCGCTGGTGCTGTAATTGCCATACGTCCCTCATGACGGCTCTGGGCTCGCACCAGCCGGGGGCAGTGTGTTCAGCCGGGGGCTTCGTCGACGCGAGGAGGGGGCTGTGGACACTGGAGATCGCCTGCTGACACCGGGTGAGGTCGCCGCGCTGTTTCGGGTTGACCCGAAGACTGTGACGAGATGGGCGGCGGCCGGCCGGATAGGCAGCATCCGGACTCCAGGCGGGCATCGCCGGTTTCGGGAATCCGAGGTGCGGGCCCTGCTTGAGGGGGAGGGCATGCTGGACGAGGCGGAGGACATGGGCAAGGCACGGAACATGGGTCCGACCGCCTCGACCGGCCCCGGACCGGCCAACGCTGGCATGTACTGAGTACGGATCGGCACGCGGACCGGCCTGTCAGGTCCGGTCCGCGTCCCGTTGGGCCGCGGCCAGCTCGCCGGACCAGCGACGGAACAGCGTGTGCGGTACGCCGAGGGCGTCCAGCACCTTGCCGGCCACGAAGTCGACCAACTGCTGTCCCGAGGCGGACGCGCCCGCGCCGTAGAACCCCGGGCTGGCCGGCAGCACGACCGCACCGGCGTCGTGCAGCGCGATGAGATGCTCCAGGTGGCTGCGGGTCACCGGGGTTTCCCGCGGCACCACCACCAGCGGCCGCCGCTCCTTCAGGTTGACCTCGGCCGCCCGCTGCAACAGGTCCTTGGAGAGTCCGATCGCGATGCCCGCGCAGGCCGCCGTGCTCGCCGGCACCACGGCCATGCCGCGTACCCGGTAGGAGCCGCTGCTCGGGCCGGCGGCCAGGTCGCCGGCCGGCCAGTGCCGCACGTTCGCGCCGGTCAGCTCGCGGCCCAGCCAGGCGGCCAGGTCATCGGCCCAGTGCCCGTCCCGGAAGGGGCGCCCGGTCTCGTCGAGAATGGTCAGTCGGGCCGCCCGGGAGACGATCAGGTCCACCGCCTCGCCGGCGTCGAGCAGGCCCCGCACGACGGCTGCCGCGTACGGTGTGCCGGAGGCCCCGGAGACGCCGACCACCCATGGTTCGCGCATAGGACAAGCCTGCCTGGTCGGCAAAGGGGACGGGCGGGCACCCCCCGCCGTACGGTCCGGAGCGTCCCCCTTGTCCCGGGACCACCACCGTTGTCCCGCCGGGTCCACAGTCGTCCCGGCGACCTGCCATGCTTCCGGCGACGATCCACGGCCACGGGAGGGATCGGGATGACGGAGGCGGTGCTCTGGTCGCTGCGGTCCGGTTGCCCGCTCGTGCCCCGACTCTCCCCGTACGCCGACCGGACCCAGCAGTGGCTGCTCGACCAGCTCGTCCGGCTGGACCTGCCATCGGACGCGGCCGCCCTGGACCGGCTGCGCCGGGCGGGCTTCGCCCGGTACGCCGGGCGGCTCTACCCGGACGCCGCCGAGGCGGACCTGCGCGTGCTGACCGCCCTGTTCACCTGGTTCTTCCTGGTCGACGACGCCTGTGACCGGCCGGACCGGCTGTCGCCGCCGCAGATCCGCGCGCTGCGCGACGGAACGCTCGCCCTGCTGCGCGAGGGCCCCCGGGTCCGTCATCCCGGCTTCTCGGGGCCGTTGCGGCGGCTGCTCGTGCAGGCGTGGCGGGAGCCGCGACGGCGGATGCCGGCCCGGTGGCGGCTGCGATTCACCGACGCGGTTAGCCACCACCTGGACGGCGCCTGGCGGGAGGCGGTCGCGAAGGCCGCCGGCCGGGCCCCCGGCGTCGCGGAGTACGTGGAGCTGCGCCGGGCGACCTCGGCGGCGTACGTGTCGTACCCGCTGATCGAGTTCGCGACCGGCCGGCCGCTGCCCGACGCGGTCTACCACCATCCGACGCTGCGCCGGATCGCCGACCTCGGCAACGACCTGCTCTCCTGGTTCAACGACCTGGCGTCGCTGGAGCAGGACCGGGTCAGCGCCGGTGGCCACAACCTGGTGCTCGCGGTGGCGACCGAGCACGGGGTGCCGGTGGAGACCGCCGTGGAGCTGGTGGCCGAGCGCTGGCGGGCGGGGATGGCCCGGTTCGTGGCGCTACGCGCCGCGGTGCCGTCGTTCGGTCCGGCGCTGGACGAGGCCGTCACCGCCCACCTCGACGGGGTAACCCACGCCGTGCGCGGCACGGTGGACTGGACGTTGGAGAGCGGCCGCTACCCGGTCGCCCCCGGGTCCTGACCGCGCCGCTCAGGGGCGCAGGCCGAGGCGGACCACCAGGTCGAGCAGGGCGAAGACGAACAACGCGATGCCGACGAAGCCGTTGGCGGTGAAGAAGGCCCGGTTGACCTTGCTCAGGTCGGTGGGGCTGACCACCAGGTGCTGGTAGCCGAAGGCGACCGCGGTGAACGCCAGCCCGATCCACCAGAGCCAGCCGAAGCCGACCAGCGCGCCGAACCAGATGAAGAGCGCGAAGGTGATCACGTGCGCGACGGTGGAGGCGTGCAGCGCGAAGCGCAGGCCGTACCGGGCGGGGACGCTGTGCACGCCGATCCGCCGGTCGACGTCGGCGTCCTGGCAGGCGTAGATCAGGTCGAACCCGCCGATCCACAGGCCGACGGCCGCGCCGAGCAGCCAGGCCGGCCAGGAGCCGTCCAGGGTGCCGGTGACGGCGAGCCAGGCGCCAACCGGGCCGACGGCCTGGGCGATCGCCAGGATGGCGTGCGGCCAGTTGGTGAACCGCTTGCCGTACGGGTAGACGACCAGCGGGACCACCGCGAGCGGGGCGAGCACCAGGCAGAGCGGGTTGAGCAGGGCGGCGGCGGCGAGGAAGACCACCAGCGCCACGGCCGCGCCGGTCCAGGCCGTCCGCACGCTGACCGCCCCGGTGACCAGTTCCCGCCCGGCGGTACGCGGGTTCCGCGCGTCGATCCGCCGGTCGAGGATCCGGTTGGCGGCCATCGCGAACGTCCGCGCCCCGACCATCGCCACGGTGATCAGCAGCAGGTCGAGCCAGCGCACCCGCCCGCCGGCCACCTGCATCGCGGTCAGCGCCGACAGGTACGCGAAGGGCAGCGCGAACACCGAGTGTTCGATCGCGACGAGCTTCAGGAAGGACTTCACCCGGCCCGACTTCTCGGCCGGTGCGTCGAGGACCGCCATCAGATCCCGTACTCCTTCCAGCGCTTGTCGACCAGCGAGACCACCTCGGGCGACATGGACATCTCCTCCGGCCAGCCCCGGGTGTAGCCCTCGGTGGGCAGCTTGCGGGTCGCGTCGACGCCCACCTTGCCCCCCCAGAACTGCTGGTACGACGCGTGGTCGAGGTGGTCGACCGGCCCTTCGGTGAGCAGCAGGTCGCGGGCGTAGTCGACGTTGCCGAAGGCGCGGAAGGCGACCTCGTTGTAGTCGTGCACGTCGCAGTCGGAGTCGACGATCACGATCAGCTTGGTCAGCGACATCAGGTGCGCGCCCCAGATCGCGTTCATCACCTTCTGCGCGTGCTTCGGGTAGCGCTTGCGGATCGACACGATCGCGCAGTTGTGGAAGACCCCGGCGGCCGGCAGGTCGTAGTCGACGATGTCTGGGATCAGCAGCTTGAGCAGCGGCTGGAAGATCCGCTCGGTGGCCTTGCCGAGGCCGTGGTCCTCCTGCGGCGGCTTGGAGGTGACGATCGAGTGGTAGACCGGGTTCCGCTGCATGGTCATCGTCTCGATGTGCAGCACCGGGAACGGCTCGACCGGGGTGTAGAAGCCGGTGTGGTCGCCGAACGGGCCCTCGGGCAGCCGCTCGCCGGGCTCCAGGTAGCCCTCGAGCACGATCTGGGCGTGCGCCGGCACCTGCAACGGGACGGTGAGGCAGTCGACCATCTCGACCCGCTCGCCGCGCAGGAAGCCGGCGAACAGGTATTCGTCGATGTCGCTGGGGAGCGGCGCGGAGGCGGCGTACGAGACCACCGGGTCGCAGCCGATCGCGACCGCGACGGGCAGGCGCTGGCCGAGCCGCTCGGCGACGGCGTGGTGGGCGGTGGAGTCCTTGTGGATCTGCCAGTGCATGCCGAGGGTGTTCCGGCCGTGCTGCTGGAGACGGTACAGGCCGAGGTTGCGCTTGCCGGTCTCCGGGTGCTTGGTGTGGGTCAGCCCGTAGTTGTGGAAGATCCCGCCGTCGTCGGGCCAGACCTGCAGGCCGGGCAGCCGGTTCAGGTCGACGTCGTCGCCGGAGTAGACCACCTCCTGGCAGGGGGCGGTCTTCACCTTGCGCGGCGGCACCGACTTGAGCTGCATGACCTTGCCCAGGCCCTCGCGGATGCCGGACCAGCCGACCGGCAGCTCCGGCTTGATCAGCGCGCCGATCCGCTCGCCGATCTCATCCAGCGAGTCGACACCGAGCGCCATCGCCATCCGCTTCTCGGTGCCGAAGAGGTTGATCGCGACCGGCATCTCGCCCCGGGTGGGGCGTTCGAAGAGCAGCGCCGGGCCACCGGCCCGGACGGTCCGGGTGACCACCTCGCTGATCTCCAGGGTGGGGTCGACCGGGACGCTCACCCGCCGCAGCTCGCCCGCGCGCTCCAGCGCGGCGAGGAAGTCCTTGAGATCGGTGTACGGGAAGCCACGAGCCGCCATGCCGTCAGTCTCCCGCACCACCCACCCCACCGCCCAAGCCGGGTGCTGTGATGTACGCAGAGGCCCCTTCTTGACGCCTCCGGTAGAGGAGGGGGCCCTGCTGACACCTCTGCCGGGCATGGGCGGCGAACGACCGGGTAACCGGGCCGTCCGGCGTGGGACGGGGGCGGCGATGGGCGGGGGACGGGTTCCAGCGGGGTTCACCGAGCAGCGGACACGGGTCGGCGAGATCAACATGAACTACCTGCGCGGCGGCGACGGTCCCCCGCTGGTGCTGCTGCACGGCTATCCGCAGTGCTGGCACATGTGGCGGCACCTGCTGCCCGAGCTGGGGCGCTCGTTCGAGGTGGTCGCGCCGGACCTGCGCGGCTTCGGCGACAGCGACGCCCCGGCCGGCGGCTACGAAAAGAAGACGATCGCCGCCGACCTGCACGGCCTGCTCACCGGGCTCGGCCTGACCGGCGACCTCCGGCTGGTCGGCCACGACCTGGGCACCATGGTCGCGTACGCGTACGCCGCCGCCCATCCCGACGCGGTGTCCCGGCTGGTGCTCACCGAGGCGCCGATCCCGGACGAGAGCATCTACGCGATCCCGGCCCTGACGTCCGCCGGCCCGGCGGTCTGGAACTTCGGCTTCTTCAACGTCGGCAACGGCCTGCCGGAGCAGTTGATCACCGGCCGGGAGACGCTCTGGGTGGACCGCTTCACCGATTCGATCATGGTGAAGAAGGGCAGCATGGGCCCGGACGACGTCGAGGAGTACGCCCGGCACCTGCGCGACCCGGACCACCTGCGGGCCAGCTTCGACTGGTTCCGGGCGTTCGGGCAGGACGTGGCGGACAACGGCGCGTACCGGTCGACGAAGCTGCCGATGCCGGTCCTCGCCGTGGGCGCCCGGGCCAGTCTCGGCGAGCAGGTGGCCACGCAGGTCCGCGGGTACGCCGACACGGTCACCGGCGAGGTGGTGGAGGACTGCGGCCACTGGCTGTTCGAGGAGCGGCCGGCGGAGCTGTCCGCGCTGGTGCTGCCGTTCCTGCGCGGCTGAGCCGGCTCAGGCGGCCGGCTGCCAGGCGTACGCGGCCAGGGACGGGTCGAGCGGCGCGTCGGTGAGCCGGTTCGCGAAGGTCGAGATGGTGTACGTCCCGACGCCGAGCACCACGTCGAGGGCGTGCCGGGGCTGCCAGCCGGCGGCGAGGAAGGCGGCGAGGTCCGCGTCCGGGACGGCGCCCCGGTGGTCGAGGACGGCCAGGGTGAACCGGCGCAGCGCCTCCAGCCGCGCGTCGGGCAGTTCGGTGCCGGCCCGCAGCGCCTCGACCAGTTCCGGCGTGCCGCCGTGCCCTTCAAGGGTGGGGGTGTGCATGGCGACGCAGAGGTGGCACTCGTTGCGGGTGGCGACGGTGAAGACGAGGACCTCCCGTTCCACCGGGGCCAGGCTGCCGGCCTCGAAGACGGCGTTGGCGGTGAGGAAGCCCTTGACCAACTGCGGGGACTCGGCCATCAGGCCGACCGCGGCTGGCAGGTAGCCGAGCTTCTTCCGTACCGCTTCGAGGGTCGGCCGGGCGGCGGCGGGCGCGGTGTCGGGGGTGTGGGCGGTGAAGACCTGTCGGGACATGCCGACCTCTCTCGGGTACGATAGTCAACGTGGTTGACGAAATGGTAAACGAGGTTGTCGAACATGACAACACCTGACCGCCCCGGCTTCGTACTGCCGCTGCTGCTGCTCGCCGGCTTCCGGACGCTGATCGACGACCTGCACGCCGAGCTGGCCCGGCAGGGCCACCCCGACCTCCGGCCGCTGCACGGCTTCGTCCTCCAAGCCGTCGGCGTCGACGGCACCACCGCCTCCGAGCTGGGCCAGCGGCTCGGCGTCAGCAAGCAGGCGGCCGGCAAGACCGTGGACCGGCTGGTCGCCCTCGGCTACCTGGACCGTGCCGACGACCCCGCCGACGCCCGGCGCAAGCTGGTCCGGATGACCGAGCACGGCCTGGACGGGCTGCGCCGCTCCGCGGTCGTCTTCGACGAGCTGCGCGACCGCTGGGCGGCGACGCTCGGCCCCGACCGGGTCGCCGCCCTGGAGGACGACCTGCACGTGGTCGCCTCGGCGAACTTCTTCCGCCTCGACATGCCCGGCTGGTTCGGCGGCTGACCCCGTCCCGGCCCGGCGTGAACCCGGAACCCCGCCACGGGAGAGACAGGGTGTCAGATCGCTCGTGGACGGGAGGTCCCTCGTGAGTCAGCCCCAGCAGACCGCACCAGCGTGGTGACGGTGGCATCGGGCCGCGACGTCAGTGACGCCACGGCCATCGCCGCGTCCCACTCCGACGCGGAGGAGTTCGGCGTTCTCTACGACCGGTACGCCGCGCAGCTCTACCGGTATGCCTACCGACGGGTCGGCCCGGAACTCGCCGAGGATGTCGTCGCCGACACCTTCCTCGCCGCGTTCCGCCGACGCAGTTCCTACGACCTGACGCGCATCGACGCCCGCCCGTGGTTCTTCGGCATCCTGACCAGGGAGATCGCCCGGCGCCGCCGGTCCGAGGAGGCCCGGTGGCGGGTCCTCGGCCGGGCCGCCGACAGCGACGTCGCCGAGGGCTTCGCGGACCGGGTCGCCGCCTCGGTCACCGCCCGGGCGACCCGCGGCCCGCTGGCCGAGGCGCTGCGCCGACTCTCGCCCGGTGACCGGGACGTGCTGCTGCTCGTCGCGTGGGGCGACCTCAGCTACGAGGAGGTCGCCGACACGCTCCAGATCAAGATCGGCACGGTGCGCTCCCGACTGCATCGCGCCCGCCGCAAGCTGCGCGCCGCGCTCGGCGACACCAACCCGACCGACATCACCGAGGTGGACCGATGAACGACCTGAAGATGCTGGACGAGCTGGGCCGCACCCTGGACCCGCAGACCGCGACCCCGCCGGGACGGCTCCGGCACCGGGTACTCACCGAGGCCACCCGCCCCGCCCGCCGCGGCCCCCGAATCGCGGCACCCCGGTTCGGCTGGCGGCTGGCGGCAGCCGGCGGCCTGGCCGCGGCGCTGACCGTCGGCGTCCTGGCCACCCAGGTGGTGTCCTTCCCCGACCACGCCCCGGTGTCCACCGCGTCCGCCGCCGAACGCGTCCTCGCCGGCGCGGCCGAGCAGGCCCGGCGTCAACCCACCGTGCCCGTCCGCGGCGACCAGTTCATCTACGTGGAGTCGCTGACCGCCAGCATCAGCGTGCACGAAGGCAGCTCGGAACGGGCGACGATCAGTGCGGCCCAGCGACGGATCTGGCTCTCCGCCGACGGCACCCGGGACGGGCTGCTGCGGGAGCAGGGCCGCCCCGGGCCCGGCGGACCGGACGGCATGGTCCTGCCCGGCTGCCACGACGGACTGAGCACCCAGTCCAAGCACGGCAAGACCGAGGAGGTCGCCTGCACCCCCCTCCCGGGCTACCACGCCGACCTGCCCAGCGATGCCGCCGGCATGCTGGCGTACCTCTACCGCCAGGCTGACGGGACGAAGAACCCCCGGGACCAGGAGGCCTTCAGCGCGGCGGGCGACCTGATCCGGGAGGCGTACCTGTCCCCGGCATCGCTGGCGGCGGTCTTCGAGGCGGTCGCCCGGATTCCCGGGGTGCGGGTGGTCGGCGACGTCACCGACCGGGCCGGGCGCGCGGGTGTCGCCCTGGCCCGGGACGAGGTGCAGGGCACCCGGTCCGAGCTGATCTTCGACCGGAAGACCTACGCGTACCTCGGTGAGCACCTGGTGCTGACCCGCGACGCGTACGGGCTGAAGGCTGGAGAGACCATCAACTCGACGGCGGTGCTGACGGTCGCCGTGGTGGACCGCGCCGGGCAGCTGCCCTGACGGGACGGACCTCCGACCGGGGCCGGCGACGCGCTGTCGCCCGCCCCGGCGGCGTCGATCGGCCGACGTGGTCAGTACGAGTACAGCCGTGCGGCATCGACGAGAACGATCTCGGCGCGATCCGCCGCCGCCGCAGTCAGGTCGCGCGTGAAGCCTTCCGCGCTCGCCAGCAGTAGCCGGACACCGGCGGCGTCGATCCCCGGGCGGCGGAGCAGCAGCTCGCGCACCCGCGTCAGCCGGTCCAGGTCCGGCAGGCCGAGTCGGCGCCCCCACTTCACCTCGCCGATGGCGAGCAGCGGACGGGGTCCGTCGCCAAGTGGCGGCTCGCCCAGTGCCACGAGATCGAGCTCATGACTGGTCCGGCTGGCCGGATCCGTCAGGGTGCCGGCGCTGGCCTCCGCGATCAGGCCACCGAAGACGTCGGGGTCGGCGAACCGCAGGGACCACTGCCGGACGATCTCCTCGAAGCGGGGGCCGAGCACCGCGCTGGCGTACCGGCGCTGCGACCTGTGCCAGACGTCCGCGCCCCGGCGCTGCTCCAGCGCCGTCCAGGCGGGTCGCATGACGGCCTGGTAGAAGGTGATGAGCGGTTCGGTGATCCGGTAGCTGCTGCGTCCGCCGCGAAGGGGGTCCGGCTCCCGCAGCAGCAGGCCGGCATCCTCCAGCACGGTGAGCGGATGTTGCAGATCGGTCGCCTTCCGCCCGATGTAACCGGCAATCCCACCCCGGCTGGCGTTGCCCTCGGCGACGGCCGCCAGGACGGAGTGGTAGAGCGCGGCGTCTCGCAGGTCGGGGTCCTCCGCGAGCAGGTAGCGCGCCTCCCGGAAGAGCGGCCGTGCGGGGTTGAGCACCGCCCGGACGACCCACGCGTCGAAGTCGCCCGCCCCGGTCGGGGCGTCGTCCTGGACGTACTCGCGCCGGTAGGCCGGCGTGCCACCGACGATGGAGAACACCTTGACCGCCAACAAGGGATCATCGATCTCCCAGAACGCCGACGCGGCCCGGTAGTCCAGCGGCTGCACCGGTAGCTCCAGGCCGGCCCGGCCGCGCAGTGGGGCGGAACCGGCGAGCAGCCCGCCCATGAACGACAGGGCCGATCCGCAGAGCAGCAGGCGGGTCCGCGACTCCGCTCGTTCCGGTCGCCCGGGCGTGAGCGCGTGCTGGATGATCGACGGCAGGTCCCGGGCAGCCCGGACCAGGTACGGGAACTCGTCGATGACCACGGTCACGGGCCGCGTCCGCCCCAGGGCGAGCAGGGCGTCGATCGCGGCGCTCCAGTCGGCCAGCTGTAGCGGGCCCGGCGACCCCGCGTACGCGCCGAGCACCTCACCCAGCCGGCGGAGCGATTCCGTCGAGGTGGCCTCCGTGGCGCCAAAATAGAACCCCCCGCTGGCCTGGGCAAGCTCATAGAGCAACAGGGTCTTGCCCTGCCGACGGCGACCGCTGACGACGCCGAGGGTCGCGCCGGGACGCTCGTCGGCGGCGAAGCGGGCCAGCTCGGCCCACTCGACGTCGCGGTCGAAGATCCGGTCGGGCTTCGCCAACAGGCTCACGGCTCACCGCAATTCATAGGACTACAGTTCTTAGAAGTGTACTCCTACGAAGTGCGTAGGTGGGATGACACGTCCGGCTCGGTGGCGGGACGATACGCACATGACTGACGCGTACCTGGAAGGCGACCCGGACGGCCTCTCCCCGCTGCTGGTGGAGATCCGGGACGCGGTCGCCCGGGAGCTGCACGCCCAGTTCGCCCTGCGGGCCGACCGCCTCGAACTCGCCGATCTGCCGGAGGTCGCGTACCAGGTGACCCTGCGCGTCGACGGCGTGCTGAGCCGACGTCGCCCGGCGACCGGGACCTCATCTGTCACCGGCTCCCCTTACGATCGGCGCGCCGATCGGGCTGGAGGGCCCGCCCGGTCCACCATCCTCAAGGGAGTTCGATGACATCTGTACGCGTTTCCCGCGCGTTCCGCGTCGGCGCGGCGGCGCTCGCGGCGGCGACCATGACCGGCGCGGTGGCGAGCCCGGCGGCGGCGGAGACCGATCCCGGCTGGGTCAGCGGCTGGCTCGGTGACACCACCGTCGGCGCGGCCGGCGCCCCCGCCCGGACCGCCGCCCTCGCCCTGAGCAGCGGCGGGGCGACCAACCCCCGGGTGACCTTCGACCTGAGCGGCCTCACCGGGGTGGCCAGCGCCACCTTCCCGGACTGGTGCGTCACCGACGCCGCCTCCGCCACCTGCCCGATGCCGCCGACCGCCACTCCGGACGAGTTCGGCACCCTGAACGGCACCCTGCCCATCGTGCTCCGGGCGGTCGCCGGCGCGGCCGACGGCGCCACCGGGACGATCGGTTACACCGCGTTGGCCGACGGCGTCGACGGCTGGGCCCAGCAGGCCACGGTCACCGTGCACGCCGGACCGGACACGATCGACCTGGTCGACGAGTACGTCAGCGGCGCGAAGACCGGCGACCAGCTCGCCATGCCGGTGGCGCTGATCAGCGCCGGCGACCGGCCGGCGGACGACCTCCGGATCACCCTCCGCTTCCCGGTCGGGCTGGAGCCCGCCGCCTACCGCAACTGCCGGTACGGCTCCGGCGATCAGCTGAGCACGATCGTGGTCTGCACCGTCGGCGGCGAGCTGATCCCGGGCGCCCGGTACGAGGTCCCCGGCGGCTTCGCCACCACGGTCGGGACCGCCGCGCTCGGCGACAAACGGATCACCCAGTCGGTGGCGCCCGCCGACACCGCCGGACCGCTGCCCGAGGACGTGCCGCTCACCCGGCGCGACGCCGACCGCTCGCTGCGGCTGCGTCAGGTGGGCGAGCCGGTCGACGTGCTCGGCCCCGAGCACCAGTACCCGTCCGGGCAGTACTACCTGCGAGCCATTCACGGCGCGTTCGACGTCGTCGCCCTCGGCGCGACCGCCACCGGGTCGATCGGCGACACCGTCCACGTCGAGGTGGGTCTGCGCAACGACGGTCCCGGGGTGCCGGACGGCACCATCTCCGGCGACGGCGCCGCCCGCCTGGTCTTCACCCCGCCGGCCGGGACCGTCGTGACCCAGGCGCCCCGGCAGTGCTGGCCCAGCGGCAGCGAGGAGGAGGAACCCGACCCGGCCACCCCGGTCACCTGGTACTGCCCCAAGCTGGGGGGCATCTTCGCGTCCGGGGAGACCTTCCTGGTCGGCTTCGACCTGCGGGTCGACGGGCCGCTGGGCGCGCCCGGCGAGGTCCGGATCCCCTACGGCTACCCCCGGGTCGACGACGACCCGGCCAACGACACCGCTCCGGTGACCATCTCCTGATCCCCGGAAACGACCCGACCGCCGGGAGCCGTCAGGCTCCCGGCGGTCGGCGTTGGTCGGTCAGTTGACGCCGGCGTACGAGTGCAGGCCGGTGAAGAAGAAGTTGACCCCGAACAGGTTCATCAGCATGGTCAGGAAGCCCAGGATGGCGATCCACGTGGCCACGTTCCGCTTGATGCTCGGGGTGGCCCGGGCGTGCAGGTAGCCGGCGTAGACCACCCGGGAAGGCGACGGCGTGCAGCGCGAAGGTCATCCGCGCGTCCAGGCCGGGGCCGCGCGACGAGCAGGTCGCGGGAGCGGGCCGTCGCCGAGCGCCGGCTCCCCCAGCACCCGCTGCCGGACGGTCTCCTCGAAGCCGGGCCCGAGCACGGTCCGCCGAGGATCCGTAGCGAGCGCAGGAAGCCAGCACCTCCACGGGTCGGCAGCTTGTGAGCCCAGTGTGAGCGGAGCGTGAGGGACCGGCGTGATTCTTTGGCCCTGGTCGGCAACTGACGAATCTCCAACTGAGAGGTCCCGGGCCATGATGCGGTGGATCGTCGGGTCAAGCGTCAAATATCAACGGCTGGTGCTCGCCATCGCCGTCGCCCTGATGGCCGTCGGCTTCGTTCAGCTTCGCAACACCTCGGTCGAGGCCCTGCCAGAGTTCGGGCCGGTGCGGGTGGATGTGCAGGTCGAGGCACTCGGGCTCTCCGCCGAAGAGGTGGAGAATCTGATCACCAACCCGATGGAGAACGAGTTCTTCAACGGGATCCCGTGGCTGGCGAAACTCGAGTCCCGGACGCTACCGGGACTGTCGTCGATGGAGATGACGTTCAAGCCCGGCACGGACCCGATCCGGGCCAGGCAGGTCGTGCAGGAGCGGCTCACCATGGTCGCCATGCTGCCGGCCGCGTCATCGAGGCCACCCCTGGTGGTACAGCCCCTCTCGTCGACCAGCCGGCTGATGATGGTCGGTCTGTCGTCCCAGGACCGCTCACTGATCGACATGTCGCTCCTGTCGCGCTGGACGATCGTGCCCCGCCTGCTGAGCGTCCCCGGCGTGGCCAACGTGGCCATCTGGGGGTTCCGTGACCGCCAACTGCAGGTGCAGGTCGATCCCGCCAAGCTGATGCAGCACGGCGTCACGCTGGACCAGGTGCTGCGCACGTCGGCGAACGCGCTGTGGGTCTCGCCGCTGACCTTTGTGGAGGCTTCGACGCCCGGGCTGGGCGGCTTCATCGACACCGCCAACCAGCGGATCGAGATCCAGCACAACCAGCCGATCAAGACCGCGGCGGATCTCGGCAAGGTCACCGTTCAGGGCGCCGAGGACCGCGGGGTGCTGCTGGGTGATGTCACCCAGATCGTCGAGGGCCACCAGCTCCTCATCGGCGACGCGGTCGTCAAGGACACGCCGAGCCTCATGCTCGTGGTGGAGAGGTTCCCGGGCGCCAAGGTCGCGGACGTGACCCGGGACGTGGAGGCCGCACTCGACGAGCTGCGACCCGCCATGCCGACCGTCGAGATCGACACGACGGTGTACCGGCCGGCCACCTTCATCGAGAAGATGGTCGACAACCTGACCACGACGCTGATCCTCGGCGCCATCCTCCTGCTGCTGGTGCTCGGCGCCTTCCTGTTCAACTGGCGCGCCGCGCTGGTCAGCCTGTTGACCATCGCGTCCTCCGTGGCGGTGACGGTGCTCGTGCTGTCCTGGTTCGGCGTGCCCCTCAACATGATGTCCCTGGCGGGGCTGGTGATGGCCCTCGCCATCGTCGTGGATGATGCCGTGGTCGCCGTCGACAACATCAGGCAACGGCTGCGGCAACGCCGCGAGGATGGCTCCGAAGAGCTCGTCTCCGACACCATCCGGGCGGCCTTCCTCGAGGTACGCGGCCCGCTCTTCGTCGCCGCCCTCATCACCGCGGTCTCGGTCGTGCCCGTCTTCATCCTCGACGGGGTCCGCGGCGCGTTCCTCACCCCGGTCGCACAGGGCTTCCTGGCCGCCACGGTGGTCTCACTGGTGGTCGCGCTGACGGTCGCCCCCGTGCTGGCCACACTCCTGCTCTCCCGGTCCTCGCTGCAGCTCGGCCCGTCGCCGCTCGCCCGAGCATTGGAGCGGGCGTACGGCACGCTGCTGCCCCGGCTGCTCCGGAGGCCAGTCTGGTCCTATGCCCTGGTCGGTCTCCTCGTGGTGGCGGGCCTGGTCGCCCTGCCGTTCCTCGGTTCGCGGCCGCTGTCCCCGACACTTCAGGAGCGGGACCTGCTGATCACCTGGGAGGCGCCGCCCGGCGCGTCCCGACCGGAGATGAACCGGATCACGAGCGCGCTCAGTGCCGAGCTGCGGGCCGTCCGCGGAGTACGCAACGTCGGCGCGCACACCGGGCGGGCACTGGCGTCGGACCAGGTCGTCAACATGAACTCGGGCGAGGTGTGGCTCAGCGTCGACCCGGCGGCCGACTACGGCAGGACCCTGGCCGCTGTCCAGCGGGTGGTGGATGGCTATCCCGGGGTGCAGAGCGACGTGATCACGTACTCGGACAAGCGGATCCGGGAGGTGGTGACCCGCGGTGCGGCGGAGGACCTCGTCGTGCGCATCTACGGCAACGACTACGCGGTGCTCAACGAAAAGGCCCAGGAGGTGCTCGGCATCATCTCCGCCATCGACGGCGTCGCCGAACCACGGGTGCGGACCGCACAGGTCGCCCCCACGGTGGAGATCGAGGTATCCGTCGCCAAGGCCGCGAAGTACGGCCTCAAGCCGGGCGATGTGCGCCGGGCCGCCGCCACCCTCATCTCGTCCACGATCGCGGGCAACCTCTTCGACGACCAGAAGGTGTTCGAGGTCGTCGTGTGGGGCGTCCCCGCGGTGCGCCAGAACCTGTCCACCGTCCAGAACCTGCTGATCGATGCGCCGGTCGGCGGCCCGGGCGGCGGCCCGACCCAGGTGCGCCTGGCCGACGTCGCCGACGTCAGAGTCGCGGCGAAGCCGGAGGTCATCACGCACGACCAGGTGTCCCGCAGCATGGACGTCGTCGCGAACGTGCGCGGGCGTGGTCTGGGCGCCGTCACCGGCGAGGTCAAGGACCGCCTCCGCCAGGTGACCTTCCCCCGCGAGCACCACCTTGAGGTGCTCGGCGAGGCCCAGGCGAAGGCGAGTTCCGACTTCCGGGTGTGGACCTTCGTGATCGGCGCCGTGATCCTGATCTTCTTCCTGCTACAGGCCGGCTTCGGGAGCTGGCGGGTGGCGTCGCTGTACTTCCTGCTCCTGCCGACGGCACTGGCCGGCGGGCTGCTGCTGGCGGCCGTCGACCGGGCGGCCGTCTCGGTGGTCGCGCTGCTGGGGCTGCTCACCGTGCTGGCCATGGCCGTTCGGGGCGGCATCCTGCAGATCAAGCGGTACCAGCAACTGGAGGACGAGGGCCACGCGCCGGGTGCCGATCTGGTCGAACTCGGGTCACGGCAGCAGCTCATCCCGGCCGTGACGGGCATCCTGGCGGCGGGGCTGGCACTGGTTCCCATGGTGATCTACGGCGGCGGGTCCGGCCTCGAGATCGCGAGTCCGCTCGCCCTGGTCATCCTTGGTGGCCTGATTACGACGGCGCTGCTGAACCTGCTCGTCCTGCCCGTGCTGTATCTGCGGTTCGCCGTCCGGTCTCCGTCGGTGCCCCCGTCGGAGCCTGGGGCCGGATCGCTACCCGCGCCCAGGCCACAACCCGAGGCAACGGGCAAGGAAACCACGTCAAGCCCGGCTCCGGCCTGATCGGAAGCAGGAGAGTCCCATGCGCAGACAAGGAAGCGACCACATGCGACACAGTGGTCGGTGGACGGCAGCGATCTTGATCACGCTGGCCTCGGCGGCCTGCACGACGCCCGCCTCGAACACCTCGAGTGGCCACAAGGACAGCCCTGCCACGGTCGAGGCGATCCCGGGCAAGGACGTCAAGAAGGTGACCTTGACCGAGCAGGCGGCTCACCGGGTGGGCATCGCGACGGTCACGGTCGGCGCGACGCAGCCGGCAGCACCGGCAGGGCCGAGCCCGTCGCCTGGCACGCCGGCGACGGTGGTGCCCTACTCGGCAGTGCTTTACGACGCGAACGGCGTGACCTGGGTCTACACGGTTCCCCAGCCATTGACCTACGTCCGCGAGAAGGTCGTGGTCGCGACGGTGGGCGGGGCGCGCGGGACGGATGCGTTCCTTGCCCAGGCACCGCCGGCGGGGACCTCGATCGTGACGATCGGCGTGATCGAACTCTGGGGCGCCGAACTCGGGGTCGGCAAGTAGTCCATCCAGTCGGTACGAGGGTAGGGACCCCAGGCCATGATGCGTTGGATCATTGGAACGAGTCTGAAGCTCCGGTTCCTCGTGGTTGTCGGGGCCTCGATGTTGATGTTCTTCGGCGTGCTGCAGATTCGCGACATGCCCGTCGACGCGTTCCCCGAATTCGCGCCGCCCCGGGTGGAGATCCAGACGATCTGCATCGGGCTGTCCGCCCAGGATGTCGAGGAGCTGGTTTCCGTCCCGCTGGAGCAGGGGCTCACCGGGATCGAGGGCCTGGACGAGATGCGCTCCAAGTCGGTCTCCCAGCTCTCCTCGATCGTCCTGATCTTCAAGCCCCGGACCGACCTGATGGCGGCCCGCCTGCTGATCCAGGAGCGCCTCACCGCCATCACTCCCAGACTGCCGCGCTGGGCCAACTCCCCCTTCATGATCCAGCCGCTGTCGTCGACCAGCCGGGTCATGAAGATCGGGATATCCCAGGCGGACAAGTCCGACGCCGCCCACGTCGACATGGCGCTGCAGGCGTATTGGACGGTCCGGCCCCGGCTGATGCGCGTACCCGGGGTGGCGAACGTGGCCATCTGGGGCGATCGGTGGCACGTCAAGCAGGCCCTCGTCGATCCCGAGCTCATGAAGCAGCACAACGTCACGCTGGCCCAGGTCATGGAGGCCGCCGGAGACGCGGTGGACGTGGGCCAGCTGAAGTTCAACGGTGGGTTCGAGATCGGCACCGGCGGGTGGGTCGACACGCCCAACCACCGATTCCAGGTGCAGCACCAGTTGCCCGCCCTGACCGGACAGCAACTGGCCGAGATCCCCATCGAGGTGCCGAAGGGCGCCAAGCCGGTCTACCTCAAGGACGTCGCCTACATCACGGACGACATCATGCCCCCGTCCCTGCTCACGGGGGACGCGGTCATCAACGACGGCCCCGGCCTCATGCTCATCGTCGAGAAGCTGCCCTGGGGCAACACCCTCGAGGTGACCCGCGGGGTCGAGGCCGCGCTGCAGGAGATGGCGCCCGGCATGCAGGGCCTCAACGTCGACACCGAGATCTTCCGGCCGGCGACCTTCATCGAGACCTCGGTCGAGAACCTCGGTCGGGCGATGGTCATCGGATTCATCCTGGTGGTCCTGATCCTGGTGCTCTTCCTCTTCGAGTGGCGGGTCGCGCTGATCAGCGCCATTTCGATCCCGCTCTCCCTCGTCGCGGCGGGACTCGTCCTGCACTGGACCGGGGCCACCATAAATACGATGATCCTGGCAGGGCTCGTGATCGCCCTCGGCGTGCTCGTCGACGACGCCATCATCGACGTCGAGAACATCGTGCGCCGCATCCGCCAGCATCGGCGAGCGGGCAGCACGAAGTCGACCGCCGCCATCGTCCTCGACGCGTCGGTGGAGGTGCGGGGACCGATCGTCCAGGCCACGATGATCATCCTGGTCAGCACGGTCCCGATCTTCCTGCTCACCGGGCTCACCGGCTCGTTCTTCCGGCCCATGGCGTTCGCCTACGGGCTGGCCGTCCTGGCCTCGCTGCTGGTGGCCCTGACGGTGATCCCGGCGCTCGCCCTGATGCTGCTGACCAGGTCACCGATCGAGCGGCGGGAGTCGCCCCTGGTGCGCTGGCTCCAGCGCGGCTACACCGCGTCGCTGGCACGCATCATCCCGCGTCCCGCCGTCGCCTACGCGACCGTCGTACTCGTCCTGGCGGGCGGCGTCATGGTGGTACCGATGCTGGGGCAGAACCTGTTCCCCGCGTTCAAGGAGCGGGACTTCCTCATGCACTGGGTGACCCAGCCCGGCACCTCCCGGGAGGAGAGCGTCCGCATCACGGAACAGGTCAGCAAGGAGCTGAGGGCGATCCCGGGGGTCCGGAACTTCGGCGCCCACATCGGGCAGGGCACCCTCGCCGACGAGGTCGTCGGCATGAACTTCACCGAGAACTGGATCAGCATCGACCCGAAGGTCGACTACGACAAGACTCATGCAGCCGTGCAGAAGGTGGTCGACGGCTATCCCGGACTGCAGCGCGATGTGCAGACCTACCTGAAGGAACGCACGAAGGAGGTGCTCACCGGCTCCAGCGACGCCATCATCATCCGCATCGTCGGCGACGACCTCAACGTGCTCCGCCAAAAGGCCGACGAGGTCAAGGAGCTCATTGCCGGGATCGACGGCATCATCGACGAACACGTGACGCTGCAGACCCCGGTTCCTCAGGTGGATGTCCAGGTCGACCTGGCCAAGGCGGCGCGGTACGGGATCAAGCCCGGCGACGTACGCCGAACGGCGGCCACGTTCATCGCCAGCGAGGAGGCGGGCGACATCTGGCGAAACGGCAAGAACACCGAAGTGCACGTGTGGAGCGTGCCGAGTGCCCGGTACAGCATCGAGAGCGTCCGTAACCTCCTGATGGACGCGGCGGACGGGAGCAAGGTCCCCGTGGGTGAGCTGGCCGAGGTCAAGATGGTGCCCACGCCCAACCAGATCCTGCGGGAGAACGGATCGCGGTATATCAATGTGGGTGCCAACGTGGCCGCGGGGAAGGCCCTGGGCGACGTCGCGGCCGAGGTTGAGCGCCGCCTGGCGACGGTGGGCTTCCCGCCCGGCTACCACCCGCAACTGCTCGGTGAGTACAAGGAGGCGACGAGCGCCCAGGACCGGCTGCGGCTCTTCGCCGGCGTCGCGGTGATCGGGATCCTCTTCCTGCTGACCACCGCCTTCAACAGCTGGCGGCTGTCGTTCCTGGTCCTCCTCACGCTGCCCATGGCTCTGGTGGGCGGGATCCTCGCGGCATACGTCGGTGGCGGCATCCTCTCGCTCGGCTCGCTCGTGGGATTCTTCACCGTGCTGGGCATCGCCGCCCGCAACGGCATTCTGATGATCAACCATTTCCAGTATCTCGAGCGGGAGGAAGGGGAAGCCTTCGGTCGTAACCTCGTCCTCCGTGGCGCGAAGGAGCGGCTCTCGCCGATCCTCATGACCTCGCTGGCGACCGGGCTCGCCCTGGTTCCCCTGGCCATCGAGGGCAGCCTGCCCGGTCACGAGATAGAACACCCGATGGCGGTCGTGATTCTGGGCGGCCTGGTCACCTCGACGCTGCTGAACCTGTTCGTCCTCCCGTCCCTCTATCTGCGCTTCAGCCGGCACATGGATCCGTCCGCCCGCGGGGGATCTGCTCTTGCAACGCGCCGGTGGCTCGCCGCCTGGCGGCTCGGTAGGTCCCACGCCTGACGGGCGGACCCTCATCCCAGCCACCACAAATCGCCGTCGACGCCGGAGGCGACATCACATCGTGGGCCGCTCCGGGGGAAGGTCAAGCGAGGGATCGCCGCGAAGTATCGCTCTCTCCAGCCTCTGCAGCTCCGGTCCGGGGTCCAGTCCGAATTCGTCGACGAGCCGGCTCCGCGCAAGCCGGTATGCCGCCAGCGCTTCGGGGACGCGGCCGACGCGGTACAAGGCGAGCATGAGGTGCGCGAGCAATCGTTGTCGGTGCGGATGCTGCACGACGAAATCGGCGAGTTCGTCGATGACCTCCTCGTGCCGCCCGAGCCGCAGTTCCGCGCCCAGCCACTCCTCCAGGGCCGTCAACCGCGCTTCCTTCAGTCCCCGGCACAACTCCTCGACCCGCGGTGTCGCCACGTCGGCCAATGGGGGTCCTTGCCACAGGTCGAGAGCACGCCGCAACAGCGAAGCCTGGAGCTCCGGGTCGTGCGTCTCAGCACGAGCCGCGGCGACGAGAGAGCGGAAGCGGTGGGCGTCCACCGACATCGGGTCGGCCCGCAAGACGTACGCGGGCCCACGAGTGGCGATCTTTACGCCATCATGATGTGCCCCGGCCATCGCCAATATGGTGCGCAGTTGTGAGACGCGGACATGGATCGCATGGCGAGCGGACTGGGGCGGCGATTCGGGCCACGTCAGATCAACCAGGCGGTCGACCGGAACGAGCCGGTTCACCTGCAACGCGAGCACCGCGAGCACAAGTCGCTGTTGGCGTGGTCCGAGATCGAGCTGCCGATCCCCCGCCCATGCCTCCACTTCACCCAGAAGTCGGAACTCCACGGCCCCCCCCTCCGCCGCGCCAGGCTGCCTGCACCTCCTCCGCCGCGCCGTGCAGGTTCTCAGATCACGCCGTTGATCACCCCGCCAAACCGATTAACGGACGATTCTTCACGTTCTTTGCATTCCGCCGGCTCTGGCGGAAATTTGGCAAGCACGAGCCAATAAGACCTAACGCACCTAAACGACCATTAACAGAGTCGGAGCCCGACTGTCAATGCACCAGACATCGATGACGCCTGAAAGGCTGGTCAATCGACGCTTTTCATCAGGCATCCGACATTTCTGCATCGAGTCGCGCGACCGCGCCCCACCGCCAGGAGACTCACCGGCGCGGCCGGAGCCATCAGGAGGAAGGGGTCGATCAACGCGCGGGCAGGCGGATGACGAACCGTGCCCCGCGGGGCGCCTCCTCGACGACTATCGACCCCTGGTGCGCCTCGATGATCTCCCTTGCGATGGCCAGACCAAGACCGGTACCGCCGGTTCGACGACTCCGGTCGTCGTCGAGTCGCGTAAATCGCGCAAAGATGCGCTTGCGGTCTTCGGGCGGTATCCCCGGCCCATCGTCGTGGACGACCAGCGTGACCCGGCGGTCATCGCTGGAGAGTTCGACGCTGACCTGGGACGAGGCGTACTGCTCGGCGTTGTCGAACACGTTGCGTACCGCCCGCGTCAGTTCGTCGGGACGGCCGTCGACGGCAGCCGCCGAGACCGCGCCGGTGTCGACGCGCAGCTGGCCGCCGGCACGGATCCGGGCTGCTTCGGACAGCACGATGTCGTCGAGGTCGACGGGACGGGCTGCGGTGCGCGGGGCGCCGGCGTCCGCCCTGGCCAGGAACAGCAGGTCCCGGACCAGCCGTTCCATGCGACGGTTCGCCACGAGCAGGTCGGCTGCGATGTCGTTCCAACTGGTGCTGTCGGGGTGGGCGAGCGCGACCTCCAGATCCGTGCGCGCCGCCGCGAGCGGGGTCTGCAGCTCGTGCGAGGCGTCCGCGACGAAGCGACGTTGACGCTCGGCGGCGGCGTCCAACCGGTCGAGCATCATGTTCATGGTGTCGGCGAGGCGACTGATCTCGTCGTCCGTCGGTGGCACGGAGACGCGGCTGCCGAGTGACCGTTCGGAGATGTCGGCGACCTCGGCCCGGATGGCGTCCACCGGCCGCAGGGTGCGACCCGCGACCGTCCAGGTGGTGAATGCGACGAGTGCCAGCAGCAGCGGAGCGCCGGCGGCGAGGGCACCCTGGAGAACGTCGACGGCGTCCTCGACCGGGGAGAGGCTCGCCGCCACGTAGATGGTCACCGGCCCTCCCGGCGTGGCGCTCGGCACCGCGACGACCCGGTAGCTGCCGCCCTCGCCGAAGGGAAGACCGTCGACTGTGCGGACCTCCGACGCCGGGCTGGACGGACGGAACCGGGCGAGAGACAGGTCGCTGCGCAGCCCGGCGGTGGCGGCCACGACCCGGCCGGAGGCGTCCATGACCTGGGTAATGCTGCCGTCGTCGTTGCTGTCGACGGACAGCTCCGCGGGGAGCGTGCCCTGGCGGGCCAGGGTCGCGACATCCTGCGCACGCACCTTCGCGATGTCATCGACGCGCTCCACGAGCGAACGGCGCAGGAACACGACCAGGCTGACGGCGGTGACCACGAGAGCGACACCGACGACGACGGTGGCGGCCATGGTGGTGCGGGCGCGCACCGTGGTGAGGCGTACCCGGGACCGGTTGCGATCAGCCGCCATCAGGGTCCAGTCGATAGCCGACGAGCCGGATGGTCTGGATCGCGGTTCGCCCGAAGGGCTCGTCGATCTTCTTCCGCAGGTGCCGGACGTAGACCTCGACGATGTTGGGGTCGCCGTCGAACGCGAAGTCCCACACGTGGTCGAGGATGGTGCTCTTGGGCAGCACCTCGCCCGCGCGTCGCATGAAGAACTCGAGCAGGGCGAACTGGCGAGGAGTGAGCGACACCTCCGTATCCCGCCGCCAGGCACGGTGAGCGGCCGGGTCGAGCCGCAGGTCGCCGACGTTCAGCGTGGCCGGGCGCTCCCGCGAGCCCCGGCGCAGCAGCGCCCGGATGCGGGCGACCAGGACCACGTAGGAGAACGGTTTGGACAGGTAGTCATCGGCTCCCGTGTCGAGAGCTGCCGCCTCGTCGAGTTCGCCGTCCTTCGCCGTGAGCATGATTATCGGTGTCCAGTTCCCGAGCTCGCGCAATTCGGCGCACACCTGGTAGCCGCTCTTGCCGGGAAGCATGATGTCGAGGACGACGACGTCGTAGTCGCCCTCCTTGGCCCGCCACAGACCGTCGACGCCGTCGAGGGCGACGTCAACCGCAAACCCCTCGGCCTCCAACCCACGCTTGATTGATCGGGCGAGGTGCTTGTCGTCCTCGACCACGAGGATGCGCACTCTCCGAGTGTGCCACCCGCCGGCTTACCGCCCGCTGAAGACCGGCTGGCGCAGACATCGGCTTCGCCCGCGTTCAGCCGGTCTTCAGCCGGCCCGCCGTACATTCGCCGTAACGTCCTGGTCGGACGGACCGCGGGGTGGTACGTCGTCACCTCGCGTCCAGCGGGAAGAGGGGGAGGCCGATGGCCAACGTGCAGATCGAGGCTGTGCGGCTCACCAAGCGGTTCGGTGACCGTACCGCCATCGAGGGGTTGAGCTTCGCGGCACGACAAGGCGAGGTAGTGGGACTGCTCGGCCCGAACGGGGCGGGCAAGACGACGACCATCCGGCTGCTCACCACGGTGCTCGCCCCGACGAGCGGGGAGTTCTCGGTGGCTGGTGTGCCGTGCACCCGGCCGAGCGAGATTCGGCGGCGGGTCGGTGTGCTGCCCGAGAGCACCGGTTATCCCGGACACCAGACCGGGACGGAGTACCTGCGCTATCACGGGCGGCTGTTCGGCCTGTCCCGCCCGGACGCCGCGCGGGTCGCCGAGCGGCTGTTGGCGGACGTGGGCCTGGACGAGCGTGCCTCGTCGCGGATCTCGACGTACAGCCGGGGCATGCGGCAGCGCCTGGGCATCGCACGGGCTCTGGTCAACGATCCCGCTGTCGTCTTTCTCGACGAACCGACGCTCGGGCTCGACCCCGCCGGGCAGCGCCAGGTGCTGGCGATCGTCCGGGACATCGCGGTGCGCAGAGGAGCTACCGTCATCCTCAGCACCCACACCCTTCCCGAGGTCGAGGAGGTGTGCACGAGCGTGCTGATCCTCCACAAGGGACGCGTCCTCACCTCCGGCACCGTCGGCGACGTCACGCGTGCGGTCGCCGCGCAGCAGTACGCGCAGTTGCGCGTGCCGGTCGAGCTGGTCGGCCGGGCCCGGGAAGCGCTCACGAGCGTCGCCGGCCTGGCGGTGGAGCCCGCCGACGAACGTCCCGACATCCTCAGGATCTCCCTGCACGGAAGGCCCCGCGCGGAACAGGGTGGCACGGACACGGGCATGAACGGGCCCCTCCGGGCGGTGCTGAGCGCCGACGTGCCGGTCCTCTCCTTCGAGGTGGAAGGGGCCCGGCTCAGCGACGCGTTCCTCGCGATGACCGGGGAGGCTGTGCGATGACCGCGGGTCTCAGTGGGCGCGTCCGGAACGCCGAAACCAGCGCGGACGCGGTCCGCGGCGATGGCCCGGGTTGGCGGGTCGTCGCCGAACAGGAGTGCCGCGATCTGTGGTTGAGCGGGCGCGGGCCCGCCCTGGTCTTCGCATTCAGCCTCGTCCTGAGCGTGATGACCTACCTTGCCGGAACCAATCAGGTGCTCAACTTCCTCGAGCAGCGGGAGGCCGTGAACCTCACCCTGCAGGTTGCGGTGGCGGTCGGCGTCCTCGTCACGCTCGTCGTGGCCGCCGACGCGATCAGCGGGGAGCGGGAGCGGGGAACGCTGGAGAGCCTGCTGCTCACCCCCGTCTCCCGCCGTGCCATCGTCATCGGGAAGATGGCCGCAGCGCTGTCGCTCTGGCTCGCGACCTTCGTCGTGAGCGTGCCGTACCTGTGGGTGCTCGGTCGCGGGGTGTCCGTCGTGGGGCTGGCGCTGCTGCTGGGCCTGCTCGTCGGCACACTGCTGGCGGTCGCGCTCGCCGCGCTCGGTCTGCTGATCAGCACCGTTTCGAGCTCCAACAAGGTCAGCCTCGCGGTGAGCCTGTTCGTGCTGTTGGCGCTCTTCGCACCGACCCAGTTGCCGGGCGGCGCGCCGAAGGGCTGGTTCGGGGATCTTCTCGTCCGGCTCAATCCGGTCGACGCGGCGCTGCACTACCTGACGGCGGTGCTCGTCACCGGGCACACCTGGACGCGAGATCTGTCTTACCTGCTGTCCCCGCTTTTCACAGCTGTCCTGGCCGGAGGCGTTCTGGTTGCCGCCGGCACCCGGATCGTCCGCCTGCACGGAGGGGTGAGCGGAGAATGAAGACATGGTTCGCGGCCGCCGGGCTGCTGCTGGCGCTGACGGCTCCCCTTTGCGTGGCCGCTTCGGCGGCGGCTGCTCCGCCGCCATTGCCCGGCGCCGTCGAGATCGCGTTGGACCAGAACCGGCTCAGCACCGTCGTGGGCGAGAGGTTGACGGTTCAGTCTCTCGTGATCAACTCGGGCGGCGCGCCGACCGACCGGCTGGTGGCGCACCTCAACGTCGCGAGCCTGGACGGCGTCTACGTCGACCTCGAGGACTGGTCGGCCGATGTGACCCGGGAGGTGGCACCGGTGGCGGCGGGTGGTAACAGGTCGCTGTCCTGGCAGTTCCAGGCCGTCAACACCGGCAGTTTCGACATCTACGTCGTGGTCATGCCCAACGGCGCCTCGACAGCCGGCACCGGCCCGCTGGTGGTGAGCCAGCCGGTGCACGTGACGGTGGCCGGAAAGCGGGCCCTGACCGCAGCGGGCTCCCTGCCGGTCGCCCTCGTCGTTCCGGTCGTGCTCGGCCTGGTGGCCGCGGCCGCCCGGTACCGCCTCCGGCGTACGGGCTGACGGGAGCCCTGCCCGGACGGCCACGAAACGGTGGTCAGCTGACGCCGGCGTACGAGTGCAGGCCGGTGAAGAAGAAGTTCACCCCGAACAGGTTCATCAGCATGGTCAGGAAGCCCAGGATGGCGATCCAGGTGGCCACGTTCCGCTTGATGCTCGGGGTGGCCCGGGCGTGCAGGTAGCCGGCGTAGACCACCCAGGAGATGAATGCCCAGGTCTCCTTCGGGTCCCAGCCCCAGGCCCGGCCCCAGGCCGCCTCGGCCCAGATCGCGCCGGCGATCACCGCGAAGGTGAAGATCGGGAACGCGAAGGCGTGCAGCGCGAAGGTCATCCGCTCCAGCCCGGCCGCCGCGGGCAGCCGGCGGGCCAGGGTGTACGGAAAGCTGCGCCGCCCCTGCTCCCAGCCGGCCCGCATCAGGTACGCCGCCGCCGGCACCACGCCCAGCAGGAAGATGCCGGAGGCGAAGACGATCGTCGACACATGGATGAGGAACCAGTACGACTGGAGCGCCGGCATCAGCGGCTCGACCGCGACCTTGAGCTTCAGTTCGGCGAAGGCCAGCAGCAGCACCATGACCAGGGTCAGGAAGAGTCCGAGCTGGCGCAGCGAGGGGCGCTTCCAGAGCACCACCAGCCAGGCGGTGGCGCCGATGAAGGTGACCGTCAGCACGAACTCGTACATGTTGCCCCAGGGCATCCGCCCCGCGGCGACGCCCCGCGTCACCAGCCCAGCCAGGTGCAGCGCGGCGGCCAGCGCGGTGAGCCACGCGGCGATCCGACCAGCCAGGCGGGCCCGCTGCGCCGACCGGCCGGGCCGGGTCTCGACCGGAGCGACGGGGGCGTCGACGGTCCCGCCGGCGCCGCCGACACCCGCGCCGACCAGCTCCCGGGCCGGGGCGGCCGCCGTCGCCGGCACCGCCCGGGCGTTGCCGAGCGCGTACTCGACGGCGTGGCTGATCATCGCGACCAGGTACGCCAAGATCGCGAAGGTCACCAGCTGGTCGGAGAGTGCGGACATCACTCGACTCCTTCTCGCGCCCGCTCGTCGCCCCGCTCGTCGGCGCTGACCGCGGTGACCAACTGGGCGAACTCGTCGGCGAACCCTGGATGTTCGGTGCGCGGCAGCCCACCGGCCTCCACCAAGCTACTACCGCTCGTCGGAGATCCATCGTCGGGGGGCGTCACGCGGAACCAGACCCGTCGCCGCCGGCCGAAGAGCGAACCCATCAGCCCGGCGAGCAGCACCACGCAGGCACCGAGCATCAGCGTCTGCGCCGGGGCGTACCGGACGGAGAGGGTGACGTACGGCTTCGTGCCGACGAATTCCAGCGTGCTGCCGTCGTCCAGGGTCCACTTCTCGCCGACGCCGAGCTTCTTGTCGCCGACCTGCTTGAGCTTGCCGTTGTCGACCTGCCGCTGGTCGAGCTTGTAGACCGACCCGGGGATGCCGGCGTCCAGCCCGAGGTTGCCCCGGTACGCGACCAGCACCACCGCCGGGTTCCGCTCCTCGGGAAACTTCGATGAGACGAACGGCGCGGTGTCCGGGGCGGTCGGCAGGTAGAGCCCGTCGAAGGCGACCTGCTGGTCGGCGGCCCGCTTGCCGGTCTTCGGGTCGACGTTGGCGTCCGGGAAGGCGGCCACGCCCGCGCCGGTCAGGCCGACGTCGCCGGTGGCGAGGAACGGCACGGTGCTGGTCTGGCTGCGGCCGTACTTGTCGGTGTACTTGAGGATCGGGGCGTACCCGTGACCGAGCAGGTAGACGTTGGCGGAGCCGAGCCGCAGCGGCGAGTTCACCGAGAAGTCGGCGGTCCGCTTGACCCCGTCCGGCTCGTCGACGGTCACGGTGGCCCGGAAGCTGGCCGGCTGGCCGGACGACAGGAACCTCGCGTGGAAGTCGTCCAGGGTGAGGCAGAACGGCGGCAGGTCGGCGCTGTCCACGCGCGGGCCGAGCGAGGCCTCGCTGTACTGCTGGCGGGTGTTGCAGAATGCGTTCTCCGCGCCGGCCACCAGCAGCCGGTTGCCGTGCCAGCCGTACCAGGAGCCGAGCGCGACGCCGAGCAGCACGGCGACCAGCGAGGTGTGGAAGAGCAGGTTGCCGGTCTCCTTGAGGTAGCCCTTCTCGGCGGAGACCTCGTTGCCGCGGACCTCGACCCGCCAGCGGCGGCGGCGCAGCACGGCGGCGACGGCCTGCGCGTCGGCGGCGGCCGGCGAGTCCAGCACCGCGTGCTGGGGCAGCCGGTCCAGCCGCTTCGGGGCGGCCGGCGGCCGGGAGCGCAGCGCCCGCAGGTGGTCCCGCATCCGGGGCAGGACGCAGCCGACCAGCGAGGTGAAGAGCAGCAGGTAGATCGCGGAGAACCAGATCGAGCCGAAGACCGCGAAGGCGCCGATCCGGTCGAGCTGCGGGGCCAGGTCGGGGTGGTCGACGAAGTACTGGTTGACCTTCTCCGGGTTGACCCCGCGCTGGGGCAGCACCGAGCCGGGGATGGCGGCGACCGCGAGCAGGAAGAGCAGGATCAGCGCGGTACGCATGCTGGTCAGCTGCCGCCACGAGTTGCGCAGCAGGGCGAACAGGGGGTTGACCCGCCGCCGGGGCGCCTCGGCGGGCGGCGTCGCCGGCCGGTCGTCCACGGTCGTCATCAGATGCTCACCTCGCCCACGCCGACGTGCGTCTGCAGCCAGATCACGAAGTTCTGCCAGCCGCCGGTGACCAGCGCCAGGCCGATCAGGATCAGCAGGGCGCCGCCGATCCGGGTGACCCAGCGGCTGTTGCGCCGGACGGCGCGGAAGACCCCGAGCAGGCGGTGGAAGCCCAGCCCGAAGACGACGAACGGTACCCCCAGCCCGAGGCAGTACGCCACGGCCAGCAGCACCGCTCGGTCACTCTTGCCCTCGACGGCGGCCATGCCGAGCACCGCGCCGAGCGTGGGGCCGGTGCACGGCATCCAGCTCAGCGCGAAGACCGCGCCGAGGACCGGCGCGCCGAGCAGCCCGGCGGCGGGCAGCCGGTGGATCCGGAACTCGCGCTGCATCCCCGGCACCAGGCCGAGGTAGCCGAGCCCGAGCACCACGACCAGCCCGCCGATGACGATCTCCAGAGCGCGCTCGTGCTCGAAGAAGACCTTGCCGACGCTGGAGAAGAGGATCGCGGTGGCGGTGAAGACGGCGGTGAAGCCGGCGATGAAGAGCAGCGTCCCGGCGAGCACCCGCCCCTTGACCGCGGCCGCCGGCCGGGCCGCGACGGCCACCCCGCTGGTCGCCATGGCGACCCCGCCGCCGGTCGGAGCGTCCCCGCCGACCGGCGCCGGTTCGGTGCGCGCCCGGCCCTCGAGGTCGGCGCCGGCCAGGCCGGTGACGTACGACAGGTAGCCCGGCATCAGCGGCAGGACGCACGGGCTGAGGAAGCTGACCAGGCCGGCGAGCGCCGCCGCGCCGATCGCCAGCAGCAGCGGGCCGGACTGGGCGACCTCGCGGAACGTCTCGCCCATCAGCGGGATCCGGAGGCCGCTTGCTCGGCGGCGATCCGCTCGACGATCGGTCGCAGGCCGTCCTGGGTGACGGCGGCCCGGATCACCGTGGCGATCCGACCGTCCCGGTCCAGGACCACGGTGGCCGGGATGGTGTTCGGCGGGATGTCCAGGGCCAGCGCGAGACGGCTGGCCGGGTCGAACAGGCTCGGGTAGCTGACCCGGCCCTCCTCGAACGCGACCGCCTTGTCCTTGCTGTCCTGCACGTTGATGCCGAGGAAGGTCACCCCGGAGGCCTTGGTGGCCTGGTACGTGGCCTCCAGGTCGTCGGCCTCGGCCCGGCAGGGCGCGCACCAGGAGCCCCAGAAGTTGAGCACCACGACCTGGCCGCGCGCCTGCGAGACGTCGTAGTTGCCGCCGGTCAGCAGCTCACCGGTGATCTTCGGGGCCGCCGAGCGCCGGTCCGGGGCGCAGTCGATGATGCCGGCCTTGTCTGCGCACCTGCTCTCCTCGCTGCCGGCGGAGCAGCCGACCAGCGCCGTCGCGGCTGCGACGGCGGCGAGCAGCGCGGCGATGGGCCTGCGGGTGCGCATCAGGCCCCCTTGGCCGTCCGGGCGGTCGGCGAGATCGCGATCAGGTGGGCCGCCGGCTCGGAGTAGCCGATGCCGACGACCTTGGCGCCGTCGAAGTGGAACGAGGTGAGGCTGGCCAGCCCGCACTGCCGGCGGCGCGGGTCGTGCCAGAGCCGCTTGCGCTCGACGTACCGGCGCAGCGTCCAGATCGGGAGCTGGTGGGAGACCAGCACGGCCTCGCGCCCCTCGGCGGCGACCCGGGCGGCGTGCAGCGCGGCGAACATCCGCTCGGCGATGGCCTGGTACGCCTCGCCCCAGGACGGGGTGACCGGGTCGCGCAGCACCCACCAGTTGCGCGGGTCGCGGAACGAGCCGTCGCCCGGCGAGACCTTCTTGCCCTCGAACCAGTTGGCGCTCTCGATCAGCCGCTCGTCCACCCCGACCGGGAGGCCGAACTGCGCCGCGATCGGCTCGGCGGTCTGCTGGGCACGCTCCAGCGGGCTGGCCACCACGTGCACCACGTGCCGCTCGGCGAGCCCCTGCGCGGCGGCCTTGGCCATCTGGACGCCCAGCTCGGAGAGGCGGAAACCGGGCAGCCGGCCGTAGAGGACGCCCTCCGGGTTGTAGACCTCGCCGTGCCGCAGCACGTGGACCACCGTCTCGCTCACGTTCCCTACCCCCCGTGACCCGCCGCTGCCGCCGCCGTCGCCGCACCCGGCAGGGCGGCGGAGATCTGCTCCAGGGCGGCGTCGTCCAGTGCCGCCGACACGAACCACGACTCGAACGCGCTCGGCGGCAGGTAGACGCCGGCGGCGAGCATCGCGTGGAAGAACGCCTTGAACGCGCGGACCTGCTGGGTGCGCGCGCTGTCGTAGTCGACCACGTCGGCGTCGGTGAAGAAGATCGAGAACATGCTGCCCGCGTACGACAGGCGGTGCGGGACCCCGGCGGCGGCCAGCGCGTCGGCGGCGAGCTTGCCCACGACGGCGGCCGTCTCGTCGAGCTTCCGGTAGAGCGCGTCGTCGGCGAGCCGCAGCGTGGCCAGGCCGGCGGCGCAGGCGAGCGGGTTACCGGAGAGGGTGCCGGCCTGGTAGACCGGGCCGGCCGGGGCGAGGCGCGCCATGATCTCGGTGCGCCCGCCGAAGGCCGCGGCGGGCAGGCCACCGCCCATGACCTTCCCGTACGTCCACAGGTCGGCGTCGGACGGGTCGAGGCCGTGCCAGCCGGTGCGGGAGACCCGGAACCCGGTCATCACCTCGTCGACGATGAGCAGCGCGCCGTACGCGTGGGCGATCGCCGCGAGCTGCTGGTTGAAGCCGTCGCGGGGGGCGACCACGCCCATGTTGCCGGCGGCCGCCTCGGTGATGATCGCCGCGATGTGCGGCCCCTCGGCGGCGAAGGCCTCCTCGACCGCGGTGATGTCGTTGTACGGCAGCACGATGGTGTCGCCGGCCGCCGCGCCGGTCACGCCGGGCGAGTCGGGCAGGCCGAGGGTCGCGACGCCGGAGCCGGCGGCGGCGAGCAGGGCGTCGGAGTGCCCGTGGTAGCAGCCCGAGAACTTGATGATCTTGGCGCGCCCGGTGAAGCCGCGGGCCAGCCGGATCGCCGACATGGTCGCCTCGGTGCCCGAGTTGACCAGCCGGACCTGCTCGACCGGGGTGCGGTCGACGATCTCGGCGGCCAGCTCCACCTCACCGGGCGTCGGGGTGCCGAAGCTGGTGCCGAGCGTGGCCGCCTCCCGGACGGCCTCGACCACCTCGGGGTGGGCGTGGCCGAGGATCAACGGCCCCCAGGAGCAGACCAGGTCGACGTAGCGCCGCCCGTCCGCGTCGTACATCCAGGGACCCTCCCCCCGGACCATGAAGCGCGGGGTGCCGCCGACGGCACGGAACGCGCGCACGGGGGAGTTCACCCCGCCGGGCACGATGGCCTTGGCGCGGTCGAACAGGGCCTCGGAGGCCGGCGCGTCGGCCGGGTAGCGGCCGGATCCGGCGGAAAGGGTATCGGTCACGATGCCGCCATTGTGTCAGCGCCGGCCGGCGAATCGGCAGCCACCCCGCACCGGGGTTACCGGGCTCACCCGCCGTGCGGGTCGCCGGGCGGAACGGAGATCAGCCGCGGCAGGCGCGGCCGGGGCCCGGGCGGACGGACCGCCGGGGCCCCGCTCGACGGGCCGGGTGGTCGAGATCGCGATAGGGTGACCGGGTGGATCGTGCCGAACTGTCCATCACGGTGCACCGGACCGGCGATGAAGCTACGCTTCGCCTGGCCGGTGAGATCGACATGCTCACGGCCGCCCAGCTGTCGACCGTCGTCAATGAGGTGCTGGTCGACCCACCACCCCGCATCGTGCTCGACCTGGGCGGGGTCACCTTCTGCGACTCGCAGGGCCTCGGCACCCTGGTGGTGCTCAGCCGCAAAGCCAGCCGCGCCCAGAGCCTGCTGGTCCTGAGCAACGTCGGCGACTTCCTCCTCCGCGTCCTGGACATCACCGGCCTCCGCTCCGCCCTGATGATCCGCAACGAAACCGCCCCCTAACCCCCGCCCCGGTACGCCCCGCCCCGCCCCGGGTGATCATGAAGTTATGGCCGCGACACGCCGAGGCGGAGGGCGACAGCTTCATGATCAACACGAGCGGGCGGGGTCAGCGCGGGCGGGCGGCCTGGGGGTCAGGTGATGGGGACGTCGCGGCGGCGGAAGGCGGTCAGGCCGGCGAGCGCCATCAGCAGCGCCAGGGCTGCCAGGAACAGCAGCGGGGTGGCGCTCCAGTGGTCGCGCAGCACCTGCGGGGTGTGGGTGAACGGGGAGACGTCCAGCAGCCACTGGCTCAGCTTCAGCACTGCGCCGAGCTGGCCGAGCAGCACGCAGACCGCGAGCACCGCCCAGGCCACCGGAGCGAGCCGGGGCAGCAGCCCGTAGAGCAGCACCGCGAGGCCGGCCAGCACCCACGCCGCCGGCGCCTGCGCCAGGCCGGCGCCGACCATCCGGGGCAGCTCACGGGGCACGTCGTGGACGCTGATCCCGTAGGTCAGCCCCGTGGCGAACCCGGTCACGGCGAGCACCACCACCGGCCCTAGCAGTGCGAACACCAGGTGCGACAGGAGCCAGCCGGACCGGTGCACGCCGGTGGCCAGCAGCGGCTCGGCCCGCTCGGCGGTCTCCTCCGCCCGCATCCGCAATGCCGCCTGGATCCCGTAGCCGGCCGCGGCCAGCCCGGCCAGGCTCAACGTCGCGCCGAGGTACGCCTCGGCCAGCCCGGAGGCGCCGCCCAGCCGGGCCATGATCTGTTCCAGCTGGGGGTTGCCCTCGACCGACCTGCCGGCGGCCTCCGCCGCCCCGCCCAGGATCAGCCCGAGCAGGCCGAAGCCGACCGACCAGCCGAGCAGCTGACCCCGGTGCAGCCGCCAGGCCAGCCCGAACGATCCGGAGAGGGCACGTCCGGCGGTGGCCGGCCCGAGCCGGGCCGGGAGCAGCCCGGCGCCGAGGTCTCGCCGCACCGACAGCGGGTACGCCACCGCGGCGAGCAGCACGCTCAGCGCGACCGGCAGCAGCAGCACCCACCAGCGGTCGCCTTCGTACGCCCGGATGCGCGGGGCCCAGCCCAGCGGGGAGAGCCAGCTCAGCCAGTCCCGCTCCGCGGCGTCCCCGGCGAGCCGGAGCGCGAAGGCCAGCCCGACCACGCCGATCGCGATCCCCCGGGCACCACCGGCGCTCTCGGTGAGCTGGGCGGTGAGCCCGCCCAGCGTGGCGAAGACGACACCGACCAGTGCCGCGGAGAGCCCGTACGCCAGGGACCCGCCCGCCGGCAGGCCGGTGGAGCCGAGCCCGGCGGCCGTGAGCAGGCCGAGCAGCAGGTCCGCCGCGTACGTCACCAGCAGCGCGGCGGTGAGGCCGGCGTACCGGCCGAGCACACTGCCGCCGAGCAGTTCCCGGCGCCCGGCCTCCTCCTCGGTGCGGGTGTGCCGGATGACGGTGAGCAGGCTGACCAGCCCGATGATCACCGTGAGGAAACCGCCGCGCTGGGCGGTCAGCGCGCCGACGCTGTCGCCGTACACCGGGCCGAGCAGCGCGATGATCGACGGGTTGCGGGCGGTGCCGGCGGCGTACGCGGCCCGCTCGGCGGCCGTCGGGAAGAGCTCGAAGAAGCTGGTCGCGTACGTCATCGGCAGCACGGACAACACCAGCACCCAGAGCGGCAGGATGACGCGGTCCCGACGCAGGATCAGCCGGACCAGGTGGCGGGTGCCGGTGAGGGTGCTCATCGGGTCGCCTCGGCGGGCTCGCCGGTGGACTCGTAGTGCCGCAGGAACAGCTCCTCCAGCGTGGGCGGCTTGCTGACGAGGCTGCGTACGCCGATCTCGGTGAGCCGGCGCAGCGCCGCGTCCAGCGCCGTGGTGTCCACGTCGAAGCGCACCCGGTTGCCGTCCACCCGCAGGTCGTGCACCCCGGACAGGTTGGCCAGCCCGTCCAGCGGGCCGGCAATCTCCGCCTCGATCGAGGTGCGGTGCAGGTGGCGCAGCTCGGCCAGGGTGCCGCTCTCCACCGCGCGGCCGCTGCGGATGATCGTCACCCGGTCGCAAAGCGCCTCCACCTCGGCGAGGATGTGGCTGGAGAGCAGCACGGTGCGGCCCTCCTGCTTCGCCCGGCGCACCCAGTGCTGGAAGACCTCCTCCATCAGCGGGTCCAGCCCGGAGGTCGGCTCGTCGAGGATCAGCAGCTCGACGTCGGAGGCGAGCGCGGCGACCAGCCCCACCTTCTGCCGGTTGCCCTTGGAGTAGGTCCGTCCCTTCTTGCGCGGGTCCAACTCGAATGACTCCAGCAGTTCCGCCCGGCGCTTCGGGTCGAGGCCGCCGCGCATCCGGCCGAGCAGGTCGATCACCTCGCCACCGGAGAGGTTGGGCCAGAGGGTGACGTCGCCGGGGACGTACGCCAGCCGGCGGTGCAGGGCGACGGCGTCCCGCCAGGGGTCGCCGCCGAGCAGCCGGACGGCCCCCGCGTCCGCCCGGAGCAGGCCGAGCAGCACCCGGATGGTGGTCGACTTGCCGGAGCCGTTGGGGCCCAGGAAGCCGTGCACCTCGCCGCTGCGGACGGTGAGGTCGAGTCCGTCGAGCGCCCGGGTCCGGCCGAAGGTCTTCACCAGGCCGGACACCTCAATCGGAGTTTCCATGATTTGGAAGCTACGCTTAGTTCACAAACTTGTGAAGACTGTGAGACCTGAGGCACCATCAACTTCACGACTTTTTCACGGAAGGAGCCATCGCCGATGCCTGACGACCACCGCCCGGTCCCGAACGAAGAGGAGGTTCACCTCTTCGTCGAGCGGATGGCGATGGCCTTCGCGGACGTCGGCTTTCCCCGGATGGCCGGCCGGGTGCTCTTTACCGTGATGAGTGCCGACGACCCGCTGACCGCCGCCGAGATCGGCGAGCGGCTCGGGGTCAGCGCGGCGGCCGTCTCCGGCGCGGTCCGCTACCTCACCCAGTTCGGCATGCTGATCCGCGAACCGCTCAAGGCTTCCCGCCGCGACCGCTACCGCACCCCGGACAACCCCTGGTACGAGGCGAGCATCGTCAAGGCGCACATCTATAAGACCTTCATCGACGTCGCCAACGCGGGTGTCGCGGCACTGAACGGGCCGTCGAGCCCGGCCGGGGAGCGGATCACTGAGATGCGGGACTATTTCCTCTTCCTCGAGGAGGAGATGAACTCGCTCAGCGAGCGGTGGCGGGCGCGGCGGGCCGCGACCGGCCACGGCGATCGCGCCTCCGCCTGACCCTCGCGCACTACGGACCCGGCACCGCCGCCCGGAGCCGGACCACGGCGGTGCGGCCAAAGGCCAGGCCGTCAGGGGGTGTTGCCCCAGCGGGCCTGCTCGAGGAGGTCCACCGCGCGGTCCCGGGACTCCGGGCCGTCGTCGCCGCGCAGCAGGCCGGTCGCCTCGTCCACCGCCTCGGTGAGCACCCGCCACTGGGCGTCCCGCTCCCGCACCACGTCGGACTGGGCGGCGAGCTGCCGGGTCTTCACCCACAGCTCGACGAAGACCGACACCTTCGCCCGCAGCACCCACGGGTCGAACGGCTTGGTCAGGTAGTCCACCGCGCCCACCGCGTAGCCGCGCAGCGCGAGCTGGGCGTCCTTGTCCGCCGCGGTCAGGAAGATGATCGGCACGTGCCGGGTCCGCTCCCGCCGCTTGATGTGGCTGGCCGTCTCGAAGCCGTCCATGTCCGGCATCTGGGCGTCCAGCAGGATCACCGCGAAGTCGTCCACCAGCAGCTGCTTGAGCGCCGCCTCGCCGCTCTCCACGGCGACCGACTGCACCGGCAGCCCCTGGAGGATCGCCTCCAGGGCCATCAGGTTCTCCCGCCGGTCGTCCACCAGCAGCGCCTTGGCCATCTGTGTCACGAATTCTCCTCGCCTCGGCCGCCAGTGATCCACGACGCCATCAACTCGATCAGCTCGTCCAGGTCGACCGGCTTGGTGATGTAGTCGCTGCCACCGGCCGCCAGCGCCGACTCGCGGTCGCCCGGCATCGCCTTCGCGGTCAGGAATACGATCGGCAGGTCCGCAAAGCGGTGGTTACGCCGGATCTGCCGGGTCGTCTCGTACCCGTCCTGGTCCGGCATCATCGCGTCCATCAACACGATGTCCACCTCCGGATGCTCGGCCAGCAGGCGGACCCCGTCCGCCCCGTTGTCCGAGTACAACACGGTCATCCCGTGCAACTCCAACGCGGAGGTCAGGGCGAAGACGTTGCGGACGTCGTCGTCGACGATCAGCACGGTCGCCCCCTCCAGTCGCCGGGTCACCGGGGTCTCCGGCGGCTGGGGCAGCTCCATCGGCATGAGCAGCGACGACGGCAGGCCCGCGCGGGTCGGCGACGGCGGCGCCGGCGCCACCACCGCGTCCGGCGCCAGCACATCCGGTACGAAGAGAGTGAAGGTCGAGCCCTGCCCGGGCGCCGACGACACGGTGATCGTCCCGCCGATCAGCCGGGCCAGGTCGCGACTGATCGACAGGCCCAGCCCGGTCCCGCCGTACCGCCGGCTGGTGGTGCCGTCGGCCTGCTGGAACGCCTCGAAGATCAGCGACAGCTTGTCGTCCGAGATGCCGATGCCGGTGTCGATCACGGTGAACGCGATGACCTGCCGAGCGTTGGTCAGCGCCGGCACGCCGAAGACCGCGTTCTCCGGGGCCGGGGCGATCCGCAGCGTCACCGCGCCGTTGCCGGTGAACTTGACCGCGTTGGCGAGCAGGTTGCGCAGGATCTGCTGCAACCGCTGCGCGTCGGTGACCAGCGACGGCGGCAGGTCCTTCGCCACCCGTACCTGGAAGTCCAGGCCCTTCTCCTCGGCCTGCGGGGCGAACGCCTGCTCGACGTAGCCGCGGATCTCGGAGAACCGGACCTCGGTCGGCTCGACGTCCATCCGGCCCGCCTCGATCTTGGACAGGTCGAGGATGTCGTCGATCAGCGAGAGCAGATCCGAACCGGCGCTGTGGATCGTCCGGGCGAACTCGATCTGCTTGCGGGTCAGGTTCTGCTCCGAGTTCTCCGCCAGCAGCCGGGACAACAGCAGCAGCGAGTTCAGCGGAGTACGCAGCTCGTGACTCATGTTCGCCAGGAACTCCGACTTGTACGCCGACGCCCGGGTGAGCTGCTGCGCCTTCTCCTCCAGGCCCAGCCGGGCCAGCTCGATCTCCCGGTTCTTCGTCTCGATGTTGCCCTTCTGCTCGGAGAGCAGCTGGGCCTTGTCCTCCAGCTCGGCGTTGGTGCGCTGCAACTCGGCCGACTGCTCCTGCAACTCGTGCGCCAGCCGCTGCGACTGAGCCAGCAGCTCCTCCGTACGCCGGTTCGCCTGGATGGTGTTCACCGCCAGGCCGATGGTGAGCACCAGCCGCTCCAGGAACGACAGGTGCAGCTCGGAGAAGGTGGTCACCCCGGCAAATTCGATCACGCCGAGCAACTCGCCCTCGAAGAGCACCGGCAGCACCACCAGGTCGGCCGGTGGCGTCTCGGCCAGCCCCGAGCGGAGCACGAGCCGCCCGTCGGGCTGGGCGTTGACCCGGATCGTCCGGCGGGACAGGGCGGCCTGCCCGACCAGCCCCTCCCCCGGACCGAAGGTCACGTCGTGTCCCCGCGCCACGTAGCCGTACGAGGCGGTCAGCCGCAGCCGCATGCTGCCGTCGGAGCTGTCCGTCAGGAAGAACGCGCCGAGCTGCGCGTCGACCAGCGGGGTCACCTCCATCATGATCATGCGGCAGACCTCGCCGAGGTCCCGCTGACCCTGGAGCAGGCCGCCGATCCGGGCCAGGTTGGAGTCCAGCCAGCCCTGCTCGGCGTTCTTCTTGGTCGTCTCCCGGAGGGTGACGATCATCTGGTTGATGTTGTCCTTCAGCTCGGCGACCTCGCCCTGCGCCTTGACCGCGATCCGCTGGGTCAGGTCGCCCCGGGTCACCGAGGTGGAGACCTGGGCGATCGCCCGGAGCTGGGTGGTCAGCGTCGAGGCGAGCTGGTTGACGTTCTCCGTCAGGTCCCGCCAGGTGCCCGAGACGCCCTTCACCTGCGCCTGGCCGCCGAGCTTGCCCTCGATGCCGACCTCGCGGGCCACCCGGGTCACCTCGTCGGCGAACGACGACAGCTGATCCACCATCGTGTTCACCGTCGACTTCAGCTCCAGGATCTCGCCCTGGGCGTCGACGGTGATCTTCTGCGACAGGTCGCCCTTCGCCACCGCGGTGGTGACCGAGGCGATGTTGCGCACCTGGCTGGTCAGGTTCGACGCCATCGAGTTCACGTTGTCGGTCAGGTCCCGCCACGTACCGCTCACGCCCTTGACCTCCGCCTGGCCACCCAGCTTGCCCTCGGTGCCCACCTCGCGGGCCACCCGGGTCACCTCGTCCGCGAACGACGACAGCTGATCCACCATTGTGTTCACCGTCGACTTCAGCTCCAGGATCTCACCCTGGGCATCGACGGTGATCTTCTGCGACAGGTCGCCCTTCGCCACCGCAGTCGAGACCTGCGCGATGTTGCGCACCTGGGCGGTCAGGTTCGACGCCATCGAGTTCACGTTGTCGGTCAGGTCGCGCCACGTGCCGGCGACCCCGCGTACCTGCGCCTGGCCACCCAGCTTGCCCTCGGTGCCCACCTCACGGGCCACCCGGGTCACCTCGTCCGCGAACGACGACAGCTGATCCACCATCGTGTTCACCGTCGACTTCAGCTCCAGGATCTCGCCCCGGGCGTCGACGGTGATCTTCTGCGACAGGTCGCCCTTCGCCACCGCGGTGGTGACCGAGGCGATGTTGCGCACCTGGCTGGTCAGGTTCGACGCCATCGAGTTCACGTTGTCGGTCAGGTCCCGCCACGTACCGCTCACGCCCTTGACCTGCGCCTGGCCACCCAGCTTGCCCTCGGTGCCCACCTCGCGGGCCACCCGGGTCACCTCGTCCGCGAACGACGAGAGCTGATCGACCATGGTGTTGACGGTGTTCTTCAGCTCCAGGATCTCGCCCTGCGCGTCCACGGTGATCTTCTGGCTCAGGTCGCCCTTCGCCACCGCGGTGGAGACCTGGGAGATGTTGCGGACCTGGCTGGTCAGGTTGCCGGCGAGCTGGTTGACGTTCTCCGTGAGGTCGCGCCAGGTGCCGGAGACGCCCCGCACCTGGGCCTGACCGCCCAGCTTGCCCTCGATGCCCACCTCACGGGCCACCCGGGTCACCTCGTCCGCGAACGACGACAGCTGATCCACCATCGTGTTGACGGTGTCCTTCAGCTCCAGGATCTCGCCCTGCGCGGCCACCGTGATCTTCTGCGACAGGTCACCCCGGGCGACCGCCGTGGAGACCTGGGCGATGTTGCGCACCTGACTGGTCAGGTTCGACGCCATCGAGTTGACGCTGTCGGTCAGGTCCTTCCAGGTGCCGGCGACGTTCGGCACCTCCGCCTGGCCGCCCAGATTGCCCTCCGTGCCCACCTCGCGGGCCACCCGGGTGACCTGCTCGGCGAAGAGCCGCAGGGTGTCCGTCAGCGAGTTCATCGTGTCGGCCAGCTCGGCGACCTCACCGCGAGCGCCCACGGTGATCTTCTGCGACAGGTCGCCCTTCGCCACCGCCGTCGCCACCTGGGAGATCGACCGCACCTGGCCGGTCAGGTTCGACGCCATGGTGTTCACCGAGTCGGTGAGGTCCTTCCAGGTGCCGGCGACCCCGCGGACGTCCGCCTGGCCGCCGAGCTTGCCCTCGGTGCCCACCTCACGGGCCACCCGGGTCACCTCGTTCGAGAAGGACGAGAGCTGGTCGACCATGGTGTTCACCGTGCGGCCGATGCGCAGGTACTCGCCGCGCAGCGGACGACCGTCGATCTCCAACGCCATGTGCTGGGACAGGTCGCCGTCGGCCACCGCCACGATCACCCGGGCGATCTCCGTGGTGGGGCGGCCCAGGTCGTCGATCAGCGAGTTGACCGCCCGCTGGCCCTCCGCCCACGAGCCGTCCAGGCCCTCGTCGTCGAGGCGTTCGGTGAGCCGGCCGTCCCGCCCGACGATCCGGCTGATCCGGCGTAGGTCGAGGTGCTGCCGCTCCTGGAGCGACACCACGTCGTTGAAGGCGTCGGCCACCTCGCCGCCCAGGCCGGCCCGCCGGGGCAGCCGTACGCGCAGGTCGCCGCCGCGGACCCGCCGCAGCGCCTCCACCAGCTCGCCCAGCAGCACCTCGTGATCGGGAGCGGACGGGTCCGCGGCAATCGACTGTTTCGCCGTGGTCATCATTCCTCGCTCAGCTCGGGGCCACCGGCTCGTGCCGACACGCCGACATCCCACCATTCTGCCCGCGCCGCCGTCGAGGCCAAGGCCGGCGAGCAGCCGCCACGCCCACGAGTCGCCCGACCGACCCGCCCCGGGACGGCGGATCCGGCCACGCGGACCGCCGGGGGCGGTTTGGCAGCCGGGTCGACGCGGTGGAGGATACGGAGATGTCAGCGGAGGCGGAACCGGGCATGACGGACAGCTCGGACGAGCACGTCCGGCGGGTCCGACTCCCGGCCGACCGGCGCACGCCCGCCGCCGCCCGGGCCCTCGTCCGGTCCGTCCTCGCCGAGGCGGACCTGGAGGAGCTGCTCAACGAGGCACTGCTGCTCACCACCGAACTCTCCACCAACGCGGTCGAACACGCCCGGACCGAACTGGACATCGAGGTCGCGGCCGACGAAACCGGACTCACCGTGACGGTCTCCGACTTCGCCGTCGGCCCCGTGGACGAGCTGGTGGTCGGCGTGCGCAACGACTCCGACGAGATCACCGAGGTTGCCGAGCGGGGGCGCGGGCTGCTGCTGGTGGACCACTTCGCCAGCCGCTGGGGCACCACCTACCTGCCCACTGGAAAGGGCGTCTGGTTCCGGCTGGACCGGCACGACGCCGCCCCGCCGGACCAGCGGACGGCGGTCACCGAGGCGCACAGCCCGCTCGCCGGCTCCGACACCAACGACACCGCGCACGGCGCGCCGAGCGCCGCCGCGATGAGCGAGCTGATGCAGACCAGCCCCGACCCGTACGCGGAGGACCCGCTGCCGGAGTTCGCGACCGATCTGGTGACCCGGCTGGCCGAGATGGTCGGCGCGGCCGGTGGCGTCGTCCGGCTGGACCGGGGCGACGGACATGGCACCCAGGTCCTGGCCCGGTACGGCCGGCAGCCCCGCGACGACAACGAGCTGATCCGGGTGCCGCTGGCCGTGCACCGCCCGTACGCCGGTGAGCTGGAGCTGGACGCGGCGCCGTCGGCGTACGCCCGGCCGCTGGCCGTGCTGGCGGCCGAGCGGCTCTCGCTGCACCTGGAGAACGACCGGCTGCGCCGGGCCGACGTCCGCCGGTCGGCCTGGCTGACCTTCCTGGCCGAGGCCAGCGAGCTGCTCGCCCAGTCGCTGGACGTCGAGCTGACCATGGCGCTCATCCCGCAGCTGGTAGTGCCCCGGCTCGGCCAGTGGTGCGCGGTGCACACCACCGACGAGTGGGGCCGGCTGCGGCTCGCCGCCGCCAGCCACGCCGACGAGTCGGTGCTGCCGCAGTTGCACAGGGTGCTCCAGGAGACCGGGCCCGACTCGATCCAGGCCCGGTTGCGCGAGGCGTCGCGGAGCGCGTCGCAGGTGCCGCTCGGCGCCCCGATGGAGGGCTTCGCCGTCCCGCTGATCGCCCGCGGCCAGCGGCTCGGGACCCTCGCGGTCGGCCGGCACCAGCGGCACCGGCACGACCCCGACGAGGTCTCGGTGCTGGAGGACGTGGCCCGCCGGGCCGCCCTGGCGATCGAGAACGCCCGCATCCACGCCGAACGGCGCCGGGTCGCGCAGACCCTCCAGCAGTCGCTGCTGCCGCCGGTGCTGCCGCTGGTGGAGGGCATCGGCTTCGCCGCCGAGTACGTCCCGACCGGCGACGACGCCGAGGTCGGGGGCGACTTCTACGACGTGGTGCCGCTGCCGGGCGGCCGGTGGCTGGTGGTCATCGGCGACGTGTCCGGCAAGGGCGTCGAGGCGGCGGCGGTCACCGGCCTGGTCCGGGACGTGATCCGGGTGCTGGTCGGCGACGGCAAGCCGCTGCCGGAGGTGCTGGGCCGGCTGAACGAGACGCTGGTCGAGCGGGGCGGCGGCCGGTACTGCACGCTGGCCCTGGCCGCGGTCGGACCGGCCGGGGGCGAGCAGCTCGACGTGGACCTGCACCTGGCCGGCCACGACCGGCCGGTGCTGCTGCGCGGCGGGGGTGGCGCGGACTTCGTCGGCACCGGCGGCACGGCGCTCGGGCTGCTCGACTCGATCGCCACGCCCACCGCCGCGGTCCCGCTCGGCCCGGGCGACGCGCTGATCTTCTACACCGACGGGGTGACCGAGCGGCGGCGCGGCCGGGAACTCTTCGGCACCGAACGGCTGCGCGACGCGGCGGCCCCGCTGGCCGGCTACTCGGCGGACGTGACGGCCGCCCGGCTGCGCGCCACCGCGATCGGCTTCTCGGTGGAGGCCCCCCGCGACGACATCGCCATCCTCGTCCTCCGCAACGACACCATCTGACCCCCGGCCCCGCCACCATGGGCGGGTGGGGTGGGTGGGGTCAGAGGCCGCCGGGGAGGCGGCCGGGGGCCAGGCGTTGGTGGGGGTCGAGGTGGTCCTTGGCGGCGCGGAGGCGGGGCAGGGTGGGCAGCTCGCCCCAGAGATCGACCACCCGGCGGACCGGCGCCGGCGCGGCCACCACGACGCAGCGGCCCTGCCGGGCGAGCAGCACCCCGCGCACCGCGGCGAGGATCGACGCCACCCGGCCGGGCGGCAGGGACCCGGGCAGCACGGCGTGCACCGTGCCGATCCCGGCCGAGCCGCGCACCGGCACCGGGGCCCCGGCCGCGTCGCGCAGCGCGTACACCGCCGCGTGCAGGTCGTTGATGGGCACCTCGATCCGCAACGCGGTCTCGCCCGGGCCGAACGGGTAGCGCCCCCACCACTCCGGGGCGGCATGCCCGACCACCGCCTCCGGGCCGAACAGGGCCACCAGCCGCTCCACGCGCTCCGCGACGTCGGCCGGGCCGCCCTCCAGCAGCACCACGAGACTGCCCGCCGCGGCCGGCCCGGCGGACCCCCGGGCGATCGAGGGGTGGTCGGGCCGGTGGCGGACCGACGGGTGATCGGGGTGCACCCGGCGGCGGGGCAGGGGCACCGTCACCGGCAGGTCCAGCTCGACGGCCGCCGGGTCGAGCCGGGCGGCGAGCACCGCCCGGACCAGGTCGTGCACCTCCAGCGGGGTCCAGACCGGCCGGGTGACCCAGGCCCGGCTGGCCGGCAGGGCCTGCACCCGCATGGTCGCCGAGACCAGCACGCCCAGCCCGCCCTGCGAGCCGCAGAGCAGCCGGGCCACGTCGAGCCCGGGAACCTGCGCCGCACCGAACAGCGCCGCCGCGCCACCGCCGGCCGCGCCACCGCCCGCCGCCCGGCCGCCCGCTGGACCGGCCCGGCCGAGCAGCGCGGTGCCGGCCGCACCCAGGCTGACCAGCTCGCCTTCGGCGTCCAGATAACGCACCCCGACCAGTTGGGCGCACGGGCTGCCGTGCCGGTGCCGCAGCGGGCCGGCCTCGTCGGCCGCGAGCACCCCGCCCAGCGTCGCCCCCGGGGAGGGCGCGTCGACCGGCAGCCGCTGGCCGGTGCGGTCCAGGGTCGCCTGGACCGCCCGGAGCGGCGTGCCGGCGCCGATCTCGGCGACCGGTGAGCCCTGCGGCTCGTGCCAGATCCCGGCGAGCCGGCCGGTGTCGAGCATGATGTCGACCTGTGCCGGGGCGGCGCCCCAGTCGATCTTGGTGCCCGCACCGCGCGGCACGACGGTGAGCTGGTGCGCGGCGGCCAGCCGCAGCACCTCCGCCGCGGCGTGCGGTCCGCCCGGCACCGCCACCCAGCGGGCCGCCCGGCCGGCCACCTCGTCGGCCGGGCCGGCGAAGCGGGCGAACGGCGGACCGCAGATCTCCGCCAGCCGTCGGGTGATCTCCAGGGCTCCGGGCCGGTCCGTGAAACTCGCTGCAGCCGCCATGCCGGTCATCGTACATGTGTTCGAAAGACGTGGCGGCGGGTTGCCCGATCCGGTGCCGCGCGTACCCCACGACGGCGCGCCGGGGGCCGGTAACGTGACGCCGTGACCACCGAGACCCCCGACAACTCCAGCTCGGCGCGTCTGACGCCGCGCCCCGACCTGGAGCCGTCGCCCGTACCCGTCGCCAAGCGCGTCCCGACCGAGCGCACCCACCACGGCGACACCGTCGTCGACGAGTACGCCTGGCTCGCCGCCAAGGACGACCCCGAGACGATCGCCCACCTCACCGCGGAGAACGCGTACACCGAGGCGCGCACCGCGCACCTGGAGGCACTGCGCGCGGAGCTGTTCGAGGAGACCCGCCGGCGCACCCAGGAGACCGACCTGTCGGTGCCCACCCGCAAGGACGGGTACTGGTACTACACCCGCACCGTCGAGGGCCAGCAGTACGGCGTGCACTGCCGCCGGGCCGTCCGCGACGGCGAGACCGCGCCCCCGATCAGCGCCGACGGCGCCCCGCTGGACGGCGAGGAGGTGCTGCTCGACGGCAACCTGCTGGCCGAGGGGCACGACTTCTTCTCCCTCGGCGCGTTCGACGTCAGCCCCGACGGGCGCTGGCTGGCGTACTCCACGGACTTCGCCGGCGACGAGCGGTTCACCCTGCGGGTCAAGGACCTCTCCACCGGCGAGGTGCTCCCCGACGAGGTGCCGGACACCTTCTACGGCACCGCCTGGTCCACCGACGCCTCCACGCTCTTCTACGTCACCGTCGACGAGGCGTGGCGGCCCAACCGGGTCTGGCGGCACACCATCGGCACCCCGTCGGGCGAGGACGTGGTGGTCCACTCCGAGGACGACGAGCGGTTCTGGGTCGGCGTCGAGCTGACCCGCTCCGAGCGGTTCGTCCTCATCGACATCCACAGCAAGGTCACCAGCGAGGTACGGGTGATCCCGGCGGCCAACCCGACCGGCGAGCCGGCGATCATCGCGCCGCGCCGGCAGGGCGTCGAGTACTCGGTGGAGCACCACGGGCACCGGTTCCTGATCCTGCACAACGACGGCGCGGAGGACTTCGCGCTCGCGTTCACCTCGGCGGACGCGCCCGGCGACTGGACACCGCTGATCGAACACTCCCCGGGCACCCGGCTGGAATCGGTCGACGCGTTCGAGAACCACCTCGTCGTCTCGCTGCGCGGCAACGGGCTCACCGGGCTGCGGGTGCTGCCGGTCGGCGGCGGCGACGCGTACGACATCGACTTCCCCGAGCCGATCTACAGCGTCGGGCTGGACGCCAACCCCGAGTACCGCACCAGCGAGGTGCGACTGCGCTACACCTCGCTGGTCACCCCCGACTCCGTCTCCGACTACGACCTGGTCACCCGGCAGATGGTGCTGCGCAAGCGGAAGCCGGTGCGGCCCGGACCGGACGGCCGGCCGTACGACCCCGCCGACTACGAGCAGCACCGGGACTGGGCGCTCGCCGACGACGGCACCCGGGTGCCGATCTCACTGGTCTGCCGCAAGGGCACCCCACGCGACGGCTCCGCCCCCGCCGTCATCTACGGCTACGGCTCGTACGAGGCGAGCATGGACCCGTGGTTCTCGATCGCCCGGCTCTCCCTGCTCGACCGGGGCGTCGTCTTCGCCGTGGCGCACATCCGCGGCGGCGGCGAGCTGGGCCGGCGCTGGTACGACCAGGGCAAGCTGCTGGCCAAGAGGAACACCTTCACCGACTTCGTCGCCTGCGCCCGGCACCTGGTCAAGGCGGGCTGGACGGCCGGTGACCGGCTGGTCGCCCGGGGCGCCTCGGCCGGCGGCCTGCTGATGGGCGCGGTGGCCAACCTGGCCCCGGACGCGTTCACCGGGATCGTGGCACAGGTGCCCTTCGTGGACGCGCTCACCTCGGTCCTCGACCCGTCGCTGCCGCTGACCGTCACGGAGTGGGAGGAGTGGGGCAACCCGCTCGACGACCCCGAGGTGTACGCGTACATGAAGTCGTACACCCCGTACGAGAACGTGGCCCCGGTCGACTACCCGGCCATCCTCGCGGTGACCAGCCTGAACGACACCCGGGTGCTCTACCACGAGCCGGCGAAGTGGATCGCCCGGCTGCGCGCGGTCGCGCCGCAGGGTGACTACCTGCTCAAGACCGAGATGGGCGCCGGCCACGGCGGCCCCAGCGGCCGGTACGACGCCTGGCGGGAAGAGGCGTTCATCAACGCCTGGATCCTGGACCGCCTCGGCCGGGCCTGACGATCGGCGGAGGGGGCCCGGACCGCGGGCCCCCTCCGGTCAGGCCAGCACCGAGGCGAGCCGCGCCGGGTCGACGTTGCCGCCGGTGACCACCGCGACCGTACGCCCGGACGGCAGTTCGTCGCGGTGGAAGAGGCGCGCGGCGACCGCCACGGCGGCGCTCGGCTCGACCACCAGCCGCGCCTCGCGGACCAGCCGGCCCATCGCCGCGCCGATCTCCTCCTCGGTCACCGCGACGATGCCGTCGAGCCGGTCCCGCAGGTGGGCGAGGGTCAGCGCGGACAGGTTGGTGCGCAGCCCGTCGGCGCTGGTCCGGTAGGTGCGCTCGACGTCCCAGACCACGACCTCGCCGGCGGCGAGCGAGTCCCGGGCGTCGGCGGCGAGCAGCGGCTCCACGCCGATCACCGCGGCCGACGGGCGGAGCGCCTTAACCGCCGTGGCCACGCCGGAGGAGAGCCCGCCGCCACCCACCGGCACCAGCACCACGTCCACCTCGGGCAGGTCGGCGACGATCTCCAGCCCGATGGTGCCCTGTCCGGCGATGATCCGCCGGTCGTCGAAGGGCGGCACCAGCGTGGCCCCGGTGTCAGCCGCGATCCGCTCCGCCTCGGGCAACCGGCGGGCCGGCGGGACCAGGCGCACCTCCGCGCCGAGGGCCCGGATCCGGTCCACCTTGACCGGTGGCGCCCCCTCCGGCACGACCACCGTGCAGGGGACGCCCGCAGCCCGGGCCGCGTACGCGAGCGCCTGCCCGTGGTTGCCGGACGAGTGGGTGACCACGCCCCGGGCCCGGACCGCCGGGTCGAGGCGGGCCACCGCGTGGGTCGCCCCGCGCAGCTTGAACGACCCCACCGGTTGCAGGCTCTCCGGCTTGAGCCACAGCTCGTCGTCCCACGGGCTCGGCAGCAGCGGCGTACGCACCACCGTCCCGGCGATGTCGTGGGCGGCGGCCCGCACGTCGTCGATCGTGATCAGCTCCATCGCCTCATCCTGCCCCGGCCGCCCCTCGGCCCGCCGCCCCCGCCCGCGCATCGGCCCTCGCCGGGACGCGGCCACGATCTTGCCGGCTGCGAGCGCACCCCGACACCTAGACTGCCGGGGTGAACGGGGCCGCGTGGTGAGCGACGACGAGGCGGCGACCGGTGCGGACGTACCGGCCGGAACGGGACCGGGTGCGGCCCGGCGCGGGACCGCCTGGGTGATCCTCGGCGTGGTCGCCGCCGCCCTGCTGATCTGCTGCTGCTCGGCCGTCATCGGCGTGGTGGTCGCCTGGTCGGCCGGCCTCTTCGACGCCCGCTGAGCGCCGCGCCCCTAAGGGCGATGGGCCCGACGTCAGCGGGCCGTGGGGCCGGCGCCGACCAGCGCGGCGGCCTCGCCGGTACGCACCATCCGCTGCCAGCGCAGCCGGTTGCCGACCACCGCGGTGACCACCGACTGCACCACCACCAGGTACATCACCTGCCGGTAGACGAGCTGCTGGAACGGCAGCGTCCACAGCGGGCCGAACCGCTCCCGGTCCAGGCGCAGCGCGTACGCGGCGGTGAAGCCCTGGAGCAGGAGCAGTCCCGCCCAGGCCAGGACCAGCGCCGACCAGGGCAGGAAGAGCAACGCGTAGAGGGCGAAGACGTCGACCGCCGGGGCGGTCAGCGGCAGCAGGATCTGGAACACGGCCAGGTACGGCAGCCCGCGCCGCCCCAGCTTGCCGCCGGCGCCCGGCTCGCTGAGCGCGTGCCGGTGCTTCCACATCGCCTGCATCGTCCCGTAGCACCAGCGGTAGCGCTGCCGCCAGAGCTGCCGCAGCGACGAGGGTGCCTCGGTCCAGGCGATCGCGCCCTCCTCGTACACCACCCGCCAGCCGGCCCGGAGCACCTTCATCGTCAGGTCGGTGTCCTCGGCGAGGGTGTCGGCGGGGACACCGCCGACGGCGAGCAGCACCTCCCGGCGGAACGCGCCGATCGCGCCGGGGATGGTCGGCATGCACTGCAGCACGTCGTACATCCGGCGGTCGAGGTTGAAGCCGATCACGTACTCCAGGTGCTGCCAGCGGCCGAGCAGCCGGCGCCGGTTGGCCACCTTGGTGTTGCCGGAGATCGCGCCGACGGTGGGATCGGCGAAGCCCTGCACCAGCCGGTACACCGTGTCCGGCTGGAAGACAGTGTCCCCGTCGACCAGCACCAGCAGGTCGGCGCGGGCGGCCCGGATGCCGGTGTTCAACGCCGCCGGCTTGCCGGCGTTGGCCTGCCGGATCACCCGCACCCCGCGCAGCCGCAGCCGCTCGACGATGTCGGCGGTGCCGTCGCTGGAGCCGTCGTCCACCACGATCACCTCCAGCGCCGGGTACGCGCTGGCGACCAGCGACCGCACGGTCGCGGCGATGTTCGCCGCCTCGTTGTACGCCGGCACGATGACCGAGACCGGGGCGTTCACCTCGGGCCGGCGGTGGCGCGGCCGGCGGACCCGGCGGACGTGCAGCTGGGCGCAGACCACCTGCACCGCCAGCCGGGCGACTCCGAGCACCAGCGCGACGCCGAGCAGCAGGTTCATCGCCCCGGCCAGCCAGCCGGCGCCGGTCTGCGCCCAGCGCAGCGCGGTGCCGCTGAGCCGGGCGCCGGCGGCGGCCGGCACCATCGAGTCCGGCGCGCCGATCGCCGCGGAGACGGTGGTGAACCGGTAGCCCTCGCGGGTCAGCCGGGGCAACAGCTGGTCGAGGGCGGCCACGGTCTGGCCGCGGTCGCCGCCGCCGTCGTGCATCAGCACCACCGCGCCCGCCCCGCCCTGCGGGCTGGCGGCCCGGACGATGGCCGGCACGCCGGGCCGCTGCCAGTCCCTGGTGTCCTGGTCGGTGAGCACGCCCACGTGGCCGGTGCCGGCGGCGTCCCGCAGCGCCTGGTACTGCGGCTCGGTGAGCGAGTCGGTGGTCGACGAGAACGGCGGCCGGAGCAGGGTCACCTCGCGGCCGGTGGCCCCGGCGACCGCGCTGCGGGTCCAGGCGAGTTCGAACCGGGCCCGCCAGCTCGGCACCCCGGTCAGGTCGGCGTGGGTGAAGGTGTGCGAGCCGATCTCGTGCCCCTCGGCGAGGATCCGCCGGACCAGCTCCGGGTGCTCGTCGACCCGCGCGCCGACCACGAAGAACGTGGCGTGCGCGTGGTGCCGGCGGAGCACGTCGAGCACCTGCGGCGTCCAGCGCGGGTCCGGTCCGTCGTCGAAGGTGAGCGCGACGGTCCGCGGCGGCATCCGCCGGGCGACCGGCGTCGGCCCGTCCAGCCGCAGCACCGGCCCGCCGGCGGTGGCCTGCCGGGGAGCGGGCGAGCCGGGCGCGTCCGACGGGCCGGACCCGCCGCCGACGTTGGTGACCAGGCCGTTGAAGCTCAGCGCCGCGAGCAGGGCGAGCAGGCCGAGCAGGAGCAGCAACCAGTGCGCCCGGGGATCGGGTCGGGCGACGTGTCTGGCCATCGTCAGGGCTTGCCCGGGGTCTTGCTGGGCTTGGCGGTGCTGCGCCGGTCGACGCCCTGGCCCGGCGGGGTGCTGGTGGACTGCTGGGGCACCGGGGCGGTGGTCCTGGTGGCGGTGGTCGGCGCGGCGGAGGTCGGCGCGCCGGCGGGCACGGAGGTGCTGGTGATCGGCGCCGGCCGCGGGGTGTGCGTGGTCTCCTGGCGCACCGCGCCGGGGACGTCCACACCGGCCTCGACGGGGGGCTGCTGCTTCGTGTCCGACCAGCCGGGCAGCGGGACGGAGGAGTCGAAGAAGAGGCCGGCGAGGATCAGCCCGAGGCTGGTGAGCAGGCCGAGGCCCATCGCCGCGCCGGCGATGACGGTGAGCCTGCGGCGCCGTCCGGTCCGGTCGACGAACACCGGCGGCGCCCCGCCGGGCTGGTTCTGCATGCTGCTGATCTCCCGATGCTCCGCGTTTTGCCGGCCGGTCCGGCCCGGCCCCGGAGGGTCCAACCGGTGGGCCTCCGCAGGCAACAGCGTCCCCGGCGGCCGCAGCGTCACATCAGGTCGTCCGCAGCTCCTCCACCGCCGTGCTGGCGCGCAGGAAGACCAGGCCGACCCCGACTGTCACCAGCACCGCGGCCAGGGCGCCGGCGCCGACCCAGGCCAGCTGCTCCAGCGGTACGCGGGGGAAGACGGTCACCTCGGGCACCTGCTCGATCCGGATGTGCTGCGCCCGGGTCAGCGGGTCGGCGCAGAGCCGCTCCGCGGCGTCGCAGATCTCCATCGTGCCGCCGCCGCCCCGGACCGGGCCACCACCGAGGCCACGGCTGAGCAGGAGACCGACGGTGAGCGCCACCCCGACCGCCGGCACCGCCGGGGCGAACGACTGCCAGGCGATCGACCGGCCGATCGTGCCTCGCGGCACCCCGGTGGCGACGAGCGCCGCGTACGCCCGTCGCCGGGCGACGATGCCCTCGACCAGCGCGACGATCAGTCCGCCGGCGGCGATCGCCATCGCCACGCCGACGGCGAGGTCGACCAGGTCCATGGTGCGCAGGTAGAAGCCGCCGCTGCCGTTGACCGAGCCGGTGCGCCGGTCGAGTTCGGCCTGGGCGAGCATCATCGCGCGCATGCCGGCCGCGCCGGCGCCGACGATGACCGCCGCCAGCAGGGCGGCGAAGGTGCGGCTGCCGGCCCACGGATCGGTGGTGAGCCGGCGGGACGCCAGCAGCGCCGCCGGGCCGCGGCCGTACCGGTGCAGCAGCCGGCCCGCCGTGTACGACAGCCAACCGGTGCCGATCACCACACCGACCAGCGCGGCCAGGCCGCCCCCGACGAGCAGCAGGGGCGGCAGCAGCAGCGGTGGCACCTGATGACGGTCCTGATACCAGTCCAGCACCGGGTTGAACAGGGCGAACGCGGCCAGCCCGGAGCCGATCAGCAGGCCCGCCCACGGACCGGGGGCGCGTTCCCGGACGGCCCGGCGCACCACCCCGAACGGGGTGGCGGTGACCCCCCGCAGCAGCACCGCGCTGACCAGCGCGGCCAGCAGCGGCAACCCGACCACCAGCGCCACGATGACACCGGTCGGCGGCAGCACGTCGGTGGGCAGCGCCAGCCGGCCCCGCCGGTCCGGCCGGTCCAGCAGTTCCCGGCCGGCGAGGTACGCGCCGAGCCCGACCAGCGCGCCGAGGAGGCTGGCCACCCCGGTCTCCAGTACGGCGATCCGGGTCACCTGGCCGGGGGTGGCCCCGGCCAGCCGCAGCGCGGCGAGCCGGCGGTCCCGGGCCGGGGCGCCGAGCCGGGCGCACTGGCCGGCCAGTGCCAGCACCGGCACGGTGAGCAGCAGCAGCGCCAGCGCGGTGCCGCCGCGCAGCCCCGGTTCGCGCAGCAGCGCGTTGCTGTACTGCTCGGAGAGGTTCCGGCCGCCGCAGCAGGCCGAGGTCGGGATGGCCAGCACGGTGAACGCGGCCAGGCCGGCGAGGACGGCGAGCGTGGCGCTCAGCGCGGTCAGCGCCACCCGGGCGGTGTCGGTGCGGGTGCCGGCCAGGGCGAGGCGGACCAGGGTGGCCGGCCTCACCGGTGGCCGCCCGCGAGCGGCGTGTCCAGCCCCAGGCCGGTGTGGTCGACCAGGCCGTCCCGGAGCACCACCTCCCGGTCGGCGTACGCGGCGATCCGCGGCTCGTGGGTGACCAGCACGACGGTGGTGCGCTGCCCGCGGGCGAGCCGGACCAGCTGGGTGAGCACCTGCTCGCCGGCCAGCGTGTCCAGCGCGCCGGTCGGCTCGTCGGCGAAGAGCACCCGGGGCTCGGTGACCAGCGCCCGGGCGGTGGCGCACCGCTGCTGCTGCCCGCCGGACATCTCGCCCGGCCGGACGTCGGCGACCTCGGCCACCCCCAGCCGGTCCAGCCAGGTCAGCGCCGCCGTCCGCGCCTCCCGCCGCCCCGTGCCGGCGAGAAGCAGCGGAAGGGCGACGTTCTCCGCCGCGGTCAGCTCGGCGACGAGCTGGCCGAACTGGAAGAGCATCCCGAACTCGGTGCGGCGCAGCCGGGACCGGGCCGCCTCGGGCCAGGTGTCGATCCGAGCGCCGCGCCAGGTGACCTCGCCAGCGTCGGGGCGGAGGAGGCCGGCGAGGCAGTGCAGCAGGGTGGACTTGCCGCAGCCGCTCGGCCCGGTGACCGCCACGATCTCCCCCTCGGCCACGTCGAGGGTCACCCCACCCAGCGCGGGCGTCCTGCCGTACGCCTTGACCACGCCGCGAGCTTCCAGGTGTGTCACGAGTGCACCTCCCGGTGCCAGTCGGCGACCCGGTCCAGGGTGGTGTGCAGCCACCGCAGGTCGGCGTCGAGGTGGGCGATGGCGAAGTCGGCCGCGACGACGTCGTCCAGGGTGGCCGAGGGGGCGGTCTTGACCGTGGTCAGCTCGCGCAGCCGCTCGGTGTGCGCCCGGCGCTGGGCGGTCAGGTACGCCCGGGCCCGGTCGACGTCGGCGACCAGGAGCGCGACGACCACCTTGGCGAAGAGCGTGCTGGCCACGTACGGCGCGGGTGGCTCGACGGTGCCCAGCCAGTGCTCCAGCGCGGCCCGTCCCTCGTCGGTGAGCGCGTAAGCGGTGCGGTCGGGGCCGCCTTCCCGCTCCTGCCCGGCGGGCACCACCAGCCCGTCCCGCTGGAGGCGGGCGAGGGTGGCGTAGACCTGCCCGAAGGCGAGCGGCCGGGCCCGGGGCAGCCGCGCGTCGTGCGCCCGCTTCAGCTCGTACCCGTGCCGCGCCCCACCCGCCAGCAGCCCGAGCAGTACGTGCTGAGTGGACACCCCTGCCACTATTCACTCCGCGAATAGCTCCGTCAAGGGCGCCAGGTGGGGTTGCGGCCGGTACGGCCCAGGAGGCGGTCCAGGTCGGTGGCGTCGGGGGTGGTGGGGACGGGTTCGGCGAAGGCGCCCATCTGCTGGCCGGTGTCGCCCATGCGGTCCATGAAGCCGTGCAGCGCGGCGAGGACCTCCGGCTCGACGGCCAGGTGCTGGTCGGTGGCCCGGGCCAGGTCCCAGGCGTGGACCGTCAGGTCGGTCAGGGCCATGTCGCCGATCGTCTCCTGCGGCAGGCCCATGCCGGACGAGATGCCCTCCACCGTGGCCGGGTCGGCCCAGGCCTCGACCAGCCGGGCGGCCTCCGCCGCGAACCGGTCCCGCCAGCCCTCGGTCAGGTGGTCGGTCTTCGCCGACCAGTCGACCTTCCGTTTCCGTGCGGGCTCCTGGAAGTTGACCACCACGTCGTACACGTGGTTGAGCAGGTCGCGCACCGAGTAGTCGGGGCACGGGGTGGGCCGGGAGAGCTGATCGTCGGAGATGCCCTGGACCACCGCCACCGTCCGGGGTGCGGCGACGGCCAGCAGCTCACTAGTCTTCGTGGTCATAGGGCCAGCGTATGAAGGTGGTCTTGAAGAAATGCGACAGCGACCGCGGCAGGACAGTCGAGGCATCCTCGACCCCGGCCGGCTGCTGCGGCAGGTCCGCTTCCGCCGCCGGCTGCCCGCCCCGGCGCTGCACCCGTACGTGGAGCACTACTGGCTCGTCGACTGGGAGCTGACCGAGCCCTTCGCCCAGCGGGTGGTGCCGCACCCGGCGGTCAACGTGGTGTTCCACGGCCAGGACGGCGGCCCGGAGACCGCCGAGGTGGCCGGCCCCGGCGACGAACTCTTCGCCATCACCCTGCACGGCGTCGGCCGGGCCAGCGGCATCCTGTTCCGGCCGGGCGGCTTCCGGCCCTTCTGGCGGCGACCGGTCGCCGACCTCAACGGCCGGCGTCGGCCGCTCGCCGCCGTCGGCCTCCCCACCGGTGGCCCGGTCTGCCCCGGTACCGACGACGACCGTTGCCAACGGCTGGACGCCCTGCTCACCGGCTGGGCACCGGCACCCGACCCGCTGGCCGCCGAGGTGACCGCGCTGGTGGCGGAGATCCGCGCCGACCGGACCATCCTGCGGGTGGACGACTTCGCCCGGCGGCACGGCGTCTCCACCCGACGGCTCCAACGGCTCTTCCTCGACCACGTCGGCGTCGGTCCGAAGTGGGTGATCCGGCGGTACCGGCTCCAGGAGGCGACCGAGCAGGCCGCCGGCGGGCCGCTCGACTGGGCCGGGCTGGCCAGCGACCTCGGCTACAGCGACCAGGCCCACCTGGTCCGCGAGTTCACCTCGGTCACCGGCGTCTCCCCCGCGGCGTACGCCCGCTCCCTGGTCGAGCCCAGCGGAGGGTGACCGTCAGTCTCCAGTCTCCTCACCCCGCAGACCCGCCACGCTGCTGGCCCGCCGGCGGCTCAGTGGCGGCGGAGCGCGACCACGGCGACGTCGTCGTGGATCTCCGGCGGGGCCAGCTCGACCAGCAGCCGCTGGCAGAACTCGTCCAGGTCGTCGTCCACCCGGGCGGCGACCCCGCCCAGCGCGGCCATCCCCTCGTCGATGGTGGTGTCGCGCCGCTCGATCAGGCCGTCGGTGTAGAGGATCAGCGTCGCGCCAGCCGGCAGCACGAACTCCAGGTCCGGCGGGCGGGGCGCGCGGACCCCGAGCAGCGGGGCGGACTGCTCGACGAACTCCACCCGGCCGTCCGCGCTGACCAGCGCCGGCAGGTGTCCCGCGCTGGCCAGCCGGATCAGCCCGCTGCCTGGGTGCAGCAGCAGCACGCAGATGGTGGCCAGCTCGTTCGGCAGCAGGGTGAGCATCAACTCGTTGACCCGGTCCAGGATCACCCCCGGCTGGTGCCCCTCCACCGCGTACGCCCGGACCGCGTGCCGCAGCTCGGCCATCACGGTCGCGGCGTGCAGCGAGTGGCCGGCCACATCCCCGATCGCCATCAGCAGGTGCCCGTCGAGCATCACCAGCTCGTAGAAGTCGCCGCCCACCTCGGTCTGTGCACTGGCCGGCTCGTACCGGACGGCCAGGTCGAGTCCGGCGACCTCGGGCAGCCGGCGGGGCAGCAGGCTGCGCTGGAGGGTGACCGCGATCCGGTGCTCCTCGTCGAAGGAGCGCTGCGCCTCGACCGCCGAGGCGATCGCCTGGGCGAGCTGCACCAGCACCGGCGTGCGTACCGTCTGGGTCGCGGTCGGGACCACCACGTAGAGCGGTGCGCGGTCCTCGCGCAGCTTGGCGGCGGCCACGGTGACCGTGTCGCCGGCCGGCCAGTCGATCCGACCCCAGGCGGCGGGCTCCTCGACTCGTACGGTGGCGCCGATCGGCACCCCGGTGTCGTCGACCACCCACGGGACGATGTGCGGCTCGGCGTCCGGCCCGGCCACCACGCCCGCCAGGCAGTCGCCGTCGAAGGTCTCCGCGATCACCGCCGCCGGACTCTTGAAGATCTGCGCCGCGCCGGCCGCCGCCGCCTCCAGCAGCCGGACGAAGTTCGGGGTGGCGTGCATCTGCACCGTGGCGTCGGCGAGCGCGGCCAGCCGCTCGGCGAGCAGCTCGGCCCGCTGCCGGGCCTGGTAGTAGCGGAGCACCGCATTCGCGGTGGCGACCAGCTCCTCGGGCTCGATCGGCTCGGCCAGGTACGCGTCGGCGCCCCGGGTCAGTCCCTGCGCCCGGTCCACCACGTCGACCGCGTGCGCGGAGACGTGGATGACCGGCATCGCCGGGTGGCGGTCCTTGATCCGCTCGCAGACCTCGAAGCCGCTCAGGTCCGGCAGCCGGACGTCGAGCACCACCAGGTCGACCCGCTCGGTCTCCACCCGCGCCAGCGCCTCGGCGCCGTTCTCCGCCTCGATCGTCGCGAAACCGGCCCGGGTGAGCCAACTGACCAGCAGGTAGCGCTTGGCACCACTGTCGTCGACCACCAGCACGGTCGCCGCGCCGCCGTCCACCGTCACGCTCCGCCCACGGGCAGGGTGACCGTGAACGTGCTGCCCCGGCCCGGCTCGCTGGACAACTCCAGCGTCCCGCCGAGCAGCATCACCAGCCGGCGCGCGTACGGCAGCCCGAGGCCGGTGCCACCGACCCGGGTCGCGCCGGGCACCTGGTAGAACTCCTCGAAGATCCGTTCGTGCAGCTCGGGCGGGATGCCGACGCCGGTGTCCGAGACCGACAGCGACCAGTGGTCGTCCCGCCGCTGGGCGCGCAGCCGCACCTCGCCCCGCTCGGTGAACTTCAGCCCGTTGTGCAGCAGGTTGCGCAGCACCTGGGCGAGCAGCACCTCGTCGGAGCGGACGGTGGCCGCGGGCGGCGGCTCCTCCACCACCAGCTCGACCTCCGGCCGGGTGGCCAGCGCCCGCAGCGTGCCCCGGAGCTGCCCGTAGACCGCCCGCAGGTCCACATCGGCCCAGTTCGGCTCGATCCGGCCGGACTCGGCCTTGGCCAGGTCGAGCAGCTCGTTGACCAGCCCGAGCAGGTCCGCCGCCGAGGAGCGGATCAGCCCCACCTGGCGGGCCTGCTCGGCGGTGAGCGGGTCGGAGGCGGAGTCGGCCAGCAGCCGGGACAGCCCGATGATCGCGGTGACCGGGGCGCGCAGCTCGTGGCTGACGTTGGCCAGGAACCGGCTCTTCGACTCGCTGGCCGCGCGCAGCTGGGCGGACTTCTCGTCCAGCTCGGCGTAGAGGGCCACCACCCCGCGGTTGGTCTCCTCCAGCTCCTCGGTGAGCTGGTTGTAGAGCGCCATCACGCCCCGGTTGGTCTCCTGGAGCTCGGAGTTGAGGACCTCCAGCTCGTCGCGCTGGCTGCGTACCTCGTCCAGGGCGGCGATCAGCTGGCCGTTCTGCTCGGCCAGTTCGTCCAGGGCGGTGCCCGGAGCGGTGTTGCCCAGCTCCGCGCGGAGCTCGGCCAGCCGTTCGGGAGTCAGCGCCGGGGAGTTGGCGGGGACACGTCGGGACATCCTCACGACCGTATCCCCCTCGTCCGCCACGACGCCCAGCATGTCCACCAGTCGCGCCACCGCGCCGGACTGCGGCTGGTAGCCGTCGTCGGGCAGCGGGCGCACCGGGGCGAGATCCGCGTACAGCACGTGCCGTCCGGCGACGGCGTCGAAATTGACCGAGAAGGTGACGTCCGCCCCGCCGGCGGTGCGCAGCAGGTCCCGGGCGACCTCGCTGAGCGCGGTGGCGATCCGGACCTGGTCCTGGTGTTCCAGGCCGACCGCCGCCGCGACCTCCCGACCGCGCTGCCGGACGACGAAGATGTCCTGTTCGACCCGCAGCGCCATCTGGAGCAGCGGGGGCATGCCGACCGGCCCGGTCACGACCAGCCCCCGGCGACCAGGACGGAGGCGTCGTCGCGGCGGATGCCGGCGTCCCGGAGCAGGGTGGCGGCCGTCACCAGGGGAGACCGCCCGAGCAGGCCGGGGTAGTCGGTGAGGTCCCAGCGGTCGACCACGCCGTCGCTGTGCATTACCAGCGTCGCGCCGGCCCCGAACGGGTACTCGTACTCCCGCACGGCGGGACGGTGGTGGCCGGCGATGCCGGGCAGCGAGACCAGCCCGCGACGCCGCTCGCCCTCCACCGCAATCATGGCTGAGATGTTGCCGAGGCCGGCGTACCGGAGCAAGCCCACGGCCGGATCCAGCTCGGCCACGGCCAGCGCGGCCCCCCGGGTGTGCCCGATGGCGCGGTGCAGGTGCTGCACCACGGTGGCCGGTGGGGCGGCCGGCGCGGCCCGGAACGCGGCGAGCGCCGCCTCCGTGGCGGCCGCCGCCAACGGGCCGTGCCCGAGTCCGTCACACACCAGCACCTGGCGGCGCCCCTCGGCGATCCGGACGCCGTACCCGTCGCCGCTGACCTGCTCGCCGGTGATCGGCCGGACCAGCCCGCCCGCCCAGGACGGCTCCGGCGCCGGGCCGGACCAGACCTGCACGGCGAGGACCGTGCCCCGACCGGGCCGCGAGTAGCCGTCGTACCAGGTCGCCTGCCGGGCGATCGCGCCCAGGCCGATGCCGAGCGTGCCGGCGGTGGAGTGCCCGTCCCGGGACGAGACGGTCAGGTCGGCCATGCCCGGCCCGGAGTCGATCGCCACCAGCTCCACCCCGGCCCGCCCGGCCCGGCGCACCGGGCGGAGCAGCAGCACCCCCTCCTGGGCGTGCTTCACCAGGTTGCTGGTCAGCTCGGCGGCGACGATGGCCAGGTCGGCGACGCGGCCCTCGCCCAGCTCCAGCTGGACGCCGAGGCGCTCGGCGGCCCGGCGTACGGCGCTTCCCGCGCTGCTGCTCTCCACCCGGAACCAGAGACCGTGGTCGGCGACCACGTCCCCGTTCATCGGGACCACTTGGTGACGGTGATCCGGGTGCCTTCGCCGACGGTGGTGACGATGTCGAAGTGGTCCACGAGGCGGCGGGCCCCGCTCAGCCCCAGGCCGAGGCCGCCGCCGGTGGTGTACCCGTCGGTCAGCGCCAGGTCGAGGTCCGGGATCCCCGGCCCGGAGTCGGTGAAGACGATCCGCACCCCGCGGCGGCGCCCGTCGTCGACGCCCGCCACGTCGGCGGTGCCGCCACCGCCGTAGATCAGGGTGTTGCGTGCCAGCTCGCTGGCGGCGGTGACCAGCTTGGTCTGGTCGACCAGCGAGAGCTTGGCGGCCACCGCGACCGTACGCACCAGCTGCCGCACCCGGACGACGTCGTCGTCGCTGCGGATCGCCTGGGTCTGCGGCGCGCCCAGGTCGACACCGGCGGTCATGTCGTAGCCGTCGTCTCGGCGTCCTCGTCGTCGCCGTCGACCATGACCCACTCGTCGGCGCGGGCCGCCGCGATCAGCTCCATGCCGCGCTCGACGTTCAGCGCGGTCCGGATGCCGTTGAGCGACAGACCCAGCTCGACCAGCGTGATGGCCACGGCGGGACGCATCCCGACCACCACCGTCTCGGCGTCCAGCACCTTGGAGATGGACGCGATGGTGGAGAGCATCCGGCCGACGAACGAGTCGACGATGTCCAGCGCCGTGATGTCGATGATCACGCCGTGGCAGCCGGTGGCGACGATCCGCTCGGCCAGGTCCTCCTGCAGCATCACCGCCGTCTGGTCGGACATGTCGACCTGGATGGAGACCAGCAGGATGTCGCCGATCTTGAGGACCGGTACCCGGTCCATCAGGACTCCCGGCGCTGGTGGCGGCGGGCGTTGTCCACGCCGGTCAGTCGCAGCACGTGGCGCAGGGCGTCGGCGAGGCTCGCCTTGGTGGCGATGTCGCCGAACTCGATGCCGAGGGCGACGATCGTCTGGGCGATCTGCGGCCGGATGCCGGAGATGATGCAGTCGGCGCCCATCAGCCGGGCGGCCACCACGGTCTTGAGGATGTGCTGGGCGACCTGGGTGTCCACCGCCGGGACACCGGTGATGTCGATGATCGCGTACGGCGAGCCGGTGTCGACCAGGGTCTGGAGCAGCCGCTCCATCACCACCTGGGCGCGGGCCGAGTCGAGCGTGCCGACCAGCGGGACGGCGACCACGCCCTCCCAGATCTTGACCACCGGGGTGGAGAGCTCGAGCAGCTGCTCCGCCTGGTCGGCGATCAGGCTCTCCCGGGTACGGACATAGCTCTCGAAGGTGAAGAGCCCCATCTGGTCGATCAGGGCGGAGAACGCCACGAAGTCGCGGAGGCTGGCCGCGTCCTGGTCCTCCTCCATCAGCGCGAGCAGGACGTCCTTCAGCGCGAAGACGCTGATCGCCGTCTCGGTGGCGGTGAAGCCCTGCCGGGCCCGGCCCCTGGACAGCTCGGCGAGCACGGCGCGCAGCTCGCCCCCCGGCTCGGATTCCAGGTCGGTGAGGCCGTTCTCGGCGGCGTCGATCATGCTACCGTGCAGCTCCTGCACCTGACGGGCAAGCTCGGCCTGGCTGAGGCGGCCACGCAGCGACCTGCCGACCGCTTCCGTCCAGCGTTGGACCAGCCGCTCCGCGTGTGCACTCAGCAGGCGGGCGAGCCGACCACTTTCCTCGGCGCTCAACGCCATGGTGACCTCCCTGGACTGGCGAACCGGCCGGACTCTATCACCGGGGTGGCTCACGCTACTTGCCACGCGGCAAAGAATGATCGGCGGCACCGGTAACCGCTCCCGTTCTGCGTATTCCCCGCTTCGTGGGATACCGTTCCACCGAACACAGGAGGTCGACGAATGTCCCTGACGGTGCACACGGAACAGCGCGGCGACGTGGTCGTCGTGTCGGTCGCGGGCGAACTGGACATGGCGACGGCACCGCAGCTGCAGGACCAGATCACGGATCTGCTGGACAAGGGACGCAGCCGCCTCGTCTTCGACCTGGCGAACGTGTCGTTCTGCGACTCCACCGGGCTGTCGGTGTTCGTCCGCGCCAAGAACAGCTGCGACGAGGCCGGCGGCGTGGTCCGGCTGGCCGCCCCGCAGCGCGGGGTGCTGCGCATCCTCGAGGTCAGCGGCCTGGTCGAGGTGCTGCACACCTACCCCACGGTGGAGCAGGCCGTCGCGGGCGACCCGACGCCGGCCTCCTCCTGACCCACGCCCCTCAGCGCTCGTCCTCGATGTAGCGGGGACGGGCGATCACCAGACCCGCCGTCGTCTGCACGGCGAGCGCCGCCAGGAGGAACCCGAGCGGCGCGGTCCAGCCGCCGGTGGCCTCGTAGAGGATGCCGACCAGCAGCGGTCCGAGCGCGGCGATCACGTACCCGGTGCTCTGCGCGAACGCGGACAGCGCCACGGTGCCCTCGGCGGTGCGGGCACGCAGCCCGATGGTGGTGAGGATCATCGGGAAGGCGCCCTGACCGACGGCGAGCAGCAGCACCCAGAGCGGCGCGAGGCCGTGCGGGGCGAACGCCAGGCCGACGTACGCGGCCGTGGAGAAGGCGGTCAGCGAGAGCACCAGCGGCCGTAGCGTGCGCAGCCGGCCGGCCAGGGTCGGCATCACCAGCGCGACCGGCACGCCGAGCGCGGTCACCCCGGCGAGCAGCAGCCCGGCGGCCTCGGGCCGGTAGCCGGCGTCCCGGAAGAGCTGCGCCAGCCAACCCATGATCGCGTACCCGCTGAGTGACTGCGCCCCGAAGTAGACCGCCATGGCCCAGCCGAGCCGGGTCCGTCCGGGCCGGATCCGGGCCGGGGTGACGACGGCCGCCGTCGGGGTCGCCGCCCGCCGGGTCGCGCGGGTCCGCAGCGCCAGCGGCACCCACGGGAGTACGGCCACCGCGGCCAGCCCGGCCCAGACGCCCAGCCCGGCCCGCCAGGAGCCGAAGGCGTGCGCGACGGGCACGGCGGACGCGGCGGCCACCGTGGTGCCGATGGTCAACGTCATCGTGTACGCCCCGGTGACCAGCCCGGTGCGGTGCGGGAAGTGCTGCTTGACCAGCATCGGCAGCAGGATGTTCGCCACCGCGATGCCGGCCAGCGCCAGCGCGCTGGTGAGCACGAAGATCGCCGCGGAGTCGGTCGCCACCCGGAGCAACTGCCCGACGGTGAGCGCGAGCATCGCCGCGACGAGGACCCGGGCCGGGGCGTACCGGCGGACCAGCCACGGGGTGAGCGCGCCGAGACCGGCGAAGGCGATGGTGGGCAGGGTGGTGACGAGGCCGGCCATCGCGCCGGAGAGGGCCAGACCGCCGCGTACCTCGTCGAGCAGGGCGCCGAGGCTGGTGACCGCGGCGCGCAGGTTGAGCGCGACGAGCAGCATGCCGACCAGCACCAGGGCGCCGCCGGTGGCCGGGGACGTCGTCCGGGCCGGCGTGGCGGCCGGCGCCGGGCCGGGCGTCACGTCGGTGGTCGGCGTGGCCTCGGCGGTCGTGGCCGAGTCGGCGGTCGGGGCCGCGGTGGTGGCGGGTGGCGGGGTCATGACCTCGAACCTACAATCATGGGATGAATTTCGGCAGCAGGTGTAACCGGTGACACCGTCCGTCGATTCCGTCGTGGTGCCCCCGCGCGGCCAGCGGGTGCGGGAGACCATCGCCCAGCTCCGGGAGCGCATCCTCGGCGGCGAGTGGCCGGTGGGCGGCCGGATCCCGACCGAGCCGCAGCTCGTCGCCGCGCTCGGGGTGGGGCGGAACACCGTCCGCGAGGCCGTCCGCGCCCTGGTCCACGCCGGCGTGCTGGAGTGCCGTCAGGGCTCCGGGACGTACGTGGTGTCGACCGACGAGCTGGCCCCGGTGGTGGCCCGCCGACTCACCGACGACCGGATGGCCGAGGTGGTCGAGGTGCGCCGTGCCTTCGAGGTGGAGGCGGCCCGGCTCGCCGCGCTGCGGCGTACCCCGGATGACCTGGCGGCGCTCGACGCCGCGCTCGCCGCCCGGGAGGCCGCGTGGCGCTCCGGCCGGGTGGACGACTTCGTCGAGGCGGACGCCGCGCTGCACACCGCGGTGGTCGCCGCCGCGCACAACGCCATGCTCGCCGAGCTGTACGCCTCGGTCGGCGCCGCGCTGCGCAGCACCGTCGCGCAGGCCATGGGCGGCGCGCTGGAGCCCGAGCGGTACGTCGACCACGGTCGACTCGTCGACGCGATCCGGGACGGCGATCCGGCCCGCGCGGCGATCGAGGCCGGTGCTTTCCTGGAGTCGCCGTCGGGGGCATAGGTTGTCCCGGACGCAGAATCGGACAGCACGGGAGTACGGATGCTCAAGGGCTTCAAAGACTTCATCATGCGCGGCAACGTCGTCGACCTGGCGGTCGGCGTCGTCATCGGTGCCGCCTTCACCGGCGTGGTCACGGCTTTCACGAACTCGTTCCTGAAGCCGATCATCAAGCTGGTCGGCGGCGGGAAGGACCAGTTCGCCGGCGCTTGGCAGATCAGCAAGGGCAACCTCATGGACTGGGCGGGATTCATCAACGCCCTCATCACGTTCCTGCTCACCGCGGCGGTGCTCTACTTCCTGGTCGTCTACCCGATGAACCGGCTGGCCGAGCGGCGCAAGCGGGGCGAGGAGCCGCCGCCGGCCGCACCGAGCGAGGAGGTCAAGCTGCTCACCGAGATCCGGGACGCCCTGGTCGCCGCCGGCCACGCCACGCCCGGGCAGCAGCGGGGTGCGCTGGACGACGTGCTCGGCCGCCGGAACGAGCCGCCGGTCGCGCGCTGACGCAGCACATGCACGCCGGCCCTCGCGGGAATCCCGCGGGGGCCGGCCCATGTCGTACATCTGTTCGATAGAGTCCCGCCATGGAGCAGCGCAGGCACTGGTGGAACGGGAAATGGGGGCGACTGGCCCGGCGGGACGTCTTCCTCCGGGTGGACGGGGACCGCTGGCACGTCGAGCAGCGGGCCGGCGGCGCCGAGGGGGTCTCCCAGTTCTACGAGTACGCCAGCGTCGAGGAGGCCGAGGAGACGGTCCGGGCCCTGCTGGCGGGGGCGGGCGGCTGGCGCGAGCTGTCCCCCCGCCCGCCGAGCGGCTGGACCCCGTCCGTTTAGCGCAGGGGCGACCCGGGAACCGCGCCTGAATGAACCAGCAGGGTACGCAGCAGCAGGCCACCATCTCCCGGGTCACCACCGGCATGCGGGTGGTCGACTCGACCGGGGTCGAGATCGGCACGGTGGATCTCGTCCAACGCGGCGACCCGACCGCGGTGACCGTCCAGGCGCCCACCGCCGATCCGGGCAGCAGCCTGGACGAGCTGATCGAGTCGACCGCGGTCGAGGAACCGGACGTGCCGGCGGACCTGGCGGCCCGGCTGCTGCACAGCGGCTACCTGAAGGTCTCCACCGAGTTGGCCAGGACGGGTGCCGTCTACGTGCTCGCCGACCGGATCGCCGCCGTCACCGACGACCAGGTACGCCTCGACGTCCCCGCCGCCGACCTGCCCGAGGAGGAGTAGGCCGGCCGCCTCTACACCCACTGCGGCGTCGACGAGGCCCAGATAGCGGGCCACTGGTACGAGGCGGTCGAGCCGCTCTCCTACGGCAACGACAACCCGCCTGCGGGGTGGGGGAACCCGTACCAGGTGGGCACCGTGCGGCTGGCCTCGCCCACCGAGGCGGAGTTCCGCGACCAGGCCGGGCACGTCGTCCGCCTCCGGCTGCGCCCCGGGGCCACCGAACCGAAGCGGATCTGCAGCTGAGACGGCCCTGGCTGGCCTCCGCCCCGCGCCGACCGCCCTAGTGTGGACCGGATGTGGATGGTGATCGGAGAGCAGCGCGGCACGCCGACGGATCCCGAGGAGCGATCGGCTCAGTTCAGGCACATGGCCGAGGTGACCCGGCAGAGCCCCGGCTTCGTCCGGGGCTGGTGGGGCGCGGACGACGACGACCCGGAGCTGAGCCACGCCCTGGTCGTCATCGACACCCTCGACAACGCGCGGGCGCTGAAGCGGATGGTCCAGGAGAACATCACCGGGGTACGCCTGCGCCTCATGGAGATCGGTGCCGAGGTCGAGGGAGCGTCCTGACCCCGCGAGCGGGGTGATGACGCAGACGATTCAGCTCCAAAGGGAGCCACACCACCTGCCGGCCCTCAGCGGAGCGGCGGCACCGACAGCGACGCCGGCCCGCGGCCTGCCTCCGACCCGGCCGCCGGCGCGGCGTCGACCGGCGGCGCGGCGTCGACCGGCGCGGCGATGGTGGCCGCCCGGTTGTCGCCGCCCGGCCACCGACGGCGGAACAGCAGCAGCATCAGCCAGCCGGCGGCCAGCCCCCAGAACGCCCCGCCCACCCCCAGCAGGCTGACCCCGGAGGCGGTCACCACGAAGGTGACCACGGCCGCCTCCCGGGCGTCCGGCTGGGCGACGGCCGCCGAGACCGCGCCGGCCAGCGCGCCCAGCAGCGCCAACCCGGCCACCGCCTCCACCAGGATCGGCGGCGAGAGCAGCACCAGGGCGGTGGCCACGCCCGCGCCGAGACCGAGCAGCGCCAGGCCGATACCGGCGGTGACCGAGGCGATCCAGCGACGGTCCGGGTCGGGATGGGCGTCCGGGCCGGCGGCCAGCGCGGCGGTGATCGCCGCCAGGTTCACCGCCTGCCCGCCGGCCGGTGCGCCGAGCGCGCTGGCCAGCCCGGTCACCCGGAGGGCGGAACCGAGCGGCGCCCGGTAGCCGTAGCCGGCCAGCACCGCCATCCCGGGGACGTTCTGCGCGGCCATGGTGACCAGGAAGAGCGGCAGCGCCAGCCCGACGACCGCGGAGAGCGTCCAGGCCGGCGCGGTGAGTTCGACGACCGGCGCGAGGTGCAGGCGGCCGGGCCCCGAGGTGGGGGCGGTGAGCGCGATGGCCACCGCCGCCACGGCGAGGGCGGCGGGCACCGCCCAGCGGCGGGCGAACCGGTGCAGGACCAGCCAGGTGAGCACCACCGGCCCAGCGAGCCGGGGCACCTCCACCAGCGCCCGGACCGGCGCGGTGCACAGGGGCAGGAGCACGCCGGCGAGCATCGCGCCGGCGATCGGCGCGGGGATGGCGGCGACCGCCCGGCCGAGCGCGGGGATCAGCCCGGCCGCAATGATCAGCAGGCCGGCGACCAGGAACGCGCCGACCGCCGCCGGCCAGCCGCCGGGCACCGGGCCGGTGGCGACCAGCAGCGCCGCGCCCGGGGTGGACCAGGCGATGGCCATCGGCAGTCGGTGCCGCAGCCCGAGCCAGACCGCGCAGATGCCGGCGGCCACACAGAGCACCAGCAGCCCGGAGGCGGGTCAGCCCCGGCCCGGCGCAGCTCTCCCCCGCCCACCAGGCCGGGGTCACCGAGCACGTCACCGTCTTCTCCGGGGTGCTGCGCGCCGGGCCGGTGGACGCCCCGATGACCGCCGGCCCGGGCGGCTACCTGCGCTGGACCTCCGACGTGCCGCACAGCTACGCCGCGATCGGCGACGAGCAGGTCCGGGCCAGCCTGCTGCTGCGCTACCCGCGCTGGTGACCGGTCAGCCGGCGGGTGGCGCGCCGACCGGCAGCCGGTGGCGGACCGCCCAGAGCGCCGCCTCCGTCCGCGACGCCGACCCGGTCTTACGGAGCAGGTTGGAGACGTGCACGGTGACCGTTCGCACCGAGATGCCGAGTGCCCGGGCGGCCTGCTTGTTGGACATCCCGGCGACCAGGCAGCCCAGCACCTCGATCTCCCGGCCGGTCAGTTCGGCGTCCGGCGGCGTCGCCGGCCGGGGCACCAGGTGCTCCGGCAGCGGCTCGTGGACCAGGCCCTCCGGCCCCGCCGCGCCGTGCGCGGCGAGCAGCTCGGTCAGCACGTACGGGTTGCCGCCCGTCCGCCGCCGGACCGCCGCCGCGACCGGCTCGGCGGGGCGCGTCCCGTCGTACACCTGGGTCAGCACCTCGGCCACCTCCGCCACGGTGAGGGGCGCGAGGTGCTGGCGCACCGCGCCGCGTACCCCGCAGAGGCGGGCCAGCGCGCGGACCGTGAGGTCCGGCGCCACCGCGTCGGCCGGCGGGCGGCTCGCCACCACCAGCAGGGCCGGCAGCTCCGGGGCGGCGGCCAGCTCGCCCAGCAGGTTGAGGCTCGCCGGGTCGAGGGCGTGCAGGTCCTCCACCACCAGCACCGCCGGGCCGGCGCCGACCAGCAACCGCACGGTACGGACGGCGAGCCGCAGCAGGGTGCCCGGCGCGTAGCGTTCGCGCGGCGCGGTGGGCTGCTGGGCGAGCCAGGCCAGCGCGTCCGGCGGCAGCTCCAGCCCGGCGGTGTCCCGGCCGCTGAGCACGGCCGCCAACCAGTCGTACGGGGCCGGGTCGTGCACCCGCGCGGCACCCGCGAGGACCACCGCCGGCCGCGGGGTGAAGCCCTCCAGGGCGGCCGCGACCAGCAGACTCTTGCCCACCCCGGCGTCCCCGGTGATCACCGTGACGGTGGGTGCCGGCCGGTGGCCGGAGACCACGGCGGCCCAGGCCCGGTCGAGCTCGGCCAGCTCGCCGGCGCGCCCGACCATGGACACCGGCATCATTTCTCACACCCTACGCAGTAGTGCGTAGAGACGGCGGCAGGGTCTTCTTGGCAAGCTTGACCCCATGACGCTCATCCTCCGCTCGGCCATCCTCAACGACGTCGGCCTCGTCCGGACCAACAACGAGGACTCCGCCCTCGCCGGTGACCGCCTGGTGGCGGTGGCCGACGGGATGGGCGGGCTCCCCGCCGGCGAAGTGGCGAGCGAGATCGTCATCCGGATCCTGGACGAGCTGACCCCGCCGACCGTCCCCGACGAGGCCGCCGACGCGCTGCGGGCCGTGGTGAGCACCGCCAACCAGCGGATCCGGGCCGCCATCACCGTCGACCCGGCCCGCGACGGCATGGGCACCACGCTGACCGCCGCCCTGCTCGCCGGGGACACCCTGGTCCTCGCCCAGGTCGGCGACTCCCGCTGCTACCTGCTGCGGGACGGGGAGCTGACCCAGCTCACCCGGGACGACACCTTCGTCCAGGCGCTGGTCGACCAGGGCGCCCTCTCCCCCGACCAGGCCCGGCACCACCCGCAGCGGTCCCTGGTCACCCGGGCCGTGCAGGGCTCCGACGCGCCCCCGGCGGTCGGGGTGCTCACCGTCTTGGCCGGCGACCGGCTGCTGCTGTGCAGCGACGGCCTCTCCGACTACGTCGAGGACCCGGCAATCGGCGCCGCGCTCGGCACCTACGGCGACCGCCAGCAGTGCGGCGAGCAACTGGTCAAGCTCGCCCACCAGGCGGGCGCGCCGGACAACGTCACCGTGATCGTCTCCGACGTCGCCACGGCCTGACCGGTCCCCCGGGCCGGCCAAAGCGGTTGCGCCGGCCACCGGCCCGGGTTGGGATGAGGAATGATCATCCGTCGGTTGGCCGCCGAGGAACGCCTGGCCACCAGCTTTCCGCTCCAGGCGTACGCCTTCGAGGCGTCGCCACTGGCCGCGTCCCGGGTGGAGGAGTTCCGCGACTACCTCCCCTACAACGCCGGCAACCGGACGCTGGTCGTCGACGAGGACGGCACGGCGGTCGCCGCCGTCACGGCGATCCCCATGCGGCAGAACCTGCGCGGCACCGTCCTGCCGATGGCCGGCGTCGCCGGGGTGGCCACCCACCCGCTGGCCCGCCGGCGCGGCCACGTCCGGGCGCTGCTGCACCAGCTCCTCGACGAGATGCGCGACGAGGGGCACCCGCTCACCGCGCTGTACCCGTTCCGGGCGTCGTTCTACGAGCGCTTCGGCTACGTCGGGCTGCCCCGGGCGCGTACCGCCGTCTTCTCCCCGGCCGACCTCGGGCCGCTGCTCCGCGCCGAACTGCCCGGGGAGGTGGTCTGGGAGCGGATCGCGGCGGGCTACCCGAACTGGCGCGCGTTCACCGAGCGCTGTCTGCACGAGCGGCACGGCTTCGCGGTCTTCCCCGACTTCCGGGCCGTCGGGCTGCGTGACCGGGACGACCGCTGGCTGCTCACCGCCGTGGTCGACGGCGCCACGGTCGGCGCGGTCACCTACCGGATCGACGACCACGGCGGCGAACTGATCGCCGACGACCTGCTCGCCACCGACCCGTACGCGCGGGCGCTGCTGCTGCAGTTCTTCGCCCGGCACGTCGACCAGGTCGAACGGATCCGGGTCCAACTCCCCGCCGACGAACTGCCCGAGCTGTGGCTCACCGACCTGGCCGTGCACGTCGAGGCCCGGATCTCCCGGCCCGGGTCGCCGGCGCCGATGGCCCGGCTGCTGTCCCTGGACGCGCTGACCGGCCTGCCGGCCGGCGCCGGCCGGGTCCGGGTCGAGCTGGTCGGCGACCGTTGGCTGACCGGGACGCACCTGCTCGACGGCGGCACCGGTCGGCTGGAGCTGCTGCCTGGCGACTCCGCCAGCGGCGGCGTCGCGACCGCGACGCTCACCGCCGCCGGGCTCTCCGCCCTCGCGTACGGGGTGCTCGACCCCGCCGAGGTCGACATCCGGGACCTGGGCGACGTGCCGGCGGACGCGGCGGCCGAGCTGCGCCAGATCTTCCCCCGGAAGGTGCCGTACCTCTTCGCCGACTTCTGACAGTTCCACCGTCACCCCGTCCGGGTACGGTCCTGCAAATGCCGGAATGGTTGCAAGCGGGATTCTGGGGTCTGCTCGCCGGGTCCGCCCTGTTGATCGGGGCGGCCGTCGGATTCTTCGCCCGGGTCCCCCGAAAGATCATCGCGTCGATCATGGCGTTCGGGGCCGGGGTGCTGCTCAGCGCCGTTTCCTTCGAGCTGATCGCCGAGGCGCACGATCAGGGCGGCCTGCTGCCCACCACGATCGGCGCGGCGGCCGGGGCGCTCGCGTACACCGGGGCGAACATCCTGCTGGCCCGGCGCGGCGCCCGGCACCGCAAACGCTCCGGCGACGAGCAGCCCTCCGAGCAGGAACAGCCCGGGTCCGGCTCCGCCATCGCGGTCGGCGCGCTGCTCGACGGCATACCGGAATCGGTGGTGATCGGCGCCAGCCTGCTCACCGGCGGCCCGGTCAGCCTGGTCACCGTGATCGCGGTCTTCCTCAGCAACGTGCCGGAAGGCCTGTCCAGCGCCGCCGGCATGCGCCAGGCCGGCCGTTCCCGGCGGTACGTCTTCCTGCTCTGGACGGCGATCGCCCTGGTCAGCGGGGCGGCGGCGCTGGCCGGCTACACGCTGCTCGGCGGCGCTCCGCCGGAGGTGCTGGCCACCATCACGGCGCTGGCGGCCGGCGCGATCCTCGCGATGATCACCGACACGATGATCCCCGAGGCGTTCGAGGACGCCCACCTCCTGGTCGGCCTGATCACCGTCCTCGGCTTCCTGGTCTCCTTCGCCCTCTCCCACGCCTGACCCCAGATCCCACGCCCCGCGGGGGTGGGTGGCGGAGGTTAGGGCTGGGTTAAGGATCGAGCGGGATTCGTCGTGGGGACCGCCGGGCTCCTAGCATCGGCGGGTGCGCGTGAAGTCCCTTGTCGGCCTGCTCGTCCTCGGTGTCGTCACCACGGCCCTGCCCGCGTGCGGGTCCGCCGACCCGGACGGGAGCCGCCCGGCGACCGTGCCGGCGGCCGGTACCGCCGCCGGGCCCTCGACCGCCCCGACCGGACGTACCGGATTCGGTGCCCCGAAGCCGAGCGCGTCGCCGAAGTCGTCGGACGGCGGGGCGGCGTTGCAGGCGGGCAACCCGAACGGTGGCGCGGCGGTGCCCGCCGAGGCCCGGGCGGTGGACACCTCGCACCCGACCCGCCGGATCGGCACCGGCACCGCCGCCAGTTGCACCTCGGACGCGGTGGTGAAGGCCGTGGCGGCCGGCGGCATCATCACGTTCAACTGTGGTCCGGACCCGGTGACCATCAAGATGACCGCCACCGCGAAGGTGCGCAACGCCAACGGGCCGAGGATCGTGCTGGACGGCGGCGGCAAGGTCACCCTGAGCGGCGGCGGCCAACGCCGGATCCTCTACATGAACACCTGCGACAGCGCGCAGGGCTGGACCACCTCGCACTGCCAGAACCAGGACCACCCGCAGCTCACCGTGCAGAACCTCACCCTCACCGGCGGCAACTCCACCGGGAACACCGCCGAGGGCGGCGGAGGCGGCGCGATCTTCGTCCGGGGTGGACGGTTCAAGGTGGTCAACTCCCGCTTCGTGGACAACCGCTGTGACCGGACCGGGCCGGACCTGGGCGGCGCGGCGCTGCGGGTGCTCAGCCAGTACGAGAACCGGCCGGTCTACGTCGTGAACAGCACCTTCACCGGAGGGGTCTGCGCGAACGGCGCGGCGACCAGCAGCATCGGCGTCTCCTGGACGGTGCTGAACAGCGTGTTCCGGCGCAACCAGGCGGTCGGCCATGGCGCGAACCCGGCGAAGGCCGGCACGCCGGGCGGCGGCAGCGGCGGCGCGATCTACTGCGACGGCAACGAGTTCACCGTACGGATCGCCGGCACGATCATCGAGGACAACCACGCCAACGAGGGCGGCGGGGCGATCTTCTTCGTCAGCAACAACCGCACCGGCACCCTGAAGATCGAGAACTCGACGCTGCGCCGCAACCCCAGCGACGGCTTCGAGACGAAGGGCCACCCCGGCATCTTCTTCCTCGGCGCCGGCATCTCCTGACTCCCCGCCTCAGTAGGGGTTGCCGTGGCCGGGCGGCCGGGTCTTGAGGAGGGCGGCGGGGCGGCCGGGAAGGTCGGGCGCGGTCGACATGGGTGGGGCGCCGGTGCCGGCGGTGTGGGCCATGCCGGCGAAGAGTTCCTTGAGGGCGGTGAGGGCGTCGATCCTGGGCGTCCAGCCCAACTCGGTCTCGGCGCGGTCGCTGGACATCAGCGGCGCGTTCAAACCCAGCTCCACCCAGCCGGCGTCGACCGGCTGCAGGCGCGCCCGCCAGGTCAGCGCCGCCGCGACGCGCAGCACCGGGGCGGCCACCGGCACCGTCCAGCCGTGGAAGTGCCGGGCCACCAGCTCCGGGGTCAGCACCGGGTCCGCGGCGACGTTGAAGGCGCCACGGGCCTCACCCAGCAGAGCCTTCGCGTACGCGTCGGCGACGTCGTCGGCGTGCACCGCCTGCATCCGCAGCCGGCGGTTGGTCGGGACCAGCGGGATCCGGCCGTACCGGAGCAGCCGCACCGGGGCCAGCGGCCCGAGGAAGTAACGGCTGATCTCGGTGCCGGCGTCCCGCTGGAAGATCAACCCTGGGCGCAGCCGGACCACCCGCAGCTCCGGGTGCTCCCGCTCGACCGTGTCCAGGAGTGCCTCCACCTCCGCCTTGTCCCGGCTGTACGACGACCCGGGCACCCCGGTCGCCGGCCACCGTTCGCTGACCGGGTGTTCCTTCGGGCCGGGCGCGTACGTGCCGACCGAGGAGGCGTACACCAGGGCCGGAACGCCGGCCCGGACGACCGCGTCGATCACCGCGCGGCTGCCGTCGACGTTGGTCCTGCGCAGGGTGCGCTGGTCGTGGCTGGGCTGGATCTGCCAGGCCAGGTGCAGCACCGCCCGGGCCCCGGCGAAGATCGTCGCGAGCTGCTCGACCGCGCCGGGCGCCCCGACGTCGCAGGAGTGCCACTCCACCCGGTCGTACGGCTCACCGGCGTCCGGCCCGGGCAGCCGGCGGGCCACCCCGACCAGTTCCAGCCCGGACTCCTGACGCAGCCGGCGCAGCACCGCCGTCCCGACGTTGCCGCTGGCCCCGACGATCACGATCCGCATGCTGACTGCCGTACCCGTTGAACCGGACTCCAACCCCCGGACCGGTCACGGTCGGGGCGAGTGACGTACCCAGCTTTTCTCCTGCCGGCGGCGGCCCTGTGTGGCGGCGAGGCAGCGCGGGCAGACGAAGCCCTCCGGGTCTGCCGCGGTGAGCACGTCGGTCGAGGAATAGTCGAACGGCACGTGCGGGAAGCGGCGCAGCCGGGTGCGACTGAGCGCCAGCCCGCAGACCGTCTGGTTCTGCCCCGGCAGCCAGGCATGCACCTCGCCGCCCGGCCGCCGCACCCCGTCCGCGCCCGCCACCTCGCTGGAAGCCGCCACCGCCGCGGTGCTGGTCATCCTCATGCCCCACCCGGTTCCCCACCCCGACCGCCCCATGCCCGCGCCGGCGCCGCCCGTGGTCGCCGCGGCCGGCAGGCCGACCGGGCCTGGTCAGCCAGCCGGGCCGGCTCAGGCGCGGCGGGTCAGCAGGGCGCCGATCAGGCAGGTGAAGGCGGCCACGTTGGTCACCGTGCGGGCCAGGTTCCACCGCACCCAGCTCGCTTCGAATCGCTCGCGGACCGCCGCCAGGTCGCCGATCCGGTCCACCGGGCCGGCCGCGTCGAGCGGCTCACCTGCATGCGCGGTCGTCTCGGCGTCGGCTGTCGGACATCGACGGGCGGCGGGAAGCCGGAACGCTCGGCGTGGGCGGGTTCCGGTAGCCTGTGCGGGCGGGCCGCTAGCTCAATGGCAGAGCTGTGGACTTTTAATCCATAGGTTCAGGGTTCGAGTCCCTGGCGGCCCACTCCATGACGTGATCTCGCTGCTGACTTGCGCTTCTGCGGTTCGCGTGACCGGAGGGCGCGTCCAGTAGGTGGCGGTGCGCGAACCACAGGGACGGCCGCATGCTGCGGTACGCCGCCGCTCGGTGGATACGGACCCGGCGAGGTTCCGCGCTCTGTCTGCGTGTTACTTGCGGCTATCCGGCGCGGGCCGACGCGGCGGTATTTGCTGGCTGCGACGACGCGTTCGGGCGTGCCGGCTCAGGCTGATGGCGGGTCGGCAATGATGCGCGCGAGAGTGCGTCGGCCCATCCGACTCATGGCGGCGTTGGTCTGGTGGTAGTACCAAACCGCCCCCATTGCCTGCTGGAAGGCCCACGCTTTGCCGCGCTCCCATTCGAGATCGTCGCAGCCGAGTTGCTGCCGAAATGCCTGACGTGGCTCGCGTTCCAGCAGGTGCCAGGCACTTACGAGGTCAAGGGCAGGGTCGGCAGGCCCCAGTCCGCCCACGTCGAGAACCCCGGCCAGCCGCCCGTCGGAGACGAGGACGTTTCCCGGAATGAGATCACCATGGTTCATCCTGTCCGGGGCCTCGCCCCGCGGCAGTTCCCTCATGACCTCCCAGATCCGGCGGAGCAGCGGGACGTCCAGCAGCGTCTCGCTGTGCCCGAAGCAGGTCTCCATCCACCCGTCGTGCGCTGGTAGCTCGCCACCGCGACCCTGGCCTGTGAACGAGCGTCCCCGTGCGTCGATGGCTCGCACGCCACTGACGAACTCGGCCAGATCGTGCGCGAACGCGAACGAGTCACCTGGGTCCTGGTCGGTGGCTACGACACCGGGTACCCACGTCTGTACCGACCATGGAAGCGGGTAGCCGACGCCGGGTTCACCGATGGCGACCGGCTCGGGGGTGGGAAATCGCGTACGACCCATCAGTTCTCGGGCCGCTTCCGCTTCGCGTTCCAGCCAGCCCTGCGCCGCGTCGACCTCACGAGGCTGAAGGGGGAACCGGGCCGTGAACCGTTCCCCGATACGGAAGATGGCATTGACCGTTCCCTGCGAAGCGACGCGCCCGACAGGCAGGCTCCGCCACTCGGGGAACTGCGCGTCCACCAGCTCACGCACCGCGTTGAGTGAGACTGTGAGCTGGCCATCGTGCATCGGCACATCCGGCGATAGGGGTGCGCGGTGGGTAGAGGCTGGCACGACAATCATCCTTAGTCAGGTGTTCTGGGCGGCGACTGTGGCTCGAGGGTGGCCGGTGGCAGGGCTTGACGCCAGGTGGCGGGCAAGAGCGATCGCGGCGAGGAGCGCCAGGACCGCGCATACGCCCAGCCAGCCGAAGTGGGTGTAGGCGCGGGCTCCGAGCCAGGAGCCGAGGCTGCCGCCGAGGTAGGCGCAGGTCATGTAGGCGGTGTTGAGTCTGCTCCGGGCTTCGGGCCGCAGGGCGAAGATGCGTACCTGGTTGGCGACCATGCCGGACTGCATTCCGACGTCGAGCAGCAACGTGCCGAGCGCCAGTGCCGCGAGGCCCCCCGCCCCGCCGAGACTGGCGAACGCGAGGACGGCGGCCGAGGCGATGATCCCGAGCAGGCAGGCCAGGTTCACCGCGTCGCTGCCCCGACGGTCCACCTGCCGTCCGGCGACCGGGGTGCACAGCATTGTCGCCGCATTGACCAGTGCGAGCGTTCCGACCGCCGGTGCGCCCAAGTCGTATGTGGGGCCGGTGAGCAGCAGCGCGACGGCGGTCCAGACCGCGGAGAAACCGGCGAAGACCGTCGCCTGGTAGAAGCAGGAGCGGCGCAGGTCGGCCTCGGTGCGCAGCAGGCGCAGCGACTCGGCCAGCAGCGCCGGGTATCGGTGCCCGGACGGCGGTCGTGTTGTCGGCAGTACGCGGGCCATGACCACGGCGATGAGCAGCACGGACACGGCGGCCATCAGGTAGGGGGCCCGCCATCCGAACCAGTCGCCGATGGTGCCCGCGACGGTGCGGGACAGCAGCATGCCAGCGATGGAGCCGCTCAGCAGGGTGCCGCTGACCACGCCGCGCTGGTCGTCGGCGACGAGGCCGGCTGCCATGGGGCCGATGATCGGCGCGACCACGGTGGTGACCCCGACGAGCGCGCTCGCGCCGACGAGCGGCGGCAGCGCGGGTGCGGCGCTCGCGGCGAGCAGCCCCAGCCCGCTGAGGCCGAGCAGGGTGACGATCAGCGGGCGGTGCGGGAGCCGGTCGCCGAGCGGCACCAACAGGAAGATCCCGGCGGCATAGCCGAACTGCACCGCGGTCACCACCAGGGCGGCCGAGTCAGCGCTGACGTGCAGGCTGGCGGCGACCAGCGGGCTGATCGTCTGGGGGAAGTAGATGTTTCCGACGGCGACCCCACAGGTGAGGGCGAGGAGCACCAGCAGCCTGCGACTCATTTGCGAACCGCCTGTCCGAAAGCGTCGATCACGTCAGTCCACCGGCCCGCCGGCGACGTAGATGACCTGGCCGGAGACGAACCCGGCTTCGGGGCTGACCAGGTACGACGCGGTGTGCGCGATGTCCTCAGGCTGGCCGACCCGGCGCACCGGGATGGTCTGCGCCACGATTCGCTGGTGCTCTTCGAAGCTGCGGCCGCGCCGCTGGGCCGCGACCCTGGTCATGTCACTGACCACGAAGCCCGGCCCGATGGCGTTCGCCGTCACGCCGTGCTGCCCGAGCCGCAGCGCGAGCGATTTGGTGAAGCCGATCAGGCCGGCCTTCGCGGCGGCGTAGTCAACGCGGCCGGAATCGCCGAGCGCGGAGATGCTCGACATGTTGACGATCCGTCCCCAGCCGCCCGCGAGCATGTGGGGGGTCACGGCCCGGGTGAGGAAGAACGCTCCGCGCAGGCTGACCCCGGTGACCGCGTCCCACTGCTGGGTGCTCGTCTCCTCGACGCCGGCGTTGGGGCCGCCGATGCCGGCGTTGTTGATCAGCACCGTCGGTGGTCCCAACTCGGCGGCGATCCGAGCGACAGCGGCGGTCACGGCCGACTCGTCGTTGACGTCGGCGGCGAACGCCGCCGCTGTTCCGCCGTCGCGGGTGATGGCATCCACGGTGCCGGCGCAGTCTTCCTCGACCAGGTCGACCACGGCGACCGCGAGGCCATCGCGCGCCAAACGCCTGGCCACTCCGGCGCCGATGCCGCGTGCCGCGCCCGTGACGATCGCCGTGCGCCGAATGGCCTGGTCTGTCATGTTGATCTGTGTCATGCCGGAAAGTCCACGGCACCCTGGCGGCGATCGCCAAGCGATGTAGCATGTAGCTTAATGATCAGCTTCATGCTCGGCGTCGAAGACCTCGCGGACACCCGCTTCGCGATCTCGCCGATCCACGAGGCCGTGCTCAGCCTGCGAGTGTTACGCGAGCCTGGCCTGTACGCGCTGCATGTGCCCTGGCGCAGGTCGGTTCTCGGCAGACTCGACGCGCCCGGTGCCGACCTGCTGATGTCCCTGGTCGGGCCAGACCGCTGCGTTCCGGACTTCCTCACGCCCCGGCCGGCGAGCTTCGCCGCGACCTTCGAGGACGAACTGGCCGCCGTACGCCGAACACCTCCGGACGTCGTACGCCGCGACGTGCTGGCCGTGTACCCAGGTGGCGGGCTACCGGCCGTCTTTCAGGAAATCACCGCGAACGAGGATGAGCCGGTGCTCGCACTCCGCGACGCCATCTGCGACCGCCTGCACCGCTATTGGCAAGCAGCGATCAAGCCGACTTGGCCGCAGATGCGACTCGTCCTGGAAGCGGACACGACCTACCGCGCCCGACAACTGGCCGTAGGAGGCGCACGCCTGCTCTTCGCCGACATGCACCCGAATCTGCGCTGGCAGGACGGCGTCCTGCACATCGACAAGATGATCGGCAGGCACCACGTCGCGGCAGCCGGCCGAGGACTGCTGCTGGTGCCATCCATCTTCTCCCACAGGCCCGCCCCGCCAGTCAGCCCGGACGAGCCACCACTGCTGGCATACCCCTGCCGTGGAGTAGCAACGCTCTGGGCGCCGACACCGACCGCCGACGCGACCGCCGTCACATCGCTCCTCGGCGCGCCCAGAGCGCGACTGCTCCACCTCCTTGCCGAACCGCTACCTACCGTGGAGATCGCCCGCCGGCTCACAGTCACACCCAGCGCCGTGTCACAGCACCTACAGGTCCTCCACGCGACAGGCCTGATCACTCGCGCCCGCGACGGACGGCACGTGCTGTACCGGCGCAGCCCTCTTGGCGATCAGGTGGTCGGCCAGTCGGCGGAGCAGTGATCCCAGTGGACCAAGGCGCTGCCCTTCGGTAATCATGTCCACCAGTCACGTCAGACCACTCGCCTACGCACCACGGAAACCGCTACAACAGGCCCCTGAGCTGCGGGAACCCGGTTCGGGTTCTGCCACATTGAGTCCACTCTTACGCAGGTCAGCGGCCCCGATCGGGGTCGCTGCTGCCAGGAATCCGGGCCATCGTGGACGGCAGGGAAGGCCGTGCTGAGCCGCTCAGCGGATTCAGGAAACCGGCACAGCGGCCGGTGCGATCGAGAGCCGGCGGGACGTGGCCCGCATCAGCGGCAGCAAGGCCGCTCGGCATCTCCGACATCGAGTCCAGCGACCCGGCAGGAAGGCCGCGCTGGCGTGCTCGACGAGCGCCAGAGTAGCACCGGGTACCGACACGTCAACCCGCCGTAATCCCGCAGGCGGTCCCCTCGTCCATCGCGAAGCGGGTTACCTGATTAGGAAATTCCCCCGTTGCTGTGCAGCAGCTGGCCATTGATCCAGCCTCCGTCGGGCGAGCACAGGAACGCGACGAGGTTCGCGCAGTCCTGCGGGCGCCCGAGGCGTCCGAGCGGCGTGGAGCGTAGGACCACAGCCTTGATCTCTGCGGTCATCCAGCCGGTATCGGTTGGGCCCGGGTCAATGGCGGTGACGCCGACAAGGGCTGTCAACCGCTGTAAGGCAGCGGAAGATTCGCCGAGGTCAGGCGTCCGATTCGCCCGATTGGAGTTGATCAGGAGTACGCCAAAGGGGTTCAGGGTTCGAGTCCCTAGCGGCCACTCGTAGGTCGGGAGCTGCAGTGAACATAGCTCCGAACCAGCTTTTAAAACTTGGCGCTCCGCTGCCGGCCGGATCCCACCTCGTGAGCCAGCCGTACACGTGGGCTCGGGTGAGGTTCCCCCGATAGCGTGGAGGCCGGACCTAAGGGGATAGATGGTCATGGCTGAGACGAGGCGGCGGTTCGACCGGGAGTTCCGTGAGGGCGCCGTGCGGATCGTGCGGGAGACGGGCAAGCCGATCGCGCAGGTCGCTCGGGACCTGGGGATCAACGACGGCACCTTGGCCAACTGGGTGGCGCAGGACCGGCGGGCTCGGGGTGAGGCCGCCGCCGGCGGTCTCGGTGAGGACGAACGCGCCGAGCTGGCTCGGCTGCGCAAGGAGAACGCCGAGCTGGCGATGGAGCGCGATGTGCTCAAGCGATCCGTGGTCCTGTGGGTCAAGGGGGCGACGAAGTGACTGTGGCCGGGTTCGTCGCCGCTCAGAGGACCGAGCACGCCGTGCCGCACGCGGTGACCTGCCGGGCGCTGGGGCTGAGTGAGTCGTGGTTCTACAAGTGGCGTGACCGGCAACCCACCGCGCGGCAGACCCGCCGCGACGCCCTTGATGAGGCGGTCCGGGCTTGCTTCGACGCCTCCGGTGGCACCTACGGCTCTCCCCGGGTGACCCAGGATCTGCACGCCGACGGGTGGCAGGTGTCGGTCAACACCGTCGCGGCGCGGATGGCCGCCCTCGGCCTGGCCGGACGCACCCGAAGGCGCCGACGCAGCCTCACCAAGCAGGGCAAACGCCCGGTGGCGCCGGACCGGGTGCGGCGGCAGTTCACCGCCGTCGCGCCGGACGTGTTGTGGTGCGGCGACATCACCGAGGTCGTCACCGACGAGGGCAAGCTCTACCTCGCCACGGTGATCGACCTGTACTCGAGGCGGCTGCTCGGCTACGCGATGAGCGCGCATCACGACGCCGACCTGACACAGGCGACCCTGAGCATGGCCGCCGCGACCCGCGGCGGCACCGTCGACGGAGTGATCTTCCACAGCGACCGCGGCAGCGAGTACACCGCCGCCGACTACGCCAAGGCCTGCCGCCGCCTCGGTGTCCTACAGTCGATGGGCCGGGTCGGCTGCGCCCTGGACAACGCCGCCGCCGAAGCGTTCAACTCCACCATCAAGGTCGAGTACATCCACCGGCAACGGTTCCGCACCCGATCCGAGGCCCGACTCAAGATCGCCACCTGGATCGTCGACTTCTACAACGTCCGCAGACGTCACAGCGCCTGCGACGGCATGTCCCCCGTCGACTACGAACACTTCATCGCCGAAGCCCGCCGGGCTCAGGCAGCTTAAACAACCCTCCACGCTTCCAGGGGATTGACACATGTCGCCTCCCCGTGAACGCGCAAGGCAACATCTTAGGCCGCAGGCGGCCGGAGTGATCGACGTACAGCACAGAAGTACAGCAACGCGAGCGACCGCAGGAGCCGCGACGGGTCCGAACCGTGCCTTCCGATGTCGCACGGCACCGCACGAGACTGCGCCGTCGTGACCTACAGACCAGAAGGTGCCGCGTCAGCAGAAAGTCAGCGAACGCTGTGCTGCGCGAGCGAATCCAATGGTCACAGCCGGCATGGCACCGAGGGCAGGACCACAGGGAACGTCAACCGGTGATACTGGCCGACAACGCCGACCAGGCTCCCCCCGACGGGGGTCGTCCCTTTCCCGGGTGGTCCAGCGCTGGACGTCAGAGACGTGTGTGGACAGAGGCGAGCGAAGCGCGCCGCGCTCAGTAACCGCCGGCCATCGCAAATCCGATGAAGATGACCATGGCAAGAGGGAGGGCCACGGCCAACGCGAGCGCTCGCTGACGGTTCGACCTGCCGATCAGCGCGACGGCCAGAACACTGAGCGCGACGTCGATGGCGACGTTCCATTCCGAGCCCGGGGGATAGCTGGGATTGTTGGCCTTGCCGACGAACCGTGCCGCTTCCTCGAAGAACACCGCGGCCGGCAGCGCGGTCCCGAGGACCCGTCGCCAGCCTGCCCCGCGCGCCCAGTTACCGCCTACGCCGAAGACCACCCCGGCGAGAACACCGAAGACCATCCAGAGCAGCGATGTCCGTGCCCACACCACAGCCAGGTCGTCTCCCTGGATGAGGGCCGCCGCGAGGTAGTAGCTGGGCACCGCGACGACGAGCAGGACAGCGGCGCCCAGAGCCGAGCGCACCCAGCCCGACCGGACCCAATACCCGAAGACGAAGGCGGCAACCGCCCACGTGGCGGTGGAGTTGCCGAGCTCGGCAAAGGGATACGGCACCCACTTGATCCACACGAAGTCGAGGAAGCCGAGCAGGAAACCACCAACCAAGGCGGTGAGCGCCACCGTTCGATGATCAGGTTGCACGGCGAGCAGCATACTCAGTATGCCCGCGCGGAAACCTCGGCACCCTCGGCAGCGCCACCAGGCGACACTGCGACACCGAGACGTCCCCGGCAGGGTCAGCGCCGAGTCAGCAGACAGCGTCCAACACGACGATGACAGGCGGGACGAACGACATCGCCGCCGTGAATGAGAGCACGAAACGATGTCTGATGACACCAGGCCTTCACCGCCGCGGAGCTGCACCTGCTGGCCGAGGTGGACCGCGCCGGGGTGGCGGTCTGGCCGGCTGCCGCGACCAGGCTCCCCCGACGGGGTCGTCCCTGTGTCAGCCCATCCTCCGCCGCAGGTCACGCTGACTGTCTCAGGGCTGGCCGCGCGCGAAACAGGACCACCCCCGCAGCGAGGAGGCAGCCCAGGTAACAGGCCACGGTGGCAATGAGAAAGGGGAAGTACCACCACCCGTAGAGGTCGTGGGTGTACTGCTGGTGCGCGAGGTCGGTCGGCCCGACGCGCGGCGTGCAGAGGACGATCACGATGATCAGCGCGGCAGCGGGAAGCGCCAGCCCGATGTGCTCGTTGTGGTAGGCCCACCCCCTGAGCAGGTAGCCCAGCGCCGCGGTGGTGAGGAAGAGGGCGGTCAGGGCGCACCCGAGCAGGAACGGCAGCATGGACTGGTCACCGGCCTCGCCGGTGAAGGGGAACGCGCGGCCCTGCGACACTGCCGAGGCGAGGATCTCGTCCATCCGGGTGACGAGCACTCCGGTCACCACTACCGTCGTCCCGGCCAGGGCGGTCGCCAGCCAGACCAGTCCCAGACCCAGCCGCCGGACACGATGGGTGGGCGAAGGGGACGCCGGTACGGTGACGGGCACCGATCGACGCTAACAGGGCGGTGTGGGCCCGCGGTCACATGCGCTCCGGGTCGAGCGCACTTCCCCCGGCGTTGGCCCGGTCCGGTTCCGCTCGTCGCGGGAAGCCGGAAGCAGCGGGACGTGACATCAGTGGTTGACATCAACGGTGACGGCCGAGGCCGGACGACCGCGGACGGGTGTCGCCTCCGACCTGAACGCGGTGGACCTCAGCGGACGCTGCGACCTTTGCCGAAAGCGCCTTGTAAGCGAGGGCTCGCCAGCTGCGGGCTAGTGGCTAGCGGCCGACCCGGATGCGGTCGGCGGGGTACAGCTCGCGGGACCCGTCGGCGCGGAAGACCACCAGGACCGGGACGCCTTCGCCGATGTCCAGCTCCCTGCGCTCGGCAGGGGTGGGCATCCGGGCTGAGGCGGTGTCGCCCTTGAGTAGGGTCACCGTCTCGGTCGGCTCCATGCTGCGGACGAACGTGCCGCGCGGGGGTTGGACGATCACGAGCCCTTCCGACCGGAGTAGCGAGATGGCCTGCCGGACGCTGGTCCGGCTCAGTCCATACTCCTGAGCCAGTCGCAGCTCGCTGGGCAGCGACGCGCCGGGCGCGAGGTCGCCGGACGTGATCCGGTCACGCAGTAGGTCGGCGAGCTGCCGAAACACTGCGCGATCCGCGCTGGGGTCGATCACGAATGTGACGCTACGTGTCCAACAGCTCTACGGGTCATTGTATCTACAGTCCTACGTATGTACGGTGAGCTGGCAGGTGCGGCGGTCGGATGACCAACCAACGCCCGGCCGCCGTGCCGTCGACGAGGCCCGAGGGGAGATCCGGTGCGGCGTGTCTCGTACGAGGAGTACCTGCTCGCCGTCGCGCTGACCCTCGCGCGGCGCCATGGGCCGGTCTGGTGCTGGCGGCGATGGAGGCTGGTCTGCCGGTGCGGAGCCGAGTTGCCGTGTCGCGCCCGGCACCGGATCCCGATCAATCGTGGCCACTGGCCGAGGGAGGGTGAGCAGTGAACGACCGGCAGGAGCGAGACATCCTCGCGGTGCACGTCCGAGGGCTCGATGGCATGTGCGCCGGCTGTCGTGCCTGGTGGTCGCGGCTGACTCCGTACCCGTGCTGGCAGGTGGATTGGGCGACCAGCCGGCAGGCCCGGACGATCACCGCCCGGTTCCTCGGCGGTGTGCGGTGACCACCCACGGCCCGGTCATGCCGATCTGGAGCTGCGGAGGCTGCGACCTGCCCTGGCCGTGCCCGACGCGGAGGCGGGAGCTGCGGGCGGAGTATGCGGACGCTCCCTTGTCGCTGGCCCTCTACCTCGGCTCCTACCTTGTCCAGGCCGCCGAGGACATGCCCTGGACGCCGGCCGGCGTGTTGCACCGCCGCTTCCTCGGATGGACCAGACAGGTCGAGCGATCGAAGCCCGCAGTACAGCAGCGAAGTACAGCAACCGTGCCAGCCGAACCCAATCGAAACCAGGCTCAGCGGGGCGCATGACCTCGGACGGCACCCGATCTGACCGGCTCGCCGGCAATCCATAGGTTCAGGGTTCGAGTCCCTGGCGGCCCACCACAGGCCGCCTCTGAGCTGTGACAGCACAGGGATGTATTCATCGGGCACGATATGAGCGCTGGATCAGAGGCGAGCTCTCCAGGGGTGGGGTGATCGGATGACTCTGGGGTTCACCGGCGAGATGTGGTTCTGGAAAGGTCCGGCGCCGTGGCACTTCGTCACCGTTCCGGAAGAGGAGTGCGGTGAACTGGCAGCGACGTCCGCGCTGGTGACCTACGGCTGGGGCATGGCTCCGGTCAGGGTGCAGATCGGCGGAACCGGGTGGGCAGACGTCGCTGTTCCCGAAGGACGGGCGGTACATCGTGCCGGTGCGGGTGCCGGTGCGGAAGGCCGAGGGGCTTGAGGTGGGCGACATGGTGACGGTCCGCTTGGCCGTCAACGTCTGACGAGCCCCAGCGCGAGGTCGGGACGGCAACCGCCGGAATGAGCCGAACGGGGAGCCACTCCTGCTCGGCCAGGGCTGGATTTTGATCCGTTTCTGTGCTATTATGCCGGTTTACGCTTGCTAGCGTGGGGCCTCTCATCAGACCGACCGTCGAGAGGACGATGTCGTGCCCCACACCTCCGCACCCGCCCTTGACACCCGGCTGCAGGCGTTCTTCGACCGCTTCTCCATGGCGAGCGACGCCCTGGACCTGGACGCCCTGGGCGGCTGCTTCGCCGACCCGTTCCTCGCCGCCGATCCCACGGGCGCCCACCCGGTCCCGCGCGACGCGTTCCTGCGGGCCCTGCCGAAGCGGGCCGAGATGTTCGCCGACGCCGGCATCGGCGCGCCCAGCCTGACCTCCCTCACCCACCAGCGGCTGGACGACCACTACCTGCTCGTCCGCACCGAGTGGAGCGCACCCCGCCTGGCCGGGGACGGATCCGTCCCGCTGTCGTCCTCGTTCCTGCTGTACGACGACGGCACCGACCTCCGGGTCGCGCTCTACCTGAACCACCAGGGCCTGCCCAGCTCGACCGGCGCCTGAACCCAGTTGGCGAGCGGGACGGTCAGCGGCGGATGCCGACGCCGCCGTAGCCGTGCGACACCGCGCTGCGCGGCTCGCTGTCGGGCCACGGCACAGGTGGCCGCGGACCACCACGGTCCGGCCGTCGGTGGGCAGCAGCCGCCGGGCGTAGGCGACGGCGACCTCGTCGTGGTCGACGTAGACGACCCGGGAGTCCGGGGCGAGGGATCGGACGATCTCGTGCACGTTGCCCTGGGTGGGCAGGCCGGCCCCGATGTCGAGGAACTGCCGCACGCCCTGCTCGACGGCGTACCGGACGGCTCGGCGGAGGAAGGCGCGGTTGGTCTGCGCAGCGACGCCGGTGTCCGGGAAGATCTCCAGGACCCGTTCGGCGGCGGCCCGGTCGACGGCAAAATTGTGGCAGCCGCCCAGGTAGTAGTCGTACATCCGGGCGACGTTTGGCCGGGACGGGGCCTCGGTCGGGGTGGTCGCCGGCTCACCGGTCACGACAGCGTTCCCTCCGTCGACGGTCGTGCTCGCGCCCTGAGGTGTAGCACCCTGCGCGACACGCCGCTGACCCGTCGTGTCGTTGTCCTTGATCCGGCTGCGCACCCCGTCCACCTGATAGGACGGTGGTGCCACCGAGCGTCGAGGAGGTAGCGCATGACCAGCAAGCGCGAGACCGTGGAGGTCGATCCGGTCGTGTTCCGCGCCGTCTACGATTCGCCCGCCTCGTTGCCGGGTCGGCATCGGTGGACGACCCCGGAGCCGGACGTACGCCGACTGGAGAAGCTGCTCGGGATGCCGGCGCGCAGCATCGGCGCGCCGCTCTGGGTCAGCGGCGACGAGCCGGACTGCCCGAAGTGCGGCCGGCGGGTCAACTGGTACGACATCGTCGCGTCGGCGCTGCACGGCGTGCACGACCGGGCGATGATCGCCCGCGTGATCCTCGGCGAGCGCAAGTACGTCAACACCGAGGTGCCGGACGCGATCCCCGGGGTGTACTGCGCCGACTGCCGGACCCCGATCGAAGGGCTGCGCAGCTTCAAGTGCCACAACTGGGCGTACGCCTTCGAGGCGCTGGAGGCGCTGGTCGAGCGGATGTCCGGGGTGACCGCCCAGCCGGCGCCGCGCCAGCCCACCGAGCCCGCCGCCACCGACTGAACTCGCCCTCCCGGCCATTCCGGAGGAAACCCCCAAGTGAACGGAGTATGAACAGTTGGTGAGGTGATTCATGACCAACGCCAACATGACCGATGTTCCCGACATCAGCGTCGAGTGGTACCGCGACATCGTCGACTTCGCCGACGGCACGCCACAACCGGTGCACTGGTTCGCCACCCACTTCACCGAAGGGGCGGTCCTGCTGCTCGGCGTGCTGCTGGTGGTCGCCGCGGCGGCCCAACTGCTCGGCGGCGACATCCGCGGGCGGGCGCTCGCCCTGGCCGCCCCGATGTCGGTCCTGCTGGCGTACGGCGGCAGCGAGGGACTCAAGGACCTGGTCGCCGAGGACCGCCCCTGCCGGAGCCCGGCCGACCTGGTGATCGTGGCCGCCCACTGCCCACCGGCGGGAGACTGGTCCTTCCCCAGCAACCACGCCACCATCGCCGGGGCCCTGGCCGCCGCGACCCTGCTGCTGCACCGCCGGATCGGACTGGTCGCCGCGCCACTGGCCCTGCTCGCCGCGCTCTCCCGCACCTTCATCGGCGTGCACTACCCGCACGACGTGGCCGCCGGCCTGCTCCTCGGCGTGCTGGTCGGCAAGCTGGTCACCCCCATCGTGGCTCGCCCGGTCGCCGAGGCCCTGCGCTGGCGCGTCCGCCGCGCCGCCCGCCCCCTGACCCACCCCGCCCGCCGCTGACCCCCGCCCGCTCGGTCAGGGGTGTAGGGGCGCTGCCGCTGGTCTGCGTCGTCGCCGCCTTTTCCGCCACCTATTTGCTGGTACCGGCGGTGGTGGCGATCGCCGCGGTCGGCCTGCGTGCCTCCCACCGCGCCGCTATGGTCGACGCATGATCAATGGTGCTCATGTGATCATCTACAGCCGCGACCCGGAGGCGGACCGGGCCTTCTTCCGGGACACGCTCGGCCATCAGCACGTCGACGCCGGCCACGGCTGGCTCATCTTCAGGCTGCCGCCGGCCGAACTCGCCCTGCACCCGACCGACGGCGAGCCGGCCCACGAGCTGTTTCTGATGTGCGACGACGTCGAGGCGACCATGGCCGAGCTGGCGGCGAAGGGCGTCGAGTTCACGATCCCGGTCACCGAGGAGCGGTGGGGGCTGCGCACCGCGCTGCGGCTGCCCGGCGGCGGCGAGCTCGGCCTCTACGAGCCGCGCCACCCGGTCACAATCTGAGGCCACGGCTTGTCATAGGGGTGAAGACCCAGCCAGCAACACCGGATCGAACAGCCACTCCCGGCGGTACCCAGCCAGGAACCGCAGGTTCTCCAGCGGTACCACCTTCAACGCAACCATGGCGTGATTCGACCAATGTCGGAAAACCTAAAAGGGGGTGAGGAGGAGGGTCAGGGCGGTGGCGACGATCAGGAACGGACCGAAGGGGAGGTGGGTGGACCAGCGGGCCCGGCGGGCGGCCAGCAGGCCGAGGGCGACCAGCGCGGAGAGGGCGAAGGCGAGCATCAGCCCGGCCAGCAGCACCGGCCAGCCGTACCAGCCGAGCAGCGCCCCCACGCTGAGCGCCAGCTTGGCGTCGCCGAGCCCGAACCCGCGTCGGCCGAGCAGCAGGGTGGTCGCCGCGAAGCCGAGGGCGAGGCCCAGCCCGGCCAGCGTGGCGCGCAGCCACGGTCCGGGTCCGGGTCCGGTCAGCGCGGCCAGCCCGAGCAGCGCCCAGGTGCCGGCGGCCGCCGGGTAGCTGAGCCGGTCGGGCAGCCGGTGCACGGCCGCGTCGACCAGGGCCAGCGGCACCGCCCAGGCCAGCCACCAGGCCGTCGCGGCCAGCTCGCCGGGCGAGCCGCCGGCCAGCGCGAGCACCGCCAGCGCCGCCGCCAGGGCCAGCTCTACCGCGCCCGGGGGCGCCCCGACCCGGGCCCGGCAGGCCGGACAGCGGGCCGCGGGCCCGAGCGCCGGCAGCGGCCGGTCCAGGCCGATCGGTGCGCCGCAACCATCGCACCCGGCCCGGTCCACGGACCCCGGTGGTACGGCGTACCGGGCCACCGCCAGCCGCAGCGGCGGTACGACCGCCAGGGCGGCCAGCAGACCTACGACCGGACGGGTGGTCGGTGCGGGCACCTCCCCGCGGGCCGCCCGGTCGGCGGTCCGGAGCCCTCGGCCGGTCATCGGAGCCCCCGCCGAACAGTCACGGTGTGTTCCACTCTGGAACACGGAGCGTGAGATACGGCCGATCGACGAGTGGCGGATGGCGCGGAAATGGGCGTGCCGGTCGAGCGGGCCCGACTCGACGACGGCACCCGATCGGCGACCGGCTCGAGCCCTTCGGCGGCCCGGATCACCGTGGGACGGATCGGACCAGAGGCACCGATGCCACCCGATCCTCCGGCCGTCCCGCCACCCGCGGGTGGCCCGATCGTGCGGTTGGCCGGCCCTCGCCGACCGGCGGGCGCCGTCGCGCCAGGTCGTCGCGTCATCCTCCGGACAGCCACCCGTCACCACCACTCGTCACCACTGAGCGTGTTCGCTTGAATTACCTCTGTTGCATCGGCGAGCGTCAGCCTATGCTCGCCCCTTGGGCACGACGCAACCCCCGTTCAATTGGCGGCGGAGGCCAACCGGAGACATCAGGTTTCGATTTCTAAAAGATCCGTACAGGTAAATGCAGCGGCAGCGACTTCAGGCCCGGCCGAACACATCCGGGCGCGCTTCCGCCTGCCCGGAGTCCGCCGATCCGGCGTACCGCAGCGCACCGGGCGTGCCGGCGACCGTCACGGTCACGGTGAGCTGCACCGTCTCCTTCGCCGACCTGCGCGCCCCCGGGCTGCCCGGGGTGCCGGCCGGCAAAGCCGTGACCGCCAGGTTCACCTCGCCGCTGGACACCTACCGGAGCAGAGCTCTCGGGTTCGGCAATACCGAAGCGCGCACCGCGGGGAGCTGGAGTGGTGGGGGCCTGTGATGAGCATAGCGGCGAGCGCCGGTTCAGGAGTCATGGTGCGGCTGTCGGTTCCGGCAGCCGCGTGTCTGCTCAGGCGCGCTCAGCCGGCCGTTCCGGTGCGGGTCAGGGTGAGCGTGTCTCCCACGGCGACACGGCCGGGGCAGGTGACGGTCGCCCAGAGGCCAAAGGTCATGTTGTGGTGCTCGGCGACTGTCTTGAGGAGGTCGCCGTGCTCGGGTAGGTCGCCTTGCGCCATGTCGATCATCACGCAGCGGGTCAGTGACGCGCGTGGTCGCAGGACGACGGCAGGGCCCACATGGATGTCGTGGTCGATCCAGGCGTCCTCGAGAAAGCCGGTGCCTGGTAGGTCGATGAGCAGGTTCGCGCGGAATCGCGTCGGATCGACAGGTTCTCCGATCAAAGTGGCGAGCTGGCGTAGGCCGGCTGTGGTGATCACGCTGACCGGCCCCTCGTCGTGGTGCTGGACCGTTGCCTCGCGCTCGAACCTGACCTGCCTGTCGAGGGCCTGGCTGAGGGCGGCATGCCCAACGGGATCGTCGGCGGCGAACGTGCGTCCGTCAGGCAGTTCCACGACAGGTACGGGTTCGGCGAAGTGGCTGCGGAGGCTCAGCAGGCCGGGCATTCGGCGGAATCGACGGGTGTTCTTGCCGCTGCCCAACTTGCCGTCCCCGTCGCGGACAGCCCAGAGCCGGTCGCCGGCGAGCCCACGCTGCTCGACGTCGACAGCCTCGAGCTGCTCACCGAGCAGCGACTTGATCGGGAATCTGCGAATCTCGGCCACTCTCACCAAGATCACTGTAGTTGCTGGGGCCTGCGGGCGGGGGTTAGGAGTCCGAGGGCTTGAGGGCGCTGCCCTTGCCGAACCGCACGTGCAGGTTGCCAACCCGCTGAGAGCGACAGCTCACCCCTGCCGCTTCGCCATCCCGAGGAACCCGCGACATGCCTGACACGCCGATGACCGGGTGGGCGGTCCGGGAGAGCGGCCGGGTCAGCCTCTTCCTCGCCGCCGCGATGACCGGCGTGCTCGTCATCATCGGGCTCGCCTACGACGGGGCCGGGCAGTTGCGCTCGTTGCAGCGCGCGGACGACCTCGCCGCGGAGGCGGCCCGCAGCGGCGGCCAGATGATCGACCGGGCGCGGGCGATCGAGGGCGGCCCGAAGGAGATCGACGAGCCGAGCGCCCGGGCCGCCGTCGCGGACTACCTGGCCGCCGCGCGCGGCGTCCGCGGCCACGAGGTCAGCTTTCCGGTGGTCGACGGCGAGAAACCCACGCCAGCGGGCACCTGGTGGTCCGTCCGGTGACGCCCACCAGCCCCGCCCCGGCACCCCGGACGCCAGCCGCCACACATCCGTCCGGCGCGGCACCGCAGCAGTCCGACCCGCGGGTCGAGGAGCCGGTGGGCCCACCCCCCGCGGTGGCCGCCGGCGCCTCCCGGGCGATCACCGACGACGGGATCAACCGGCCGCTGGCGATCTCCGCGGCGCTCGCGGTGGCGAGCATCGTCGGCGCGCAGATCGGCGCGGTGCTCGGCCTGCGACGGCGCCCGTCGTCCGGACCGCCGGGCGGGCGCTGTCCAGCGGCCGGCACCGCAGGGACTGACCGACCCGGGCAGCGGCCGGCGCGGCCGTCAGGGCAGCCGGGTCTCCAGGACCCCGTCGACCACCCGGGTCGGCAGCATCTGCTGGTCGTTGGCGGACGGGCCGTGCACGACCTCGCCACCGTTGAGCCGGAACGTGCTGCCGTGCCAGGGGCAGACCACACAGGCGTGGCCGTCGATCTCCTGCACCTCGCCCTGGCCGAGCGGGCCGCTCTGGTGCGGGCAGCGTTCCAGCATCACGGTGACGTCGTCGCCGTGCCGGTAGAGGATCACCGAGACGTCGTCGACCTCCCGGGTGACCAGCTGCCGCTGCGGCAGGGTGGCCAGGTCGGCCACCGAGTGCCAGCCGTCGCTGATCCGGTGCAGCTCGGAGACGCTCTGCGTGGTCTGCGCCCCCTGCTTGTACGCCAGGTGCCCGCCCAGGTACGCGCCGGAGCTCACCGCGGAGAGCCCCAGGTACGCCAGCGCCTTGCCCAACCCGTGCCGCCCGTTCAGCCGGGCGGCCAGCGAGCCGGCATAGAGGGCCACCCCGACGACGTTGGAGGCGGCGTGCACCAGGCCGACCCGGCGCTGGTCGCGGGTCAGCGAGGCCCAGTCGTTGAGCCCGGCCACGGCGGCGGGCACCGCACTGACCGTGCCGAGTCCGACCAGCGCGGTGGCGGCCCGGCGCTGCCCGGGTAGCAGGTCCACCACGGCGGCGGAGATCCAAAGGCCAACCGGCACCTGCACCATCGCCGGGTGCAGCGGGTGCCCGAGCCAGACGCCGTGCAGCGCGTCCCGGACCCGCTGCGGACGCAGGGTGGCCTGGACGGCGCGCTGCAACCGGTCGCCCACTCGGTCCAGCGCGGAGGCCTGTTCGAGTTTCGTCAGCAGTTCACGCACCCGGTCCGACTTCCCGGCAGGAGCGGCCCCAAACCGGGCGACGGGACACACAACCGGGTGACTCGCCATCGTGGACGACACGCCCACAGCATGTGGTGTGTTGGCTTTTCCCGACCCACTACATCTAGGATCACTTTCACTGCTGGTTCGACCTGGCGACAGGTCAGCCAGGCGCGGCGCCCGCCAGGCGTCGCGTTCGAACAGGGAACCCGGTGCGAATCCGGGACTGCCCCGCAGCGGTGAGCGGGAACGACCGCCGTCATCAAGCACTGGGCCCGACGGGGCCCGGGAAGCGACGGCCAGTAGGCGTACGCGGAAACGCGTCGGCCCGTGAGTCCGAAGACCTGCCAGCACGGCGCGCCGTCCGGCGCGCGTACCACCTCGGGGCCTCGTGGGAGGGCCGTCGAGCCGTATGGAGCACCGCCGGCACACCGACCGGCGGCGATCCGGCGTGCCGTCGCGCCCTCCCGCGGGTCCACACCGACCACTCAGGAGAGCACGTGACGGCGTCATCCACCCTTGCCCCGCCCGCGGTCGACGCGCTGCGGGATCTGCTGCACCGGCATCACCATGACCTGCCCGACACCGACCCGGACCGGATCCTCGCCCTGGTCGGGTCGGGGCGTACCACCCGAGCCGACGGGGCGGAGCTGACCGAGCTGGCCATCGCGGCGGCGGCCGGCCTGACCGCCGAGGAGCCCGCGTACGCCCGGCTCGCCGCGCGCCTGCTCGCCGGGCGGATCGCCGACGAGACCACCGCCCAGGGCATCACCGGCTTCGGCGGCAGCGTCGCGGCCGCGTACGCCGAAGGGCTGCTGGCCCCCGGCTTCGCCGGCTTCGTCGCGACGCACGCCGACGCCCTCGACGGCCTGATCGACCACGCCCACGACGACGCGTTCGAGTACTTCGGGCTGCGCACGCTGTACGACCGCTACCTGCTGCGCCACCCGGACAGCCGGGCGGTGCTGGAACGGCCGCAGCACTTCTGGCTGCGGGTGGCCACCGGCCTGTCGGACACCGTCGAGGAGGCCGGCGAGCTGTACCGGCTCATGGCCCGGTTGGCGTACCTGCCCAGCTCGCCGACGCTGTTCAACGCCGGCGCCCGGCACCAGCAGCTCTCCTCCTGCTTCCTGGTGGATTCGCCGCGCGACGAGCTGGACTCGATCTACGAGCGCTACACGCAGGTGGCGAAGCTGTCCAAGTTCGCCGGGGGGATCGGCATCTCGTGGTCCCGGGTGCGCTCGCGGGGGTCGCTGATCCGGGGCACCAACGGCCGGTCCAACGGCATCGTGCCCTGGCTGCGCACGCTCGACGCGAGCGTGGCGGCGGTCAACCAGGGCGGCCGGCGCAAGGGCGCGGCCTGCGTCTACCTGGACACCTGGCACGCCGACATCGAGGAATTCCTGGAGCTGCGGGACAACACCGGCGACGAGGCCCGGCGTACGCACAACCTCAATCTGGCCAACTGGGTGCCGGACGAGTTCATGCGCCGGGTCGAGGCGGACGCCGACTGGTCGCTCTTCGACCCGAAGGAGGTGCCGGAGCTGGTCGACCTCTGGGGCGACGAGTTCGACGCCGCGTACCGGGCCGCGGAGGCGGCGGGCCGGGCCGCGCGGACGCTGCCGGCCCGCAGCCTGTACGGGCGGATGATGCGCACCCTGGCGCAGACCGGCAACGGCTGGATGACGTTCAAGGACGCGGCGAACCGGACCTGCAACCAGGTCGGCAACGGCGGCGGGGTGGTGCACCACTCCAACCTGTGCACCGAGATCCTCGAGGTGACCAGCGACGACGAGACGGCGGTCTGCACCCTCGGCTCGATCAACCTGGCCGCGCACCTGATGCCGGTCACCGGGCCCGACGCCGGGTCCGGCCCCACGGCCTCCGGCGTCGACTTCCCGGCACTGGCGCGCACCGTCCGGCTGGCGGTCGGGGCGCTGGACCGGGCGATCGACCGGAACTGGTTTCCCACCGAGCAGGCCGCGACCGCGCACCGGCGCTGGCGGCCCCTCGGGCTGGGCGTGATGGGGTTGGCCGACGTGCTCGCCGCCCTGCGGCTGCCGTTCGACGCGCCGGAGGCGCTGGCCCTGTCGACCCGGATCGCCGAGGAGATCGCCCTTGCCGCGTACGACGCGTCGGCCGATCTGGCGTCGGCGCGCGGGGCGCATCCGGCGTACCCGCTGACCCGGGCGGCGGACGGGGTGCTGCACCCGGACCACTGGCCGGACGCCCGGCCCACCCGCCCGGAGGCCTGGGCCGCGCTGCGCGACAAGATCGCCCGGCACGGGCTGCGCAACTCGCTGCTGGTGGCGATCGCCCCGACCGCGACGATCGCCTCGATCGCCGGCTGCTCCGAGTGCGTCGAGCCGCTGGTCTCCAACGTCTTCAAGCGGGAGACCCTTTCCGGGGAGTTCCTCCAGGTCAACCGGCACCTGGTCGCCGACCTGAAGCGGCTGGGCCGGTGGACGCCGCAGACCCGGGACGCGATCAAGCGGGCGGACGGCTCGGTGCGGGAACTGGACCTGCCGGCGGAGCTGAGGGCGTTGTACCGCACCGCCTGGGAGCTGCCGCAGAAGGCCCTGATCGACCTGGCCGCCGCGCGGGCCCCGTACGTGGACCAGGCGCAGTCGCTCAACCTGTTCCAGGCGAGCCCGACCATCGGCCGACTCTCCTCGATGTACGCGTACGCCTGGCGGGCCGGCCTGAAGACCACCTACTACCTGCGTTCGCGCCCGGCCACCCGGATCGCCCAGACCACCGTCGCCACGGCCCCGGCCGCCGCGCGATTGCCGGCACAGCCGACACCCGCCGCGCCGGCCCTGCTCACCCTGTCCGTCGGCGACGGCGAGGCGATCGCCTGCTCGCTGGAGAACCCCGAGATCTGCGAGGCCTGCCAGTGAGGATGCTGCTCGACCCCGGCATGGATCTGACCCTGCGACCGATGCGCTACCCGGACTTCTACGAGCGGTTCCGGGCGGCCATCCGCAACACCTGGACCGTGGAGGAGGTGGACCTGGCCTCCGACGTACCCGATCTGGCGAAGCTCTCCGAGGGCGAGCGGCACCTGGTCCACCGCCTGGTGGCGTTCTTCGCCACCGGCGACTCGATCGTGGCGAACAACCTGGTGCTCAACCTCTATCAGCACGTCAACGCGCCCGAGGCCCGGCTGTATCTCTCCCGCCAGCTCTTCGAGGAGGCGGTGCACGTCCAGTTCTATCTGACCCTGCTGGACACCTACCTGCCCGATCACGCCGAGCGGGCCCGCGCGTTCGCGGCGATCGAGCACATCCCGTCGATCCGCGACAAGGCGGAGTTCTGCTTCCGCTGGATCGACTCGATCGGGTCGCTGCACCGGCTGGGGAACCGGGCCGACCGGCGGGCGTTCCTGCTCAACCTGATCTGTTTCGCCGCCTGCGTGGAGGGGCTGTTCTTCTACGGCGCCTTCGCGTACGTCTACTGGCTGCGCTCGCGCGGCCTGCTCTCCGGGCTGGCCACCGGCACCAACTGGGTGTTCCGCGACGAGTCGATGCACATGGAGTTCGCCTTCACGGTGGTGGACACCGTCCGGGCGGAGGAACCCGACCTCTTCGACGACGAGATGGCCACGCAGGTGCGGGCCATGCTCGACGAGGCGGTCGCGTCGGAGCTGGCCTTCGCCCGGGACCTCTGCGGCGACGGCCTGCCGGGCATGAACACCGCCGACATGCGCCGCTACCTGGAGTACGTCGCGGACGCGCGGCTCGCCCGGCTCGGGCTGCCGCCGGCGTACGGGTCGGCGAACCCGTTCCCGTTCATGGAGCTGCAGGACGTGCAGGAGCTGACCAACTTCTTCGAGCGGCGGGTGTCGGCGTACCAGGTGGCGGTCGAGGGGACGGTGGCGCTGGACGAGGTGTTCTGACGGTCGATATCGGTGGCGTCGGGGTCGGCCGGGCGGCAGGGTGGCCGCATGTCCGCGCACGCCTCCCGCCCCCTGGGCGCCCCGGTGGCCGTACGGCTGACCGTGGGCCTCGCCCGGCCGGACGCCGTACCGCCGCCGCTGCTGATGCTGCTCGGGATGGTCTCCACGCAGGTCGGCGCGGCGGTCGCCAAGCAGCTCTTCGCCTCGACCAGTCCGGGCGGCACCACCGCCCTGCGGCTCGGCCTCGGCGCCACCCTGGCCCGCCGCGCCTGACCGCCGGCGCGGGCCGCCGGGAGCCACCGTCGCATTGGTCAACGGGCGCGTGCCCAGGACAGGAACCGCTCGGTCAGATTCTCCGCCGCGGCGTGGCCGTTGAGCTGGAACAACTGCGCGCCGGCCTCGGCCATCAGGGTGCCGAGGTAGACCAGCAGCGCGGTCCGGTCGTCGCGGTACTCGACCAGTAGGGAGAGTCGCGCCAGCTGGCAGGGCCGCTCCGCGCCACAGCCCCGGCAGCGCCACAGCGGGCGCATCGGCAGGTGCGACCGGGACGGGCGGCTCACCTCCGGCCGCCGTCGCGCCGCCACCCGCCGGCCCGCCAGCGCTGCGCCGGAGTGAGGTTGCCCGCGCGACCCGGGTCGCTCGTCGGAAAGACCTCGGTCGGCCGGGTCGCCCAGCTCGGCCGCTCGTTCAGCGGCGTCCGCTGTCGAGGTACGTTGATCGACCTCTCGGGCCGGTGTCGCCAGAACCGGAAACGCACGGTGGGCTCCCTTCGGAAGAGGTTCGAGGGGGCCGCCTCCGACGTCGTTGGCGGGCGGCCCCGGCGCTGACGCTGACCGCCGGGCTCCTCGCCTCCACCGGCCGCGCCGTCCTGCGCAACACGCTCCCTCCAGTGATCGGACAGATACACCGCGTAGCTATATGGTTGGTGGATATTCGAGACGTCCGATGGAGGGGCCGTGAACGACGCGCTGCGGGTGGCGCTCAGCGAGACCGGGCACACGACCGAATCGCTCGCCGAGCGAGTGGGTGTGGACCCGAAGACCGTGGGGCGCTGGCTCAGCGAGGGCCGGATCCTCCATCCCCGGCATCGGGTGTCAGCGGCGGAGGTGCTGGGCCGGGACGTCGGGGACATTTGGCCGGACACTTCAAGACGTCGTGAGCCAGTTTGGTTCCGTCCCTGGCAGGAGATCGAGCGCGAGGCGGTGTCGCTGCGGTCATATCAATCTGTAGTGCTGCCGGGCCTACTTCAGACCGAGGCCTATGCCAGAGCTGTTCTCACCGGCGCCGGCATGCTGCCGAGGGCCGACATCGACCGGCACATCACGGCTCGGCTCGCCCGCCAGGGCATCCTCAGACGAGAGGACCCGCCGCAGCTCACGGCCGTGATCGACGAGGGAGTTCTGCGCCGGCCCGTCGGTGGTCCGGAGACGATGCGCGAGCAGCTCCACGCCCTGGTGGCCGCCTGCGCCGAACCGCACGTCCGGATCCACGTCGTGCCGTCCTCGGTCGGCGCCTACGCCGGGCTGAACGGCCCCTTCGTGGTCGCGGCCTGCCCGGACCACCGGCTCGCCGGGTACCTCGACAACCAGCTCCAGGGACAAGTGGTTAGCGACGTCGATGAGATCGCGGCGATAATGGCCGCGTGGGAGAACGTGCGCGGCGAGGCGTTGTCCCACTGGCAGTCGGTCGACCTAATCACTGAAGTGGCGGAGACATGGAGCTGACGGGCGCCCGATGGCGCAAGAGCAGCCGCAGCAGCGGCAACGGGGGCGACTGCGTCGAGGTCGCCGACAACCTCCCCGGCCTGGTCGCGGTCCGCGACTCCAAGAACCCGACCGGCCCGGCCCTCACCTTCGCCCCGGCCGCCTGGCGAGCCTTCGTCGCCGAGCTGCGCGAGCGCGCCTGAGGCTGGCCGACACCAGCGATTCGTTCACGTCATCAGCTCCATAGCGGGCGTCCACAACCTCCGGCCTGCCAGCCCGACCCGACGACGGCCAGCGCGGGCGGCGAGGCGGGCCCGCGGCGGAACCCTGGCGCGCCGGGACCACGCCCGGCATGCTGACCCGATGGGCGTACGCGTGGAGCACGACGGGCCGGTGACCACGGTGATCCTGGACCGGCCGGCGGCCCGCAACGCCGTCGACGGACCCACCGCCCGGGCGCTCGCCGACGCGTTCCGGGCCTTCGAGGCGGATCCGGACGCGGCGGTCGCGGTGCTCTGGGGCGCCGGCGGCACGTTCTGCTCCGGCGCCGACCTGAAGGCCATCGGCACGCCGAGCGGCAACCGGGTCGAGCCGGAGGGCGACGGCCCGATGGGCCCCACCCGGATGCGCCTGTCCAAGCCGGTGCTCGCCGCGATCTCCGGTCACGCCGTGGCCGGCGGGCTGGAGCTGGCGCTCTGGTGCGACCTGCGGGTCGCCGAGTCCGACGCGGTGCTCGGGGTGTTCTGCCGGCGGTGGGGCGTCCCGCTGATCGACGGCGGCACGGTACGGCTGCCCCGGCTGATCGGCGAGAGCCGGGCGATGGACCTGATCCTCACCGGCCGGCCGGTCCCCGCCGAGGAGGCGTATGCGATAGGCCTGGTCAACCGGCTGGTCGCGCCGGGCACGGCCCGGGCGGAGGCCGAGCGGCTGGCCGCCGAGATCGCCCGGCACCCGCAGACCTGCCTGCGCAACGACCGGGCCGCGCTGCTCGCCAACGCCGGCCTGCCGGAGCCGGAGGCGATGGCGACCGAGCTGGCCTTCGGCGTGGAGTCCCTGATCACCGACGCGATGCCGGGCGCCGCCCGCTTCACCGCCGGCGCCGGCCGCCACGGCGAGCCGCCGGAGTGAACCGGAGTCACTTCAACTGGCGCAGAGCGTCCTCGATGGCGCGGTGGAAGGTCGGGTACGCGTAGATCATGTGCCGGAGCTGGCTCAGCGGCACCGCCGCGTGCACCGCCACCACCAGCGCGGACAGCACCTCGCCGCCGGCCGGGCCGACCGAGGTCGCCCCGATCAGCACCCCCTGGTCGGCGTCGGCGACCAGCTTGATGAAGCCCTCGTTGCCGGCCTTGTGGATCCAGCCCCGAGCTGAGGACGACAACTCGGTGAAGCCGATCTGGACGTTGACGCCGCGCTCGCGGGCCTGCTTCTCGGTGAGCCCGACCGCGCCGACCTCGGGGTCGGTGAAGGTGACCCGGGGCAGCGCCCGGTAGTCGGCGCGCGGGACGCTGCCCGGCGCGGCGGTCGCCCCGCCGGCGCTCATCGCGCCGCCGACCGCGCTGGCCACCCCGGCCGCGCCGCCGACGACGCTGGCGGTGCCGCTGGGGTCCGGACCGCCCTTGGTACGCCGCATGTGGTCGAGGACGTCGGCGACGACGATGGCCGCCTGGTACATGGCGATGTGGGTGAACGCGCCCTCACCGGTCAGGTCGCCGACCGCCCAGATGCCGTCGGCCGCCTGCATCCGCTCGTCCACCGGCAGGTAGCGCTGGGACGCGTCGACGTCGACGGTCTCCAACCCCAACTCGTCCAGGTGCGCCTTGCGGCCGGTCACCACCAGCAGCCGCTCGGCGGTGAACTCCGCGCCGCCGCCCCCCTGCACGGTGAAGCTCCGCCCGTCGTGGCTGACCCGTTCCGCCTTCACCCCGGTGGCGATAATGACCCCGTCGGCGCGCAGTGCCGCCGCAGCGACCTCGGACGCCTCCGGCTCCTCGATGGCGAGGACCCGGTCCAGCGCCTCCACCACGGTCACCCGTACGCCGAACCGGGCGAAGACCTGGGCGAGTTCCAGCCCGATCGCGCCGCCGCCGAGAACGAGCAGCGACTCCGGCAGCTCCTCCACCTCGATGGCCTGGTGGTTCGTCCAGTACGGCGTGTCGGCCAGCCCGTCGATCGGCGGGATCGAGGGGCGGGTGCCGGTGCCGAGCACGACCCCGTACCGGGCCTGGAACACCTGCTCGCCGACGCGGACCCGGCCGGGCCCGTCGAGCCGGCCGCTGCCCCGGAGGAACCGGCCGCCCTTGCCGACGAAGCGGTCCACCGCCACCTTGTCGTCCCAGGTGTCGGTGGCCTCCTCACGGATCCGCTTCGCCACCGGCGCCCAGTCGGGCCGGACCTGCGCCGCGCCGGCCAGCACGTTGACCCGGCGCGCCTCGGCGAGCGCGTTCGCCGCCCGGATCATCATCTTGCTCGGGACGCAGCCCCAGTAGGGGCACTCCCCGCCGACCAGGTCCCGCTCGATCCCGACGACGCTGAGGCCGGCCTCGGCCAGTCGCCCGGCCACCTCCTCGCCGCCGACCCCGAGTCCGACCACGACCACGTCCACCAGTTCCGGCTCCGCCATTCCGCCAGCATTCCGCACCGGCGAACGCTCGACCACCACACCCGCCGGAATTTGCCGCGCCCGTAACACCTCGGACCCCATACGGTGGCCCGATGCACCCACGCTTCGCCCCGGTCCGGGACTGCTTCCAGGACCTCTTCGCCGGCGGCCGGGAGACCGGCGCGGCGCTGACCGTCTGGTACGACGGCGCACCGGTGGTCGACCTGCTCGGCGGCCCGGGTTGGCGACCGGACACCCTGGTGAACGTCTACTCGGTCGGCAAGCCGGTGGCCGCGCTCTGCCTGCTGATGCTGGTGGACCGGGGCCGGGTCGACCTCGACGACCCGGTGGCCGCGCACTGGCCGGGATTCCGCACCCCGGCGACGGTCCGGCAGGTGCTCAGCCACACCGCCGGGCTGCCGGCGTTCCCGGTCCCCCGACCGGCGGAGGCGATCGCCGACTGGGAGCTGCTCTGCGCGGACCTGGCCGCCGCCGAGCCGGAGTGGGCGCCGGGGACCGTCGCGGGCGAGCACGCCTGGACGTACGGGCACCTGGTGGGCGAGCTGGTCCGCCGGGTGGACGGCCGGCCGGTGGGCCGGTTCCTGGCCGAGGAGATCGCCGGACCGTGGGGGCTCGACCTGGGCTTCGGCCTCGGTCCGGCGGACCAGCGGCGCTGCGCGGAGCTGTCGTACGGCGATCCGGGGTGGCCGACCCGGATGCTGGGCGAGCCGGGGTCGCCGCGGGCCCGGGCGCTGGGCAACCCGCCCGGCGGCCTGGAGCTCGCGGTGGTGAACGGGCCGCTCTGGCGGGGTGCGGAGGTGCCGGCGGTCAACCTGCACGCCACCGCCGCCGCCCTGGCGCGCCTCTACGCGGGCCTGCTGGCCGGCGGCACCCTGGACGGGGTACGCCTGTTCAGCCCGGAGCTGGTCGCCGAGGCGACCCGGGTCCAGTACGACGGCCCGGACCTGGTGCTGGATCGGCGGGCCTACTGGACGCTGGGCATGCAGTGGGAGCCGGACGGCAGCTGGGGCATGGGCGGGATCGGCGGCAGCAGCGCCTGGGCCGATCCTGGGCGCGGTTACACCTTCGCGTACGCGACCGCCCGGCTGGCCGAGCACGACCGGGTGGACGAGCTGGTCGAGGCCCTGCACTCCTGCCTCTGACGGGCCACTCCGGTTCCCCGGTTCAGCCCACGGCGACCGGGGTCCGGGCCGGGCCGGGGATCACCACCGGCGTGCCGGCCGCGGTGAGCAGGGCCCGCGCGGCCACCGCCATCCGGTGCCGCTGCGGTACGAGGGCGCGCCGCACGAAGACGTCGTGGTCCTGGGCCGCCACCTCGTCGAGGATCCCGCCGTAGAGCGCGTACGCGGTCCGCATGCAGGCCTGCGAGGCGGGGGCGAGCAGGGTGATCCCCGGTGCGGCGGCCGCGTAGTGGGCCTGCGCGCGGGTCACCTCGTACTCGATCAGCTCCCGGATCCTCGGCGTGGCGCGGCCCCGCGCCTTCGCCGCGAGCAGGTCCTCGCGGGTGACGTCGAACTTGGCCAGGTCCTCGTCAGGCAGGTAGATGCGGCCCCGGTCCAGGTCCTCGGCGACGTCCCGGATGAAGTTGGTGAGCTGGAAGGCGAAGCCGAGCTGGCGGGCGGGCTCGCGGGCGGCGGCCGGGTCGGAGCTGCCGAGGATGGGCAGCATCATGGTGCCGATGACGGCGGCCGACCCCTCCATGTAGTCGAGCAGGTCGTCGTAGGTCGGGTACGACATGACGGTCAGGTCCATCGCCATGCTCTTCAGGAACGACGCGAAGTCGGCCCGGTCCAGGTCGAAGACGGCGACGGTGTGCAGCACGGCGGGGAGCAGCGGGTCGTCTACCGGCTCACCGTGCAGCCCGGCGACGAAGCGGGCGGACCACTTGTCCAGCCGGGCGGCGCGGTCGGCCGGCGGCAGGTCCTCGGTCCGGTCGACGATCTCGTCGGCGTACCGCGTGAATCCGTACAGGGCGTGCACGTGCCGCCGTTTCCAAGCGGGGAGCAGACGGGTGGCGAGATAGTAGGTGCGCCCGTGGCGTTTGTGCAGCTGCCGGCAGGCGGCGTAGGCAGCGGTGAGATCGGCGTCCACCGGCCCTCCTCGAAATTCGACGCAGCAATCGACGCAACTCGTAACCCTAGGGTACGCTCGCCGACATGGCCAACGACGCAGTTGCGGACAACGCGCTCCGCGTCGCGCCGGCACAGCCGGGAGCGACGGACGATCCGGTCCGCGGCGTGCTGGCCGCGTTCACCCAAGACCTGATCAAGGGCGTCGACGACACGCTGGCGGCGTTCCTGGCCGCCGAGGTCGACTCGCTCACCGAGATCGACGCAGCGATGGGTGGTTTCGCCGCGACGGCGCGCGACTGCGTGCTGACCGGCGGCAAGCGGGTCCGCCCGACCTTCGCCTACTGGGGTTGGCGCGGCGTGGTCGGCGGCGACGGCCCGCTGCCCTCGGTGCTGCCCGCGCTCGCCGCGCTGGAGCTGCTGCACACCTTCGCGCTGGTGCACGACGACCTGATGGACGCCTCCGACACCCGACGCGGCCTGCCCACCGCGCACCGGGCCGCCGCCACCCGGCACCGGGCGGCCAGTCACACGGGCGACCCGGACCGGTTCGGCGAGGCGGTCGCCGTGCTCATCGGCGACCTCTGCATGGTCTGGGCCGACCGGCTGCTGGCGCACGCCACCGTGCCACCGGCCCGGCTGCTCGACGTCCGGCGCTGCTACGACCAGATGCGGATCGAGACCGTCGCCGGGCAGTACCTCGACGTGCTCGGCGAGAACGACGCGGCGAACTGGTCGGTGGACCGGGCGCTGCGGGTGGCCCGCTACAAGACGGCCAGCTACACCGTGCAGCGGCCGCTGCTCTTCGGCGCCTGCCTGGCCGGCGTGGCCGCCGACGCGCCGCTGATCGCCGCGTACACCCGCTACGGCCTGGCCGTCGGCGAGGCGTTCCAGCTCCGCGACGACCTGCTCGGCGTCTACGGCGACCCGGCCACCACCGGCAAGCCGGCCGGTGACGACCTGCGCACCGGCAAGCCGACCGCGCTGCTCATGCTGGCCCGGCAGCTCGGCACCCCGACCCAGCGCCGGGCGCTGGACCGGGCCGGCTCGGTCACCGGGGCGCGCGAGGTGGCCCGGCTGGCCGAGGTGGTCGCCGACACCGGGGCGGTCACCCGGGTCGAGCGGATGATCTCCGATCGGCTGGCCGACGCGCTGACCGCGGTCGGCACCGCGTCGATCGACGAGACCGCGCGCACCGCGCTGACGGGCCTCGCCACCGCCGCCACCACGCGGCGGGCATGATGGGCAACTTTGTGAGGGAGGTGGTCACGTGCGGACCGTGAACGGGCGTACGGACCGGGTGGTGGTCGTCGGCGCCGGCCTGGGCGGGCTGGCGTGCGCGCTGCACCTGGCCGGGAGCGGCCGGCAGGTGACCGTCCTGGAACGCGAGCCGGTGCCCGGCGGCCGTGCCGGCCGGCTCAGCGTCGACGGGTACGAGTTCGACACCGGCCCGACCGTGCTCACCATGCCCGACCTGATCGCCGCGGCGCTGGACGCGGTCGGCGAGGAGATGTCCGACTGGCTCGACCTGACCCCGCTCGACCCGGCCTACCGGGCCTGGTACCCGGACGGCTCCACGCTGGACGTCATCACCGACACCACCCGGATGGCGGCGGAGATCTCCCGCGTCTGCGGCGCCCGGGAGGCCGACGGCTACCTGCGCTTCGTCGACTACGCCCGCAGGCTGTGGGAGCTGGAACGCACCGACTTCATCGAGCGCAACCTGGACGCGCCGACCGACCTGCTCACCGGCAACCTGCTGAAGCTGGTCGCCGGCGGAGCGTTCCGGCGGCTCCAGACGAAGATCAACCAGTTCTTCCAGGACCCGCGTACCCAGCGGATCTTCTCCTTCCAGGCGATGTACGCCGGCCTGGCGCCGCACGACGCGCTGGCCATCTACGCGGTCATCGCGTACCTCGACTCGGTGGCCGGGGTGTGCTTCCCGCGCGGCGGCATCCACGCGGTCTCCCGGGGGATGGCCGGCGCGGCCGAGAAGCACGGCGTGCAGATCCGGTACGGCACCACCGTGAGCCGGGTGGAGACCGCCCACGGCCGGGCCACCGGGGTGGTGACCGCGGACGGCGAGTTCGTCCCGGCGGACGTGGTGGTGCTCAACCCGGACCTGCCGGTCGCCTACCGCGACCTGCTCCCCCCGGCCCGGGCCCGGAAGCTCACCTACTCGCCCTCCTGCGTGGTGCTGCACGTCGGCTCCAAGCAGGGTTATGCGAAGATCGCCCACCACAACATCCATTTCGGACGATCCTGGAGCGGCACGTTCGACGAGGTGATCCGGCGAGGCGAGCTGATGACCGACCCGTCGCTGCTGGTGACGAACCCCAGCCGGACCGACCCGTCGGTCGCCCCCGCCGGCCGGCACACCTACTACGTGCTCGCCCCGGTGCCGAACCTCCACCGGGCGCCGTTCGACTGGCGCGGCGACCTGAGCCGCCGCTACGCCGACCAGCTCGTCGACACCTTGGAGGAGCGCGGGTACGTCGGCTTCGGCGAGGGCGTCGAGGTGCTGCGTACGATCACCCCCGCCGAGTGGGAGGAGCAGGGGATGGCCGCCGGCACGCCGTTCGCCGCCGCGCACAGCCTCTTCCAGACCGGCCCGTTCCGCCCGTCGAACCTGCACCGCACGCTGGACAACGTGGTCTTCGTCGGCTCCGGCACCCAGCCCGGCGTGGGCGTGCCGATGGTCCTCATCTCCGGCAAGCTCGCCGCCTCCCGGATCACCGGGAGCGCGTCGTGACCTCGCGGGAGGGGCACCTGGTCGAGCTGGTCGACGACACCGGGCACGCGCTCGGCGAGGTCACCGTGGCCGCCGCCCACCAGCCGCCCGGCCGGCTGCACCGCGCCTTCTCGGTGCTGCTGGTCGACCCCGACGGCCGGGTGCTGCTCCAGCGCCGGGCCGCCGCCAAGACCCGGTTCCCGCTGCGCTGGGCCAACTCCTGTTGCGGCCACCCGCTGCCGGGCCAGTCGCTGGTCGAGGCCGCCAACCGCCGGCTCCGCGAGGAGCTGGGCGTCGAGCCGGTCGCCCTCACCGAGATCGGGGTGTACGTCTACTACGCCGAGGACCCGGCCACCGGCCGCGTCGAATTCGAGTATGACCATGTCCTGCGCGCCGACGTACCGGCGGGGCTGCCCACCCTGCCCGACCCCGACGAGGTCGCCGAGCTGCGCTGGGTCGACCCCGCCGAGCTGGAGGCCGACCTCGACGTCGACCCCCGCGCGTACGCACCCTGGCTGGGCGGGGTGGTGAACCGGCTGCGGCGCAACCCGCCCGGTGCCGGCGGCGGCGCCGAGGCGGCCGCGATCCCGTCCGGCGTCCCCGCGGACGAGGCGTCGGAGCGGTCAGGTGGCCGATGAGGCGCTGAGCGCGGGGGCCGTGGCACGCCGACTCGGCGTCGCGGTCACCACGCTCCGCACCTGGCACCAGCGCTACGGTCTCGGGCCCAGCGAGCACGTACCCGGGCACCACCGGCGCTACACGCCGGCCGACCTCGCGCGCCTGGAGATCATGCGCCGGCTCACCGCCGAGGGGGTGACCCCGGCCGAGGCGGCCCGCTGGGCCCGCCAGGCGCCGGCGGGAGGCGTCGTCGACGTCACCGCACCACGGGCCCGGCCGGTCGCCGCCCGGGACGGGGGCGGGATGACCATCCCGGTCGGCCGGGCCGGGCCGGTGGCCCGCGGCCTGGCCCGGGCCGCCATGCGGCTGGACTCGGTGGTCATCGGCGAGACCATCGCGCACGCCCTCGCCGCCGACGGTGTGATCGCCACCTGGGACGGGCTGCTCCGCCCGGTCCTCGCCGGCATCGGCGAACGGCATGCCGCCACCGGCGGGCTGATCGAGGTGGAACACCTGATGTCCCGGTGTGTCTCGGAGGCGTTCGCGGCGGTGGCGCGATCCCGTCCGGCCACCGGTCCGGCCCGGATCCTGCTCTCCTGCGCCGACGAGGAGCAGCACAGCCTGCCGCTGGAGGCGCTGGCCGCCGCCCTCGAGGAGGTCGGGGTGAGCTACCGGATGCTCGGCGCCCGGGTGCCGGTGGCGGCGCTGGTCGAGGCGGTCACCCGGACCGGGCCGGCCGCCGTCGTGGTGTGGTCGCACACCCGGGCCACCGCCGACCCGGGCCAGCTCTCCGCCCTGCTCGCGGCGCCCCGCCGGCCGCTGCTGGTGCTCGCCGCCGGCCCGGGCTGGCGGGCCGACACGCTACCCGCCGGGGTGATCCGCCCGGTCGACCTGACCGAGGCGCTCTCCCTCGCACTGGCCGTACGCGACTCGCTGGACCAGTCGAAAACGGACTGACCGCCCCTCCCGCTTCCGGACCGCGTCCCGTACCGTCGGGGCGTCCGCGTACCCCGACCCCCTCTCGGGAGCGACAGATGCGTTCACGCGCCGTGGTGGCGTTCGGCCTCAGCCTGGTTCTGTTCCTGGTCGGGTGCGGCGACCCCGCCCGCAGCCCGTCCCAGGCCGGCGGTCCGCCGTCCCCCTCGGCCGCCGCGACCCCGCCGCCGCCGCCGAAGCCGACCGCCTCGCCGCGGCCCAGCCGAACCACCCCGCCGAAGCCCCGGCTGCGGCCGCTGCCCACCACGCTCCCCGCCGGCCTGCGCCGGCACAGCGGCGACCAGGCGGTGGCGCTGACCTTCGACGACGGGCCGGACCCGAGGTGGACGCCCCGGCTCCTCGACCAGTTGCGGGCCGCCCACGTCACCGCGACGTTCTGCCTGATCGGCAGCCGGGCCAAGCGCTACCCGGAGCTGGTGGCCCGGATCGCCCGGGAGGGGCACCAGCTCTGCAACCACAGCTGGCGCCACGACATCAACCTGGGCCGCCGGCCGGTGGCCGACATCCAGGCCGACCTGCTCCGCACCGACAAGGCGATCAAGGCGGCCGTACCGAACGCCCACATCCCGTACTACCGCCAGCCGGGAGGCCGGTGGACCCCGGAGGTGGTGGCGGTGGCCCGCAAGCTCGGGATGCGCTCACTCCACTGGAGCGTCGACCCGCAGGACTGGGACCACCCGAGCGCGAAGACGATCGCGCAGCGGGTGGGCTCCGCGGTCCGCCCCGGCGCCATCGTGCTGATGCACGACGGAGGCGGCGACCGGGGACCCACGCTGGCCGCCTGCCAGCATCTGATCCCCGACCTGAAACGCCGGTACGGGATCTCCCGGCTCCGCTGACACCACCTCTGAACTGCGGTTTTACCCGACGGTGTGCCCCGCGCCATACCGGTTTGGTTGACCGCCCGGGCATCACGTATGCTTTCCAAGCCTCCGGCGGGGCCGGATGGGAGCAAGTCCGCTTGAAGTTGCGAGTGTGCAATGATGGCGGGGCCGCCCTCATCGTCTAGCGGCCCAGGACGCCGCCCTTTCAAGGCGGTAGCACGGGTTCGAATCCCGTTGGGGGCACGGTCCGGCTTCGGCCGGATGCAACAGAGCTAGGTCCTGTGGAGCAGTTGGAGTGCTCGCCGCCCTGTCAAGGCGGAGGTCGCGGGTTCAAGTCCCGTCAGGACCGCAAGCGCTGACGCCGCGCGAATGCTGCGCGGCGTTCTGCGTATCGGAGCGTGTGACCCTCCCGGCGGCGACCCCGTCCTGCGGGTAGCATGAGCCGAGCAGCACGGCCAGGTAGCTCAGTTGGTACGAGCGTCCGACTGAAAATCGGAAGGTCGGCGGTTCGACCCCGCCCCTGGCCACATAGCCTTTCGCCGGGCTAAAGGGCGGTGACCAGCGGAAACGCGGTCACCGCCCTTCCTTTTTCCCGAGCAATCCATCGACGAAGTACTACCCGTTGATGATCTCTGGGGGCACGGCGGGGGCACGCAGCGGCGCCAAGTTCGATCCGCCGACCATTTTTCATTCCAGCTGAGGCTGCGGAGCCAGCTGCCGGGACGCTCATAAGCTTGTGCGCCTGACTTTCAGGAGCGCCTCTGCCAACCGGCTCAAACGGTGTCCTGGATGCCGCAGCCGACACATTCATCGGCAAGAGTCCTCCCACCCGTGACCCCTCGTGGGCCTGGGACCCCACGCCGCGAAACCCACCTCGCCCGTCTAACCGACAGGAGGAAGCAGGAGTTTCGCCAGCATCCTGTTTACAGTTGTAAACTCGGTTGGCGTGGTAGGAGGATCGCTGGCGGCAACAGACGTGGCTACTGCCCGACATCTAAGCGGCCAAGGGCTCCCTACGCCGAGGCACTGACCGACGGGGGCTGACCATGGATCGTGATGAAGCAATGCGGGCAGCACAAGAACCGATCGACTGGTCGGGCGCCGAGGTAGAAACCACGCCACGCAGGGTGACCATGGTGTACTCCACCCGTCTCCCCGACGACCTTTCCCGATGGCTGGTAGAGGAAGCGAGCCGCCGAGGGATCAACCCATCGGTGATGCTGCGAGAGCTGGTGGCTGACGGAAAGCGGGCCGCGGCCGAAGACAAGATAGTCACCTTCCGCCTGTCGGACCTGCACCGGGCGATCAACCAGGTCGCGGACCGGACGGCGTGACCGCTAGGAGCACCCGCCGACCCGGCCGATGGCCACCTCGCCGCTGGCCCAGCCAAGACGTCCGCTGAAGGGATCCTCGGACCGTCGCCGCTGAAGCGGCTATTCGCAGACCATGCCGTCGTTCGGCACTGCGGCGCTTCGAACGTCTGCCCTCCGTCGACTGATGCGCGACAGTCGTCCGCCAACTGATCTGCGACACCTCAGCGCGCTGATCGCGGCAAATGAGGGTGGCCGAGCATGGTGGCGGCGGGGTGGAAACCAGATAGGCGCAGCGCTGCCCAGTCCGGTAGCGAGTCGCGGACATCGAGGGTGATCTTGCCCTGGAACGGCTTGACTGTCACGAGTCCCTTTCGGCGCGGCCCTCATCAGCACCGTAGCGACATCGTTACCGCGAGCACGGCCAGATCGGTGAACATGTTTCACAGTCGCGAGACGCGGGCCGGATCGCCGCTCGGGCAGCGTCGCCGGCGGTGGCGGTCTAGGCTGACCCGCATGCCTGCCGATCATGGCGCACGTGACCTAGGCCAGCTGATGGAGCGCGTCAATGCCGGTTATTTCGAGGAGGCCCGCGACATTGCGTGGCTAGGCTTTGTGCCCGCCGGCAAGGCGTCGAGCATCAACGCCGTCGCCGGACTCAATCCCCAGCAGATGGCGACGGAGATCGGGATCTCCGCGATGGAGCCGCCGAGCGCGATCGCCCTGGTACGGCGACGCTGCCCGGGCATCGTCATCGCCATGGGCCGCCCAGGCGAACCCGATCCGCGCCAACCCTTGCGTCCAGGCGGCGCCGTGCTGTGGCATTACGACGGTACCCGGGAGACCGCGGCCCTGCCCCCGCCCGACCCGGACGCCGCAGGGGTGGTGACGGAGCTTGCCGCGCAACGGTCCTGGGGCCCGCCTGCGGTCACCTTGCATGCGGCGGCGCGGCTGCGCGAGGTACCCGTCAAAGAATTGTTGTCTTTGCTCGTCCACCCGCCGCAGTCGCCGGTGCGCACACGGATGTCCGTGTGGGAGCGGACCGTACAGGCGTGGTGCTGCCTTGGCCTGCTGCACCGGGGTGAAACGGGGCTGCTGGCCGACATCGTCTTCGGCGTCGAGGACTGGACCACCGAGGCGGCCGTCTACGCGCTGGTGGCCTCGGCGTGGACGGACCCGGCGCAACGGGCCGGTGTCGCCGCGCTGGTGGCCGAGCGCTTCGAGAAAGCGTTTACGGCGCAACAGACCCGGCCCGTGCTCATCGCGACGTCGTTGGCGCAGCTTGCGTGCGTGACTCCGGACCTGTCCGCCGCCACGCGCGACGCGGCCCGGCGGATGCTTGCCGAAGACGTGCTGCCCTCGGCGCAACCACAACCCAGACGGACAGTGTGGGACAAGCTGCGGGGCCGCTGACACGACCGGTTGCCGATCTCCAAGGCGGCACTGACACCGCTTTCGTTCCCCGCCCGGGCCTGAGCCAGCGTGATACCGGGCGGCGAACGCCATGTTCGATCAACCGACATGGACGCAGTGTCTACGAATTGATCGCGCCGCGTGAAGCAGTCTTTCTGGGCAGTGCCGCCTGAAGGGCCCAAGTGGACCTCCGGCGCCACAACTCCGGCGCGTCCTCCCTATCGGGCCGCTGCAGCAGGGGCCAAGAGGGAAAGGCTCCTCGATTTCGGGGGCTCCTGATCAGAGCCATGGCCATGCCCTTCGCCTCCCGTGCCCCCGTGGGGGCACGGGAGGCGAAGGAGATGCCTTCTAACGTCACGTTCCGTAGAACTTGATACATAGGAGATCCGGACAAATGGGCATAGATGCTGGTCAGGAGATCGGGTGACCACAGACTGAAAATCGGAAGGTCGGCGGTTCGACCCCGCCCCTGGCCACATAGCCTTTCGCCGGGCTACAGCAGCGCCGACCAGCGGAAACGCCGGTCGGCGCTCTGCTTTGTGCCCTGGAAGCCCGTCTGTCCAGTCTGACCCTCGGTGACCCCGGAATCCCGCTGTTGGCCGCCCCTTGTCGCACGGGGATCGCACGGACGCGCACCTGGCACCTGGCTCGCTTCAAGGCGCGTGCGCCGTTCACCCGATGGCTGGACCACCCGGATGTACCAGGATGGGACTGTGCTCGCCGAGCCGACGATGCTCCTCGTCCACAGTCCGCTCCTCACCCGGGCGACGTGGGACGCCCTGCGGCCGCACCTCGAAGCGGCGGGTTGGCGCGTGGCGGTACTGGACCTTCGCCCCTTGGTCGAGGCTCCGTACTTCCATGCGGCGGTCTGCGCGGCAGCGGCCGTCAGCGTCGCCCCCGGTGCGCCCACCGTCGTCGTCGGCCACAGCCGCGCGGGTCCTTACCTGCCCGGCATCGCCGACGCGGTCGGCAGCGACCGGCTAGACGTCGTCTTCCTGGACGCCCGCCTGCCGCACCCGGGCACCAGCTGGGTCGGGTCCCTGCCGCCGGAGCGGGCCACGTGGCTGCGGGAGATGGCGGTGTCGGGCCGGCTGCCGACGTGGGACACCTGGTTCCCCGCCAGCTCCCTCGACGATCTCCTGCCCGATTCCGGCCAGCGGCGCCAGATGCTGCACGGCTTACCCGAGCTGTCATGGAAGGTCGTCTCCGAGGTGCTGCCCGCGCCGGGCGGAGCGTGGGAATCCGCCAGCCACGTTTACCTCCAGCTGAGCGCTGCGTACCAGTCCACCGCAGAGCAGGCGGAAGAATGTGGGTACCGGGTCCGGCGCCGGGACGCCGATCACCTGGCGATGGTCACGCAGCCCGCGATGGTCACGGATCTACTTCTGTCGGCATTGCGGGCATAGCCAGCGATAGCTGAATCCATCACCGAGCTGCGGATCTCCTCGTCGGGCAGTCGGCAGACCGTCCAGCCTCCCCGGACGGGGACAAGGTGGAGCGCCCTACCGGACGAGTCTCAATGGCGGTTGCAAACGTCGGCGCCGGCGGCCGGAGCGGCCTGGGGGGTAGAAGAAGATCGGAGCGTGCTGGTAGGGGAGCCGTTCCCCTGCTCAACCCGTCCGTCATTGTCGGAGGGTGTCGGCGTTGGCTGGCCGTCTTGGCTGTACGGATGGCTGTGCGACAGGCCGCTGCTGACCATCTGATCCGTAGATTCCCAAGAGCACTCCGCAGTCGTTCGGCAACGTCCGCGTCGCCCTGGTCGCCGCGCGCTCGGCAGCTGGATCGGTCCAGGCTCGTCCAGCTCCGTTCGCTCCGGTGGCTCCCACCTGTGGCTCCCGGGCGATGCTATCGAGCTTCTCGGAGCCGCCCTCAAGGCCAAACATCGGTGTGTCAGAGCCGTCTCGTGGTGAACAGGGTGGTCCCGTAGATCGGGTCCACTTCCTTCCGCTCGGTCTCGGTGAACCCGACCTTGGCCAGCACACGGCGAGAAGCGGTGTTCCACTCCCAGACCGTGGCCCACAGAGGTTCGTACCCGGACGATCTCGCCCAGTCCAGAACCGCCAACGAGGCCTCGGTCGCGTATCCCTGACGCCAGACTCGGCGTAGCAGCTCGAACGCCAGTTCCGGTTCCCCTTCCGATCCTCGTCCGCTGTCGACCAGCCCGCAGTAGCCGATGACGTCACGAGCGGCCTTCCGCTCGACCGCCAGCAACCCGATCGACCATAGCTGGTTGGTGCGGATCGAATCCTCGAGCTCCGCGACCGTGGGGTGTCCATCCGCGTCGATTCGGCGGTGCGGCGGCACTCGTGGATCACGTTCGGTCCACAGCTCACGCTGGACGACAGCCTCGGCCACCCGCCAAGGTCTGAGCAGCAGGCGACCCGTCTCGAGTGCAACCTCGCGGCCCGGAGTCGCTTCAGCTGCCATGACAGCAACCCTCTCACGGACGAACGCACCGTCATGCCGCGGGGCGCGCGGTCGATCCTGCCGAATCGTGGACGCTTAATGTGCGGACTGGGCGGCCTCCCGCCCTTGCGAACTGCCTGCATCTAGCCATCAGCACGAACGGACAGCGTGAGTTGCGGCAGGTACGAATCGCTGCCGTCGACGCCTGGTCGTTGGGATCGGTCTCAGTAGCTAGAGCTAGCTGAGACCGCCCCAACTCGCCGCCATCCCGTCCGCCGTCGACCCACACACCGTGGAGCGGGCCTGCCCCGGGGTGACAAGGTGGAGCGCCCTACTGGACGAACGACCTTGGCACCCCGGGGCAGGTCTGCTCGGCTTCGCCTGGGTCGACGGTGGGCGGGATGGCACCCCCATCCCAGAAGCCCGAAGCGCCCCCGCCGGAGGCATGCCCTTATCGGCCGGCGCGCCGGCCGATGCCGGCGCTTGCGCCGCCAGCAGGCCGAGCGCGGCCGGCGCGACCCGCTTGCGGGCCGCCATGATGAAGCGACTCGGGCACTCGTCCATGGCGGCGGCTCGCCGGTACCTGCACGCCGTCGACGGGCGAGACCGGGAGATCGCCAAAGCGCTGTCGGAGCTGGCCGCGCACGGGGATGTCGCGCGACTGCCCCGGCACATCACCATGCGCGGCTAGCGGCGGAGCAGCGCAAACGATCCCGCCGCCGTCACCAGTAACAGCAGTGACATCGCGAACAGGGCGCGTCCAACCGGAAGGGGCATGGAGATGAGGAAGGGCGCCTGTTGGACCACCAGGCCCGCACCGATCATGGCCTGGGCGCTGCCCATGCGCACGGGCTGGGACCGCTGGCTCGGCGTCAGGCGTGCAAGCCGAACCCAGGCTGCGGGAAACCGTCGTGACATGGCCACACGCACGCCGAGTGCAGCCGCGGCGAGACCGAGGACCACGGCCACCAGTCGCAAAGCGATCATGACCGGGTCCTCGTCATCCAGGCTCATGCGCCCATCATCGGAGGGGCGTCAAGGTCGCAATCGCATGACAGATCGCACGGCAGCCTCCGCCGGCTCCCTGACCTGCCGGAATGCACGTGCCTGAAGATCGGAAGGTCGGCGGTTCGACCCCGCCCCTGGCCGAATAGCCTTTCGCCGGGCTACAGGAGCGCCGACCAGCGGAAACGCCGGTCGGCGCTCTGCTTTTTGCCTCTCGCTCCCGCCTGTCTGGTCTGACCCTCGTTGACCCCGGGTTCCCGCTGATGGTCGCCCCTTGTTGCCCGTAGATTGCACGCCCTTCCGCGGCATTCAATCGCGATATCTGGCTATCATCGCGACATGGCGATTGATTGCACTCCGGGGCTCGCTCCTGCTGTGGCGTTGTTCCGGTCTCTCGGCGACCCGACCCGGCTGGCCATCCTGCGCCGGATCGCGACCGGCGAGGCTCGGGTAGTGGACCTGACCGGTGAGTTGGGGCTGGCGCAGTCGACGGTGTCGAAGCACCTGGCGTGTCTTCGTGACTGCGGCCTGATCGACTACCGGGTCGAAGGTCGCCAGTCCTTCTACGCCCTGACGCGGCCGGAACTGCTGGACCTGCTGCGCTCGGCGGAACAGGTCCTCGCTGCCACCGGCGAGGCGGTCGCCCTGTGCCCGGTCTACGGCACACCGGCCAGTTCCCCGGTGGAGGTGACCGCATGAGCACGTCGCTGCTGACCCCCGAGCGTCGCACGGTGCTCTCCCGGCGCAGCCTCTGGTTGGCCTACGCCACCGCCGGCTACAACCTGTTGGAGGGCCTGGTCGCGATCGCCGCTGGGGCGGCGGCCTCCTCCACGGCCCTGGTCGGCTTCGGCCTGGACTCGTTCGTCGAGGTGTCCAGCGCGGCCGTGCTGATCTGGCAGTTCCGCTCCCGCGTGCCCGAAGACCGGGAACGGCTCGCCCTTCGGTTCATCGGCCTGTCGTTCTTCGCCCTGGCCGCCTGGGTGACCTTCGACGCCGTCCGCTCCCTGCTGGCCGGCGGGGACGCTGACACCAGTCCCGTCGGTATCGGCCTTGCCGTGGCGTCGCTGCTCGTGATGCCGCTGCTCGTTCGAGCCAAGCGGCGCACGGGCCGGGAACTCGGCTCAGCGACGGTCATGGCCGACTCCACGCAGACCATGCTGTGCACCTACCTGTCCGCGGTGCTGCTCGTCGGCCTGGTCCTCAACGCCGTCTGGGGCTGGTCGTGGGCCGACCCGATCGCCGCGCTCGTCATCGCCGGGGTCGCGATCAAGGAAGGCGTTGAAGCCTGGCGCGGCGAACACTGCGACGACTGCGCACCCCTCCCTGCCGCTTACGCCGCCACCGGCCAAGGCTCGAACTGCGCCGATGGCTGCTGCACCGACCTGAAGGCGTAACCCGTGGGCGGTCCGGAGCGGCCTGGGGTTTAGAAGAAGATCACGGATGGTTGGTCGGATGGCTGTACGTACCAGTGCCTCAGAATCTCCACGCACTCATCAAGGTCTTGGCCGGTCACACCCACCACAGGCGGCCAGGCGCGCGGGTAGCTCACCGAGATGTCGAAGTGGAGCCAGTACCTGTTCATCTCTCCCCGCGCGGTAGCCGCTACTGGCTGGAGGGTGCTCGTGGCCTGGACGGATGGTGGTTCGGCCAGAGCTTCAGTTTGGAAGGACGAAGACCATCGCCGGCAAGCACCCGGCGGCGCAGGCACCAAGGCCAGTTGATGGCTAGTCCCGCCTCAGGATGGACCATCCCAGCGCGGCCGCGGCAAGAAGCAGTGCCACCACGAACAGGGCGGCTCCGACCGGGAAGGGCATGGGGATGAGAAACGGTGCTTGCTGGGTCAGCAGGCTCGCGCCGACCAACGCTTGGCCCCCACCGATGCGGACGGGTTGGGACCGCTGGCTCTTCGTCGGACGCGCGCAGCGAAGCCAGGGCCGGGGAAACCGACGCGACACGGCGGTGCGGACACCGAATACGAGCAGGAAGAGGCTGATGACCACGATCACCAGGCGGCCGGCCACCAACAGAGGGTCCGGGTCACTCGGGCTCATGCGGCCATCATTCAGAAGGTGTCAAGGTCGCAACCTCACGTCTGGCCCGACGTTCAGGCGGTGGAGACCAGCATCGTGATTGCTACTGGACCGTATCCTCCGGGCCATGGCCGTTGATCCATCCAGTTCCCGCCCGCCACTGGGCCGCGGGCCGCGCAGGTTGATCGCGGCGCTGCTGGTGCTCGGGGTGATACTGCCGTCTCTCATCATCCGTGAGCTGATCGAGGCCACGATGGGAAGCGGCCCGCTGGCCGATATCGGCTGGATAGCAGTTCCGGTGGCGGCAACGGCCTGGCTTGCGCCGCGTGTTTCCTACCGCCGCCGTGATGCATTGTTGTGGTTGGTTGGCCCAGGTCTCTTCATCTTCGCGGAGATCGCGTGGCGGCTGGCCTTCCTGCCCTACCGCGATTGGACGCCTCGCCCCGATGAGGCATCCCGCATCCGCCGGCTTCGCGACCCGCAGCACGCCGGGTTGTGGTACCGCCGGGGTGAAGCACGGTAGGTAGTTGACCTTCCACGAGCCGGCACACCGGCCGGCGGCACGGCGGCGCGTGCCGGCGCGGGGCTACCGCTTCGGGCGGTGCTGGCGGCCCTGGCCCACGCCGCCCTGGATCGCCTCCCAGACGCTCCGGCCGGCCTGCCGCAGGGTCTCCCCGGCCTGGCCGGCCACCTGGGCCGCCCCGGACGCCCCCGCCGGCCGGGGGCCGCCCCGCCCGCCCGCGGCCTCGCCTTCCTCGCCGCCGGCCTGCCCGGTCCCGGCCCCACCGCTGCCCGGGGGCGCCTTCCCGGTCTCCCGCCCGCCGGCGCCGGCAGCGGGGCCGGCCGGTCGTCCGGTGGCTGCCGACACCGCCTGCCCACCCGGTCCGGTCGGCGGCTGGGGCGACCGGGCGCCCGACGGCGGCACCGGCGGTCCGGGGGTCTGCGCCCCGGCCTGCTCCCGCAGCGACCGGTCCGCCACCGCGCCGACCGCCCCCACCTGCTGCCCCACCTGGCCGGCCTCCCGCACCGCCTGGCCGGCCTGCTCCCCGGCCTCGCCGAGCAGCGGCCCCGCGGCACCGGCGAACTGCTGGGCGGACCGGTTGACGTCGTCGACGCTGGTCTCCACCGTGCGGGCCAGCGCCTCGATGACCTGCGGATTGCGGTCGATCGTGGCGAGCGCCCGGTCCAGGATCGTCAGCAGCTTCTCCAGCCGCACCTTGAGCAGCGCCTCGACGTGCACCCCGGTGATGTCCAGTTCCACGCCCTCCAGGTGCACCCGGACGCCGGCATCGAGCTGGAGCAGGTTGGCCAGCCGCGCGCGCAGCGACAGGTCGGCGTCGAGACCATCGACCGCCAGCCGGATCGAGTCGACCGACACCTCCGGGATGTCGAGCAGGACGTCCGGCTCGGTCGACCCGGCCTGGTGGTGGGCCAGCCGCTCGCTGGTCGGGTCCGGTTCCCGTTCGGTCGCTCCGCTCTCGCTCATGCGCTCCGCTCCAAGCTGGCCCGCTACGTCCGGGCCGGATCAGCCGCGGATACCCGCTTTCCGGGTGGCCACCCGTGGCGCCGGTGGCCGGCCGTACGCCGGAACGGGCCCGGGCGCCGGCGGCCGGGAGAGCGGTCTCCCGCTGTCCGGAAGCGGGCACACCGCGAAGCTGCGCACCGAGGCATCAGCCGGTATGGTCCGGGCCTATGGGACAGGAGATGGCTGATCCGGATGAGGTCCGTCAGGATGTGGATCGGTTCTCGTTACGCAGCAGCCTCCTCGCCCCAGCCGCCGCGGAGCGGGCGTTCGCGGTGTTCACCGGGGCGCTGACCGACTGGTGGGTACGCGAGTACACCTGGTCCGGCCCGGAAGCGCTGGCCGAGCTGGGGATCGAGCCACGCGCCGGCGGCATGCTCTACGAGATCGGCCCGTACGGCTTCCGGGGCGACTGGGGCCGGGTGCTCACCTGGGACCCGCCGCGCCGGCTGGTCTTCACCTGGCAGCTCGGCCCCGACCGGGTGCCGGTGCCCGATCCGGCGCGGGCCAGCGAGGTCGAGGTCCTCTTCGTCCCGGCGGGCGACGGGCGGACCCGGGTGGAACTCGAACACCGGCATTTCGACCGGCACGGCGAGGCGGCCGAGGGGTACCGCGAGGCGTTGACGGCCGGCTGGCACGAGCTGCTCTGCCGCTACCTGGCCACGGTGGCCCGGACGGAGGGCTGACCGGGCGAGCCGGCGTACGGCGGAACGGTCACCGTCCGATGCCCGGCGCCGACGCCGGGCCGGTGGTCACCCCGGCGCCGCCCAGGTCGGCCCGGCGGCCCGCCTCGACGCCCGGGCCGAAGCCGGTGCCGGCCAGCCGGCGGGGCGGCGCGGTGCGCAGCCGCGGGTAGACCTCGGCGAGCCGGCGCCGCACCCGGTCGGAGCGGTCGGCCAGCACCAGCGCCATGGAGGACTCGCCGGCCTCGGCGACCGCGCCGGCCTCGGCGGCCCGCAGCCGGTCGCCGACGACGTGGGCGAAGCCGGCCAGCCAGGTACGACGGAAGGCCGCCGGATGCTCACCGGCCGGTACGACGGCGCCGGCCAACCCGTGCGCGGCCTGCACCAGCAGCGAGGTGAAGAGCAGCTCCACCCGTTCCAGGTCGCTGGCGAAGCCGAACAGGTGCATCGCGAATCCATTGCCCTGGCGGCGGCGTACGCACCGGCAGCGCAGCGGGTCGGCGACCGCGGCGAGCAGGCCGGCCTTGTCCCGCGCGTACGGGGCGACCACGTCGACCACCCGGTCACCGACCGGGTCGGTGGCCGGGTCGCGGGCGGCGAGCAGCGCCCGGTCCACGCCGTAGCGGGCGATCAGCTCGGTGGCCTTGGCGGTGAAGGCCGCGGACTCGGCGGGCGTGCAGGCCGGGTCCTCCGCCTGGGCGAGCAGCTTGCGGACCTTGCTGAGCATCGCCTGCGACATGTCACCACAGGTACCACAGCGATAGGACGCGGACGGGATGAGGCAGGTCCGGCTTCGTCACCGTGGCGACCAACGTCCGCGACGGTGTCGACTTCCGGGTCCGCTTCTCCAACCTGCGCTACGAGTACGAGTCGCTGGTTGCGTACCACGCGTTCTGACCCCGCGACGCGCGGCGCCCGCCCCCCGGCCGGGCGCCACGCGCGGTCAGCCGGCCCGGCTGCGCAGCGTCGCCACGGTCGAACCGGCGAGGGTGAGCAGGCAGTCCGGCAGCAGCCCGTCGGCCATCGCCGCGCCGAAGAGCGCCTCGCCGGTGTCGGCGTCGTCGTTGGCGTACGCACTGACGAAGCGGGCCACCCAGCGGGTGTCGTAGTCGGCCTGTTCGATGCCGGGGAAGTCGAGCGCGCAGGCCCCGGCGGGGGTGGCGTCGCCGACCATGGTGCCGGCCAGGCACCAGGCCACCCCGTACGCCCCGGCCAGGCCGGCCCGGTCGACCACCGCGTCGAAGGCGCCCACCACCGCGTCGCCGTCGCCGGCCAGTGCCGAGCGGAGCACGGCGGTCGCGTCGTCCAGCGTCTGCTGTGCTTCGTCGGTCACGTGCCGCACAGTAGGACGGCCGGTCAAGCGGTGACCAGGGCACGGTCCCGCCGTCACGCTCCGTATGGTGACCGGTCGGCCTCCCGACCGCACCGCCCTCCACGGTCCCGCCGTCCGCCGCGGCACGCTAGTGTGCCTGCGGACCGTTGGCGGAGGAAGGACGACCATGCTCGTATCACGCGGTTCGCGCGCGGCCGTGATCACAGCCTGTGCGGGGCTACTGCTCGCCACCAGCGCCTGCGGCAGCGACAAGACCGACGGCGGGGCCACCACCACCCAGGTGCGCCTCTACGGCACTGACGGCAACATGCTCAACTCGTACGCGACGGAGCTGAAGGACCGCGCCGACCTCGTGAACGGGATGAAGGGCACCACCCCGCTGACCCCACTTCCGGAGAACTTCAAGGAACGGTTACTCGCCGTAAACCCGAAGCTCACCGACTACCTCTACTCCGCCGAGACGTACGACGCGGTGGTGATCAGCTCGCTGGCCGCTCAGCTCGCCGGCAGCACCGACCCGGCCGCGATCGCGAAGCAGATCGTCGGGGTGACCACCGGCGGTGAACAGTGCGAGGACCCGGCGACCTGCCTGAACCTGGCCCGGCAGGGGCGGGACATCGAGTACCGGGGGGTGTCGCTCACCCGGGCCGGGTTCACCGAAGCCGGCGAGCCGGCCACGGCCAGCTACGCCACCCTGCACTTCGACGACCAGAAGATCGACGACGGCAAGACCGAGTTCGTCGGCGCGGGCGACGAGTCGGGGGCGAGCACCAAGGCGCCGCCCCGGGCGAAGAAGCAGCGCGGTGGTAAGTCAGACAAGAGTGACGGCTCCCCGCTGGTCCTCGGCGGGCTGCTGCCGCAGACCGGTGACCTGGCGCTGGCCAACCCGCCGATGGCGGCCGGCGCGGCGCTGGCCATGCAGGATGTCAACGCGGCCGGCGGGGCGCTCGGCGAGCCGGTGGTCTGGATCGACGGCGACGACGGCACCGACCCTGCGGTCGCGAAGGCGACCGTGGCCTCGCACATCGCCAAGGGCGTGCAGGTCCTCATCGGCGCGGGCGCCTCGGGCATCTCCCGCGCGGTCCTGCCGGACGTGGTCGCCGCCGGCCGGGTGCTCTTCTCCCCGTCGAACACCGACGCCGGGCTGACCACGGTGGACGACAAGGGTCTGTACTTCCGTACGGCCCCGCCGGACAGCCTGCAGGGCCGAGCCCTGGCGGACGTGATCCTGCGCGACGGGCCGCACAAGATCGTCATCGTGGCCCGGAAGGACTCCTACGGCGAGGGCCTCCAGGAGAACGTGCGGGCGGAGCTGGAGCGGGCCGGCATGGGCGCCGACAAGGTCAAGCTGCTGACCTACGTGCCGCCGGCCGGCACGAAGCCGCCGCCGCTGGACTTCAGCGCCGGGGCCAGGGAGATCAAGGACTACGGGGCGGACGCCGTACTGATCATCGGCTTCGGCGAGTCGGCGCGCGTGGTGACCGCGCTGGCCGACGCCGGGGTGCAGATCCGGCACTGACCGACGACGAAGGCCGCACCGGTTCGCCCGGTGCGGCCTTCGTCGTGTCCGGGTCAGCGGGAGCGGCGTCGCTCCAGGAACTCGGTCATCCGCCGGCGCTTCTCCTCGTCTTCGAAGAGCACCGCCTGGCTGACCAGGTCGAGCTGCGGGTGGGCGGCGGGCGGGGCGTCTACGGCCAGCTTGGTCAGCCGCAGCGCCAGCGCCGAACCCTTGGCCATCTCGTCGAGCAGCCGGTGCGCGGTGGGCAGCAGCTCGGCGGGCTCGGTCACCACCCGGTTGACCAGGCCGATCCGCAGCGCCTCGTCGGCGTCGACCCGACGGCCGGTGAAGAGCAGTTCCTTGGCCCGGGCCTCGCCGATCAGCGCCGGCAGGCGGTGCGTCGCGCCCGCGCCGGCCAGGATGCCCAACCGCACCTCGGGCTGACCGAAGACCGCCCGGGCCGTGCACACCCGCAGGTCGCAGGCGTACGCCAGCTCGGCACCGCCGCCCAGCGCCGGTCCGTCCACGGCCGCCACGGTCGGCATGGGCAGCGCCCGGATCCGGGCGAACGCGGCCGAGTTGATGGCGGCGAGGGCGTCGAGGCGGCCCCGCTCGCGGAGCTGGCCGATGTCCGCCCCGCCGGCGAAGATGCCGTCGGCCCCGCCGGTGAGCAGCAGCAGCCGGGGCCGGGCCTCCAGTTCGGCGCAGACCGCGTGCAGCTCGCCGATCAGGTCGGCGTCGATGGCGTTGCGCTTCTCCGGCCGGTCCAGCGTCACCACCAGCCGGTCCGGCAGCTCCTCGATCCGCAGCCCGCTCACTGCTTCACGCCCCCTTCCCAGGTGTAGAAGCCCTGGCCGGACTTCTTGCCGAGCTTGCCGGCGGCCACCATCTCCACCAGCAGCGGCGGCGGCGCGAACCGGTCCCCGTACGCCGCCTGGAGGGTGCGGGCGATGTCGAGCCGGACGTCCAGCCCGACCAGGTCGGTCAGCTCCAGCGGGCCGACCGGGTGCCGGTAGCCGAGCACCATCGCCTTGTCGATGTCGGCGGGGCTGGCCACCCCGTCGGCGACCATCCGGATCGCCTCCAGCCCGAGGGTGACCCCGAGCCGTGAGGTGGCGAAGCCCGGCATGTCGCGTACGACGACGGGGTCCTTGCCCAGCCGGCCGGCGAGCGCGACGGCCGCGTCGGTGGTCTCCGGCGCGGTGGTCGGGCCGACCACGATCTCCAGCAGCGCCATCGCCCAGACCGGGTTGAAGAAGTGCAGGCCGAGGAACGCCTCCGGCCGGTCCAGGCCGGCGGCGAGGTCGGCGATCGGGATGCTGGACGTGTTGCTGCCCAGCAGGGCGGGGCGCCGGGCGGCGGCCTCGCGGAGCACCGCCCGCTTCAGGTCGAGCCGCTCCGGGACCGCCTCCACGATCACGTCGGGCTCGGGCGCCACCTCGCTCAGCGCCGGGCGCAGGACCACCCGGTCCCGGTGCCCGGCGGCCTCCGCCGCGCCGAGCTTGCCGCGCTGCACCGCCCGCTCCCACAGGGTGGTGAGCCGGGCCGACGCGTCCGCCGCCCGACCGGGGTCCACCTCGACCAGCTCGACCTGGTAACCCGCGCCGGCCGCCACGTAGGCGATGCCGAGCCCCATCGTGCCGGCCCCGACGACCACAAATCGACCACTCATGTCGTCCCCTCGCCGCGGGCGGTGACGCACGGGATCTCCGCCACGCCCGGCCGCTCGCTCCGCTCGTTCCTGGGTGCGACCCTAGGCGGCACCGGATCGTGGGGCATGCGTGGGGGCGCGCCGGATCGGGTACAGACGGCCGTCAACGCCAAGGGAAGGACCGACATGAGCCAGGCACCGGAGAGCGTGGAGAGCGGCGAGACCGTGGAGACCCGCGGCGACGAGCGGGTGGACCTGCTGCGCGCGGACACCAACAACGACGGGAAGACCGACGTGTGGGTGGTGGACACCGACGGCGACGGCAAGGCCGACCTGTTCCAGTTCGACACCGACGGTGACGGCAAGGTGGACATCACCATGGTCGACATCGACGAGGACGGCACCCCCGACGAGGTGGTCGACGGCGACGGCGGCCTCCCCCCGGAGCAGCACACCCCCACCGTTTAGGTCTGAAAGGAGGGCCCCCTGTCAACGCATTCGGTACAGCAGGGGGCCCCTGCCAACACCGCCGGCTCAGCCAGCGAGCGTGAGGGTCGCCAGGTAGTAGGGGGCGTCGCGGTCGTCCACGTCGGCCAATCGCCACGGCGAGCCGTGCAGCAGCTCCGTCAGCTCGTCGACCGAGCAGACCAGGTAGTCGAACCACTCGGTGCCGAGCTGCCGGTAGCGCAGCCGCAGCCGCAGCTGGCCGCCGAGCCGGCCACGCCGCCGGTTCAGCTCGTGGTAGCCGGTGTGCAGCGGGTCGGTGGTCCCGTACGGGTCGGTGCCGTGCGCGATGACCTGCGCCCCGGGCCGGGCCAGCGCGGCGAGCGCGGTGAGGAACCCGGGTGCCCGCTCCCGCCCCTCGATCAGCCCGAGGTTGTTGCCGAGCAGCAGGAACGTGTCGTACCGCCGGCCGTCGGCGACGTGCTCGTCGATCGTGCCGTGCACCAGGTCCCGGACGCCCCGGTGCCGGCTGACCCGCAGCGCGCCGAGGGAGGTGTCCAGGCCGGTGACCGGCACGCCGCGCTCCTGGAGGTGCAGCGCGATCCGGCCGCCGCCGACGCCGATGTCGAGCGTCCGGCCGCGGACCCGGTCCACCGCCCGGTGGTCGTACGGCTGCCACGCCTGCGGCGGGTCGAGGTAGTGCGCGGCGGGCGCGCCGTTGACCAGCCCGTCGTCCCGTTCGATGATCTCGATGACCGGCCGGGGCAGGCGCCCGCCGACCAGCGGCCGGGGGCCGATCCCGGTGGCCACTGCGTACGCGTCGCGGATCAGCTCGCCGAACACGTCGCCGATCGTCGGTTCCCCCGTCACGGCGATCACGCTATCCGGGCTGCGATCGGTTGTCGCAGCCGTATCCTGGGCGGCGTGACCGACCTGGACCGCCTGGGGGCGGAGAAGTACGTCCTGCTGACCACCTTCCGCAAGGACGGCCGGGCGGTGCCCACCCCGGTCTGGGCGGTCCGGGACGGCGACGCCCTCGCGGTGTGGACGGTGTCGGACTCCGGCAAGGTGAAGCGGATCCGGCGCGACGGCACGGTGACCGTGGCGCCCTGCGACGTGCGGGGCAATCCGCACGGCCAGGCGGTGCCGGGCCACGCGACGATCTGCGACCTCACCGGCACCCGCCGGGTACGCGACCTGCTGAAGCGGAAGTACCGGCTGCTCGGTCGGCTGAGTCTGCTCGGCAGCCGGCTGCGCCGGGGCGAGCGCGGCACGGTCGGGCTGCGGATCACCCTGGACGTCTGAGCCGGGCGCGGCGCACGTCGGACGACCGACCCGGACGCGATTCAGGGGCGGCGGATCGTCGCTGTCGCGTACGTCCGGCCGCCCCTGAATCGGAACGCCTGTTGAATCGTCCGGGTCGTCAGTCTCCCTGACGCTGCTGCGGGATCTGGCCCTGCAGCAGTGCCCTGACCTCGGACTCGCGGTAACGGCGGTGGCCGCCCAGGGTCCGGATGGCGCTGAGCTTGCCAGCCTTGGCCCACCGGGTCACCGTCTTCGGGTCGACACGGAACATCGACGCCACCTCGGCCGGCGTGAGTAGCGGCTCTGGTTCATGCGTTCGCGATGCCATCGGGTCACTCCTCCACGTGTATAGACATCGGCCGGGGTCCCGCCGGCCGACGCGTCTCCCATGGTCCGGCTAGTCCCCGATGTCCGACATGGGCCGAACGGCTGAAGGTCCCTAGACGGACGGATGAACCATGCCCGATTTTTACGACTTTTATGCCGCAGAAAGTACCTTATTCGGACTCATGATCACGGTTCGTGATCCGCCAACTACGAGCTAACCTCGAATTGGGAGCGCTCCACGGGTGATTTGCGGTTAGTTGCACCGCTCCAGCAGCTGCACGGCGCGCCACCGGGCGACGAGCGTGTCGTACGCCGTCGAGGCCTCCTCCGCCTCGCCCCGGGAGAGCCCGGCCAGGCCCTTCGCCACCAGGTCGGTGGAGTCGTCGGCCAGCAGGGTCTCGTCCGGCAGCAGCTGCACCAGGCCGCCGTAGTCCAGTTCCACCACCGAGCGCGGGTGGAACTCCTCCAGCCACCGGGCCGCCTCCTCGACCGCCTCGGTGATCGGCGCCTCGCCGACCGACTTGCGCAGCACCGACAGCGCCCGGGACGACCGGCGGCGGGCCTTGGAGATCTCGGTCCGGTAGCGCAGCGCCCGGCGGCCGGGGTCGGTCACCAGGTTCCGCTCGGCCGACTCGAAGAGCACGAACCAGCGCAGCGGCACCCCCCAGGTGGCGATCTGCTCGTGCACCCGGGGCACCCCGTGCTCCAGCACCCGCGCCCCGCTGCGCCAGTCCTCCACCACCGCCTTGGCCTGCCCGGCCAGGATCGGCGGGACGAAGGCGTCGGCCAGCACCGACGGCACCCCGTCCCGGGCGCTCAGCGCCGCCTCGGCCACCCGGATCCGCAGGTTCCAGGGGCAGACCAGCAGGCTGTCGTCGGTCTCCAGGACGTACGCCTCGTCCGGCAGGTCGGGCAGCCGGGTCCAGCCCGCGCCGAGCGCCTCGATCACCGCCGTCCGCTGCCGGACCGGCCCCTCCAGCGGGGCCACCGCGCGGCCCTCGTTGACGTACCGGCGCCAGAACGACTGGCGGTCCCGATCGAAGGCGGTCAGCGGCTCGTACACGCGCAGGTAAGAAGCGAAGAGCGACGGCACGGCGCGATCCTCCCACGAGACGGGACCCGTACGTAGCCGCCGCGACGGGGGTACGTGACGTGCGCGACAGTACGGCTTCGGCCGATATTAGGCTCAGCAGCACCGGCACCATCCCGCCGGCGTGCCACCAGGTCCGCACCCCACAAGGGCGCACACCGTCACAGGAGTCAGCCATGGGCGTATTTGCCAGCACCGAAGACCCGGGATCCACCGGGCACGAACAGGTCGTGTTCTGCCAGGACAAGCAGTCCGGCCTGAAGGCGATCATCGGGATCTACTCCACCGCGCTGGGCCCCGCGCTCGGCGGCACCCGGTTCTACCCGTACGCGAGCGAGGACGAGGCCCTCGCCGACGTGCTCGACCTCTCCCGCGGCATGGCGTACAAGAACGCGCTGGCCGGGCTGGACCTCGGTGGCGGCAAGGCGGTCATCTGGGGCGACCCGGAGCAGATCAAGAGCGAGGCGCTGCTGCGCGCGTACGGCCGCTTCGTGGAGTCCCTGAACGGGCGCTACTACACCGCCTGCGACGTCGGCACCTACGTCGCCGACATGGACGTGATCGCCCGGGAGACGAGCTACGTCACCGGCCGCAGCGTCGAGCACGGCGGCGCGGGTGACTCCTCGATCCTCACCGCCTGGGGCGTCTTCCAGGGCATGCGGGCCGCCGCCGAGCACGTCTGGGGCACTCCCTCGCTCACCGGCAGGCGGGTCGGCGTGGCCGGCCTGGGCAAGGTCGGCAAGTACCTCACCGGCCACCTGCTGGACGACGGCGCCGAGGTGGTGGCGACCGACGTCAACCCGAAGGCGCTGGAGTGGGTGCGCGCCACCCACCCGCAGGTCGCCCTGGTCGACGACGCCGCAGCGCTCGTCGCCGCCGACATCGACGTGTACGCCCCCTGCGCGCTGGGCGGCGCCCTCAACGACGACACGGTGCCGGTGCTGCGGGCGAAGGTGGTCGCCGGCGCGGCGAACAACCAGCTCGCCCACCCGGGCATCGAGAAGGTCCTCGCCGACCGGGGCATCCTCTACGCCCCCGACTACGTGGTGAACGCCGGCGGCGTGATCCAGGTCGCCGACGAGATCGAGGGCTTCAACTTCGACCGGGCCAAGCTGCGGGCCACCCGGATCTACGACACCACCCGGGAGATCCTCCGGCTCGCCGACGACGAGGGCGTCCCGCCGGCGGTGGCCGCGGACCGGCTCGCCGAGCGGCGGATGGCCGAGGTCGGCCGGCTGCGCACGATCCACCTGCGGTGAATGTCACCCGGGGGCGGGTCGTCGGGTCCGCCCCCGGGCCATGGGTCGCGGGGCAGCGGCGTTAAACTGGAAATTGGGGGGCTTCGTGCCGGTTTGACCGCTGTCACGGCCGGTCCCGGCCATCGGTCCTTACCGGGTACACTTTGTGACGGCCGGATCACTGCGACGCGCAGGACCGGCTGACGGTAACCCGAGGTGCCGAACGGCGGCATCCCCATGTACCGTAAGAGCCACGAGAGATGCCTGACGTCATCGGGGCCCGCCTTCGGGCTGCCCCGCATTCTGTGCGAGGGGGTCGAGCCATGGGGCGCGGCCGTGCTAAGGCCAAGCAGACGAAGGTGGCCCGGGAGTTGAAGTACCACTCCCCGAACACCGACCTCACCGCCTTGCAGCGCGAACTGGCGGGTGCTGGTGGGAAGTCTGAGCAGCACTTCGACGACGACTACAAAGAGTATGTCGACGACGATGATGAGGATCACGCGGACGAGGACCCGGACACCTGGGTCCGTCCGACCCGCTGACCTCCGGACGCAGCTGAGCACGCGGTAACTCCCCGCGTGCTCACGCATGTGCCCATCCAACGCGGCGCAACCGACGATCAGGGACCTCGCCCTGCCGGAAACCTCTCCGGCTGGTCGGCGGGTCCCTGATCTCGGACGCGTACCCCTCAGCGGGGCCGGTTGTTCCAGTTGTAGAACGTCGGGATGTTCTCGAAGTGGTTCCACGCGCACACCGCGCTGGCACCGTCGCCGCCCGCCACCTCCGCCCGCAGCCGCCGTGCGGCCTCGGCCTCATGGAGCAGTGCGGTCAACCCCACGGCGGCTTCCCGCACCCGGTCGACCACCGGATCCGGGTCGGCACCCCCGACGCCCTCAGGCTGCCGGCGACTCGTGGTCTCTGGCATGCTCCAACACTCCCTCCAGTAGGCGGATCTTGCTGTTGCGGCAGTGCTCGGTCTCCGTACCGTCGAAACGCCCCAGCTCGAAGTAGCGGTTGGCGGCATGACCGCCCCCGCAGAACCCGAAGTAGGGGCAGGACGACCGGCACGCCTCCACCCCGGCGAGGAACTCGCCCACCCAGGGCGTCCGGCCGGCGTCGGCCAGGATCTCGACCAACGGTGTGGCCAGCACGTTGCCACTGCTGAAGTCGCCGTACCGGGGATCGGTGAAGCCCGCCAGCTCCGGGGAGAGCACCACCACCGAACCGTCGTGGGCGACGGTGGGGATCGGATCCAGGCTCCGGGGCAGCAGCCCGTCCGCCGTACCGGCCAGCACCGCCCCGGCGTACCGGAGCGACCACTCCACCTCCCGCAGGTGGATCCGCGGATCCCGGCGCCAGGCGGCGACCAGTTCCGCCCAGAACGCGGTGACCGCGCCGGCGTCCCGGGCGTTCGTCCGCGTGTTGACCCCCTCGGTCTCCTCGATGTTGACGCCCAGCACGTCGCAGCCGAGGCCGAGGAAGTAGTCGTACAGTTCGGTGGCCAGCCCCGGGCCGGGCCGGGACACCACCGCGAGCGCCGAGAAGGGCAGCCCGTGCCGGCGCAGCGCCGCCACCCCGGCCACGATCCGGTCGTACGCCGGCCGGCCGCCCCGGGTGACCCGCTCGGCGTTGCGCTCCCGCGGCCCGTCCACGCTGACGCTCACCCGGATGCCGTGCTCGGCGAAGAACGCGCACCAGGCGTCGTCGATCAGCGTGGCGTTGGTCTGGATGTGGTGCTCCACCTCCGGCCCGAACGGGGCCAGCAGCGCCGCCAGATGCTCCCGTCCCGCCGCCAGCGGCTCCCCGCCGTGCCAGACCACGGAGAAGCGGCCGGCGGCCGCCCACGGGTTGACCGACGCCGCCACCGCCTCGGCCACCGCCACCGGCATCCGCTGGTCGGCCGCCCGCATCGGCAGATAACAGTAGGCGCAGTCCAGGTTGCAGAGAGTGGTCGGCTGCATCACCACGTACGAGGGGACCGCGGCGATGCCGCGCATCCCGCTCGATGTACGAGCAGCCATCAACCCTCCCCCGTCCAGCCCGAAGTGCCCTTCAGGCTAGGCGGAGGTGGCCACTCGGGTGAACCCCCGATCAGGTGCCTGGATGATCAGCAGAGCGTGATCAACCCCGGGTGTGCTGCCCGATCATCTGCACGTTGCCCGAGCCCTCGATGATCTCGCCGGCCCGCCAGGCGTCCACGCCCCGACCCGTCAGCGTGGCCAACGCGCGGTCGGCGTCCTCCGCCGAGACGATCGCGAACATGCCGACGCCCATGTTGAACGTCGCCTCCATCTCCGGGTCCTCGATCCGGCCCTTCGACTGGATCAGGTCGAAGATGGGCTGCGGCTTCCAGGTGGAGCGGTTCACCACGGCGTCGACGTGCTCCGGCAGGACGCGGACCAGGTTGCCCGGGATGCCGCCGCCGGTGACGTGCGCCAGCACCCGCACCTCGGCCTCGGCGATCAGCTTGAGGCAGTCCTGCGCGTAGATCTTGGTCGGGGTGAGCAGCTCCTCGCCGAGGGTCCGCTGTCGGCCGAAGTCGTCGATCACCACGTCCAGCCGCATCCGACCGGCGCCCAGCAGGACGTGCCGGACCAGCGAGTAGCCGTTGGAGTGCAGGCCCGAGGAGCGCATCGCGATGACGACGTCGCCCACCTCGACCCGCTCCGGGCTGAGGAGCTCGCTCTCCTCGACCACACCGACGCCGGTGGCGGAGATGTCGTACTCGTCGGGGCGTAGCACGCCCGGGTGCTCGGCGGTCTCCCCGCCGAGCAGCGCGCAGCCAGCGTACCGGCAGCCGTCGGCGATGCCCGCGCCGATCTCGGCGACCTTGTCCGGCACGACCTCCCCGGTGGCAATGTAGTCCAGCAGGAAGAGCGGCTCCGCGCCGCAGGCCACCAGGTCGTCGACGACCATCGCGACCAGGTCGATGCCGACCGTGTCGTGGATGTCGAGCTGCTGGGCGATGACCAGCTTGGTGCCGACCCCGTCGGTGGAGGAGGCCAGGATCGGGTTCTTGTACTTCTTGGTGTCCAGCCGGAACAGGCCGGCGAAGCCGCCCAGGTCGCCCATGACCTCCGGGCGCCGGGTCTGCTTGACCTTGGACTTCAGCAGCTCGACCGCGCGGTCGCCCGCCTCGATCGACACCCCGGCGTCGGCGTACGAGACCGAGCGTTTGCGCGGCGAGCGGCTGGTGCCGGCCGTCCAGGGCTGGCGGTCGCCACCGGCGCCCGTCGGGCTGCTTCCTGCGCCGCTGCGCTCGGACACGTGCGTCACGGTTCTCCCCTTTGTGGTTCTCGCGGGGCCGCCGTTGCGGTGGCGGCTTCCGCGTCGGGTGGTGCTACGGGCGGTGGGTGGCAACGCCGCCCGGAGTGGCGACGAGCGGAGGGGTGGCGTGCCCGCCGGCGTCGGACGCCTCGGAGGCGACCCGGCGGCCGACCCCTTCGAGCACGTGCTTGCCGATCAGGTTCCCGGCCGGCAGCTCGATCGGGTACTCCCCGTCGAAGCACGCCCGGCAGAGCCGGGTCTTCGGCTGCTCGGTCGCGGCGATGAGGCCGGGGAGCGAGACGTAGCCCAGCGTGTCGGCGCCGATCGAACGCCGGACGCCTTCGTTGTCCAGCCCGTTGGCCAGCAGTTCGGCCCGGGTGGCGAAGTCGATGCCGTAGAAGCAGGGCCAGTTGACCGGCGGCGAGGAGATCCGGACGTGCACCTCCAGCGCCCCCGCCTCGCGGAGCATCCGGACGATGGCCCGCTGGGTGTTGCCGCGCACGATCGAGTCGTCCACGACCACCAGGCGCTTGCCCCGGACGTTCTCCCGCAGCGGGTTCAGCTTGAGCCGGATGCCGAGCTGGCGCAGGGTCTGCGACGGCTGGATGAACGTGCGCCCGACGTACGGGTTCTTCATCAGGCCGGCGCCGTAGGTGATGCCCGACTCCTCGGCGTACCCGATCGCGGCCGGCGTGCCGGACTCCGGCACCGGGATCACCAGGTCGGCCTCGACCGGGTGCTCCTTGGCGAGCTGGCGGCCGATCTGCACCCGCGCGGCGTGCACGTTGCGGCCGGCGATGGTGGCGTCCGGGCGGGCGATGTAGACGTACTCGAAGAGGCAGCCCTTCGGCTCCGGCGCGGCGAACCGGGCCGAGCGCAGGCCGTCCTCGTCGATCGCGATCAGCTCACCCGGCTCGACCTCACGGACCACGCTCGCGCCGACGATGTCCAGCGCGGCGGTCTCGCTCGCCACCACCCAGCCGCGCTCCAGCCGGCCGAGCACCAGGGGCCGCACGCCGTGCGGGTCGCGGGCCGCGTAGAGCGTCGACTCGTCCATGAAGACGAAGCTGAAGGCGCCGCGCAGCTGCGGCAGCACCTCGAGGGCGGCCGCCTCGACGGAGAGATCCGGCCGGCTGGCCAGCAGCATGGTGACCAGCGAGGTGTCGTTGGTCGAGCCGTCGGCGACCAGCCCTCGCTCGGCCACCTCACGCTGGAGCTCGGCCGTGTTGACCAGGTTGCCGTTGTGGGCCAGGGCGATCGTGGTGCCGGAGGTGGTCGACCGGATGGTCGGCTGGGCGTTCTCCCAGGTCGAGCCGCCGGTGGTGGAGTAGCGCGCATGGCCGATCGCCAGGTGGCCGCGCAGGCTGGCCAGGGTCGGCTCGTCGAAGACCTGGGCCACCAGCCCGAGGTCCTTGTAGACCACCACGCCCGATCCGTCGCTCACCGCGATGCCGGCGGCCTCCTGGCCACGGTGCTGGAGGGCGTAGAGCCCGAAGTAGGTGAGGTTCGCGACCTCCTCGCCCGGCGCCCAGACGCCGAAGACGCCACACGCGTCCTGCGGGCCGGGTCGCTGGGGGTCAAGGTCGTGGCTCAGCCGGCCATCGCCTCGGGGCACGTGCCGCTCCCTCATGCTGCTCTGGACTGGCCTGGGCGGAGTCGGGGGGCAGCTCCGCACGGTCGGCCGGGACCGTCGTCGCCTGACAGTGTACGCGAATCGGGATCGGCACTGATAGTCACGATTCGCCTGCTCATCGTGACCAGAGGTCCGGCGTCCGCCCACTAGTGCTCTGACCATAAAACGTTCGCCGGGATGGTCGGGGTTGGGGAGAGTGTCGTAGGGGTGGTGTTGACTCCGGTTCATGCCTCGCCGTCGGGATCCCGCTTTGCCGCGGGTCGTGCATCGCACGGCTCGCCTTGCTGTGCGAGTGACGCCGGCGCAGCGGCGGCGGTGTTTCGGGCTGCTCCGCTCGGCCGGTGATGTGTGGGCGTGCGTGTTGGAGGTGAATGCGTGGCGGCGCCGCCGCCGGGACGTACCCCTGTCCGGTTATCAGGAGTTGTGTCGGGAGTTGGCGGCGTCGGGGTCGGGCACGTTCGCCGAGCTGGATTCGGTCGACGCCCGGTCGGTATTGCGCCGGTTCTCCGATGCGTGGTTCGCGGCGGCGAAACGCCGCAGCGCCGGTGACCTGTCGGCGCGGTTCCCGCGTCGTCGGCGACGGTTGGTGCCGGTGCGCTGGTATCACGGCACGTTCACCCTCGACAGACTTCGGGTGCGCATCCCGACCGCGAAAGGCACGTCGCCGTTGTGGGTGCGCCTGGCGCGCGACGTGCCGTATCCGGTCGAGCAGGTCCGCTCGATCACGCTGCTTTGTGAGGGTGGCCGACTGTTCCTCGACGTGACCGCCGAGGTGCCGGTGGCCGTCTATCCGTCCGGTGAACGACCGGATCCGGGCAGGGTGGCCGGGGTGGATCTGGGGATCATCCACCCGTACGCGGTGGCCGGCCCTGGCGGGGAGGGGTTGTTGGTGTCGGGGCGGGCGATCCGCGCGGAGCACCGGATGCACCTGGCGGACACCAACGCCCGCCGTCGTGCCGTCTCGCGGCGGGCGCCGAAACGTGGTGAGCGGGGGTCGCGGCGGTGGCGGCAGTACCGGCGTCGGGCACGGCTGGTGGAGGGCCGGCACCGGCGCAGGGTCCGTCAAGCCCAGCACGAAGCCGCCCGCGGCGTCGTGTCGTGGGCGGTGCGGCAGCGGGTGGGTGTGCTGCACGTCGGGGATCCCCGCGGGGTGCTCGACATTCCTGCGGGGCGGCGGCACAACCTGCGGTTGCGGCAGTGGCAGATCGGGCGGCTCCTGCAGATCCTCACCGACAAGGCCACCCTCGCCGGCGTCACCGTCCGGCTGGTCGACGAACGCGGCACCTCGTCGACCTGCCCCGCCTGCCGTCAACGAATCCCGAAACCCCGTGGGCGGACCCTGTCCTGCCCGCACTGCGCATTCTCCGGCCACCGCGACCTCGTCGCGGCTGCCAGCATCGCCACCCGTGTTCCGGGCGGCGGACCCACCACCCCGACAGCCGTCGTGCTGCCGGAGGTGGTCACGCACCGTCGAGCCGGCCGGCACCTGCCCGGTGCCGGCAGGTCCCGACGTGACCCCCGCCGCCCACCAAGGACGGCGCGAGGATCAGTTGGCCCGCGGAGGCCCGCCCCACCACCCGGTGGGGAGTCGCTCGCCCAACAGGCGAGGATCCACAACACCCACCGCAAACCCGGTGAACGTTAGTGGACACCGCACTAGAGGGGAAGATGACCGGAAAGGTCCGCCCGGATCCCGCTCGTCCGTACGCGACCCTCGGTGACCGCCTCCGACCATTCGAGGCGACCCGTGGCCAGCGCGAGCCAGGTGGCCGGGTCCATTTCCACCACATTCGGTGGCGTGCCGCGGGTGTGTCGCGGGCCGGCCACGCACTGCACGGCACCGTAAGGTGGGACCCGCACCTCCACCGATCGGCCGGGGGCGCGCTCCGCGAGGAGGGTCAAGAGAGTACGGACCGCTTCCCGGTACACCGGCCGTTCGGGCGTACGCCCCTCGTCCAGCGCCGTCAATGCCGCGACCAGGGCGGCGGATTTAATGTGCGGAGAGGACACGACGGGACGATACGACCCGAGAGCGCAGCCGTCGAGGCTGGCCCTGGGTAGAGATGATCCGGTCAGACAAGGCATAGTTGCCGACGGCGTATTCGTACCGTGAGTGATGAACCCCGGCCCGGCTCCCACCGGCCAGGGAAGTCAGACCGGAAGGCGGTGGACGTGTCAACACACCGACGTGCCTGGAAGCATCGGGCCGGTGTGGTCGTAGCGCTGGTTGCCGGCGCGCTGCTCGCCGCCCCCGCCACACCAGCTCTCGCGGCCGAAGCCACCGTGCAGCCCCAGTCGGTCACCCTCAACGCCGGCAGCGACACCACCGTCACCGTGGTGATCAAGCCGAGCATCGACGACAAGAGTGGCACCATCAACCTGACCGGCCTGCCGGCGGGCGTCAGCTGTTCGGGCGGTTGCGGCAACTTCCAGTTCAACGGCCCCCCCGGCTCGTCGAAGACGCAGTTGCTGACGCTCAAGGCGAACGACAACGCGCCGGACGCCAGCGCGAACGTCACGGTCCAGGTGGTGCCGGACAGTTCCAGCCCCGCCGCGCCGTCCTTCTCCCTGACCGTCAAGGCCAAGGCGGCTCCGTCGCCGACCCAGGCGCAGACGGTCAAGTCGATTTCCGGCAAGGTGGTCGACAGCAACACCGGGGATCCGATCGCGAACGCCACGGTGATGCTGCTCGACTCGCAGCGGCACCAGTACAGCACCAGCAGCGACGGCAGCGGCAACTACCGCTTCGACGGCTCGGCCAGCAACCCGATCGCGCCCGGCCGGATCGACCTCGGCGCTATCAAGAACGACATCAAGGCCACCAAGATGATCAACGCGAACGCCGGGCAGAGCGTGACCGGCCAGCGGATCAGCTTGACGATCAAGGCCGCGGCCACCCCCAGCGCCACCCCCGCGGCGAGCGAGGAGGCCGCGGCGACGGACGAGGCCACCGACGAGGCCACCGACGACCCCTCCGCGGAGGCCGGCCCCGGCCAGCAGCAGGCCGCCGCCAACGAGGACTCCGGCAGCTCCTGGCTGCTGATCCTGCTCGGCGGCCTCTTCGTGGCCGTGGGTGTCGGCACCATCGTGCTGCTCTACATGCGCCGCAAGAACGACGACGACACCGACGGGGACGGCCCGGGCGGCCCGGGTCCCGTGACCGGCGCCGGTGCGGTACCGGGCGCCCGGGGCGCCTACCGGGGCGCCGACGACCACACCCGGGTGGTGAACGGGATGGGCGCCGGTCCGACCCCGACCATGGCCGGTGGCACCCCGCTCAGCGACGCGCCGACGATGATGCACCGACCGGTCGTCGACGATGTCCCGCCGGACCCGTACGGCGCTCCGCCGCCCTCGTACGGCCCTGGCGGGCAGCCGGGCTGGGCCGGCAGTGGCTACGGCGAGGAGGCCCCCGGTCAGGGCGGCTACGGCGCCGGCAACGGCTACGGCAACGCCCCTTCCTCGGGTGGCGGCTACGGCAACTCGCCGTCCTCCGGTGGCGGCTACGGCAGCCGGGACTACGGCGCCGGAGCGGCTGGCTACCCGCCCGCCCAGGGCGCCGGTGGCTACGGCGAGCCGGCCCAGGGCGCCGGCTACGGCGAGCGGTACGACGAGCCGACCGGTCGCTACGCGGGTGACGGCACGCAGTCGTACGTCCCGCCGGCCGACCCGTACCCGACCAGCACCTACCAGCCCCCGGCGGACCAGGGGCGGGGCTACGGCCAGCCGGATCCCGGCCAGTACGGCCGCGGGCCCGAGCCGACCAACGGCTACGGCGCCGGCGCCGGCTATGGCGCGCCGGCCGGCGGCTACGACAGCGGCCGGACGCGCAGCGGCTACGACAACGGCCCTGCGGGTGGTGGGTACGACAACGGCCCCGCAGGTGGTTACGACACCGGTCAGCAGGGTTACGACCAGCGCGGTGGCTACGGCGGCGCCGACGCCGGCTACGGCCAGCCCCAGCAGGGCGGGTACGGCCAGCAGGGCGGCTACGGCCAGGAGCCGCCGCAGCAGCGCAGCGGCTACGACAACCAGGGCTACGACCAGGGCGGCTACTACGCCGACCCGGCGCAGGCCGGTCGGGGTCGTCCGGACGCCCCGCAGGAGCGCGGCGGTCGCCGGCTGGACTGGCTCGACGACTGACCGGGTCGGGGCGTGCACCGCCCCGGTGACCTCGACGGCGGCCGCTCGGAGAATTCCGGGCGGCCGTCGCCGTCATTGCGGGTGGCCGGCGCGGCCGGCGGTAGGGTCTGCCGACGGCTATGAAGCTGACGTCGTCAGTGAATCGCGCCGCAGCCGCGACGCCCACCCCGGACGAGTCTCTCCCCTGACCCCGCCTGAATCGTCCACGTCATCAGGTCCATAGCGTCCCGGTCCACCACGGCAGGCCAGGCGACCGCGTCGACGGCAGGGCGAGCACAAGGGCAAGGGCAAGGGCAAGGGCCGAATGCGGGCCGGCAGGACCGGGTCAGGCGGCGGAGAAGAAGCCCCGCCGCAGCACCGGCACCACGTCCGAGACGTCGACCTGGACCGCGACCTCCACGTCGGCGGCGAAGCCGCCCTCGGCGAGTTCCCGGCCGGAGACGCAGCCCCGGACCGCCGCCGGCACGTCCGGCGTGCTGGCCAGCGCGGCCAGCGCCATCGCGGCCTCCACCGAAAGCCCGCCCGGCACGCCGGCGAGGGCATCCAGCACGCTGGCCGCCCCGAGCTGGTCCTCCACCGAGGGACGCAGCGAGCCGTCCGGCCACCGTTCGCCGGCGGCGACCACACCGACCGGGGCGTCGGTCGAGCCGTACCCCTCGGCGCGCAGCCAACGCCCGACGGCGCGCGCGTTGCGCAGGCACGCCGCGACCACCGGCAGGCCGGTGGCGCTGGCGGCGGCGCTGATCGCCGAACCGTTCGGCGACGGCAACACCAGGTCGGGGACGACCGGCGCGGTGCGCAGCGCGGCCGGGGACAGCGACCACGGGTGCTCCGGGGTCACCCGGCGGCGGCCGACGGCCGCGACGGCGCCGACCCGGCGGGCGTACTCGGCCGCCTGCTCACCCCAGGGGAAGGGGTGCACCCGCATGCCGCGGCCGACCGCCACCTCCACGGCGGTGGTGAACGAGAGGACGTCCACCACCACCAGGGCGGCACACACCCGGCCGAGTTCGGCCGCCCCGGTCAGCCCCCAGTCGAACCGGGCGCCGGAACCGGGCTGTGCGTAGACGGCCGCGGCCAACGCCTCAGCGCTGATCGGGCGCGGTGGGCTGGTCCGACTCACCGGAGGAGGCGGGCGCGGACCCGTCCGGGCCCGTCCCGGACGCGTCGGGACCGCCGTCGGTCGTCGCCGCGTCGGCGGCACCCTCGGTGGCGGGCACCGTGCCCTCGGCCGGCTGCTCGACGGTGGCCGGCAGGACGCCGGTCGCCCCGGTCCGGGCCGCCTCCACCTCCACCTGGGCCGCCTCCGCGCCGCCGAAGAGCCGCGGCAGCGTCTCGGTGTGCGCCGTGCGGAGCTCGTCCAGGCCGATCCGGAACTGGCCGTGCACCTCCAGGGCACCGCCGGCGGGGTCGGTGACCCCGATCAACTCCCACGGCACCCCACGCTCGGCGCAGAGGGCGGTGAACGCCTTCTCGTGCCCACGCGGCACCGACACCAGGACCCGCCCGGCGGACTCGCTGAACAGGTAGACGAACGGCATCGAACCGCCGGTGAAGTGCTCCGGCACCGCGATCCGGGCGCCGACGCCCCGCCGCAGGCAGGACTCGACCAGGCTCTGGGCCAGACCGCCGTCGGAGAGGTCGTGCGCCGAGCTGAGGTGGCCCACCCGGGCCGCCTCGGCCAGCAGCTCGGCGAGCTGCCGCTCCCGGGCCAGGTCGACCTGCGGCGGGATACCGCCCAGGTGCTCGTGCGTCACCCAGGCCCACTCCGAGCCGGAGAGCTCCACGTGCGTCTCACCGAGCAGGAAGAGCTGGTCGTGGTCGCCGCCCGGCCGCGGCACGAAGCCCATCGGCACCCGCTCGGCCACGTTGTCCAGCACGCCCAGCACGCCGACCACCGGAGTCGGGTGGATCGCCGCGGCGCCGGTCTGGTTGTAGAAGCTGACGTTGCCGCCGGTCACCGGGATGCCCAGCTCCAGGCAGCCGTCCGCCAGGCCGCGGACGGCCTCGGCGAACTGCCACATCACGCCCGGGTCCTCCGGCGAGCCGAAGTTGAGGCAGTTGGTCACGGCGATCGGCTTCGCGCCGGTCACCGCCACGTTCCGGTACGCCTCGGCGAGCGCCAGCTTGGTGCCGTGGTACGGGTCGAGACGCGCGTACCGGCCGTTGCCGTCGACGGAGAGGGCGACACCCAGGCCGGTCCGCTCGTCGATCCGGATCACGCCGGAGTCCTCCGGCTGGGCCAGCACGGTGTTGCCCAGCACGTACCGGTCGTACTGCTCGGTGACCCAGGTCTTGTCGGCCAGGTTCGGCGACGCGATCATGCGCAGCACGGTCTCCCGCAGCGCCTCCGGGTCGTTCGGCCGGGGCAGCGTCTCGGCCCGGTCCGCCTGGAGCAGGATCAGGTCGGCCGGCTCGCGCATCGGACGGGCGTAGACCGGCCCGTCGTCCACCAGCGAGCCCGGCGGGACGTCGACCACGATCTGGTCGCGCCAGGTGACCAGCAGCCGGCCCGGCTGGCCGTCCGGTGCCGGCGGGGTGACCTCACCGATCGCGGTGGCGAGCACGCCCCACTTCTCAGCGGTCTTGAGCACCGCCTCCAGCTTGTCCGGGGCGACGACCAGCAGCATCCGCTCCTGGGACTCGCTGGCCAGGATCTCGTGCGGCTCCATCGACGGCTCGCGCAGCGGCACCCGCTCCAGCCAGACCCGCATGCCGGTGCCGGCCGCGGCGGCGGTCTCGGTGAGCGCGCAGGTCAGGCCGGCACCACCCAGGTCCTGGATGCCGACGACCAGCTCGGCGTCGTACAGCTCGAGGCAGGCCTCGATCAGCAGCTTCTCGGTGAACGGGTCGCCCACCTGTACGGCCGGGCGGCGCTGCTCGCTGGCCTCGTCGAAGGTGGCGCTGGCCAGCACCGACACGCCGCCGATACCGTCCCGGCCGGTCTTGGCGCCCATCAGCACCACGATGTTGCCCGGGCCGGCGGCGGCCTTGTTCTGCAGCCGGTCGACGCGCAGCACGCCGAGGCAGAGCGCGTTGAGCAGCGGGTTGCCCTGGTAGCTGGGGTCGAAGACGAGCTCGCCGCCGATGTTCGGCAGGCCGAGGCAGTTGCCGTAGCCGCCGACGCCGGCGACCACGCCGGTCAGCACCCGGGCGGTGTCCGGGTGGTCGGCCGCGCCGAAGCGCAGCGGGTCCATCACCGCGACCGGGCGGGCGCCCATGGCGAGGATGTCCCGGACGATGCCGCCGACGCCGGTCGCCGCGCCCTGGTACGGCTCGACGAAGCTCGGGTGGTTGTGCGACTCGACCTTGAAGGTCACCGCCAGCTCGTCGGAGACCTGCACGACGCCGGCGTTCTCACCGATGCCGGCGAGCAGCCGGTCGCTCGGCGGAGCCTTCTCGCCGAACTGGCGCAGGTGCACCTTGCTCGACTTGTAGGAGCAGTGCTCACTCCACATGATCGAGTACATGGCCAGCTCGGCCTGGGTGGGCCGGCGGCCGAGGATGTGCCGGATGCGGTCGTACTCATCGTCGCGGAGGCCCAGCTCGGCGTACGGCTGGAGCTCCTCCGGCGTGCCGGACGCCCGGGGCACGGTGTCCACGCCGAGGGCCCAGTCGTCGGCCGGGGCGGGCTCGACGTGGCGACCGGCATCGGCCGGGCCGGCCTGCGGCACCACGGCGGCCGCACGCGGCTCCACCGGGGCGGCCGGGAAGGCACCCGGCGTCTCCCGTACGGCCGGATCCGGATGGGTGGTCATGACCTCTCCTCGCTGCGCTCGCCGCTGTACCGGCGGGTGAGCCGGCCGATGATCCCGCGCACGGTCACGCCGGCGCCCCCACCAGGTGCTTGAGCACCGAGGTGAAGAAGCCGAGACCGTCCAGGGAGGGGCCGGTGAGGGCCTCCACCGCGTGCTCGGGATGCGGCATGATGCCGACCACGTTGCCGGCCTGGTTGGTGATCGCGGCGATGTCGCGCTGCGAACCGTTGGGGTTGCCGCCGAGGTAGCGGGCGACGACCCGACCCTCGGCCTCGAGCTGGTCCAGCGTCGCGGGGTCGGCGACGTAGCAGCCCTCGCCGTTCTTGACCGGGATGAGGATCTCCTGGCCCGGCTGGAACGCGTTCGTCCAGGCGGTGCCGGTCGACTCCACCCGCAGGACCTGGTCCCGGTTACGGAAGTGCAGGTGCTGGTTGCGGGTGAGCGCGCCGGGGAGCAGGTGGGCCTCGCAGAGGATCTGGAAGCCGTTGCAGATGCCGAGCACCGGCAGGCCACCCCGGGCCGCGTCCACGATCGTCTCCATCACCGGGGCGAACCGGGCGATGGCGCCGCAGCGCAGGTAGTCACCGTAGGAGAAGCCACCCGGGAGGACGGCGGCGTCCACCCCGTACAGCTCCGGATCACCGTGCCAGAGGCGCACCGGCTCGGCGCCGGCGATCCGGACGGCACGGGCCGCGTCCCCGTCGTCGAGCGAGCCGGGGAACGTCACCACACCGACCCGGGCGGTCACTGGTGCGCGTCCACGGTCTCGTCGGTCTCGACCACGCGGACGGTGAAGTCCTCGATGACCGGGTTGGCGAGCAGCTTGTCGGCGATCTCCCGGGCCCGGTCCAGGTCCGGTTCACCGGTGAACTCGATCTCGATCCGCCTGCCGATCCGGACCGAGGCGACGTCACTGACGCCGAGCCGGGGCAGCGCGTTTGCGACGGCCTGGCCCTGGGGATCGAGGATCTCGGGCTTGAGCATGACGTCGACGACGACGCGAGGCACTGGGCACTCCTGACTGTGTACGCAGTTGGGTGCCGACCCACAAGGGGCGAGCGCAGCCAGCGTACCTGGCAGATACCGTCCCGGCCGCACCGGCCGGGCGCGGTCCAGGCACTGATCAACATAACCGGCGGAGAGCGGGCCGGCGGGCTGTCGGGTCGGTCGGGAAACCTGCCCGTACCAGGCGTTTTACAGCGCCACAGGTGGCCAAATTGTTACATCGGCCGCCGTCGCGCTACTGCATGTCGCACGCCTCACCGCCTTGCGGAGCGCATCGGTGAGCTTCCATGCCGCCAGGTCCGTCGGCGCAGCCGCGAAAGGACCGGATCGCCTGGGCGTGGCGCGGCGCCCGTCCCCTGCTGTCGGCTCCGGCCGCTTTTCGGACTGATCACGCCTTCTCGGGCATCCGACACGGTAGCGGCCCGGCGATCGCCTACTGGCCGATGTCCGACAGTTGCCGGCCCTCCGGGTGGCCGACGGCCCTCCCGACCCCGGCGCGCCGTTTTGCAGCATCCGATCAGGTGAACAACCCTCACGAAAGACCCGCTCCCCGCCTGACAGCATCGGAACCGTGCTGGTCGTGACGACGGATCAACTGCCCGGCTACGAGATCCGCCAGATCCTCGGCGAAGTGGTGTCCTCGATGGCCAGGACCCGGAACCCGTACCGCGAGGGGGTGAAGAACCTGCGCGGGGGCGCGTACGACCCGATGGCGCCGGACAACCTCACCCGCTGGCGTACCGACTCGGTGGCCCGGCTCGGCGAAGAGGCCGAGCGGCTCGGCGCGAACGCGGTGATCGGTATGCGCTTCGACAGCCGGGACTGCGGCGAGATGTGGATGGAGATCTGCGCGTACGGGACGGCGGTGATCGTCGTACCCAAGATGCCGGACGTCATGCCCGCCGACCAGCCCATGGTGGCCGCGGAATCCGCCCACGAGCCGGAGATCGCGTCCGCCCCCGGCGGCATCGCCGAACCCGCGAGCGCCCCCAATCTCTCCTCGGCCGCCGAAACCCCCACCCGCGACTCCTGACCGGACCCGCCCACCTGAATCGATCATGAAGTTGTTGTTCTCGCCGTCGGCGTGTCGCGGCAACAACTTCATGATCGACGTCGGCTCCCCGAGCGGCCGGGGAGGGGCAGTCAGAGGATGGGGGGCGGGGAGTAGGCGGCGGCCTGGGGGTGGGCGGCGACCACGTCGGCGATGCGGGCGGTGATCCGGTCGACCTGGGCGGCGGCGGTGCCGACGAAGGCGTTGCGGTCGGCCACCAGGGAGTCGATCTCGGCGCGGCTGAGGCCCAGGCGGCCGTCGGCCGCCAGGCGGTCGAAGAGGTCGTTGTCGGGGGCGCCCTTCTCCCGCATGGCGAGGGCCACGGCGACCGCGTGCTCCTTGATCACCTCGTGCGCGACCTCCCGGCCGACGCCCCGCCGGACCGCCGCGACCAGGATCTTCGTGGTGGCCAGGAACGGCAGGAAACGCTCCAGCTCGCGGTTGATCACCGCCGGGTACGGCCCGAACTCGTCCAGCACGGTGAGGAAGGTCTGGAACAGCCCGTCGGCGGCGAAGAACGCGTCCGGCAGGGCCACCCGGCGGACCACCGAGCAGGAGACGTCCCCCTCGTTCCACTGGTCACCGGCCAGCTCGCCGACCATCGACAGGTAACCCCGGATGATCACCGCGAAGCCGTTCACCCGCTCGGAGGAGCGGGTGTTCATCTTGTGCGGCATCGCGCTGGAGCCGACCTGACCCGGCTTGAAGCCCTCGGTGACCAACTCCTGGCCGACCATCAGCCGGATCGTGGTGGCCAGCGACGACGGCGCGGCGGCGACCTGCGCCAGCGCGGAGAGCACGTCGAAGTCCAACGACCGCGGGTAGACCTGGCCGACGCTGTCCAGCACCCGGGCGAACCCGAGGTGCTCGGCCACCCGGCGCTCCAGCTCCGCCACCTTGCCGGCGTCACCGTCGAAGAGGTCGAGCTGGTCCGCGGCGGTGCCGACCGGACCCTTGATCCCACGCAGCGGGTACCGGCCGATCAGGTCCGTCAGCCGGTCGTACGCGATCAGCAGCTCCTCCGCCGCCGACGCGAAGCGCTTGCCCAGCGTGGTGGCCTGCGCGGCCACGTTGTGCGACCGGCCGGTCAGCACCAGGCCGGAGTACTCGTGGGCGTGCCAGGCGAGCCGGGCCAGGGTGGCGACCACCCGGTCCCGGATCAGCTCCAGCGAGGCCCGCACCTGCAACTGCTCGACGTTCTCGGTGAGGTCCCGGGAGGTCATCCCCTTGTGCACGTGCTCGTGCCCGGCGAGCGCGCTGAACTCCTCGATCCGGGCCTTCACATCGTGCCGGGTGACCCGCTCGCGCTGCGCGATCGAGGCCAGGTCGACGTCGTCGACGACCCGCTCGTACGCCTCGACCACCCCGTCCGGCACCGGCACGCCCAGGTCCCGCTGGGCCCGGAGCACGGCCAGCCAGAGCCGGCGCTCCATGCGTACCTTCTCCTCGGGCGACCAGAGGGCGACCAGCTCGGGCGAGGCGTACCGGTTGGCGAGCACGTTCGGGATCGTCGTCACGCGCCTCATTCTCCCGTACCCGGCGCACGGCCCTGCACCAGGCCACCGCGGGGATATACTGCTGAAGCTTGCCGTATATAGGGGGCCGGATGACCAAGATCCTCGTGGATGTCGACGACGACGCGCTGGCCGACGCGGCCGAGGCGTTCGGCACCAGGACGAAGAAGGACACGGTCAACGTGGCGCTCCGCGAGGGAGCGGCACGAGTGCGCCGGGCCCGCGCGCTCGCCGAACTGGCGAGCCGTGGGCAGGCCGGCGACTTCGACGAGCTGCTCGACAAGCCGACGTACCGGTCGTGAAGCTCGCCGACTACCTGGTCGACACCAGCGCCCTCGTCCGACTACTCCGGGATCCCGAGACGCTGGCCCGCTGGGAGCCAACTGTCACCGCCGGTCTCGTCGCCGTCTGCCCCCTCGTCGAGCTGGAATTCCTCTACTCGGCCCGGTCCGCCGCCGACCGCGCCCACCTCGAGCAGCAACTGCGCGTCGTCTTCGGGTGGGTGGCCATGCCCGACCGGATCTACGAACGGGCGACCGAGATCCAGGTCGAGCTGACCGGACGGGGTCAACACCGGTCGGCCGGCGCGGTCGACCTCCTGATCGCCGCCACGGCCGAGTACCAGGGGCTCTCCCTGCTGCACTACGACCGCGACTTCGACCAGATCGCCGCCGTGACCGGCCAGCCGATGCGCTGGCTGGCACCGGCCGGCTCGATCAAGTAGGCGATGGCCGGCTCCGTCGGCCCTGGCTGAAGGCCGCCGGGCTGGCCGGGGACGTGGCGCCACCGCGCCCCCGGCCGGGCGCCACGGCGTCAGTCGACCGTGATCGCGGGGTCCAGGGCGAACGCGGTCAACTGCGCCAGGGTGAGGGGCGAATCCTCGCCGTCGGCCTGGACGGTCACGATCAGGAATATCCCGTCCGGCCGTTCCACCCAGGACGTCGTGGCGCAACGAGAATGTGGCAGTGGTGGTCGGGGCGGGCGCCCCGGGCCGCGAAGGAGGACGGCTGACCGGATTACGGTTCGTCCAGGACTGGATCTTCTCGCCACCCGGCCCCGTACTGTCGACGCAGCCGTTCTGCTTGATCATGTCCGCGGTGCACGGATCAAGCTTCCAGGCCCGGTCAATCTGCACGAGGAAGTCGCCGAACCGGTCACCCGACCGGATCCGACCCGTCCCGAAGTAGGGCGAACTGGAGCTGCCGGAATTCCACGTCGCCAGGTCACCTCGCGGGTTCCCGCTGTCCGTCGCCCACTGTACGCCGGGGGCATGCCTTGCAAGCGCCGCGAAGACGGCCTGGTCGAGCGGCGTGAAGGTCCGTCCTGGCTCGGGGCGGGGGGTCCTCGCGAGGTGCGGCGTGGGGCTCCCGGACGTCACCGGCGCGTCCTTCCCCTGACCACCCGCCAGCGCCACCGGCACGGTGACCCCCAGCACCGTGATGGCCGCGGTCGCCGCCAGCCGGATCCGCCGCAGTCGGCGCTGCCGGCGCTGCCGGCGCTGCCGGCGCTGCCGGCGCTGCCGGGCGATGATCCGGTCCACATCGATGGAGGTGGGCGGAATCTCCCCGACCGCCTCCCGGAAGATCCCCCGGTAGCTCATGCCCGCTCTCCGTTCTCCGTGGGATCCACCGTCGCCAGTAGGTGCAGGCTCGCCAGCCCCCGCGCCGCCTGGCTCTTGACGGCGCCGGCGCTGATGCCCAAAGCCCGCGCCGTCTCCTCGACCGAGAGGTCGCAGTAGAAGCGGCAGGACGATCACCGCACGTCGTCGCCGGGGTAGCTGGGCCAGCAGGTCGCGCAGCAGTTCCCGATCGGCCAGCGCCGCATCGGGAAGTTCCAGATGAGCCTGGTCGGGCAGCTCGCCGGTAGCCCGCTCCCGCCGCCACGGCCGGCGGCGCTCGTCCAGCCAGGCATTGGCCAGCATCGCCCGGACGTACGCGTCGACGTTCTCCATCGCGCGCACCCGCCGCCAGTGCCGGTAGAGCTTGCCGATGATGATGGAGAGCAGGTCGTCGGCGGTGTGCCAGTCGCGGCAGAGCAAGAAGGCCATCACCCGCAGCGGCTCCAGCCGAGCCGCCACGAACTGCCGGTACTCGTCCTCGTCTACGCCTTTCACCGCGCCGGCCCTCTCGTCCATCTCATGTCTGGGGAACGACGCGGCGACGAGGTTGCTTCGAAGCGAGATGTCAGACGGCGTGAGCGGTTGGTGTCGGTCCATTCCCGAGTTCCATCAGCTCGGCAGCGGGGTGGAACGGCCGCCCTCCTTGGACGTCTTCGATACGCTCTGCGCCTTATGCCGGCCCGGACAGCGGGCTGCCGGAAAGTAGTAGATCATCGTCTCCATCTCACTTCCGGCACGCGCCGGGTCCTTCTTCCTCGACCGAGGACACGCATGCGCAAACCCTCCCTCGCCGGGCTCACCGCTGTCGCGCTGACCGGCGGCTCCCTGCTCTCCGCCGCGTCCCCCGCCCAGGCCGCCGACCCGACGGTCCTGTACGTCCGCCAGCAGTCCACCGACTGCTCGGACACCGGGTTCGGCACGCTGGCGCAGCCCTTCTGCTCCATCGGTCCGGCCGTCGCGCTAGTCACCGCCGGCCAGACCGTCGATGTCGGCCAGGGCACCTACCCGGAACGCATCACCATCGGCACCTCCGGCACGGCGGACCAGCCGATCACCATCCTCGCCAGTGGCGTCGCCACCCTCAGCGGGGCGACGGCCGGCTTCGTCATCGACGGCCAGCACGACATCGTGCTCCAGAACCTCCGGGTGACCAAGGCGGTCGACGTGCCCGCCCTCGACCTCCACAACGCCGCCGGCATCACGATCCAGGGCGGCACCTACGCCATGGCCGACGTCTCCACGGCGCCCGCCGTACGGCTCACCGGGGTTACCCGGTCGACCCTGAAGCAGCTCACCGCCAGCGGAAAGGCGCCCGTCGCCGCGTTGACTTTGGACGCGACGACCACCGGTGTCGTCGTCCGCTCCGCAAACGTGCTGAGCTGGTCGAACTACGACCTCGTCGACCACAGCGTGGGCGTCAAGGTCGACGGGCCCGGGAACACCGTCCTGAACAACAACATCAGTGGCTTCACCGGCGCGGCGATCGCGGTGGGACCGGACGCGGCCGGCACGGTGGTGGCCAACAACCAGGTCGGCAGCGGCGCGGGCGCCGGCATCCACAACCGTGGTGCCGCCGGCACGGCGATCACCAACAACAGCGTCACCGGTCGTTGCCTCGACGGCATCCGGGTCGACGGGGCGTCGACCGGCGTGTCGGTGCAGAACAACGCGCTGACCTCGAACGGGCTCTTCGGCCAGAGCTACTGCGACCCGTCGGCGGACCCGGGTGCGGAGATCGGCGTCTACGGCGACGCCGGCAAGGACACGGTGGTCGACTACAACAACACCTACCACTTCGCCTCGCCGTCCGGGACCGCCTACTCGTGGAACGGCACGCGGATGGGTCTGAACGCTTTCCGTGCCGCGTCGGGCCAGGCCGCCCACGACAGGGACACGCCGTACAGCTGGGACAGAGAGGACTCGGCCAACTCGGCGGCCCCGGGCTATCAGGCCACCGACCGGGTCGGGGCCGCCCGGGTGGACAATCCCTCTCGGGCCGACACCGGCGCCGGGCCGGTCACCTACGCCGACCGGGGCTCGCTCGAGACCCTCGGCAGCCCCTACGCCCAGCTCGACACGGCGTTGGATCTCGGCGCCGGTTCCGTCACAGCAGACGCCTCCGCCTCGCTAAACGGCTACGTGCCAATCACCTCGTACGTGTTCGACTTCGGTGACGGCACGGTCCTGACGCAGGCCACCCCCGTCGCCTCGCACCGCTACGCGACCCCCGGCGACTACAACGTCTCGGTGCAGGTCTCCGGCAGCGACGGCCGGTCCAGCAGCGCCACGCAGGGCATCACCATCCTGCGGCGTACCGGCACGATCGGGCTCCTCGCCCTGACGAACCTCCGCTACCCGGCGGTGGCCTTCGCCGGCAGCACACTGGTGGCCGACCAGCCCGCGCTCGGCGCCACCGCCCAGTTCGACCTCGCAGATGCCGGCAACGGCCAGGTGGCCCTCTTCTCCCGGGCCGCCCGCCGGTATGTCAAGGGCAACGGCACGCTCATTCCCGCCAGCACCATGGCCAGCACGGCCGAGCATTTCAACCTGCTCCGCAACGCGGACGGCACTGTCAGTCTGCGGGCGGCGGCCTCGAACCGCTACGTGAGCGTCCCGTCGGCCACCATGCCGCTGACCGCCGACTCCACCACGATCGGCACGGCGCAGAAGTTCTACCGGGTCACCGTCACCGACGCCGACCGGTCCCTGAAGGCCGGCGCGAACGGCCGGTATGTCACGGCCGAGAGCCGGGGCACGAAGCCGCTCATCGCCAACCGGACCACGGTCGGCCCGTGGGAGCGGTTCGACCTGGTCGACCTCGGCAACGGGCAGATCGCCATCTTCGCCCGCGCCGACAACAAGTTCGTCAGCGCCGACAGCAAGGGCACCCTGCCGCTGATCGCCAACCGGGCGTCCGTCGGCGCCTGGGAACGGTTCACCCTGATCCGCAACACCGACGGCACGGTCAGCCTCAAGGCCGCGATCAACGCCCGCTACGTCACCGCCGAAAACGCTGGAGCCAAGCCGCTGATCGCCAACCGCACCGCCATCGGCCCCTGGGAGAAGTTCACCCTCGGCTGAGCCCGCACCACACGTTCGACGCCCGCCCGGCACGATCCGGGCGGGCGTCGCCGTTCGTACCGAAGTCAGCGCTCCAGGATCGCCGTGACGCCCTGCCCGCCCGCGGCGCAGATCGAGATCAGGCCCCGCCCGCTGCCCTCCTCGGCGAGCAGCTTGGCCAGGGTGGCCACGATCCGGCCGCCGGTGGCGGCGAACGGGTGCCCGGCGGCCAGCGACGAGCCGTTGACGTTGAGCCGGTCCCGGTCGATCGACCCGAGCGGCGCGTCCAGGCCCAGCCGCTCCTTGCAGAACTCCGGCGACTCCCAGGCGGCCAGCGTGGCCAGCACCTGCGAGGCGAACGCCTCGTGGATCTCGTAGTAGTCGAAGTCCTGGAGGGTCAGCCCGGCCCGGGCCAGCATCCGGGGCACCGCGTACGCGGGGGCCATCAGCAGCCCCTCGTCGCCGTGCACGAAGTCGACCGCAGCGGTCTCGGACCAGCTGAACCAGGCCAGCACCGGCAGGCTGTGCTCCCGCGCCCACTCCTCCGACGCCAGCAGCACGGTGGAGGCACCGTCGGTGAGCGGCGACGAGTTGCCGGCGGTCATGGTGGCCCGCTCGGCGTCGGGGCCACGGTGGCCGAAGACCGGCTTGAGCGAGCCGAGCTTCTCCAGGCTGGTGTCGGGGCGCAGGTTCTGGTCCCGGTTGAGCCCGAGGTAGGGGGTCATCAGATCGTCGAAGAAACCCTTGCCGTACGCGGCGGCGAGCCGCTGGTGGGAGCGGAACGCCAGCTCGTCCTGGGCCTGCCGGTCGACGTTCCAGCGCAGCGCGGTCCGGGCCGCGTGCTCCCCCATCGACAGCCCGGTACGCGGCTCCGCGTTGCGCGGGATCTCCGGCTTGAACGGCTGGTGCGGGCGGAACTTCGCGGCGACCTTCAGCCGTTCGCCGAGGGTCCGGGCGGAGTTGAGCTGGATCAGGGTGCGGCGCATCTCCTCGTTGACGGCCAGCGGCGCGTCCGAGGTGGTGTCCACGCCACCGGCGACGCCCACGTCGAGCTGCCCGAGGGCGATCTTGTTGGCGACCAGGATGGCCGCTTCCAGGCCGGTGCCGCAGGCCTGCTGGATGTCGTACGCGGGGGTGCGCGGGTCGAGCCGGGAGCCGAGCACCACCTCGCGGGTGAGGTTGAAGTCCTTCGAGTGCTTGAGCACCGCGCCGGCGACCACCTCGCCGACCCGCTGGCCGGCCAGCCCGAACCGGGCCACCAGGCCGTCCAGGGCCGCGCCGAGCATGTCCGCGTTGGACGCGTGCGCGTACCGGGAGTTGGAGCGGGCGAAGGGGATGCGGTTGCCACCGATGACCGCGACCCGCCGGACACTCTGCACGATCGGCCTCCTCGAAGCTGTTGCCCGAACCCTACTCGCCAGTAGGCTACGCCCATGACCGACAGGTACGCGAGCTTCGTCCAATCGGGGGCCGGTCGCGCGCTGGTCAAGCGCCTCGGGCTGCCCGACCCGCCTCGACTGCGCCGGCACACGCCGGGCGACCCGCTCGTCCCCGGACCCGTCCTGCTCGGCACGGCCGACGGCGGTCGGCTCACCGAGCCGGTCGCCAAGATCCTGACCTACGCCGGGGTCGAGCTGCGCGACCCGGCCACCGCCACCGACGCCACCGCCCGCTACGCCGCCCTGGTGTACGACGCCACCGGCATCACCGACTCCACCGAGCTGCGGCAGCTCTACGACTTCTTCCACCCGCAGGCCCGGACGCTGCTGCCCAGCGGCCGGGTGGTCGTGCTCGGCACCCCGCCCGAGGAGTGCGACTCGCCCCGCGCGGCCACCGCCCAGCGCGCCCTGGAGGGGCTGACCCGCAGCATCGGCAAGGAGTTCGGCCGCGGCGTCACCGCCCAACTGGTCCACGTGACGAAGGCCGCCGACCCCGGCACGCTGACCAGCCTGGAGTCGACCCTCCGCTTCCTGCTGTCCGGCCGCTCCGCGTACGTCTCGGGCCAGGTGATCCGGGTCGGCGCCGGCACCGCGCAGCCGCCGGCCGACTGGGACCGGCCGCTGGACGGGCAGGTCGTGCTGGTCACCGGCGCGGCCCGGGGCATCGGGGCCGCGCTGGCCCGGGTGCTCGCCCGGGACGGCGCCCAGGTCGTCGCGCTGGACATCCCGGCCGCCGGGGACGAGCTGGCCGCGGTCGCCAACGAGATCGGCGGCACCGCCGTCCAGCTCGACCTGACCGCCCCGGACGCCCCGACCCGCCTCGCCCGGCACCTGGCCGACCGGCACGGCCGGGTGGACGTGGTGGTGCACAACGCCGGCATCACCCGGGACAAGACGCTGGGCCGGATGGACGCCGACCGCTGGGACTCCGTCATCGACGTGAACCTCTCCAGCCAGGAGCGGATCAACGACGTGCTGCTGGAACGCGCCCTGTTCCCGACCGGCGGACGGATCGTCTCGGTCTCCTCGATCGCCGGCATCGCCGGCAACCGCGGCCAGACCAACTACGCCACCAGCAAGGCCGGGGTGATCGGGCTGGTCGACTCGCTGGCCCCGGCGCTGCGCGACCGCGGCATCAGCGTCAACGCGGTCGCCCCCGGCTTCATCGAGACCCGGCTGACCGCGCGCATCCCGCTGCTGCTGCGCGAGGCGGGCCGCCGGATGAACAGCATGTCCCAGGGCGGCCTGCCGGTGGACGTCGCCGAGACGATCGGCTGGCTGGCCTGGCCGGCGACCGGCGCGGTCAGCGGGAACGTGGTCCGGGTCTGCGGCCAGAGTCTGTTGGGGGCGTGATGGCGAGGCGGAAGAACCGGCCGGCGGACGGCCCGGCCGAGGACCTCTCGGTCCACGAGCTGATCGACGGCCCCACCCAGGACCTCACGGGCCTCCACGTCGCCGCGACAGCGGCGGCCGCCCCGGACGCGGATGCCACCCGCGACCTGTCGGGGTTCGTCGTCACCGCCGACGCGGCCGGGGACCCCGGCGTCGAGGCCACCCGGGATTTCGGCGCGGTCGCCCCGACCGGCGGGGCGGTCGGGGGATCGCCCGCGCGGCTCAGCTCCGGCGGGGCGGGACCGGACGGCGCCGGCCGGGCCGTTGTCGAGCTGCCCCGGATGCCGGCGGCCGGGGCGCTCTACCGGCGGGCCCTGCTCGGCGCCCTGCCGGGGCTGGGCGGCCGGCGCGGCGACACCCTCCCCGCGGTCGAGCTGACGGTGGTCGGTGTCGCCGTGGACCGGGCCCACCTGGCCGACTACGACCGGGTCTGCGGCTTCCGGCTCGCCGACCGGCTGCCGGGGACGTACCCGCACGTGCTGGGGTTCCCGCTGGCGTTGCGGCTGATGACCGCGCCGGAGTTCCCGATCCCCCTGACCGGGGTGGTGCACGTGGCCAACCGGATCACCGTGCACCGGCCGATCGAGGCCGGCGAGCGGCTGGACTTCCGGACGTACGCGGAGAACCTCCGCCCGCACGACCGGGGCCGGCAGCTCGACGTGGTGCTCGTCGGGTCGGTCGACGGGGCGGAGGTGTGGCGCGGCGTCTCGACGTACCTCGGCAAGGAGCGCAAGGGCGGCGGCGGTGCGCGGCGCGACCGGGGCGACCGGCCGACCCCGCCGGCCCCCTCGGCGCACTGGCGGCTGACCCCGCGGGTCGGCACGGACTACGCGCGGGTCTCCGGCGACCACAACCCGATCCACACCTCCCGGCTGGGCGCGCGGCTGTTCGGGTTTTCCCGGCCGATCGCGCACGGGATGTGGAGCAAGGCGCACTGCCTGGCGGCGCTGGAGGGCCGGCTGCCGGACGCCTACACCGTCGACGTGGCGTTCAAGCTGCCGGTGCCGCTGCCGTCGATGGTGGCGTTCAGCGCCACCCCGGGCTGGGACTTCGCGCTGCACGACCGTTCCGGGCGCCCGCACCTGACCGGGACGGTGCGCTGACGACCGGTATGTGGAGGAAGCGCCTCCTCGGGCCACCGCAGCCCCCGAGCATGGGGGCATGGAGTCCGTGCTCGACCTGCTGCACCACACGGTCACCTCGCCGTGGGTGTACCTGGTGATCTTCGTGGTCACCGCGGTCGACGCGTTCTTCCCCGCGGTGCCGGGCGAGACGGTGGTGATCAGCGCGGCGGTGTTCGCGGCGGGCGGCGAGCCCGACCTGGTCGCGGTCATCGCGGTGGCCGCGTTCGGCGCGCTGGTCGGCGACCACGTCTCCTACGGCATCGGCCGGGGCGGCGGCGCCCACCGGGTGGCCCGGCTGCCCGCCGACAGTCGCCGGCGGGCCGGGTCGGAGTGGGCCCGGCGGGCCGTCGACCGGCGCGGCGGCTCGATCCTCACGACCTCGCGGTACCTGCCCGGCGGTCGCACCGCCGTCACCCTGACCATGGGCGCGGTCCGTTATCCGCTGCGCTGCTTCCTGCGCTACGACGCCCTGGCCTGTGGGACCTGGGCGGTCTACTGCGGGCTGCTCGGCTACTTCGGCGGCCTGGCCTTCGAACGCGACCCGGTCAAGGGCCTGCTGGTCGGCATCGGCCTCGCCATCGCGGTCACCGGCGTGCTGGAGGTCACCCGCTGGACCCGCCGCCGCGCCCGCTCCCGCGCCGCTGCCCGCCGCTGACCCGGCACGGCCGCGGCTCCGAACCGCCGCAGCGTGGGGCACGGCGGTAGGGGCGGGTGCCGTCAGGGGGCGGGTGGGTGCCAGGTGGCACCGGTGAGCAGCTGGGCGGCGCCGAGCCAGGCGACGTTCATCATCCGGGTGGCGGTCTTCTCCGGGTCGGCGTCGGGGTGGTCGGCGAGCCAGTCCGCGAGCGACTCCGTCGCGCCGACCAGGGCGTACGCGACCACCTCCAGGTCGGTGGGGCCCACCTCGCGTCCCTCGGCGCGCAGCGCGTGGTCGAGCATCCCGGCGACCACCTCGACCAGCCGGCCGCGCATGGTGGCCAGTTCGCCGGCGAAGGGCTGCTCGCCGCGGGCCTGCCGGTAGAGCACCGCCCAGCCGTCCCGGTGCGCGCCGACGAAGCCGAAGAAGGCCCGCAGCCCGCGCCAGAGCCGCTCGTCGGCGGGGAGGTCGGGGGCGGCGGCCCCGGCGATCGCCTCCATCATCCGGGTGCCCTCCCGGTGCAGGCAGGCGACGAAGAGCTCCTCCTTGGTGCCGAGGTACGCGTAGACCATCGGTTTGGAGATCCCGGCGTCCTCGGCGATCTCGTCCATGCTGGCGGCGTGGAAGCCGCGCCGGGAGAAGACCTTTACCGCGGCGTCGAGCATCTGCTGCTCGCGGACGGCCCGGGGCAGGCGCTTGAAGGTGGGTGTGCTGGACACTCTTGCGAGCATACCTACTCGTGCGTAAGGTTACGCCAGAGTAACCAAAGTCGGCCCGCCCCGAGAGGTGCATCCCCCATGACTGACTTCGACCCGGCCAACTTCGCGAACGTCGGCCCCAAGGAGTTCGCGCAGCTGGTCAAGTCCACCCCCGACGACAAGATCGCCGAGGTGATGTCCGGCGACCTGCGCGGCAAGGTCCTCAGCGAGGTCTTCAACCGGATGCCGTCGCTGTTCCGCGCCGACCGTGCCGGCTCCACCAACGCGGTCATCCACTGGAACATCACGGGCCGTCCGGACGGTGGCACGGACACCTACGAGATCGTCATCGACAACGGCACCTGCACGGTCAACGAGGGCGCGCAGCGCGACCCGAAGCTCAGCCTCACCATGGGCCCGGTCGAGTTCCTGAAGATCGTCTCCGGTGGCGCCAACCCGGTCATGATGTTCATGACCGGCAAGCTGAAGGCCAAGGGCGACCTGGGCCTCGCCGCCAACATCGCCAACCTGTTCGACATCCCCAAGGCCTGACGTGGCCGAGTTCTCGCTCGACCTGAACGAGGAACAGCGGGATCTCCGCGACTGGGTGCACGGCTTCGCCGCCGAGGTCGTGCGCCCGGCCGCGGCCGAGTGGGACGCCCGGGAGGAGACCCCCTGGCCGGTCATCCAGGAGGCGGCGAAGGTCGGCCTGTACGGCTTCGAGTTCCTCGCCACCTGCTGGGCCGACCCCACCGGCCTGTCCCTGCCGATCGCCAGCGAGGAGCTCTTCTGGGGCGACGCCGGCATCGGGCTCAGCATCTTCGGCACCTCCCTCGCCGTCGCCGCCATCTACGGCGCGGGCACCCCCGACCAGCTCGTCGAATGGGTGCCGCAGTGCTTCGGTGACGTCGACTCGCCGGCCGTCGCCGCCTTCTGCACCAGTGAACCGGAGGCCGGCTCCGACGTCGGGTCGATGCGCACCCGGGCGGTCTACGACAAGGCCACCGACGAGTGGGTGCTGCGCGGGCAGAAGGCGTACGCCACCAACGGCGGGATCGCCGGGGTGCACGTGGTCACCGCCTCCGTCGACCCGTCGCTCGGCTCCCGGGGGCAGGCCGCGTTCGTCGTGCCGCCGGGCACCGCCGGGCTCAGCGCGACCCGCAAGCTGCGCAAGCTGGGGCTGCGCGCGTCGCACACCGCCGACGTCTTCCTCGACGACGTGCGGGTGCCCGGGCGCTGCCTGCTCGGCGGCCGGGACGCCCTGCTGGAACGGCTCGACCGGGCCCGCTCCGGCCAGCGCGCCTCCGGCCAGGCGGCGATGCGCACGTTCGAGCTGTCCCGGCCCACGGTCGGCGCGCAGGCCCTCGGCGTGGCCCGGGCCGCGTACGAGTACGCCCTGGACTACGCGAAGGACCGAGTCCAGTTCGGCCGGCCGATCATCGAGAACCAGGCCGTCGCGTTCGCCTTGGCGGACATGCGGATGGAGATCGACGCAGCCCGGCTGCTGGTCTGGCGGGCCTCCTGGATGGGGCGCAACAACCGGCCGTTCACCGCGGGCGAGGGCTCGATGTCCAAGCTCAAGGCCGGCGAGGTGGCCGTCGCGGTCACCGAGAAGGCGGTCCAGCTGCTCGGCGGCGCCGGCTTCCTGCGCGACCACCCGGTCGAACGCTGGTACCGGGACGCCAAGATCTACACCATCTTTGAAGGCACCTCCGAGATCCAGCGACTGGTCATCTCCCGCGCGATCTCCGGGGTGCAGATCCGCTGACCGCGGCCGGGTCCGGCCCACGGGCCGACCCCGGCCGCCGACGCGGACCCGACCCGTGGCGGCGCCGCCGTGCCGGGCGGCGTCGCCACGGCCTGGGCGCCCACCGAGGGTGACCCCGGGTCGCCGGCCGACGACGCGGCGACAGCGTCCTCACCGTCCGGTCCGACGGTGCCGACCCACGGTGTCCGGCGGGTGGGCAGGGCGAACGCCGGCTGGGCTCCCCGCCGCCGCGGGTGCATGATCGAAAGAACACGCTCGGCGTGGCAGGGCTCCCCGGGGGCCCTCCCTTGCTCCCCGAAGGAGGTTGCGGCTTGGACCTGCCGTTCATTGTCGCCACGCTGACCCGGCGCGGGCTGCTCACCCCCGGCCGTCCGATCCGGGTCGCCTCGCAGCTCGGCGCGCTGCGCAAGTGGGGCTGGAGCCTCGCCGGTGAGCTGCGCCAGGCCGCCGCCCGCGACCCCGGCCGGACGGCCGTCGTCGACGAGCAGGGCGTCGAACTGACCTATCAGGAGCTGCTGGACCGGTCCGAACGCCTGGCCCGGTCGATGCGCGCCGGGCTCGGCGTCCAGGCCGGGGACCGGGTCGGGGTGCTGTGCCGCAACCACCACGGGCTGATCGAGGCGATCGTCGCGGCGATGCTGCTCGGCGCGGACGCCGTCCTGGTCAACACCGGGCTCTCCGCCGCGCAGCTGACCACCGTCGCTGAGGAACAGTCGCTGCGGGTGCTGGTGCACGACGCCGAGTTCGCCGAGCGGGTCCTCGGCCTCCCCGCCGACGTGCAGCGCGTCGACGAGCGCGGCCAGGAGGAGCTGATCGCGGGCGCCCTGCCCGGCGACCAGCTCCGGCCGCCCGAGCGGGACGGCCGGACCATCGTGCTCACCTCCGGCACCACCGGAACCCCGAAGGGCGCCCGACGGCCCACCCCGCACGGCTTCGGCCCGTTGGTCTCCATCATCGACCGGATCCCGCTGCACGCCCGCGACACCGTGCTGATCGCCGCGCCGATCTTCCACACCTGGGGGTACGCGGCCCTCCAGGTCGCCTTCGCGCTGCGCTCCACCATCGTGCTGCACCGCCGCTTCGACCCGGCCGCCACGGTGGCCGCGCTGGCCGCCCAGCCGTGCGACGCGCTCTTCGCCGTGCCGGTGATGCTGCAGCGGCTGCTGGAGGTGCCGCCGCCGAACCCCCGGCCGCCGCTGAAGGTGGTCGCGGTCAGCGGCTCGGCCCTGCCCGGCGGCCTGGCGCGGAGGTTCATGGACGGCTACGGGGACGTCCTCTACAACCTGTACGGCTCGACCGAGGTCTCCTGGGCGTCCATCGCCGGCCCGGCCGACCTGCGCGCGGCCCCGACCACCGCCGGCCGCCCGCCGCACGGCACCCGACTGGAGATCCTCGACGACACCGGCGAGCCGGTCGGGGACGGGCGCGTCGGGCGGATCTTCGTGGGCAACGAGATGCTCTTCGAGGGGTACACCTCGGGGGCCGGCCGGGAGACCCACGACGGCCTGCTGGACACCGGCGACCTGGGCCGGGTCAACCCCGAGGGTCTGCTCTTCGTCGACGGCCGCGCCGACGACATGATCGTCTCCGGGGGTGAGAACGTCTTCCCCTCCGAGGTGGAGGACCTGCTCGCCCAACTGCCACAGGTCCGCGAGGCCGCCGTGATCGGGGTGCCCGATCCCGAGTACGGCCAGCGCCTCGCCGCGTTCCTCGCCCTGCACCCCGGCGAGACGCTCGACCCGGAGGCGGTCCGCGAATACGTCCGGCACTACCTGGCCCGCTTCTCCGTGCCCCGCGACGTGATCTTCGTCAAGTACCTGCCCCGCAACGCCACCGGCAAGGTGCTCAGCCGCGAGCTGCGCCGCTACTACGGCTGAAACGGGGAACACAAGGGACGGACCCGGCTCTCGGCCGGTGGTAACTTCTCATCCACCGCCGGTCCCGGCAGGTCCTCGCTCACATGTTCCAGGAGCTGCTCGATGGTCCGTCTCCGCCGGCGCTGGGCACTCGGTCTCCTCGCCGGCGGGGTCTCCGCCGTGGCGCTCGGCAGCAGCGAGCCCGTCTTCAGGCGCCGCCACACCGAGCCGGCCCTCGGGCGCCGCCACACCGAGCCGGTGGTCCGGCAGCAACCGCCCCCGGTCGAGGTGGAGAACCGCGCCGCCGGCACGCCCTGGTGGCCGCAGGACCGCCACCCGGCAGTGGACGACCGGCACCGCCAGATCCAGGGGTACGCCTCGGCCACCAGCGTCGCCCCCGGCGAGACGATCGACTTCCACGTCGCGGTCAACCCGGCCGGCCGGTACCGGATCGCCATCCACCGGCTCGGCTGGTACGACGGCGCGGGCGCCCGCACGATGCTGACCAGCCCCGAGTTCGACGGCGTGCCGCGGCCGGTGCCGCGGGCCGACCCGACGACCGGGACGATCACCTGCCGCTGGCCGGTGTCCTGGACGGTCCGCGTCCCCGACGACTGGACCTCCGGCCTCTACCAGGCCGTCTTCACCTCGGCGGACGGCTGGCGCGCCTGCACCCCGTTCGTGGTCCGCGACGACCGGCGGCCCGCCGCGCTCTGCGTGGTCCTGCCGCTCACCACCTGGCAGGCGTACAACCAGTGGCCGCGGGACCGTCGGGCTGGCAAGAGCCTCTACAACGGCTACGGGGCCACCGGCCGCCGGGACCCCCGGCTCCGGGCGCGGGAGGTCTCCTTCGACCGCCCCTATGCCCAACACGGCATCCCGATCCAGCTCGACCGGGACCACGACGCCATCCAGTGGCTGGAGCGCAGCGGTTACGACGTCTCCTACGCGACCAGCCTCGACCTGCACTCGGGACGGCTCGACCCGACCCGGCACCGGGGGATCGTCTTCTGCGGGCACGACGAGTACTGGTCGCGGGAGATGCGCCGGGCGGTGGAACGGGCCGCCGCCGGCGGGACCAGCCTCGCCTTCCTCGGCGCCAACAGCATCTACTGGCACGTCCGGGTGCGTCCCGCCGACGACGGCCGCCCCGGGCGGGTGGTGGCCTGCGCCAAGACCACCCCGGACCCGGGCGCGGACAGCGCCGGCCCGACCGTCACCTGGCGCGCCCTCGGCCCACCTGAGCAGGCGCTGCTGGGGGTGCAGTACAACGGCATCGTCGGCACCCCGGAGCCGCTGGTGGTCCGGTCCGCGGACCACTGGTTCTGGGCCGGCACGGGGGTGGCCGACGGCGATCGGATCCCCGGCCTGGTCGGCGGCGAGGCCGACGGCGTGCAAGCCGACACGCCCCGCCCGTCCGGGGTGGACGCCGCCGTGCTCAGCGCGTCCCCGTACCGGACCCGCGACGGCCGCCGCCAGGTGCAGAACACCCACCTGTACGAGACGCCGCAGGGCGCGCTGGTGTTCGCGTCCGGCACCCTGTGCTGGACGATGGCGCTGAACCGGCAGGGGCACCGGGACGAGCGGATCGAGCGGGCCACCGCCAACCTGCTGGACCGGATCACCGGCCGGGTCGGCGCGTCGACGGGCCCGGTGGTGCAAACCGGCGGCTGACGGGTCGGCGGCGGGGCGCCCGGCGTACCGGAAACACCCCGCCGCCGGCGTCAGGCCCGGTCGGCGGCGCGGCCGATCGCCGCCGCCACCCCGCCGACCCGGTCGGCGAGCAGGCCGAGCGCGCCCACCGCCCGGTCCACCGGGTCGTCGGAGGCGCCACCGAGCGCGCGGGCCCGCAGGTAGCCGTCCTTCACCTCGGCCCACCGTCGGGCCTGCTCGGCGGTGAGCCGGCCGCGCAGCTCGGCCAGCTTCAGCAGGTTCGCCTCGGCGCCCGCGGCGAGGGTCTGCGCCTCCCCAACGTAGTGGTCGTCGATGACCGCCTCCAGCTCCTCGTCGCTGAGCACCGGGACGATCCGCTCGGCCAGCTTGTTCATGTTCCGGTACGACCCCTGCAGCTGGAAGGGCGGCTCGGTGCGGGACGCGTCGGACTGCGCCGCCGAGGCGATGTACGCCTGGTTGTTGGCGAGCACCACCTGCTGCACCCGCAGCAGCTTGCGCAGCACCGCGACGATCTGCTCCAGCTCCACCGGCGAGTACGGGTGGGAGAGCTGGTCGGCCCGCACCGAGTCGTCACCGCGGGCGAGGCGGACCAGCAGCTCGACGTCGCCGCGGTCCCGGCCCGACAGCGGCGCCAGCACCGGGTTCGAGGTGAGCGCGTTCTCGATGTAGCTGAGCGCGAACACCTCCTCCCGGCCGGAGAGCACGTCGCCGAGGTTCCACACGTCGGCCCGGTTGGCCAGCATGTCCGGCACCCGGAACCGCTGCCCCGACTCGGTGTACGGGTTGCCCGCCATACACACCGCGAACCGCTTGCCCCGCAGGTCGTAGGTGCGGGTCCGGCCCTCCCAGACACCTTCCATCCGGCGCTGCCCGTCGCAGAGCGAGATGAACTTCTGCAGCAGCTCCGGCGAGGTGTGCTGGATGTCGTCGAGATAGAGCAGGACGTTGTTGCCCAGCTCCAGGGCGAAGGAGATCTTCTCCACCTCCTGCCGGGCCGTCGCGTCGGGCGCGTCGGCCGGGTCGAGCGAGGTGACCCCCGAGCCCAGGGCGGGCCCGTTGACCTTGACGAAGACCAGGCCGAGCCGGCTGGCCACGTACTCCATCAGGGTGGTCTTCCCGTAGCCGGGCGGGGAGATCAGCAGCAGCAGGCCGGACTGGTCGGTCCGCTTGGCGTCGCCGGTCGCGCCGAGCTGGCGGGCCAGGTTGTCGCCGATCAGCGGCAGGTAGACCTCGTCGAGCAGCCGGTTGCGGACGAACGCGCTCATCACCCGCGGCCGGTACTCCTCCAGCCGCAGCCGGTCCCGCTCGGCGGCCACCAGCGCGTTGCGCCGGCGCTGGTAGTCCCGGTAGGCGGGCACCGACTCGGTGCGGAACCGGCGGGTCCGGGCCAGCGTCTCGTCCAGCCGCAGCGTGACCGCCGACCCGACGATCCGCGGGTGCGCGCCGAGCAGCCCGCCGACGGTCTCCGACATCGTCGCCGCCGCCTCGTGTCGTGGCAGGTCGGCGCCGCACAGCTCCACCGCGACCGCCTCGGGCAGGTCGTACCCGGACAGCGTGCCGTCGTCGGTGGCGAGGAACGCGGTCAGCCACGCCTCGACGAGCTGGTACCGGCTGGTCAGGTCGCCGTCGAGGGCGCGCAGGTCGGCGTCGAACTCCCGGGTGGAGCGGGACTGCGGGCCGCCGAGGGCGCGGCGGAACCGGTCCAGCACGGCCCGCGCGCCGGCGCCGGTGACGAAGCCCGCGGGCGGCCGGGACAACTCCTCGAACAGGTACTCCCCGGCCAGGTCGGCGTCGGCGGCCGGTCCGGTCAGCCCGGTGTCGGTCAGGAAGCGGCCCACCTCTTCGGCCAGCTCGGCGTGCAGCCGGTCGATCGCGTCACCCGCGTCCGTCCGGTCGCCGTCGGACGGCACTGCGGCATGGTCCGGGCGGCCGAAGCGGTCCCGGGCCCGGGCCAGCGAGGTGGCCCGGGCGGTCCAGCCGGCCCGGGCCGGCTCGGCCGCGCCGAACCGCCAGAACAGCTGAGCGGCGGCCCGGGCGGCCGGCGGGTAGCGGAGCAGGCCCGCCCCGGCGTGCAGGCGCAGCAACGCCCGCAGCAGCTCCGTGGCGTCGTGGTCGTGCACCCCCCGCTCGTAGCCCTCGTCGTAGCGGGCCTCGGCGAACCGGCGGACCAGCTCGCGCAGGTCACCGGCGTCGGCCGCCGCCGCCCGCAGCCCGTCCAGGGTCAGCCTCTCCCGGCCCGCCTCCGCGGCGGTCAGGATCGACGTGGCCAGGTACTCCGCGCGGTACACCGCCGGCGACTCGGAGACCAGCAGCTGCTCCCAGAACCGGCGGGTGCGGGCGAACTCCGAGTCCCGCACCGGGGCGCGGTAGTCGGTGCCGGTCACCGCCACCGCCAGCCCGCCGTCGTGCGGCACCACGGTCACGTCGACCGGCTGGGTGTTCACCGCGAACCGGTGCCGGCCCAACCGGATCGTCTCGCCGCCGTCGGCGTACAGGTCCAGGCGGTCGCGCAGGCCGCGACCGGCCTCCTGGCGCGCGGCCCGGATCCGGCCGTCCAGCTCCTCGGCCCGGACCGGGTCGCCGAGGGTACGCAGCTCGTCGACGACCGCGCGCAGCTTGCCGACCATCGGGTCCGCCGCGAAGTAGGTGTTGATCTCGTCCAGCGAGCCGAGGGTGCCGATCCGGCGTCGCACGCTGACCAGGATGCGCTCCGCCGACGAGACGAGCCGGTCGGCCCGCCGGGCCCGCTCGTCCAGCAGCGCCTGCTTGCGCGAGGAGAACGCCTCATAGATCTCGGTCCGCCGGGTCGTCAGCTCGGCGAGGAAGTCCTCGAACTCCCCGAACCGGGACTCCAGGTCCTCCACCCGCAGCAGCAGCCGGCCGAGCTGCTCGTCGCAGCGCTCGGCGGTGTCCGCCGCCGCCAGCGCCCCGGTCACCGCCTGCCCGAGCAGCGCGAACTCGGCCGCGAAGCCGGCCCGGCCCTCCACCTCCAGCAGCTCCCGGCGGCGGTTGTCCAGCACCGCCCGGGCCCGGTTGACCGCGCCCAGCACCTCGCCGACCCGGGTCAGTATCCCGGTCCGTACGGTCGCGTCGGCGATGTCCAGCCCGCCCACCACGTCGGTGATGGTCTGCAGGCCCTCGGCCCGCCCGGCCAGCTCCTCCCGGACCGCCCCGCCCTCGGCCACCGTGCCGATCGCGGCGCCCTGCCCGGCCAGCCGGTCCACCTCGGCCTGGTAGCCGGTGAACGCGTCGTCCCGGCGCAGGAAGTCCACCGCCCGCCGGCCGGCGGCCGTCAGCTCCCCGTCCAGCCGCTCCGCCAGCTCGTCGATCCGCCGCTGGTCGACGTACCGCAGCTCCCGCAGGGTCTCCAGGTGGCCGCGCGCCTGACGCAGCCCGGCGAGCTGCCGCACCCAGTCGTCGGCGGTGAGCGGCGCCTCGCCGCGCGCCCGGCGGGCCAGCGCGGCGATCCGCTCGCCCGCCTCGTCCAGCGCGGTCCGCGCCTGCTCGGTGAGGGCGCGGACCTTCTCGTACTCGTCGAGCACCGCGACGGCGGTGCGCCGCAGCTCGGCCAGCGGCGCCAGCAGGTCACCGAGGTCGGCCTCGCCGAGCCAGTGGTAGTGGTCGACGACCCGGGCGCAGGCCGCGATCAGCGCCTCGTACACGCCGGTGGTGGCGACGGCGCCGTCGACCATCCGGGCCACCGACAGGCAGTCGGAGATGCCCCGGACCAGGTCGGCGTTGCCGACCCGCTCCAGCGGGCCGGTGCCCGCCGGCTGGGCCGCCGCGTACGCGTCGGAGACGTACGGCGTCTGCCAGATCTGCATCGGGTGGACCCGGGTCGGCCCCTCGGAGGTCGCCCGGAACACCACCAGCGTGCCGTCGTCGAAGAGCGAGAACCCGTGGCACAGGATCGGCGCCGCCACCTCCTTGCGGATGGCGTTGTACGGCAGCAGCAGCGAGCGGCCCTCGGCCCGGGCGTGGAAGACGTAGAGGACGTCCTCCCCGTTCGGGGAGCGGACCACCCGCTCGAACTCCAGCCCGGACACGTCCGTGTCGAAGGTCCGGGTGACCCCGGTTGCCAGGTGGTAGCCGCCCGGGAAGATGATCCCGTGGTCCTCGGGCAGCCGCTGGCAGGCCGGCCCGATGCCGTCGAGGCGGACCACCTCCCGGGTCAGCGTGTTGAAGACCAGGTGCCGCCACTCGGTCTCCTTGTACGGCCGCATCCGCAGCAGGATCAGCGGGCCGACCCGGGCCCAACTCACGTCGCCGTCGGCCAGGCTCTGCAACGGCTCGTCCACCGGCTCGTCGTAGATGCCCTCGCCGACCTCGGTGTTGTTCTCCAGCTTGACGGTCAGCGTGCCGCCGACCGTCTCCACGAAGATCTCGTCGGCGATGGAGATGTGCGGGTGGCGGCCGAGGACGTGGTCCTCCCGGGTCGTCTCGACCCACTCAAAGTCGTGCGACGGCGGGAAGACGTGGTCCCGCTCGCCCCGGTTGTCCAGGTAGCCGACGCCGCCGTCCGGGTCGAGCCGCCAACGCAGCACCCGGATGTCGTCGGTGCGCGGGCCGGTCTGGAACACCGCCAGCAGCCGCCCGTCAAGCCGGCGCAGCTGCAGCAGCCGGGTCTGCCGGTAGTAGCGGTACAGCTCCGCGAAGTCGCGCTGGAACACCGGGTCGCGCAGCAGGCCGGGCAGCTCGTCCGGGCCGGCCCGGTCGAACCGGAACGCGTCTTTCCCGTCCTCGTCGGCCGCGCCGTCAACGGCCCGGTCCCAGGCGAAGCGGTGCAGCGAGAAGACGTCGTCGACCGTCGTCTCCGGCTTCAGGCCGATGAAGACGTTGTAGCCGAAGAGCATCAACCCACCCACCGGGACGATGTCCCGGGGCACGCAGTTGTTCCCGGTACGGATCCGCTCGGTGCTGAGCAGGCGCAGCTCGGTGCTGCCGAAGACCTCCAGCCGCCGGGCGTTGAGCCCTTCCGCCCGGCGGGCCAGCTCGGCGGCCTGCCCGACGAGCCGGTACCGCAGCACCTCGTAGCTGCCCGCGTCCAGCCCGGCCGGACCGCCGTCCACCCCGGTCGGCCCGGCCGCGTTCCCGCCGGTCGGACCGGGCACCGGCTCACTCACCGGCACGCTGCCGGGGGCCGGCCAGGGCGCCCACCGGGGTCTCCGCCACGCCCAGACGCTGCGCGGCCTTCAACAGCTCCTGAAGCTTGCCCTGATCCGCGCCGCCGGCCCGCATCTGCTGCAGCAGGAACGCGGAGAGGGTGAGGTTCTGCACGTCACCGGTGTTGATCGAACCGAGCATCCGGGTCAGGTCGTCGGTGAAGCTGGCGGTGCCGTCCAGCCACGGCTGGGCGAGCCCACGGGCCACGTCGGAGTGCGCAACGAAGCCGTCCACGCTCTTGCCGAACGAGATCGAGCTGAGCAGCCGGTCGAAGAACACGCTGTCCCCGCCGACGATGTCGATGTTCGCCTTCTCCAAACCGGTGGAGACCAGCCTCGCCTGCGCCTCGGCGACCTGCCGCTGCGCGTCCAGCCCGGCGAGCCGGACCTCCTTCTCCAGCTCCAACCGCAGCCGGTACTCCTCGTGCTGGCGGGTGGCGTCGTCCAGCGCGGCCATCGCCGCGGCCTTGTCGGTGAGACCCTCGGCCTCGCCCTTCAGCTTCTCGCGTACCGCCTCGGCGGCAAGCAGGGCCTTGTCGCGCTCGACGGCGACCTCCGCGCGGCCGACCTTCTCGATCGCCTCGGCGCTCCGCTCGCGGACCTGGACCTCGGCCAGCCCGGCCGCCGCCGCCTCGGCCTGCAGGCCCTCGGCCAGCCGGATCTTGGCCCGGGTGTCCAGCTCGGCGGCCTGCTGCCGGGCCTCGGCGAGGACGAGTTCCTCACGCGCCTTGAACTTCGCCGCCGTCTCGGCCGCCTCCGCCGCCTTGATGTCCTTGACCAGGTTCTCCTGGGCCTCGGCCTCGGCCTGGATGACCACCGCCTGGCGGGTCCGCTCGGCCTCCTCGACCACCCGCAGGCGCTTGATGTTCTCCTCCTGCTCGGCGACGGTCTTCTCGACCGCGATCCGCTCCCGGACGACCTCGGCGATGGCCCGCTTCTCCGCCTCGACCTCCTTGTCCTTGGAGATCGTGCTGAGCTCGGTCTCCCGCTGCCGGCCGATGACCTCCAGCATGCGGTCCTTCTCGATCCGCTCGGTCTCGATCGCGATGACCCGCTCGCGGTTCTTCTCGGCGACCGCGATCTCCCGGGTCCGGTTCTCGTGCTGGATGCCCAACTGCTCGTCGGTGCGGATGTTCGCCGTCTCGGCCCGCAGCCGCTCCTCCGCCCGGACCCGGGTGATCTCGGCCTCCTCGCGGGCCCGCACCGTCTCGATCTCGCGCCGCTGCTTGGCCTCGGCGTCCGCCTGGCGACGCTCCAGCTCCAGGATCGCCTCCCGGGCGTCGACGTTCTGCCGGGTGATCTCCTTCTCCTCGCTGCGCTGGAACTCGTTGGTCCGCACGTGTTCGATCGCGGTCAGCTCGGTGATCTTCCGGATGCCCTGGGCGTCGAGGATGTTCTTCGCGTCCAGCTGGGACATCGGGGTCTGCTCGAGGAAGTCGATCGCCGCGTCCTCCAGGCTGTACCCGTTGAGGTCGGTGCCGATCACCCGGATGATCTGGTCGCGGAACTCGTCGCGCTTGGTGTACAGGTCGACGAAGTCGAGCTGCTTGCCCACCGTCTTCAGTGCCTCGGAGAACTTGGCGTTGAACAGCTCCTGAAGGGTCTCCCGGTCGCTGGCCCGGGCGGTGCCGATGGCCTGCGCCACCTTGATGACGTCCTCGGTGGTCTTGTTGACGCGGACGAAGAAGGTGATCCGGATGTCGGCCCGGATGTTGTCCCGGCAGATCAGACCCTCGTTGCCGGTCCGCTCGATGTCGATCGTCTTCACCGAGATGTCCATGATCTCGGCCTTGTGCAGCACCGGCAGGACGACCGCCCCGGTGAACGTGACGTCCACCCGGCGGACCTTGGAGACGATCAACGCCTTGCCCTGTTCCACCTTGCGGAACAGGCGGCTGACCAGCAGGACCACGCCGAGTACGACGAGCAGGAGGACGGCGAGCAGTACGCCGATCCCGGTGGTGATGACATCCATGGCTGAGCGCGCGGCGCCGGCCCGGGGTGCGGGCGGACCGGTGAGGGCCGCGCATCCTCCTTTCGCTGAGGTGTGCGGGGGCAGCGTGGGGCGGGCCGGCGGCGGGGTGCGGTGTCCGGTCCGGGCTCGAAGGGGGTGACCCGCCGTCGCGGGAGTGGGCCACCGGCGACGGTTACATCGGTGCCTGACGCGAAGGGTCAGGGTCGAAGGCGATGCCCGCGGGCATGACCCAGAAGAACTCGCCCTCGACGTCGTAGTCGTAGATCAGCGCCGAGCTGCCGGCGCGCAGCGGCTCGGCGCCGGGCTGGCGGACCTGGACGACCGCGGAGGAGCCATCCGCCGCCGTCACCTCCGCCTGCCCGAAGTCGGCCGTCACCTGGCCGGTGCGGATGGTGCAGAGGCTGCCGACGAAGGCGTGCCGGCTGGACTCCGTACCGGTGGGGAAGAGGCGGCTCAGCGGTACGGCGACCAGTCGGGTCACCAGCCAGGCGCAGAGCACCGCCGCCAGCAGCACCCCGATCGACACGGCGATCCGGGCGGCGACGCCGAGGCCGAGCCCGTCGAGCAGCGCGGTGCCGGCCAGACTGACGAACCAGGCCACCGCCACGAGCAGGGAGAACACGACGGTGGCGGGCACGCCGCCGAGCCCGAGGCCGGCCAGGACGCCACCCGGCACCCCGTCGACGTCCAGGTCGTCGCCGAGGTCCAGCACCCCGGTCAGCACCAGCAGCCAGTACCCGACGACGACCACCAGCAGGAAGCTGAACAGCACGGTGGGGAAGCTGAGCGCCGTACCCAGAAACCCGGCCACCGGCGCACCCCCTTCCCCGTTTCCGGTGGGGGCCTCACCCCTGACCGGCAGGGTTGATCGTGGCACGGGGTGTCAACGCCGGACGGCCGCCGAACGGCTGGTTCGCGGCGGCCTGACCGGCCGGCCGCGGCCCGTCACCGAGCGCCCCGGCCGAGGGTGGTGGCTGGCGCCGGCGTGTCGGGCCAGCGCGGTCGCGACCGGCGCCGGACCGGCGGGCGGCGCAGTCGCGGACGCCCGGGTCAGTGCGGCAGGGTGATCCGGCCCGCCACCGCGGCGGCGGCGATGTCGGTACGGTGGTGTGAGCCGGCCAGCTCGATGCCGCGTACCAGGGCGTAGGCGGCGTCCCGCGCGGCGGCCAGGTCGGGGCCGGTGGCCGTACCGCAGAGGACCCGGCCGCCGGCGGAGAGCAACGCGCCGTCGGAGGCCCGGCGGGCGGTGCCGGCGTGGATGACCCCCGCACGGTCCGCGCCGGTGATCACATCGCCGGTACGCGGCGCGGCCGGGTAGCCGTCGGCGGCCACGACCACGGTGACCGCGGCCCCGTCCCGCCAGCGCAGCGGCGGGTGCGCGGCGAGCGTGCCGGTGGCGGCGGCGTGCAGCAGCCCGGCGAGCGGCGTCTCCAGCAGCGCCAGCACGACCTGGGTCTCCGGGTCGCCGAACCGGGCGTTGAACTCGATCACCCGCGGCCCGGCGGCGGTGATCGCCAGCCCGACGTAGAGCAGCCCGGCGAACGGCGTGCCCCGGCGGCGCATCTCGGCCAGCGTGGGGTGCACGACGTCGCGCATCACCTCGTCGACCAGGCCGGGCGGCGCCCAGGGCAGCGGCGCGTACGCCCCCATGCCGCCGGTGTTCGGCCCGGAGTCGCCGTCGCCGACCCGCTTGAAGTCCTGCGCGGGCAGCAGCGGCAACGCCGCCTCGCCGTCGGTGACCACGAAGAGCGAGACCTCGGGGCCGGCGAGGTACTCCTCGACCACCACCCGGCCGCACTCCTCGGCGTGCTTCAGCGCGGCGGCCCGGTCGTCGGTGACGACGACGCCCTTGCCGGCGGCCAGCCCGTCGTTCTTCACCACGTACGGCGGGCCGAACTCGTCCAACGCCCGGCCGACGCTCACGGCGTCGGCGCAGGTGAAGGCGCGGGCGGTCGGCACACCGGCGGCGAGCATGACGTCCTTCGCGAACGCCTTGGAACCCTCCAGCCGGGCCGCCTCCGCCGACGGTCCGAACGCGGCGATGCCCTTGGCGCGTACCGCGTCGGCGGCCCCCGCCACCAGCGGCGCCTCCGGCCCGACCACCACCAGGTCGGCCCCGACCTCCACGGCGAGTCCCGCCACGGCCGCCGGATCGGCCGCGTCGACCGACCGAAGGTCCGCCACCCCGGCGATCCCCGGATTCCCCGGCGCCGCGATCAACACCTCGACGGACGGATCGGCTGCCAACCCGAGCGCGAGCGCATGCTCCCGCCCGCCACCACCCACAAGAAGAACCCGCACGACCCCGCATCCTACTGACCCCACCCCCGCCCCCGTTGATCATGAAGTTGTTGTCCCGAAACGCCGCGTTGCCACGGGTAACAGCTTCATGATCGACACTGGTTGGCGGCGGCGATGGCCTCGCGGACGACCCACGGGATGTAGTCGGGGCGGAGGGTGTCGGACCAGGTGAAGCGGAGGACGGTCCAGCCGGCGTTGAGCAGGCGGTTCTGGCGGTGGCGGTCGGTGAAGAGGTCGGCCGGGTTGCCGTGTGGAGCGCGACCGTCGGCCTCGGCGATGATCCGTGCGACACGCCAGCCCATGTCGCCGATGCCCACCAGGTAGCCGTCGTGGTCGCGGACCTCCAGTTGCAGGGCGTCCGGTGGGACCTTCCCGTCGACGCAGCGCAGCCGGGTGCGCGTCTCCAGCGGGGACTGCGCGAGACCGTTCGCCTCCGCGAGATATCCCCGGGCGGCCACCGCGCCTCGTCGGCCTCTGAGCAGCGACGGCACCCGCTCCAGTCCAGCGGTGGAAACCAGCCCTCGATTCAGCGCGGAATCAAGCAGGGAGACCGCGGTGTACCGATCCTCGCGAAGGAGGAGATCGGAGACAGTGCGCAGCGGATCGGTGGCCATGATGCCGGCCACCCGCCCGAACTGGACCGGCGCGATGAGCAGCTGATGGACCACCACTTCGGGGTGGGCCGCCCGGGCCGGGCGCGCAGCCGGCCCGGGCACGGAGAGATGGATTGCATCACTGCCGCTTAGCCCTTCGATCCCGTACAGCTCCGCTGCCGTGCCGAGCACCACAGCCGCCCCCGGACCGAACGAAGCCACCGCGGCCCGGATGCGTGCCCGCCGAGGAACACCGTCATAGAGATCGGCGTCGACGAGGTAGCCGCCCCGGGCGATCGCCCGCCAGCGCCCGGCCCGGCAAAACCGATGCACGTCGTGCACGCTGAAACCGGCAGCACGCGCCTGCGCCAACGTCACCACACCGTCGCGGGTGGCGGCCACCCGACGCACGATCGCGAGAGCATCCACACCCGCCGACGATCCACCCCACCGAACCCCGGCGAAACCCCCTGTGGACAACCACCCGCACCGCTGTGGACAACCGGGCCTCACGCTCCGGTCGATCATGAAGTTATTGCCGGCGCTACCGGCGTGTCACACCAATAACTTCATGATCAACGCGGAGGCCCGGGGTGGGTCGTTAGGGGAGGAGGGGGTGGCGGAGGACGTTTTCTTCGCGGCCGGGGCCCACGCCCACCACGCTTACGCGGGTGCCGGTGAGTTCTTCGATCCTGGCGATGTAGCGTCTCGCGTTTTCGGGGAGCTCTTCCTCGGTTCTGGCCTTGGTGATGTCTTCCCACCAGCCGTCGAGCTCTTCGTAGATGGGGGTGGCGTGGTGGAAGTCGGTCTGGGTCATCGGCATGTCGTCGACCCGCTTGCCGTTGATCTCGTAGGCGACGCAGATCGGGACCTTGGGCAGGCCGGTGAGCACGTCGAGCTTGGTGACGACCAGGTCGGTGACGCCGTTGAGGCGCGACGCGTACCGGGCGACGACCGCGTCGAACCAGCCGGCGCGGCGCTCCCGGCCGGTGGTGGTGCCGTACTCGTGGCCGATCTTGACCAGGTGCTGGCCGTTGTCGTCGAAGAGCTCGGTCGGGAACGGCCCCGCACCCACCCGGGTGGTGTACGCCTTGCTCACCGCGATCACCTTGGTGATCGCCGTCGGCGGGATGCCCGCGCCCACGCACGCCCCGCCGGCCGTCGGGTTCGACGAGGTGACGAACGGGTACGTGCCGTGGTCCATGTCGAGCATGGTGGCCTGGGCACCCTCGAGCAGCACGGTCTCGCCGCGGTCCAGCGCGTCCCAGAGCATCACCCGGGTCTCCGCGATGTACGGCTTGAGCCGCTCGGCGTACTCCAGGTACTCCTCGATCGTCGCGTCGAGGTCGATCGCCTTGCGGTTGTAGACCTTGAACAGCAGCTGGTTCTTCTCGCGCAGCGCCAACTCCAGCTTCTTGCGCAGGATGCCCGGGTCGAGCAGATCCTGCAGCCGGATGCCCATCCGGGCGACCTTGTCGCCGTACGCCGGGCCGATGCCGCGGCCGGTGGTGCCGATCCGGGCGGAGCCGAGGTAGCGCTCGACGACCCGGTCCAGCGCCCGGTGGTGCGGCATGATCAGGTGCGCGTCGCCGGAGATGCGCAGCCGGGAGACGTCCACACCCCGCTCGGCGAGGCCGTCGATCTCCTGCAGCAGCACCTTCGGGTCGACCACCACGCCGTTGCCGATGATGATCATCGCGCTGGGCGACAGCGCGCCCGACGGCATCAGGTGCAACGCGTACTTCTGGCCGTCCGGGGTGATCACCGTGTGGCCGGCGTTGTTTCCGCCGGAGTAGCGCACCACGTAGTCGACCCGCTCACCCAGCAGGTCGGTAACCTTGCCCTTGCCCTCGTCGCCCCACTGAGCGCCGAGAAGCACGATCGCTGGCATCTTTTCCGCCTCCAGAAGGCTCGGGTGCCAGGTGGCGACCGGTTGGCGAGCCCGGGGTGTCAGGCTAACAAGTAGTGACGGCGCGGCTGGCAGGGGTCGCGGCGAGAGGCAGGAGGCTCTACCCGTGTACGACGTGGTGCTGCTCACCCTCGGCTCGGAGCGGGACGCTACCGGTGAGGGCTGCGGCAGCGGTGGAGCCTGCTGCGGTGGTGCCGTCGACGAGGCCGCCGGGAAGAAGACCGGGGAGCGCTGCGAGACGCCGCGCGTACCGGTGCTGGCCTGCGCGGACGCCCTGACCGCCCGGGGGGGCCGGGTGGAGATGGTCACCGCCCGCTCGGATGCGGAGATCGACGAGGTGCTGGCCCGGCTTGACGGCCCACCCCGCTCCGACGGCCTGACCTGGCCGGACCCGGATTCGAAGACCCGGCTCGTGGTCGCCACGGCCAGTGACGGACAGTTGCGCGCCGTGGTGCGCCGGCTGGTCCGGCGGTACGCCCCGCCGCCCAGTCGCCGACCCGCCGACCTGCCCGCGAACCGGACCGTGCCGGACCTGCCGACGGTCGGCGTACTGCCGCTGGATCCGGCCCGGAGCGGGACGCACCGCGACCTGGCCGCGCAGCTCGGGCTGCCCCGCGACCCCGCGGCGGTGGCCGCGGCGGTGCTGGACGGCAGCGCCCGCCGGCTGGACCTGCTCCGCAACGACGGCGGCTCGGTGACCCTGGACGGCGCGCTGCTCGGCGCCGCCGACGACGCCGGCCGGCCGCTGCACTGGCGGGCCCGGGTCGAGGTGGACGACGCCGTCCTCTCCGACGGCGACGAGCCGATCATGGCCTGCGCGGTGGGCAACGCCGGCGGCTACGCCCGCCTCGACGACGTGGCGCTGCTGGCCGACCCGGACCCGACCGACGGCCGGCTCGAGGTGGCGGTGGCCGTTCCCGTGGTGACCCGCACGGCGCTGGGCAGAAAGCGGGTACGGCTGGAGGTGCGCCGGGCCCGGGGCCGGGCCGTGGCGGTCGTCCCGCGCGACGAGAAGGTGCCCTTCCTCGACGACGGCGTCGAGAGCGAGCTGAGCCGCAAGCGGTCCTGGTGGACCGAGCCGGGCGCCTGGGCGGTCTGGACGCTCTGACCCCCGTCGATCCGTGGGCGGGCCACCGGGAAACCCGGACGGCCTATCCTCGGCGGGAGGAATGGGGAGGAACCGTGGTGCACGAGAACGCCGACCGGGCCCACGTGCCGGGCCAACCGCCGGTGCCCGAGCGGGACATCGAACCGCTCTGGCCGCCGGACCCGACCGAACCGGTCGCCGCCCAACCGTGGGCGGTGCAAACCCAACCGGCCGCCTCCGCCTGGCCCACCCCGTCGAACGGGGACACGCCGCCGGCGCCGCCCGCCGATGGAACCGCGGCCGCGGGTTGGGCGATGAGCGGGCCGCCCGGCGCGGGCGCCTGGCCACCCGCTCCGACCTGGGCGCCGCAGCAGTCCGCCGCCCCGGCCGACGCGGACCAACCCCGGCCGACTCCCGATGTCGGGGTCCCGGGGCCCCGGGCGGCACAGCCGGCGGTCGACCTGGACCTGCCGTTCACCCTCGACCAGTCGGCGATGGCCACACCGCCGAGGACCGGACCCGGCGACCCGGCGACCACCCAGCCCGACGTGACCCCGCAACTGGCGACCACCCAGCCCGACGCGACGCCGCAACCGGTGGCCGACGGCCAGGAGGCGGCGGGGCACCCCGCCACCCCGCGCGCTGACGCCACCTTGGAGACCGACGGACCTGTCGGGTCAGGGCCCGGCGGCCCGGGTGAACCTGCCAGCGGGGACAAGGGCGCCGCGGCGACGGCCCCGCCCCGGAAGCCGGGTGAGTCGCCCTGGGCACAGCCTCCGCAGCGGCTGACGAACGCACCGACCGAGCCGCCCACGCCCCGCACGGACCGGCCGGAGACCGTCCCGGCCACGGCCGCCGCAGCCGACGGCACATCCGCTCCGTCGCCGGCCCCGCCGGCCCCGCCAGCCCCGCCGGCCCCGCCGGCCGCCGAGGCGCCCGCGCAGACCGGCGAGGAGCCCACCCCGCCCCGGCTCGGGCCGTTCCCGCCCGCGCCGGGCGTACCGATCCACCGGCCCGACCAGCAGCCGCCCGCACCCGGACCGGTGCCGCCGTACGGCGACGGCACCGGGTACCCGCCGGCGTCGGCGTACGGCCGGCCCGGCTATCCCGGCGCGTTCGCGTACCCGCCGCCGCAGGCGCCCGGGCCGACCCCGGCCGCCCCGCCCGGCTGGTACCCGCCGGCCTGGCCGTCGCAGGCCGCGACCGGAGCGCACCAGCCGGGCCCGCAGCCGCAGCAGCAGCCGGTTCCGCCGCAGCCGGCGCCGGCGGCGTACCCGGACCCGGGCTGGACGCCGGAGACGGGCGCCACCCCGACCGCGGAGGACTTCGCGCGTCGCCGTCAGGGCCGGCCGGTGGACCCGGTGGCCACCATGGGCGTGCGGGCGGTGGTCAACAAGGTGGGCCTGGTCCGGCTCGCGCCCGGGCGGCACGAGCAGGAACTCAAGCGCGACATCGAGATGGTCCGCCGCAACTTCGGCGGGCTGCGGCAGGTGACGGTGGTCAACCCCAAGGGTGGCGCCGGCAAGACGGTGGCGATCCTGCTGCTCGCCATGACGTTCGGACAGAAGCGCGGTGGATACGTGCTGGCCTGGGACAACAACGAGACCCAGGGCACCCTGGGGATGCGGGCGCAGCAGGACTTCCACTCCCGTACGGTCCGGGACATGCTGCGCGACCTGGGCCAGTTCCAGGGCGCGCACGGCCGGGTCGGTGACCTGTCGCAGTACGTCCGCTCGCAGGGCGAGGGGATGTTCGACGTGCTCGCCTCGGACGAGTCGGCCACCGGCGGTGAGATGCTCACCGCGGCCGCGTTCGCCGAGATCCGCGACGTGGTCAGCCGCTTCTACAAGCTGATCTTCGTGGACACCGGCAACAACGTCCGGGCACAGAACTGGCAGGCCGCGATGGACGCCACCGACCAACTGGTGGTCACGATGTCGGCCCGGAACGACTCGGCGGAGACGGCCGCCCGGATGCTCGACCACCTGGAGCAGAGCGGCCGGCAGCGGCTGGTCCGGCAGGCGGTGACGGTGGTGTCGATGCCGCCGTCGCGCAAGGAGATCGACCTGCCGGCGATCCAGGAGCACTTCGCCGCCCGGACCCGGGCGGTGCTGCTCGCGCCGTACGAGCGGCTGATCGACACCGGGGAGCCGATCCGGTACGGGCAGCTCTCCTCAGCCACCCGGGACGCCTGGCTGAAGATCGCCGCCGCGGTCGCCGAAGGCCTCTGAACAGGCACGACGGCCGGCCCGAGCGGATTCCGGGCCGGCCGTCGGCGCGGGCTCAGTTGCTGGCCAGCGCGTCCCCGGCGGCCGGGTCGCAGTCGCGGAGGAACTGGGCGCAGCGGGCCGCCTCGTCGGCCTCGCCGATCTCGTCGGCGGCCCGGGAGAGCACGTAGAGGCAGCGCAGGAAGCCCCGGTTGGGCTTGTGCGACCAGGGCACCGGGCCGTGGCCCTTCCAGCCGCTCCGGCGTAGCTGGTCCAGGCCGCGGTGGTAGCCGGTGCGCGCGAACGCGTACGCGGGGATGACCTGGCCCGCGGCGAAGGCGCGGGCGGCGAGCGCCGCCCAGGCCGCGCTGTGGGTCGGGAAACGGGCCGCCACCGAGGCGTACGCCTCGTCGGTGTCCTGCGCGGCGGCGTCAGCCAGGGCGGCGTCGGCCTCCTCGTGCGCGGGCAGGAGGGTGGCCGGTGGCTCAGGCAACAGGTTCTGCATCGCCCCATTCAACCCGCTTCGCCCGGGGGCGCGCGAGGGGGTCCGGCGACCCGGTCGGCTGAACGGATGAGGGTTTCGTCACGCCTGCGGCCCGCCACGCACGTACCCGCGGCCCATGCCCGGCGGCGACTTTTTCCACTACAACTGATGGTCCGGAGCCTCCCCAGGACCCGGTTACGCAGGAGCCCGACGGCCTGGCCGCCGGGCTCCTGTCCGTCCGGCCCAAGTTTGCCGCGTTGCCTGGTCGGGGCAGGATGGCCTGGTGCCGACCCCACCTCCCGCGGACGTCATCGAGCCGCACGACACCAGCGTCCACGAGATCGAGACCCGCGCCGAGTTCGACCGGCGGCTGGCCGGCGGCAGCCTCGCCGGGTTGACCGTGCAGGGCCTCCGGCTCGACCTCGACCCGGTGCCCGACCTGACCGGCACCGAGGTCACCGGCACCCTCTTCGTGGGCTGCCGGTTCGCCGGCCGGGAGGTCGGCGCGGACCTGGTCCGGCGCGGCGCGAACGTGGTGCCGCCCTTCTCCGGGCTGCCCTACCCGACCCAGCCGTCTCACCTCTACACCCCGGACGACCTGGCCGCCGGTTTCGCCGAGGGTGGCTTCGCCGGGATGTACGACACCCGGGTGTACGAGCACTTCCGCGCGCACGGCGGGGCGCTGCCGGACGTCCGCGAGGCGCTCGGCCAGCGGCTGCACGACCACGGCGTGGACAACGCGCTGGCCGACGCCACCCGGGCGTGGCTGGCGGCGCACCGGCCGCAGTCGGTGGTGGGGGTGATGGGCGGGCACGCGGTGCCGCGCGGCAGCGCCGCGTACCGGATGGCGGCGGTGCTGGGCTGGGAGCTGGCCCGGGCCGACCGGCTGGTGGTGACCGGCGGCGGTCCGGGCGTGATGGAGGCGGCCAACCTGGGCGCGTTCCTCGCCGCCCGGCCGGCCGACGAGCTGACCGCCGCGATCGACCTGCTCGCCACCGCCCCCGACTTCACCGACCACGACCGCTACACCGCCGCCGCCCTGGCGGTACGCCGGCGGTACGCGCCCGGGCCGACGCTGCCCGCCCAGCGCCCGGCGGCGGCCGCCGGCACCGAGTGGGCCCGCTCGGGCGGGCTCGCCATCCCCACCTGGCTGTACGGGCACGAGCCGGCGAACCTGTTCGCCGGGCGGATCGCCAAGTACTTCTCCAACGCGATCCGGGAGGACACCATCCTGCGGCTGGCCCGCGGTGGCATCGTCTTCGCGCCCGGCCGGGCCGGGACGGTGCAGGAGGTGTTCCAGGCGGCCACCAAGACGTACTACGGCACCGACGGGGCGAGCGGCGCGTACGTCTTCCTCGACCGGGCGTACTGGACGACGCAGCTGCCGGTCGAGACGCTGCTGCGGCCGCTGCTGGCCGGCTCGCACGGCGGCGACCTGGCGGCGACCGTGCACCTGACCGACGACGTCCACGAGGCGGTCCGGGTGCTGACCACGACGACCTGACACGGCGGGCCGGCCCCGCGCGGGAGCCGGCCCTTCCGGGGTACGTGCTGGTTACTTCATCGTGGTGCCGGTGGAGCGCAGGTGCTCGCAGGCCTCCACGACGCGGGCGGCCATGCCGGCCTCGGCGGCCTTGCCCCAGACCCGCGGGTCGTACATCTTCTTGTTGCCGACCTCACCGTCGACCTTCAGCACGCCGTCGTAGTTGCGGAACATGTGGTCCGCGACCGGCCGGGTGAAGGTGTACTGGGTGTCGGTGTCGATGTTCATCTTCACCACGCCGTAGTCCAGCGCCTCCCGGATCTCCGAGAGCAGCGAGCCGGAGCCGCCGTGGAAGACCAGGCTGAGCGGCTTCTCCTTGCCGTACTTGGCGCCGACCGCCATCTGGATGTGGTCGAGCACCTCCGGGCGGAGCTTGACGTTGCCCGGCTTGTAGACGCCGTGCACGTTGCCGAAGGTCAGCGCCGCCATGTAGCGGCCCTTCTCGCCCAGGCCGAGCGCCTCGACCATGGCCAGGCCGTCCTCGACGGTGGTGTAGAGCTTCTCGTTGATGGCGTTCTCGACGCCGTCCTCCTCGCCGCCGACCACGCCGACCTCGATCTCGAGGACGATCTTGCCCTTGGCGGCCTCGTCGAGGAGCTGGGCGGCGATCTCCAGGTTCTCCGCCACCGGCACCGCCGAGCCGTCCCACATGTGCGACTGGAACAGCGGCTCCTCGCCGCGCTTCACCCGCTCCTGGGAGATCGCCATCAGCGGACGGACGAACTTGTCCAGCTTGTCCTTCGGGCAGTGGTCGGTGTGCAGCGCGATGTTCACCGGGTACTTCTTGGCGACCTCGTGCGCGTACGCGGCGAACGCCACCGCGCCGGTGACCATGTCCTTGATCGACGGGCCGGAGAGGTACTCCGCGCCACCGGTGGAGACCTGGATGATGCCGTCGCTCTCCGCGTCGGCGAAGCCCTTGAGCGCCGCGTTCAGCGTCTGCGAGGAGGTCACGTTGATCGCGGGGTACGCGAACCGGCCGGCCTTGGCCCGGTCCAGCATCTCCGCGTAGGCCTCGGGGGAAGCGATGGGCATGTCGAACGCTCCTTACTTACCGCTCTCGGCCGTGCCGGCCGTTGTCTTCCTTGGGTGCGCCGGACCGCGCTGTCCACCGCGGGCAGTATCCCGTAGAAGGCGGCGACGGGCACAACCGACCCGGGCCCTGCCCACCGGTTCCGCTCACCGGTCCGCCAGGCGGTCCGGCACCGCGACGCTGATCAGCCAGCTCACCGCCGCCATCACGATCGCCCCCCAGAAGGCGGCCCAGAAACCGTCCACCCGGAACGGCAGGTCCAGCCCGCGGGCGATCCAGTCCGTGAGCAGGAACAGCAGCGCGTTCACGACCAGCGCGAACAGACCCAGCGTGAGCAGGTAGAACACGCAACCGAACACCTTGATGACCGGCTTGAGGACCGCGTTGACCACGCCGAAGATGAGCGCCACCGCGATCAGGGTGAGCGCGGTGCTCGCGCCGTTCCGGCCGGTCACCTCGACCCCGGGCACGATGAACGTGGTGACCCACAGCGCGATCGCGGTGATCGCCAGTCGGATCAGGAATCCCACGCCCCCCATCCTGGCACCGGGGTCCCGGTACGGAGGGACAATCCGCCGACTCCGTTCCGCACGGCTCCGAGCAGGCTTCCCGCGCAGCCCGTACGGTGTGTGGGTAGCTGTCCGCACCGAGATCCAGGGAGGGACGATGGGTCAGCCCGACGAGGACTTCGCCCCGAGCGACCACCTCGCTCCCGAGGAACGGGATCTGGAGGCGGAACCGGCCGACGCGGTCGAGCAGGCGATCTCCACCGACCCCGGTGACGGCGAGAGCGAGCCGCACCGTGGCCTGGAGGTCGACGACTGGGACGCGATGGAGCAGGCCCGGGTGGTCGCCCGCGACGAGGACGACTACCGCTGACCCTCACCCCAGGCCGGTCACCCGGTCCGGGTGGGCCGCCGTCCACTCACCGAGCCGGTCGTCCCGCAGCGCGGTCAGGAACCCCGGGCTCAGCGTGGGGTCGAGCCGGAACCGGTAGCTGGGCTTCTCGACGTACTTGACCGGCAGGACCACCGCGACCGGCGGGGCGCCGGTCCCCTGCGCGGCCACCGCGAGCAGCGCCGGCAGCGACGTCTCGCCCGTCTCGGTCACCAGGCCGGTGCCGACCTGGGTGAGCAGCCTGGAGAGCAGCACCGGGTTCGTCAGCACACCCCGCTCGTCGACCCGGCGGAGCAGCCCGGCCGCGTACCGCTGCGCGTTGCGGTCGCGATCCAGGGAGCCGTCGGGCAGCCCGTAGCGCTGGCGGAGCAGGTCCACCGAGGCGGCGCCGTCGAGCTGCTGGCAGCCGGCGGGGAACACTCGGCGGGTGTGCGCGGAGCGGATCTCGGCCGGCAGGCAGACCGGCACGCCGCCGACCGCGTCGGCCAGCTTGCGCAGCACCGGGTACGTCAGCACGGCGCCCGCGTCGATCCGTACACCGATCGTGTCGGAGACCACCCGGCGGATCAGCGCGTAGCCGCGGGCCAGGTCCGGGCGCGGCGTGCCGGCGCCGACGGACAGGGCCGCGTTGAGCTTGTCCCTGCCGTGGCCGGGGATGGACACCTCCAGGTCGCGCGGGAGCGAGACCAGGTAGAGCCGGCTGCGGTCCGCCGGGACGTGCACGAGCAGCACCGAGTCGGCGAGCCGGTAGGGCCGGTCCGCCGGCCCGTCCGCCCCGACCAGCAGCACGTTCAGCGCCCCGGTGGGCTTCGACGGGGCGGGGTCGAGCAGGAGATTCGCGGGTGCCGGCCGGTCCGGGGTGAACGCCGGCACGCCGACCAGGGCGGCCGCGATCAGCACCAACGCCGTGCCGCCGACCCGGAGCCGGAACCGGCGGCGCCGGCGGCGGACCACCGACCGCTCGATGGCGGCGCGTACCGGGCCGGTGGGCGGGGTCAGGGTCTCGTGCCGCGCGAAAGCGGCCCGCAGGTCGTCCTCGATCATGATCAGGCCTCCACGTACTCGGCTCGGAGGGTGGCCAGCGCCCGGGAGATGCAGGACCGGACGGTGCCGACGGCACAGCCGAGGATCTCGGCGATCTCGGCGTCCGGGAGGTCCTCGTAGTAGCGCAGCACCAGCGTGGCCCGCTGCCTTCGAGGCAGCCGGGACAGCCAGGACCACACCTGGTCCCGGTCCACCGCGGACTGCGCGTGGTCGGTCGGCGCGGGCACGGCCTCGTCCGGCTCGCCGCGCAGCAGCACCCGGCGCGCCCACGACCCACGCCGCCAGTCGACATACTGGTTCGTGAGCATCCGGCGGACGTACCGCTCCGGGGAGTCGGTCCGGGCCACCCGCCGCCAGTTCAACTGGACCCGGACCATGGTGTCCTGCACCAGGTCCTGAGCCTGGTGCTGATCGCCGGTCAACATGACCGCGTACCGCAGCAGGGCGCCCAGCCGCGAGTCGGCGAACTCCTCGTACGTCACTGCACCTCCCGGTGTCCCGCCCTGTTGACGGGTACGGGCCCGCGGAACATTGCAGAAGGGCGAGGATCATCCGTTCGGCTGATTCCCGGCTCCGACCGTCTTTCGGGACAGCGGGTGGGCTTAACGGTTCCTTAAGATCCACGCGCTCCACCTGCACCCCCACGGGAGGAACCCACCAATGCTCACCCACTCCACCCGGAGCTGGCTGGCCGGGATCGGCGTCGCAGGCGCGTTCGTCGCCGCCTCCGCCACCCCCGCCGTCGCCGCGGAAGACCCCTTCGACGTGTACGCCGGCGACCTGCTGGTCGCGGTCGACCACGGAAAGCTCGGCTTCCTGTACGTCACGCCGAAGCCCGAGGACCCGGAGCCCAAGGCACTCGCCATCGACCTCGACCTGTCGGCTATCTCCAGCTTCGCCACCGTCGACATCGCCACTGAGCTGTGGCGGTGCGACACCACCGGCTCGAAGGTCCACTGCGAGGCCGAGGGCTCCGAGGAGCAGGGCGCTCCCTTCTTCGGGTACTGGGTGAACGTCGATTCGGCGGCGAAGGCCGGCACCAGCGGCGAGCTCGTCGTCAAGGTGACCGCCGACGGCAAGGAGGTGACCCGGAAGCCGACCGTCACCGTGGCCGAGGGCATCGACCTGCAGAGCGACGAGTCGGTCAAGGTCGAGGGCCAGCCCGGCACCACGGTCGGGGTGCCGGGCGTGGTCCGGAACGCGGGCCCCAGCACCGCCCACGGCGCCGTGCTGATGATGCAGGGCGACGGGATCGCCGAGTACGCGGGCAAGTACCGCAACTGCCGCAGCTCCGAGTTCGGCTTCACGATCTGCACCTTCACCGCCGACCTGGAGACCGACAAGGAGTACCAGCTCTCCGAGGACTTCCCGGTGGGCCTGGCCAAGGCGGCCCGCAGCGGCGCCACCCTGCACGCCTACCTGGACTGGTGGGCCGTGGACGACTGGGAGACCGTCACCAAGGACCCCTACTTCCCCGGAATGGGCGAGCCGGGCACCGGCGGCGAACTCCGCCTCGTCGAGCGGCCGGCGAAGGCCCAGCGGGCGCCGCAGACCGACGTCAGCGAGGAGTGGAACAGCTCGACGATCGCGGACATCGCCGTCAAGGGCACCCACTACGCCGACCTCGCCGCCGTCGGCGGATCGGCCAAGGGCAAGGCCGGTGACGTGGTCACCGTGACCCCCGGCTTCCGCAACCTCGGCCCGGCTCTGCTGGAGTGGCAGCAGGGCCTGCCGCTGGTCCAGATCGTGGTGCCGACCGGCACCACCGCCGTCGACGTGTCCGGCGAGTGCGCGCCGTGGGTCCCCGGCCAGAAGTGGGACCCGTACGACATGAGCTGGGGCGAGCCCGGCGCGAAGGCGTACGGCTGCACCGCCAGCGAGACGCCGGCCGGCGTGGACTACGAGTACCCGCTCGCGCTCCGGATCGACAAGGTCGTGCCGAACGCGACCGGCACGGTGACCCTGAGGCTCGCGGGTGACCCGGACCTCAAGAACAACGCCGCGGCGGTCGTCATCAACGGCACGTCCGGCGGCAACGGCGGCGAGCCCGGCAACGGCGGCAACGGTGGTGGCGCCGGTGACGGTGGCACGCTGCCGCTCACCGGTAGCTCGACCGCCCTGATCGCCGGCCTCGGCGCGCTGCTGCTGGCGGCCGGCGCGGGCGGCTACGTGGTGGCCCGCCGCCGCAAGACCCGCTTCGTCGCCTGACGGATCCCGCACCACCCAGCGACACCCGGTGCCCCGCCGACCACCACGGTCGGCGGGGCACCGCCGTGTCCGCCGCGACCGAAAACGGGACGACGCAAGATCGATCGTGCTGACACCATCGACGGCGTGCTGCTCACCCTGACGACCACCCACCGCCCCGCGACCGACCTGGGCCACCTCCTCGTCAAGCACCCGGACCGCGTGCAGAGCTTCGACCTGCCGGCGGGCACCGCGCACGTGCTCTACCCGGAGGCGGACGAGTTGCGCTGCACTGCGGCGCTGCTGGTCGAGGTCGACCCGCTCCGGCTGGGCGGCGGTCACGGTCGCGGGAAGGCGCAGGCGGCCACCCCGGAGACCTTCACCCTGGGCCAGTACGTCAACGACCGCCCGTACGCCGCGTCCAGCCTGCTCTCCTCGGCCCTGGCCAAGGTGTTCCGGTCGGCGCTGCGCGGCGAGTCCCGGGACCGGCCGGAGCTGGCCGCCACCGGAATCCCGCTGGAGGTGCGGGTGCCGGTGCTGCGCTGCCGGGGCGGCGCGGACCTGGCCGTGCGGGTCTTCGCCCCGCTGGGCTGGACGGTGATGGCCGACCCGATCCCGCTCGACGACACGCACCCCGAGTGGGGCGACAGCCGGTACGTCGCGCTGACCCTCGCCGGCACGCTGCGGGTGGCCGACGCCCTCAACCACCTGTACGTCCTGCTGCCCGTGCTGGACGACGCCAAGCACTACTGGGTGGCGCCGGACGAGGTCGACAAGCTGCTCCGGGCCGGCGCCGGCTGGCTGGCCGACCACCCGGAGCGGACCCTGATCACCCGCCGTTACCTGGCGCACCGTCGGGCGCTGGCCGGCGAGGCGCTGGCCCGGCTGGCCGAACTGCGCCTCGCCGACGAGCCGCCGGCCGACGACAGCGTGACCGACGAGCCGACGCCCGAGAGCCCGCCGCGCGCCCCGCTGGCCGTGCGGCGTCGGGAGGCGGTGCTGGCCGCGTTGCGGGCCAGCGGGGCGACCCGGGTGCTGGACCTGGGCTGTGGCGGGGGCGCGCTGCTCACCGCGCTCGCCGCCGACCGGCGGTTCACCGAGGTCGTCGGCACCGACGTGTCCAGCCACGCGCTGACCCTGGCCGCCCGGCGGCTGCGGCTGGACCGGCTGCCCGAGCGGCAGCGCGACCGGATCCGGCTGTGGCAGTCGGCGCTGACCTACCGGGACGACCGGCTGCGCGGGTACGACGCGGCGGTGCTGATGGAGGTGATCGAGCACGTCGACCCGGCCCGGCTGCCGGCGCTGGAGGACGCCGTGTTCGGTCACGCCCGGCCGGGCACGGTACTGGTGACCACGCCGAACGCCGAGTACAACGTCCACTACGAGGGGCTCGGCGCGGGCCGGTTCCGGCACGCCGACCACCGGTTCGAGTGGACCCGGTCCGAGTTCGCGTCCTGGGTCGACCGGGTGTCCGTCGCGCACGGCTACACCGCGACGATCAGCGGGATCGGCGACGACGACCCCGAGGTGGGCGCACCGACCCAGCTGGCCGTGCTGACCCGGCAGGAGGAGACCGCATGACCACCCTCGACATTCCCGAGCTGGCCCTGGTGGCGCTGGTCGGCGTCTCCGGCTCGGGCAAGTCCACCTTCGCCCGCCGGCACTTCCGGCCCAGTCAGGTGCTCTCCTCGGACACCTTCCGCGCGATGGTGGCCGACGACGAGAACGACCAGTCGGCCTCGGCGGACGCGTTCGAGGCGCTGCACCACGTCGCCGGCACCCGGCTGCGGCGCGGCCGGCTCACCGTGGTGGACGCGACCAACCTCCAGCCGCACGCCCGCGCCGCGCTGGTCCGGGTGGCCCGGGAGCACGACGTGCTGCCGGTGGCGATCGTGCTCGACGTGCCGGAGGCGCTGGCCTGGGAGCGGACCGAGGGACGGGCCGACCGGACCTTCGGCCGGCAGGTGCTGGCCCGGATGCAGCGGGACCTGCGCCGGTCGTACGGGCAGCTGGCCCGGGAGGGCTTCCGCAAGGTGCACGTGCTGCGCGGCGTCGAGGAGATCGAGGCCGCCGAGATCCGGTACGAGAAGCTGTTCAACGACCGCCGGGAGCTGACCGGGCCGTTCGACATCGTCGGCGACGTGCACGGCTGCCGGGAGGAGCTGGAGGCGCTGCTGCTCCGGCTCGGCTGGATGCTGCGCCGCGACGACGCGGGCCGCCCGGTGGACGCGGTGCACCCGGCTGGTCGTACCGCGGTCTTCGTGGGCGACCTGGTGGACCGCGGCCCGGACTCCCCCGGCGTGCTCCGCCTGGTGATGGGCATGGTCGCGGCCGGGCACGCGATCTGCGTGCCCGGCAACCACGAGCAGAAGCTGCTGCGCAAGCTGCGGGGCCGGGACGTTCGGCTCACCCACGGCCTGGCCGAGACGATGGCCCAGCTGGAGTCGGAGTCCCCGGAGTTCGTGGCCGCGACGGCCGCCTTCATCGACGGCCTGGTCAGCCACTTCGTGCTGGACGGCGGCCGGCTGGTGGTCGCGCACGCCGGGCTGAAGGAGGCCTACCAGGGCCGCACCTCCGGCCGGGTGCGGTCGTTCGCGCTGTACGGGGAGACCACCGGCGAGACCGACGAGTACGGCCTGCCGGTCCGCTACCCGTGGGCGCGCGACTACCGAGGCTCCGCCATGGTCGTCTACGGCCACACGCCCACCCCGGAGCCGGAGTGGGTGAACAACACCATCTGCGTCGACACCGGCTGCGTCTTCGGCGGGCAGCTCACCGCGCTGCGCTACCCGGAGAAGGAGCTGGTCGCGGTCCCGGCGGTGAAGGAGTGGTACGCCCCGGCCCGCCCGCTGGTCGCACCCACGCCGACCCGGCCGGACACCGTGCTGAACCTGGCCGACGTCACCGGCCGGCGGCACCTCGAGCACCCCTACGGCACGCTGACCGTGCCGGCGGAGAACGCCGCCGCCGCACTGGAGGTGATGAGCCGCTTCGCCGTCGACCCGGGCCGGCTGGTCTGGCTGCCGCCGACGATGGCGCCCTGCTCGACCTCGACGGTCGACGGGTTCCTGGAGCACCCGGCGCAGGCGTTCGCCGACTACCGGTCGGCGGGCGTCGAACGGGTGGTCTGCGAGGAGAAGCACATGGGCTCGCGGGCGGTGGTGCTGGTCGAGCGGGAGCCCGGCCGGTTCGGCGGTGGGGTGGTGCACACCCGGACCGGTCGGCCGTTCTTCGGGCCGCCGCTCGACGACGAGCTGCTGGCCCGGGTCCGGGCCGCGGTGACCTCGGCTGGCCTCTGGGCCGAGCTGGACACCGACTGGCTGCTGCTCGACTGCGAGCTGCTGCCGTGGTCGGCGAAAGCCGGTGGGCTGATCCGGGAGCAGTACGCCGGCGTCGGCGCGGCCGGCCGGGCCGCCCTGCCGGCGGTGCTCGCCACGCTCCACGCGGCGGCCGGGCGGGGACTGCCGGTCGACGGGCTGCGCGGGCGGATGGCCGACCGGGCGGCGGAGGTGTCGGCGTACTCGGCGGCGTACCGGGCGTACGTCGGGCCGATCGACGGGCTGCGCGGGGTGACCCTCGCGCCGTTCGCCGTGCTGGCCGGGGCCGGGGCGAGCTGGGCGGACCGGGACCACGGCTGGCACCTCGACCTGGCCGACCGGCTCTGCGCCGCCGACCCGGAGTTCTTCACCCCGACCCGGCGACTGGTGGTCGACCTGACCGACGCGGCGGCGGTGGACGCGGCCACCCGGTGGTGGCTGTCGCTCACCGCCGTCGGCGGGGAGGGCATGGTGGTCAAGCCGTACGCCGGCCTCGCCGCCCGGTCCGCCCGGGGTTCGCTGCTGCAGCCGGGCATCAAGTGCCGGGGCCGGGAGTATCTGCGGATCATCTACGGCCCCGGCTACACCGAGCCGGCTCAGCTCGCCGCGCTGCGCAAGCGGTCCCTGGGCCGCAAGCGGGGTCTGGCCCTGCGCGAACACGCCCTCGGCCTCGCGGCCCTGGACGCCCTGGCGGGGAACGCCCCGCTGTGGCGCCGCCACGAGCTGGTCTTCGCGATCCTCGCCTGCGAGTCCGAACCGGTCGACCCCCGCCTCTGACCCGTCCGGCCCGGTCCGGCGCGACGCCGGACCGGGCTTCGGTAACCTGTGTGGCCGTGGACACAGCAGAGAAGACCCGGGTGCTCTCCGAGAGCATCGCCCTGAACCCGCTCGACCCGAAGGACCTGATCCACACCTTCGGGTTGATCGGCGTCTGGGCGATCCTCTTCGCCGAGACCGGCCTGCTGGTCGGCTTCTTCTTCCCCGGCGACTCGCTGCTGTTCCTGGCCGGCGTGGCCGCGTCGCCGGTGGCCGACGCGATCTTCGGCAGCGGCACCCGGCTGCACCTGGCCGCGCTGCTGATCGGCGGGCCGCTCTTCGCGATCGCCGGCGCGCAGCTCGGGCACTGGCTCGGCCACCGGTACGGCCGCCGGATGTTCGACCGCCCCAACTCCCGCCTGTTCAAGCGGGAGTACGTGGAGAAGGCGGAGTACTACTTCCAGAAGTTCGGTCCGGCGAAGGCCGTGGTGCTGGCCCGCTTCATCCCGATCGTCCGCACGTTCCTCAACCCGGTGGCCGGGGTGCTCGGCATGCCGGCCCGGCAGTTCCTGATCTGGAACATCGTCGGCGCGGTCCTCTGGGTGGACGGCATCCTGCTGATCGGCTACCTGCTCGCCGACCAGATCTACCACGCGATCGGCGACAAGATCGACCGGTACATCCTGCCGGTGGTGGCCCTGATCATCGTGGTGTCGGTGCTGCCGATCTTCTTCGAGTTCCTCCGCGACCGGCGGGCGCGCAAGCGCGGCGAGGCGGCCGCGATGGTCGCCGCGGCCAGCGCGGCGGGCGTGGTCGACGCGGTGCGGGATGCCGTCGACGGCGAGGACGATCACCGCCGCGGCCAGCACGGCCGCTGACCCCGGACACGCCGATGGCCGGTCCCCTCTCGGGGGCCGGCCATCGGCAACGACCTGTCGATCTGCGGATGGTACGGATGACGGGCAGCCGTCACCGTCCGGTGGTGACGCCACCCCTGGCACGCCACCCGACGTCACCCCGGGCAGGGGCGACCATCAGGCCGTCGGACACGTCCGGTTTCAGCGGGCCTTCTTGGTGGCCCGCTTGCGCGGCGGGGTGAGCAGATCCGCGATCGTCGCGATCGCGGACGGCACCAGCCGGTAGTACGCCCAGACACCGCGCTTCTCCCGCTCCAGCAAGCCGGCCTCGGTGAGGATACGCAGGTGGTGACTGACCGTCGGCTGCGAGAGGCCGAGCGGCGCGGTCAGGTCACAGACGCACGCCTCGCCCTCGGGGGCCGACTGGATCAGGCTGAGCAGCCGGAGTCGAGCGGGATCGGCGAGGGCCTTCAGGACCCCCGCGAGACGCTCGGCATCGGCACGTTCGATCGGCTCGCCGGCAAGCGGCGAGATCTGAGGCATGGTCATTTCAGCCAACGCAGTTCCCACGTATTCCATCCTTCCACCAGCAGCATCGATCCGCCTGCATATCAGCAGATCCGAATCGGCAAACTTTTACGCCACAAGGCCGAGGTCAGCCAACGTATAGGCCGCCCGATAAGGCAGTCCGGCGGCTCGCACCGCGTCGCCGGCACCTCGATCAACAATAACCGCCACGCCCACCACTTCGGCCCCGGCCTCGCGCAGCGCCTCGACGGCGGTCAACACACTGCCACCCGTGGTCGAGGTGTCCTCCACCGCCAGCACCCGACGACCCGCGACGTCCGGCCCCTCGATCCGACGTTGCAGACCGTGCGCCTTGCCCGCCTTGCGGACCACGAACGCGTCCAGCGGGCGGTCGGTCGCGGCGGCCGCGTGCAGCATCGAGAGAGCCACCGGGTCGGCGCCCAGGGTCAGCCCGCCGACGGCGTCGTACTCCCAGTCGGCGGTCAGGTCGCGCAGCACCCGGCCGACCAACGGCGCCGCCCGGTGATGGAGCGTGACGCGACGCAGATCGACGTACCAGTCCGCCTCGCGACCTGAGGAGAGCACCACCCGTCCATGGACCACAGCCAGGTCGGTAATGAATTTACGCAGGTCGTCGTGGTGGCCCATGGCGTTAGAGGGTACTGCGCAAGTCTGGGAGCCGTCTGCGGGGTCCACCCGGGTCACCCTCCGGGCGACAGATAGTTGGCGATATTCAACTACTCCGCGCGACCGTCCACTTGGGCCGACGCCGCGACGTCCCGCCGGCGGGACAGCCGCCCCGCCGATCGACGGTCAGCGGCCGTCCCGGTCCACCCGACCCCGGGTGTCCCGGGAGACCCCGCGCAGCAGCCGCCGGGGCGCGTGCCGCAGCCCGGCCACCGCCAGCTTGTACTTCCACGTCGGAACGCTGACCAGCTTCCCTTTCCCCAGGTCACGCAGCCCTTCGGCGACCACATCGTCGGCCTTGAGCCACAGCCAGCGCGGAGTTCCGGACATGTCGATGCCCGCCCGCTCGTGATAGCCGGTACGGGTGTAGCCGGGGCAGAGCGCCATCACCCGTACGCCGAGCGGGGCCACCGACCGGGCGATCGACTCACTGAAATTCGTCACCCACGCCTTGCTCGCCGAGTACGTCGACCCGGGCATGACCACCCCGAACCCGGCAACCGAAGAGACATTTATCACTGTCCCACGGCCACGTTCGACCATCGGGCCGAGGGCCGCGTGGGTCAGCCGCAGCACCGCCAACACGTTGAGCCGCAGCAGCCGCGCCTCGTCCTCGACGGTCGACCGGAGGAACGGGGTGTTGAGGCTGATCCCGGCGTTGTTGACCAGCAGCTCGACCGGCGGTTCGGCGGTGAGCCGGCGCTCGACCGCCGCGCAGCCGTCGTCGGTGGACAGATCGGCGGAGATCGTCTCGACCGACCGCCCGTACCGGCCGGTCAGCTCGCCGGCCGTGGCGTCCAGTCGGCCGGCGTCCCGGGCCACCAGGACCAGGTCCCAGCCGTCGGCGGCGAGCCGGTGCGCGAAGGCGGCCCCGATCCCGGCGCTGGCGCCGGTGATCAGGGCCCGGCCCTGGGTGGTGGTTGGTTCGGCGGTCACGGGCGCTCCTCCGGGGGCGGGGTCGGGCCGGGCGGGGCGGTGCGCGACCAGGAGGCGAGCGGCCCCGACGGCGGCGCGTACCCGGGCGGGGGTCCGTAGCCGGGCGCGGTCGGGTAGCCGGGCGCGGTCGGGGCGCTCGACGGCGTCGGCGGGCCGGCCGGGGCCGGACGGCGGTGGAGGAAGGCGTCCACGGCGGGCAGGGTCAGCAACGCGGCGACCACCAGGTAGCCGAGGACCTGCGCCACCGACAGGGCCGCGTTCAGCGGGATCCACCAGCCCGGATACGCGTCGCCGAGCCGGGCGAGCAGTTCGGCGGTGACCTGCTCGCCGGCGCCCAGCCGCAGCGGCGCGGCCCGCTGGCCGACCAGCACGGCCAGCCCGCAGCAGCCGCAGAGCAGGCCCAGCCCGCAGACCACCCAGGTGCCCACCCGGGCGCCCGCGCGCCCGGCGAGCAGGCCGAGGGCGAGACCGAAGAGCACCAGGCCGACCAGCACCCCGACCACGGCCGACAGCACGGTGGAGGCGCGCAGCAGCGACACCACCCCGTCGATCTCGTCGGCCCCGGCACCGGTCGCGCTCGCCGCCGCCCGGAAGCGGTCGACGGTGCCGCCCAGGACGAGCAGGCCCGCGACGGCGTACACCACGGCGCCGACGGCCATCAGCACCAGCACGGCGGCCGCCGCGACGACCGCCGCCGGGCGACGGGGCGGCGCCTGATCGGCATACGACACGACAGATCCCTCCGGTAGGCGTCGGCTTGCAACCTACTCGGAGGGATCGTCGGCGTCGCTCTTATCCGGACGTCAACTCGCGGATGGCGGCCGGCTCTCCGGACCCGCGGTCCCGCCCTCCCCACCACCCGGCTGACCCGGACCAGGCTGGCCGGAGCCCGGCTGGCCGGGAGCCGGCGGGGCCGGCGGCTGCCACGGACCGGGCTCGGCGGGGTGGGCCGGGGCCGACGGGTAGCCGGGCTGGCCGACGGCGTACGGCTGGGCCGGGTAGGCGGCGCCGGGCAGCGGCGGCTCCCAGGCCTGCTGCGGCTTACGGAAGAACTCGTTGGCCGGGGGCAGCGCCAGCAGGATCAGGGCGGCCAGCAGGGCGAGCAGGCCGAGGACGCCGAGCAGCGTGGTGACCGGGCCGTACCAGGAGGGCAAGGCGTCCTCCAGCCGGCGTTGGATCTCCGCGCCGCTCGGCATGTCGCCGGTGTTCCCGCCGCTGGTGAACCCGCCGACCGCGTTGTTCACCAGGCTGCCGCCGGTGCAGCAGACCAGGATGCCGCCCAGCACCCAGGTGGTGATCCGGGCGCCGTTGCGGCCGCGGTTGTTCAGCAGCGCCAGGACGACCATGCCGACGGCGAGCAGCAGGGTCAGCACGCCCACCCCGATGCCGAAGCCGTAGGCGAGGTCGCCGGCCTGCTCGGCGGCGGTGCCGCGGTAGGCGTCCCGCAGGACGTTCCGGATGGTGCCGATGGTGGAGAGCGTGAGGATCAGGCTCACCACCTGGATGACGGCGAACAGGATGAGCAGCCAGCTGGATATCGTCACCACGCCGGGGCGGGCGCGGGTGGGCGTGCCGTGGACATCGACCATGATTCTCCTTCCCTAGATCACCCGCATACCGTAACCAGCTCCGGCCACCACGGCACGGCACGCCGGGCGGGAACCTGCGGGGCGACGGCGTGGATCAGCCGGCGAGCGGTGACTCCGCCCGGCAGAGCCGATGATGCTCGGCGGTGACCACACCGAGGAGGAAGAGGTCGACGGCGACGGCGGAGACCGCCCCGAACTGGTTGACGGTGAAGTTGAAGATCTGCCCGAAGAGCAGGTCCACCAGGAGCGCCAGTTTGAACAGCCGGAACGCGTCGGCCCGGTCCCGGCGCAGCCGCAGCGCCGCCCGTACGCTGAGCACGGCGGTGATCAGCGCGGAGATCGAGGTGCCGAGCACCGCGCCCCACTCCCGCTGCTGGTTCAGCTCACCGGTCACCTGGTCGAGCAGCACCGCGGCCACGGTGACCACCGGCTCCACCACCAGGTAGACCACCACCGGCCAGACCAGCCACCGGCGCGCGGTCAGCCAGGCGACGACCCGGCGGCCGAGGGACACCCAGCGCTGCCAGAACCGGACCGGTGGCGGCTCGCGGCGCGGCACCGCGTCGAGCAGCCGGGCCACCGCCTCCTCCGTGGCCGGACCCGATCCCCGGACCAGCCGCAGCACCGCCGCGCGCCGCCGGTCGGTGAGTCCACCCGGCACCCCGCCCAGCACCAGGTCCAGCGCGTTCGCGGTCCGCTCGGCGGGGGTCAGCCGGATCCGGCCCCGAACCGCCTGGGTGAGCACGACCAGCAGGGCGAACGCGCCGTAGATGATGCCGGCGGCCGGGGCGTAGAAGTAGTCGGTGCGGGTGGTGACGAACTTGCCCACCTCGTCGATGAAGAGCCCGAAGCCGACGCCGCCGACGATCGCGCCGGCCGTTCGGGGCCCCCCGCCGAGGAAGACCATCGCGATGCCGAGGCCGACCGCCATCAGCAGCCCGCCCCAGAGCACGTGCGCGACGTGCAGGCCGCCCCCGCCGAGCTGCGGATATCCGGTGGCCTGTAGATACGCCCGGGTGACCAGCACGGTGACCACCCCGGAGAGCACGAACGCCTCGAGGTACGTGGCCGCCTCCACCGACCGGGTCGGCACCCGGTTGCGGAGCCACTCGACGCCCGGTGGCGTCCGGCGGCGACGCGACGACCGGGGCGGCATGCCCCCGAACCTAGTAGCCGCGCCACTCCACGCGGGCGTACTCCAGCACCCTGGGCTGCAACAACGTGGAGGCGGGCACGTCCAGCCGGCCCCGATCGGCGGGGAAGGCCGCCGCCGCGGCCAGCACCGACGGGGTGAGGAAGCGCAGCGGCGGTACGTCGGCGGGCAGCTCCAGCACCGGCGGGGTGGTCCCCGGCGCGGCCAGCACGAACCCCCAGTCGCCGAAGCTCGGCACGTCCACGTGGTACGGCACGGTGGCGAAGCCGGCCTCGCGGACCGACCGCTCGATCGACCAGTACGACCGGGGCGCGAAGTACGGCGACCCGGACTGCACCACCAGCCGCCCACGATCTGCGAGCACCGAGCGGATCAGCGCGTAGAACTCGACCGTGTAGAGCTTGGCGGTGGCCGTCTCGTCCGGGTCGGGCAGGTCGGCCACCACCACGTCGAAGCGTTCCGTGGCGGTGCGCAGCCAGCCGAACGCGTCGACGTTGAGCACCCGCACCCGAGGGTCGGCGAACGAGTTCCGGTTGAGGTCGCGCAGCTGCGGCTCGGTGCGGGCCAGCCTCACCACGGCCGGGTCGAGGTCGACCACGGTCACCCGACGGACGTCCGGATACTTCAGGATCTCGCGGAGGGCGAGCCCGTCCCCGGCGCCGAGCACCAGCACCTCGCCGCGCGGGCCGCTCATCACCGGGTGCACCAGCGACTCGTGGTAGCGGTACTCGTCGACCGAGCTGAACTGGAGGTCGCCGTTGAGGAAGAGCCGCAGGTCGGTGTCGGCGTGGCCCACCTCCCGCACCGACCGGGTGAGCACGATCTCCTGATAGGGGCTGCGCTCGGCGTGCACCACCGGGTCCCGGTACAGCTGCTGCCGGGCGGTCAGCTCGAAGTCGGCGGCGGTGATCCAGGCGTATCCCAGGCAGAGGGCGACCACGACGGCGCCCGCGCCGAGCGCGACGCGCGCGCGACGGCTCAGCTCGCGGCGGAAGACCGTGCAGGCCAGCGCGAGGCCGGCCACCGCGTTCACCATGCCGACCACCAGGGCGCCCTTGAGCTGGCCGAAGACCGGCATCAGCAGGAACGGGAAGGCCAGCCCGCCGAGCAGCGCGCCCACGTAGTCGGCGGCGAAGAGGTCGGCGACCGCGCTGCCGGCGGACTGCTCGCGGATGCGTTGCAGCATCACCATCAGCAGCGGGATCTCCGCGCCGATCAGCAGGCCGAGGACGAAGGCGGTGCCGACCAGCGCCGGGCCGTAGAGGTCGAGCCAGGCGAACGCGGCGTAGAGGCCGAGCACGGAGAGGCCGCCGAGCAGGGCGAGGGTCAGTTCGATCGCGGCGAACGCGGCGGCGGCCCGGGACTGCAGCGGCTTCGCGACGAGCGCGCCGACGCCCATCGCGAAGACCATCACGCCGAGCACGATCGACGCCTGGCCGACCGCGTCGCCGATCAGGTAGCTGCCGAGCGCGACCAGCGCCAGCTCGTAGACCAGGCCGCAGGCCGCGCAGACGAAGACCGCGAGCAGGACCGCCGCGCGGGCCGCCCGCCAACGCGGCCGCGCCGGCGCGTCGGTGGTCACGCCGTTTCCCGGGTACGCCCGGCGGCTTCCGCCCCGGCGCGCTGCGCGGGCACGACGCCCCGGAGCTGCCGGCGGCGCTGCACCACGCCCACGGTGACGAAGAGTGCGGCGAGCAGCAGCAGCCCGGTCACGGCGATGAGCCAGCCCCAGCGGTCCCGCCAGAAGTCGCTGCCGGCGGCCGGCAGCGGGCTGGCCGCGGCGGCCGGTTCGACGCTCGGGGGGGCCGCCGGCTGCGCGACCCCCGCCTCCGCGGCGAGCAGCGGCAGCGTGGTCGCGGCGCGGGTGACCGCCCAACCGGGGTCGTCGACGAAGGCGTCGTCGTCCAGCCCGAACCGCTCCAGGCCGCGTTGGATGCTGGAAAGGTCGGCGGCGTCGACGTCGTCCGAGCCGTTCACCCGGACGGAGGCGGAGTCCGACGCCTCACTGCTCTCCGAGGTGTAGTTGACGTCGGCCTCGACCTCGATCCAGCGCAGGCAGCGCGGGTCCTCGCCCACCGCGATCCCGTCACCGAGGTTGGAGCCGACGCTCGTCACCGTCGGGTAGTCCGTCAGCCGCCAGCCGTAGCAGATGCCCTGGCTGGCGGCGGCCTCCTGCAGCAGCGGCACGGTGTCCGTCCGCTCGTCGGCCGCCGGGGCGGGCACCGTCAGGCTGTCGGAGTCGTTGGTGAACGCGCCGACGGCGCAGAAGGCCACCACCACCGCCGTGATCCCGATCCAGAGCGCGGCCTGCTTCCACGCCTTGGACCTCCCGCGGGCGTTCGGGATGTCGTGGCCGGTCGGCCTGGCGGCGGCCATCAGCTGATGGCGGCGGCGATGATCGCGCCGGTGGCGAGGTGCACGACCGCGGAGACCCAGACCGCCGGGTGCGGCTCCGGGTCCACCAGCAGCTCACCGAGCTTGCCGGGGGTGGCCACGTCGAGCAGCACGAAGGCCGCCGCCATGATGACCAGCCCGAGGACGCCGTACGCGGCCGTGCCGACCAGACCGAGCACGAAGTCGTCCTCGCTCGCGGCGATCGCGGCGACCACGATGACGCCGACCCCGGCCAGGTTGGAGGCGAGCAGCAGCGCCGCGTTGCGGTTGCGCTCGTGCCAGATCAGATGGTTCAGCCGACCCGGGGTGGCCAGGTCGACCAGCAGGTAACCGATGCCCATCAGGACGACGCCGACCACGCCGTAGGCGAGGGTGACCAGCAGATCGGTGGCGAGGTTCTGCACTTCAGCTCCAGGGTGAGGGGGTCGGACGGCTATTTGCCGGCACCGGGGCCACCGCCCCGGACGGTGCTGCCACGGCCCCAGCCCCAGCCCCGGCCGACGACGTGGTGGTAGCGGGGGTAGGCGGTGGTCATCCGCTCCAGCAGGATCACCGAGCCGGCGGCGACCGGCAGGATCACCACCGAGTCGTCGTCGTAGCGCAGGTAGACCCCGCTGCCGTCGACGTACTGGTCGGCGGGCCGCCAGGCGTCGGTGATGTCCTTGGACACCTGGCTGGGCGTGCGGTTCGAGGTGTACGCGACGGCGTCCCGGCCGATGTCCCGGCTCGACGCGCGGCGGTAGTGGTCCTGCACGTACCCGCGCGGCGAGAAGTTGCCGTAGAAGATCGCGAAGGCGGCGAGCAGCGCGCCGACCACGGCGACGGCCACCCCCACCACGATCCACCGCCGGTACGTCGTCGTCACAGTGCCACCGCGGTTCGCGACTGCGGGGCGCGCAAACCCGGCTCACTCCTCGCGCTCACAAGGATCACCACCGTTTCGGTCAGGACCAGCTCGTTGGTCTGGGGGTACGCGTGCCAGGTGCGCCAGGCGACCGTCCCGTCGGGCGGGTCGGGGCGCACGGAGAGCGCGGTGACCGCGTCCACGTCGCCGGGGAAGACCCCGACCAGCGCGTACGGGTCGCCGGCCAGTTCGGCGCGGAGCGCGGCGACCCGGGTGCGCAGGCCGTCGCCGTCGGGCCGGAGCACCGTAGCGGTGAACCGGTAGCCGGCGGCGTCGTCGTGCAGGGCGCCGGGCAGGTGCGGCGGGCGGCCGGGCAGGCAGGCGACCGTCTCGGTCAGCTGTCCGCAGACGACCTGGTGGGAGGCGCCGAGCAGGCGCAGCCGCAGGGTCAGCCCGTCGGGCAGGCTCAGCTCCCGTACGTGCAGCGCGGGGCGTTCCGGGCCGCCGAGCGTCAGGCTCAGGTCGGCGGCGCTGGTGTCCACGTACGGGGCGTCCAGGGTGACCAGCACGCTCAGGCCACCTGCTCCGGGCCGCCCTGCGGGTAGATCATCACCTCGGCCCGGTGCAGCTTCTCGCCGAGCGCCACCTCCCAGCCGGCTTCCCCGTACGCCTCGAAGGAGAGCCGGGCGCCGCCGGGCGCCTGGTAGTCGTGGTAGCGCATGGTGCCGCGCGGGTCGAGGCCGGTGCCGTCGGTGGCGGTGTAGCGGGCCTGGCCGGACTCGTCCCAGGTGTACCGGCGGCCGGCGATGTCGAGGGTCGGCGCGCCCGGCGTGACGGTGGCGGACGGCTCGGCGGTCCAGAGCACCAACTCCAGGTCGGGGTCCGTTTCGACGGAGAGCCAGCGTTTCACCCCACCGGCGTCGTCGAGCAGATGCTCGGCCCAGCTCCAGCCGCCCTCGACCAGGTGCACCGAGCCGCGGACCGTGCACGGCACCTGGCGGATCTCCACGATGTCGCCGGGGCGCAGCTTGCGGGGGTCACCGCGCAGCGCGTCGGAGTCCCGGTCGCGGAACGGGTCGGCGGGGGCCGGCGGGCGTGGCCGGGACCGGGCCCTGCGCAGCGCCACCACGGCGATCACGACACCGGCCACCCCGATCAGACACCCCAGCGCCGTCACCAGGTACGCCACCGAACCGTTCACGCCGACCGCCTCCCCCACGTGCGTCGGGGAGACGGTAACAACCCGACGCACAGCCGCCGAACGGCTGACCGCTGAGCCACCGGTCAGCTACGCGGCGGCCAGAGCTGGCCCGGCACGATCTGGGCGGGTGGAAGCGGTTCCGCTCGGGAGCCCCGCTCGTGGCTCAGCCACCCAGGGTGCCGGCGGTGGGATCGACGGGCGGCTTCCCCGGCCCGTCGGGCGTCCGGCTCCCGGGTGCGGACCGGTCAACGCCGGCTGGCGGGGGATCGTCCGGGGTGGGCGCCGCCGGTCCGGTGGGCGGCTGGGCGAAGTGCAGCGCCGGGTTGGGGCAGAGCACGTACCCCGGCGGCGGCATCGCAGCGGGCATCGGGTAGCCGTAGCCGTAGGGAAATGCCGCACCGGGCGGCGGGGGGCCGTAGCCGAAGGGCAGCGGCGGAGCGCCTGCCGGGACCGCCGGCTGTGGCCGGAACCAGCGGCCCGACTCGGGGAGCAGGAGCAGCACCACCACGGTCGCGGTCAACGCCAGCACCAGGAGGAACCCGATGCCGGTGAGCCCGAAGAACGTGTCGGCCGGGTCGCCCTGCGCATAGAGGGTGTCCAGGAACTTCGACTGCTCCCAGTCCTCGGGCGGTACGCCGTCGGACGGGTCGAAGCCGGGGTCGGTGGTTCCCGCGGCCAGCATGATCGGGATGACCAACGCGCCCGAGCAGCCCTGTACGAGACAGACCAGCAGCTGCGCACCGGCGGCCACGAAGACCAGGATCCGGGCGATGTTGCTGCCCCGGCGCAGGGGCAGCGCGGTGGCGGCGAGCCAGCCCGCCAGGAGCAGCACAGGCACACCGACGCTCAGCGTCATGAAGAGGTTGCCGGAGCGCTCGTTCGAGACCTCCGTGGGGTCCGCGTCGGGGACCAGCCGTACCGCCCGGTCGATCTGGGCGTCGTACCGCACCGCCGCGAAGACCACCAGGCCGATCAGGAGCAGCAGGACGGCGACGGTGGCGAGCTGCAACCAGACCGCGACGGTGACGATGCCGGGTCGGGCGGGTCGGGCCGGCGCGGTGTCGGGCGAGGTCATGGCTGGCAAGGTACGGCGTGCCCGCCAGGCGCCGGCAGAGCCGATCGGGCAGGACCCGGACAGCGGAGCGGATCAGTTGCCGGCGAGCCGTTCCGTGGCGTACCCGCGCAGGGTCGCGCGGCCCATCACGCAGCCGCTGAAGGTGGTGAACTCGCCGGCGTCGTCGCGCAGCCGCGTCCAGGCCGCCCGACCGGCCTCCGGGTCGACCCGGTCCAGCAATGTGGCCGCGTACGCCTTGCCGGCCGGCGAGCCGTGCTGGAGCAGCCAGTCGACCTTCTTGCGGGCCTGTTCCGGATGCTCGTCGAGCGCCCGCTCCACGTGCCGGTACGCGTCGGTCTCCGGCAGGATCTGGGAGGCGATCCCCACCCCGCCGAAGGCGAGCGTGTCCGCCTTGGCCAGCTCCTTGACGGCCGCGTCGAGCTCGCGGTCCTTCTTCCCGATCCCCAACATGCCCTCACTATTGCCCCGCCGCGCCGCCGCTGACCCTCTTGACCAAGAAGTTTGCGTCCGGGAGCACGGGCTCCACGGACGCAAACTTCTTGATCACCACAGGGGGTCGTCAGGCGGTGACCGTGAGGCCTTCCTTGGTGTCGGCGAGGTCGACCCTGACGGTGTCGCCGTCGCGGATCTGGCCGGCCAGGAGGGCCTTGGCGAGCTGGTCGCCGATGGCGGACTGGACCAGGCGGCGCAGCGGGCGGGCACCGTAGATCGGGTCGTACCCGTGCTCGGCGAGCCACGTCCGGGCCGCCTCGGTGATCTCCAGGCCGAGCCGCCGGTCGGCCAAGCGGCGGCGCATCCGGTCGAGCTGGATGTCCACGATCGACCGCAGGTCGTCACCGCGCAGCGCGGCGAAGACCACGATGTCGTCGAGGCGGTTGAGGAACTCCGGCTTGAAGTGCGACCGGACCACCGCGAGGACGCCCTCCCGGCGCTGCTCCTCGGCCAGCGTCAGGTCGCTGATCACCGACGATCCCAGGTTGGAGGTGAGGATCAGGATCGCGTTGCGGAAGTCCACCGTCCGGCCCTGGCCGTCGGTGAGCCGGCCGTCGTCGAGCACCTGGAGCAGCACGTCGAAGACGTCCGGGTGGGCCTTCTCCACCTCGTCGAGCAGGATCACCGAGTACGGCCGGCGGCGCACCGCCTCGGTGAGCTGGCCGCCCTCCTCGTAGCCGACGTACCCGGGCGGGGCGCCGACCAGGCGGGCGACGGAGTGCTTCTCGCCGTACTCGCTCATGTCGATGCGGACCATGGCCCGCTCGTCGTCGAAGAGGAACTCGGCGAGCGCCTTGGCCAGCTCGGTCTTGCCGACACCGGTCGGGCCGAGGAAGAGGAAGCTGCCGGTCGGGCGGTCCGGGTCGGCGACGCCGGCCCGGGCGCGGCGGACCGCGTCGGAGACCGCGCCGACCGCCTCGGACTGGCCGACCACGCGGGTGCGCAGCGACTCCTCCATCCGGAGCAGCTTGGCGGTCTCGCCCTCCAGCAGCCGGCCGGCGGGGATGCCGGTCCAGGAGGCGACCACGGCGGCGATGTCGTCCGCGCCGACCTCCTCCTTGAGCATCGCGCCGTCGGCCTGGAGCCGGGCCAGCTCCTCCTCGGCCTTCGCCAGGTCGGCCTTGAGGGCGGGGATCCGGCCGTAGCGCAGCTCGGCGGCGCGTTCCAGCTCGCCGTCGCGCTCGGCCCGCTCGGCCTCGCCGCTGAGCCGCTCCAGCTCCTCCTTGGCGGTGGAGAGCTTGGTGATGTGGCTCTTCTCCAGCTGCCAGCGCTCCGACAGCGCGGTGAGCTGCTCGCGCTTGTCGGCCAGCTCCTTGCGCAGCCGCTCCAGCCGCTCGGCGGAGGCGGCGTCCGGCTCCTTGGCCAGCGCCATCTCCTCGATCTCCAGCCGGCGCACCGCCCGCTCGATCTCGTCCACCTCGACCGGCCGGGAGTCGATCTCCATCCGGAGCCGGGACGCGGACTCGTCGACCAGGTCGATCGCCTTGTCGGGCAGGAACCGGTCGGTGATGTAGCGGTCGGAGAGGCTGGCGGCGGCCACCAGCGCGGCGTCGGTGATCCGGACGCCGTGGTGCACCTCGTACCGCTCCTTGAGGCCGCGCAGGATGCCGATGGTGTCCTCGATGGTCGGCTCGCCGACCAGTACCGGCTGGAAGCGGCGCTCCAGCGCCGGGTCCTTCTCGATGTGCTCGCGGTACTCGTCCAGCGTGGTCGCGCCGACCATCCGCAGCTCACCACGGGCCAGCATCGGCTTGAGCATGTTGCCGGCGTCCATCGAGCCCTCGCCCTTGCCGGCGCCGACGACGGTGTGCAGCTCGTCGAGGAAGGTGATGACCTGGCCGTTGGAGTTCTTGATCTCCTCCAGCACGGACTTCAGCCGCTCCTCGAACTGGCCGCGGTACTGCGCGCCGGCCACCATCGCCCCGAGGTCGAGCGAGACCAGCTTCTTGTCCCGCAGCGACTCGGGCACGTCGCCGGCGACGATCCGCTGGGCCAGGCCCTCGACGATCGCGGTCTTGCCGACGCCGGGCTCGCCGATCAGCACCGGGTTGTTCTTGGTACGCCGGGACAGCACCTGGATCACCCGACGGATCTCCGAGTCCCGGCCGATGACCGGGTCGATCTTGCCGTCCCGGGCGCTGGCGGTCAGGTCGACGCCGTACTTCGCCAGGGCCTGGTAGGTCTGCTCCGGGTCGGCGGTGGTGACCCGCCGGTCCCCGCCGCGGACGGTCGGGAAGGCGGCGACCAGGTTCTCCTCGGTGGCGCCGGCGGCCTTCAACGCGCCGGAGACCGCGCCACCCACCCGGGCCAGGCCGGCGAGCAGGTGCTCGGTGGAGGTGTACTCGTCGCCGAGGGGCCGGGCGATCTGCTCGGCGGCCCCGATGGCGTTGACGAACTCGCGGGCCAGGGTGGGCTCGGCGATGCTGGAGCCGCGGGCGGCCGGCAGGGCGTCGACCGAGCGCTGGGCGACCCGGCGCAGCTCGGCGGGGTCGGCCCCGACGGCGCGCAGCAGGCCGGCGGCGGTCGAGCCCTCGGTGTCCAGCAGCGCCAGCAGCAGGTGCCACGGCTCCACCGTGGCGTGGCCGCGCTGGTTGGCCAGGGCGACGGCGCCGGTGATGGTCTCGCGGCTCTTGGTGGTGAGACGTTCCGTGTTCATGGGCTCCCCCGGATCGGCGTGTCCACTAAGAAAGACACAACCAGAGTTGAGCCTATTCCGCTCAACTCCAGCTGTGTGACCTGGCTCACTCCGGGCGCCGCCAGCGCCAGTCGAACTCGCCGGGCGCGGGGGGCGGGCCGGGCAGCGATGGCTCGGTCACGGCCAGGCCGGCCAGCAGCACCGCGAGGTGGCGGCGGCGCAACTGCCGGGTCCGCTCCGGATCGGGTACGCGGACCGCGGCGCACCCCTCCAGCAGCAGCCCGACGTCCTGTGTCACCACGTCCGGCCGGAGCCGCCCGGCGTCCCGCGCCCGCTCGACCAGCGCCGCGACCAACTCGTTGGCGCGCACCGCGTCGCGGCCCATCTCCTCGGTCGGAGCGAAGGTGCCGGCCAGGCGCACGGTGAGCGAGTGCACGTCGGCGTCGACCACCCGCTCCAGGAACCCGGCGAACGCCCGCCAGGGGTCCGGGTCGGCGGCGGCCTCCTCGGCCGCCGCGACGAACCGCCGCAGCCCGTCGTGGCAGAGCTTGCGGAGCAGGTCCTCCTTGCCGGCGTACCGCCGGTAGAGGGCGCTGATGCCGACGCCGGCGCGCTCGGCGACGGCGGCGATCGGCGCCTTCGGGTCGTCCAGGAACACGGCGCGGGCCGCGTCCAGGATGACGGCGTCGTTCCGGGCGGCCTGGGCGCGGCGGCCGGTGAGCGGCGGGCTGTCAGTCGGGTTCGGCACGGGTCCAGGATAGCAGTGGAACGGATCGTTCCGCTCTGGTATGTTTAAGCGGAACAAAACATTCCGTTCTGAAGGAGCAGCCATGTCCGGCACCGCGATCCGCCCGTTCCGCGTCGACATCCCGCAGACCGCCCTGGACGACCTCGCCGACCGGCTGCGCCGCACCAACTTGCCCGGTGAGCTGCCCGGCGCCGGCGACGCGTACGGCATGACCACCGACCGGGTCCGCGACCTGGCGACGTACTGGCTGGAGAAGTTCGACTGGCGGGCGGTCGAGACACGGCTGAACGCCCACCCGCAGTTCGTCACCGAGATCGACGGCGAGGACATCCACTTCCTGCACGTCCGGTCGTCCCGTCCGGATGCCACCCCGCTGGTGCTCACCCACGGTTGGCCCGGCACCGTGGTCGAGTACCTGGACGTGATCACCCCGCTCACCGAGCCGACCGACCCGGCCGGGCCGGCGTTCCACCTGGTCATCCCGTCGCTGCCCGGCTTCGGCTTCTCCGGCCCGACCCGCAGCGCCGGCTGGAACCGGTACCGCACCGCCCGCGCCTGGGCCGAGCTGATGTCCCGGCTCGGGTACGACCGCTACGGCGCGGTCGGCAACGACGGCGGCTCGCTGATCTCGCCCGAGCTGGGCCGGGTCGATGCCGAGCACGTGCTCGGGGTGCACGTCACCCAACTCTTCTCGTTCCCGTCCGGCGACCCCGCCGAGTTCCAGGGGCTCTCCGGCGCCGATCAGACGGCCCTGAAGCACCTCCAGTGGTTCTACGAGCACAAGTTCTCCTTCAACCAGGTGCACAGCCAGCAGCCGCAGACCCTGGCCTTCGCGCTGGCCGACTCGCCGGTCGGTCTGCTCGCCTGGAACGCCCAGCTCTTCGACGAGAGCCTCGACGCCGACTTCGTGCTGGCCAACGTCGCGATCTACTGGCTCACCGGGACGGCCGCCTCGGCGATGCGGTTCTACTGGGAGGACGCGCACGCCACCGAGCAGCCCACCGGGCCTACCACCGCGCCGACCGCGCTGGCGATGTTCCCGGGCGACTTCCAGTCGATCCGCCGGTTCGCGGAACGCGACCACGCGAACATCGTGCGGTGGACGGCGTACGAGACGGACGTCGAGGGACGCGGGGACGTCGGCGGCCACTACGCCGCGCACGAGGCGACCGCCGTGCTGGTGGGCGACATCCGGCAGTTCTTCGCCCCGCTCCGCTGAGCGTCGACCGCCGGCCGCTGTCAGTCGCCGTCCAGGACGACCTTGATCCAGCGCCGGTTGGCCGTCCACCCGGTGCCGAGGATGACGTCCTCCGGCCCGCGGGCGGCGATCGTGCCGTCGGCGAGCACGGTCAGATAATGGTCGCCGGTCAGCGGCCAGTCGACGTGGTAGTAGAGCCCGCCGGCCACCACGCCCACACCGTACGGGCCGGTCACCGCCAGCAGTCCGACCCCGATCGGGACCACGGACCGGGCCTGCGCCGGGTGCCCGGCCGCTCGGGCCGGCTCCCAGAACCCCGTACCCACGAGACGCCAGAGCGCGGGGAAGCCGACCCGGTCCGACCGCTCCCCGACCAGCCACACGCCGTCGTCGGGGGCGAGCACCACCCGCAGCACACCCACCTCGCCGTCGATCGCCGGCACCGGGGTGACCCGCCAGCTCCGTCCCCGGTCCCGGGAGACCGCGGCGTACGGGCGGCCGTCGCGGGCACCGGCCGCCACCAGCAGGTCGCCGTCCTGGCCGACCGTGTTCAGCCCGGGTACGGAGGGCTGGGCGGCCAGCGGCAGCAGCCGGTCGCCGTCCCACTCACCGACCAGCTCCCGCCCCTCGACGACCTGGTAGCGACCCCGCGCGGCCACCAGGACCGCCGGCTCACCACCGGTGGTGTGGGCGAAGGTGGCGCCGCCGTCGGTCGAGGTGTACCAGCCGTACGGCTCGGCGAGCAGCACCACCGCCCCCGGCACGGCGTAGAGCTGCTGGTCGGCCGCCACCGGACGGGGATGCCGCAGCATCTGCCAGGACCGTCCGCCGTCGACGGTGCCGTAGAGCAGGGCGGTGCAGCCCCGACCGGGTGGCGCTCCGTCGCAGGCGGCGAAGAGCGCGTAGCCGTGCGCGGCGTCGGCGAACTCGACGTACGGCCGGTCGTACCGCGGCGGGACGGCGACCCGGACCTGCCGTACCTCGTCGAAGCCGACGGCGCGGAGCGGCCCCGGCGCGGTCGGGGCCGGCCGGGGCGACGCGGACGCCCGGTGCGGCGGAGGCCGCCGGACGTCGCCGATCGAGCAGGCGGCGAGGACCGGCACCAGCAGCGCCGCGACCGCCGGGAGAAACCTGTGACCGATCATCGCCCTCCTCCGCCCGGTAGCGTTGCCGAGGTGCGAGTACGTGTCGAACAGACTGCCTTACCGGGGATCGGCGTACGTCACGATCTGGTGACGGAATCGGGCCGCCGGCTGGGGGTGGTCTCCCACCGCAACGGCCGGCGTGACCTCGTCCTGTACGACCCGGACGACCCGGACGCCTGCCAGGCCGACATCCCGCTCACCGACGACGAGGCGGAGGCGCTCGCCGACATCCTCGGCGCGTCGCTGATGCTCGGCCAGCTCTCCGGGCTGCGCGAGCAGGCCGCCGGGCTGCTCACCGAGCAGGTCGCCATCCCGGCCGGCTCGAAGTACGTCAACAAGCGGCTCGGCGACACCAGGGCGCGCACCCGCACCGGCGCCTCCATCGTGGCGGTGCTGCGCGACGGCGAGGTCATCGTCTCGCCCGATCCCACCTTCCGCTTCGCGGCCGGTGACGTGGTGGTCGTGGTCGGCACCCGGCAGGGTCTCGACGGGGTGACCGCCATCCTCGCCGACGACGACCCGGACGGCTGAGGCGGATGCACGAAACCACAACACTGCTCGTCGAGGTCGGCGCGCTGCTGCTCCTGCTCGGCCTCCTCGGCCGGCTCAGCCGCCGGTTCGGCGTCTCCCCGATCCCGCTCTACCTGCTCGCCGGTCTCGCCTTCGGCCACGGCGGCCTGCTGCCGCTGAACGCCAGCGAGGAGTTCTTCGCCGTCGGCGCGGAGATCGGCGTGATCCTGCTGCTGGTCATGCTCGGCCTGGAATACAGCGCCAACGAACTGGTCGGCAACCTCCGCTCGGCGGCCCCGGCCGGCCTGATCGACGCGGTCCTCAACGCCCTGCCCGGCTTCGCGTTCGCGCTGCTGCTCGGCTGGGGCTGGGTGGCCGCGGTGGTGCTCGCCGGCGTCACCTGGGTCTCCTCGTCCGGGGTGATCGCCAAGGTCCTCGGCGACCTCGGCCGGGTCGGTAACCGGGAGACCCCGGTGATCCTCTCCGTGCTGGTGATCGAGGACCTGGCCATGGCGCTCTACCTGCCGCTGGTCACCGCGCTGCTCGCCGGCGTCGGCCTGGTCAAGGGCGGGGTGGCGCTGGCCGTCGCGGTGCTCACCGTGGTGGCCGTGCTGGCGGTCGCCATCCGGTACGGCCACCTGATCTCCGCGGCGCTCTCCGCCAAGGATCCGGAGGCGCTGCTGCTCGGGGTGCTGGGCCTGACCCTGCTGGTCGCCGGCGCCGCCGCCAAGCTCCAGGTTTCCGCGGCGGTCGGCGCGTTCCTGGTCGGCATCGCGCTCTCCGGCCCGGTGGCGCACCACGCCACCGAGCTGCTCTCCCCACTGCGGGACCTCTTCGCCGCGGTCTTCTTCGTGTTCTTCGGGCTGGTCACCGACCCGCTGGACATGCCGCCGGTGCTGCTGCCGGCGCTGGCACTGGCCGTGGTGACCATGGGGACCAAGCTGCTCACCGGCTACCTGGCCGCCCGGCGGGCCGGGATCGCCGAGCCAGGTCGCTGGCGGGCCGGCTTCGCGCTCACCCCGCGCGGGGAGTTCTCCATCGTCATCGCCGGGCTGGCCGTCGCCGCCGCCCAACCGGTGGAGCCCCGGCTGGCGGCGCTCGCCACGGCGTACGTGCTGATCACCGTGGTGACCGGGCCGATGCTGGCCCGGCTGCCCGACTTCCCGTGGTTCAAGCGCTGGCTGCGCCGGCACAGTCAGGTCCGCCGGCCGGAACCGGTGCCGGCGGCCGACTGACGCCGGTCGATGCGGGCCGGGCCGGGTCGGCCGTACGGTGGACCCGGCCCGGCCGACCGTTGCCGAATCGGTCCCGGACAGGTCTTCCGCCGCCGCGCGAAAGCGCGTTACCGTGTCGCCCCAGCAGCCAGGGTCCGCGGGTGGCCGGTGCCCCCGCGAGCGAAGCGGAAGGTTGGCCGGTGAGCGTGCAGGAGTCGACGTTCCACGGCTTCGCCAACCCCGTTGATCCGTCCCCGGCGGAGCTGCGGGCCTGGGCGTACCAGCCGGATTCGGTGCCGCTGGCCTCGATGCCCCCGGACTGGGACCTGCTGGTCGCCGGCGACCAACTCGTGGCGACACTCTTCGAGCTGGCCATGGACCCGGCCTGCCCGGCCCGGCGGTTCGCCCTGCACTGCCTCTACATCTACGCGGCCGACGGCATCCGGACGAACTTCCGGGCCCACCCGAAGCGCCGCTTCCGCAAGCTGGTCGAGCAGGCCGAGCGGGCCGGCGACGAGCTGATGCGCAACTGGGCCCACAACAGCCGGGTGCTGCTGGCCCGGCCGGACCTCTTCGCCTACCACGACTGGTGCGAGGGCGGCCTGGTCCGGGAGAACCGCCGCATCGGCTGAACCCCGGCGAACGGGCCGGGACCCCCTCCACGGCATCCCGCGTCCCGGCCGCACGTCTCTGGAAAGGCGAACGGGCCGGGACCTCTTCGCGGCATCCCGCGTCCCGGCCCGCACGTCAGGACGGCGAACGGGCCGGGACCCCTTCGCGGCATCCCGCGTCCCGGCCCGCACGTCAGGACGGCGAACGGGCCGGGACCCCTTCGCGGCATCCCGCGTCCCGGCCCGCACGTCAGGACGGCGAACGGGCCGGGACCCCCCGTGGGTCCCGGCCCGCACGTCGACGGATCGTCAGCTGGTCGATCCGCCCTGCTGCCGGCGTTTCACGTCGGCCCGGCCGCGGTCTATGCCGTGGTCGACCTGGTCGGCGAAGCGCCCTTCCTTGATCTTGTCCGCGAACTTGCCTTCGGTGACCTGGTCGAACTTCTCCCGGACGTTCTCGGCCACCTTCTCGAGCCGGTCCTCCGTCTGCTGGGCCACCTGCTGGGCCACCTTCTTCGCCGATTCCGCCATGGCTCCCCCTGCCAGTTCGGAGTCCGGATTGAGCTTGTTGGACCTGATTTCAGGCTAACGACAACGGCCCGGCCCGCGCCGGGGAATTCCCCGAACTGCGAGCCGGGCCGGCGTGGACCAGGCGGTCGAGCGGCGAGTGGGTCAGCGCTCCGGGTTCCGGCGCGGACGCCAGACGACCAGCGCCGTCGAGGTGCGGTTGGTGGGCACGAGGTCCCGGCCCGGGAAGGTGGCCAGCGCCTCCAGCTCGGCGATCCGCCGGTACGCGGCGTCCAGCTCCGCCTCCAGCCGGGCCACCCGCTGCTGGGCCTGCTCCAACAGCCGCTCCAGACCGATGATCCGCTTGACCCCGGCCAGGTTGATCCCGTCGTCCTGACTGAGCCGCTGCACCTCGCGCAGCAGCACCACGTCCCGGACGCTGTAGCGGCGGCCGCCGCCGGCGGCCCGGCCCGGCTGCACCAGGCCCAGCCGGTCGTACTGGCGCAGCGTCTGCGGGTGCATCCCTGCCATCCGCGCCGCGACCGAGATCATCAGCACCTTGGCCTCGTAGGCAGGGTCACCCGAGCCGACGAACTCCCCTGACATCCCCCACTCACCTCCGCAGCACTCGACCGATCAACTGAATCGACGCACCCGCGCGTCGAGATGTTCCCGCGCGGCGGGCGGGGTCTGGTCGGCGAACGACTCCAGCGCCGCCCGCGCCTCGTCCGACAGCCTCGCCGGCACCACCACGTCGAGGGTGACCAGCAGGTCACCGGCCCGGCCGTCCTTGCGCACCACACCCTTGCCCCGGGCCCGCAGCACCCGCCCGCTCGGCGTACCCGGCGGCACCCGCAGGGTCACCGTGCCGTCGAGGGTCGGCACCCGCAGGTCGGTGCCGAGCACCGCCTCCGGGAAGGTGATCGGCACGGTCAGGGTCAGGTCGTCCCCGGAACGCCCGAACAGCTCGTCCGGGCGGACCTTCACCTGGACGAAGAGGTCGCCCGCCGGGCCGCCCCGCTCGCCGGGCTCGCCCCGGCCGGCCAGCCGGATCCGCTGGCCGTCGGCCACCCCGGCGGGGAAGCGGACATTCAGCGTGCGGGTCTTGGTGACCCCGCCGGTGCCGTGGCACTCCGGGCACTTCTCCTCGACGACCGTGCCCACGCCCTGGCAGTTGCGGCACGGCTCGGAGAAGCTGAACGACCCCTGGTTGCGGGTGGTCACCCCGGCACCGTGGCAGACCGGGCAGGCCACCGGCTGGGTGCCCGGCTTCGCGCCGTTGCCGTGGCAGGTGTCGCAGACGCCGGGCGCACGCAGCGACAGCGGCAGGGTCACCCCGCGTACCGCGTCGTCGAAGTCCAGCGCGACCTCGGTCTCGACGTCCCGGCCGCGAGCCGGGCCGCGGGGGCGGGCCGGACCGCCGGCGCCGGCGCCGGCGCCACCGGAGAAGATCGTGCTGAACAGGTCGGTGAAGCCCCCGCCACCGAAGCGGGTGTCAGCGCCGCCGGCCGCGCCGCCGCCGAACAGGTCGGAGACGTCGAACGGCATCCCGCCGGGCTGGCCCCCACCCCGGGCGTTGCGGCGGAACGCGCCCGAGCCGAAGAGCGAGCGCATCTCGTCGTACTCGCGGCGCTTCTTCTCGTCGCCGAGCACCGCGTACGCCTCGGAGACGGCCTTGAACCGCTCCTCGGCCTTCGGGTCACCGGGGTTGTGGTCCGGGTGCGACTCCCGGGCCAGCTTCCGGTACGACTTCTTGATCTCGTCCGAGGAGGCGGACTTCTCCACGCCCAGCACGGCGTAGTAGTCCTTCTCGATCCAGTCCTTGGAACTCACCGGTCCACCCCCTTCCACGGGACGTATCCCGGTCGTCCCGCCCGCCCCTGAGGGGCGGGCGGGACGGCGCGGGTCGGCACTACTCCGGGTCGGCCACCGCGACCAGCGCGGGCCGCAGCAGCCGCTCGCCGAGCTGGTAACCCCGGCGCATGACCTGCACGCAGGTCGGTTCGGTCACGTCGGCGGAGGTCTGGTGCGCCACCGCCTCGTGCCGGGTCGGGTCGAACGGGTCGCCCTGCTCGCCGAACGCGGTCAGGCCGAACTTGCCCAGCGCCGTGGTGAGCTGCTCCGCCACCGTGCCGAACGGGCCCACCAGGTCGCCGTGCTCGCGGGCCCGGTCCAGGTCGTCGAGGATCGGCAGCAGCGCGGCCAGCACCGAACCGGTCGCCTGCTCCTGGACCAGGCTGCGATCCCGGTCCACCCGCTTGCGGTAGTTGGCGTACTCCGCCGACACCCGCTGCAGGTCCCGGGTCCGCTCGTCCAGCTCGGCGCGGAGCGACTCCAGCTCGGCGCCGAGCGGCGCGGCCGGCGCGGCGGCCTCCTCGGTCGGCTGGGCCGGAGCGTCGACCACCGGCGGGCCGGAGACCTCGGCCTCGGCCTCGATCTCGTCGACGACGACCTCGGCCTCCTCGACCAGCCCCTCGGCCGGCGCGTCGGCCGCGGCGTCGGCGGCGGCCGGCTGCCCGGCGTTCTTGCTGATCTTGCGCTTGTCACGGATGACGACCCGCGGCTCCTCGCCGGCGGCCTGCCCGGCGGTCGCGGAGCCACCCGGCGCCGACCCGGTGGCGCCCGGGGCGGCGGCTCGTGGCTTCTCCGTCATGCGGCTACCTCATCCCTCTGGCCATGGGCGCGTGTCCGGGGCGGCAGGTCACTTCTTGCCGTCCTCGTCCACGATCTCGGCGTCGACCACGTCGTCGGCGCCGCCGGCCTGCGGGCCACCGGTCGCACCCGCGCCCGGCCCAGCCGCGCCCGGCTGCTCACCCTGCTCGGCCTGCTGCGAGTAGAGCAGCGAACCGGCCTGCTGGGAGACCTGCGCGAGCCGCTCGTGCGCCGCCTTGATCTTCTCGATGTCCTGGCCGCCGAGCGCGCCGCGCAGCTCACCGAGGGCCTCGTTGAGCTGCTCCCGGTTCTCGCTGGGCAGCTTGTCGCCGCTCTCGGCGAGGAACTTCTCGGTCTGCCACTGCAGGGCCTCGGCGACGTTGCGGGTCTCCGCCTCCTCGCGGCGCCGCTTGTCGTCGTCGGCGTGCTCCTCGGCGTCCCGGCGCATCCGCTCGATGTCGTCCTTCGGCAGCGAGGAGCCGCCGGTGATCGTCATCTTCTGCTCCTTGCCGGTGCCCAGGTCCTTGGCGTGCACGTTCACGATGCCGTTGGCGTCGATGTCGAACGTGACCTCGATCTGGGGCACACCGCGCGGCGCCGGCGGGAGGCCGGTCAGCTCGAAGGTGCCGAGCTTCTTGTTGTAGGCCGCGATCTCCCGCTCGCCCTGGAAGACCTGGATCAGCACCGACGGCTGGTTGTCGTCCGCCGTGGTGAAGACCTCGGAGCGCTTGGTCGGGATGGTGGTGTTGCGCTCGATCAGCTTGGTGAAGATGCCGCCCTTGGTCTCGATGCCCAGGCTCAGCGGGGTCACATCGAGCAGCAGGACGTCCTTGACCTCGCCCTTGAGCACACCGGCCTGCAGGGCGGCGCCGACGGCGACGACCTCGTCCGGGTTGACGCCCTTGTTCGGGTCGCGGCCGGTGAGCTGCTTGACCAGGTCGGTCACGGCCGGCATCCGGGTCGAGCCGCCGACCAGGATGACGTGGTCGACGTCGGAGACCTTGATCCCCGCGTCCTTCACGGCCTGCTCGAACGGGCCCTTGCAGCGGTCCAGCAGGTCCTGCGTCATCCGCTGGAACTCGGCCCGGCTGAGCGTCACGTCCAGGTGCAGCGGGCCGGCGGCACCGGCGGTGATGTACGGCAGGTTGATGTTGGTGGTGGTGGCGGCGGACAGCTCGATCTTGGCCTTCTCGGCCGCCTCGCGGAGCCGCTGGAGGGCCATCTTGTCCTGGGCCAGGTCGATGCCGTGCTCGCCCCGGAAGGTCTTCACCAGGTGGTCGATGATCCGCTGGTCCCAGTCGTCGCCACCGAGGTGGTTGTCACCGCTGGTCGACTTGACCTCGATGACGCCCTCGGCCAGCTCCAGCAGGGAGACGTCGAAGGTGCCGCCACCCAGGTCGAAGACCAGGACGGTCTGCTCCTTGGAGCCCTTGTCCAGGCCGTACGCCAGGGCGGCCGCGGTCGGCTCGTTGACGATCCGCAGCACGTTGAAGCCGGCGATCTCACCGGCCTCCTTGGTGGCCTGGCGCTGGCCGTCGTTGAAGTAGGCCGGAACGGTGATCACCGCGTCGGTGATCTGCTCGCCCAGGTACGCCTCGGCGTCCCGCTTGAGCTTCATCAGCGTCCGGGCCGAGATCTCCTGCGGGGTGTACTTCTTGCCGTCGATGTCGACGGTCCAGTTGGTGCCGATCTCCCGCTTGACCGAACGGATGGTCCGGTCCGGGTTGGTGACCGCCTGGCGCTTGGCGACCTCACCGACGAGCACCTCGCCGTTGCGGGCGAACGCGACGATCGAGGGGGTCGTCCGCGAGCCCTCAGCGTTGGCGATGACGGTGGGCTCACCGCCCTCGAGAACGCTGACGCAGGAGTTCGTCGTGCCGAGGTCGATGCCGACCGCACGTGCCATGTTCGCTTCCTCGCTTCGTAACGTCGAGCAGGTGACGGGCATCGCCCGCTGGGTTCCGGCGGGTGTCGCCGGCAGCGATCCCACCACAAGTTGAGTGAACTTGACTCAATAGTGCCACGGCCGTCGGAAACCGCAAGTCGAGTTGAGTCGACCCGACGCAACCCGACCGTTATTACCGTCCGGTTGTCTTCCCTTGCATCGGTCGGGCACGCTTTAGCGGTGACGACGCATGGCGATCCCGCCACCCATCCCGGCGCGCCCGCCGTCGCAGCCCGCACCGGCCCGCCGGACGCCGGGGAGGGTCCGCCCGGCACCACCGGGGACGGCCTGTCCGCCGCGCTCGCCGGCCTGCGGGCCGCGATCGACGCGGCCCGGTTCCCGCTGGCCCTGCCCTCGGCCGAGCCGGCCCGGCACGCCGCCGTCGGCCTCACCGACCAGCTCGACGACTATCTGCTGCCCCGCCTGGCCCGGCTCGACGCCCCGCTGCTGGTGGTCGTCGGCGGCTCCACCGGCGCCGGCAAGTCGACCCTGGTCAACAGCCTGGTCCAGGCCCGGGTCAGCGCCGCCGGTGTGCTCCGCCCCACCACCCGCTCCCCCGTGCTGGTCTGCAACCCGACCGACTCCGCCTGGTTCCGCCAGGGCGAGCTGCTGCCCGGCCTGACCCGCACCAACGAGCCGAGCGAGAACCCGGGCATCCTGCACCTGGTCACCGCGCCGGCGCTCCCCGCCGGGCTGGCCTTCCTCGACGCGCCCGACATCGACTCGGTGGTCGACGCCAACCGGGCCCTCGCCGGCCAACTCCTGGCCGCGGCCGACCTCTGGCTGTTCGTCACCACCGCCGCCCGGTACGCCGACGCCGTCCCCTGGGAGCTGCTGCGTAGCGCCCGGGCCCGCGGCGCGGTGATCGCCATGGTGCTCGACCGGGTGCCCCCGGAGGCGGCCGACGAGATCGCCGCCCACCTGTCGGAGATGCTCGCCGCCCAGGGCCTCGACGCCGCGCCGCTGTTCGTGCTGCCGGAGACCTGGGTCGACGGCCAGGGGCTGCTCCCCGACAAGGTCACCGCCCCGCTGAGCACCTGGTTCTCCCGGCTCGCCGCCGACGCCGACGCCCGGTCCGCCGTGGTCCGGCAGACCCTCGACGGGGCGCTCGCCGCCCTGCACCCCGCCGTCGACGGGCTGGCCGACGCCGCCGACGAGCAGGCGGCCGCGGCCGACGCGCTCGACGAGCGGGTCCGGGCGGCGTACCGGGGGGCGCGACGTTCCGTCGAGCAGGGGCTCTCCGACGGCCGGCTGCTCCGCGGCGAGGTGCTGGCCCGCTGGCAGGAGTTCGTCGGCACCGGCGAGTTCTTCCGCACCCTGGAGGCGCGGATCGGCCGGTTCCGGGACCGGGTGGTCGCGGCGGTGACCGGGCGTCCGGCACCCGCCGCGGAGCTGCGCAACGCCATCGAGTCGCAGTTGGTGACCCTGCTGCGCGGGGTCGCCTCCGAGGCGGCGGAGAACGCGTACACCGGGTGGAAGGCGCATCCGGCGGGAGCGGCGCTGCTCGACCCGCCGCTCGCCCACGCCTCCGACGACCTGGCCGAACGCGCCGAACGGCTGGTCCGCGACTGGCAGCGCGGGGTGCTGGACCTGGTCCGCGAGGAGGGCGGCGACCGTCGCTTCGTGGCCCGGACGGCCGCGTACGCGGTGAACGCCACCGGGCTGGCCGTGATGATCGCGGTCTTCGCCTCGACCGCCTTCATCCCGACCGGCCTGGAGGTGGCCACCGGCGCCGGCACCACGGTCGCCGCCCAGGCGGTGCTCCAGGCGATCTTCGGCGACCAGGCGGTGCGCAACCTGGCCAACAAGGCGCGGGTGGACCTGCTGGACCGGGTCGGCGCGCTGCTCGAGGAGGAAGCGACCCGCTTCCTGGACCGGACGGCCGCGGCCCGCCCGGCCGCCGAGACCGGCACCGCCCTGCGCGAGGCTGCCGGCGAGGTGGAGATGGCCCGGCACCGCAGCGGCCTGTCCCGCACCGACGGGCCGGCCCTGCCGCCGGCCGGAGCGGGTGGGGAGCGGTGAGCGCGAGGAGTGAGCTTGCGAGCCCCGCAGTCGCGAACGAAGGTTGGCTCAGATGACCAACATCGCCGGTCGGGTGCGCGAGGCGCTCCGGGGTGACCAGCGGGTCGACCCGGACGCGCTGATCGCCCGCCTGGACGCCGTGCAGCGCTTCCTCCGCGCCGTGGACGGCCAGGTGCCGGACGCGGGGCTGGTCGGCGCGCACACCGTCGTCGAGCGGGCCGGCACCCGGCTCGCCCTCTCCGGCGACCACACCGTGGTCGCCCTGGCCGGGGCCACCGGCAGCGGCAAATCCAGCCTGTTCAACGCCCTCGCCCGGCTGGAGCTCTCCCCGGTGGGCGTCCGGCGGCCGACCACCGGGGTGGCGCACGCCTGCGTCTGGGGGCCGCTGGGCGGCGCCAGCCGGCTGCTCGACTGGCTCGGCGTGCTGCCCCGGCACCGGTTCGTCCGGGAGAGCGCGCTCGACGGCGACGACGAGTCGACCCTGCACGGCCTGGTCCTGCTGGACCTGCCCGACTTCGACTCGGTGCAGCGGACCCACCGGCTGGAGGTGGACCGGCTGCTCGGCCTGGTCGATCTGGTGGTCTGGGTGGTCGACCCGCAGAAATACGCGGACCGGGTGATCCACCGCAGCTACCTGCGCGAATTCCACCGGCACCGGGACGTCACCGTGGTCGTGCTCAACCAGGCCGACCGGCTGCCCCCGGCCGAGCTGCCCCGGGTGCTGGACGACCTGCGCCGGCTGCTCGACGCCGACGGGCTGGCCGGGGTGCCGCTGCTGCCCACCGTCGCGGTCGACCCGGCCGGCATGGCCGGGCTGCGCGGGGCGCTGGAGCGTACGGTCGCCGAGCAGCAGGCGGCACTGCGCCGGCTGGCCGGCGACGTGGACACGGTGGTGGACGAGCTGGAGCCGCTGGTCGGTGTCGAGCCGCCCCGGACCGGGCCGGACGACGCGTCGGCGCGGGAGCTCACCAGGGCCCTGGCCGGCACGGCCGGGGTGCCGGCGGTGGCCGAGGCGGTCGAGGGCGCGTACCGGCACCGGGCCGGGGGGACGACCGGCTGGCCGCTGGTCAAGGGTTGGCGCCGGCTGCGGCCGGACCCGCTGCGCCGACTGCACCTGCCCGGGCCGGGCGGGGATGTCGACGCGCCCGCGGAGAGCCTGGTCGCCGCTACCTCCGTACCGGATCCGACCGCCGCGCAGCGCTCGGCGCTCAACCTGGCCATCCGTGCGGTGGCCGACCGGTCCGGCGCCGGCCTGCCGGCACCCTGGCCGGCCGCGGTGACCGCCGCGGCCCGGTCCCGGCTCGGCGACCTGCCCGACGCGCTGGACCGCGCGGTGGCCGGCACCGACCTGGGGATGGACCGACGGCCGGCCTGGTGGCGGGTGGTCGGGGGCCTCCAGTGGCTGGTCACCGCCGCCGCCCTGGCCGGGCTGGGCTGGCTCGCGCTCGGCTACGCGCTGCGGGCGCTCGGCCTGCCCGCGCTGGACTACCCGAGGGTGGGCGAGGTCCCGCTGCCGACGGTGCTGCTCCTCGGTGGCCTGCTCACCGGGCTGCTGGTGGCAGCGCTGACCCGGCCGGTGGTCCGGTGGGCGGCGCGGCGCGCCCGGCAGCGGGCGGAGCAGCGGCTCACCGGCTCGGTGGCGACGGTCGGCGAGGAGTACGTGCTCGTCCCGGTGCGGTCCGTGCTGGCCCGGTACGCGCAGGCCCGCGACGCGCTCCGGGACGCCGCCCGGCGTTGAATACCGACCGGCGACCCGGACGCCCCGATCATGGGCCCGGGTCGGCCGGTCGCGGCGAGGCGCGGCGTGCTGGCGGGTGTTCCGGCCGGGTCGGCGGCGTAGGGTCGGTGCATGGCCACGCCACAGACCCCATACGAGGCGGTGCTGCACGCCGCCCGCGACGTGACGAGGCTCGACTGCGCCCTCGACGCGGAGATGCTCGGCGCCGCGCTGCTCGGCAGCGTGTACGCCGTCGCGGAGACCGACCGGGAGACCGCCGTCCGGGAGTTCGTGACCGGCTTCCTCGCCGCCACCTCCCGCCGCCGCAGCGCCGCCGCCACCACCATTCGCGCGATCTTCGCCGCCCTGGTGCCGGACGCCGACGGCGCCGGCCGGGTCCGCCCCGGCGCGCTGACGCCCGCGTGGGCCGGTCAGCTCGGGCGGGTCCACCTCACCGGCGTCTGGTCCTACGGCGACGTGTACGGCGACCAGACCTCGTACCTCGCCACCTTCGCCTACGACGACGCCGAGGGCGGCCCGGAGCACGCCCTGGTGGCCCTGGTCGACCACAACATCGGCATCACCAAGGACGTCTTCGTCGGCGGACCGGCCGAGCGGATCCTGGAACAGGTCCGGCAGATGTGCACCGAGGACGAGCTGACCTGGTTCCGCACCGAGGAGCCGGCCCGGATGCGCGGCGAGGTGACCCGGCACCTGGCGGTCACCGACGACCTGGGTGAGCTGCCGGCGGCGGGCTCGCTCGCCACCGACCGGGCTCTGGTCGGGGCGCGGCTGGCCGTGCTGCCCGCACCGGCCCGGGCGGGTGCCGAGCCGGCCGTTCCGTCGCTCACCGACCAGGAGCGGAGCCGACTGGTCCGGGGCTTCCTCGGCTCGCCGGAGGCCGCCCGGTTCGGCCTGGGCACGGTGGCCGACGCCGAGCTGGCCTCGCTGCACTTCTGCCTGGGCCTGCTGCTCGACCACGCGCAGAGCTTCCCGGACGCCGACCCGATGCGGTGGAGCCCGACGGTGGCCGAGTTGTTCCTGCTCGACTGGGTGCACCGGCGGGCCGTGCTGGACATGGACGACGCCGCCATGCTGCCCCGGGTGCTCCGCGGCTGGGCGGCGTACGCGGCCCGGCAGCGGGGGCTCGCGGAGGCGGCGGCCCGCCGCACGGACGAGGCGATCGAGGAGATGGTTCCCGAGTTCGCCCGGCTCTACAGCACCGGCGAGCGGCGCAGCCCCGCCACCGCCGCCGTCGCCCAGTTGATGGCCGACGGCGTCGACCCCGACGACCCGGCCGCCCTCGACGCCTGGATCGAGGCCAACCGCCACCGCCTCACCGACGACCCCGCCTGAGCGTCAGTGCCCGCCGGGCGGCGGCCAGGGGGTCAGGGCTCGACGAGGGCGAGGCGGCGGGGGGCGACGTCGACGGTGAGGCGCTGCCCCCAGCTCAGCGCCAGCCGGTCGGCCTCCAGGCCGTCGGCGAAGGCGACCAGGCCGTCGGACTCGGCGACCAGTTCCAGCCGGTCGGCGCCGACGATCCGGCCGGCGGTGAGGCTCACCCCGGTGACCGGGGACGGCCACGCCTCGCGGACGTACCAGCAGAGCGCCTCCTCCTCCGGGGCGGGCGGCCGCGGCGCACCCGGACGGTCGCGCGCGATGGACGCGCACCAGCCGGTCGCCCCCGTACCGCTGCCGATCACCACCCCGGAGGAGGAGTGCCGTTCCCGCCGGGCCCGCCCGCCGTCGCCGACGGTGAGCAGGTAGCGGGCGGACTGGTGGGAGGCGTGGCCGACGTACACCTCGTTGAGACCGACCAGCTCCTGCCCGTCGTCGAGCGCGGCCCGGACCATGGCGCGGCCCCGGGTGGTCGCCGCGCCGGCGGCGACCGCCGGCAGCAGGCCGGCGAGCTGCCCGGCGGTGAACCGGACCAGCACGCCGGCGTTGCGGCCGGGCTCCGGGTCGACGCCGATCACCGGCTGCCGGTCCAGGTACTTCGCGACGTTGGCGACCAGTCCGTCCGGGCCGACCGCGACCACGACGTCCTCCGGCCCGAAGAGGAACCGGGGCAGGTCGTCGCGGTCCACCGCGCCGCGCCGCCAGTCCGCCGGCACGGCGGCGCCGACCGTGGTCAGCGCCTCCTGCAGGGCGTCGTGCCGGTCGACGACCTCGGCCAGGTCCCGGCCCCGCTCCCGTAGGTACCAGGCCGCCGCCGCGCGGGTGCCGTGCCGGGCCAGCAGCTCGTCCAGCTCGCTGCGGCGGCTCACCACGACCACCCGCGGGGCCAGGGTCGCGCTCACCGGCCGGCGCCGAGCCGGGCCAGCAGGTCGGTCACCACGTCGGGGGTGACGGTGAGCTGGCCGATCTGCGGGAGCTGGCCGGCGATCTCGCGGACCGTCAGGGCCCGCAGCACCTCCGGCGGGAGTTCGGCGTACGCGGCCAGCTTCGCCGCCTCCGCCTCGGCCTCGGCGTGGCCGACCGCGCGTACGCCGTCGGCGCGGGCCGCGGCGAGCAGCCGCTCCTTCTCGGCCGCGCCCCCGGCGAGGACGCGCTCCTTTTCCGCCTCGGCGGCGGCGAGGACGCGGGCCCGCTCGGCGGCGGCCGCGTTCGCGACCTTCTCGCGTTCCGCCTTGCCCTGCGCGGCGGCCAGCTCGGCGGCGGCGTCGAGTTCGGCCCGGCGGCGGGTGTTCGCGCCATGCTGCTCGACGAGCTGCTGCTCCCGGCGGGCCAGCTCGATCTTGTTCTGGAGCTCGTTCTCGGCGATGGACCGCTCCTGCTCGACGGCCTGGGCGCGACGGGCGTAGGTGGCCCGGTCCGCCTGGACCTGGACCGCCTCCCGGGTGGGGGTCTGGAGGGCGCGTTCCAGTTCGGGTTCGGGCCGGATCGCCACCACCCGGGCGCTGACCACGGCGACGCCGAGGTCGGTGAGGCGGGGGTCGTCGTCGAGCGCGCCGGAGACCGCCTCGCGGACCGGTGCGACGGTGGTCAGCGCCTCCGCCAGGGGCACCCGGGCGAGCAGGTCGAGGGCGGGCTGCTGGGCCAGCTCGGCGAGCAGGGTGGCCACCTGGTCGAGCGGTCGGGACCGGGCCTTGCCGGTGCGCGGGTCGACGGAGAAATCGAGGCGGCCGGCGGCCCGGGCCGGGTCGGCGACCCGGTAGGTGACGGTGGCCTGGACGGTGATGTCGGCGAAGTCGCCGGTCCGGGCGTGGAAGAGCAGCGGCAGCTCCCGGTCATCGATCGGGACCTCGCTGAGGACGGCGTTGAGCGGCCGGTACCAGAAGGACTGGCCGGTGCCCTCGCGGCGGACCTTGCCGCCCACGTGCAGCCGCACCCAGCTGGTCGGCGTCCCGCGCAGGTGGCGCAGGAACAGTCGCCTCGTCACATCGGCCATGATGGGTTCCTCCCCTTTTTCGTCCAACCGACGATAACTGTTCTGCTAGGTTATCGTCAAGGTGGTGATAAAGAGATGGCCGAGTACCCGCCCTTCGCCGTGACGGTCGACCTGGTCGTGCTCACCGTCCGCGCGGACGAGCTGAGCGTGCTGCTGGTCCGGCGCGGCATTCCGCCGTACGAGGGGTGCTGGGCGCTGCCCGGCGGCTTCGTCGGCATCGACGAGGACCTGCCCGACGCGGCCGCCCGGGAGCTGACCGAGGAGACCGGGCTACCCGAGCCGGCCGGTCACCTGGAACAGCTCGGCACGTACGGCCGGCCGGACCGGGACCCGCGCGGCCGGGTCGTCACGGTGGCCTGGCTCGCCCTGCTGCCGGACCTGCCGACGCCGGTGGCCGGTAGCGACGCCGCCTCCGCCGAGTGGCTGCCGGTCTCCCGGCTCAGCCCCGGGCAGCTCGCCTTCGACCACGACCGGATCCTCGCCGACGGGCTGGAACGGGCCCGGGCCAAGCTCGAATACACCCCGCTGGCCAGCGCCTTCTGCCCGCCCGAGTTCACCGTGGCACAGCTGCGGGCGGTCTACGAGACGGTCTGGGGCGCCCGGCTGGACCCGCGCAATTTCCACCGCAAGGTCACCGGGACGCCCGGCTTCGTCGAGCCGGCCGGCCGCGCCACCGAGGGCGAGCGCGGCCGGCCCGCGCAGCTCTTCCGGCGCGGCCCGGCCACCCTGCTGCACCCACCGATGCTCCGTCCCCAGTGAGGGCACCTTCCGGTGTCGCGGGCGTCAGTCCCGACCGGCCGGCGCCACGGCCGGCGCGGTTCCGGCACCCGACGGGACCGGCGAGCACCGTGGCGACGGGACCGGGACGAGCGCGTCGACCAGCGGTCGGGCGGCCGGCGGCGCCGGCAGAGCCGGGACGCGGGCGGGCCGGGGCCCGGCAGGCCGGGTGAGCGGAGGAGCGCCGGAATCCGCCGGGCCGGACGACGGCGGGGGCGGCGACGCGGGCGGGCCGGACGGCGATCGGGGTGACGCGGGCGGATCGGGGGGCGAGGCCGGCGGTCCCGACGGCGAGCCGCTGTCGTCGCGGCCCGGGGGACCGCCTCCGCCCGGGTGCGACGGCGGCAGCGTGAGGATGATCGTGGGCAGCGGCACCGGCAGGGGCCTCGGGTCCGGGCTCGACGAGGGCGTCGGCATCGGACTGGGTGACGGACTCGGTGAGACGCTCGGCGACGGTGACTCTCCACCGCTGGCGGCGGGGGTGGGGCGGACCGCCCGGTTAGGAGGCGCCGGCGGGGCCGGCGGCCGGGGCCGACGCGCCCAGGCCGAGTCGGAGGTCCTCGGCGGGGCCGGGGCGGCAGCCGGGGCACCCTCCGCCGGGCCGGGGCGGGTAACCACCGGGGCGGGACGGGCGGCGGGCGCCACCGCCGGCTGACTGGCCGAGGGCAGCGGCACCACCACCGGGCCGACCGACGGCGTCGGGATGAACGGGGTGCTGTTGTCCGGGAGGGCGGTGCTGCCGACGGTGGCCGACCCAGCGCTGATGGCGGCGAGGATCGGCATGGACGCGGTGCCGGCGAGCAGGGCGACCGTGAACAGGTACCCCCGGCTGGGGCCGCCCAGTCCGGACGCCCGGTGCGCGCCGACCACCCGTCGGTACGCGGCGCCGGGGGCCGCGCCGTGGCGGCCGAGGAGCGGAGTTCCGGGACCCTCGGCTGGCTCGGACACCGGCACACTCCTCGTCATCGACAGCTGCGCGATCGCCCGTGGCGCGGCCAGCCAAAATAAACGGACAAACGCCGCTTAACGCTCACCGGACACCACTCAGCTTGAACCAGTCACGCTCAGTTCACCAGCCGCCACCGCGTGTCGACACACAATTTGTCCGTCGCTGCGAAGTACTCACCCGGCAAACGGTCTATTCGTCGCGTAGCAGACGGAACACCGCCGGGGTGGAGGGCCATACTGTGGGCCCGCTCACCTCCTCTGACATCATTCAGGCACGACGGCAACGCAGCCGCCACCTCCGCGCACCCCGCGGCTGGTGCGGCACGGCGCCGGCGCTCCCGAACCGGGTTCGCCCCAAGAATCCGGCTCAACGCCGCGCGGCAACCCTCACCGGGGCTAGGCGCGGCCGCCAGGGACCAGCCCGGCACCAGCCGGGCGGCGCACGAGTTGCGCGGCACGGGTCACCCCCCGGCGCCGACGCAGACACGACAGGGAGAGACGGATGGCAAAGGGCGACCCCGGGGTCACCACCCGCGGCCGGCGGGCCGCACCCCGTTCCAAGCGAACCGCCACGGCGGGCGAACCGGAACTCGTACAGCTGCTGACGCCCGAGGGCGAGCGGATCGAGAGCGCGATCGGCCCGGACGGGACCGAGTACCGTGCCGACTTCACCGACGAGGAGTACCGCGGGCTCTACCGCGACCTCGTGCTGGTCCGCAAGCTCGACGCCGAGGCCACCGCGTTGCAGCGCCAGGGCGAGCTGGGCCTCTGGGCCAGCCTGCTCGGCCAGGAGGCGGCGCAGGTCGGCTCCGGTCGCGCGCTGCGCAGCCAGGACATGGCCTTCCCGACCTACCGGGAGCACGGCGTCCTCTACTGCCGGGGCATCGACCCGATCATGCCGCTCGGCCTGTTCCGCGGCGTCGACCAGGGCGGCTGGGACCCCAACGAGTTCAAGTTCAACATGTACACGATCGTCATCGGGGCGCAGACCCTGCACGCGACCGGGTACGCCATGGGCGTCCACATGGACGGCAAGACCGGCACCGAGGACGGCGAGGCGGTGATCGCCTACTTCGGCGACGGCGCCACCAGCCAGGGCGACGTGAACGAGGCATTCGTCTGGGCCAGCGTCTTCAACGCCCCGCTGGTGTTCTTCTGCCAGAACAACCAGTACGCCATCTCCGAGCCGCTGGAGCGGCAGACCCGCGTCCCGCTGTACCAGCGGGCCGGCGGTTTCGGCTTCCCCGGCGTGCGGGTGGACGGCAACGACGTGCTCGCGTCGTACGCGGTGACCCGGCACGCGCTGGACAACGCCCGGCTCGGCCAGGGCCCCAGCCTGATCGAGGCATACACCTACCGGATGGGGGCGCACACCACCTCCGACGACCCGACCCGGTACCGGATCGCCAGCGAGGTCGAGGCCTGGCAGGCCAAGGACCCGATCGCCCGGATGAAGGCGTTCCTGACCAAGCAGCAGATCGCCGACGAGTCGTTCTTCGCCGAGGTGGACGAGCAGGCCCGCACCGAGTCGGTCCACCTGCGCGAGCGGGTGCTCGCCATGCCCAACCCGGAGCCGGTGACGATGTTCGACCACGTCTACCCCAACGGGTCCCCCGAGCTCGACGAGCAGCGGGCGCAGTTCAGCAAGTACATGGAGTCGTTCGAGGGGAGCGCCCACTGATGGCCACGGAGACGCTCACCCTCGGCAAGGCCCTCAACACCGGTCTGCGCAGGGCCCTGGAGAACGACCCGAAGGTCGTCATCATGGGCGAGGACGTCGGCAAGCTCGGCGGCGTCTTCCGGATCACCGACGGCCTGCAGAAGGACTTCGGCGACCAGCGGGTGATCGACACCCCGCTGGCCGAGTCCGGCATCATCGGCACCGCGGTCGGCCTCGCCATCCGCGGCTTCCGGCCGGTCTGCGAGATCCAGTTCGACGGCTTCGTCTACCCCGCGTACGACCAGATCGTGTCGCAGGTGGCGAAGATGCACTACCGCTCGCAGGGCAAGGTCCGGATCCCGATGGTCATCCGGATCCCCTACGGCGGCGGCATCGGCGCGGTCGAGCACCACTCCGAGTCGCCCGAGGCGTACTTCGCGCACACCGCCGGCCTGAAGGTCGTCACCTGCGCGAACCCGCAGGACGCGTACACGATGATCCAGCAGGCGATCGCCTCGGACGACCCGATCGTCTTCCTGGAGCCGAAGCGGCGCTACTGGGAGAAGGGCCCGGTCGAGCTGGACGCCCCGCTGGACGCGGCATACCCGCTGCACTCCGCCCGGGTGGCCCGCGCCGGCACCGACGTCACCGTGCTCGCGTACGGCCCGATGGTGCGGACCTGCCTGGACGCGGCGACCGCGGCGGCCGAGGACGGCCGGCAGCTGGAGGTCATCGACCTGCGCTCGCTCTCCCCGCTGGACCTGACCGCCGCGTACGAGTCGGTGAAGCGCACCGGCCGCTGCGTGGTCGTCCACGAGGCCCCGGGCAACCTGGGCCTGGGCTCGGAGATCGCCGCCCGGATCACCGAGGAGTGCTTCTACTCCCTGGAGTCCCCGGTACTGCGCGTCACCGGCTTCGACACCCCCTACCCGGCCAGCCGGGTGGAGGAGGAGTACCTGCCCGACCTCGACCGGGTGCTCGACGCCGTCGACCGCACCTTCGGCTGGTGAGCGGCATGTCACGGATCAAGGAGTTCAACCTCCCCGACCTGGGCGAGGGCCTGACCGAGGGCGAGATCCTCGCCTGGCTGGTCAAGGTGGGCGACACGATCGAGCTGAACCAGCCGATCGTTGAGGTGGAGACGGCGAAGGCGGCCGTCGAGATCCCGGCGAAGTGGGCCGGCCAGGTGCGGTCGATCTTCCACCCGGAGGGCACGACGGTCGAGGTCGGCACGCCGATCATCGCGATCGACACCGACCCGGGCGCCGGTCCGATCGAGGAGTCGACGACCGGCGCGCCGGCTGACGCGCTGCCCACCCCGTCCGCGGCCTCCCTCGCGGCGGTCGAGGTGGCCCCGGCCGAGGGCGCGGTCGAGCCGGGCCTGATCGGCGGTCCCGCCCCGGGTGGGCGGACGGCCGTGCTGGTCGGCTACGGCCCGCGCACCACGGCGGCCAAGCGGCGTCCCCGCAAGGGCGGCGCGCCGGCCCAGGTGTCGGCCGCCCCGGCCGCGCCGGTCCAGGCCGCGCCGGCCCCGGTCGCCGCGCCGGTGCCGCCCGCTCCGGCGGTCAACGGCAGCGGGCGGGTCGGTGGCCTCGTCCTGGCCAAGCCGCCGGTGCGCAAGCTCGCCAAGGACCTCGGCGTCGACCTCGCCGCGCTGACCGGTTCGGGCCCGCTGGGCTCGATCACCCGGGAGGACGTACAGCGGGCGGCGAGCGGGACCCCGGCGGCGGCCGAGCCGCTGACGGTCGCGGCGCCGGCCACGGCCGTCGCGAGCTTCGGCGCGGACCGCGAGCAGCGCATCCCGGTCAAGGGGGTACGCAAGCTCACCGCCGAGAACATGGCCCGCTCGGCGTTCACCGCCCCGCACGTGACGGAGTTCCTGACCGTCGACGTGACCCGGGCGATGAAGGCCCTGGACCGGCTGCGCGAGCGGCGGGAGTGGCGCGACGTCCGGGTTTCGCCGCTGCTGCTGGTGGCGAAGGCGGTGCTGCTGGCGGTCAAGCGTCACCCGATGGTCAACTCGACCTGGGCCGGCGACGAGATCGTGGTCAAGGACTACGTCAACCTGGGCATCGCGGCGGCCACCGAGCGCGGCCTGATCGTGCCGAACATCAAGGACGCCGGCCGGCTCTCGCTGCGCGAGCTGGCGGACGCCATGACCGCGCTGGTGCAGACGGCCAAGACGGGAAAGACCTCCCCGGCGGACATGTCCGGCGGGACGCTGACGATCACCAACGTCGGGGTCTTCGGCGTCGACACCGGTACGCCGATCCTGCCCCCGGGCGAGTCGGCGATCCTGGCCTTCGGCGCGGTGCGCGAGATGCCGTGGGTGCACAAGGGCAAGGTCAAGCCGCGCCTGGTCACCACCCTCGGCCTGTCGTTCGACCACCGGATCATCGACGGTGAGCTCGGCTCGAAGTTCCTCCGCGACATCGGGGACTTCCTGGCCGACCCGGAGGCGGCGCTGCTCGCCTGGACCTGACGGGTCGCGACACCAGGCCACGGCCGGTGTGCCACGGGTTAACGCCCGGCACACCGGCCGTTGCCGTTGAGGGAAGAAATCGTAGGCTACGACCACCCCCTGACCTACGATCCGTAGGTCCGTGGTTCAGCTCACCTAATAATCGATGGAAGTTGGCGGCGTTGTGCGCTTCAATAGAGACATCAAGGGCTGACAACCGAATAGCCAGGAGGAGAGACCCAGATGAGCATGATCGAGCGAATCCGCAGCCGCCGCGACGCCAACCGCCGTGCCCGCGCCATCGAGCACGCGCTGCGTTCCGCCAACTCGCCCGCGGTCCGCGAGGAGCTTCTCGCCATCGCCCAGCGTCACATGAGCTGACGCTCCACGACTTTCCTCACCTCCTCCAGTTCGAGGACCCGCCCGGCGCAGCCGGGCGGGTCCTCGGCGTTTGGGGGTGATTGACACCGGGATTCCACCTCGCCCCACCGCCCGGTACGGTGGGGCTCGGTCGCCACCCATCCGCCCCGGAGCAGATCGCGCCGAGAGAAGCCGATCGACACCGTAGGGCAACGGTGAGTGACGGCCGGTGCTCCCCGGGCACCTCCGGGCGGCCACCGGATACGGTGCGGGGAGCCCGCACGGCCGGTACCCGCCGGCGACGCCGGCAACCATGCCGACGGACCCCGATCGGCATCGGCGGCCGACATGTGATGGAGGAGGCGCACCCATGACGTCCGAGGCCCCGCACCGCCCCGGCCAGGAGCCGGGCGAGGTGTCGCCGGGCGCCGGCGGACCGGCGCCGTACGGCGACCACCCGGCGCAGCAGGACAACGGGTACCCCAACGCCCCCGACCTCGGCTGGGCGCCGCCCCCGCCGGCCGGTCGGCCGAGCCAGCCCGCCTGGGCCGGGCAGGACGACCAGTCGCCCGCCCCCGCCTGGGCGCAGCCGGGCGGCCAGCCCCCGAATCCCGCCTGGGGTGCCGCTCAGGTGCCGCAGCAGACCGAACCGGGCGCCTGGGGTGGCTCGCCCCAGCCCGCCTGGGCCGCCCCGGAGCAGGCCGGCCCCGCCTGGGCCGCCGCCAACCCCCCGGCGGAGCAGGCCCCGCCCGCGTGGGCGAACGCGCCCGAGCAGGCCGACCCCGGCTGGGCCGCCGCGCAGGGGCAGCAGCCCGCCTGGGCGCAGGCCGCCGAGCAGGGCGCCCGGGGCGCGGCGCAGGTGCCCGCCGGGCAGCCGCAGGAGGACCCGGCCCGCTCGGGTGGTTGGGCCACGCCGCAGCAGGACGGCCAGCCGGCCTGGGGTCAGCAGGGCGAGCAGGCCGCCCCCGCGTGGGCCTCCGCCGCGCCCACCGCCCGCGCCGCCGCGCAGGTACCCGCCCCGACCGGGCAGCCGAACGAGGCGTGGTCCACGCCGAACGACCCGAACCGGTCCGGCGGCTGGCCGGCCGGCAACCCGGACCAGCAGGACGATCCCGCCCGCTCAGGCGGCTGGGCGGCGGGCGTGCCGGCCCGGCAGGACGACGGGGAGCAGGCCCGCGGCTGGAGTGCCCCGCAGCAGGACGCCGGCGGCTGGGAGTCCGCTCCCGCCGGCCCGCGCGACGACGACCCGGACCGCTCCGGAGGCTGGGCCGCCGGCCGGGCGGCCACCCACGGCGAGCCTGCGCAGCAGCCCGGCTGGGGCGCGCCGGACGACCAGCGTCCGGCCACCGGCTGGAGTGGCGCCGCCGCCGTACCGCAGCAGCAGGACCGGACCGCGCCGGAGGAATCGGCGCGGGCCGGCGCCTGGGGCACGGCCGCACCGGCGCAGGACGACCGGCCGGAGTCCGGCGGCTGGACGCCGCAGGAGCCGTCGCCGGCCCGGGCCACCGCCTCGGTGCCGTCCCCGGACGGCCCGCCGGCCTGGGGCGCCAACCAGGACGACGCACCACAGTGGACCCGCGGGGACCGCCCGGCCGGGCCGGACGCCGAGCCGTGGCCGGCCAGCGAGGTGTGGGGCCGGGCCACCGAGGCGGAACCCGCCGCGCCCCAGTCGAACGGCTGGGAGCCCGGCCGGGCCGAGGAGTCGTCGGTCTACCAGCCGGCGCCGGGACCCGGCATCTCACCAGCCAACGCCGTGCCGCTGCCGCCGCAGGAGCAGCGGGTGCCGGGCGCCAGCCTGGCCGCGTCGCCCCCGGCCGACTACCTGCCGCCGGCGCAGTTCTCCCCCGCCGCGGAGGCGCCCGGCGAGCCGGCTGGCCGGGACCCGCAGGGGTACGAGTCGGAGCAGTCGGGCGCCGTGTCCGGCTGGGGTCCGGCCGAGGCCTCGCACCAGGAGCCGCAGTCACCGGCCGGGCCGGTGGTGCCCGCGCCGCGTACCTCTCCGGAGGCCGGCGGTGTCTCTGCCAGCGCGTCGGTGCCGATGGCCAGCCGGGTGACGCCCCCGACCGACCAGGCCCTGCGGCCCGCCGGCTCGCCGGCCCCGCAGCCCCGGGTGTACGGCCGCCCGAGCCGACCGGAGCCGGACGAGGCCGCCGCGCAGGACGACCTCAACGGCTACCCGGACCAGGGCCAGCCCTTCGACGACCCGGCCCCGCAGTCGCGCTACGACGACCAGGGCAGCCAGTCCCGCTACGACGACCAGGGCCGGCCGGCGGAGCCGCACGGCTTCGCCGAGATGCCCTCGGCACCGCCGTCGTCGCCCGCGGGCCCGCCGCCGTTCCCGCCCGGCGTGCCGTCCTTCGTGGACCCGGCGGCGAACAACCGGCCGGCCAACGGCGTGCACCCGCACAGCGGCGAACGTCCCGGCGACCCGTTCGGCGGCCCGAGCGGCCACGGCGGTCCCGGCGACCCGTTCGGCGGTCCCGGCCAGGGCGACCCGTACGGCGGCCCGGGCGGACACCATGATCCCTTCGGGGGCCAGCCCGGCCCGGGCGGCCACGGTGACCCGTTCGGGGGTCCGGGCGGGCCGGCCGGCGGTCGCGCCTCCGTCGCGGTGCCGGGCCAGGGACCGGGGGTGATTCACGAGCAGGGGCCGGGCGGGTTCCCGCCGGCGTTCCCGCCGCCGCCCCAGCAGGCGCCGCCGGCCTGGCAGCCGGGCCCGGGCGGCGGGTCGGAGCAGAGCCGCTTCGACTCGTTCAAGCCCGACGCCGAGCCGAAGACCGAGGCGCCGACACCGAAGGTACGCAACGGCCGGGTGCTGGCCGTCGTGCTGATCGTGGCGGTACTGATCCTGGCCGTTCCGCTCGGCCTGCTCACGCTGCTCGGCAAGTTCGGCGGCGACGACAACACCAAGCCGGCGGGCTTCGACCCGGCGGTGGGCTCCTGCGTCAAGCAGTCCGGCGGGGGTGCGGTGGCCGCCAACTGCGGCGAGCAGGGCGCCTTCACGGTCGTCTCGAAGGTCGACGCGCAGGACAAGTGCGCCGACCCGACGCAGCCGCACGTCGTGCTGCCGGGCGAGGGGACCAACCGGGTGCTCTGCCTGAAGCCGGCCGGCAAGTAACTCCTCGTCGGCGGCGGGGCCACGGTGATCCGTGGCCCCGCCGCCGCATCCGGGGATGTGATCGAGCCCGCTCCGGGTGCCGGCCGGTCCGGACCGGCCGGTCCGGCAGACTGAAGGCATGAGCGCACGAGTACGGGCACCCGAGCTGCGGGGCCGGGGCTGGCTGAACACCGGCGGCAGGGACCTCAAGCTGGCCGACCTGCGCGGCAGGATCGTCCTGTTGGACTTCTGGACCTTCTGCTGCATCAACTGCCTGCACGTGCTCGACGAGCTGCGCCCGCTCGAGGAGAAGTACGGCGACGTGCTGGTCGTCATCGGCGTGCACTCGCCCAAGTTCGAGCACGAGAAGGACCCGGACGCGCTGGCCGCCGCCGTCGAGCGGTACGGGGTGCACCACCCGGTGCTCGACGACCCCGAACTGGACATGTGGCAGCAGTACGCGGCGAAGGCCTGGCCGACGCTGTCGGTGGTCGACCCCGAGGGCTACGTGGTGGCCACGATGGCCGGCGAGGGACACGCCGAGGGGCTGGACCGGCTGGTCGACGAGCTGATCGGCGTCCACGAGGCGAAGGGCACCCTGCACCGGGGCGACGGCCCGTACGTCCCGCCGGCCGAGCCGGACACCACGCTGCGTTTCCCGGGTAAGGCGGTGGTGCTCGACGGCGGCAACCTGCTGGTGTCCGACTCGGCCCGGCACTCGCTGGCGGAGCTGGCTCCGGACGGCGAGAAGCTGGTCCGCCGGATCGGGGCGGGCGCCCGAGGGCACGCGGACGGCCCGGCGGAGAGCGCGACCTTCTCGGAGCCGCAAGGGCTCTGCCTGCTCCCGGCGCACGTCGCCGAGGTGGCCGGCTACGACGTGGTCGTCGCGGACACCGTCAACCACCTGCTGCGCGGGGTCCGGCTGGACACCGGCGAGGTGGTCACGGTCGCCGGCACCGGCCGGCAGTGGCGCTCGACGGTCGACGACCACGCGCACGACGCCCGCTCGGTCGACCTCTCCTCCCCGTGGGACGTGGCCTGGTACGACGACAAGGTCGTCATCGCGATGGCCGGCATTCACCAGCTCTGGTGGTTCGACCCGACCCGCCGGACCGCCGGCATGTACGCGGGCACCACCGTCGAGGCGCTGCGCGACGGCCCGCTGCCGGACGTCTGGATGGCGCAGCCCTCCGGCCTCTCCGTCTCGGCCGACGGCGCCCGGCTGTGGATCGCGGACAGCGAGACCAGCGCCGTCCGGTACGTCGAGAACGGTGTCATGGGCACCTCGGTGGGGCAGGGCCTCTTCGACTTCGGCCACGTCGACGGCCCGGCCGACCAGGCGCTGCTCCAGCACCCGCTGGGGGTGTGCGCGCTGCCCGACGGCTCGGTGCTGATCGCCGACACGTACAACGGGGCGATCCGCCGGTTCGACCCGGAGACGGACCAGGTCGCCACGGTGGCGGACGGGCTGGCCGAGCCGAGCGACGTGGTGCTCACCGCCGAGGGTGAGGTGCTGGTGGTGGAGTCGGCCGGGCACCGGCTGACCCGGCTGGCCCCGGGCGCGCTCACCGCGGCGGGTGCCAGCACGGTGGACGGCCCCCGGCACCGGGCGGAGCGGAAGCCGACCGACGTGGCGGCCGGCGAGGTGACCCTCGACGTGATCTTCACGCCCGCGCCGGGCCAGAAGCTGGACGAGACGTACGGGCCGTCGACCCGGCTGGTGGTCTCCGCCTCGCCGCCGGAACTGCTGATCGAGGGCGCGGGGACGACGACGGACCTGTCCCGCCGACTGGTGGTCAACGGCGAGGTGGCCGGCGGGGTGCTCCAGGTGACCGCTCAGGCGGCCACCTGCGACGCCGACGTCGAGCACGCCGCCTGCCACCTCACCCGGCAGGACTGGGGCGTCCCCGTCCGGGTGGTCGCCGACGCCGCCACCCGTCTCCCGCTCGTCCTGCGTGGCCTGGACGCCTGAGCACCGTCCCGCCCGGCTGCTCGGACGACCTTGGCGTGCTCGGCTCCTATGGAGCTGATGTCGCAGACGAATCAGAACTTCGGCCGATCCGGCCGCTGATTCGTTCACGACATCAGCTCCATAGCGTCCCGCCGACACCCTCGCTTGCGGGCTGGACGACCCGGTGCCCCACCACGGTGGCCCCGAGCCCGACGGCCGGGCAAGCGGCAGCCCCGGCCCGGGCCGTCAGGCGAACGGGGAGAGGGTGACGCCGGCGTCGATCAAAGCGGCCCGGACGAGGGCGGCGGAGGCCACCGCGCCCGGGGTGTCACCGTGCACGCAGATCGACTCGACCTGGCAGGGCACCACGCGACCGTCGACCGCGACCACGATGCGCTCGGTGGCCATCCGCACGGCCCGCTCGGCCACCTGCTCCGGGTCGGTGACCAGCGCGTTGGGGGCGGTGCGCGGGACCAGTGAGCCGTTGGGCAGGTAGTTCCGGTCGGCGAAGCCCTCGGCGACCACCCGCAGCCCGGCACCCATGGCGAGCTGGGCGAGGACCGAGCCGGGCGGGCAGAGCACGGGCAGTTCGTGGTCGTACCCGCCGACCGCGGCGACCACCGCGGCGGCCTGGGCCTCGTCGCAGGCCGCCGCGTGGTAGAGCGCGCCGTGCGGCTTGAGGTAGCGGACCCGGGTGTGGAACAGCCGGCAGAACGCCTCCAGCGCGCCGAGCTGGTAGGTGACCTCGTCGCGGAGCTCGGCGAAGTCGTACGCGATGTGCCGGCGGCCGAAGCCGGCGAGGTCCCGGTAGCCGACCTGGGCGCCGACGGCGACCCCGCGCTCGGCGGCGGCGGCGCAGACGCGGCGCATGGTGGACGCGTCGCCGCCGTGGAAGCCGCAGGCGACGTTGGCGGAGGTGACCAGGTCCAGCAGCGCGTGGTCGTCGCCGAGCCGCCAGATGCCGAATCCCTCGCCGAGGTCAGCGTTGAGGTCCATGGAACCTCACCGTAGTCCCTGGGCGGGCCTGCGCGAGGGGGGTCACGTCGTCCACCACCCCCACGACCGGGTATCCGCCGGTGGTCGGATGGTCGGCGAGGAAGATCAGCGGCTGCCCGTCGACCGGCACCTGCACCGCCCCGAGGACCAGTCCCTCGCTGGGCAGTTCCCCGGCCATCGCGCGGGGCAGGGCAGCGCCGGTCAGTCGCGCGCCGACCCGGTTGCTCACCGGGCTGACCAGGTACGCGGTGCCGAAGAGCAGATCCAGGGCGGCCGGGGTGAACCAGTCGTGCCGAGGGCCGAGCCGGAGGCCCAGCCGCAGCTCGCCGGGGACGGGCGGGGTGACCGTGACGTCCACCGGCGCGGGATGGCCGGCGGGCAGTCCGAGGGGAAGCCGATCGCCGTCGCGTACCGGGGGCGGGCCGAGGCCGGAGAGGGTGTCGGTAGCGCGGCTGCCGAGCACCGGCTCGACCGCGATCCCGCCGGAGACGGCCAGCCAGGTCCGCAGCCCAGACCGGGCGGACCCGATCCGCAGCACCGCCCCGGCCGGTAGGGAGAGCGGGCGCCCCAGGTCACCCGGCCGCGGGCCGGTCGGCCGGCCCACGGCCGGCGGGCGGTCGATCCGAATGTCGGCCTCGGCCCCGGTCAGCGCGACGCAGGCGGCCTGGCTGAACCGGAGCGTGCAGCCGGTCAGGGTGATCTCCAGGCCGGCGGCGAGCTCCGGGTTGCCGACCAGCCGGTTGGCCAGGCGCAGCGCGGCGGGGTCGAGCGCGCCGGAGCGGGGTACGCCGAGGTGGGCGTACCCGGGTCGGCCCTGGTCCTGGACGGTGGTGAGGGCACCGGCCCGGAGTACCTCGATCACGCCGGCACCAGCCGTACCCCGGTGCCGGGGGTGAGCCGCGCCGGAGGGTCGGCGTGCACGTCGAAGAGGACCAGGTCGGTCCGCCCGACCAGCAGCCACCCGCCGGGCGAGGCGGTCGGGTAGATCCCCGCGTACGGCCCGGCCAGGGCGACCGACCCGGCCGGCACCCGGGTACGCGGGGTGGCCAGCCGGGGGACGGCCAGCTCGGCGGGAAGCCCGGTCAGGTACGCGAACCCGGGCGCGAAGCCGCAGAAGGCCACCCGGAACTCGGTGTGCCGCAGCCGGTCGACCACCGCCGGCACGTCGACGCCCCAGTGCCCGGCGACGGCGGGCAGGTCCGTCCCGTCGTACACCGTGGGCACCTCGACCTCGCGCGCGGTGGCCGTGGTGGTGGCCCGCCGGGGCGTCCAGCCGGCGATCCGGGCGGCCGTCCCGGCGGGGTTCGGTACGCCGTCCAGCAGCACGGTCGCCGCGGCCGGGACGATCTCGGCGGCGGTCAGCTCACCGGTGTCGCGGCGACGCCACAGCTCGGCCCGCCACGCCTCCACCTGGCCGGCATCGTCGCAGTCGAGCAGGAGGGCGTGCGCGCCGACGGGTCGGATCCGCATCCCGACATACTCGCGGACGGGGCCGACGACCAGGGTCCTTCGTCCGGACCGGTCGCGTGAAGCTTCACACTACTTGAAAGTAACCTACGGTGCCGTAACCTGATGGGCGTGACCACCTCCGCACCGCTTCGGCGCAAGCCGGTCGACATCGGTAAACCCCGGATGCGCGGCTGGCTGCACACCTACGCGTTCTTCGTCGCGCTCGTCTGCGGCATCGTGCTCTGCTCGATCGCGGCCACCCGGCCCGGCTGGGCGCCCCTGGTCAGCTGCCTCGTCTACAGCCTGACCGTCTGCGGGCTGTTCGGCACCAGCGCCCTCTACCACCGGCGGGTCTGGTCCGAGCGCGGCTACCAGATCATGCGCCGGATGGACCACTCGATGATCTTCGTGTTCATCGCCGGCACGTACACACCGTTCTGCGCCCTGCTGCTGGACACCCGGCACGCGAGCATCATGCTCGGCCTGGTCTGGGGCGGGGCGCTGGCCGGCGTGGCGGTGAAGCTGATCTGGCCGCACGCCCCGCGCTGGGTCTCCGCGCCGCTCTACCTGGCGCTCGGCTGGGTCGCCGTGACGATGCTGCCGGAGATCCTGCACTCCGGCGGCGTGACCGCCCTGGTGCTGCTGATCGTCGGCGGCGCGATCTACACCGTCGGCGCGGTCTTCTACGCGCTGCGCCGGCCGAACCCGTGGCCCACGGTCTTCGGGCACCACGAGTTCTTCCACGCCTGCACCCTGGTCGCGGCAATCTGCCACCACATCGCGATCTACTTCGCGCTCTTCTCCTGACCCGGACACGATTCGAGGGCCCCGCGCCGTTGCGGGGCCCTCGAGGTCTCTGCGGTACGGCTCAGGCCGGGTAGCCCGGGCGGCGCACCTCGCGGTACTCCTCGCGCACGACCCGGTCGTCCTGCACCGGCACCACCGGCTCGGCGACCACCCGCTGGCGCACCGGCGCGGCGACCACGGTGCGGCGGCGGGTGTTCCAGAAGTAGAGGGTCATGGCCAGGCCGACGAGGCCGACCAGCATCAGCACCCAGCCGACGACGTTCAGATCCAGCCATCCCAGGTTGGCGTTGATGGCGAACGCGAAGATCGCGCCCAGCGCGATCAGGAAGATGCTGGCACCGATGCCCATGACGTCGCCTCCTTGGCGTTCAGCTGGCGTTTCCTACCCGCCGCGGCCATGGAAGAGGTAGCGGCATCCATCGACTTACCCAGGCGCTCCGATCGCCAATCAGGCAAGCTGAGCGCATGACGGACGGCAGGAACCAGGAGCGCACACTGGTGCTGCTCCGCCACGCCAAGGCCGAGCAGTCCCCGGACGCGCCGGACGCCGAGCGGCCGCTGACCGCCCGGGGGCACGCCGACGCGGCCGCGGCCGGCGCCTGGCTGGCCCGGCACGCGCTGCTCCCCGACGTGGTGCTCTGCTCCACGGCCCGGCGGACCCGGCAGACGTGGCACGGGATGGCCGTGGGCATGACGGGATCCCCGCCGGAGGGGGGACCGGCGGGGTCGTCACCGGTGGTGCGTTACGAGGCCGGGGCGTACGAGGCGCAGCCGGACCAGCTGCTGGAGCTGGTCCGGGCGGTGGAGCCCGGTGCGGGCACGGTGCTGCTGATCGCCCACAACCCGGGCGTCTCGCTGCTGTCGGCGCTGCTCGACCCGCAGCGGGCGGATCCGGAAGGGCTGCGCACCACCGAGCTGGTGGTGCACCGCCCGACCACCCGCTGGGCGGCCCTCGCTCCGGGCGGCGCGCCCATCACCGCCCGGCACACCGCACGGGGCTGAGGCGGGCCGGTCCAGCGGTCACCGGGACGACGCTCAGGACGGCGGGGCCGTCGGCGGCGGCGGGTCGGGCGGCGGCGGCATCATCGCGGTCGGGTGGGAGAGCCGGTTCTCCTCCACGATGAGCGTGCGGGCCCGCTTGCGCCGGTCCTGCCAGAACCAGAGCGTGGTGAGCAGGACGGCGAGCCCGGCCAGGATGAACACCCAACCGACCGCCCGCAGGTCGATCCACCAGACGTTGGCTCGGATGGCGAAGGTCATGATCGCGCCGAGCGCGATGAGAAAGATGCCGCTACCAATGCCCATGTGCGCTGCACTCCCCCGTGCGGTGGCCCTTGGGCGTGCCCTGACGTCGTCCGCGACGGTTACCCGTCGCATGGCCGCCCTACCCGGCCGGGCCACCCGAATCCCGCTCGGACCGGGCACCCGCGCCCGGTGACCCGGGGCCGCCGTGCGGCAGGGCGGCGGGCTGTCGGGACGGGTCGGACACCGCGACATGCCGCAACCCACCCGGCGCACCCGGGCGGGAACACGGCGGCGGCCGGCGAGCTCACGCTCGCCGGCCGCCGGTTGTCAGTGCCGGATCCCGTCGGGGATCAGAAGGCCTCCTCCGGGAGGTCCATGATCTCCAGGTCGGCGCCCTCGATGATCCGCCGGTCGGCGCCGATGCGGGGCAGCACCTCGCGGGCGAAGAACCGGGCGGCGGCCACCTTGCCGGTGTAGAACGCCTTGTCGGCGGTGGAGACCTCGCCGGCCAGGGCCTTCAGCGCGACGTCGGCCTGCTTCTGCAGCAGCCAGCCGACCACCAGGTCGCCGATCGCGAGCAGGAAGCGGCGGCTGCTCAGGCCGACCTTGTAGAGGCTGCGCGCGTCGCCGGCCTGCGCCTCGCCCAGCCAGCCGGTCATCGTGCCGAGGATGTTCTGGATCTCGGCGAGCGCCTTGCCGAGCGCCTGCCGCTCCTCCTTGAGCTGACCGTTGCCGGCCTCGGAGGCGATGAACTCCTGGATCTCGCCGGCGACCGCCATCAGAGCCTTGCCGTTGTCCCGGACGATCTTCCGGAAGATCAGGTCGAGGCTCTGGATCGCCGTGGTCCCCTCGTACAGGGTGTCGATCTTGGCGTCCCGGACGTACTGCTCCAGCGGGTAGTCCTGGAGGAAGCCGGAGCCGCCGAAGGTCTGCAGCGACTCGTGGCCGAGCAGCTCGTACGCCCGTTCCGAGCCGACGCCCTTGACCAGCGGCAGGAGCAGGTCGTTGACCCGCTTCGCCAGCTTGGTGGCCTTCTCGTCGCCGGCCGCCTCGGCGTTGGCGACCTTGTCCTGCCAGGACGCGGTGTAGCAGACCAGCGCCCGCAGGCCCTCGGCGTACGACTTCTGCAGCAGCAGCGAACGACGCACGTCCGGGTGGTGGGTGATGGTCACCCGGGGGGCGGTCTTGTCGGCCTGCTGGACCAGGTCGGCGCCCTGCACCCGGTTCTTGGCGTACTCCAGGGCGTTCAGGTAGCCGGTGGAGAGGGTGGCGATCGCCTTGGTGCCGACCATCATCCGGGCGTACTCGATGATCATGAACATCTGCCGGATGCCGTCGTGCTTCTCGCCGAGCAGCCAGCCCTTGGCCGGCACGCCGTGCTCGCCGAAGGTCACCTCGCAGGTGTTGGAGACCTTCAGGCCCATCTTGTGCTCAACGTTGGTGGCGAAGACGCCGTTGCGCTCGCCCAGCTCGCCGGTGGTCTCGTCGAAGTGGTACTTCGGCACCACGAAGAGGGAGAGCCCCTTGGTGCCCGCACCGCCGACGCCCTCGACGCCGACCGGACGGGCCAGCACGTAGTGGACGATGTTGTCGCTCAGGTCGTGCTCACCGGAGGTGATGAAGCGCTTTACGCCCTCGATGTGCCACGAGCCGTCCGGCTGCGGGATCGCGCGGGTGCGACCGGCGCCGACGTCCGAGCCGGCGTCCGGCTCGGTGAGCACCATGGTGGAGCCCCACTGCTTGTCGATGAAGAGCCTGGCCCACTTCTTCTGCTGCTCGGTGCCCTCGACGTGCAGCACGTGCGCGAAGGACGGGCCGGAGGCGTACATCCAGATCGGGGCGTTGGCGCCGAGCACCATCTCGGCGAGCGACCACCAGAGGGCGCGGGGGGCGTTGGTGCCGCCGAGCGCCTCGGGGAGGTCCAGCCGCCAGAACTCGGAGTCCATGAACGCCTGGAACGACTTCTTGAACGACTCCGGCAGCGGCGCGGTGTGCGTCGCCGGGTCGAAGACCGGCGGGTTGCGGTCGCTGTCCGTGTAGCTGGCGGCCAGGTCCTCGCGGGCCAGGCGGTCGACCTCGGAGAGGAAGCTGCGGGCGGTGTCGACGTCCAGGTCCGTGTACGGCTCCTGGCCGAACGTCCGGTCCGCCCCGAAGACCTCGAACAGGTTGAACTCGAGGTCCCGAAGGTTGCTCTTGTAGTGGGTCATGCTCGCTGGCCCCGCTTCCGGACAGGTGTTACCGATCAGTAACCCCGACTGTATTACTGGCGGGTAGGCAACGACAAGCCGATCGAGGAAGTGACAGCGATTACACACTTCCAGTTCAGCTTCCGGCCAACCCCAGCGCCAGCGCCGCTCCCGAGAGCAGCAGGAATCCGTTCGCCAGCACGAACTGCGCCGAGTAGTCGCGGGCCAGCAGGTGGGTGTGCACGGCGCAGGCGAAGAAGAGCACCAGCCCGGCCGCTGCGGCCGCCCCGACCAGCGGGACGCCGAGCAGGCCGAGCAGCAGGCCCACCGCGCCCGCGGTCTTCAGCGTGCCGATGGGGAAGGTCAGCCAGAACCGCGGGACCCCGGCTGCAGCCATGCCGGGCAGGATCGGCCGGAAGTGGGCCAGCGCCGCCACCCCGGAGAAGCCGGTGGCGGCGACGGCCAGGACGGTGACGACGACGTACGCGATGTGCATGATCGGCTCCGGTCCGGGTCAGTTGGCGATGCCGACGGTCCGCCCGACCGACTCCGGCCGGTCGAGCAGGTGGCGCATGGCGTGGGCGACGTCGGCCCGGGAGACGGTGAGCCCGCCCCGCACGTTGCGCCCGTACGCGGTCCGGTAGGAGCCGGTCAACGGCTTGTCGGTCAGCCGGGGTGGGCGCACGACCGTCCAGTCGAGCCCGCTGTCCCGCAGCACCTCCTCCATCAGCGCCAGGTCGGCGTAGTGCCGGCGCAGCACCCGCCGGATCGCCGGGCCGAGCAGGTACCGCATCAGGGGGCCGTCGCCCGGGTCGCGCCGCGGCGGGTGCGGCCGGCCGGGGGACGGCACGACCCCGACGGGTGCCGCGCTGACCACGACGATCCGGCGTACGCCGGCGCCGGTCATCGCGTCGACGACGGCCCGGGTGCCCCGGGTGGCGATGCCGGCGTCGGCCGACGAGCGGGGGCCGAGGCCGGACAGGACGGCGTCGGCACCGGTGCACGCGGCGCGCAACGTGGCCGGGTCGGCCGTGGCCAGGTCGGCGGCGACCACCCGGATCGGGATTCCGGCCAGCTTCGCCGGGTCGCGGACCACGGCGGTGACGTCGTCACCGGCGGCCACGGCCTGGTCGACGAGGTGCCGGCCGATGCCGCCGGTGGCGCCGACGATCGTGAGCTTCATGGAAATGCCTCCCCACCGTCGACCGCGATCTGCGGCCGAACCTCGTAAGATATGGAAACCGTACCAGTTGATACGAGGCTCAAACAATATGGATTCCGTAGAACCTGAGGACGCGCGTCGTCGACGCCGCATGGCGACCCGGATCAAGGAGTCGATGCGCGAGCTGAACAACCAGCTCGCGCTGCTCAACCACCACGTCGGCGTACGCCTCTCGCTGCGCGACGTGGACCTGGACTGCCTCGACCTGATCGCCCGGCACGGGCCGCTCAGCCCCGGCGCACTGGCCCGGCGGGCCGGGCTGCACCCGGCGACCATGACCGGCGTCCTCGACCGGCTCCAACGCGGCGGCTGGATCGTCCGGGAGCGGGACCCGGACGCCACGGACCGCCGGTCGGTCACCGTCCGGGCGCTGCGCGAGCGCAACGCGGAGCTGTACGGCCTGTACGCCGGCATGAACGCCTCGATGGACGAGATCTGCGCCGGGTACGACGCGACCCAGCTCGACGTGATCGCCGACTTCCTGCACCGGGCCGGCGAGGCCGGCCGGCGGGCCACCGACGAGCTGGCGGAGGGCTGAGCCCGGCGGCCCGTGAGCGGACCGCCCCGACCCGCCGTCAGCTCTCGGTCGCGCCGACCTCCCAGCTCGGCACGGCGGCGGTCGCGCCGCTGCGCGGGCCCGTGTACTCCATCAGGACCAGCGCGATGTCGTCGTCGAGCCGGCCGTGCACCCACTCGACCAGGGCAGTCTCCAGCGAGGCCAGACCGTCGGCGACCGTGCCGTGGCCGAGCAGCCGCCAGGCCCGGTCGGCGGTCGGGAAGAACTCGCCGTCCCGCCGGGCCTCGCCGAGGCCGTCGGTGAAGAGCAGCAGCCGGTCCCCCGGCTCCAGCCGTTCCACCCGGAGGCGGACCACCGGCATGAAGCCGAGCGGCGGCGCGGGCGCGGGCGGTTCCAACGGGATCACCGCGCCCCGGCGCAGCAGCAGCGGCGGCGGGTGCCCACAGTTGACGATGGTGAGCGTGCCGCCCCGCTCCTCGACCAGCGCCGCAGTGACGAAATCCTCGTCGCCCACGTTGCGGGCCACCGCCCGATCCAGGTCGGTCACCACGGCCCGCAGGTCCGCCCGCTCGTACGCGACGTGCCGGTACGAGCCGAGCACGATACTGGCCAGGCGGACCGCGTCCAACCCCTTGCCCCGGACGTCCCCGATGATCATGCGGACGCCGTAGGGGGTGTCCATCGCCTCGTAGAGGTCACCGCCGATCTCGGCGGTGGCGGTCGAGGAGATGTAGCGCCCGGCCACCGCGAGCGTGCCCACCTGCGGGCCGAGCGGCCGGAGCACCGCCTGCTGGGCGACCGCCGCCAGCTTCGACAGCTCGGCGATCTGCTCCGCCTGCCGCTGGCGCACCGAGGCGACGGCGGCGGCGATCGCGGTGGCGAGGGCGATTCCGGCGACATTGACCGCGCTGACCAGCGACATCGTCCGCTCGGCGAGGGCGAAACCGGCGCCGATCACGGTGGCGAGCACGCCCACGCCGAGCACCAACCGCCAGGAGGCCAGGGCGGCGGCGAGAAACGGCGCGGCGACCATCAGCGCCACGTAGTGCGCCGGCCGACCGTCGGCCAGCTCCACGGCGGAGACGAGCGCGAGCAGCGCGAGGGCCGCGCCGAGGCCGGCGCGGGATCCGGGGCTCAGCGGGCCGCGGCCCGACTGAAAGGGTTGCGTGCGTACATCGGACAGCATGCCTGATGGACGTGAACGGGTGAATGAACCTGACCCGTCGTCCGAGGAGGTTCTGCCCGGCCGGATCGCCGCGCCGGCCCGATCGCCGTCGGTCACCGGGTCAGCCGAGCACCTCGTACTTCACCGAGACCTCGCCGAGGTCGGTGGAGGCGATGGCCGCGAAGGCAGCCCGCGACAGGTCCAGGCAGCGGCCGTCGATGTATGGGCCGCGGTCGTTGATCCGGACGACGACGGACTTGCCGTTGGCCGGGTTGGTCACCCGGACCTTCGTGTTGAACGGCAGCGTCTTGTGCGCGGCGGTCAGCGCGTCCGGGTTGAAGGTCTCCCCGTTGGCCGTCATCTGGCCCTCGTCGTAGAAGGACGCGCCGCAGGAGCCGCTCTCCAGCACCTTGGCGGCGGCGGTCTTCTTCGCGGTGGCCGAGGGCTTCGGGCTGGCGGTCCGGGTCTTGCTCCGGGAGGCGGCCTGGGTCCGGGTGGCCGTCGGGCTGGGGGTGGCCGTCGGCGACGGGCTGAGGCTGGGCGCGGCCGACGCGCTCGGCGAGACGGACGGCGAGGCAGGTGCCAGGGTGCTGGGCAGGGCCTCGGCGACGGCGGGCTCCGGGGCGGCCGAGCCGGAGGTGAGCTGGACCGCGCCGACGGTGCCGCCGACGGCGAGCGCCACGCCGAGCGCCGCCGTGGCCGCGATGCCGGCGGGCGAGGAGAACTTGCGGGTACGGAAGTGCCTACCAGCCACCGGCCCGGTCCTTTCGTCATCTGAACAAACCGGCTCGGACCGTAACGAGAGGAGCACTTCCGAAGTCAACGTGATCATGGTGATATGCCCGCATTTACCCTGGTACGTCTAGCCGATCGGCCCCTACCCGCTGCCCGATCGGAGGAAGGATCGCTGGCCACGGCTTGTCCGCCATCGCCTGGCGTCGGTGTCCGAGGATGGGACGGTGCTGAGCGAACGCCTGATCGAACTCTTCCGCTGGGTCGACCCCGGACCGGAGAGCGACCACCTGGTCAGCGACGTCTCCGGCTGGTGGCGGGATCCGGAGGTGCTGGTCGCCCTCGGTCCGGCCCTGGTGGCACCGTTCCGTCCGGCCCGCCCGACGGTGGTGCTCGCCCCGGCGGTGACCGGGCTGCTGCTCGGACCGCTGGCCGCGACCGCGCTCGAGGTGGGCTTCGTGCCGGCGTACAAGGTGGGTGACGGGCGGCTGCCGGCCGGGGCGGTCAGTTGGGCGCAGAGCCCGCCCGACTTCCGGGGCCGGCGGGTCACCCTCGGCGTCCGGGACCGGCACCTCCACCCCGGTGACCGGGTGCTGCTGGTGGACGACTGGGTGGCCACCGGCGCCCAACTGCGCGCCCTGCGCGAGCTCTGCGCGGCCCGCGGCGCCGAGGTGGTCGGCACCGCCGCCGTGGTCGCCGACTGCCCGCCCGAGGTCGCCACCGAACTGGGCGTCCGCCCCCTGGTCGACGCCGCCCGGCTCCTCGCCTGACCCCGGCCCACGCCAGCCGGCCGCCGCCGAGCGGCACCGTTCCGGGCGCCGCGCTTGACCTCAAGTGCGATTGAGGTCAGACCATCATCGGCATGAACGACGGCATCCTTGACGAGGCATACCAGCGGCTGCACCGGACCGGCCCGGAGTTCGAGGGCTGGCTCTCCAACCACGGCCCGATGGCGGTCGAGGCACTGGTCCGGCACGGGCACGAGGCACGGGTGCACCGCTGGCTCGACGACTACCTGCGCCGCCTCGACGAGCTGCCGCGCGGGCTCCGGCCGATCGACGACTGGCGGGCCGCGCTCGGCGACCCGAAACGGGCCGGCGACTGGCTCGCCCACTTCGACCGCGAGCTGCGCGAACGCCCCTGGCGGGAGGTGCTGGGCACCTGGTGGCCCCGGCTGCTGCCGGGAATCGCCGCCGGCGCCACCCACGGGGTGATCCGGGTCGGGCACGCCGTCCGGGTGCTGCTCGACGACGGCGCCGGACCGGACCGGCTGACCGAACTGGGCCAGGCGCTCGGCTACTGGGCCGCCCGGTGGCAGCCGGTGCCCGGGGCCGGCCCGCTCACCGGCCGGTCCGACGTGCCGGCCGCGCTGGCCGGGGTGCCGCGGATCGCCGCGCAGACCGGTGGCATCCGGGAGCGGCTGGGCCGGCTGCCCGACGTACCGGAGTGGTCCGGCGCGGTGACGGCGCTCCGCCCGCCGACCACCCCCGCGGAGGCCGAGCGGACCCTCACCGACCTGGTGCACCGGACGGGCCTGGACTACCTCCGGTTCGGGCACGGCAACCCGGTGATGCTGGTGCACGCGGTGACCGCGCCCACCGCGGTGAGACGCACCCTGCCGGCCCTCGACCCGGTGGCGTGGGCGCCGAGCCTCGCCGCGGCCTGGTCGGCCACGGCCGCCGTCACCTCGGTGTACGCCGCGCCGACGGCGGTCCCGCCGCCGGCGGTCGCCCCCGGCGACCCGGCGGAGGTCTTCGCCCGGGCGGCCGGGCACGGCGACGCGCACGTGGTGAAGCTGGCCGACGCGGTGCTCGACGCGCACGCGGCGACCGGCGACGACCGGGTCCTCGCGGCCGCCGGCTACGCCGGGCAGCTCATCTGACGAACTCCTCGACCGCGGTGCAGACCCGGCCCAGCACCTCCGCCGAGCGGGCCAGCGGTCCGGGCACCAGCATCGAGTGGTCGGCGTCGGGGATCTCCAGCACGTGCGGGGTGAGCCGGCGGGCCACCTCGCCGTCCCAGAGCTGGTCCGCCGTGCCGCCCACCAGCAGGAACGGCTCGGTCGCCCGGCTCAGCGCGGCGGTCACGTCGGCGCGGTTGAGCAGCGGGGTGAGCCAGACCGCCCGCAGCCCCCGGTCGGCGGCGAGCGGGGCGGCGAAGGTGCCGAGCGACTTGCCGACCAGCAGGTCGGTCGACTCGCCCAGGGTGGGTGTCACCTGCTCGGCCACCCACGGCGCGGCCCGGTCGCCGCCCAGGTCGGCGGGCACCTGCCAGGTGACCTCGTGGGTGTCTAAACCGAGCCGGCGCAGCGCCTCACCGACGTAGACGAAGAGCGGGGCCCGGGTGTCGTAGCCCCGACCCGGGATGAGCACCGCGCGCCGGTCCGCCATGGTCGCCTCCTCCTGGTCCCGACCGCCCTCATGCTAGCGCCGACGGGCCCGCCGATGGGGGAGGCGAAATGCCGCGATGGGAGATCAGCCGGCGACTAGCCTCGGCAGGATGTGGCCCCGCATCGGTGAACTGCGCTCGCTCGCCCTCGGTACGCCCGGCGAGCTGCGCGCCACGCTCAACACCCTGGTGCTGGCCGGCGTGAAGACCGCGACCGCCGGCCTGATCAGCGAGTACGCACAGGAGAACGAGGAGCTGGAGCAGGTCGGCGAGCGGCTGGCCCTGGTCGACGACCACGACGCGCTGGTCGCGGTCGTCGAGGTGACCGGCGTCGAGGTGGTCCGCTTCGCCGGCGTGCCCTGGGATTTCGCCCGCTCCGAAGGGGAGGGTGACCGGTCCATCGAGGAGTGGCGGGACGGCCACGGCGCCTACTGGGCGCGGCAGGGCACCCCGGTCACCGAGGACACACAGATCGTCTGCATCCGCTTCCGGCTGGTCTCGGCCGGCGACGGCGGCATCAGCACCGGCGACCTGAGCACCTGAGCAGGCCCGTCCTCAGGCGCGGCGCAGCTCCGGCAGGAGCCGGGTGGCGACATCGACCAGGACCTGCTCGTCGCCGGCGTACCAACTGCTGGCCCGGGGCCAGTGCGTGGCGACGTCGGTGAAGCCCAGCCGGGCGGCCCGGCCGACCTGCTCGGCGAAGAAGTCCGCGCTGCTCAGCGAGAAGACCGGGGCCGAGTCCAGCGACAGGTACCGGTCGAGGGTGGCCGGGTCGCGGCCCGCCTGCTCCAGCGTCGCGTCCATCCGGGTGGACAACTCCGCGACCGATGACCACCAGCTCTCCAGGTCGTCCTCGCCCGCGCCGGTGGTCACCCAGCCCTGGCCGAACCGGGCCACCAGCCGCATCGAGCGCGGCCCGTTCGCGGCCAGCACGAACGGCACCCGGGGTTGCTGCACGCAGCCCGGGTTGTTCCGGGCGTCCACGGCGGCGAACCACTCGCCGCGCCAGGTCGTCCCGTCCTCCCGCAGAATCAGGTCCAGCAGCTCGACGAACTCGGCGAACCGGTCCACCCGCTGCCGCGGCGGCAGCGTCTCGCCGCCCAACACCCCCGAGTCGAAGCCGATCCCACCCGCACCGAGGCCGAGCAGTAGCCGACCGCCCGAGACGTCGTCCAGCGCGGTGATCTGCCGGGCGAAGGCCGCCGGGTGTCGGAAGTTCGGCGAGGCGACCAGGGTGCCGAGCCGGATCCGCGAGGTCACCGTCGCGGCGGCGGTCAGCGTCGTCACCGAGTCGAACCAGGGCCCGTCGACCAGGTCCCGCCATCCCAGGTGGTCGTACGTCCAGGCGTGGTCGAAGCCCCACTCGTCGGCCTGCCGCCAGCGGCGCTGCGAGTCCGACCAGCGCTGGTCGGGGAGGATCACGATGCCAATCCGCATGATCGCCAGCGTACGGCCTGGCCGGCCGGCCCGAGCGGGTCCGGCGGCCAGTCCGGGTCAGTCCGCCACGACGTCGGCGACCACGCAGGCGATGTTGTCCGGCGCGCCCTCGGCGTACGCGAGGTCGACCAGCCGCCCGACGGCGCTCTCCGGGTCGTCGACGCCGCCGAGCGCGCGGTGCAGCGCCTCCTGCCCGACGACGGCGGAGATCCCGTCGGAGCAGAGCAGGTAGCGGTCACCGACCAGCGCGGTCCGCAGCGCCAGGTCCGCCTCGACCTGGTTGCCACCGGCGCCGAGGGCCCGCACCAGCAGGGCGCGCTGCGGGTGCGCGGCGACCTGGTCGGGCGCGAGCCGGCCCTGGTCGACCAGCGACTGCACGTACGTGTGGTCCTGGGTCAGCCGGAACAGCTCGCCGCCCCGGAGCAGGTACGCCCGGGTGTCCCCGACGTGCACCAGCGCGAGTTGCGATCCGCGCCGCAGCAGCGCGGTCAGGGTGGTGACCGGCTGGTGCTCTTCCGTCGCCGCGCCGCGTACCGTGCGCTCGGCCGACTGGACCGCCGCGGCCAGCGTGGCGAGCAGTTCGGCGGCTGGCGCGTCGGCGAGTTCCAGCGGCTTCAGCGCGTCGACGGCGGCGGCGCTGGCAGCGGCGCCACCCGGGCCGCGTTGGCCGTCCGCCACGGCCAGCAGGTTCCCGCTCGCGTACGCGGTGTCCTCGTTGGTGTCCCGGACGGCGCCGGCCTCGCAGCGGGCGGCGTAGCGGAGGCTGAGGGCGGGCTTGGTGTCGGACATGTTGCTGCCCCTTCCGGAGAGCTGTTCGACGAGGTCGGTGACGACGCGGCCGCGGGCCGCGGTGTCGGCGCTGACCCGCCGCCAGTAGGCGTCGATCGCCTTTGCGGCTGCGGCCCGGTCGAGACCGCAGACCGCACGGACGTCCGCCAGCGGCATCCCGGCCCGGCGCAGCGCGGCGATCAGCCGGGCCCGGTCGAGCTGGCCGGGCTCGTACAGCCGGTACCCCGAGTGGGGGTCGACGGCGGCCGGCGGCAGCAGGCCGAGTTCGTCGTAGAGACGCAACGCCTTCGGCGTCAGGTGCGCCGCCCGGGCGAACGCCCCGATGGTCAGCAGCTCCACGTCGGCATCCTCCTCGTACCGGTCCGGATGACCGGCACGGACCAGGCTGTGGCTTGCCCCAAGGTAAAGGTCAAGGCCCTTGACCAGGTATCGCGCACGCCCTGCCCGGGTTGGCGATCGTTGCCGGGGCCGGCCGGATCAGGCGGTCAGTTTGGCCAGCATCCGGCCCAGGTGCGGTTCGATCGTCGCCGGGGCCGCGGCCGTCACCTCCCGCGGCGTCCACCAGCGGACGCCGTGGAACTCACCCGGGTCGGGGATCAGCTTCTGGTCCCGGCTGCCGCTCAGCACGAACCAGAGGCTGACGTCGGTGTGCCGGTCCTCCGGCGCGCCGACGGTCTCGGTCACGGTGAGGAGGGCCGGACGCTCGCCGAAGCGCGGCGAGAAGACGGCCGGCACGCCCAGCTCCTCCACCACCTCCCGGCGCACGGTCTCGGCCGGGTGCTCGCCCGGCTCGACGTGTCCGCCGCTGGGTAGCCACATCCCCGCCTTGCGGTGGTCGACCAGCAGCACGCTGCCGTCCGCCTCGTCGTGCAGCAGGAAGTACGACACCAGGTGCGGCGAGGGGGTGCGGGGCTTCTCCCGGCGGAAGATGTCGTCGGTCCCGGCCAGCCAGGCCAGGCACTCCGCCCGGTGCCGTGCCTCCAGCTCGTCCACCGGCGCCAGCGCCGCCACCAGCTCCCGGATCTCCGCCGCCACCCGCATTCCCCGGATGCTGTCAGCCGGGTACGACAGCCGTCAGCCCGCCGGTCGCGGATTGGCGTCGACCGCGGCCCGGACGAACTCGCGTACCCGGGCGGTGGTGTTGGTCGCCCGCCACACCGGGCCGCGCCGGATCGGCGGCGCGTCGTGGATCGGCACGTACGCGACGTCCGGACGCGGGTAGTACCGCCGGGTGTGCTCGCCCACCGGCAGCACGCCCCGACCCAACGCCACCAGCGAGAGCATCTCGGAGAAGGTGTTGCCTACCGGCCCCCTCGGCACCGGCCGCCCCGACGGCGTCCGCTCCGGCGTACGGTCGCGTTTGAACTCGGCCGAGGTCACGGCCGGATACTGCACGACCGGATGGTCGGCGAGCACCTCCACGGAGACCGACGCCGCACCGGCGAGCGGGTGGCCGGCGGCCACCGCGAGCGCCCGCCCCTCGGAGAGCAGTGCCGGGCCGTTGGCCATGCCGTCGAAGGGGTAGGCGGCGATCAGCACGTCGATCGAGCCGTCGAGGAGGCTCGACCGGGTGGTCGCGAGCTGCGCCTCGTGGACGTGCACCACGCAGTCCGGGTGCCGTTCGGTGAAGAGGCCGACCGCCCGGAGCAGCACCGGGGCGGTCCACTCGCCGAGGAATGCCACCCGCAGCTCGCCCGTGACGCCCCGCCCGGCCTCGACGGCCCGCCGCACGGCCTCCTCGACCCCGGCGACCAGCGGGCGCAGGTCCTCGGCGAGTTCGGCCCCGATCGGGGTCAGCCGGACGACCCGGCTGGTCCGCTCGAAGAGCGGCGCGCCGATCCGGCGTTCCAGCTTCTTCACCACGTGGCTGACCCGGCCCGTGGTCACCCGCAGCCGTTCGGCGGTCCGCCCGAAGTGCAACTCGTCGGCGAGGGTCAGGAACGTCTCCAGCTCGTACCGTTCCAGCAAGACCCACCCCTACCGTTGATTCTGGGTAAAGAATCGTAGCCTGATCGGGTCTTGGTCCGGTTCGGCGTCGGGACGAGTCTGGAGTCGTCCCGATCCGCACCCGACAGGAGCCTCATGAACCCCGTCACCGACTACCTGACCGGCCTCGACGCGCCCGTCGCCGAGGTCGCCGCGAAGCTGCGCGCCGTCATCGACGCCGCCCTGCCGGAGGCGACCGGCGCGATGTGGCACGGCCACCCGACGTGGAGCCTCGGCGACCGCCCCGGCAAGGCGCCGGTCTGCCTGCTCAAGGCGTACGCGTCGTACGTCACCTTCGGACTGTGGCGCGGGCAGGAGATCGCCGACCCTTCGGGGCGGCTCGCCCCGGGCGCCCGGCAGATGGCCTCGGTGAAGCTCCGGACCGTCGACGAGATCGACCCGACCCTCTTCGCCGGCTGGCTGCGGCAGGCGTACGAGCTGGAGACGAGGTGAGCAGCGTGCGGGTGACCGCCTTCGACCACTTGGTGCTCACCGTCGCCGACGTCGAACGCGCCCTCGCCTTCTACTGCGGCACGCTCGGGTTGGAACCGGTCCGGGTCGACCGGTGGCGGGCCGGCGAGGTCCCCTTCCCCTCGGTACGGGTCACCCCGGAGACCATCATCGACCTCGTCGCCGGGGAGCGCGGCGAGTCGAACGTCGACCACATCTGCCTGGTGGTCGAGCCGCTGGACTGGCAGCAGGTGATCGACTCCGGCGTCTTCGAGGTGCTGACCGGGCCGGTGCCGCGCTTCGGGGCGCGGGGCAGCGCCACCTCGATCTACGTACGGGACCCGGACGGCAACATCGTCGAGCTCCGCTGGTACCCGCAGGACACCTGACGTTCTGCTCGGCCGCGAGCGGTCGGCGGTGGAACGCGGGCCGGGGGCCGCCCCTCGCGGAGCCGCCCCGGCCCGCACCGATCACCGACGACTTCTGGGGCGCGGTGGGGTAGGTCTCGATGTCACGCTGGTTGACCTTGAGAGAGCCATGCGCGGTGCACAGCCTTGTCGATTACGACATCGTGTGGGTCCGCGGCGGCAACGTCTTCGTGCTGCGCCGGGTGCTGGCGGACACCGGAGCTGGTGCCGTGCTACTGGACCTGCTTCCGAGCGACATGGTGGTCTACGGCGGCTACAGCGCTGGCGCCTGTGTCCTGGCTGATGACCTGACGGGCCTGAAACTCGTCGATGACCCCCATGTCGTCGCCGACCCGCTCATGACCGGTCTTGGCCTGCTCGATCGGCCCTTCGTACCTCACGTACGTTCACCCGGCCATCCGGAGGCGGCCGCCTGCGATGCGGTGTCCGCCGCATACGCCGCCGTTGGGCAGCCTCACCGGGCCCTACGGGATGGTGAGGTGTTACTGGTCAACGGCGATAGGACTGAACTGCTGCCCGAGTAGCGTCTCCTCCAGATGCTGGGTAGCAGGCTCATCCGGAGCGACAGCGTGATCGATGACCCGCCCCGGTGAGTGCCGAGCCGAAGCAGCCGGACAGCAACCTAGGCAAAGCGTCGCGCATGTGCTGGGAGGGATTCGTCAAGCAGGTGGTGGGACTAGATACGCCGGCAGTCCGGTGTCCGGTCTCAGGACCTGCGTGACACATCGTTCTCAGGACGTGCGTGACACTCCGGCGAGGGCTTGCGCGGTAAGTGTCAGCGAACGCCGGACACCTTGATCGCAAGGCTCGGCTTCAGCGCACTTTGGTGGGGCGATGATGTTCAGCCGGTTGCCGAGGACGGCTTCACCACCTGGTACATGGCGTGGTCCTGCCACCGGCCAGCGATGTTGAGGTACTCCGGCGCCATGCCGAACTGCACGAATCCGTTGCGTTCCAGCACCCGCTGCGATCTGACGTTGTGCAGCAGAGTCTCTGCCTGCACCCGGTGCAGCCCCAACTCCTCGAAGGCCACCCGCACGATCTCGCGCACGGCCCTGGTCGCGAACCCTCGGCCATTGTGGCTGGCGCTCACCCAATAGCCCATGGCGCATGACTGGAACGGGCCGCGCACTATTCCGCTGAGGGTGATCCGGCCGATCACGCGGCCGGAGTCGTCGAGGATGACGTGCGGCAGCTTCGAGCCCTGCTCGTGCTGCTGGAGATCGGCTTGAATGACGGCGTGCTGGCCGTCTGCCGTGAAGTAGTCCTCACTCCGGATCGGCTCCCATGGCACGAGGAACTCACGGTTGACGCGGAGCAGCTCGGCCAGGGCCGGCGCGTCCTCCGAGGTAGTGAGTCGGGTGATGTTCACCGGCCCATTGTCCCGGGCGGGCATGTCCCCTTCCTCGCCGGGATGGACCGCGCCGGGGGCACGCCATGATCGCCTAGCCGGACGTGTCACCCACGTCCCCAGACTGATCTGTCACGGTGGTCCTGAGACCCGACATCGCCGGCAGCCCGGCCGGCCTTCCCGGGCGACGACCGCCGCCGGTTGCCCGGGTCAGGCGTTGGTCGAGAGAAAGAGGGCTCGTAGCGCGATCGCCCGGGACTCGATGAGCTGCATGCGGAGCTGCCACTCCACGGTTGCAGTCCAGACCGATCTGACGCCGGGTGCCATCCGGGCCTGGCGGGCTGACCTCCTCGCCGATGGCGTGAGCGCCACCATGACGGCCAAGGCGTACCGCCTTCTACGCGCCGTGCTGAATACCGCCGTCGATGACGAACTCATCCGGCGCAACCCCTGCCGCATCCAGGTCGCTGGCATCGAACGGCCGACCGAGCGGCCGACCGCCACCGTCGCCCAGGTCTTCCAGCTCGCCGAGATCGTGCCCGGACGCCTCCGCGTCCTCATCCTCCTGGCTGCCTTCGCCAGCCTCCGCAATGGAGAGCTCGCGGCCCTACGCCGCCACGACTTCGACCCGCGCTGCAAGACCCTGACGGTCCGCGCGACCCTGGTAGAGCGCCAGGACGGCACTCTGACCTTCCGGACCACCGAAGACCGCCGCCGGGCTCCGCATGGTCACCATCCCGGCGGCCATCCGACGCGATGTGCGCGCACACCTGGACGACTTCGTCGACGAGGACCAGGACGCGCTCGTCTTCACCGGCGCGACCGGCGCTGTCCTGGCCGCTCCAACTTCCAGCGCACCTGCAAGTGGCGCGACTCGGTGGCGGCGGTCGGCCTGCCCAGCTTCCACTTCCACGACCTTCGGCACACCGGCAACACCCTGGCCTCACGGACCGGGGCGAGCCTCGCCGACCTCATGGCCCGGATGGGACACGCCTCCACCCGCGCCGCGATGATCTATCAACACACGGCCCGGGAGCGCGACGAGCACATCGCCGACGGGCTCAGTGACCAGATCAAGAAGGGCCGCGATCGGGCACGCAACGGGCACGGCAAGCGCAAGAAGTGACCGGCATGCATGAGGCCCAGGTCGGGAAACATGTCCTGACCTGGGCCTCGCACGTGGAGCGGGTGACGGGAATCGAACCCGCACTGTCAGCTTGGGAAGCTGATGTTCTGCCATTGAACTACACCCGCAGGCGGCACCACTGTACCTGAGGTCACCGCCCCCGTGCATCCAGGTACCCCCGGCGCGCCACCGACCCCTCGCCGCCGCCGAAACGACCCCGAAACAATCTTGAAAACACCGCCGTACGGCCAGGCAGGGAAAAGTTTCCTCGCGGCAATATATACCCGTTCTCAAATCCGTCGATGGGTTGTAACGTCACCCACACGTTCTCAGCCACGGCGCGACATACCCCCTGTCGTGCCGCCAGAAAGAGGTGGGCCCATGGGACTTCGTCCCAACCTGCTGACCCGGCGTACCGCCGGCGTCGCGTCGACGACCCTCGCGTTGCTGCTCAGCACCGCTGCCGTGGGCGTCGTTCCCGCTGCTTCGGCCTTCTCGGCCGCCCCCGGCGCGTCCTGCGCCGAACCGACCGACGTCCACTCGGACGCCCGGATCAAGAAGGGCGGCTCGGCCAAGCTGGACCCGAACACGCTGACCGCCAAGCAGGTCCGCGACCGCGAGGCCGACCTCGCCGCCGCGCTGCGCGAGCGGGCCAACTTCCGCGCCGGCGCCGGCGTCACCACGCTGGCCACCGTCTCCATCCCGGTGGTCGTGCACGTCATCCAGCGCGACACCACCCGGGCCGGCGGCAACATCCCGGACTCGCTGGTCACCGCCCAGATCGACGTACTCAACAAGGCCTACGCCGGTGCGACCGGCGGCGCACCGACCGCGTTCAGCTTCCAGCTGCAGAAGGTCCACCACGTGACCAACGCCGCCTGGTACCCGATTGTCCAGGGCTCCACGGCCGAGCGGCAGATGAAGTCCTCGCTGCGGGAGGGCGGCAAGAGCACGCTCAACCTCTACCTGGGCGAGCTCAGCGACAACCTGCTGGGTTGGGCGACCTTCCCGAAGCGCAAGCTGGACAGCATGGACGGCGTCGTCGCACTGAACGAGTCGCTGCCGGGTGGCACCGCCACCAACTACAACCAGGGCGACACCGGCACCCACGAGGTCGGCCACTGGCTGAACCTCTACCACACCTTCCAGGGTGGCTGCTCCGGCTCGGGTGACAGCGTCTCCGACACCCCGGCGGAGTCGTCGCCGGCGTTCCAGTGCCCGACCGGGCGGGACACCTGCACCACGGCCGGCCTGGACCCGATCACAAACTTCATGGACTACACCTACGACTCGTGCATGTACCAGTTCACCCCTGGTCAGGCGAGCCGCATGCTGACCGCGTGGAACGCCTACCGCGCGGCGTAACGCAGCCGTACGGCGACTCGGTGCCGGCTCCGTCCTCGGACGGGGCCGGCACCGGCGTTTCCGCTGCCTCAGGCGGCCGGACGGCGGGTGTCGAACCCGTGCCGGCCGCGCCGGCCCTCCGTTGCGGTGGCGCCGACCCGGCGCGCGGGCGCGCCCGCCCGCGGATCGAACCAGACCTGCACCGCCGGCGCCGCGGAACCGTCGACCGGATCGGCCGCGCCGCCCTGGTCGCGCCGGGTCAGCATGGCCACGTCGACGGTGAACTCGAACAGCCGCCAGTCGACCTGCGGCGCGGCCCGGCCGATCTCGGCGACCCGGGCCACCCGGGCCTGGTCGGTGACCGGCCGGGCGCGGCCGGCCACGTACGCCTCGTCGTCGCGTTCCTCGGGCGGGAACGAGTGCAGCGCGTAGCGGCCGTCGCGTTCGAGGTCGCGGCGCTTGGGCGAGTCGAGGACGAAGCAGAAGAGCCCCTCGTCGGTGATGACCGGCGAGACCGGGTGGACGCGGGGGCCGCCGTCGGCGCGGACCGTGGCGAGATAGCCAAAGCCCGGCCCGTACTGCTGCATGAGAAGGCGGATCTCGTCGGCGAGGCGGGGCTCGTCGGCGGCGAATTCGGACCAGGAAGCCATGCCGACATTCTATCGAACACACGTACGAACGCGCAGTCCGACACGCAGGTCACCCGTACCGGTCGCTATGGTGTTCGGATGCTGCTCTCCGACCGCGACCTGGTCTCCGAGATCAAGGTGGGCACGCTCGCGCTGGAGCCGTTCGAGCCCACGCTGGTGCAACCGTCCAGCATCGACGTACGCCTGGACAAGCTATTCCGGGTCTTCAACAACCACCTCTACACGCACATCGACCCGGCGGTCCAGCAGGACGACCTGACCTCGATGGTCGAGGTGCCCGAGGGCGAGCCGTTCGTGCTGCACCCGGGCGAGTTCGTGCTCGCGTCGACGCTCGAGGTGATCTCACTGGGCGACCAGCTCGCCGGCCGCCTCGAAGGGAAGAGCTCACTGGGTCGGCTCGGGCTGCTCACCCACTCCACCGCCGGCTTCATCGACCCGGGCTTCTCCGGCCACGTCACGCTGGAGCTCTCCAACGTGGCGAACCTGCCGATCACTCTCTGGCCGGGGATGAAGATCGGTCAGCTCTGCATCTTCCGGCTCTCCTCGCCCGCCGAGCACCCGTACGGCTCGGCGGTCTACGGCTCCCGCTACCAGGGGCAGCGCGGTCCGACGCCGAGCCGGTCCTGGCAGAACTGGCGCACCTGGCCGACCCGCTGACGGCGAAGGGGCCCCCATGGCGCGGGAGCCCCTTCCGGCGGATCAGCCCGGTCGGCCGTAGCTGTTGATCTGGCCGTCGTCGACGCGTTTCATCGTGATCGGCTTGCCGGACTGGGAGGCGTGCACCACCCAGCCACCGCCGACGTACATCGCGACGTGGTGCAGGTCGCTGTAGTAGAAGACCAGGTCGCCAGGGCGCAGCTCGCTCCGGCTCACCCGGCGGGTGACGTCGTGCTGCTGGCGGGCGTTGTGCGGGAGCGACACGCCGGCCTTGGCCCAGGCGGCCATGGTCAGGCCGGAGCAGTCGTAGTGGTCCGGGCCGGCGGCGCCCCAGACGTAGATCTTGCCGATCTGGGCGCAGGCGAATTTGACCGCGATGCCGGCCGGGCCGCCCGGATAGCCGGACGGGCAGGGCGCGGGCCGCAGCGGGCCGCCGCCACCGTTGCCGTAGACCTTGAGCCGGAGCTTGTCCAGCTTGGCGATCTCGGCGTTGATCAGCTTCTTCTTCGCCGCGAGCTGGGCCTCGGTGCGGGCCAGCTGGGCGACCATCTCGTCCAGCGGCTTCTTCTTGGCGGCCAGCTGGTCGCGAAGCTCGACGACGGAACTCACCTGCTGCTGCTGACGGTGGGCGAAGCGGTCGAGCAGTTCGAGGTTGTTGACCACGTCGGCCGGGGAGCGACTGCCCAGCAGCGCGTTCACCGTCGACAGCTGCTCGCCCTTGTACGCGTCGGCGGCGAGGCCGCTGACCTGACCCATGGCGAGGTCGACCTGGAGCTGCAGCGGGGCGATCTGCTTGGCCAGCGCGTCGGCCTGCTTCCGCTTGACGGCGAGGTCCTGACGGGTGGCGTTGTGCTGCTCGATGATCGGTTCGAGCTTGTTCCAGTCCTGGTCGATCTGGCGCTCGATCTCGGCGACCGACGGGTCGGCGTGCGCCGCCGTGGCGCCGCCGGTCAGGATGACGGCGGTGCCGGCCAGTGCGGCGAGTGCGGTGGTGAAGCGGGACCAGCGTGGACGCGGCGCAGCCGTCGTCCGGTCGACCGACCGGACCGACGGTCGCCGCGGGGCATGGTGTGCCACCGGGCTTCCGTACTCCTTCTTCGCTGACCGCCTACCGGGTTAGCTGACGGGTTCGGACGGGAAGGGAGCCGCCCTACCGCAGTGTCGCGGATTCACCCCAGGTACCTGGTTCCCCGGCTCGCCCGGAGGCGACTCGGCGGTGTCGGACCGTCACCACCCCGGTTGGGCGGTGCATACATCGGTCGACGATTGACCAGAGTAGAGATCTCCGTTATCGATCCGCAACCCACGACGCCGTGACACTCCGTACCGAAGTTCCCGGCGATCGGCGCGGTGAAGGTTTCCTTCACTCAACATCATCACGGGGAAAGGTATTGACCCAGCGCCATGCGTGGGGCGAGGGTGAGCACGCAGTGACTTCCGCCCGATCTGGAGGTTCCATGCTCCGTTCGCCAGTGCCCCCAACCAGACGAGCTCTGCTCGCCGCCGCCGTGGCGGCGGCCACCGTTCTCCTCACCACCGGACCCGTCGCCGCCGAACCCGACGCCGGGCCGACCGGACCCACCGACCGCCAACAGCAGTACGCCGCCGCAGCAGCCGAGTACGGCGTGCCGGAGAGCGTCCTGCTCGGCGTGTCGTACCTGGAATCCCGCTGGGACACCCACCCCGGCCAGCCCAGCACCAGCGGCGGCTATGGGCCGATGCACCTGACCGACGCCGAACAGGTCGCCGCCACGCCGTCCAGCGCACACGTCGACGAGAACGAGGACCCCCGGGGCGACGAGTCCCGGCCCCTGGTCGTCGACACCGCAGCGGCGGCCACCCCGGGGGACCTCCTGCCGCAGGCCTCCCTGCAGACCCTCGACGCCGCCGCCGCGCTCACCGGGGCGGCCGAGGAGACGCTGCGCACCGACGCAGCGGCCAACATCCGCGGCGGGGCGGCGCTGCTGGCGTCGTACCAGAAAGAACTGGCCGCGCCGGTCGGCGCCGGCAGCGACCCGGCGGCCTGGTACGGCGCGGTGGCCCGCTACTCCGGCGCGGACACCGAGGACGCCGCGGCGGCCTTCGCCGACGAGGTGTACGACCAGATCGGCCAGGGCGCCAGCCGGACCACCGACGACGGCCAGCGGGTCACCCTCGCCGCCACCGCGGTGACGCCGGACGAGTCCGGGCTGCACAAGCTCGGACTGCGCCGCGCCGAACGGCCGGACGGGCTGGAGTGCCCGGTCCGCCTGGCCTGTGAGTGGATCCCCGCGCCGTACGAGAAGTACGGCCCGAACTCCGGCGACTACGGCAACCACGACCTCGGCGAGCGGCCCGCCCAGCAGAAGATCGAGTACATCGTCATCCACGACACCGAGGGTTACTTCGGCCCGAGCGTGAAGCTCGTGCAGGACAAGACCTACCTGGGCTGGCACTACACGCTGCGCTCGGTGGACGGCTACGTCGCCCAGCACATCAAGGCCAAGGACGTCGGTTGGCACGCCGGCAACTGGTACGTCAACGCCAAGTCCATCGGCATCGAGCACGAGGGCTTCGCCGGGCACGGCACCTGGTACACCGAGGCGATGTACCGGACCTCGGCCAAGCTGGTCCGCCACCTGGCCCTGCGCTTCCAGATCCCGCTGGACCGGCAGCACATCCTGGGCCACGACAACGTGCCGGGCATCCTCCCCGGGAACGTGGCCGGGATGCACTGGGACCCGGGCCCGTACTGGGACTGGTCGCACTACTTCGACCTGATGAAGGCGCCGTTCCAGTCGACCGGCACGCCGCACACCGGCCTGGTCACCATCGACCCGGACTACGCCACCAACCGCCCGGCGTTCCTCGGCTGCAACCAGCAGCCGCCCGGCGTGCCGAAGCCCACGCCGCCGGCGGTGCCGTGCCCGCTGCGCGGCTCCTCCTCGGTCATCCTGCACACCGCCCCGAGCGAGTCCGCCCCGCTGGTCAACGATCGCGGCCTGCGGCCGAACGGCACGCCGGACACCATGTACATCTCCGACCACGGCGCCCGCGCCTCGGCCGGCCAGACGTACGCCCTCGCCGAGGTCCAGGGTGACTGGACCGCGATCTGGTACCTCGGCCAGAAGGCCTGGTTCCTCAACCCGGCGTCGGCCCCCACGGCCAAGTGGGCGCAGGGCTTCGTGGTGACGCCCAAGCCGGGCAAGGCCACCATCCCGGTGTACGGCCGGGCCTACCCGGAGCGGGCGGCCTACCCGGCCACCATCCCGTACCAGACCATCTCGCCGTTGCAGTACACCTTCGCGGCGGGCCAGCGGTACGCACTCGGCGGCGTCCTCCCGGGCGAGTACTACCGGGCGGTCTCCTTCGACGGCTCCGCCCCCGGCGACCGGACCGTGGTCCGGGGCGAGAACCAGTACGTGCAGATGCAGTTCGGTCACCGGGTGATGTTCGCCAACCTGGACGACGTGCTCATCCTGCCGGCGGCGGTGGGTTCACCAGAGTAGTCCCCGGCGGCACGACGAAGGCCCCCGGTCAGCTGACCGGGGGCCTTCGTCGTCGGATCGGATCAGGTGACCCGGCGGTAGCCGGCCACCGGCATGTAGTTCACCTGCGTCACCTGGACCGGCTTGCCGGTCCGGGGCGCGTGCACCATCAGGCCGTTGCCGAGGTAGAGGCCCACATGGTGCAGGTCGCTGTAGAAGAACACCAGGTCACCGGGGCGGGCGTCGGTGCGGGAGACGGCCCTGCCCTCGTTCCACTGGGCGCCGGTGAAGTGGGTCAGGGAGATGCCCGCCGCCTTGTAGGCGTACTGGGTCAGGCCGGAGCAGTCGAACGAGTTCGGCCCGGTGGCGCCCCAGACGTACGGGTCACCGACCTGCTGGCAGGCGACCCGGATGGCGGTCTGCGCGGCGCTGCTGACCACGCCGTTGATGGTCGGACAGCCCGCCACCTTCACCGTGGTCTTCGGCAGCGAGGCGGTGAGCCGCTTGATCTCGGCGTCGATCTGCTTCTTCTTCGCCGCCATCTCGTCGCGCTGCTTGACCTGTGTGGCGATCAGCGCGTCCAGCTTCTGCTTCTCGCGGTTGTACTTGTCGCGGATGGCGAGCACCCCGGCGACCTGCTTGCGCTGCTCGGCGGCCAGCCGGTCGAGGATGGTGAGCTGCTCGGCGAGCGTCCCGGGCTTGGCGTCGACCAGCAGAGCGCCGACCTCCTGGGACGGACCCTGCATGTAGTAGCGGGAGGCCAGGTCGCCGACCCGGTTCATGGCGAGCGCGGACTGCAGCTCCAGCGGCGCCATCTTCTTCTGCAGGTCCGCGGACTTCTTCTGGTTGACCTTCAGCTGGGCGCGGATCTTGTTGTAGCCCTCGATGGTGGGCTCCAACTGCTCCCACTGCTTGTCGATCTGCGCCTCGATCTCGTCGACCGAAGGGGCCGCGTGCGCGGGCGCGGCGACGAGTCCGGCGCCGACCGCTACGGCCGCGACCAGGGTGAGCAGACGGTGTACGACCCGGCGAGCGCCGACCGGTCGGACCGAAGGCTTACTCCGGTCGTGACGATGAGGGGGCATGGTTGCCACCGGCACCGACTCCTTTGCAACCGACCGCCAGGCGCCTCGTGAGGGGGAAGATCGAGGCAGACGACCCACAGCGGTCGGTGCCCCACATTAGGGAAGCCCCGGGGTGATATCAAGGCGGCCTTTCGTTCAATCACGTTTGCGCAACCACCTGCACACCAAGGGTATTCATTTACTCGCCAACGATCGCCGTCAATACATCGTCGAGTGTCACCACGCCGAGCGGCCGGCGGCCGTCGCTCACCAGGACCATGTGCCGCCGCTCGCGCCGCATCGACAGCAGCAGGTCGGCCAGCGTACGGTCCGGCGGCACCACGGCCAGCGGCCGGTAGACCTCCGCCGCCACCGGGGCCCGGCGACTCGCGCCGGCGTACCCGAGCACGTCCTTGACGTGCACGAACCCGAGCACCCGGCGGGTGGACCGCTGCACCACCGGGAAGCGGGACCGGCCGGTGCCGGTGGCCAGCACCTCCAGCGACGCCGGTGAGACGTCCTCGGCCACCGTGGTCACCGTCGACCACGGCTGCAACGCGTCCGCAGCCGTCCGGCTGTGCAGGGCCAGCGCGCCGGTGATCCGGGCGTGCTCCTCCGCGTCCAGCAGCCCCTCGGTACGCGCCTGGGAGACCAGCCCGGCCAGTTCCTCCGCCGTGAACACGGTCTTCACCGCGTCGGTCGCCTCGACCCCCCACAGCCGCAGCACCTGCCGGGCCGACCACTTCATCGCCAGCAGCAGCGGCTTGGTGCCCACGCAGAACGCCAGCATCGCCGGGCCCAGCCAGAGCGCCGACGGCTCCGGACCGGCCAGGGTGATGTTCTTCGGCACCATCTCGCCGACCACGGTGTGCAGGAAGACCACCACGCCGAGGGCGATCAGGAACGCCACCGGGTGCACCGCCCCGACCGGCAACCCCAGCGCCTCGAACGGCGACTCCAGCAGGTGCGCCAGCGCCGGCTCGGCGATCGCGCCCAGTCCCAGCGAGCAGATGGTGATGCCGAGCTGCGCCCCGGCGATCATCAGCGGGATCTGGTTCATCGCGGACAGCGCCCACCGGGCCCGCTTGGAGCCGGCGGCGAGTGGTTCGAGCACCGTACGGCGGGAGGCGATCAGCGCGAACTCGCTGCCCACGAAGAAGGCGTTGCCGAGCAGCAGCAGCACGGCGGCCAGCAGCTCAGTCATCGTCGTCGGGCTCCTCCGGGCGGACCACCCGGACCTGCTCGATCCGGTGCCGCTCGACCTCGACCACGGTGAACTCGTACCCGCTCTCCTCGACCGCCTCGCCCGGCACCGGGATGTGCCCGAGCCGGGCCATCAGGAAGCCCGCCAGGGTCTCGTACGGCCCCTCGGGCAGCCGGAAGCCGGTCTGCTCGGCCACCTCGTCCTCGCGCAGCACCCCGTCCACCAGGACGGTCCGCTCGCCACCCGGCACGGTCAGCTCGATCGGGCCGAGGTCGTCGACCGCGTCCGGGTCGAACTCGTCGGCGATCTCCCCGACCAGCTCCTCCACCAGGTCCTCCACGGTCACCACGCCGTCCGTGCCGCCGTACTCGTCGACCACGATGGCCAGGTCGGCGCCGGCGTCCTTGAGCGCGGCGAGGACGCCGTCCAGGTCGAGGCTCTCCGGGACGTAGACGGGTTCCCGGGCGACCGCGGCGACGGGGGTGGACGCCCGGTGGGCCAGCGGCACGCCGAGCGCGTCCGGCACCCCGGCCACCCCGGTGACCAGGTCCAGGGTCTCCTCGAAGACCGGGAACCTGGTCCGCCCGGTCTGCTGGGAGAGGTTCAGCAGCTCGGCCACCGTGGCGGTGGCCCGCAAGGCGATCACGTCGACCCGCGGGGTCATCGCCTCGGCGGCCCGCTTGTCGCCGAAACGGATGGTCCGGCGCAGCAGCATCGCGGTGTCCGGCGGCAGCGCGCCGGCCCGGGCGGAGATCGCCGCGAGCAGCCCCAGCTCCTCGGGTGACCGGGCGCTGGCCAGCTCCTCCTGCGGCTCCACGCCGAGCTGGCGGACCAGCCGGTTGGCGGAGTTGTTCAACCCCCGGATCAGCCAGCCGAACGCCCGGGCGAAGCCGCGCATCGGCGCGGCGGTGGCCAGCGCGGCCGGCATCGGCCGGGCCAGCGCCAGGTTCTTCGGCACCAGCTCGCCGAAGAGCATCGAGATCAGCGTCGCGAGGGCCAGGGCGAGCAGCGGGCTGAACCGGTCGGCGCCGCCGACGGGTCGCAGCAGCGGGGCGAAGAGCCGGGCCAGGGCCGGTTCGGCGAGGTAGCCGGTGAGTAGCGCGGTGATGGTGATGCCGAGCTGCGCGCCGGAGAGCTGGAAGGAGAGCTCCCGCAGCGCCTGGCGCACGGTGACGGCCCGGGCGTCACCGTCGGCGGCCCGCCGGTCGATCTCGGCGCGGTCGACGGTGACCAGGGCGAATTCGGCCGCGACGAAGAACGCGTTGCCGGCGGTCAGCAGCGCGAAGCCGACCAGGGGCAACAGCGTGCCGAGCAACAGACCGTCGATGGGTGGGATTGTTCCACGGGCCGGCCCGCGGCACGAGTTCGCGAGCCTCCGGACCACGACGACGGCGGCGGCACCTCGTGGGTGCCGCCGCCGTCGTGCGTGCGCTTTCGCGGGTACGACCTCAGCCGGCGACCGGCGCGGTCTCCTTCTCACCCGGCGCGGTGTCCGGCTTGACCGAGCGGAGCAGCACGCTGGCCACGTCGATGACCTCGACCTGCTCGCCGGCGCCCTTGCCGTTGACCCCGTCGTTGAGCATCGTCGAGCAGAACGGGCAGCCGACGGCGACCGTCTTCGCCCCGGTGGCCATGGCCTCCTCGACCCGGTCCACGTTGATCCGCTTGCCGATCTTCTCCTCCATCCACATCCGGGCGCCGCCGGCGCCGCAGCAGAAGGAGCGCTCGCTGTTGCGCGGCATCTCGATGAGGCCGCTGTCGCGGCCTGCACCGGAGATCGCGGCTGCGCCACCCTGGCCATCTCCGGCTCCGCCGCCGATGGCGCTGCCGAGCACCTCACGCGGCGCGGCGAAGACCCGGTTGTGCCGGCCCAGGTAGCAGGGGTCGTGGTAGGTCACGCCGCCGTCGACCGGCTGGACCGGGGTGAGCTTGCCCGTGCTGACCAGGTGGGCCAGGAGCTGGGTGTGGTGCACCACCTCGAACTCGCCGCCGAGCTGGCCGTACTCGTTGCCCAGGGTGTTGAAGCAGTGCGGGCAGGTGGCCACGATCTTGCGCTTGGCCTTCTCCCGACCCTCGAACGCCTCGTTGAGGGTCTCGACGTTCTGCTGGGCGAGCATCTGGAAGACGAACTCGTTGCCGATCCGGCGGGCCGGGTCGCCGGAGCAGGTCTCGCCCTCGCCGAGGATCGCGAACTTGACGCCGGCCTCGTTGAGCAGCGTGGCGACCGCCCGGGTGGTCTTCTTGGCCCGGTCCTCGAACGCGCCGGCGCAGCCGACCCAGAACAGGTACTCGAAGTCCTCGACCTCGCCGACCCGCGGCACCTCGAAGTCGAGGCCCTTGGTCCAGTCCTCGCGGGTGTTCTGCGGGGCGCCCCACGGGTTGCCCTTGTTCTCCAGGTTGCGCAGCATCACGCCGGCCTCGGACGGGAAGCTCGACTCGATCAGCACCTGGTAACGCCGCATGTCGACGATGTGGTCGACGTGCTCGATGTCCACCGGGCACTGCTCGACGCAGGCGCCGCAGGTGGTGCAGGACCAGAGCACGTCCGGGTCGATGACGCCGCCCTCCTCGGCGGTGCCGATCAGCGGCCGGTCGGCCTCTGCCAGGGCGAGCACGTCCATGTGGGCGAGCTGGGCGGCGGTCGCCTTCTCCTCGCCGGTCAGGTCCTTGCCGCCGCCGGCCAGCAGGTACGGCGCCTTGGCGTACGCGTGGTCGCGGAGGCTCAGCACGAGCAGCTTCGGCGACAGCGGCTTGCCGGTGTTCCAGGCCGGGCACTGCGACTGGCAGCGGCCGCACTCGGTGCAGGTGCTGAAGTCCAGCAGGCCCTTCCAGGAGAACTGCTCGACCTGGGCGACGCCGAACTGGTCCTTCTCCGGGTCGGCCTCCTCGAAGTCGAGCGGCTTGCCGTCGCTCATCATCGGTCGCAGCGGGCCGAGGCCGGAACCGGCGGCCTTGGCCGGCTCCCGCTTGAAGAAGATGTTGAAGAACGCCAGGAAGCGGTGCCAGGCGACGCCCATCGTGACGTTCAGCGAGATGACGATCAGCCAGGTCATCGAGATGACGATCTTGATCAGCGCGGCGACGCTGACGCCGGCCGTCCAGGCCGGGAGCGCGGCGCCGACCGCGTGGCTGAGCGGGGTGGCCCAGACCGGGTACTCGAAGTGGTCGGTGGCCACCTTGAAGCCCCGGATCACGAAGCCGAAGATCAGGACCAGCAGCACGACCCACTCGACGAAATAGCCCTGCCACATGGTGGAGCCGGTGAACCGGGACCGGTTGCCGGGCCGGGCGGGCCGGTTTCGCAGCCGGATCGCCATCAGCACCAGGATGCCGGCCAGGCCGAGGATCCCGATCAGCTCGGTGGCCAGGCCGAAGATCGTCCAGTGCCCGATGATCGGCAGTCCGCCGGCGGGCGTGACCACCTCGAAGTACGCCTCGAGCACCAGCAGCGACAGCACGATGAACCCGACCATCACGAACCAGTGCGCGGCGCCCACCACGCTCCACTTGAGCATGCGGGTGTGACCGGCGGTCTCCACCAGCATGGTCCTAGTGCGGGTGCCCTTGTCGGTGAACCGCTCCGGCGCAGGTTGCCCCAGCCGGATGACTGCCACCATCTTCATGACCGCGCGCACCGCAAGCCCCACCGCCACCGCGGTGATGGCGGCCGCGAGGATCGTGGTGACGATCTGGACGCTGCCCATCGAGTTGGCCTCCCGGTCTGCTGCCTGTCGAGCGGCTCGGCGACCGGGTACGGCTCACGGCGCGGGTGGCCCTGTGCCGCTCCCGCTGCCCCGACCCGACCGGCCGATGACCTCGCTCCGCTCGGTCATGCAGTGCAGCCTACGCGCAAGGTTACCCAGCAGTAACGTGAGTCATCTCGCATCCGGCCACGCCGCCCTGCGGACACCTTAGGTGGACCGGGCCGCGCGCGCCGGGCAGGGGCGTCGGCACGTGACGTACCACCGTCCCGCCACGCCGACGGCCCGGCCCCCCGGCGGGGGAACCGGGCCGGACGGCCGAGCGGATCAGCGCCAGCGGGAGAGCAGAATCAGCGAGGCGACCATCGCGCCGAAGCCCACCGCGAGGTTCCAGTAACCCCACGACATGACCGGGTACGCCTGCTCGGAGAGGTAGTACACGACCAGCCAGCCGATGCCGGCGACGATCAGCGCGACGGCGGTGATCGGCAACCACACCGGGCTAGGCTTGCGCGTCGCCGCCGTCGCCGTCGGACGTACGTCCGTCGGCGGGGTGTACACCTTCTTCTTGCGGACCTGAGACTTGGGCACGACGCTCTCCAGAGGGGGTGACGACCTCGTCCGGCCTGACAACCGGGCGCGGGGGCGACGGTCCATGGCCAATAATGTTCGACAGCTAGCGTAGTCCCGACGGACCGTCCCGGCCACGAATGGGGTCAGGCCGGTGCATGGAGTGACCGAAAAGGGCGGGACTTTTCGGGTCGAGCAGACCGGTCCACCCCCTCGCGGGCCGGCCCGAGACGACGGGGAAGGAAACGCCCGGTGGAGTACACGTCCGGCGCCGCCTCCTGGCAGAAGGTCCTCCGGCGGGCCGTGGCCGGCCTGCTGCCGCGGCGCGCCCGGCAACGACGGCCCGGGTGGTCGGTCGGGGTGCCGCTGATCGCCGCCGCGGCGGGACTGCTCTTCACCACCACCGCGACAACCGCCGGCGGCACCGCGCTGCGGGAGGACCGGCGACCCCAGCTCACCCAGCTGATCGAGGACCGTCGCGAGCAGGTCGAGGCGAGCGAGCAGCGCGCCGCGCGGCTGCGCGCCGAGGTCGAGAGCCAGACCGCCGCCCTCGCCGACAGCGACGGCCCGATCAAGGCCCAGCGGGATCGCGCCGCCGCCAGCCGGCAGGCCGCCGGCTTCACCGCGCTCACCGGCACCGGGGTCACCATCGAGCTGAACGACGCGCCCCGGCGCAACGACCAGACGCTGCCCAAGGGCGTCAGCAACGACGACCTGGTCGTCCACCAGGGCGACGTCCAGGCAGTCGTGAACGCGCTCTGGGCCGGCGGGGCCGAGGCCATGTCGATCATGAATGTCCGGGTGCTCAGCACCAGCGCGGTACGCTGCGTCGGTAACACCCTGCTACTGCACGGCCGGGTGTACTCCCCTCCGTTCAAGATCGTTGCGATCGGCGATCCCGCTGCCCTCCAGCAGGCCCTCGCCGCGTCCGAGGGAGTCCGGTGGTTCAGGGAAGCGGTCGACCACTACCAGCTCGGCTACCGCGAGACCGTGTCGACGGTGACCGTCCCGGCGTTCGAGGACTCGACCGCCCTCCGGTCCGCGAAGGTTCCCCAGTGACCGAGGACGGCCGCTCCGCGGGGCAGGACGGGCGGCACCGCGACCAGAGCGCGGACCGGACCGCGATTCTCCCCAAGGTCGACCGGCCCGACCCGCCCCGACCCGCGCTCGACCTGCCCTGGCCGGAGCCGATCGAGCCCCGCTCCCCGTCGCCCCGGCCTCCAGCGGACATCCCCGCGCCGGCGCGCCAGCCGGACACCCCAGGCCCGACCGCCGCACCCGCCGGTCCGGCCAACCCGTACCGTTCCCCGCCGCCGGCCTGGCCGGGAAACGCCCAGGCCCGGCCGCCGGCGCCGGCCACCCCGCAGGGACCCGCCGCGCCCGCCCACGCGCCACGCCAGCCGGATTCGCCCGCCTGGCAGGCCGCCACCGAACAGCGCACCCGCCGTACGCCGGACGAGCCGCCGCGCCGTCCGGACGGCCCGTTCGCGCGCGACGCCGTGGCCCCGCCCGCCGGTCAACCGGACCGCCGGCCGGCCGGACCCGGCCCCGCCGAGGCGCCACAGGTCCGCGCCGGCGGCCGGACCGCCGACGAGACCGCCGCTGTCCGGCCCCCGTGGACCAACCCACCGCCCCCGGCGTCCGCCCGGGCACCGTCGGCGACGCGCCGACCGCGATCATTCCCAAGGTGGGTGCACGGCCGCAGAGCCGATCCGCCACCGCCCCGGCGGCGCCGGCCGACGGCCTACTCCGCGCCGCGGCGCCAGCGGCCGGTCCCGTCGACCCGGCGGCCACCGCCGTGATCCCGGCCGTCACCGGTCGGCCGGCCAGCCACCCGGCCCTCGACTCGACCGCGCTGATGGGCGCCGTGCCACCCGTCCGGGACACCGGCGACGGCTCCGACGGCGAGGCCGACAGCCCGGCCGAACCGCCGCGCCCGCGCCGTGGCGAACGGGTCGTGCAGCTCCGCCCGGAGCAGCTCGACAAGGGTTACAAGAGCGTCTACTCCGAGCTGACCCGACCCTCCTTCGCATCCCGGCTGCGGTCCGGCGTGCGGCTCACCGGCGAGGTGCTGATCACCTTCGGCCTGGTGGTGCTGCTCTTCGCTGGCTACGAGATCTGGGGCAAATCGGTCATAGTCGACGCCCACCAGAGCGACCTGAACAGTCAGCTGACCCAGGCGTGGGGCCCGACGGTCGCGCCGACGACCGGGCCCACCCAGAAGCCGACGCCCCCGGGGGAGGGCAAGCCGATCGCTGGGCTCTACATCCCCAAGTTCGACAAGCACTGGGTGGTGGTCGAGGGGGTCACCCCCGACGACATCCGGTACGCCCCGGGCCACTACCCGAAGAGCGCGCTCCCCGGCGAGGTAGGCAACTTCGCCGTCGCGGGGCACCGCATCCGGGCCACCTTCTGGCGACTGGACGAGCTGAGGACCGGCGACGACATCGTGGTCGAGGGCAAGACCGAGTGGTACATCTACAAGGTCTACCAGAGCCACGTCGTCAAGCCGTCCCAGGTCGAGGTGGTGGCGCCGGTGCCGATGAAGCCGAACGCCGTGCCGACCGAGAAGCTGCTCACCCTGACCACCTGCAACCCCAAGTTCGACAACTACCAGCGCCTGATCATCCACGCCCGGCTGGACCACGCGCAGGCCAAGTCGGCGGGACCCCCGGCGGAGCTGGGAGGCTGACGATGTACGCGTGGATCTGGCGCAAGCTCCCGTTCGGGCTGGCCGGCAAGCTGGTCGGCTCGGTGCTGCTCGCCGCCGCGACGGTGGCGCTGCTCTGGTTCGTGGTGTTCCCGTGGGCGGAGCCGCTGCTCCCCTTCGACGACGTCCAGGTCACCCAGGAGTCCGGTGACACCGGGGGCCAGGAGGGCGGCCTCACCGTGCCCAGCAGCGCGCCCACCGACGAGGAACTGCCGTACAGCACCGAATCGAACAACACCCCGCCTTCCACCCCGAACAGGTGAGCCGATGCGCGTCCTGGTGATCGACAACTACGACTCGTTCGTCTTCAACCTGGTGCAGTACCTCGGCCAGCTCGGCGTCGACTGTGAGGTCCGGCGCAACGACGAGATCGACGTCGCCGAGGTCGGCCGGGTCGGCGCGGCGGGCGTCCTGCTCTCCCCCGGGCCGGGCAGCCCCGACCGCGCCGGCATCTGCCTGGACGTCATCCGGGAGTACGCCGGCAAACTGCCCCTCTTCGGCGTCTGCCTCGGTCACCAGGCCATCGGCGAGGCGTTCGGCGCGACCGTCACCCGGGCACCCGAGCTGCTGCACGGCAAGACCTCCGAGGTGCGCCACTCCGGGGTCGGCGTGCTCGCCGGGCTGCCGGACCCGTTCACCGCGACCCGGTACCACTCGCTCGCCGTGCTGCCCGAGACGCTGCCGGACGAGCTGGAGGTCACCGGCACGACGCAGTCCGGCGTGGTGATGGCGATGCGGCACCGGACGCTGCCGATCGAGGGCGTCCAGTTCCACCCCGAGTCGGTGCTGACCCAGGGCGGGCACCTCATGCTGGCGAACTGGCTGGCCGTCTGCGGCTACCCGGAGGCGCTGGAGCGCGCTCCGGAGCTGGCCGCCGAGGTCGACGCCCGCCGCCGGGCCGCCTTCGCCGCCGCCTGAGCCGCGTCCGCCCGCCCGGTCACCGCAACCTCGTCGATCCGGCGCTGTCCCGGCTCGTGATCAAGCTGGTCAGTAGGTCGACAGGCGCGCCGGCGGCGACGTGGGGAACGGGAATCCGCCACCGCCACCGCCCGTCGGCGAGCCGGACGGGTCCGGGGTCGTCGGGGTGCCACTCGGCGTCTCGGTCGGCGTGGGCTCCGGGATGTCGACCTCGATCGTGACGGTCTTGCCCCGCGCCAGCTTGGTGCCAGCCTTCGGATTCTGATCGCTCACCTTACCGGCCTGGTCCGCCGGCACCTCGACGCCGTCCCGGACCCGCACCTTGTAGCCAGAATCCGTCAGCCGCTGGATGGCCAGATCCTTGGTGTAGCCGCGGACGTTGGGCACCTCATTGACGTTGCCCCGCGACACCTTCACCTTGACGGTGCTGCCGGGGGCCACCTGGCTACCTTCCTTCGGGTCGACCTCGACGACCGTCCCCTCCGGCAGGCCGCTGTCGACCTGGCTGTCGTCGACCGTGAGGCCCAGACCCTCAAGCTGCGCCTTGACGTTCGTGAACGTGGAGTCTTTCAGGCCAGGAGGGATAGTGACCTCCTTCTTGCCGCCGCAGACCTGGATGGTCACGTTCCGGGTCTTCTCCAACGGCGAATTTGCCGGCGGATTCTGCTCGACCACCGTGCCCTTCTCGCAGGTGTTGTTGAGCACCGGATCACCGAGCACCGGGGTCAGGCCCGCCCGCTGGATCTGGGCCCGGGCGACGGCCTCCGGCTGGCCCTTCAGGTCCGGGACGGTGACCTTGTCGTTGCCGCCCTTGAGCAGGAGGGCGGCACCCAGGGCGATCACGGCGAGCACGCCGAGCGCGGCGAAGGTGGCGATCACCCAGGACGAGCTCTTGCGCTTGCCCGGGTCGCCGACCCGGGCCGGGACCTGTCGGTTCTGCGGCCCCATCACCTGGGTCGGGTAGCCCCCCGCGGCCGGGGCCATCGGGGCGGTCTCGTCCTCGCGCAGCACCGGGGTGGCCAGCACCGGCCGGCCGGCGGCCGCCCGCAGCAGGTCGGCCCGCATCTCGCCGGCGCTCTGGTACCGGTTGAGCGGGTTCTTCGACAGCGCCTTGAGCACGATCGCGTCGACCGCCGGGTTGACGTCCGGGTTGATGTCGCTCGGCGTGGGCGGTGCCTCCCGGACGTGCTGGTACGCGACGCTGACCGGGCTGTCGCCGACGAACGGCGGGTGGCCGCAGAGCAGCTCGAACAGCACGCAGCCGGCGGCGTACACGTCGGAGCGGGCGTCGACCGCCTCGCCGCGCGCCTGCTCGGGGGAGAGGTACTGCGCGGTGCCGATGACCGCACTGGTCTGGGTCATCGTGGTGGCGCCGCTGGCCAGCGCCCGGGCGATGCCGAAGTCCATCACCTTGACCTGGCCGGTCTGGGTGAGCATCACGTTGCCCGGCTTGATGTCCCGGTGGATGATGCCGTGCCGGTGGCTGAACTCCAGCGCCGCGCACATGTCGGCGCAGATCTCCAGCGCCCGGCGCGGCTGGAGCCGCCCCTCGACGCCGAGGACCTCCTTGAGGGTCCGTCCGTTGACGAACTCCATCACGATGAACGGCAGCGTCTCGCCGGTCGGCGCGGTCTCCTCGCCGGTGTCGTATACGGCGACGATGGCCGGGTGGTTGAGCGAGGCGGCGTTCTGCGCCTCCCGGCGGAACCGCATCTGGAATGTGGCGTCCCGGGCGAGGTCGGTCCGGAGCATCTTGATCGCGACATCCCGACCGAGCCGGAGATCGCGACCGCGGTGCACCTCCGCCATGCCGCCGTAGCCGAGCAGCTCGCCGACCTGGTACCTGCCACCGAGCAGGCGGGCCTGCGCTGTCATCGCGTCTCTCGTCCTTCGCTCGTCGTCGTCTCGCCGCCACCGGGCTGGAGCCGTACCCCAGAACGGTACGACGTCCGGACCGGATCGTCGGCCCCGTGGGCCCGCACCGCGCCGGAGGTCACGCTCACCGGAGCGGGCACGCCGGTGTCACCGGACGCCGCGCCCTTCCGGTAGTTGTAGGAAATCACGCCGGAGCAGAGCAGGACCAGCACGGCCACCAGGATGGCGGTCCACCACAGGCCGGCCCGGGACCGCCGGGGCGCCGGCAACGGCGGAGCCGGGGCGGCCGGCCGGGCGTACCCGAGGGGATTGTGCTGGCGGGGCTGGGGAACCGGCGCCGCCCCGCGCGGCGCGACCGGCGCCGCCGCCGGTCGGGCGGCGACCGGCGGGCGCGGCGCGACTGCGGGCGGGCGGGGCTGCTGCCGGGCCGCGGCGGGCACCTGGGCGCGGGCCGACGGCGCGGCCGGCGACGACGGCACGCCGGAGATCGGACCCGCGCCGGTACGCGCCTGTTGCGACAGCGCCAGCTTGGCCTGCCGGGCGACGCCGGCCAGCGCGGCGGCGCTCGGCCAGCGGGCCGTCGGATCCTTCGCCAGGGCCCGCTCCACGATCGCCTTGACCTGCGGCGGGATGTCGCTGGGCAGCGGTCGGGGCGCCTCGCGGACGTGCTTCATGGCGATCTCGAGGGGATTGTCCCCCTCGAAGGGGCGTCGACCGGCGAGGCACTGGTACGCGACCACGCCGAGCGCGTACACGTCGGACGCGGGCGTGGCGACCGCGCCGGTGGCCTGCTCGGGCGAGATGTAGGAGGCGGTGCCGAGCACCGAGCCGGCCGCGGTGAGCTGGCCGACCAGGTCGGAGCGGGCAATGCCGAAGTCGGTGAGCACCAGCGTGCCGTTCGGCCGGACCAGCAGGTTGCCGGGCTTCACGTCGCGGTGCACGATGCCCTTCTCGTGCGCGGCGTGCAGCGCGTCGGCGGCCTGCGCCAGCAGGGCCATCGTCCGGGCCGGGGTGAGCCGGCCGACCCGGCTCAGCGTGGCGGCGAGGGCGTCACCCTCGACGTACTCCATCACCAGGAAGGCGATGTGCTGGTCGCTGCCGAAGTCGTAGACGTCGACCACGCCGGGGTGGTTGATGGTGGCCATGGTGCGGGCCTCGCCGCGGAACCGCTCGGCGAAGCCGGGCTCGTCGAGCAGCGCCGGGAGCAGGCTCTTCACCGCGACCGTACGGCCCAGCACCTGGTCGGTGCCGCGCCAGACGTCGCCCATGCCACCGCTGGCGATCCGCTCGTCGAGGCGGTAGCGGTTGCCGAGCTGGACGCCGGGGCTGAGCATGTCAGCGGCCCCCGGAATCGGCGATGGCCGCCTGCATGATCTTGCCGGCGATCCGGGCGGCCTCATGGCTGCCGCCGCTGCCCGCCTGCTCCAGCTCGACACAGACCGCAGAGACCGGGTTCCCGTTCTTGTCCAGCGCGAAGCCGATGAACCAGCCATGGTCGGGCGTGTTCGGCCCGGACTGCGCGGTGCCGGTCTTGCCGCCGACTGTGTAGCCGTTGATGGCGGCCGATTTGCCGGTGCCGTTCTGGACCACGCTGACCATCATGTCCCGCAGGTCGTTCGCGACCTGGCCGCTGACCGGCCGGCGCAGCTCGCGCGGCTTGGCGGTGTAGTAGCTGGTCGTGCGGTCCGGGGCGAGCAACTGCTTGACCAGGTAAGGACGCATCTGGCTGCCGCCGTTGGCGACCGAGGCGGCGACCAGCGCGCCCTGGAGCGGGGTCATCCGTACGTCGCGCTGACCGATGGAGGACTGGGCCAGGGCTGCCGGGTCGGTGGCCCCGCCCGGAGCGGTCATGTCGCCGGTGCGGCTGGCCGCGACGGGCAGGCCGCCCTCGTTGAGCTGCCCGACGGTCAGGTCGCCCTGCTCGAAGCCGAACTGGCGAGCCTTCTCCTTGACCTTGTCCGCGCCCAGCTTCACACCGAGCTGGGCGAAGCCGGTGTTGCAGGACTCGGTGACCGCCTGGATCAGCGTCACCTGGTCCTGCGGGCAGATCGAGTCCGCCGCGTTCTTGATCGGCTGGCCGGACGTCGGCGGGGTCCAGCTCTGCCCGGCCGGAATCCTGGTCTCCTTGCTGAGGCCATTCTCCAGCGCGGCGGCGGCCACCACGATCTTGAAGGTGGAGCCGGGCGGCAGCGTCTCCGACAGGGCCCGGTTGGCCAGCGGCTTGTCCGGGTCCTGCTCCAGCCGGTTGTACGCCGCCGCCGCCTCGTTGGTGTCGTGGCTGGCCAGCGGGCTCGGATCGAAGCTCGGCATCGACACCAGCGCCTGCACCGCCCCGGTCCGGGGGTCGATCGCGATGGCCGCGCCCCGCTTCGCCCCGACCTGGTTGTCCTGGAGCTGCTTGAACGCCGTGTCCTGGGCCCGCTTGGAGAGGGTGAGCAGCACGTTGCCGCCGCCGGTCTCGTCCCCGGTGAACATGTCCTTCACCCGGTTGGCGATCAGCTGGTCGCTGGTGCCGGCGAGGAAGTCGTTCTCGGTGCGCTCGATGCCGGTCTCGGCGAGGTTGACCGGCTTGTAACCGAGCACGTGCGCGTACGTCTCCCCGCCCGGGTAGGTGCGCAGGAACCTCAGCTTGCCGCCGGTCTCCTTGCTCAGGGCGTACGCGGTGCCACCGACCTCGATGTTGCCGCGCTTGCGCTCGTACTCGGCCACCTGGACCCGGCCGTTGTAGTCGCTGTTGCGGTAGGCGTCGGCCTTGTAGGCCTGAATCCAGTTGAGGTTCGCGAAGAGCAGGCCGAAAAGGATCATGACGACCACGCCGACGCGACGCAGGGGTGCGTTCACGGCCGGATCACCTCCGTGGGGGCACCGTGCAGCTGCTCGGGCGGGCCGCCGGACGGGCGGGCCGCCGGGCCGCCGCCGGTGACCGGCCGGCGCGCACCGTCGGACACGCGGAGCAGGACCGCGATGAGCAGCCAGTTCGCCATCAGCGACGAGCCGCCGGCGGAGAGGAACGGGGTGGTCTGGCCGGTCAGCGGGATGAGCTTGCTGATCCCGCCGACGATCACGAAGACCTGCAGGCCCAGGGTGAAGGCGAGACCGCCGGCGAGCAGCTTGCCGAACGAGTCCCGCACCGCCAGCGCCGCCCGCAGGCCCCGCTCGACGACCAGCAGATAGACCACGAGCAGCGCGGAGAGGCCGAAGAGGCCGATCTCCTCACCGATGCCGGCGAAGATGAAGTCGGTCTGCACCTCGGGCAAAAGGGTCGGCTGGCCGCCGCCCGGGCCGGCGCCGAAGAGGCCACCGGTGCCCAGCGTGAGCAGGCCCTGCACCAGCTGGTAGCCCCGGTCGTACGGCTCGGCGAAGGGGTCCAGCCAGATCTGCGCCCGGTCGTAGAAGTTGAGGAACGGACCCCCGACCGTGCTGCCCAGCACGTACGCCAGGTAGGCGCCGCCGAAGAAGAGGATCAGACCGATGAGCAGCCAACTGACCCGTTCGGTGGCGATGTAGAGCGTCACCACGAACATGCCGAAGTAGAGCAGCGAGGTGCCCAGGTCCTTCTCGAAGACCAGCACCAGCAGGCTGATCATCCAGACCACGAGAACCGGGCCGAGGTCCCGCCCGCGCGGGAAGTCGATGCCGAGCACCCGCCGGCTGGCCAGCGACAACACCTCACGCTTGCGGACCAGGTAGTACGCGAAGAAGGCGAGCAGGGCGAGCTTGGCGAATTCACCCGGCTGGATCGAGAAGCCGCCGATCCGGATCCACAGCTTGGCGTTGTTGATCTCGGAGAACCGGGCGGGCAGCACCGCCGGGATCATCACCAGCACGATGCCGGCCAGGCCCAGGGTGTACGCGTACCGGGACAACGAGCGGTGGTCCCGCAAGATCGCCAGCAGGCCGGCGGCGAGGACCACCGCTGCGAGCGTCCAGGCGAGCTGCCGGCCACCCGTACCGGCGAAGATCGCCAGCGTCTCCCGGTCCACCGGGGCCGCCTTGGCCAGGTCGTACCGGCGCAGGAAGCCCACGCCGATGCCGTTGAGCAGGGCGACCGCCGGCAGCAGCGCCGGGTCGGCGAACGGCGCCAGCCACCGGATCACCAGGTGCAGGCCGAGGAAGACCAGCCCCAGCGCGGCGGCCGGCATCCAGAAGTCCGGGGTGACCGTGTCCAGCACGTTCGCCTCGACCGTCGCCGAGTACGCCGCCACCAGGACCATGGCGAGCAGCAGCAGCGACAGCTCGGCGTTGCGCCGGGACCGGGCCAGGCGTACGCCGGGCTGCTCGCCCGTCGAGGCGGGCGAGGCTGCCGGTACGGCGGCTGCGGTCACGGATGAGTCCTCGGTGTCGAGCCGACGCTCACTCCGGCGACCGGCAGCCCGCCGGGTCGGCCGGCGGGAGGGTGTCGGAGGGGACGGCGTCGGGCGTGGTGGTCGGCGCGACTGTGGGGGTGACCGGCGGCCGGCCGGTGGCGCTGACGGCCGGGGCCACCGCCGAGGCGGTGCCGGTCGGCGTCGGCGTGACCGCGCCGGCCGACGGGCTCGGCGGGCAGATCGGCTTGAGGTTCGGGTTCGCCGGGTCGTCGCTGGTCAGCTCGGCCAGCCGACGCTGCGCGTCCGGCTCGCTCTTGGCCTGGATGCCCTGCTTGACCTGCTCCTGCGCGGCGAGCGTGAGGTCGTCCAGCTTGGCGCCGCTGGTGGAGTGCACGCTGGACAGGTCGAGGCCGGCGATCTGGCCGGGCACGCCGCGGAAGACGGCGAGCTGCCCCTCCTCGGTGGCGCCGACGTAGTACTGCCGCTGGGTGTAGCTCCACCCGGCGAACAGGCCGCCGCCGAGGATGACCAGCAGCGCGAGCAGCATCGCCGCGCTGCGCAGCGGGCGGTGCCGGCGCCCTTCCGGCTCGTCGTCCCGGTTGTCCGCCGGCTCCTCGGGGGCCGGTGGGCGCGGGGCGGACAGGGCCGAGGCGCGGGCCGCCGGGGTGGAGACGTCGGCCGAGGTGGCCATGCCCCGGTCCCGGGCCGCGGCGCCGCCGACGATCGGGGACGCCTCGACGATGTCCTGGTCGGTGGCGTCCGCGATGATCACCGTGATGTTGTCCGGACCGCCGCCGCGCAGCGCGAGCTGCACCAGGCGCTCGACGCACTGCTGCGGGTCGGTGTACTCCCGCATGGTGTCGCCGATGGTGTCCGCGCTGACCACGCCGGAGAGCCCGTCGCTGCAGATCAGGTACCGGTCGCCGGGGAGCACCTGGCGGACGCTGTACTCCGGGTCGATGTCGCGGCCGTCCAGCGCGCGGGTGAGCAGCGAGCGCTGGGGGTGGCTGCTCGCCTCCTCGGCGCTGATCCGGCCCTCGTCGACGAGCATCTGGACGTACGTGTCGTCCTTGGTGATCTGCGCGAACTCGCCGTTGCGCAGAAGGTAGGCCCGCGAGTCACCGATGTGGACCATGCCGAGCTTGCTGCCCGAGAAGAGGGTGGCGGTGAGCGTGGTGCCCATCCCCTCCAGCTGCGGGTTGGCGTCCACGGTGTCGCGGAGTTGTTGGTTGGCGGTGCCCACGGCCGAACGCAACGCGTCGACGAGGGCGTCACCTGGGACGTCCTCGTCGAGGGGCGCCATGGCACCGATGACGATGTTGCTGGCGACGTCACCGGCGGCCATACCGCCCATGCCGTCGGCGACGGCGAGGAGCCGCGGCCCGGCGTAGACGGAATCCTGGTTACCGTCTCGGATCAGACCGCGGTCGCTGTGGGCCGCATAGCGCAGGGTCAGAGTCATGGCCGTAATTCGAGAGAAGTGCGGCCGATCCGGATCGGCACGCCGAGGGGGACGGGGGTTGGTCCGGTGACCTTAGCGCGATCCAGATAGGTGCCGTTAGTCGAGCCGAGATCCTCGACGAACCACTGCCCGTCGCGCGGCATGAGCCGGGCGTGCCGCGCGGACGCGTAGTCGTCGGTGATCACCAGCGTGGAGTCCTCGGCGCGCCCGATGGTGATCTGGGCCTCACCGAGGGTGATCCGGGTGCCGGCCAGCTGGCCGGCGGTGACGATCAGCTGGTGGGCGGCCCTGCCCCGCTTCACCTTCGCCGGCTTCGCCGCCTGCCCGGTCGAGGCGCCGACCGCGCGCGGCGCGGCCACCAACCGACCCGACCGGGCCCCGGCGAACAGGTCCCGGCGGATGACGCCGACCACCGTGAAGACGAAGATCCACAGCAGGATGAGGAACCCGAACCGGGCGACGGTGATGACGAGTTCCGGCAAGGCGGGTCAGCCGTCCACGCGGAAGGTCAGGGTGGTCGTGCCAAGCTGGATCATGTCGCCGGGGTTGAGGGCGACGGCGGAGACGCGCTGGCCGTTGACCATCGTGCCGTTGGTGGAACCGAGGTCGGTCAGCACGACCTGGCCGCCGTCGAAGTCCAGCCGGGCGTGTCGCCGGGAGATCCCGACGTCGGGCAGGCGCAGGTTGGCCTGGTCACCGCGGCCGATCACCGTCGAACCCATCTGGAGCGGGTAGGTGCGACCGTCGCCGGAGACCAGCCGCACGTTGCGACCGCCGCCCTGGCCGGGCGGGGGGCCGTAGCCGCCGCCCTGGTCGTACGCCGGGTACGCCGGCGGGCCGGCGTCGTAGCCGCCGGGCGCGGAGACCGGGGCGACGTCGCCGCCGGTGTAGACCTCGGCGGTGACCCGGAACATGCCGGTGTCCAGCCCCTCGCCGCGCTCGATCTCGACGATCACGTCGCCGTAGACCGTCCAGGCCTGCTCGCCGATGAACTCCGCCTGCGACTGGGCCAGCTCCTGGGCCAGTGCGGCGGCGTACGGCGCCAGCCTGCTGTGGTCGTACGGCGAGAGATCGATCACGTAGCGGTTGGGCACCAACGTGCGCCCACCGGCCAGGATCGCCTTGTGCGCCTCGGCCTCCCGCTGCATGGCGTTGAGGATCTCCACGGGGTGGACAACCCCCTTGAAGACCTTGGCGAAGGCTCCCTCTACCAGGCCTTCCAGACGCTTCTCGAAGCGTTGCAGCACGCTCACCGGCTCCTCCTCGGGTCCCGAGGCAATGATGGTATCTGGACACCGCCCTCGCAGCTCACATGCCGCTCGGCCGGCCGCCGGCGGTCCGTTCGAACGGACCCCTCGGGTCGTGCTACAGTTTCGTCCGCCACGAGCGGTGATCGCTCGTGGCGATGACCGGTGACAGCGTAATATGTCCGGGCACCCGCCGCAGGATGCGGGACCGCGATGGGATACGGTGTTGCAGGTCAAGCCACGGGGAAGTGGCGGAATGGCAGACGCGCACGGTTCAGGTCCGTGTGTCCGAAAGGACGTGGGGGTTCAACTCCCCCCTTCCCCACCATCACGAGGGCTTCGCAACTTGCGGGGCCCTCGCGTCGTATCGGGGCGTGCCGGACGTCACGCTATGCTCCGATGGTTTCCCTGCCTCCTACTGACCAGGAGTGGCGTGTGACTGTCGCGTTGGTGACCGGCTCGGGCGGTCTGATCGGCTCCGAGGCGGTCCGGCACTTCGCCGGCCTGGGGCTCGACGTGGTCGGCATCGACAACGACATGCGGCAGGAGTTCTTCGGCGCCGAGGCGTCGACCGCCTGGAACGTCCGCCGGTTGACCGACGAGCTGGGTGCCGCCTACTCGCACCACAGCATCGACATCCGGGACCGGGACGCGCTGACGAAGCTCTTCGCCCGCTACGGCCGCGACATCGCCGTGGTGATCCACACCGCCGCGCAGCCGTCGCACGACTGGGCCGTCCGCGACCCGTTCACCGACTTCGACGTCAACGCCGGCGGCACCCTCAACGTGCTGCAGAACGTCCGCGAGCACTGCATCGAGGCGCCGGTGATCCACTGCTCGACCAACAAGGTCTACGGCGACCGGCCGAACAGCCTCCCCCTGGTGGAGCTGGAGACGCGCTGGGAGATCGAGCCGGGGCACCCGTACGAGCAGGGCATCCGCGAGGACATGTCGATCGACGCCTGCCTGCACTCGGTCTTCGGCGCCTCCAAGGTCGCCGCCGACGTGATGGTGCAGGAGTACGGCCGCTACTTCGGCATGAAGACCGCCTGCTTCCGGGGCGGCACGCTGACCGGCCCGGCGCACTCGGCCACCGAGCTGCACGGCTTCCTCGGCTACGTGATGCGGGCGAACATGGAGCGCCGGACGTACAAGATCTTCGGCTACCAGGGCAAGCAGGTCCGCGATGCTATCCACAGCTCGGACGTGGTCTCCGCGTTCGAGGCGTTCTTCCGCAACCCGCGCTCCGCGGCGGTCTACAACCTGGGCGGCGGCCGGCACTCCAACACCTCCAACCGGGAGGCGTTCGCGCTGGCCGAGCAGATCACCGGCCAGGAGATGATCACCGAGTACGTCGATGCGAACCGGATCGGCGACCACAAGTGGTGGATCGGCTCGAACGAGGCGTTCCAGGCCGACTACCCGGACTGGAAGCAGGTCTACGACGTGCCGATGATCGCGCGCGAGATCTACGAGGCCAACGTGGACAAGTGGGTGCCGCAGGCATGACCACCGGCACCAAGCGGAACGTGCTCGGCGTGCTGGTCGACGCCACCGACTACGCCGCGGCCACCGAGGCGGTCGTCACCGCGGCGCGGGAGCGCCGCCCGCTGGCGCTGACCGCGCTGGCCGTGCACGGCGTGATGACCGGGGTGCTCGACCCGGCGCACAACGCCCGGCTCAACTCGTTCGACGTGGTCACCCCCGACGGCCAGCCGGTCCGCTGGGCGCTCAACCTGCTGCACGGCGCGGCCCTCACCGACCGGGTGTACGGCCCGGAGCTCACCCTCCGGGTGCTCGCCCGCTGCGCTGACGAAGGGCTGCCGGTCTACCTGTACGGCTCCACCGAGGAGACCCTGGCCCGGCTGATCCCGGCGCTGGAGGAGAAGTTCCCGGCGCTGAAGATCGCCGGCGTCGAGCCGTCGAAGTTCCGCCAGGCGCAGCCCGGCGAGGACGCCGAGATCGCCGACCGGATCCGGGCCAGCGGTGCCCGGCTCGTCCTGGTCGGGCTGGGCTGCCCCCGGCAGGAGGTCTTCGCGTACGCGATGCGGCCGCTGCTGGACATGCCGCTGATGGCGGTCGGCGCGGCCTTCGACTACCACGCCGGCCTGCTGCGCAACCCGCCGCCGTGGATGCAGCGCGCCGGGCTGGAGTGGTTCTGGCGGCTCGGCCTGGAGCCGATGCGGCTCTGGCGTCGGTACGTCATCCTCAACCCGGCCTACCTGGCCCGCCTGGCCGCGCAGAAGACCGGCCTGTGGAAGGCCACCCCGCCGCCGCCGGCCACCGACCGCCCGGCCAGCTTCGCCGTCTGATCCCCGGCACGACGTGCGGCGGTCACCCGTGGGGGTGACCGCCGGACGCCGGTGGGAAGGTTGGCTTCGGACCGCTCGCGCGGTGTCGAGATGAGGCTAGGCCGGAAGCCAGGTCGGCGGGAACATGCCGAATCCGCAATAGCACCGGTGGGATGCCCCCTACGGGACGACATACGGGGCGGACCGGGGGTGGGCCTGGATTCGGTGGACGTCGAACTGGGCCAGGCTGACGGCATGGCTGACCATCTCATCGTGCTGCTCCCGGTCGCCGCCGTCTGGGTGGCCGCCGGCGTCGTCGCGGACGGACTGCCCCGGCTGGACCGCGCCCGCGCGCTCCGCCGGCGTACCGGATGGTTGTCCGCCCTGACCCTGACCGGCCTGGCGCTGACGACCACGGTGCTGCTCGCGGGCCTGCAGAGCGCGGGCGACACGCGGCTCGACCGGGCCGGCGCCGGTCTCGCTCTCGCGGCGGCCCCGGCGCTGGTGGTCGCGGTCTGCACAGTCCGGCGGGTCCGGCGGTTGCGGGCCGGCGCGGGGGCGTTCGCCCGGGCGCCGGAGACCCCCGCCCCGCACGGCCTGCGGGCCGCCGCGGCGCACCCGCTGGTCGGGCTGCCGCTGCAGGTCACCGCCCTGGCGACCGTCCCGGCGGTGGTCTCGGCCGCGGGCCTGGACCTCTTCACCGGCGCTGGCCCGACCGGCGCCGCCGTCACCGTCGGCACGCTGGGGATCGCCGCGATCGGGGTACGCCACGCGCTGCGGCACAACCGGCTCGCCGAGCGGGCGATGCCGGCGGCCGTCGCCTCACCGCGAGCGGCCGGCCCCCTGCACGTATAGCAGTTCGAGGATCGCCCGGGTCGCCTCGAACCAGCGGTCCAGCCAGCCGGGCGGCGGGACGCTGCCCTTCGGGGGCAGCTCCATCAGCAGCCCGCGCAGCAGGGGGTGGTCCACCAGGGACTCGGCGGGCTCCGGCGGCCAGCCGGTGGGCGGGAACGACGGCTCGGTGAGCGGGTTCGGGTCCAGCGACGGCAGGGACAGCGGCGGGCCGGCCTGCTCCGGTGGCGCGGCGTCCCGGCCGCCCAGGTCGTTGTCGGCGGAGACCACCTCGGTGAGCACGGTGTCCCGGCGCGCCCCGCGGTACTTGCCGCCGAACCGCTCCGGCTTGCCCGGGCCGTTGCCGAGATTCTCTGAACCGATCGTCGTCATCCGTCTCGCCTGCCTCGCTCGGTTGCCGATCCGTGCGGTTCAACGAGGCGGAGCGGCTGTGGCGACGGGTGAGCCGCGCCGGCGGCGTGCACGGCGCCTGAATGGACGGAATGGTCCCGCCCGGCGACGTCGCCGGGCGGGACCACGCTTTCCAAGTCGGGGTCGCCGGGTCAGGCCCGGGCGAACACACCGTCCCTGGCACCCGTGACGAAGGCGTGCCAGTCACCAGGGGCGAAGACCAGGGCTGGGCCCGTCTTGTCCTTCGAGTCCCGGACGCCGACCACCCCGGTCACGTACGCGACCTCCACGCAGTTGTCACAGTTCGGACCGCTCTTCGAGCTCTTGAACCAGGTCGCCTGCGTCAGGTCCACGGGGAACTCCTTGGTCGCCATTTCCACAGTGGCTCCTCTGCCAGTTTTGCGATGTGTGCGATGGATTCCTCCGGGCGGATGGCCGCTGCTCGGATGTGATCGAAGATGAAGCTGTACTTCTGCAGTTCGTCGCTCTTCTCCAGGAAGAGCCCACCCGTGGCGTTCTCCGCGTACACGACATCGGGATCACTCGGTTCGGGGAAGCTGAGGATCGTGAAGGTCCCGTCCATGCCGGCGTGCGCGCCCACCTCGAAGGGCAGGACCTGCAACGTCACGTTCGGCAGTTCGGCCACCTCCACCAGCCGCTTGAGCTGGCCACGCATCACCGCGTCGCCGCCCACCGGCCGGCTCAGCACCGCCTCATCGAGCACCACCCACAGATCGACCGGATCGTCCTGGGTCAACAACGACTGACGACCCAGACGGACACGCACCCGCTGGTGGACCTGGTCGGCGGTGAAGTCGGGCCGGGCGGCCCGGATCATCGCCCCCGCGTACTCCTCGGTCTCCAGCAGGCCCGGCACCACCTGTTGCTCGTACGCCCGGATCGAGCTGGCCGCCGCCTCCAGCCCCACGTACGCCCCGACCAGCACCGTGCTGTACGGGTGCCACCAGCCCTTCTGCCGGGCCTCCCGGGCGATCTGCACCAGCTCGTCGCTCTCGGCGCCGACCACCCCGTAGATCCGGAGCATGTCCCGCACATCGCGCGGGGTGGCGGTGGTGTGGCCGGTCTCGATCCGGGAGATCTTGGAGGCCGAGCACTCGAGCTGCTCGGCGACCGTCTCGATGGTGATGCCGACGGACTCCCGCTGGCGGCGGAGTTCCGCCCCCAGGCGACGACGCCGGATGGTGGGGCTGCGCCGCTCGCTCACGACGCCGCTCCGCGGGTCGTGGTGCGGGAACCCCGGCCCCTCGCGCTCACCCGGCCACCTCCGGTCGATCACGCCCGGTTCGACCCCCGCCGGGGGCGCGACCGTGGTACGGCGGGCGATCGTTCGCGGCAGGGGTGGTGCCGGTCATCGACCGGCCGCGACGGGCGAAACCGGCGTCCAGTGTGCCGCCCCGATGGCGAGGTCATCAAGCATGTCGTTCACGTGTCCTGCTCCCGTATCGGCAAAAGTCGCGGTGCAACTTGCATGAAGCACGCCGCTGATGCACTCTGTCGGTATGGCACGGGTTACTCACCGTCTCCGCTTGATCTCCCGGCGTGGTGCTCCCACCGGTCGGCGGTCGAGGGAGCGTGAGCCGGCCCGAGCTGGCGTGATGAGACCTGCCCCGGGGGTGAGGACCCCGCCGCTGCACGCCCGACGGCTGCGGCGGCGGGAGCGGTACCGGGAGCAGCCGGGTGATGGTCGGGTGGCGGCGCGCCACCGCGGGTACGGCCCGACCAGCACCGAAACCTGATCAGCCGGTCCACGAGGCACGACCCCGACACCGGGCCCGAACTTTCCCCCGATCAGCCTCCGCCGGCTCGCCCGCCGGCCGACCCTCCCCAGGAGCCGATGTGCTTCCCCGCTCCGGTGACGTACTGCACGTGACTCGCGCGGCGAGTGTCCAGTTCCTTCGACCCATCATGTTCCGGGTGATCAGGGTGCTCGACTGGCCCACCTACGACGGCTGGCTGTGGCTCGACGGCTACGAGTTGAACGCGGCGGGGGACGCGGTCAACCGGCGGTCGATCTTCGTGCAGTCCTCCGGGCTGATGCAAACCGAGGTCGCGCCGGTGCCCCGCCCGCACACCGTACGCACCCGGCGGCCGGTCGCCCGGACCCCGGTTCGGGTGGGCTGACACCGCGATTGCCAGGTCGGGCGGCGTGCCGCCGCCATAGAATCGGTACGCCCACCCCGGCGAAGTCTCCACCCCGCGCGTCCCGGACCCTGAACCTGGGATGGCCATGGTCAATCTGCCCGCCGCGCGGCGGCACCACCGGTCCCGTGTCGGTTACGCCTTCGGGCTCCTCGCGCTCCTCGGCGCCGCGACCGCACTCGCGGTCGCGGTCAACCACCCCGCCCTCTCCTCCACCCAGCAGCTGACCGAGCCCGTACCGGCGCCGGAGATCACCGTGGTCGGGGAGGGCTCCGCACCGCCCGACGAGCCGGACGAGCCGGGCTGGGTCGGTCGGCCGGGGGCCGGCGCCCTGGGCGTGCCGCCGGGCACCGGTGCGGACCAGGCCGGCGGTGGGGCCGGGCAGGGCGCGGTGGCCGAGGGAGCGACGGGCTCGACCGGCGTACGGACGACGGACGACCTCAGCCGGTCGCTGTTCTACTCCGGACTCCTCGGGCTCGCCATCTCGCTGGCCGGGCTCGGCCTGGTCGGCACCAGACGACGGCAGTGGTGAGGGTCAGGGCGTGGCGCTGGCCGAGGGGGCGGGCGTGGGAGTGCCGGCGCCGGTCGTCGGGGCCGCGGCCTCGGCGACCACGACGGTGACGTGGTCGCCCTCGGCCACCGGCGCGCCGGCGGGCGGGTCGGTCTCGATCACCGTGCCGGCCGTCCGGTCCGACGGCCGGGTCACCACCCGGTAGTCCACGCCCAGCCGGTCGAGGGCCGCCCGGGCGGCCGCCTCCGGGAGTCCCACCAGCAGCGGCATCGGCACCTGGGCCGTCGCCGTGGTGGTGGGCGGGCTGGTCGGCGGCTCGGTGCTCGGCGCCGCCGAGGTCGGCGCGGCGGTAGTCGCCGGCGCGGTGGTCGGCCCGGGCGTGAGCGACGGGGAGGGCTCGGGACCCCGGTCCGCGGCCCGCAGCGCCAGCCAGACGCCCACCCCGATCAACGCGATCAGCAACAGCGCGAGGATGCCCAGCAGGATCGGCATCCACCAGCGCCGGCCGGCCTGCTCCTCGGTGTACCACTCGGTGCTTGCCTCCTGGTAGCCCACCGGTCGGGGCGGTGGCACCCCGGCCCGCCCCGACCAGGCGGCCGGCAGGGGCGCGGTCCGGTCGACGGGCTGCTGCCGCGCGGTCGCGGCCTCCCCGGACTCCGGCCGCTCCGCGGCCCCACCCGCCCGGGCCGTCCGGCCGGTCGCGTCGCCGGTCGGCGGCATCCTCCGCGTGGCGTCGGCGTCGTCCGCGCCACCGTCCCGCGGCAGCGCGCGGGTGGCGTCGGCGTCGTCGCCCCGGTTCGGTGGCAGCGCGCGGGTGGCGTCGGCGTCGTCCCCGGCGGGTGGTTCCAGGCGGTCGTCGCTCATGGCACGTCCTTTCCCCACCGGGGCGGGCGCCCTGGCCCTCGATCATCCAAGTTAGCGGTCCGGACGGCCATCGGCGGGGATCAGCGCGGCGAGCCGTCGATCAGGGGGTCGGTGCCGGACTGGCGGGCGGGCTCGACGGCGGGTCGCCGCAGACGAGGGTGACCGGGTCGTTCCACCGGGCCCGGGTGCCGGCGACCGGAGCCTGCGCGGTGACGCTGCCGCGCCGACCGGTGCGGTAGCGCGGGTAGAGGCCCGCCTCGACCAGGTCGTCGGCGGCGGCTGCGCAGTCGTCGCCGACCAGGTCCGGTACGGCCAGAGCCGGTGCCGGGCCGGCCACCCACAGGGTGACGGTGACGCCCCGCCGCACCGGCGTACCGGGCTCCGGGGAGGTGCGCTCGACGTTCCGGCCGGCGCCCGCGCCGAAGACCAGCCGCCAGCCGAGCTTCCGCTCGTGCAACTGCCGGCGGGCGTCCTCGAAATCAACGCCGACCAACTCCGGCACCGTCAGCCCGGCTGGGGTGGCCCGCGCGGTCGTCCGGGTCACCGGGGGCGTGGTGCGGGGCGCGTCGGTGGGCGGCGTCGCCTCGGTCGGGGCCGGCACGGTGGTCACCGCCGCGACCGGCCGGTCGCTCGCACCGGAGTCGCCGCCGGCGAGGATCCAGCCGCCGCTGGCGCCGATCACGGCCAGCAGCGCCACCGCGAGGCCACCGCCGAGCAGCAACCTGGCCCGGTCCGGCCCCGGGTCAGCCTGCCCGGGTGAGGTCTGCCGCTCCGGGTACCCGTCCGTCATCGCGTCCACCGCCTCATCAGGGGCGACCGTAGCCGCCGCCACCAAACCCCCGGCCGCGGCCGGTCCCGGCTGCCCGCCACGACTCGCCGAGCCGACCCTGGGACGCTACGCTCCCGGGCATGGCCAGACGGGGCTGGGGAGGATCGGTCGCTACCGCGATCGGCGTCGCTGCCGGTGCGGGCGCGGCGCAGCTGGGCTTCGGCTACGGCCTGGGCATCATCGACTGGACGCCAGCCGAGGCCGCGACGGTCGAGGCGGCGTGGGTGGCGAGCCTCGCCTGGGCCACCTGGATCTCCGCCACCTCCGTGGTCGCGGGCGCGGTCTGCGCCCAGCGGCTGCGGGAACGGGGCGGCGAGGACGAGGAGCCGGGCGGGACGCTGCGGAAGGTCACCCTGGCCGTCGCCGGGGCGGTCGGCGCGCTGATCACGGTGCTCCTGGTCGCCGTACCGGCCCGCGCGGCGCGGGTGCCGGACACCTTCTCCCCGCAGACCGTCGCCGCGGGCTACGCCGCCGTCGGACTGCTGGTCGGCGTGGTGGTGGCGACCTGGGCGCTGCACTCCCGGGCGGCCGCCACCAACCTGATCGCCACGACCGCGTGGCTCTGGCTGCTCGCCGTCGTCTCGGTGGTCGACAGCGTGCTCGCCGGGCGGGGCCTGGCCAGCGCGCAGCTCGGCATCTGGCAGATCAGCGCGGACAGCGAACGGTTCTGGATCCGGGACTACTTCTACTGGCCGGGGGCGCTCCTCGCGATGGGCTCCGCGCTGGTGATCGGCGCGCTGGCCGCTCGGCGTACCGCGCGGCTGCCGGAGCGGCGCATCGGGGCGGCGGCGTCCGGCGCGGCCGGCCCGCTGCTCGTGGCGGTGGCGTACCTGCTGGCCGTGCCGAGGCTCGCCGCGTTCGCCGCCGAGCAGGTCTCGGCGCACCTGATCGCCCCGTACGCGGTGATCGCCGGGGTGGGCGGCTCGGTGCTGGTGGCCGCGCTCGCCCAGCGGTCCGAGCGCCGCGACGCCGCACCGACCGGGGTGGCCCTGCCACGGCAGCGCACCGCCGGGCCGGACGACCTCTCGACCGGCACCGGCCGGGAGGACCTCGACCTGCCACTGGGCGCGGCGTCGACGACGTCCGACGCGGCGACGGGCACCGGAGAGCCGGCGCCGGAGGCGGACCCGGCGTCCGGGGTGGACACCGGGACACCTGGCTCTTCGGCGGCACCATCCGGGACAACGACCGCCGGACCGAGCATCCCCTCCCCTCGGAAGGCGACGGACGTCCCGCCGGCGTCGGTGGAGGCCACCGGACCCGACGAGCCGGAGAGCGGCCCGGCGACCAGGCCGAGCACCGGCCCGAAGACCCGACCCGGCCGCCGCGCCCGCTGATCCCGCCGAGCGGCTGGTCGTACCGCCGGGGGAGCCGGCGTGGCGCGGACCCGGCGGGTCAGTCGATCGGCCAGGTGTGCACCGGCTCGTTGCCGCGTTGCAGCTCGGCGTAGCGCTGGAGCATGTGGTGCAGCGCGGCGTCCCGGTCCATGCCACGGTGCCGCTCGGCCGCCCAGACGGTCTCGGTCTGCCAGACCGCGCCGTTGCGACCGGTACGGCAACGTTGCTCGATGACGCCGAGCAGCCGGTCCCGCTCGGCCGGGCCGACGCCGAACCGGTCCAGCCCCTGGGCGGCCTTCGGCAGCAGGACGTCGAGCACCAGCTTGGCCACCGGGACCTCGCCCAGCCGGGGCCAGTGCAGCACGGCGTCCAGGCCACGGCGGGCGGCGGCGTGGAAGTTCTCCTCGGCGGAGCTGAAGGTGAGCTGGCTCCAGATCGGCCGGTCCGACTCGGCCAGCCCGCGGGCCAGCCCGAAGTAGAAGGCGGCGTTGGCGAGCATGTCCACCACGGTCGGACCGGCCGGCAGTACCCGGTTCTCCACCCGAAGGTGCGGGCGGCCGTTCATGATGTCGTAGACCGGCCGGTTCCAGCGGTAGACGGTCCCGTTGTGCAGCCGCAGCTCGCTCAGCTCGGGCACCCCGCCGGCGTGCAGCACCTCGACCGGGTCCTCGTCCTCGCAGATCGGCAGCAGCGGCGGGAAGTACCGGACGTTCTCCTCGAAGAGGTCGAAGATCGAGGTGATCCAGCGTTCGCCGAACCAGACCCGGGGGCGTACGCCCTGGGCCTTGAGCTCGTCCGGGCGGGTGTCGGTGGCCTGCTCGAAGAGGGCGATCCTGGTCTCCGCCCAAAGCTGCCGGCCGTAGAGGAACGGCGAGTTGGCGCCGACCGCGACCTGGACGCCGGCGATGGCCTGGGAGGCGTTCCAGTAGTCGGCGAAGCTGTCCGGCGCCACCTGGAGGTGGAACTGGAGGCTCGTGCAGGCCGACTCGGGGGCGATCGAGTCGGTGTGCGTCTGCAGTCGCTCGACCCCGCGGATGTCCAGTTCGATGTCCTCGCCCCGGGCGCCGACGATCTGATCGTTGAGCACCCGGTAGCGCTCGTTGGTGGAGAGGTTGTCGGCGACCAGGTGGCGTTCGGTGAGGGTGGGCAGGATGCCGACCATGACGATCCTGGCGTCCGACTTGGCGGCCCGCTCGTCGGCGCGGCTGAGGCTGCTACGCAGGTCCTGCTCGTAGTCGCCGAAGCCGGTGCCCTCGATGAGCCGGGGCGACGCGTTCAGCTCCAGGTTGAACTGCCCCAGCTCGGTCTGGAAGAGCGGGTCCGCGATGTCGGCGAGGATCTGGTCGTTGCGCATGGCCGGCTCGGCGGCCGGGTCGACCAGGTTGAGCTCGATCTCCAGTCCGGTCATCGGGCGGTCGGCGTCGAACCCGAAATCGTCCAGCATCAGCGCGAAGACGTCCAGGCACCGCCGGACCTTGTGCCGGTAGCGGACCCGGTCCTCCCGGGAGAAGGCGCCCTGCTCGACGTCCCTGCCCATGTGTCCTCCCGGCGCGCGGCGCAACGGAACCGTACCGTTCCGGAGCGCGTTGTGAACATCCACGGTAAGAGCGTCCGGGTGTCCGAACCAGGGGTCCGGCCCCGCAGTGCGCTCCCGGCGGCATCTCTACCCAGCGGAAGTCCGGACCACCGGTGGCCGGCGCGGCGGGAGTCGTGACAATTCGCACCCGACGGGCGTACGCGAACGGGCCCGCGCATGGGACAGCGCGGGCCCGTCGGTTCGTACGGGGGGATCAGGCCTGGCGGACGGCCTCGCCCTCGATCTCGATCTTGATCTTCTTGCCGACCAGGACGCCGCCGGTCTCCAGCGCGACGTTCCAGGTGAGGCCGAACTCCTCGCGGTCGATCTCGGTGCTCGCCGAGAAACCGAAGATGTCCTGCCCGAACGGGCTGCGGCCAACACCCTCGAACTCGACCTCGAGGTCGACCGGGCGGGTGACGCCCTTGATGGTCAGCTCACCGGAGAGGACGAACTCGTTGCCGGAGCGGGACTTCACGCCGGTGCTGCGGTACTCCAGGGTCGGGAACGCCTCGGCGTCCAGGAACTCCGGGCTGCGCAGGTGCGCGTCGCGGTCGGCCATTGCGGTGTGGATGCTGGCCGCCTGGATGGTCGCGGTCACGGAGGACTGCATCGGGTCCTCCGCCACGGTGATCGTGGCCGACGCGTCGGCGAACTCGCCGCGCACCTTGCTGACCATCATGTGACGGGCGACGAACCCGACCCGCTTGTGAGCCGCGTCCAGCAGGTAGGTGCCGGCAGCCGGGATGGTCAGACCCTCCCAGTTGCGGGTAACCGATTCGGTGCTGCTGGTCATGGTGCTGTCCTCCAGGGGAGATTGTTTAGTAGCCCAACGACTGACTAAGCAACTATAGGCACAGCAATATTCCCGTTGTCAAGTACTGCTAGGATGGGCGCGTGGACCAGAACGTGTTCGACGACCCCCGGATCACCGCCACCGGCCTCCTGTACGAGGCGGCCGCCGGGCTGTCCGCCCGGTTCGCCACCCAGTTCGAGGAGCACGGCCTGTCGCCGGTCGAGTTCGAGGTGCTGACCCGCCTCGCCCGCTCACCCGGCAAGCAGTTGCGGATGACCGACCTGGCGGCGCAGACCACGCTCTCCACCAGCGGGGTGACCCGGGTGGTCGACCGGATGGAACGCGACGGCCTGCTCTGCCGCAAGGCGTGCCCCTCCGACCGGCGCAGCTCCTACGCGGTGGTCACCAGCACCGGCCTGGCCCGGCTGGACGAGACCCTCCCGGGGCACCTGCGGATCATCGAGCAGTGGTTCACCGGCCAGCTCGAACCGGCCGCGTTCGAGGCCCTCCTGGACGGCCTGCGCCGGGTCCGTGACGCGGTCCACCCGGGCGCGACCGCCGGCAGCACCGACCCGGCACCGACTCACGGACCTGTCGACACCGGCTCCTGACCGGAATCCGCCGCCCCGGCCGCCTACCGGCAGAAAGACCGGCAGAACCGGCTCACCCCCGGTCCATCTAGCCGCAAAAACCGCCAAATCGCCCAGCAGGAGCGGATAGTCTTCCGTCAGCGGGGGCGCACCGGGGGGTGCCGGCGCGAGCGATGAGCGAGGGGCAACACCAGGGGGCTTTGTCGCTCGCGCCACCCCCGCGCCTACCTGCCCGCAGACGCCGTCCCGGGCCGAACGAGGGCCGCGCTCAGTCGGTCGCGTCCCGTCGGGCGCCGGCCGTACGACGTGCCACCAACGCGTACAGCAGCGCCTCCTCCTGCGGCAGCAGACTGACCCCGCCCGCCCGGCGGGCCTCGTCGAGCCGACCCAGCACCGTCACGTCCGCCGTGCTCGCCGCCAGCCCGACCAGCGCCTCCACCACGTCCCGCCGGTCCTGGCCGTCGGCGCCCGCCTCGGCCGCGGCGGCGAACCACTCGGCCGCCAGCTCCCGGTCACCCTGGTAGAGAGCCAGGTAGCCCTCGATGAGCGCGCACACCGCGTCCTCCCGTGGACGGGCGGCGGAGACACCCGCGCCCCGCGGCGGGCGGCGCTGCCCCGGCACCGGGGAGTCGGCCGTCCCCGACCGCAGCTCGACCACCACCTCCAGCGCCTCGACGACCCGGCCGTCCTGGGCCAGCGCCAACCCCACCGTGCCCAGCACCCGGCGGCGGTGCCCCGGGTCGCCCAGCTCCGCCAGCGCCGTCGCCACCCGCCGGCCCTGCGCCACCGCGTCGGCGTACCGGCCCTCCAGGCGGACCACCTCGGCCAGGTTGGCGCGGGCGAGCACCCGCAGCCGCCGCTCCCCGCACTGGGCGGCCAGCCGGTCCACCGCGGCCAGCCGACGCCGCGCCCCGGCCAGGTCGCCCAACCGGATGTCGTGCCAGGTCAGATTGTTCTGCGCGACCGCCATGTCCCGCACCCGGCCGTGCCGGGTGGCCAGCTCCAGCACCGCCTCGGCGTGCTCCCGGGCCTCGTCGTGGCCGCCGGTGGCGTGCAGCAGCGCGCAGAGCACCGACCGCGCGGCCAGTTCCCCGGACACCTCGCCGGCATCCCGGAAGACGTCCAACGCGGCCCGCGCCGACGGCAGCTCCTCCACCCCCGCGCCGTGCTCGGCGGCCAGCTGGGCCATCCCGAGCAGCGCCCACGCCCGCAGCGCCGGATCGACGTCGGCGGTCCGCGGATCGGCCAGCAGCCGGCGCAGCCAGCGCCGCCCGGAGACGTCCCGCCCCCGGAACCGCCACCACCGCGGCAGCGCGGCCGCCAGCCGCAGCGCGGTGATCGGATCGTCGCCGGCGGCGTGCGCCAGGGCGGACGTGATGTCGCTGGTCGCCTCGTCGAGCAGGTGCACGGCGGTGCCCAGCTGCGCGCCCGCCAGATCCGGCGCGGTCCGCACCACCAGCCCGGTGACGACCCGGGCGTGCCGCCGCCGGATCCGGGTCAACTCCCCCTCGCGGCCGGCCTGCTCGGTGGCGAAGTCGCGTACCGCGTCGAGGAGGCGGAACCGGAACGGGCCGGTGCCCCGGACGCTGAGCAGCCCGAGTTCGAGCAGCCGGTCCAGCAGCGGGAGGGCGTCCGCCCGGTCGCCGCCGTCGGCCAGCAGCTCCTCGGCCAGCTCCACCGACCACCGGTTGCCGAACGCGGAGAGCCGGCGCAGCGCCGCCCGCTCTCCGGGCGCCAACAGGCGGTAGCTGGTCGCCACCGCGTCGCGGAGGGTCACCGCGCCCTCCGCCGGGTCCCGGCCCGGTCGATCCTCGGGCGTGGCCAGGTCGAGGACCCGGTGGCCGTACCGGTCGAGCAGCTCGGTGACGTCCAGGATCCGGCCACGGGCGGCCATCAGCTCGATCGCCAGCGGCAGCCCGCCCAGCCGACGGACCAGTGCCGCGACGGCCGGCAGCTCGACGGGGGCGGGCGGCTCGGGGCGTACCTGGGCGAGGCGGGCGGTGAAGAGCGCCGCCGCCGGCCACCGGTCCAGCTCCGCCCGTCCCGCCGGCACCGTCCCGGGCGGTGGCACGTCCAGCGGCGCCACCGGCCGAACCAGCTCCCCGGGCAGGCCGGCCGGGTGCCGCCCGGTCACCAGCACCCGCAGGTCCGGCGCCGCGGCGAGCAGCCGGCGCAGCGCCTCGGCCACCGCGTCGGGCGCCCGTTCCACCGCGTCCACCACCAGCAGCGCCGGTCGCCCGCCGAACCGGCCGGTCAGGTCCCGCAGTCGGTTCACCCCGAAGCCCGCGGCCGAGGCGGCGAGCACGTCCGCCGCGTCGGATCCCGCGCCGACCAGCACCCCGGCCACGCCGGCGGGGTGGTCGGCGGCGACGGCGTGGGCCGCCGACAGGGCCAACGCGGTCTTGCCCACACCGGCCAACCCGATCAGGCTCACCACCGGATGGTCGGCGGCCAGCAGGGCGGCCACTTCGGCGATGTCGCGGTCCCGGCCGATCAGCGGGACCGGCTGCGGAAGCGCGATCGGCGTACCGGAGGCAGCGGCGCCGGGGCCGGTGACCGGGAGATGCCGTCCGGCCGGGCGCGGCTCGGCGGCGGGCGACGGCCGGGCCGCCGAGAGGAAGATCGTCCGGGCGGCGTGGGGCAGACCGAGGGCGTCGGCGAGCAGCTCGACGGTGGTGCGCTGGGGGCGCACCGACCGGCCCCGCTCCAGATCGCGGACGGTCCGCACCCCGACGCCCGCCCGCGCCGCCAACTCCGCCTGGGTCAGGCCGGCGGCGAGCCGGTACCCACGGAGCAGATCCGACAAAACGGTACGATCGCCCGGGCTCCGCGAACGATCATGATCCGGAGTCATGGGCACGAAGAGTACGGAGCGGGTGCGACGGGCGGCAGGTCATCGTCGGCCAGCCGACGCTCCGGCGCGGATATCCGACAGCAGGGCGCCCCGCCCGGACCTCGACCGGCCCGGACGGGTCCGGGTCACCTCACATGCCCAGGTCGCGGGCGATGATCATGCGCTGCACCTCGCTGGTGCCCTCACCGATCTCCAGGATCTTGGAATCCCGCCAGAACCGGGCCACCGGGTACTCGTTCATGAAGCCGTAGCCGCCGTGGATCTGGGTGGCCTCGCGGGCGTTGTCCACCGCGACGGTGCTGGCGTGCAGCTTGGCGATGGCGGCCTGCCGCTTGAACGGCTCGCCGGCCAGCATCCGGGCGGCGGCGTCGTAGTAGGCCAGCCGCGCGGTGTGCGCCTTCAGCTCCATGTCGGCGATCTTGAACTGGATCGCCTGGTAGTTGCCGATCGGCTGACCGAAGGCGTGCCGCTCCTTCGCGTACTTGACGGACTCGTCGACGCAGCCCTGGGCCAGGCCGACGGCCAGCGCGGCGATGGCGATCCGCCCCTCGTCGAGGATGCGCAGGAACTGGGCGAAGCCCCGGCCCCGCTCACCCAGCAGGTTCGCCGCCGGCACCCGGCAGTCGTCGAAGGTCAGCTCGTGGGTGTCCGAGGCGTTCCAGCCGACCTTCGAGTACGCCGGCGCGACCGTGAAGCCCGGCGTCCCCGACGGCACGATGATGGTGGAGAGCTCCTTCGCACCGTCCGGCTTCGTGCCGGTGACCGCGGTGACGGTGACCAGCGTGGTGATGTCGGTGCCGGAGTTGGTGATGAACGCCTTCGAGCCGTTGATCACCCACTCGTTCGTCGTCTCGTCCAGCACCGCCCGGGTCTGGGTGCCCCCGGCGTCCGACCCGAAGCCCGGCTCGGTCAGCCCGAAGCCGGCCAGGGCCTCCCCGCTGAGCAGCTTCGGCAGCCACTGCGCCTGCTGCTCCTCCGTGCCGAACCGGTAGATCGGCATGGCGCCGAGCGAGACCGCCGCCTCCAGGGTGATCGCCACGCTGGAGTCGACCCGGGCCAGCTCCTCCAGCGCCAGGCAGAGCGCGAAGTAGTCCCCGCCCATGCCGCCGTGCTCCTCGTCGAAGGGCAGCCCGAACAGCCCCATCTTGCCCATCTGGCGGACGATCTCATACGGGAAGGTGTGCTGCTCGTAGTGCTCCGCGATGGTCGGGGCGACCACCTCGCGGGCGAACTCCCGCACACTCTCCCGCAGCGCCTCTTGTTCCTCGCTGAGCCGGAAGTCCATCGGTTCCTCCTGTACGGGTCTCCTCCGCCGGGCGCTCGTGACGCCGGGACGGTCGGTTCGTCTGGTCGCGGTGGGCGGTGCCGGGTGTGCGCGGTGCGCGTCTCGTGGTGCGGAGCCGGGCGCGGTGCGGTGGTGCGGGGCGGCGGCTCGGGTCAGACCGGGGTGACGCCGTGTCGGCGGCGGGAGAACTGCCGGTCCTTGGTGCGGGCGGCGGCGAACCGGCGGACCAGCTCGACGCGCAGCTCGTGCGGCTCGACGATCGCGTCGACCACCAGCTCGCTGGCGAGCCGGACGATGTCGATGTCCCGCTCGTACTCCTCGCGCTTGGCGGCGACGAAGGCGGCCCGTTCGGTCTCGTCCTCGATGGCCGCGATCTTGTTGGCGTAGACCGCGTTGACCGCGGCCTCCGCACCCATCACGGCGATCTTCGCGGTGGGCAGGGCGATCGTGGCGTCCGGCTCGAAGCCGGGGCCGGCCATCGCGTAGAGGCCCGCGCCGTACGCCTTGCGCACCACCACGCAGATTTTCGGTACGGTCGCCTCGGAGATCGCCGTGATCATCTTGGCGCCGTGCCGGATGATGCCCTGCTTCTCCACCGCGCTGCCGACCATGAAGCCGGGCACGTCGGACAGGAAGAGCAGCGGCACGTTGAACGCGTCGCAGAGCTGCACGAACCGGGTCGCCTTGTCGGCCGAGTCGACGAAGAGCACGCCGCCCTTGAACATCGAGTTGTTGCCGACCACGCCGACGACCTCGCCGTTCAGCCGGCCGAAGCCGATGGTCAGCTCCTTGGCCCAGAGCGCCTGGATCTCGAAGAAGGAGCCGTCGTCGAGCAGGCCCTTGACGTACCGGCGCATGTCGAAGGCCTGCCGCTCGCTGGCCGGGACCAGCGCGGCCAGGTCGACCTTGTCGGAGGCCTCGACGGCCTCGGCGGCCGGCGGCTGCTGCGTCCAGTTCGCCGGCAGGTACGACAGGTAGCGCTTCACCACGTCGAGCGCGTCGGCCTCGGTCTTGCAGAGGAAGTGCCCGACGCCGGACTCGGCGCAGTGCACCTTGGCCCCGCCCATCGCCTCCAGCGTGGTCTTCTCGCCGGTGACCATCTCGACCATCCGGTCGGAGCCGAGGTACATGCTGGCGTTGCCGTCGACCATGGCGACCACGTCGCAGAACGCCGGGATGTACGCACCACCGGCGGCGCTCGGCCCGAACAGCGCGCAGACCTGCGGGATGGAACCCGAGGCGCGGACCTGGTTCCAGAAGATCTTGCCGGCGCCCCGCCGACCGGGGAAGAGCTCGACCTGGTCGGTGATCCGGGCGCCGGCCGAGTCGACCAGGTAGACCATCGGCACGCTGGTGGAGTACGCCCGCTCGATGATCCGGATGATCTTCTCGACGGTCCGGGCGCCCCAGCTGCCGGCCTTGACGGTGGAGTCGTTGGCCATCAGGCACACCTGGCGGCCGTCGATGGTGGCGGTGCCGGTGACCACGCCGTCGGCGGGCAGCCCGTCGGCCATCGTGTTCGCGTAGAGGCCGTCCTCCACGAAGGAACCCTCGTCGACCAGGAGCGCGACGCGCTCGCGGGCGAAGAGCTTGCCCTTGGCGGCGTTCGCCGCGTGGTACTTGTCCGCACCGCCGGCCCGGGCGCGCTTGCGCAGCTGCTCCAGTGCCTCACCGTCGAGCGTCACGCCGACTCCCTCGCCACCTGATCCGGCCACGCCTCACGCGCACCCACCGGCCGACCTGAACGATCGTTAGGTTAGCGCATCCGCGCCCGCTCCGGCGACCCGCCGGGCGGCGCGCACCGACGGGCCGGCGGTCACCGGGAAGGAGTGACCCGTCACGAGTGGAACGGGTCAGGCGGGGCGGGGCGTGAGGCGGGTACGCGGGCCGGCGCGCAGCACGCCGGAGGGGAGCTTCTTGCCGAGCAGCTCCTCGGCCAGCTCGGCGACCTCGATCAGGGCGTCCAGGTCGATCCCGGTGTCGATGCCCATGTCGTGCAGCATGTGCACGGCCTCCTCGGTGGCCAGGTTGCCGCTCGCCCCCGGGGCGTACGGGCAGCCGCCCAGGCCGCCCACGCTGGCGTCGAACTCGGTGATCCCCAGCTCGAGCGCGGTCAGCAGGTTGGCCAGCGCCGTACCTCGGGTGTTGTGGAAGTGCAGCAGCACCGGCACGTGCGCGTTGCGGTCGCGTACGGCGGTGATCAGCTCGCGGACCCGGCGCGGGGTACCCATGCCGGTGGTGTCGCCGAACGCCACCCGGTCGGCGCCGTCGCGGACCACCCGGTCCACGATGCCCGCGACCCGGTACGGGTCGACGTCCCCCTCGTACGGGCAGCCGAAGCTGGTCGCCACGATCACCTCGGCCCGGGCGCCCGCGCCGTGCAGCAGGTCGATCAGCTCGGCGATGTCGTCCAGCGACTCCTCGGTCGAGCGGTTGACGTTGCGCCGGTTGTGGGTGTCGCTGGCCGAGACCACCACCTCGATCTCGGTGAAGCCGGCGGCCAGGGCGCGCTGCGCGCCCCGGGTGTTCGGCACCAGCGCCGAGTACCGCACGCCGTCGGCCTTCGTGGCCCGCTGCCACACCTCGTCGGCGTCGGCCATCTGCGGGATCGCCTTCGGGTGCACGAACGACACCGCCTCGATCCGCTTGACGCCGGTGCCGGAGAGCGCGTCGAGCAGCCGCACCTTGGCGTCGGTCGGGATCGGGTCCTCGTTCTGCAGCCCGTCGCGGGGCCCGACCTCACGGATGGAGACGAAGTCCGGCAGTTCCGCCATAAGGGGTCACCTCACTGTGACGTAGTGCTCTGGGGGTCCCCCCAGCCTCCCACTCCCACCCCGGCACCCGCACGCGCCGGGGTGGGCCGGGGGATCAGCGCATTCGGCCGACGATGCCGGTGTCGTAGTCGCCGGAGAGAAACTCGTCGTTCTCCAGCAGCTCGGCGAAGAAGGGCAGGTTGCACTTCGGGCCGGCGATCTCGAACTGGGCCACCGCGGCCGTCGCGCGCTCGACGGCCTCCGTCCGGTCCTTGCCGCTGACGATCAGCTTGGCCATCAGGCTGTCGTAGAACGGGGTGACCGTGTTGCCCTCGACGTAGCCCGAGTCGACCCGGACCCCGGAACCCGTCGGCTCCACCCAGGTCTTGATCGCGCCGGGGCCGGGCAGGAACCGCTTCGGGTCCTCGGCGTTGATCCGCAGCTCGATGGCGTGGCCGCGCGGGGCCAGCGCGTCGGGGTCGAACGTGGGGGCCAGGCCGGCGGCGACCCGCAGCTGCTCCTCCACCAGGTCCACCCCGTAGACCAGCTCGGTCACCGGGTGCTCCACCTGGAGCCGGGTGTTCATCTCCAGGAAGAAAAATTCTTCGGAGCCGGAGCCCGCACCCTCGGAGTCCCGCTGACGCGGGACCAACAGGCACTCCACGGTCCCCGCGTTGCGGTAGCCGACCGCTTCACCGGCCCGGACCGCCGCAGCCAGGAAGCGTTCGCGCAGCTCCGGGGAGACCGCCGGGGACGGGGACTCCTCGACCAGCTTCTGGTTGCGCCGCTGCACCGAGCACTCCCGCTCGCCGAGGGCCACCACCCGGCCGTCGGCCAGGCCGAGGATCTGCACCTCGACGTGGCGCACCCGGGGGAAGTACCGCTCGATCAGCACCGAGCCGTCGCCGAACATCCGCTCCGCGAACGAGCGCACCTTGTCGTACTCGGTGCGCAGCGCGGCCTCGTCGGTCGCCACGCCCATGCCCATGCCGCCGCCACCGGCCGCGGCCTTCACCATCACCGGGTAGCCGATCTCGGCGGCGGCCGCGACCGCCGCGTCCAGGTCGGCGGCCGGGTCGGTGGTGCCGGGCGCGACCGGCACGCCGGCCGCCGCCATCAGGTTCCGCGCATTGATCTTGTCGCCCATCGCGGTGATCGCGTCCGCGCCGGGCCCGACCCAGATCAGGCCGCTGGCCTCGACCGTACGGGCGAAGTCGGCGTTCTCCGACAGGAAGCCGTACCCGGGGTGGATGGCCTGCGCGCCGGTGGACCTGGCGGCGGCGAGGATCGCCTCGACGTTCCGGTAGCTCTGCGCCGGGTTGGCCGGGCCGACACAGACCGCCTCGTCGGCCTCCGTCACGAACGGCAGGCCGGCATCGGCCTCCGAGTGCACCGCGATCGCGCGGATCCCGAGCCGCTTGGCGGTCCGGATGATCCGGCGGGCGATCTCGCCCCGGTTGGCGACCAGCAGTGACTCGATCATGTTTTCTCCCAGCGTCCAGGGGTGGGGACGGCTGCCAGGTAACCACGAGCCGCCGGTTACTCACGAGTCGCCAGGCGCCCGTGACCCGGTCGGTGACCGGGTGAGAGTGGGCTCAGGCGGGGGTGGTCGGGGCGAGGAGGGCGGCCAGGGTGGCGGCGCGGAGCAGTTCGGCGCGGCGGCGACGGTCGACCTCACCCCCGAGGAACGGGGTCGAGTTCATCAGGCCGAACGCGGCGTGGGCCAGCACCCGCGCCTCCCCGTCGGGCAGGCCCGGGTGCAGCGCGGTCAGCACCGTCACCCACTCCTCGACGTAGAGGCGCTGGAGCCGGCGGATCCGCCGGCGCGGCTCGTCGGGGAGCCGATCCAGCTCGTGCAGGTGCAGGGCGATCACCGCCGGGTTGGCCAGCGCGAACTCGACGTGGAAGTCGATCAGTGACTCCAGCGTGCCGCGCGGGTCGTCCGGATGGTCGACGACCCGTTCCCGACCACCGGCGAGCAGCCCCTCGCTGACCGGGATCAGCGCGGCGACCAGCATCGCCTCCTTGCCGGCGAAGTGGTGGTACAGCGCCGGGCCGGTCACCCCCGCGGCGGCGCCGATGTCGTCCATCGACACGCCGTGGTAGCCGCGGGCGGCGAAGAGGCCGACCGCGATCTCCAGGATCTCGTCCCGCCGGGACCGGCGTCGGCCCGCGCCCGTCGCGCCGCTCGCCGCACCCCGCGCCTGCTGTTCCACCGCCACCGGGCAAGCCTAGACCGCGGGCGCGGCGTGGTGGAGGCTCGGTTACCCGTCAGTTGCCTCACGTTGACTCCGTCCCGTTTCCGGCCCGCTTGACCCTCGACCGGGTGCAGGCCGCAGGGTCCGTCGGCATGACCGCTCTCCCGCTCGGCCGCGACTACCGGCTGCTCTGGTCCGCCGCCGTCTCCTCCCGGTTCGGCGATTCCCTGCGTACGCCGGCACTGGCCCTGCTGGCCGCCACGCTCACCCGTGACCCCCGAGCGATCGCCGCGGTGACCGTGGCGGGGCAACTCCCGCCGCTGCTGTTCGGCCTGCTCGGCGGCGTGTACGCGGACCGCTGGGACCGCCGCCGTGCGATGGCCGTGGTGGACGGGCTGCGGGCCGCCGTGGTGGCCGTCCTGGCCGCGCTGGTCGCCGCGGACCGGGCCGGCGTCCTGGTGCTGGCGGCGACCGCGGCGCTGCTGGCGACCCTCGGCACCCTCTTCGACGCCGCCTCCTTCGCCGTGCTCCCGTCCCTGGTCTCCCCCGCCGCCCTGCCCACGGCCAACGGCCGCCTCCAGGCCGGCACGGCCGTGGCCGGCGGTCTCCTCGGCGCCCCCCTGGCCGGCGTCCTCTTCACCCTCGCGGCCCCCCTCCCCTTCACCCTCGACGCCCTCACCTTCGCCGCCGCCGCCCTCCTCGCCGCCTCCCTCCGCCCCAGCTCGACCCCGCGATCTTGCACTTGCCACCCCGGCGTAACGGGTGAAAAGGGGCGGATCACCGACCACAACTGCAAGATCGGCGCGAAGAGCGGGGCGTGGGAGGGGGTGCGGTTCGTCCGGGGCGACGGGGTGTTGTGGCGGGTGGCGGTGCTGAGCGCGGGGACGAATTTGGCGATCAGCGGGTTGATGGCGGTGCTGGTGCTGTACGCGCTGGAGGTGCTGCGGGTGCCGGCGGGGGGCTACGGGCTGTTCATGGCGGCGGTGGTGCTGGGTGGACTGGGTGGGGCGCTCGCGGCGGGGCGGATCGCCGGCCGGCTCGGCACGGTGCCGGCGCTGCGCGCGGTGCTGGCCGTGCAGACCGTCGCGCTGGCCGGCTTCGCGCTGGTCCGGAACCCGGTGGCGGGCGGGCTCACGCTGGCCGTCTTCGCCGCTGGGAGCACGGTGTGGAACAGCCTCTGGGCCGCGTACGGCCAGGGGCGGGTCCCGGCCGAGCTGCTCGGTCGGGTGGGCGCCGCGCAACGGGTCCTCGCCCTGCTGACCGCGCCGGTCGGCGCCGCGCTCGCCGGGCTGGCCGGCGCCGCGTACGGGGTGGCGCCGGTGGTCGGCGCGGCGGCGGCGGTCTTCGCCCTGGTCACGCTCGCGGCGTGGCGGGCACCGGGGTCGCGGCCGGAGGCGGTCGCCCCCACCACGGTCGGCAGGGCCGATCGCGGTGCGCAGCACCTCGTCGAGGAGAACGCAACCGGGGCAGCCTAGGCGGGGCGGTGGCTCAGGCCGGAGAGCCGCAGGGCGAGCCGCTGCCGGGCCGGCGGCAGCGCGGAGACGGTGCGCAGCAGCACGTCGCGCAGGGGGCGGCCGGCCGGGGGCACGGTGGCGAGCCGGGTGATCCGGTCGGCGAAGCCGACGACCTCCTCGGCGAGCGGCCGGCGCGCGGCGGCCCAGCCGTCGAGGAGCGCCTCCGGTCCGCCGTCGTGCACGTCGGCGAGGGTGTCGCCGAGGGCGACCGCCTCGCAGATGCCGAGGTTCATCCCCTGCCCGCCGGCAGGGCTGTGCACGTGCGCGGCGTCCCCGGCGAGAAGGACCGGCCCGGCGCGGAACGTCTCGGCGATCCGGTGGTGGACCCGGAACCGGGACGCCCACAGCACCTCGGTCACGCGGTCCGGCCGCCGGGCCGGCCCCCGCTCGTCGAGCAGGGCCTGGAACTGCTCGGCGCCCGGCTCACGCGGCGCGTCGGCCACGGCGGCGACCAGCCGGACCACGCCGTCCGGCAGCGGCGCCCAGACCAGCGGCCCCTGCCGGGCCAGGAACAACGCGACCTGGTCGCGGGGCAGCCCGCTCTCCACCCGCACGTCGGCGAGCAGGAACGACTCGCCGGGGTCGGGGGACCCGCCGAACCCGATCCCGGCCAGCTCGCGCACCGTGCTGCGCATCCCGTCGGCACCGACCACCCAGCGGGCCCGGACCGTGGCGCCGTCGGCGAAGCTGACCGTCGCGCCGGCGTCGTCGCGGGTCAGGCCGGTCATCGTGTACGGCCGGAGCACCGGGCCGCCGAGCGCGGTGAGCCGCTCGGCGAGCACCGCCTCGGTCTCCGACTGGGAGACCATCAGCGCGTACGGGTAGCGGGACGGCAGCGCGCCGAAGGGGACGCTGAGCAGCACCCGGTCCCGGTCCCGCACGGTGAACCGCGGCGCGGGCAGCCCCCGGGCCACCAGCGGCGCGGCCGCGCCGATGCGGTCCATCTCCTCCAGGGTGTACGCGTGCACGACGGCCGCGCGGGAGGTGACCGGAGGCTGCGCCAGCCGGTCGACCACGGTCACGTCGACGCCGCGCCCGGCCAGGGCTGCGGCCACGGTCAGGCCGGTCGGTCCGGCCCCCACCACGAGGACGTCGGTGCGTTCGGGCAGCACGGCCCACCTCCATTGCCAACAAGTGTTTGCCAACGCTTGTTGGCAACGTTAGGCGCGGGCCGCTATCGATGTCAACGCTTGTTGGCATACAGTCGTGGACATGACCGACGCCGCACCCCGCGCCCGCCGCTCGGACGCCACCCGCGCCGCGATCCTCCGCGCGGCCCGGGAACGGTTCGCCGCCGACGGCTACGACCGGGCCACCATCCGGGCCATCGCCGCCGACGCCCACATCGACCCGTCGATGGTGATGCGCTACTACGGCAGCAAGGAGGGGCTCTTCGCCGCGGCGGCCGAGTTCGACCTGCGCCTGCCCGACCTGGCCGGGGTGCCGTCCGGGCAGCTCGGCGAGGTGCTGGTCCGGCACTTCCTCGACCGGTGGGAGGGCGACGAGACGCTCGCCGCCCTGCTCCGGGCGGCCAGCACCAACCCGGGCGCGGCCGAACGGATGCGCGGCATCTTCGCCGACCAGCTCGGCGCGGTCGTGGCCCGGTTCGGCACCGACCCGGCGACCACCGCGCGCCGCGCCGGCCTGGTGGCCAGCCAGATCCTCGGCCTGGCCTTCACCCGCTACATCGTCGGCCTGCCGCCGATGGTGGACGCGCCGCCGGCCGAGCTGGTCGCCTGGGTCGCCCCGACCCTCCAGCGCTACCTGACCGGCCCGGTCCCGGACCGTACCCGTTGAGCAGCTGGAGGGCGCGGACGCCGACGGCCGTGGCCACCCGAGGGTGACCACGGCCGTCGGCGGCGCGGGAAGGGTCAGCCGGCGAGGCCGCCCGGCTGATCGCCCTTCACGACGGGGGCCCGGACCAGGTTGCCCCACTCGGTCCACGAGCCGTCGTAGTTGCGCACCTGCGGGAAGCCCAGCAGGTGGTGCAGCACGAACCAGGTATGGCTGGACCGCTCCCCGATCCGGCAGTACGCCACCACGTCGTCCGACGGGCTCAGCCCGAGCTGGTCGGCGTAGATCGCCCGCAGCTCGCCGGCCGACTTGAAGGTGCCGTCGTCGTTCGCGGCGGACTTCCACGGCTTGCTCACCGCGCCCGGGATGTGCCCGCCGCGCAGCGCGCCCTCCTGCGGATAGTCCGGCATGTGCAGCATCTCGCCGGTGTACTCGCCCGGCGAGCGCACGTCGACCAGCGGACGACCGGCCGCGATGTGCGCCATCACCTGCTCGCGGAACGCCCGCAGCGGCGCGTCGTTCCGCTGCGGCACCGGGTACTCGGCGCGGGGGCGGGTCACCTTCTCCCGGGTCAGCTCCCGCCCCTCGGCGATCCATTTCTGCCGGCCGCCGTCGAGCAGCCGCACGTCCGGGTGGCCGAAGAGGGAGAAGACCCAGAGGGCGTACGCCGCCCACCAGTTGAAGTTGTCGCCGTAGAAGACCACCGTGTCGTCCCGCCCGATGCCCTTGGCGGCGCAGAGCTCGGCGAAACTCTCCGCGTCCAGGTAGTCCCGGGTCACCTGGTCGTTCAGCTCGGTGTGCCAGTCGACCTTGACCGCACCCGGGAGGTGACCGGTGTCGTAGAGCAGCACGTCCTCGTCGGACTCCACCACGACGAGGCCCTCGTCGCCCAGGTGCTCGGCCAGCCACTCGGTGGTGACCAGCCGCTGCGGGTCGGCGTACGACTGGAGGCGGGGATTCGGATCGCTCGACACAGGCATGATCCCCAAGGTACGCCCGATCCCCGGCCGACGACCGGGCAACGCGGATCGGGTGGGGCGGATGTGGCGCCGCGCACGTCAGGCGCGGCGGTGCACCAGCCGACCGGCCACCACGGTGGCCAGGCAGGCGCCGTCGGCGGCGAGGACGGCCAGGTCCGCCCGTCCGCCCGGCACCAGCGCCGGCGGCCGAGGGGTGTCCAGCACCGCGACGCCGTTGCGGACGGCCGCGGCGCGCAGCCCCGGCTCGGTCACCTCCGCGGCGAGCACGGCAGCGGCACCGAGCCGGAACAGGGCGTGCACCCGCTCGCGCGGGGTCGGCGCGGCGGGCAGCGGCCCGTCGTGCACCAGCGCCGGCCCGAGGGTCCCGGCCCACCGCCGCACCCGCACCTGCGGGTATGCCGCCGTCAGCTCGTCCAGCGGCGCGACCGCCTCGACCCGGTCCCCGGTCACCAGCACCGCGTGACCGACGACCGGTGCGTCGTCGAGGGTGACCCGCAGCAGCGGGGCGGCGTGGATGGTCCGCACGGGTCAGTCGGTGAGCGGGCCGAGGAGCGGGCGCTTCGCGGTGACGGTGTCGCCGGACGAGCGCCCGGTCAGCCGGCGCTTGATCCAGGGCGCCAGGTGCTGGCCGGCCCAGCGTAGGTCGGCGGCGCGCGCGGCCAGCCACGGGGTGGGCGCGGGGTGCGGCGGCACCATCAGCCAGTCCTCGTCGCAGCCGACGCCGAGCGCGGTCAGCACCTGCCCGGCGACCCGCCGGTGCCCGGCGACCGACAGGTGCAGCCGGTCGGTGCTCCAGAGCATCGGGTTGAGGTACGTGTCGTCGGCATACAGGTCGACCAGGATGGCGCCGTGCCGCTCCGCGACCTCACCCACCACCCGGTTGAGCAGGGTCACCCGGGGCGCGACGAGACGCTGGCCGGGCAGCCGGGCCATCACGTCGGCGAATCGGAAGAGGATCACGTCCGCGCCGCCGGAGCGCAGCTCGCCGACCACGTCGTCGAACCGGGCGACGAACGAGTCGGGGTCGAAGGTCCGCCGCAGCACGTCGTTGCCGCCGGCGGCGAAGCTGATCAGGTCGGGCTTCATGGCCACCGCGGCGGGCACCTGCTCGGCCACGATGTCGGGGAAGAGCCGACCCCGGATCGCGAGGTTGGCGTACCCGAAGTCCGGGCCGGCCTCGGCGGCGAGCCGGGTGGCCACCAGGTCCGCCCAACCGCGGTAGGTCCCGTCCGGATACGCGTCGTCCATGCCCTCGGTGAAGCTGTCGCCCACCGCCACGAAACTGCGCCAGCGCACTGCGCCTCCCTCTGACGTCCCGGCAGAGCTGCGTCGCTCAGTCTGTCACCGCGCCCGGTGTCACCGGATGCCCCCGGCGTACGACGTGGCGGAGACGACAGCGCGCACGAAGAAGGGGCGGACCACCGGTCGGTGGTCCGCCCCTTCCGTCGTTCGAGGTCAGGCCGCGTACGCCAGCAGGGTCAGGTCCTTCACCGCGCCCGGCTCCTGGACCGTGCCGGCCAGCTTGAAGCTCGCGTCGAGGACGGTGATGCCGGTCGCCCGGCGGACGAGCACCGTGCCGTCGGCGGTGAACAGGATGCTCCGGACCGAGCCGGCGCCGGTCAGCTCGACCACCTTGCTGGTGGTGGTGTCGACGACCGCGAAGCTGCCGTCCTGGCGGGACGGGTCGGTGCCCTTCCAACCGACGGCGACGTACCGGCCGTCCGTCGAGACGCTGCGGGCCTGCCAGCCGTCGTGCTTCGCAGCGTCGGCCTTCGGCGGGGTGTAGGTGTAGCTGCGTCCCGCCTTGCCGCCCGTCACGAACGGCTTGCCGTAGTCGTCGACGGCGGCCAGCCACTTCCCGTCGGCGGACCAGCACCGGTCGGTCTCCTCGCCCGGGTCACCGTGGTGCGGCTCGCCGGCCACCATGTCCATCAGCACCGAGCGGTTGCGCTGCTGCACCATCAGCCAGTCGTCGCCCTGCCAGACCAGCGCCCGGCTGCCGAGGCAGTTGACCCCCTTCTCCAGGGTCCGCTGCTGCGAGCCGTCGATCGCCGCAGTCATCAGGGTGCCGGTGTCGTCGCCGTTCTGCACCCAGGCGATCCGCTTGCCGTCCGGGGAGACGGTGATGGTGTTCTCGGTGCAGGAGCCGGAGCCGAACGGGATCCGCGCGGTCACCTTGTCCGTGTCGCCCTGGACGACGTGGATGCTGGCCTCCTTGCCGCTCGTCCCCAGGTAGTAGCGGGTGCCGGCGAGCGTCGCGGCGTCGGAGTTGCTGACCGGAGCCGCGCTGGTGACGGCGGCCGGCGCGGCGGAGGACGCGGCGGCGGTGGGGGTCGCGGTCTTGTCCCCGCCGCAGGCGCTCAGGCCCACCGCCGCGAGCGCGGCGGCCGAGAGGGCCACGGCACGCCGGAGGGTACGGAGACGAGCGGTGCGGGTGGCGGCGTCAGCGGCGAAAACGTTCATGGTTTTGTCCTTGGGGGTGGCGGTGCGTGTTCGACGTACCCCAAGACGTCAAGTTCCCGATGGGGGGTTGCCGCCTCGTCGAGAGAATTTCCGACGATGTTCGGCGACACGACACAGGCCCCCGGCACCGAGGTGCCGAGGGCCTGTGCAGGGTCATGGAGGGGCAGGTCAGGGCACGTACGCCAGCAGTCGCTGTCCCCGCACGGACGCCGGTTCAGCGACACTGCCGAGCTGCCGGAAGTCCCCGTCGAGCACGGTGAGCGTGTTCTCCCGCTGGACGATCACCTTGCCGTCGAGGGTGAACAGGATGCTGCGCACCTTGCCGGCGCCGGGCAGTTCGACCACCTTGCTGGTGGTGGTGTCGACGACCGCGAAACTGCCGTCCTGGCGGGACGGGTCGGTGCCCACCCAGCCGACCGCGACGTACCGGCCGTCCATCGAGACGCTGCGAGGCTGCCAGCCGTCGTGCAGCGCGGCCTCGTCCTTCGGCGGCGTGTAGGTGTACTGGTGTACCACGCCATTGCCAGCCACCCAGTGCTTGCCGAACTCCGCGTCGAACGCCGCCAACCACTTCCCGTCGGCGGACCAGCACCGGTCGGTCTCCTGACCCGGGTCGCCGTTGACCGGCTTCCCGGCGGCCATGTCCATGAGCACGGAGCGGTTGCCCGCCTGCGCCATCAGCAGGTCCCCGCCCTGCCATACCAGTGGCCGGGGCCCGAGGCAGGTGATGCCGGTGGCGACGGTCCGCTGCCGGGATCCGTCGATGCGGGAGGTGACGAGCGTGCCGTTCATCCCGTCGGCGTTGCCGTCCTTCACCCAGGCCAGCCGCTTGCCGTCCGGCGAGATGGTCATCGAGTTGGCAACGCAGCCGCTCTTGTCGAGCGGGAGCACGTTCGTGTCGTGCCGCCCGCTGCGTACCACGTGGATGCGGGCCTCGCTGTCGGTGAGCTCCAGGTAGTTGCGGGTACCGGCGAGCACAGCCGGCTTGGCCGGCTGGCTGCTGTGGCTGGTGCTCGCCGAGGCGGTCGCGGACGGCTGCGGGGCCGGGGTGACCTCGACCGGCGGCGCGCTGCTGGTGACCGACGTGGCGGGGGCGGGCGGGTTCGCCTGCCCGTTCGGCCGGATCGCCAGGGCCGTGCCGGTGGCGGCGCCGAGCAGCACCAGGGCGGCGGCCGAGGTGGCGACGGCCCGCTGAATGCCGAGCCGTCGGGAGGTACGCAGGGCCCGGTCCCGCAGGTCGACCGGGGTGACCTCTTCGGCCAGCCCAGCCAGGTCGAGCCGGAGGCGATCGTTGTTCATCGGGCGCTTCCTTCCAGGACGTACAGCTCGGCGAGTTCCGGGGCGACGGTGCGCAGCTTGGCGAGGGCCTTCGAGGTCTGGCTCTTGACGGTGCCGACGGTGACGCCGAGCAGGTCGGCGGCCTCGGCCTCGGTGCGGTCCTCGAAGAAGCGCAGCACCAGCACGGCGCGCTGCTTGGTGGAGAGCTTCGCCAGCGCCGCCCGCAGGGTCAGCCGGAGCGTCGTCTGCTGGGCGTGGTCGGGGGCCGAGTCGCCTCCGCGCGGCTCGGGCAGGTCGCCCGGCATCGACTCGGGAACCCGGCGCCGTCGCCACCAGGAGACCTGGAGGTGGTACATGATCTTGCGGGTGTACGCCTCGGCGTTACCGCTGTCGTGCAGCCGGCTCCAGGACCGGTGGGTCCGGGCCAACGCCGACTGGACGAGGTCCTCGGCCAGGTGCTGGTCGCCGGTGAGCAGGTAGGCCGAGCGCAGCAGCGCCGGTGTGCGGTGACGGACGAACGAGTCGAACTCACTCAGCAGAGGGTCCACACGAGCCGATCCTTGGGGTGAGGTGGTGCATCATCCTGACGCCCTTCCAGACGTCACCCTCAGCCGCGGTGGTTGCCGTGCCTCGATGAGAAGTTTCGGCCGATCATTCGTCGCAGGTGGGAGGCTCGACCTACCCTTTCCGGTACGGACCGCAGGCGACGAACAGCTCGCGCGGGGTCGGGCCGTCGTGCGGGTTCAGCCGGAACAGGTCGTGGGTCGCCTCGTGGTAGAGCCCGGACAGGTAGATGGCCAGGTCGACGGGGCTGCCGTCGTACACGACCTTGCGCAGCAGCCGGGCCTCGGCGCACGGCCACGGCAGCCCGCAGGCCCGGCACACCCACAGCGGGCGGAGCGCCAGGTGCGGCGGGTGGCCCGGCGGGTACGGCCGCGGCCGATCCGGGTACGGCCCTGAGCCGGACAGCACTGCTGGTGTGCTGCGGCAAGGTCCGCTGCCGCAGTGTTGGAGTACGCGGTTTGAGGATGCGCCACCGACTCGAAGGTTCGGGTCCGTACCGGGGACGGCGCAAACTAGCCCAGTATCCTCGTGCCGTGGTCGAAAACGTGAAAGTCGCAGTCGTTGGCGTAGGCAACAACACGTCAGCGCTGGTGCAGGGGATTACTTTCTATCGCAACACGGGCAGCCTGGTGGGCATCCACCGGCCGGAGATAGTGGGGCTGGGCGTCGGCGACATCGACTTCGTCGCAGCCTTCGCCCTCTCTGATGGCAAGGTGGGCAAGGACCTGCACGAGGCGATTTTCGTGCCTCCCAACAACTTTCCCCGTCTCGACGTGGAGCTGCCGCCTTCAGGCGTGACAGTGCAGCGTGGTCTCGTGGACTCGACAGAGATCGAGCGGGTGGCGCACGCGCTGACAGGCGCCGAGGTGCTGCTCTACTCCGCGCCGAGCGGCAGGCTGGAAACAGCTCAGGCTTACGCCGAGGCAGCCCTGATGGCGGGGGTAGCATTCATCAACACCACGTCGGACGCGGTTGCCCGGGAACGGTTATGGCTCAAGCGTTTTGAGGATGCTGGTCTACCTCTTCTCGGCGATGACCTGGCCAGCCAGTTCGGCACCTCCGTGGTGCATCACACACTGCTGCGGTTACTCCAGGAGCGCGGCCTCACCCTGGTCAGTTCCTATCAGGTCAATCTGGGGGGTACCGAAGATTTCCGCAACCTGGTCGAAAACTCCAACACCAAGAAGCAGTCCAAATTGAACGCCCTGGGGTCCGACAAGGTTCAGATGGCTCCCCTCGGGTACCTCCCGCATTTGAAATCACAAAAGATCGCCCACCTCAACATCGAGGCGCAGGGCTGGGGTGAAACCGCGGTGAGCCTGGATGTACGGCTGAAGGTGCATGACCCAAGTGGCGCCGCCGGCGTCAACATCGACCTGATTCGCCTAGCGGCCACCGCTTTGCGATCAGGGCGTGGCGGCTATCCAGTCGAGTCAGCGTCGCTCCTGAAGTCTCCACCTGGGACGGCGATCTGACGACCGGTGAGCCGATACTTCGGGTTCCAGTGCCGCATCAGAGAACCTTTGCTTTGTTGTGATGTGACACGCTGTTTGGATGCTGGTCCGGACGGCGCGGTGTCGCCAGGCCGCGCGAGTGGCGGAACGAGTACGCGTTCGCGAAATCGATGACGACGAGGGGCAGCGGCTGTTACGGATTGTGCGGAACGTGATCCACAGCTTCAACGCCGACGGCATCGAGGCGCTCTATCCGAAGTACAAGGGCGGCCGGCCCAGGACGTTCACCCTGCCCGAGCGGCGCGAAATCAAGAAGATCGCCAAGTCCAAGCCGGCCGAGCACGGCCTGCCGTTCTCGACCTGGAGCCTTCGTGCGCCTCGGGAGAACGGCCATCACCGGAGTGCGCGAGTCGACAACCCGCAGCGTTCGGAAGACAATCATGAGAATTCATTTGCGAGCAGGAGGACCACATGCGCGTCATACGCGTCATGGCCGACCTTCGAGTGGCTGACGTCGAGGCAGCGAAGAGCTTCTACACCGACTACCTCGGGCTGAGTACCGAGGAGTTCAACATGGGATGGGTGGCCCGCTACACCTCTCCTGACAGCGGGGCGAACGTCCAGCTCGTGACGCGCGACGCAACCGCACCCGAAGACCCGGTCATCTCCGTCCACGTGGATGACGTGGAAGGTGCTTATGAAGATGCTCAGAAACTCGGCTACGAGATCGTGCATCCACTGACCACAGAGCCATGGGGTGTGCGCCGGTTCTTCGTCCGGGCACCAGACGGCAACGTGATCAACATCGCGTACCATCGGGGCTGAACCAGCGGCGCGGCGTGCGGATCGGGGCGATCAGCCACGGTCGGCTTCCTCGTGCAACTTCGCGATGAGCGCCGGGAAGAAGTCCTCTGCTCCGAGAACTTGGACCTCCGGTATCTCGCCACCGGCGGAGATGATCTCGGGTATGCGATCACGAACAAGCTTGCCGTAGACGATCTTTCGATCCTGAGCCATCCCGACATCCTGCTAGGCGCCCGTTCCTTACGAGGTGCACGGATTTGCCGCTGATCGGGCAAGGACGTCAACGAAGTGCGCCCGAGCTGGCTTTGCCAAGGCCCTGGCGAAGTACCTGAGCACGGTGCTGCGCAGGGCGAGGGCGTGCGCCGCCACCGCGTATCCGGTAGCGGCGCACCCACGGTCGACGGCCGGCCCGCTAAGCGGTGAGACTCTTGGCCAGAATGTGCTCCCGACGCAGGCCGTCGGGCATGAGGTCGCCGGGCTCACCCGTGTCACGGAAGCCGTTCCGCTGGTAGAGCGCCCAGGCGTTCTTGTTGCCCTCCACCACGGCCAGCCTCAGCGTCCCCGCGCCCACCTGCCGAGCCCACTGCTCGACCGCCATCACGAGGTGGTCGCCCACGCTCCGGCCACGTCCCACCGGCGCCACGTACATCGAGATCAGCTCGACGACGCCGTCCTGATCGGTCGGCACCCCGCTGGCCATCCCGACGGGCCGCCCATTGAGCATCGCCACTACGTTGTACGCGCCGGGGATGGCCAGCCGACCACGCCAGCGTTCCTCACGGTCGCCGTCGCCCTGCCAGTCCGCCAGTTGGGAACCGAAGGCGTACGCCGCCTCCGCCAGCGCGGCGAGCCGCAGTTCCCTCCAGATCTTCCAATCGCCCTCGGTGAGCACCCGCGTCTCGATCACACCGCGAGGCTGCCGCAGGTGTGGGGATCAGGCAACCCAGCTCCCGCTGTAAGGGCGGTACGTGGTCGAGCAGGCCAGTGACGTTGCCCGACATCAGCCGACAGCCGTCTTGATCTATGCAAGGCGTGGGTCACCTATGATCCGGCAGGGGTCTCACGGCACGACGGCCTGCCGCAGCAGGCACTGCCGACGGTGGATGACTTCTGACTGCCACGACGGAATAGGATCGCCGCCTGCCCTGCACCGGTCTTAGGCTGCGGCAATGCTGCTGCGCATGTCGACCCTGCTGCTCCGGACCCTGCGCGAGGACCCGGCGGACGCGGAGGTGCCGAGCCACCGGCTCCTGCTCCGCGCCGGATACGTCCGCCGCGCCGCGCCGGGCGGCTACACCTGGCTGCCGCTGGGCAAGCTGGTGCTGGACCGGATCAGCGAGATCGTCCGCCAGGAGATGACGGCGATCGGCGACCAGGAGGTGCACTTCCCGGCGCTGCTGCCGGCGGAGCCGTACCGGACCAGCGGCCGGTGGGCGGAGTACGGCGACGACATCTTCACCCTGGCGGACCGGAAGGGCGCCGAGCACCTGCTCGCCCCGACCCACGAGGAGATGGCCGCGCTGCTGGTCAAGGACCTCTTCTCCTCGTACCGGGACTTTCCGGTGACGCTGTTCCAGATCCAGACGAAGTTCCGGGACGAGGCCCGGCCCCGGGCCGGCCTGCTGCGCGGGCGCGAGTTCCTGATGAAGGACGCGTACTCGTTCGACCTGGACGACGCCGGGCTCCAGGCCGCGTACGACCGGCACCGCGACGCGTATCAGAAGATCTTCACCCGGCTCGGACTGGACTTCACCGTGGTGCACGCGATGTCCGGGGCGATGGGCGGCTCGGCATCGGAGGAGTTCCTGGCCGCCACGCCGGTCGGCGAGGACAGCTTCGTCGGCTGCACGGCCTGCCACTACGCGGCCAACACGGAGGCGGTGGTGACAAGCGCCCCGGCGGCCGGGGACCCGGAGGCCCACCCGGCGCTGGAGGTGCACGACACCCCGGAGACGCCCACCATCGCCTCGCTGGTCGAGTTGGCGAACGCGCGCGGCCTCGGCGGCCGGCGCGACTGGACCGCGGCGGACACCCTGAAGAACGTGGTGCTGACCGTCCGCCGGCCGGGCGGCGAGGAGTCCGAGTTGCTGGTGATCGGGCTGCCCGGGGACCGGGAGGTGGACCTCAAGCGGGTCGAGGCGGCGCTGCACCCGGCGACGGTCGCGGTATTCGAGGACTGGGCGGCCCACCCCGAACTGGTCCGCGGATACATCGGGCCGCAGATCCTGGAGAAGCTCGGCGTCCGCTACCTGGTCGACCCCCGGGTGGTGCCCGGCACCGCCTGGCTGACCGGGGCCAACGAGCCGGGCCGGCACGCGGTCGACGTGGTCTGCGGCCGGGACTTCACCCCGGCCGGCACGATCGAGGCGGCCGAGGTGCGCGCCGGCGACCCGTGCCCGGCGTGCGAGGCCGGCGAGCTGACCATGCGGCGGGGCATCGAGATCGGGCACATCTTCCAGTTGGGCCGCCGGTTCACCGACGCGTTCGCCGTCGACGTGCTCGGCCCGGCGGGCAAGCCGGTCCGGCCGACGATGGGCTGCTACGGCATCGGGGTGTCCCGGGCGGTGGCGGCGGTCGCCGAGCAGCACCACGACGAGCGGGGTCTGGTGTGGCCGGCGGCGGTCGCGCCGTGTGACGTACACGTGGTGGCGGCCGGGAAGGGGCCGCAGCTCGACGCGGCGCTCGACCTCGGCGGACGCCTGGCCGCCGCCGGCCTGCGGGTGCTGGTCGACGACCGGACGCACGTCTCGGCCGGGGTGAAGTTCACCGACGCCGAGCTGATCGGCATCCCGCGCGCCGTCGTGGTCGGCCGCCGGCTCGCCGACGGGTACGTCGAGCTGCGCGACCGGGCCGGCGGCGAGCGGATCGAGCTGCCGCTGGACGGTCTGGTCGAACGGGTCGTCGACGAGGTACGCGCGGCGCGCCGCGACGGGGTGTAGCGGACGCGCCACGGGGTACCGCTGCGGGATCGACCGAAGTTTGCGGAGGCTCTCATGTACCGGGTCAGCGACGTGATGACGAAGCAGGTGGTCTACCTCCCGGCGGAGACCATGCTGGACGAGGCGGCCAGGGTGATGAAGGAGGCGGACATCGGCGACGTGGTGGTCACCGACGGCGCCACCCTCGCCGGCATGCTGACCGACCGCGACATCGTGGTACGGGCGGTGGCCGAACGCGCCGACCCGGGGACCACCACCATCGGTTCGATCATCACCCGTGAGGTGGTGATGATCGAGCAGCACTCCACCGCCGGCGAGGCGGCCGCGCTGATGCGCGAGCGCAACATCCGGCGGGTGCTGGTCTGCGACAACGATCGCAAGCTGGTCGGCGTCGTCTCGCTGGGCGACCTGGCGATGCAGCTCGACCCGAACTCCGCCCTCAGCGACATCAGCGAGGCCGCCCCGAACATGTGACCCGATCGACGCGGCGCCCTCCGCCGACCCCGGTTGGCGCCGCGTCGACGGCGGTAGCCTGACGGGATGCCCGAGATGCCGACCAAGCTGGCCGAGATCGTCGACGAGTTCGCCGCCGCGCCCCGCGACGTGGTGCTGGAGATGCTCCTGGAGTACGCCGACATCATCCCGCCCCTGCCGGCCGAGATCGACCGGGAGGGCATGGAACAGGTGCCCGAGTGCCAGACGGCCTTCTTCCTGCGCGCCCAGGTCCAGCCGAACGGGACGGTGCTCACCTGGTTCGACTGCCCGCCTGAGGCCCCCACCACCCGGGCCTTCGCCGGCATCCTCGCCGAAGGGCTGGCCGGGGCGAGCGCCGAGCAGGTGCTGGCCGTGCCGGACGACCTCTACCAGCGGATGGGGCTGGCCCAGGCGATCAGCCCGCTGCGGGTGCGGGGCGGCACGGCGATCCTGGCCCGGCTCAAGCGCCAGGTCCGGGAACAAGTCGGCTGAGCTGGGCGTTCACCCCTCTCATGGAGATCGAGATCTACGCCGATGTGGTCTGCCCCTGGTGTTGGATCGGCAAGCGCCGGCTGGAGCAGGCCCTCGCGTCGTACGACGGTGAGGTGACCGTCCGGTACCGGCCGTTCCAGCTCGACCCGACGCCGGTCACCGAGCCGAAGCCGCTGGTGGAGGCGCTGGGCGCGAAGTTCGGCGGGCGGGAGCGGGCCGAGTCGATGGCCGCCCAGGTGTCGCAGGTCGGGGCGAGCGTCGGTCTGGACATGCGGTTCGACCGGGCGGTGGCCGCCAACACCTTCGAGGCGCACCGGCTGATCCGGTTCGCCACCGAGCGGGGTCGGGCCACCGAAATGATCGACGCGCTCTACCGGGCACACTTCTCCGACGGCGTCGACGTCGGCTCGACGGACGCTCTCGTCAAGCTCGCGTCCGGGGTGGGCCTCGACGAGACCGAGGTCCGCGACCACCTGGAGTCGAACGCGGGCCGGCGTGAGGTGGCCGCCGACCTGGCCGCCGCCCATCAGCTCGGGGTGACCAGCGTGCCCACCTTCGTGCTGGCCGGCAAGTACGCCGTCACCGGCGCGCAGGAGCCGGAGACGCTGCTCGCCGCCCTCCGCGAGGTGGAGCGCCTGGAGTCGGCCGGCTGATCAACATCGACGGGCATGATGTTTCACGTGCAACCACATCGACGCCCGCGATGAGCTAGGCCGGCCTGGCCAGCCCTTCCACCACCGTCGCCCCGGGCAGCGCGCCGAGCGCCGGCCCGGGCAGGGCGATCTTGCTGTGCCGTACGCCCGAACCGATGATCACGTGCGGCGTGGCGATCACCCGCGAGTCGACCAGGATCGGCCAATCCTCGGGCAGGCCGATCGGGGTGATGCCGCCGTACTCCATGCCGGTCAGCTCCACCGCCTCGGCCATCGGCGCGAAGCTGGCCTTGCGGACGTCCAGCGTCCGGCGGACCACGCCGTTCACATCGGCCCGCGTGGTGGCGAGCACGATGCAGGCGGCGTACCGGACCGCGCCCTCCCGCTTGCCGGCGATCACCACGCAGTTGGCCGACACGTCGAGGCCCACCTCGTACGCCGCGCAGAAGGCCGCCGTGTCGGCCAACTCGGCGTCGATCGGCGCGACCAGCACGTCGTCCACGTCTACCGGCGCCTCGGCCGGCCACCGCTCGATCGCGGTGGCCACCGGCGGTGCCAGCAGGTCCAGCCGGGCGCGGGCCGGCTCGGTCTTCAGCGTCCCCATCACGGATGCGATCCTCGCACCCGCGCGCCGGTCCCGCTCGGCAGGCCCGGCCGAGGTCAGCTGCCGGTGAGGAATGCGTTCTCCCGGGCGAAGGTGCGGTCCTGCAACGTGGCGAGCTGCTCCGCCCGGGCCGCCTGGGCTCGCTGCGCTTCCAGATCCTCCAAGCCGTGCCGGACACCCAGCCGGATCACGCCGTAGAGGAAGACGAAACCGAACACGTAGAGGATCACCGTGGTGACAAAGACGAACATGCCGCCACGGTAGGGCGAAGGTGAATCGCAAACGCTTTCATCTCCGCCCGGTTCCCCCGTACGTGTCAGCGAGGTTCCGCCCCTTCCGTGCCTCACCCGGACTGACGAGACGGCATCCCCGCTCGTGACGGCACCACAACCCGCCCCGCCAACAGCACACCGGACAGTCCGCAGCCGGCCGCCACCGCGAGGGTGGCCGCGTACCCGGCCGGGCCGGGAGCCGGACCGACGGCCAGCACCGCGCCGGTCAGCGCCAGCACGGTGGCGGCGAACAACGAGTCGCCCAGTTGCAGGGAGGAACTGTTCCGGCCCTGCTCACCAGGGGCCGACAGGGCCAGGGTGAGCACCGACAGGGACGGATAGAGCAACCCCATGCCGAGCCCGGCCGTGGCCCAGCCGAGCACCGCGAACAGCACCGGCACGGCCGGCACGACCGTCAGCGCCACGACGGCCGTACCGGCGGTGACGCAGCTCAGCCCGGCCCGGGGCAGCGTGGCCGCGGAACGCGGGGTGCGCAGCCGCCCCTGCAGCCAGGAGCCGACCGACCAGGAGACCGCGCCCACGGTGAGCACCAGACCCGCCGCCGTCGGGGCGAACCCCCGCTCCCGGGAGAGCATCAGCGGGATCACCACCTCCGCCCCGGCGAACGCCGCCGAGGCGAGCCCCCGCAGGCCCACAACCGTCGGCAATCCCCGCCGGGCCCGCAGGAAACCCGCCGGCAGCAGCCGCGGCGCGCAGCCGATCAGCCCGACCAGGGCCACCCCCACCAGCCCGGCCGCGAGCGCGCCGCGCTGCTGCCCCCCGTAGTGCAGCAGTGCGGCGCTCGCCCCCGCCCCGCAGGCCCAGCCAATCCGGGCCGCCGCGCCGGCCGGCGGCCGGACCGGCACCGTCGCGCCGAGCGCCCGCAACCCTGGCTGGATCAGCAGCACCGCCGGCACCGCGACCGCCGGCACCGCCAGGAAGACCCACCGCCAGCCGAGGTGCTCGACGATCAGGCCGGCCAACGCCGGACCGACCAGCGACGGTACGACCCAGGCCGCCGCGAACGCGGCGAACACCCGCCGCCGCAACTCCTCCGGGTACGCCTGACCGACGATCACGTAGAGCGCCACCGACAGCAGGCCCGAGCCGAAGCCCTGCAGCACCCGGCCGACGACGAGCACCTCCATCGTCGGGGCGGTGCCGGCGACGAGCAGCCCCACCACGAACCAGGCCACCCCGTGCCACATCGGCGCCCGCGGTCCCCGCGCATCGCACCAGATGCCGGAGACCACCATCGCCACCACGCCGGAGGCGAACGGGCCGCCGAAGGCGAGCGCGTACAGGGCCAGCCCGTCCAGGCTGCGGGCGACCGTCGGCATGGCGGTGCCGACGGCCAATGCCTCGAACGCCAGCAGGGACACCAGGGCGACGCTGCCCACGGTCATCGCCCGCAGGCGCGGGGCGTACAGATGCTCGGGCGGGGCGGCCGGAGCGGCGGTGGCGGTCACCGGCGGTCGGCGCGGGGTGCGATCGGCATGGCCTCAGCCTCGGCCTTCAACCCGGGTTGAGGTCAACTGTGCGCCCGGTCTCGTCAGGCCGACTCCAGCGCCTCGCCCACCCCCTTCACCAGCCCGGACATGTGCTGGTCGGCCAGCAGGTGCCCGGCGGTGATCACCACGGCCAGCGGCCACTCGATGACCTGCAACGCGGCCAGCACCCCCAGCCCCGCGTAGTAGGCGACCTTGTCCGGCGGCGGCACCGCCACCTCGCCCAGCAGCGGGACCTCCACCCGCCGGCAGTACGTGCGGAGCGTCTCGTGCGTCCCACTGAGGTGTCGCGTCAGCGTGCTCATCCCGACCTCCCCGGTTCACCGGCCATCGGTGTCCGACCGGCATTCCACCGGCGCCCCGGTCCATGCCCGGGCCAGCACGGAAACTTCCCCTGCTCGGAGGGCATAACGGACGCCCCGCCGGGAAGCCAGGCCGCCGGGACGAGGCGCGGGAGGCGAGATGGCGTACGGCGAGCGCGGCGGCAGCGGCACCGGGGAGCAGGGCCGGCGACCCGGCCGTACCGCTCGATGACGTCACTGGGTCGGGTCGCCGGTCGGCTCCTGCCGCCGGTCGGTGTGCCCGACGCGGTCGCGCACGCGATCCGTACCGTCGCCGCCGCCGTGCCGGACGCGGCCCGCGGCGTCGCGTCGGCCCTGCCGGACGCGGCCCGGGCCGCAACCTCGGCCGTGCCCGGCGCCGCGGCGGTCAAGGACGCCGCCGGGCGAGCGGCCGTGCCGGAGCCGGTCTCCGCCGCCGCGCACACCGTGACCGCCGCCGCGGCCCGGGTGGCCCGGCTCGCCGGGCTGACCGGCCGCGGGGTCTGGTCCCGGGACGGGCGGCACCACATCGAGGTGCACGGCGTCTGCCAGGACGGTGGCGACCGGCTGGCCCGCCAGGTCGAGCAGGCGCTGGAACGGATGCCCGGGGTGGCCTGGGCCCGGGTGAACGCCCCCTCCGGCCGGGTGGTGGTGGCCGTCGAGGAGCCGAAGCCGAAGCTGCGCAACCTGATCGCCACGATCGCCCGCACCGAGCGGGTCTGCCCGCATGAGCCCGACCCGGAGATCCCACCGCCCCAACCGCCGGAGGAGGGGCCGCGCACGCCCCGCACCCTCGGCGCGCTGGCCTCCGACGCGCTCGGCCTGACCATCTCCGCGGCCACCCGGATCCTCCCGTTCACCCCGGTCCCCGGCGAGGTCGCCGGCTTTCTCACCGCGATCGACCTGCACCCGAAGCTGCACGCCCTCGCCGACCGGGGGTTGCGCGCCGACCCCCGCGCCGAGCTGCTGTTCCCCCTCGCCGAGGCGGTCGCCCAGGGCCTCGCCGGAGGCTGGACCGGGATCGTGCTGGACGGCGCGCAGCGGGTGGTGCAGTGGGGTGAGGCACGCGCCCAGCTCGCCGCATGGTCGAAGGCCGAGCCGCGGCTGACCGGCGACCCGGAACGGGCGGTCGCCCGGGTACCCGACGGCGAACGCCCCTGCCCGGCGCCGGCCGGGCCCGCCGAGCGGTACGTGACCCGGATGCTCGCCGCGGGCGCGCCGGTGGCCGGCCCGAAACGGGCCGCCGCGCTGGCGCTGTCCGCGCTGCCCAAGGCCCCGGGGAATGGCCGCGAGGGGTACGCCGCCCAGCTCGGCCGGATGCTGGCCCGGCGCGGGGTGATCGCGATGGACCGCAGCGTGCTGCGCGAACTCGACCGGATCGACACGGTGGTGCTGGACGCGGCGGTCCTCGGCTCGGACCGGGGCGTGCTGGCCGACCTGGCGCCGCTGCCCGGGGCGGACACCGGGCAGGTCGCCGCGCGGGCCTTCGAGCTCTTCGACCCGGCGGCCCCCGACGGGCTGCGGGAGGCCGACGGGTGGCGGCTCGGGCCGGTGGACCGGATCGACGCCGACGACCCCGGCGACACCCCGGACAGCCGCCGGCTCCGAGACGCCGGGGGCAGCCTGCTCGGCCTCGCCGACGGCGACACCCTCGCCGCGCTGCTGCGGGTGGAACCCGCGCCGGCACCCGGCGTCGACGCCCTCCCCACCGCCATCCGCCAGGCCGGACTGCGGCTGGTGGTGGCCGGCGGCGGCGACGGCCGGTACGACTTCGCCGACGCCGTGCTGCCCGGTGGCCCGCAGCTCGCCGAGTCGGTACGCGCCCTGCAACGCGACGGCGCGGTGGTGATGGTGGTCTCCGGTGACCGCTCGGCGCTCGGCGCCGCCGACTGCGGCCTGGGCGTGTCCGACCCGGCCGACCTCCCGCCGTGGGGCGCCCACCTGCTGGTCGGCGCCGACCTGCGGATCCCCGCGCTGATCATTGAGGCGACCGGGGTGGCCCGCCGGATGACCGGGCAGAACATCCGGATCGGGATGGCCGGCAGCGGCCTCGGCGCCCTCGCCGCGTTCACCGCCGACCGGCGGCTGCTCCCCGGCCGGGTCCTGACCGCCGTCAACGGCGCCGGGGCGCTCGCCTTCGCGCACGGCGTGTGGCGGGCCCGGCGGCTGCCGGACCGGACCAGCCGGTCCGCGCCGGCGGTGACCGCCTGGCACCTGATGCCGGTGGAGACCGTGCTGCGGCAGCTCGATACCGGCCCGGACGGGCTCAGCGCGGCCGAGGCGGCCCGCCGGCGCGGCGCGGCCACCGGCGAGGCCGCCGGACCGTCCGGGCTGCTCCGGGCGTTCGTCGACGAGCTGGCCAATCCGCTCACCCCGGTGCTCGCCGCCGGGGCGGTGCTCTCCGCCGCGTTCGGCTCGCTGGTCGACGCGGCCCTGGTCGGCGGCGTGGTCGGCGGGTCGGCGCTGATCGGCGCGGTGCACCAGCGCAACACCGAACGTTCCCTGGCCGAGCTGCTGACCCGGGCGGCGGTGACCGCGCGGGTCGTCCGGGACGGCGCGGAACAGGTGATCGCCGCGGAGGAGCTGGTGCCGGGCGACGTGGTCGCGGTCGGCCCCGGCGACGCGATCCCCGCCGACTGCCGGGTGCTCACCGCCGACGGGCTGGAGGCCGACGAGTCGTCGCTGACCGGGGAGTCGCTGCCGGTGGGCAAGGCCCCCGACCCGGTGGTGGCCGCCGCCGTCGCCGACCGGCGGTCGATGCTCTACGAGGGCACCACGGTCGCCGCCGGGCACGGCACCGCCGTGGTCGTGGCGACCGGGGAGGAGACCGAGGCGGGACGCAGCCTCGCCCTGGCCCGTGAGGCGCCGCCGGCCAGCGGCGTGGAGGCCCGGCTGGGCCGGCTCACCAGCGCCGCCGTGCCGCTCGCCGCCAGCTCGGCGATCGCGGTGGCCGGGGCAGGGCTGCTCCGGGGCGTACCGCTGGCGGAGACGGCGGCGACCGCCGCGAACCTGGCCGTCGCCTCGGTGCCGGAGGGATTGCCGTTTCTGGTCAGCGCCGCGCAGCTGGCGGCGGCCCGCCGGCTCGCCGAGCACGGCGCCCTGGTCCGCAACCCGCGCACCATCGAGGCGCTGGGCCGGGTGGACGTGCTCTGCTTCGACAAGACCGGCACGCTCACCGAGGGAAAGCTGCTGCTGGCCGGGGTGGGCGACGGCGGCGGCCGGTACGCCCCGCCGGACCGGCTGGCAGAGCCGCTGAAGTTGACCCTGGCCACGGCGCTGCGCGCCACCCCCGCCGCGGCCGACCCGGAAGAGCTGCCCCAGCACACCGACCGGGCGGTACGCCGCGGCGCGAATACCGCCGGGGTGGCGGAGCGGACCGGCGCGGCGGGGTGGGAGGCGGTGGGCGGGCTGCCGTTCGAGCCGTCCCGGGGCTATCACGCCACGGTGGGGCGGACCGGGGGCCGGCTGCTGCTGAGCGTGAAGGGCGCGCCCGAGACGGTGCTGCCGCGCTGCGCGGCCCGGCGTACCACGGCGGGGGACGAGCCGTTGGACGAGGCGGGCCGGGCGGCGCTGCACGGGATGCTCGCCGACCGGGCCGGGGCCGGGCACCGGATCCTCGCCGTCGCGGAGTGCGCGGTCGGCGCGGAGACGGTGACCGACGAGCAGGTCGACGGCCTGGTCTTCGTCGGGTTCCTGGCGCTCGCCGACGGGGTCCGAAAGAGCGCCGCGCCGGCCGTGCGCCGGATCCGGCAGGCCGGCGTGCACACCATCATGATCACCGGGGACCACCCGGCGACCGCCGCGGCGATCGCGGCGATCATCAGCCCGGACCACGGCGACCAGCGGGTGGTCACCGCGACGGAGCTGGACCGGCTCGATGACGAGGCCCTCGCCGACCGGCTCACCGCCACCGACGTCGTCGCCCGCTGCACCCCGGCCCACAAGGTACGCATCATCCAGGCGTTGCAGCGGCACGGCCGGACGGTGGCGATGACCGGGGACGGCGCCAACGACGCGCCGGCCATCCGGCTGGCCGACGTGGGCATCGCGCTCGGCCAGCGGGGCACCCCGGCGGCCCGCGCCGCGGCCGACCTGGTGGTCACCGACGACCGGCTGGAGACCATCATCGCCACCCTGGTGGAGGGGCGGGCGATGTGGTCCTCCGTCCGCCACGCGCTGAGCATCCTGGTCGGCGGCAACCTGGGTGAGATCGGGTTCAGCGTGCTGACCGCCGCGTCGACCGGCCGCTCCGCACTGACCGGCCGGCAACTGCTCCTGGTCAACCTGCTCACCGACCTGGCACCGGCGCTGGCCATCGCGGTCCGGCCGCCCGCCGCGGACGGCGCCGACGGGGCCGACGGTCTGCTCCGGGAGGGTCCGGACACCTCGCTGGGCGCGACGATGACCCGGGAGATCGCGCTGCGGGCCGCCGCCACCACGCTGGGCGCGACCGCCGGCTGGACGTTGGCCCGGTACACCGGGCGACGCCGCCGGGCCGGCACGGTCGCCCTCGCCTCCCTGGTCGGCACCCAGCTCGGGCAGACCGTGCTGGCCGGCGGGACCAGCCCCACCGTGCTGGCGTCCACCGCCGCGTCGATCGGCGTGCTGGTCGCCGTGGTACAGACCCCCGGGGTCAGCCAGTTCTTCGGCTGCACCCCGCTGGGCCCGGTGGGGTGGTCCATCGCCGTCGGCTCCGCGCTCGGCGCCACCGTCGCGAACGGCGCGCTGACCCGGCTGGTCGACCGGCTGCCCCAGCCCGGCGTGCGGCCGTCGCGCGAGGACCACGGCGAACCCACCGCGGAGCGCTGACCGGGATGGCCGCACCCGATCCCGGGTACGGCAACGCCGCCCTCCCCGGCGGGGCCGGAGGGGCGGCGAGCGGTGTGGACGCGCGGTCAGGCGCGCTCGGAGATGGCCTCGATGAGGTCGCCCACCGGGCGCTCCGGCAGCGACCGGGCCACGTCGGCGACGGCGACGATCCCGACGAGCTCGTGCCCGTCGATCACCGGCAGCCGGCGTACCTTGTGCTGGCCCATGGTCCGCAGGATCTCCGCGGCGTCGTCGTCGGCGCCGATGGTCACCGCCTCGCCCTGGGCCAGCTCACCGGCGGTGACGCTGCCCGGGTCGCGGCCCTCGGCGAGCACCTTCACCACGATGTCGCGGTCGGTCAGCATGCCCTTGAGCCGGTTGTCGTCGCCACAGATCGGCAGCGAGCCGACACCGAGCTCCGCCATCCGCCGGGCGGCGGCCTTGAGGTCGTCCTGCTCCCGGACACAGGTCACGTCACTGGTCATGATCTCGCGTGCGGTCGGCATTGCCCTGACACCTCACTTTCGGGGCGTTGTTGCCTGTTCTCCTACCCCGAGCGGCGGAGGACACTCCGGCGCATGGACCGCAACCTCGCGGGAAAGCCGCCGGTGGAGGTGATCGAGATGCCCTTCGTCCAGGTCATCGAGTACGACACGGACCGCCCCGCCGAGGTGCGGGCGCTCAGCGAGGAGTGGGGACAGCAGCAGCTGTCGAACGCCCCGGCGCGGATGACCCTCGCCGAGGACCGGGAGCGGCCCGGACACTTCGTGATGGTCGCCGAGTTCGACAGCTACGACCAGGCCATGGCGCACAGCGCGCAACCGGAGACCGACGCCTACGCGTCCCGGATGCGCCGCCTCGCCAAGGGCGAACCCCGCTTCGTCAACCTGGAGGTCGCCCAACGGGAGACGTGACCACCGTCGGCGCACCCGACCGGACCGGCGCCGGCGGCCTGTCGGTGCCCGTCCGGGGGCAGCACGCCGACTAGCTTGGGGGGATGGTCCAGGGAGAGCAGATTGGGATGCTCGGTCCGCAGACCCCCCGTCCGGCGGGTGCCGGACCGACCGTCTCACCCGCGGCCCGGTGTAACGGGGACCGCGGCTGGAAAAAGTGACGTGGTGCTGAGACGTCTGCTGGATGGCCGCTACCAGTCCGAGGAGCTGCTGGGCCGTGGCGGCATGGGCGAGGTGTGGCGCGGACGCGACCTGCGACTCGACCGGCCGGTGGCGATCAAGGTGCTCACCGCGGCCGGCCTCGACGAGCCGATGGCCGCCGAACGGTTCGACCGGGAGGCCCGCACAGCGGCACGGCTGAGTCACCCGCACATCGTCGGGGTGTACGACGTCGGCACCGAGGAGAACGACTCCTACCTGGTCATGGAGCTGGTGGAGGGGCGGACCGTGTCGGCGCTGATCGCCGACGGCCCGCTCCCCGTCGACCAGGCAGTGTCGATCGCCGTGCAGGCCTGCGACGGGATCGCTGCTGCGCACGCGGTCGGGGTGGTGCACCGGGACGTCAAGCCGGGCAACCTGATCGTCACCCCGGCCGGCACAGTGAAGATCTGCGACTTCGGCATCGCCCGCCTTCCCCGGACGGCCGGCGAGAACACCCTCACCGGCCCGGCGACCAAGCTGGGCACCAGCTCGTACATGGCGCCGGAGCAGGCGCTGGGCCGGCCGGTGGATTCCCGCACCGACCTGTACGGCCTGGGCTGCACGCTCTACGCGATGCTGGCCGGCACCCCGCCCTTCGCGGGTGACCCGCTGGGTGTCCTGCACCAGCACGTCAACGACCCACCCCCGCCGCTGCGTACCCGCCGTCCCGACGTACCGGTGGAGCTGGACGCCCTGGTGTCGGAGCTGCTGGCGAAGGACCCGGCCGACCGGCCGGCGGGCGCCGGCACGGTCCGGGACCGGCTCGCGGCCCTGCTGCCGCCGGTAAGTTCTCCCACCGCGGCCGGTGGCGGCGGCCTCCGCGACCGGTCCTCGTGGCGGCGCCGGCGCGGCCTGCTGCTGGCGGTGGTCGTCGTGCTGGGCGGCGCGCTGCTGGCGCTGGCCACCGCGGCGCTGTTGACCCCCGACAACGGCCCGCCCGCCGCCCGGCCCACGGTGGCCTCGACCGCCACGGCGACCCGGCCCGGCGCACCGGCCGTGCCGGTCACCGTCGCTCCGACCACCCCGACGCCGCGGACGCTCACCCCCACCACCCAGCCACCGGCCAGCCAGGCGCCGACCCCGCAGGCCACCTCTCGCACGCCGAGCCCGAGCCCACCCGCCGATCCCGTCGTGGCGATGCGTCTGTCGATCCAGGAACAGGTGGACACGGGTCAGCTGAATCCGGACGTGGCCAAGGACCTGCACGCCAAGGTGGACGCGATCGCCAAGGAGCTGGCCGAGGACGACGTGGACCAGGCCCAGGAGCAGATCAAGAAGCTGCGTGACAAGCTCACCGACCTGCTGCGCGGCGGCAAGCTGACCGCCGCCGGCTACGACGACCTGACCGCCGACGTCGACCGGATCGCCGCCGAACTGCCGTGAGCTCGGCCCGGGGCGTAAACCGGTCGAGCGGGTGGCGGGTCCACCGGTAGCGTGCCGCCGGTGACCCGCCTCGAACCGATCACCACCGACAACGTCCTCGCCGCCTGCGCGATCGTGGTCCGGCCCGACCAGGCGGGGCTGGTCGCGCCGGTCGCCCGGTCGCTCGCCGAGGCGTACGTCCAGCCCGACGTCGCCTGGCCGCGGCTGATCGTCGACGGCGACACCCCGGTCGGCTTCCTGATGGCCTTCTTCGACGTGCCGTGGCGCGCGGACGACCCGTCCGACGTCCGTTCCGGGCTGTGGCGGCTGAACATCGACGCCGCCCAGCAGGGCCGGGGATACGGCCGCTTCGCGGTGGCGGCGCTGGGCGAGGAGGTCCGCCGGCGGGGCCGCACCCGGCTGTTCACCACCTGGGTGCCGGGTGAGCACGGCCCGGAGCTCTTCTACCGGCGGCTCGGCTTTCAGCGCACCGGAGAGCTGAGCGGCGACCAGGTGGTCGGCGCGCTCGCGCTGTGACGCCGCGGCTCAGTGCCAGGTGGCGGCGGCGCGCCGTAGCCGGTCGTTGATCGCCCGGCCCACCCCGACGTCGGGGACGGGCTCGGCGACGATCTCGGTCACCCCGGCCGCGTCCAGCCGGTGCAGCGCGTCGAAGAGCCGCGCGGCCGCCGCGGTCAGGTCACCCTCCGGGGAGAGCACCTCCACCGCCGCCCAACCGTCCACCGGTCGCTCCCGGAAGGCCAGGAAGCCACGCCGGCCGCCGTCGCTCGCCGCCGACTCCGCCGCGCCCAGCTTCAGCGGCGTACGCGGGGCGTAGTGCGCCGCGAGCGTCCCGGGCGCCACCGGCTGGCCAGAGCTTCCCGGTCGTACGGTGACCTCCCCGACCGCCTCGACCAGCGCCTCCACCGGCAGCGCGCCCAGCCGGAGCACCACCGGCCGGTCGCCCCGGGCGTCCACGATGGTCGACTCGATGCCGCACCGGGTGGCGCCGCCGTCGAGCACCACGTCGACCGCGTCACCCAGCCCGGCCACCACGTGCTCCGCCCGGGTGGGGCTGAGCTGCCCGAACCGGTTCGCGCTGGGCGCGGCGACCGGCACCCCGGCGGCGGCGATCAGCGCCCGGGCCGACGGCTCGTCCGGCACCCGGACCGCCATGGTGTCCAGCCCGGAGGTGACGATCGGCGGGATCGCCGCCGGCCGGTCCACGATCAGGGTGAGCGGACCGGGCCAGAAGCGCTCGACCAGCGCGGCGACCGCCGGCGGCATCGCGCCGACCAGGCCCGGCAGGTCGGCCGCGTCGGCCAGATGGGTGATCAGCGGGTCGAAGCTGGGCCGGGCCTTCGCCTCGAAGATCCGCGCCGCCGCCCGGGCGTCCAGGGCGTTCGCGCCCAGCCCGTAGACCGTCTCGGTGGGGAAGGCGACCAGCCCTCCGGCACGGAGGACGGCGGCGGCTTCGGCAATGCCGCTGTCGGCCGGCAGGACGCGCGGGGATCCGGTGGTCACGCCCCGACGCTAGCCTGCCGCCCGCCCGGCGGTACGACGGGTCGGCGGGGACGGCGACCGTCGATCTAGGCGGCGTCGGGACGGGAACCAGGGTGCGGGGTCATGCGCTCGCGGCGGCCCCTCGGGCACAACTCGGTTGCCGCGTCGCCACGGTGGTCGGAGGATGGCCGCCATGGGCCGGGTCAGGATGCACGCCGACGAGGTGGAGACGGACACCGACCTCGTACGCCGACTGCTCGCCGGGCAGTTCCCGCACTGGGCCGACCTGCCGGTCCGGCTGGTCGACTCGTACGGGACCGATCACGACATCTACCGGCTCGGTGCGCACCTGTCCGTACGGCTGCCCCGCGTCGGCTGGGCCACCGGGCAGGCGGCGAAGGAGGCCGAGTGGCTGCCCCGGCTCGCGCCGCACCTCCCGCTCGCCCTTCCCGCTCCGCTGGCGACCGGCCGCCCCGCCGAGGGCTACCCCTTCGCCTGGTCTGTGTACGAGTGGCTGCCCGGAGAGAACGCCAACGGCACCCTCGAGGACCTGGACCAGGCCGCCGTCGACCTCGCCGCGTTCATCACGGCGCTGCGGCGGATCGACACCACCGGCGCGTTCCCCCGCCCGCCCCGCGACCGGGGCAGCGCGCTGGCCGAGTTCGACGCGGGGGTCCGCCGGTCGATCGGGGAACTCGGCGAGCGGATCGACGGGCCCGCCGCGCTGCGCGCCTGGCAGGAGTCCCAGGAGGCGCCGGCCTGGGACGGGCCGGAGGTCTGGGTACACGGCGACCTGCTGCCGGGCAACCTGCTCGTGGTCGACGGGCGGCTCGCCGCGGTCATCGACTTCGGCGGCCTCAACGTCGGCGACCCGGCCTGTGACCTGCAGCCGGCGTGGAACGTGTTCGCCGGCGCCAGCCGGCAGCGGTTCCGCGAGGAGTTGTCGGTCGACGACGCGTCCTGGCTGCGCGGCCGGGGCTGGGCGCTCCTGCAGGCCGTGATCGCCATGCCCTACTACTGGGACACCAATCCGGGGATGATCCGTCAGGCGTCCCGCGCGCTCTCCGAAGTCCTGCGCGACACGGCGGGCTGAGGGCGCTGATCTCGCCGGCCCCGCCGCGCGGCCGATCAGTCGAGGCAGAACTCGTTGCCCTCGGGGTCGGCCATCACGATGTGACCGGCGCCGAGCGGAGGAGCGGGCTCGTAGCGCCTGAGCCGGGTGGCGCCGTGGGTGACGAGCCGCTCGGCCTCCGCCTCCAGGGCCGCCATCCGCGCGTCGCCCTCGAGTCCGGGGGCGGCCCGCACATCGAGGTGCACGCGGTTCTTGGCCTGCTTGGGCTCCGGCACCCGCTGGAAGAACAGCCGCGGCCCGGAGCCCTCGGGGTCGACCACCGCCGAGGCGTCGTTGCGGCTCTCGGGCGGCACACCCATCGCCTCCAGTGCCTGCTCCCACGACTCGAAGCCCTTGGGCGGGTCCTGCAACTGGTAGCCGAGGGCCTCGGCCCAGAACGCCGCCAACCCGGCCGGGTCGGCGCAGTCGAAAGTGATCTGGACGTCGCGGGCCATCTCAGCTCGCCTCCCGCCGGGTCTGCTGGTGGGTGTGCAGCGCTAGCTTCCAGGTCTGGTCGGTCATGGAATCAGCCTCCCGCAGATAGCGGACAGGATCGTTCCTAGATCTGTGAAACGATTAGCGCGTGACCGTCGAGGCGACGACCGAGCGGGTGCTGCGGTTGCTGGCGTTGCTGCAGCGGCGGCCGTCCTGGACCGCCGCCGAACTCGCCGCCGAGCTGAGGGTCACCGACCGCTCGGTGCGCCGCGACGTGGAGCGGCTGCGCGCGCTCGGCTACCCCGTGCACGCGACGGCGGGCGTCGGCGGCGGCTACCAGCTCGGCGCGGGCACCCGGCTGCCGCCGCTGCTCCTCGACGACGAGGAGGCGATCGCGACGGCGGTTTCCCTGCGGCTGGCGTCGTGGGGCACGGTCGCCGGGGCGGGCGAGGCGGCACTGCGGGCGTTCGCGAAGCTCGACCAGGTGATGCCGACCCGGCTGCGCGCCGAGGTGCGGGCGGTGCATGGCGCCACCGAGACCCTTGTCGGCCCTGGAGTCGAGATCGACGCGGAGTTGCTGGTGACGCTCGCGCGGGCCTGTCGCGACGCCGTGCGGGTGCGATTCCGGTACGCCGGCCGCGACGGTGGGGAACGCGAGCGCACGGTCGAGCCGGTGCGGATGGTCACCACCGGCCGCCGCTGGTACCTGATGGCCCGGGACGTCGACCGCGACGACTGGCGCACCTTCCGGCTCGACCGGATGCGCGAGGTGGTGGCGACGACCTGGCGCTTCCGGGCGAGCGAGCATCCGGACCCGATCGCCTACGTGCAGCGGTCCGTGACCGAGGCGCCATACCGGTATCTCGCCCGGGTGCGGGTGCACGCCCGACCCGACCGGGTGCGAGAGCTGGTGCCGCCCCAGGTGGGGCGCGTCGAGGACGATCGCGACGGATGGTGCGTGCTCGTCGTCGGCGGGGAGAACCTGGACTGGCTCGCCATGCACGTGGCCCGGCTGGGCTTCGAGGCGGAGGTGCTGGAGCCTCCGGAGCTGCGGGAGGCCGCCGCCCTGCTCGCCCGCCGCCTCACCGCGATGGCCGGGATCGGCTGACGGACCCGCGGCACTGACCAGGCCGCACGACAATGGCCCCGCCCATTCATCGTGGCGGATGCTGGTCATCAGCTCCCGGAGTCCGGGAACAGGTACAGGTCGAACCACGTGTCCTGGTTGTCAAGCTGCAACTGCTGGCTGCCGAAAGTCCGGACACTCGGCGTTCGGGTTGGTAACGTGCCCGCGGCCGTGACACCGCGCGAGGAGGTGAGACCCATGAACGCTGTACGCACGTGGGTGCTCCCCCTCGTCGTCACGGTCGGGCGATTGACGTAGGCGTCGCCGGGAGCGCCTCGATACCACGGCACTCCCGAAAGGCACCAACCCATGCATTCTGTGTGTTTCACCGCGGAGACATCGTCGAACGGTGTCGTCGAACGCGACTTCATTGTGGGCGAAGTCCCCGGCGTGCTCTGGTCGCCCGCATCCGGCTCCGATCACGCGCCCGTGGTGCTGATGGGTCACGGTGGCGGCCTGCACAAGAAAACGCCGGCACTCATGGCCCGCGCCCACGACACCGTGACCAACTGGGGTTTCACCGTGGTCGCCATCGATGCGCCTGGACACGGCGACCGCCCGCGCACGACGGAGGACGAGCTGGCCCGCGCCGAGTTCCGGCAGGCTCAGGCGGCAGGCGACACCGAGCGCTTCGAGTCGATCAGCGTCCGCTACGTCACCTCGCTGGCGGAGCGTGCCGTACCGGAGTGGCAGGCGACCCTGGACGCCCTTCAGAAACTGCCCGAGATCGGCACCGAAGTGCCGATCGGCTACGGCGGCGGCATATCGTTGGGCACCGCGATCGGGGTGCCGCTGACGGCGACCGAACCCCGGATCACCGCCGCCATCTTCGGTGGCGGGTTTTTCGTGTACGAGGCGCTGATCGAGGCGGCGAGACGGATCACCGTTCCCATCCAGTTCCTGCTCCCGTGGGACGACGAGCACGTCGACCGCCAATCCGCTCTCGCGTTGTTCGACGCCTTCGCCTCGAAGGAAAAGACGTTGCACGCCAACCCGGGCGACCATCGCACCATCCGCTGGGTCGGGGTCGACAACGAGTTCCTGGCCCGGCATCTCGGCCGGGCCGGCACGTCACCGGCCTGACCTGACCGGTATCGGCGTCCGGTGCGGAGCCGGACGCCGATACCGTCGCCGCACCTGGTCTTTCGTCGGAGCCGATATACACGCTCGTCGGCATGACAGGGCGTTGATGGCCCCGGCCAGTTGATACCTGGACGACTGGAACCTGTTGCGTAGTACGTCGACGGCCTGGTCCCGGAGGGCTCCTTCGGCAACCTGTTCGCGCAATGACCGACGGTCGGCTGGCATGGCGACCCCGCGGTAAGACTGGAGGTCTTCGAAGCCGTAGGTGGCTACGTCGTGGCTGCTGGCTCCAAAGATCAGGCGGAGGATTCGTGGCCAGTAGCAGGGCCTGAGGCACAGCACGATCGGCACGCCGATGGGGCCGCGGAACGTCATCCGGCGCTTCGAGCAGCTTCGTTCGGCCGCCGGCATGGACTGGCTGCACCTGCACGACCTGCGGCACGCCTTCGCCACGTTCCTGCGCGTCCTGCCGGCGCATGCTCGTCAGGCTGCCTCGGCCATCGATCGACTGCTGGGCGAGTAGGGGATGGCGGGACGGCTTGGCTGTACTCGGAACCGAGATCAACCAAGGAAAGTGCTGGTGGAGCCCAGGGGACTTGAACCCCTAACCCCTGCCTTGCAAAGGCAGTGCTCTGCCAGTTGAGCTAGGGCCCCGAGGGCGGGCGAAACCGCCTGGTGCTGGCAGTCGGGAAGCGGATGCTCAGCGCAGGTCGGGCGCGGTGGTGGCCTCGTGCCACAGGGCGCGCTCGTCGTTCGACGCCTTGACCTTCTTCGCCACGACGGCGGCCACGCCGACGACGCCGACCAGGATCAGAAGCTTTTTGAACATGGGGCGACCCCTCGCGCTCGACTACCGTCGGACGGTGTGCGGTGGGGCTAGCTGGAATCGAACCAGCGACCTCAGAGTTATCAGCTCTGCGCTCTAACCGACTGAGCTATAGCCCCGCGTAGCGACGAGCAAGGTTAACCCATCGCCGCGGTCGGCCCCAAATCGGGGTGCCCGTGGCGAGCCTCTCACCCGTACCAGCTCGAACCTACCCGGATGCGCGACGCCGGGGCGACCGCTTTACACGGTGCCCCGGCGTCGGCGTTGGTTCAGTCCCGTTCTGCGAGCGTCAGCTCGATCCCGCCGACCAGGTCGGCGCAGACGTTGTAGACGAACGCACCGAGCGTGGCGAGCGCGGTGAAGAGCACGACGTTGACCAGGCCGATCAGCGCGGAGCTGAGAATGACGCCCTTGGCGGTGATCCGGAAGCCGTTGGCGCTCTGCCCGCCGCCGGCGCTGACCAGGTCGGTCAGGCTGTCGTTGACGCTCTTGAACACGCCCATGGCGTCCAGCGCCAGGTAGAGCACCGACGTGGCGACGACCACCACGATGAAGAGCACCACCGAGACGGCGAACGCGAACTTCATCACGGACCACGGGTCGATCCGCTTGAGGTTCAGCCGGGCCCGGCGCGGTCCGCGGGACGCGGCCGAGCTGACCGAGGTACGCGCGGCGCGTACCGCCTCACCCACGCGGGCGGCGCCGACGGCCGCCGCGCCGCTGATCCCCGGCGGCAGGCCGCCGCCGTTGGCCGGTCGGTTCGGTGTACCGGGGCGGGCGCCGTCCGGGGACGGCCTGGTGGGGGTGCCGACGCCGGACGTGACCCGCGGCTGGGTGCCGGTGGTCCCGCTCGGCGGTCGGGCCGCGGCGGCCGCGATCGGCGGTGCCGTGGCGGGCTTCGCCGTGGGGGCCGCCGGGGCGGCCAGGCCGTCGGCGGACGTCGGCGCGTCGACCTTGGCCTTCTCGGTCTTGTCGCTCGCCCCCGAGTCCTCCGAGGGCTTTTCCGGCGGTGGTGTCATGCCGGGGGCCCGGGTGAATTTCGGGGCAGGCGCGTCGGCGGGGACGGTGGCCCGGCCCACGGCCGCGCGGCCGGTCGCTGGTGTGCCGCCCTTGGCGGCCTCCTCGTCGACCGGGTTGGCCGAGGTCCCCGTGTTCCCCGACTTCGCCTGTGTCTCCGTCATTCAACTAGTCCTGTTCGTCAGGCTCGTCGGCATTGCGAGCAATCGCCACGATAGTCACGCCGTCCGGGAGGTCCATCAGCTTGACCCCCATTGTGTTCCGGTCACGCGTACGGCGTACAGGCTTCACCGGAGTCCGGATGACACCACCGTTGCTGGTGATCGCGAACAGCTCGTCGTCCGGGTCGATCACCACCGCACCGACCAGACCACCGCGTCGCTCGGTGATCTTCGCAGTCAGCACGCCCTTACCTCCCCGGCCCTGGACCGGGTATTCCTCGATCGGGGTACGTTTCGCGTATCCCCCGTTCGTCGCGACCAGCACGTCGAGGCCCTCGCGCACGACCTCCATGGCGAGCAGGACGTCGTCCTCGCTGAACCGCATGCCGATCACGCCCGAGGTGGCCCGGCCCATCGGCCGCAGCGCCTCGTCGCTGGCGTTGAACCGGATCGCCTGCGCGTTCTTGGAGACCAGCAGCAGGTCGTCCTCCGGCGCAACCAGGGCAGCACCGACCAGCTCGTCCTCATCGCGCAGGTTGATCGCGATGATGCCGCCGGAACGGGGGGAGTCGAACTCCTCAAGCCGCGTCTTCTTCACCAGGCCGTTCTTCGTGGCCAGTACCAGGTAGGGCGCCACCTGGTAGTTCGGGATTTCGATGATCTGCGCGATCTGCTCGTCCGGTTGGAAGGCGAGCAGGTTGGCCACGTGCTGGCCCTTGGCCACCCTACTGGCTTCGGGAAGCTCGTACGCCTTGGCCCGGTAGACCCGCCCCTTGTTCGTGAAGAACAGGATCCAGTCGTGGGTGGAGCATACGAAGAAGTGGCTGACGATGTCGTCCTGCCGCAGCGTCGCGCCGCTGACACCCTTGCCGCCGCGCCGCTGGGAGCGGTAGAGGTCGACCTTGGTGCGCTTGGCGTACCCGGTGCGGGTGATGGTGACGACCACGTCCTCGCGGGCGATCAGGTCCTCCATCGAGACCTCGCCGTCGAACGGCACGATCTTCGTCCGCCGCTCGTCGCCCCACTTGGCGACGATCTCGCCCAGCTCCTCGGAAACGATCTTCCGCTGCCGCTCCGGCTTGGCGAGGATGTCCTTCAGGTCGGCGATCTCGATTTCCAGCTTGGCGAGGTCGTCGAGGATCCGCTGCCGCTCCAGGGCGGCCAGGCGGCGCAGCTGCATGTCCAGGATCGCGGTCGCCTGGATCTCGTCGATCTCCAGCAGCCGGATCAGGCCCTGCCGGGCGTCCTCGACGGTGGGCGAGCGCCGGATCAGGGCGATCACCTCGTCCAGGGCGTCCAGCGCCTTGGACAGACCGCGCAGGATGTGCGCCCGCTCCTCGGCCTTGCGCAGCCGGAACGCCGTCCGCCGGCGGATCACGTCGATCTGGTGCTCGACGTAGTAGCGGATGAACTGGGCCAGGTTGAGCGTGCGCGGCACCCCGTCGACCAGGGCCAGCATGTTGGCGCCGAAGGTCTCCTGCAGCTGGGTGTGCTTGTAGAGGTTGTTCAGCACCACCTTGGCGACCGCGTCGCGCTTGAGCACGAGCACGATCCGCATGCCGGTACGCCCGGAGGACTCGTCCCGGATATCGGCGATGCCGGCGAGCTTGCCCTCCTTGATCAGCTCGGCGATCCGCTCGGCCAGGTTGTCCGGGTTGACCTGGTACGGCAGCTCGCTGACCACCAGGCAGGGGCGACCCCGCTTGTCTTCCTCAACCTCCACCACGGCGCGCATCCGGATCGAGCCGCGGCCGGTCCGGTACGCGTCCTGGATGGCGGCCTGACCGACGATCAGGCCGTGGGTCGGGAAGTCGGGGCCCTTGACGATCTCCAGCAGCGCTTCGAGGGTGGTCGCCTCGTCGGCCTCCGGGTTGTCCAGGCACCACTGCACCGCCGCGCCGATCTCGCGCAGGTTGTGCGGCGGGATCTTGGTGGCCATGCCGACCGCGATGCCCTCGGAGCCGTTCACCAGCAGGTTGGGGATCCGCGACGGCAGGATGGTGGGCTCCTTGGCCCGGCCGTCGTAGTTGTCCTGCAGGTCGACGGTGTCCTCGTCGATGTCCCGCAGCATCTCCATCGCCAGTGGGTCGAGCTTGCACTCGGTGTACCGCATGGCGGCGGCCGGGTCGTTACCGGGCGAGCCGAAGTTGCCGTTGCCGTCGACCAGCGGGTAGCGCAGCGACCAGGGCTGGGCCATCCGGACCAGCGCGTCGTAGATCGCCGAGTCGCCGTGCGGGTGGAACTGACCCATCACGTCACCGACGACGCGGGAGCACTTCACGTAGCCGCGGTCCGGCCGGTAGCCGGAGTCGAACATGGCGTAGAGGATCTTGCGGTGGACCGGCTTGAGCCCGTCCCGGACGTCCGGCAGGGCCCGCCCCACGATGACGCTCATCGCGTAGTCGAGGTACGAGCGCTGCATCTCGACCTCGAGGCCGACCGGCTCGATCCGGTCGTGCGCCACGACGGCGGCGGCTGTCTCCGGGATCTCCGGCTCGCTCGGGGTGGACTCGGGAGTATCGGTCACTGTTAACCCTTATCAGACTCAGAGTCGTTTTCGCGCTGTGGATAACGGCTGTGGAAACCGGCCAAGCTGTGGATAACCCTGTGGACCGCCGGGCCTGTCGATGGATCACCGGCGGGCCCGGCGCGACCGGTCAGATGTCGAGGAACCGCACGTCCTTGGCGTTGCGCTGGATGAACGAGCGGCGCGCCTCGACGTCCTCACCCATCAGCACGCTGAACAGCTCGTCGGCGGTTGCGGCGTCGTCGAGCGTCACCTGACGCAGCGTACGGGTGGCCGGGTTCATCGTGGTCTCCCACAGCTCGGGATAGTTCATCTCGCCGAGACCCTTGAACCGCTGGATGTCGTCCGGCCGGGCGTTGGGCTTCTTCTGCTGGCGCAGTGCGATCAGCCCGTCCCGCTCCCGGTCCGAGTACGCGTACTGGGCGTCGTCGCCCTTCTTGTTCCACTTGATCTTGTAGAGCGGCGGAGCGGCCAGGTAGACGTGGCCCAGCTCGACCAGCGGCCGCATGAAGCGGAACAGCAGGGTGAGCAGCAGCGTCTGGATGTGCTGGCCGTCGACGTCCGCGTCGGCCATCAGCACGATCTTGTGGTACCGCAGCTTCTCGATGTCGAAGTCGTCGTGGATGCCGGTGCCCAGCGCGGTGATCAGCGCTTGGACCTCGTTGTTCTTGAGCACCCGGTCGATCCGGGCCTTCTCCACGTTGAGGATCTTGCCGCGGATCGGCAGGATCGCCTGGGTCCGCGGGTCCCGGCCCTGCTTGGCCGAGCCGCCCGCCGAGTCGCCCTCGACGATGAAGACCTCGGACTCGCGCGGGTCGGTGGACTGGCAGTCGGCCAGCTTGCCCGGCATCGAGCCGGACTCCAGCAGCGACTTGCGCCGGGCCAGCTTCCGCGCCTGCTGGGCGGCGATCCGGGCCCGGGCCGCCTGGGAGGCCTTCTGGATGATCGTCTTGGCCTCGGCCGGGTTCCGGTCGAACCAGTCGACCAGCCACTCGTTGCAGACCCGCTGCACGAAGCTCTTCACCGGGGTGTTGCCCAGCTTGGTCTTGGTCTGGCCCTCGAACTGCGGGTTGGCCAGCTTGACCGAGATGATCGCCGCCAGGCCCTCCCGGATGTCCTCGCCGGAGAGCTTCTCGTCGCCCTTGAGCAGCTTCTTGTCCGCGCCGTAGCGGTTGACGACGCTGGTCAGCGCGGCCCGGAAGCCCTCCTCGTGGGTGCCGCCCTCGTGCGTGTTGATCGTGTTGGCGAAGGTGTAGACCGACTCGCCGTACGACTCGTTCCACTGCATGGCGATCTCGACCGACATGCCCTCCTCCTCGGCGCCGAACTCGACCACCGTCTTGTGGATCGGGTTCTTCGAGGCGTTGAGGTGCCGGACGAAGTCGGCGATACCGCCCTCGTAGTAGAAGGTGACCTCGCGCGGCTTGCCCTCCTCCTCCTCCGGCACCCGCTCGTCGAGCAGGTGGATGGAGAGGGCGCGGTTGAGGAAGGCCATCTCCTGGAGGCGCCGGTAGATGGTCTGGAAGTCGAAGTCGACCGTCTCGAAGACGTTCGGGTCGGGCCAGAAGGAGACCGCCGAGCCGGTGCGGTCGGTGGTCTCGCCCTTCTCCAGCGGGCTGGGCTTGGAGTTGGAGTACTGCTGGCGCCAGACGAAACCGGACTTGTGGATCTCCACCGCCATCCGGGTGGAGAGGGCGTTCACCACGGAGACGCCGACGCCGTGCAGACCGCCGGAGACCGCGTACGCCTTGCCGTCGAACTTGCCACCCGCGTGCAGCACGGTCAGCGCGACCTCGACACCCGGCTTCTTCAGCTTGGGGTGCAGGTCGACCGGGAAGCCACGGCCGTTGTCGGTGACCCGGACGCCGCCGTCGGCGAGCAGCACCACGTCGATGGTGTCGCAGTACCCGGCCAGCGCCTCGTCGACCGCGTTGTCCACGACCTCCCACACGAGGTGGTGCAGACCGCGTTCACCGGTGGACCCGATGTACATACCGGGCCGCTTCCGGACCGCCTCCAGCCCCTCGAGAACGGTGATCGACTCGGCGCCGTACTCCTGCTTGTCCTGCGCTGCCACCCTCGGCCACTTTCTTGCGCCGACCGCGCCAGGGCGCGGGGGCGCGGGTTCGGCGGACAGGACGCGACGTCGGCGCACGGACCGGCCCGGATATTCTCCAGGTCACGGATCGCGTACGCCGGTCGCCGCGGTTGCCCGCGGATCGCGATCGGCTCGACCCGATCCGGGGCAATGATCAAGGGCCCTCGTGGGCCCGTGTCCGTCGCTCCGGGTCGAGTCTTCGTCTCGCCGTCAATCTTACTGTGCGCACACGACTAAACCGCCACTCGGCACCCCTGCGGGGCGGCTGAGACCTCCGTAGCCGGCCGAACCGTGCTGTCCGCGACTCCCCCTACACGCCAGGCCCTGATCGAGGGCGCGACCGGCCACCGGATCGGTACCGGTGCGTAACCGCCCAGGGGTCGCGGCCGAACCGGCCGTGCCGTACCTTTGCGGCGCCCGCCGCAGCGGTCTTGATCTTTCCCGGTCGGAACCGGGACGATCGACCCGACCGGTCCGACAACGTGCTGTAAGAGGTGAGCCAGATGGGGCTGGACAACGTCGCGGTGCACTGGCCGCGGACCGGCCGCTTCTACGACCCGGTCGCGCCGGCCGAGTTCGTCGACTTCGGCGATATCGTCGACCTGCCCCGGATCTCCGCGCCGACCGCGGCGCTCGCCGAGCTGATCGCCAAGACCGGCACGGTGCGGGCGACCGCGTACACCGAGCTGGTCGACCTGATCCTCGGGCTGGAAAATGTGCTCTACGCCACTGACGCCGCCGCCGAGGACGAGGATCCGGTGATCGACCCCGACGGGTGCTCGTGGATCGCCGGCGGGGTGGAGAAGTTCGTCGCCCAGCACCGGCCCTTCGGCGAGGCGGTGACCTTCGAGTCGGTCAGCGAGGTGCTCCGCTCGCTGATGGCCGACGGTCGCCTCGCCGAGCAGCAGCTGCGCTGGCTCGACACCCGCCTCGACGGGCTGCGCGACGAGAACGGCGACCCGCCGCAGTGGAACTTCACCTGCGCCGAGCTGAGCGTGCTCGCCGCGTTCTACCGGCGCTGCGCCGACCGCGGCTTCGCGGTCTACGCCGACGCCTGACCGCCGCCTCGCGGGCGGGCGCCCTGGCGGGCGGGGGCGCTTTGCGGCAGATCGCGATGTCCCGTCCCGGGGAAGCCGCGACATGCCGCATGTCGCACAAACTCAGCCGTAGGTGTCGCGCGGGCCGCGGCCACGGACCCGGCGCGGGCCGCGGGACCAGGACGGGGCGGCCGGCCCGTGGATGTGCAGCTTGCGCACCACGTTATGGCCGACCTCGCTGGCGATCTGCTTGAGCAGCGAACCGGCGAGCAGCCGTAGCTGGGTCGCCCAGGCGGTGGAGCGGGCCTCCACGGTCAGCTCGCCGTTCTCCAGCTTCACCGGCCGGCTGTGCTGGGCCACCTCGGGCCCGACCACCCGCTCCCACGCGCCGAAGACCGTCGCCTCGGCCGCCGGCTGCTGCCAGCCGCGCGCCTTCATCAACCGGTCCAGCACCGCGCCGAGCGGCTGCGGGTCACGCGGGTCCGGCCCCGGGCCGGAGTAGCCGCGCAGGCGCCGCTCGCCCCCACCGTCACCGCCGACCGCGCTACGCCGCCGCGTGCCGGCCGCGGCCTGCCGCCGGGCCTTCGCCGCGTCCAGCACCGCCCGGGCCAGCTCCGGCCCGGCCGGTCCCGCCGCCTCACCGCCGCCGGTCGCCGCCTCACCGCCGGTCGCCGCCTCACCGCCGGTCGCTGCCTCACCGCCGGTCGCTGCCTCACCGCCGCCGGCGGCTCCGGCGCCGGCCGGGCCGTCGACCGCGCGCCGGCGGGCGCCGCGGCCCGCGGCCCGACCGTCCGCCCCACCATCGGGGGTACGGTCACCGCGCCCCGGCCCGAGCCGGGCCGGCGGGAGCAGGGGCTCATCCGACACGACGCACCGTCCCCTCACCGACCGTGTACCGGGTGCCGCGCAGGGCCGCCGGCACGTCATCATCCACCGCGCAGGTCACCAGGAGCTGGCTCGCCCCGCCGACCAGCTCCGCCAGCCGCTCCCGGCGGCCGGCGTCCAGCTCGGCGAACACGTCGTCCAGCACCAGCACCGGCTCGATGCCGTCCGCGCGCAGCAGGTCGTACCCGGCCAGGCGCAGGGCCAGCGCGTACGACCAGGACTCGCCGTGGCTGGCATACCCCTTGGCGGGCAGCGGCCCCAGGGTGAGCGCGAGGTCGTCCCGGTGCGGCCCGACCAGCGTGGTGCCGCGCTCGATCTCCGCCGAGCGCGACTCGGCCAGCGCGACGGTCAGCGCCTCGGCCAGCGCGGACCGGTCCACGGTCGGGTCGGGCAGCTCCACCGACGGCCGGTACGCGATCCCGGCCGCCCCCCGGCCCGCCGCGACCGCGTCGTACGCCTTCGTCACGTGCGGGGCGAGCGCGGCGACCAGCTCCAGCCGGCCGGCGAGCAGCTCCGCGCCGTGCTGCGCCAGGTGGGTGTCCCACACCGCGAGGGTGGACAGGTCCCCGCCCCGCGACCCGCCCGTCTTACGGGCCAGGTACGCCGTCCGGAGCAGGGCGTTGCGCTGCTTCACCACCCGCTCGTAGTCGGCGCGCACCCCGGCGTACCGGGGCTGCCGGGTGACCAGCAGGTCGTCCAGATAGCGCCGCCGCTCGGCGGGGTCGCCCCGGACGAGTTCCAGGTCCTCCGGGGCGAAGAGCACCAGCCGCAGCGCGCCGAGCACGTCCCGGGCGCGGCGGGCCGGCGAGCGGCCCAGCCGGGCCCGGTTGGCCTTGCCGGGAACGATCTCCAGCTCGACCAGCAGTTCCCGGCCGTCGTGCACCACCGCGCAGCGGATCACCGCAGCGGTGGCGCCCATCCGGACCAGGGGGGCGTCCGTGGCGACCCGGTGTGAGTCCAGGGTCGCCACGTAGCCCAGCGCCTCGACCAGGTTGGTCTTGCCGACGCCGTTGGCGCCGATCAGCACGTTCGGGCCCGGCTCCAGGTCGACGCCGACCCGCTCGTACGAGCGGAAGTCGACCAGTTCGAGCCGGCGGACGTACACAGGTGTGTGGATACCGGTCAGCGCTTGTGGACGGCGTGGCCGCCGAACTGCTGGCGCAGCGCGGCGACGGCCTTCATCGCGGGGGAGTCTTCCTGCCGGGAGGCGAACCGGGCGAAGAGCGAGGCGGTGATGACGTTCAGCGGCACGGCCAGCCGGACGGCCTCGTCGACCGTCCACCGGCCCTCGCCGGTGTCCTCGGTGTAGCCGCTCAGCTCGGCCAGCTCCGGGTCCTCGTCCAGCGCGCGATCCAGCAGGTCGAGCAGCCAGGACCGGACCACGGTGCCCTCGCGCCACGACTTGAAGACGCCCGGCACGTTGGTCACCAGCTCGGAGGCGGTGAGCAGCTCGTAGCCCTCGGCGTAGGCGTGCATCAGGCCGTACTCGATGCCGTTGTGCACCATCTTGGCGTAGTGCCCGGCGCCGACCGGCCCGGCGTGCACGAACCCGAACTCGCCCGCCGGCTTGAGCGCCTCGAAGATCGGCAGCAGCCGCGCGACGTGCTCCTGGGCGCCGCCGACCATCAGGCCGTAGCCGTTGTGCATGCCCCAGACGCCGCCGGAGACGCCGACGTCGAGGTAGCCGATCCCCTGCTCGTTCAGGCGCTCGGCGCGCGGGGCGTCGTCGCTGAACCGCGAGTTGCCGCCGTCGATGATGATGTCGCCCTCGCCGAGCACCGCGGCGAGCTCGTCGATCGTGGCGTCGGTGACGCCGGCCGGGACCATCACCCACACCGCACGCGGCGACTCCAGCTTCTCGGCCAGTTCCGCCAGGCTCGCGACGTCGCTCAGCTCCGCGTTGCGGTCGAAGCCGACCACCTCGTGACCGGCGGCGCGCAACCGTCCGCGCATGTTGCCGCCCATCCGGCCGAGTCCTACCAGGCCGAGCTGCATCTGTTCCTACCTCCGTGCGTCTGTGGTCTGCTGGGGCGCGATCAGCGGGACACGCGGATCGGCATGATGAGGTACCGGTACCCCGGGATGACCTCGCCATCCTCACCGGCCGGGGAAATCACCGCCGGCTTGAAGGCGTCGACGAACGAGAGCAGAGCGTACTGGGCGCCCAGGTTGGCCAGGCCGTCGATCAGGTACTGCGGGTTGAAGCCGATGGTCAGCGCGTCGCCGGTGAAGGTGGCCTCCATCGCCTCGCTGGCCCGGGCCTCCTCGGTGCCACCGGCCTCGACGACCAGTCCGTCCGCGCTGAAGCTCAGCAGCACCGGCGTCGTCCGCTCGGCGACCAGGGCGACCCGCTTGACCACCTCGATCAGGGTGCTCACCGGGACCCGCGCCTCGGCGTTGTGGCTGGCCGGGAAGAGCGAGCGCACCGGCGGGTAGTTGGCGCCGTCGAGCAGCCGGCTGGTGGTCCGGCGGGTGCCGCCGGAGAAGCCGATCATGCCCTCGCCGGCGGCGCCCTGGGACAGCGCCATGGTGACCTGGCCGCCGAGCGGGCCGAGTGCCTTCGCGGTGTCGTTCAGGGTCCGGGCCGGCACCAGGGCGTTGATGCTCACCTCGGGGTCGTCCGGGTTCCACTCCATCTCGCGCAGCGCGAGGCGGTAGCGGTCGGTGGCCAGCATGGCGAGCGTGCCGCCGGAGAGCTCGATGCGTACGCCGGTCATCATCGGCAGCGTCTCGTCGCGGCCGGCGGCGACGGCGACCTGGGCGACGGCGGCCGCGAACGCGGCGGCGTCGACGGTGCCGGCGCTCTCCGGCATCTCCGGCAGGGCCGGGTAGTCCTCCACCGGCATGGTCGGCAGGGTGAAGCGGGCGCTACCGCAGACCAGCTCCAGGTGGGCGCCGACCGCGGCGATGTCCACCGGCTTGGCGGGCAGCGCCTTGGTGATCTCGGCGAGCAGGCGGCCGGAGACGAGGGCGGCGCCGTCGGCGTCCCCCTGCACCTCGACGGTGACCTGGCTGGAGACCTCGTAGTCGAAGCCGGAGACCTGGAGGTTGCCGTCGGTGACCCGGAGCATCACCCCGGCGAGCACCGGTACGGAGGGTCGGTTGGGCAGGCTCTTCGCGGTCCACGCGACCGCCTCGGCGAGCGCGTCGCGCTCCACTCGGAACTTCATCAATGCCTCCGCGTCGACGTCAGCGACAACTCTCTCATGCCGACCGCTGCCTACCGACCCGCCCGACCGTGCGGGTACCCATCGCACCTTAGGGCGCGTGGGCATCGGCTGTGCGCCCGACCCCGTGGATCCAGGTGCCCGGGCGACCGCCGACGGCGGTGTCGGGACCGATCCACAGGAAGTCCAACGGTGATGATTGGTTTTTGATTCTTTTAGAAGAGATAACTCATCGTCTTCATCGCACCTGTGCAAACTGTGGAGAACCGGCGTCTGCGCAGGTCAGACAGGTTATCCACCGGTGGTTTGGCTGTGGAGAACCAGGGGTACAACCCGTGTCGGAGTCCACAGGCGCCGTCCGCCCCCAGGTTTTCCACGGTTGTCCACCGGTTGTCCACCGGTAATCCACGGGGTTTCTCCCCACCGCTGTGGACGGGCCGGACCGCGTCGATCGACGTCGTCCCCAGAACCTTCAACAGGCCGCCCACAGGTCGACCGTCGTCGGTGGACAACTTCCCCGTCATCCCCAGGCGTCCACAGGCTCGTCCCCAGGAGTTGTCCACAGTCTGTGGGTAACCACTCGTGGACGGAGTGTGGTTTTCCACCGTCTGTGGAACAGGGGATGTGGACAACCGGGCGGTCCTGTGGACGAACATGACAGCGATCCTGGGCCCTGAAGCCGGTGCAGGGTCAAGCCGGGGACTCTACCCAGATGCGAAAAACGCCCGGCCGAGGCTCGCCGGGCGTCTCCTGCGCCAACTCCGGGGGGCGCCGGTGTGGCGTACGACTCAGGTGCTCTGCTTGATCCGGTTGGTCAGCTCGGCGATCTGGTTGTAGAGCGAGCGCCGCTCCGCCATCTGCTGGCGGATCTTCCGGTCGGCGTGCATGACCGTGGTGTGGTCCCGGCCGCCAAAGGCCTGCCCGATCCGGGGCAGCGACAGCTCGGTCAGCTCCCGACACAGGTACATGGCCACCTGGCGGGCGTTGACCAGCACCCGCGAGCGGGACTGGCCGCGCAGGTCCTCCAGGCTCACCCCGAAGTAGTCCGCGGTGGAGGCCATGATCTGGTCGGCGTTGATCTCCGGTCCGGCACCGTCCGGCATGAAGTCCCGCAGCACCTCCTCGGCCAGCGACAGCTCGACCGACGAGCGGGTGAGGCTGGCGAACGCGGTGACCCGGATCAGCGCCCCCTCCAGCTCCCGGATCGAGTTCGACACCCGGGAGGCGATGAACTCCAGCACGTCCGGTGGGGCGTACATCCGCTCCTGCGCGGCCTTCTTCTGCAGGATCGCGATCCGGGTCTCCAGGTCCGGCGGCTGGATGTCGGCCAGCAGCCCCCACTCGAACCGGGTCCGCATCCGGTCCTCCAGCGTGGCGAGCTGGCGCGGCGACCGGTCGGAGGTGATCACGATCTGCTTGTTGGCGTTGTGCAGGGTGTTGAAGGTGTGGAAGAACTCCTCCTGCGTCCGCTCCCGGTTCTCCAGGAACTGGATGTCGTCGATCAGCAGGATGTCGACATCGCGGTAGCGGCGCTGGAACGCGCTGGTCTTGTCGTCCCGGAGCGAGTTGATGAAGTCGTTGGTGAACTCCTCGGTCGAGACGTACCGGACCGAGCGGGCGTTGCCGAGGGTGGTGGCGTAGTGCCCGATGGCGTGCAGCAGGTGGGTCTTGCCCAACCCGGAATGGCCGTAGATGAAGAGCGGGTTGTACGCCTTCGCCGGTGACTCGGCCACCGCGACGCTCGCGGCGTGCGCGAAGCGGTTCGACGAGCCGATGACGAACGTCTCGAACATGTACTTCGGGTTGAGCCGGTTGCCGCTCTCCGCGCCACCGGGGCGGCGGTCGTCCCGCCCGCCCGCCCGGCGATCCACGCCGCCGCGACCCGGTCCGCTGTCTGTACCGCCGTCCCGGGGCAGGCCGCCCAGCGGCTGCGGGTCGGCGGCGGCGTTCTCCCGGTACCGGGGCTCGTACCCGCGGGTGTCGGCGGCCGGCGGCTCGGCCCGGGCGGCCCGTTCGTCGAAGCCCCGGCGCTCGGGGGCCGGGCGGCGCGCAGCGGCTCGGCGAAGGCGGCGCCGAACAGGGTGTCCTGGCCGTCCCGACTGGCCGGGATGAGCTGTGGCCGGCCGGCGTCGGCGGTGCGCTGCCGGGGCGCCGGTTCCTCGGCTTGCGGCTCGGGCCGCGCCTCCGGGTAGCCGGGTTCGTCGCCCCGCGACGGGTAGCCGGGTTCGTCGCCGCGGGCGGGGTAGCCGGGTTCGTCGCCGCGGGCCGGGTAACCGGCCTCGTCAGCTCGGGTCGGATAGCCGGCCTCGTCACCCCGGGGCGGGTAGGCGAGCCCGGGGAAGGGGGTGCCGGCCGGGGCCGGGCCGGGCTGGTCGAAGCCGGCGAGCAGGTCCTGGGGGGCGTCGAGGTCGGCCGGCTCGGGGCCGGTCCGGTAGACGGTGCCCGGGGGCCGGGCGGCGGGATCCTCGGCGACGCGCACGGTGACGGCGACCTGGATGGCCCGGCCGAGCCGGCGGCTGAGCGCCTCGGTGATGGCCGGGCGGAGCCGCGACTCGATCACGTCCCGGGTGAAGGCGTCCGGGACGGAGAGCAGGGCGGTGTCCTCGACGATCGCCCGCAGCCGGGTGAGGCGCAGGTACGCCCGTTGCTGCGCGGAGATGATCTCGTCGGCGAGTTCGTCGGTCGCCGCCGCCCACACCGCGGCGAGGTCGGTCGCTCCGGTCACCGTCGTGCCACCCCCTCGCCTCTGCTCCCGGCCGCCGCTGATGTCCAGCGACCGTTCCGGGCCCGCCACCGCGTTCGCGCGGGTGTACGTCACACCCACCCGGACGGCTGACCGGTCGTCATCCACAAGTTATCCACAGCCTGTGTGTACCGACCGATTGTGGCCGCCCATCGGACGCGGGTCGGACCTGCCCCCTGATCCACGGGAGGCGCTGAAGCGGGTTCACCGTGCCGAACGATTCACTACCTTGTCCGGTCTTTCCTGTCAGCGACAACCCGGACCCCCGACGCTGACCGCAATCGGGCACGCTAACAGCGCGGACCCTGCGTCATCAACCGTCAACGCGCTGGCACCCTTGTCAACATCAGTGAAAACCGCCCCTTCGGTCGTGCTGGAGGGCGCGGCGACGGGCGCGGGTGTGATGTTTGACGGTCATTGCCCCCCTGCGTAGGCTGGAGCGGCTGCTCTCTCGCCCTCTGCTAGGGTGATGGGTGTTTGCTGTCCGCGGTCGCTTCCCCGCATCGCCGAGGTCCCGCATCGCCGGGCAGCACCGATCGTGGGCCACCGCCGAGGTGGCCTGGACCACCACACGACCCCGGGCGATCCCCCGCGTGGGGCGTACGAAAACGGAGAGCCTGACGTGAGCAAGCGCACCTACCAGCCGAACAACCGCCGGCGCGCGAAGACCCACGGCTTCCGGCTGCGCATGCGCACCCGTGCCGGCCGCGCCATCCTTTCGACCCGTCGCGCCAAGGGCCGCACCCGCCTGTCGGCCTGAGGCCGACCGGTCCGGTCCGGGGAGGTGGGCAGTCGTGCTGGCCGCCGCACAGCGACTGCGGCGCAGTAGCGACTTCGCCGCAGCGGTCCGGGGTGGCCGACGTGTCGGCCGCGGTGCCGTCGTGGTGCACCTGACCCTCCCCCCGAACACCGGACCCACCGCGACAACCTCGCCGGAGCCGGCGCGGAACACCGGTGCGGAGACCTCCGCACCGAGCTGCGCCGGCTTCGTCGTGTCCAAGGCGGTCGGCAACGCCGTGGTCCGGAACAAGGTCCGCCGCCGGCTCCGGCACCTGGTCCGCGAGCGGCTCGACCAGCTCCCCGCCGGGAGCACCCTGGTGGTACGCGCACTGCCCGCGACCGCCGAGGCGCCGTACGCCCGGCTCGGGGCCGACCTGGACGCCGCGCTCGCCGCGGCGCGGGCCCCGCGCGGTCGGCGGTCCCGTTGAGCGGCGAAAACGCCACCCCGCGGCCTTTGGCAACCGGTGCCCGAGTGCTGTTGGCGCCCATCGTCGCGTACCGTCGTTGGATAAGCCCGGCGCTGCCGGCCCGCTGTCGGTTCTACCCGTCGTGCAGTGCCTACGCCGTGGAGGCGGTCTCCCGGCACGGTGCGCTCCGGGGGGCCTGGCTGTCGGTCCGGCGGTTGTCGCGCTGCCACCCCTTTCACCCAGGTGGACACGACCCGGTGCCGGAGCCGGGCGGCCGCCGTCGTGCCGATGTGACTGGAGCCTGAGAATTGAGTCTCGACTGGGTCTACTACGCGATTTCGTGGATCCTGCTGACCTGGCACTCGGCCTGGGACGCCATCGGGGTGTCGGTCGACGCGGTGATCGGTACGAACTGGTCCTGGATCCTGGCCATCATCTTCCTGGTGGTCACGGTCCGGGTGATCCTCTTCCCGGTCTTCGTCAAGCAGATCAAGTCGCAGCGGGCGATGCAGGCGCTCCAGCCCAAGGTCAAGGAGCTCCAGGAGAAGCACAAGGGTGACCGGGAGACGCTCCAGAAGGAGATGATGGAGCTCTACCGGAAGGAAAAGGCCAACCCGCTGATGGGCTGCCTTCCGATGTTCCTCCAGATCCCCGTCTTCCTCGGCCTCTTCCACACGCTGCGGCGGCTCGACCCGGGCAAGACCCAGAAGACCCTCTACGGCTGGACCGTGGAGCAGTTCGACAGCGCCGCGAACGCCAAGCTCTTCAGCGCCCCGATCGCCGGTAAGTTCGGCTCCACGGCGGACGAGCTGGCCCGGCTGGGGGCCAGCGGCCACACTGTCAAGATCGTGGCCGGCATCCTGGTCGCGATCATGATTGCGACGACCTATATGACCAGCCGGCAGATGATCCTCAAGACCGGCTGGGCGGAGGACCCGCAGCAGCGGATGGTCCAGCGGCTGATGCTCTACGGCATCCCGGTGTCGCTGCTGGTCTCCGGCTCGATCTTCCCGATCGGCGTGATCATCTACTGGGTCACCAACAACCTCTTCACCCTCGGGCAGCAGCAGTGGGTGCTCCGCAAGTTCCCGCCGCTGGTGACGGCCAAGCCCAACGCCACCGGCCGTACCGCCCAGCCGGCGAAGACCGGTGGCCTGCTCGGCCGTAAGGCCGCCCCGGCACCGGCGAAGCCGCAGGTGACCACCCCGAAGGTGGCCGGCCCCAAGCCCGGCGCCAAGCCGGTCAACCCGAAGAAGACCCGCCCGGTCAAGCGGCAGGGCTGAGCCTCCGGGCCGCCGTCGGGACCCCCGGCGGCGGCCCTTTCCGGCCCCGTGCAGCCGCCGTACGGTCGGCGCCGGGCCGGAACCGCCGCGCGCAGCGCGGTCACGGGCGAAACTGCCCATACAGACGTGCCCGTGGGCACCGGCGAGACCTCCCGCCGGCCCCGGGAGACCAGCGGACCCGACGGTCCGGCCGAGCGAGTACGGAGATGAGACCGTGACCGACACCAGCATCCCCAGCGCCGACCAGTCCCTGGACGCGGAGACCGCGCCGGCCGCCGTCGCCGACGTCGACGTCGACACCGAGGAGACAGAGGCCGAGGCGACCCGGGAGAAGAAGGTGCCCGCCGAGAGCGAGCTGTTCCGGCAGAGCGAGATTGCGGCGGACTACGTCGAGGGCCTGCTCGACATCCTCGACTACGACGGTGACATCGACGAGCTGGTCTCCGGCGGCCGCCCGGTCGTCGAGGTCGTCGGTTCCAGCCTGCAGAACCTGGTCGGCCAGCGCGGCGCCACCCTGGAGGCGCTCCAGGAGCTGGCCCGGCTGGCGGTGTTCCGGCAGACCGGCGTGCCGAGCCGGCTGCTCCTCGACGTCGGCGGCTACCGCGCCACCCGGCGCAAGGAGCTCGCCGCAGTCGCCAAGAACGCGGTCGAGAAGGTCAAGGAGTACGGCGAGCCGGTGCGCCTCGAGCCGATGTCCGCGTTCGAGCGCAAGTGCGTGCACGATGTGGTCAACGCGATGAGCGGCGTGGAGAGCGAGTCCGAGGGCGTCGAGCCGAACCGGCGCATCATCGTCCGGCCGGCGGACTGACCGGGTGACCTACGACGAGACAACGGCGGGTGCCGTGTCCGGCCCGGGCGGTACGCCGTCCGGGCCGTCGCCTGTCCGGCCCGACCCCGCCGAGGAGCCGGGCGCGCCCGCCCCGCTCTTCTCCGACGGCACGACCGACGCCGTGTCTCCGCCCCCGGGCGGCCCGGCCGCGCCGGCCGGCACGCCCTTCTCGGGTACGCCGTCCGGCCCCACGGGTGAACCGGCTCCGGCCGCGCCGGCGGGTTCGGCCGAACCGGCCTTCTCCGGTACGCCGACTGGCCCCGCCGGGCCGGCCGTCGTCGACGTCCCGATCGGCTCGGTCGACCCCGCCTTCGTCGACGTCCCGGCCGAGGCTGCCGATTCCGATGTCGATGACGTCCCCGGCACTGCCGAGTCCGCCGACGCGGACGCGTACGTGCGCACTGACGGCCCCGTCGGCACCGGCGCGCCGGCCGTCGCTGATGCGTCCGCCGCCACCGACAAACCGGCCGGCGCTCATGATCCGGCCGTGGCTGACCGGATGGATTCCGGCCTACCGGCCGGCGAGGCATCGCGCGGCCTCACGGCTGTGCCGGGCGGCCCAGCCGAAGGCGCGTCCGACGACGACCGGCTGCCCGACGACGATCGTCCGGCGCCCGCCGAGGTGATGCTTCCGCCCGAACTCGCGGAGGCGGCCCGTACCCTTTTCGGCGACCGGCTCGATCTCGCCGCCGCGTACGCCGAGCTGCTGGCGACGGACGGCGTGGTCCGCGGCCTGATCGGCCCGCGGGAGGCGCCCCGGATCTGGGAGCGGCACCTGCTCAACTGCGCCGCGATGGCCGAGCGGATCCCCCAGGGTGCGACCGTGCTCGACGTCGGCTCCGGCGCCGGGTTGCCAGGCCTGGTGCTGGCGATCGCCCGGCCCGACCTGACCGTCACGCTGATCGAGCCGCTCGCCCGGCGTACCTCCTTCCTCATCGAGGCGGTGCAGCACCTGGGTCTGGCCAAGATGGTGCGGGTCTTCCGGGGACGGGCGGACGAGGCGGCGACGGGCTCGCGCGACACGTCACCGCTCAGCGGCGACATCGTCACCGCTCGCGCGGTGGCCCCGCTGGACCGGCTCGCCGCCTGGTGCCTGCCGCTGGTCGGGCGCGGCGGGCGGCTGGTCGCCCTGAAGGGCGCCTCCGCCGCCGAGGAGGTCGCCGAGCACGCCGAGGCGGTGACCCGGCTCGGCGGCGGGCAGCCGGAGGTGCACCGCTGTGGCGTCGGCGTGATCGAGCCGCCGGCGACGGTGATTGAGGTGGTCCGGGCGCGGGCGGTCGGCCCGGTCCGCAAGAAGGCCGCGGCGAGGCGGTCACGGGGTGGCCGCCGCGGTGGCCGCGGTGGGCGCGATCGCTGATCCCGTAACGGCTTCCGGCGGACGGTTCGGTCGTCGGAAACGTCGCGAGATGGCCGATCGATCAGAACCCGACGTGGACCCGCTGCGCCCGTCCGCCGTAGGCTGGCCGCGCGTCGATAGTGTGGAACGGCGGTGCCGGATGGCACCGGACCCCAACCGTTCCCGCCGGGCCGTACGCCGTGCGCTGAGAGCGCGGGACGGTCGATTGACGGGGTGCGGACCGACCATCCGGAGCGGGCAGGGATGACAGGTGCATGACGACGGCAGGTACGACGATCCACGGGTGACCGGGCCAGGAGGGCGATCCTCTGCCGCCGGTCCCGTTTCACGTGAAACCGACCACGAGGGCTGGCCCGGGGGTACGGAGTTCCGCGACCCGTCGCCGCGTCCGCCGGACCGCGACCCGGTGGTACGCGGCGACATCCCACCCGCCGGTGGGCTCCACCCGACCTCCGGCGTCCCGGCCAATCTCCCGCCGGCCGCCGGTGGGCCGCAGCCGACGTCGGGCGTACCGGCGAACCTGCCGCCCATGCGGGAAGCGCCTGAGTCGACGGGGCGTCCGGCCAACGTGGCCGACCCGAGGCCGGTCCCGCCGCGGCGGAACACCGCCGCCTCCGCCCGTTTCGAGCCTCCGCCCCCCGCACCGGGGGCGCCGGTGCCGCAGAAGCCGGCACCGCACACGGTGCCGGACGCCGGTCCGGTCGCGGTGGTCCGGACGGACACGCCACCGGTCACCGGCTATGAAGCCGAGGCCACCCCCAGCACGTACGTTTCACGTGAAACCCCGACGCGCGAAGAGGATGACCCACCGTTGGCTATGGAGGCTATGCGCGCCGTGCAGATCCTGAATCCCAGTGGCGAGGTGACCATGCCTCGGCCGGACCGGACCCGGGTCATGTGCGTCGCGAACCAGAAGGGCGGTGTGGGTAAGACCACGACCACGGTGAACCTGGCGGTGGCTCTGGCCCTGCACGGCAACCGGGTGCTCGTGGTCGACCTGGACCCGCAGGGCAACGCCTCCACCGGGCTGAACGTCCCGCACCACACCGGCATCCCCGACGTCTACGACTGCCTGATCGACAGTGTGCCCCTGGAGGAGGTCGCCCAGGCCGTCGAGGGCATCCCGAACCTGTGGTGCGTGCCGGCCACCATCGACCTGGCGGGTGCCGAGATCGAGTTGGTGTCGGTGGTCGCCCGGGAGTCCCGACTGGCCCGGGCCATCGCCGCCTACCCCGGCCACTTCGACTACGTCTTCATCGACTGCCCGCCCTCGCTCGGCCTGCTGACCGTCAACGCGTTGGTGGCCGCGCAGGAGGTGCTGATCCCGATCCAGTGCGAGTACTACGCGCTGGAGGGCCTGAACCAGCTGATCAACAACATCAACCTGGTCCGCCAGCACCTCAACCCGAAGCTCGAGGTCTCCACCATCCTGCTCACCATGTACGACCGTCGTACGCGGCTGGCCGACGCGGTGGAGCAGGACGTCCGGAACCACTTCGGCGACAAGGTGCTCCAGGCCGTGATCCCGCGGAACGTGCGCGTTTCCGAGGCGCCGAGCTACGGGCAGTCCGTGATGACCTACGATCCCGGTTCGCGGGGGGCGACGAGCTACTTCGAAGCCGCCCAGGAGATCGCCGAACGTGGGGTCAAGGAGCCGGTGAGCCGGAATGCGTAGCACGGAGAAGTCGCTGGGAGGCGTCGCATGAAGAACCGTCCTCGTGGCGGTCTGGGCCGAGGACTCGGGGCACTGATCCCGACCGCACCGGTGGAGCCGGCCGTTCCGGCGGCCGGTGAGTCGGAGGCCGTCGCCCCGGCCACAGTGGGAACTGCCGCGCCGACGCCCTCGGCGGCCGTCGCCCCCGCGGCGGAGTCCGGGCCGCAGCTGAGCCCGGTCCCGGGTGCCCGGTTCGCCGAGATCCCGGTCGACGCGATCGTGCCGAACCCCAAGCAGCCCCGTCAGGTCTTCGACGAGGAGGCGCTGGAGGAGCTGAAGACCTCGATCCAGGAGGTCGGGTTCCTCCAGCCGATCGTCGTACGCCAGCTCGACGACGAGAAGTACGAGCTCGTCATGGGTGAGCGGCGCTGGCGGGCGGCTCAGGCGGTCGGCCGGGAGAGCATCCCGGCCATCGTCCGGGACACCAAGGACGACGCGATGCTCCGGGACGCGCTGCTGGAGAACATCCACCGCGCCAACCTGAACCCGCTGGAAGAGGCGGCCGCGTACCAGCAGCTGCTGGAGGAGTTCGGCGCCACCCACGAGGAGCTGGCCCGCCGGATCGGCCGTAGCCGACCGCAGATCTCCAACACGATCCGTCTGATGAACCTCCCGGCTCAGGTGCAGCGGCGGGTCGCCGCCGGCGTCCTCTCCGCCGGTCACGCCCGGGCGTTGCTCAGCCTCGATGACGCCGACGCCCAGGAGCAGCTCGCGCTGCGGATCGTCGCTGAGGGGATCTCGGTACGGGCTACCGAGGAACTGGTGGCCCTGGCGCTGGCCGACGGGCCGGCGAAGACCCCGGCCGCCAAGCGCCGACCAAAGCCGCATGCCCCGGCACTGACCGACCTGGCGGACCGGCTCTCCGACCGCTTCGACACCCGGGTGAAGGTCGACATCGGCCGGAGCAAGGGGAAGATCACCATTGAGTTCGCGACGGTCGACGACCTGGAGCGGATTGTGGGCATCATCGGCGTCGGGCAGGAGGAGCAGCCCGAGGAGTGATCTCCCCGCCTCGGCCTCGGCCGCGCGGTCCCGCCTCGGGACCACGCGGCCGTTCTTTTTCGGCAGGACCGCGGCTCGACCGCATCGGACCGCGGCCCGACCGTGCCCGAGCGCCACAGGGCCCTCAGCGCGTTCGGAGGCCCGGGGCGGCTGGTCCGGTCGGTGATCCGGCCGCAGTGGCCGCACCGGGCCGCTCAGGGCCCTTCCCGCCCGAGCTGTGCGGCCCGCTCGCCTGCCGTGCGCCGCTGCGGGTGGCGTTCGGTGAAGCTGAGTTCCTGACCGGATCTCTTCGACCGCCTGTCAAGCACGTCCCGCCACACCCAGGTTTCCAAGTTCCTGCCGGGGTCGTTTCACGTGAAACCGCGATCCGCCTCGTCGGTTCGAGGTCGGCGGGTGGGCTGGCGGGGCGGTGGGGACGGTGCGCGAATCGTCCGCGTCCCAACAGCGGCGACTCAGGGCGGCAGCTCTGGATCCACCATCGAAGCTGCGGACAGGTCGGCGAGGCAACTTGAGGGGCCGGCGGGACCGCAGTCCAGTCGCGGCTGGGCCCAGCCGTTGCCCGGGCCCAGCTGCCTCGCGATAGACGCGCGCCCCGCGACCCGGCGCCACAGCGACTCCATTACAACGGCGGGAGCGGCGGTGGGTGGTCGGGTGCAGACACTGAATCGTGCCCGAGGAGGTCGCAGCGGGCCTTGCGGCTGGCCGGCGTCGCCCATGTCGTTGTCCGGTGACCGGGTTCCAAGAGTGCCGCGAGGAGGAGGGCTGGGACGCGGATCGGGCTCAGGCAGAACCGCTCAACGAGTCGCAGCCGTTTCACGTGAAACGCCACTGGCGCCCGCATCAGATCCGGCCGTGCCGTCCGTCCTCGCCTCTCGGCCTTTGGCGGCTCGGGTGAGCCGCCCAGCCTGTCCCGCCGACTCCCGGTGCGCCCAGAGCCTGCCCGGCCGGCTGCCTTCACCGTCTACGCGGGTCCCGTCGAGGGCGTCGCCGGCCCGTCGAAAAGACCCGGCCCGGGGCGGTGCCGATCCCGGGCCGGCTCGTTAGGAAGAGAGGGTTCAGCGGGAGGCGCGGCATGCCGGGGAACGCCCGGTCGGCACCGGCCAAGTTATCCACAACGGTTTTCCACAGGCACCCTCCGTTTCACGTGAAACAGCGCTGAGAAACGCGTGCTGACCTGTGGATGACGCGGTGTGCTGGTGATCTCAGCACCCTGTGGACAACGCGGTTGGCGGGGCTGGGCAGCGCCGGCGTGAGCCGGTCAGGCGGTCTCCCCTGATCGACGAGTCGCGCTGCGCACGTCCCAGACGACAGGCGACGAATCAGGTAGGGACAGGGGTCGTCGTCTCCGTTAGGGTCAGCGTCGTGCAGGACACCCCTCCCTCAGTTCCGGACTTCACCCAGTGGCCCTCCTTCCCCTTCGAAGGGGACCTTCGGGTCAAGCAGCTCGACGATCCGGTCCCGGTCGAACCTCCCCGCCGTGGTGAGGGCAATCGGGAATGCACCGCCTGCAACGCGCTCGACGAGGCCTACATCTGGGTGGGCGAGCGATGGCGGGTGCGGGCGATGGACCGCCCCACCGGCCTGCCGATGGTGCTGATCCTGGAGTCGCGGTCGCACCTCGATCTCGGCGATCTGCCCAACCTGCTCGCCGCCGAGCTGGGCGTCATGACCGTACGACTCGAGCGCGCCATCCGGTCCCTCGACGGCGTCGCCCGGGTCCACGTCAACCGGTGGGGTGACGGCTCGGCGCACCTGCACATGTGGTTCCTCGCCCGGCCGTACGGGCGGCTTCAGCTGCGCGGCACGTTCCTCTCGCTCTGGGACTCGATCCTGCCGCCGATCTCCGAGGCGCGGTGGCGAGAGAACCTGGCCATGGTCGCCGCCTGGCTGGCCGAGTTCGGCGGTCGCCCGCTGGCTGAGCCGCCGCGCATCCAATGGCAGGCGCCGTCGAGTCTCTCCGCAATGACGGCGACGGACGCCGCCGGCGACGAAGAGGAGGCCGTCTCCGTCATCGAGGCGGCCGAGGAGATCCCGGAGCCGGCGGCCGGAAGTGACGAGGAGCCGGCGAGGGAATCCGACGAGGAGCCGGAGAGCAGCACCGAGGAAAAGTTGGAGACCGACGCCGACGAGAAGCCGCAGAGCGGGAACGACGAGGAGCCGGAGAGCGACTCCCGCACGGGCTGAGACCAAAGCCGGCCGATCATCGGGGCCGGGCCGGGCCGGGCCGGACCAGCGCCGGCGGGGTCAGGTCAACCGGGTCAGGTCAGCGCGGGCCGGGTCAGGTCAGCGCGGGCCGGATCCGGGCCGGGCGGGCGGCGGTCGATCAGGGACGGCGGGCGGCGGCTCGGGTCACCAGCGACCCGAGCACCCGGCCGAAGTCCAGGCCGGCCGCCTGGATGGCCAGCGGCAGCAGCGAGGTCTCCGTCATCCCCGGGGAGACGTTGACCTCCAGCACGTGCGGCTGCCCCGAGGCGTCGACGATCAGGTCGACCCGGGAGAGATCGCGCAGGCCGAGCGCGGTGTGCGCGGCGAGCGCCACCTCGGCCACGCGCTCGGTCACCTCCGGGTCGAGCCGGGCGGGGGCGTGCCAGGTGGTCCGGCCGGCGGTGTAGCGGGCGGCGTAGTCGTAGACGCCGTTGCGAGGCACGATCTCGACCGGCGGGAGCGCCTGCGGGCCCGCGCCGAGGTCGAGCACCGACACCGCCACGTCCATGCCGGGCACGTAGCGCTCCACCAGCGCCGTCTGGTCGTACGCGAAGCAGCCCACCATCGCGGCCGGGAGCGACCCGGCGTCCCGGACCACCGCGGCCCCCAGGCCGGAGCCGCCCTGCGCGGGCTTCACCATCAGCGGTAGGCCGAGCCGCTCGACGATCCGGTCCAGCACCGCCACCGCGCCCAGCTCGGAGAAGCGGTCGTGCGGCAGCGCCACCCAGTCGGGGGTGGGGATGCCGGCCTCGCGGAGCACCGCCTTCGCGGACGGCTTGTCCCAGGCGAGTCGGGAGGCGCGGGCGTCGCAGCCGACGTACGGGACGTCGCAGAGGTCGAGTACGCCGCGCAGCGAGCCGTCCTCGCCGGTGGCGCCGTGCAAGGCGATCACCACCGCGTCCGGCGGGTCGGCCGCCAGGGCCGGCAGCAGGGCTACGTCGGCGTCCCGCAGTTCGGCCTCCACGCCGACGGCCCGCAGCGCGTCGAGGACCCGCCGGCCGGACCGCAGGGAGACGTCCCGCTCGTAGGAGAGCCCGCCGGCGAGCACCAGGACGTGCAGTTCGGCGGCGACGGCGGGATCGGTCACGAGAGTCCGGGCGGAGGTGACGGCCATGCGGGAATCATGCCAAGTCGGGACCCGGCGTGTCGGAGCCGCCCTGTCGGCGACGGACCCCGGCCCCGCCGACCGTCCCGAAGACCCGGCGCATGGCGATGTCCTGCTCCATCACGCCGGCCAGCCGGCGCACGCCCTCCCGGATCCGCTCCGGCGGCGGGAAGGAGAAGTTGATCCGCATGTTGCCGCCGCCCGCGCCGTCGGCGTAGAAGCCGGTGCCCGGCACGTACGCCACCCGGGCGGCGATGGCCCGCGGCATCATCGCCTTCGAGTCGAGGCCGTCGGGCAGCGTGGCCCAGACGAAGAGGCCGCCGCCGGGGGTGGTCCAGGTGGTGCCGGCCGGCATCAGGTCCGCCAGCGCGTCGAGCATCGCGTCGCGGCGCTCCCGGTAGACCTCCCGGTACACCTTCAGCTGCTGCCGCCACGGCATGGTGCCGAGGTACGTCGAGACGGCCGCCTGGGCGTACCCGCTGGGGCAGAGGATCTGCGCCTCGCTGGCGATGACCAGCTTGTCGCGGACCGCGTGCGGGGCCAGGATCCAGCCCACCCGCAGGCCGGGGGCGAAGGTCTTGGAGAAGGTGCTCAGGTAGAACACCCCGTGCCGGCGCCGGGCCCGCAGCGGCGCGGGGGCGTCCCCCTCGAAACCGAGCTGGCCGTACGGGTCGTCCTCCACCACCAGCAGGCCGGCGCGCTCACAGATGTCGAGCACCCGTTCGCGGCGCTCCTCGCTCAGCGTCACACCGGTGGGGTTCTGGTAGGTCGGGATGGTGTAGAGGAACTTCACCCGCCGCCCGGCCCGGGCCAGGTCGGCGATGGCGGTCTCCAGCGCCTCCGGGATCAGCCCGTCGTCGTCCATTGGCACGTGCACCACCTGGGCCTGGGCGGCCTGGAACACCCCGAGTGCCCCGACGTAGGTCGGGCCCTCGGCGAGCACCACGTCACCCGGGTCGAGGAAGAGCCGGGCCACCAGGTCCAGCGCCTGCTGGCCGCCGACGGTCACCACCACGTCCTCCGGCGAGGCGCCGCAGGCCGCGTCGATGCCCGAGAGGGCCATCACCTCGCAGATCCGCTCGCGCAGCTCCAGCGTGCCCTGGCCGATCCCGTACTGGAGGGTGGTGGCGCCGTGCTCCGAGCCGAGCCGGCCGAGCATCTCACCGACCGCGTCCAGCGGCAGCGCCGCGATGTAGGGGGCCCCACCGGCGAGCGAGACGACCTCCGGCCGGCTGGCCACCGCGAACAGCGCCCGGATCTCGGAGGCAGTCATCCCCCGGACTCGGCGGGCGTACCGGTCGGTGTAGTCGTCGAGCGTCGTGCCGGTCATGACATCACCTCGATCGGGTGTCGGCGGGGCTGCCGCCCGGTGTGGTACCCACGATGCCGGCGACCATGGCGGCGCGGGGCCGGTTGGTCGATGGTAGTCCCCGCCGGCCCGCCCGGGCGTGGTACATGAGGGTGCTTCCACATCCCGGACCGGCCCGTACCGGCTCGGGCGGGGCGTTGGCGCGTCCCCTCCCGTACGGTCGGGGAGCGGCGTACGATCGCTCGTCGGGGGCAGGATGCGGTGCCGGACCGTGGTGTTTCACCTCCGAGCCTAGTTGTGGGGTGCGTTGATGTCGCGACGTCTGGTCAGTCTGACCCTCGACACCCTGGAGGACCTGCCCCGCCCGTGCCGGCAGTGTGTCTACTGGGAGCTGGACCCGGTCTCCGCCGACCGGGCGTGCGCCGTCGGTGACCCCGGGCTGGAGAAGGAGGCCTGGGTCTCCCAGACGCTGCTGGAGTGGGGTTCCTGCGGCAAGCTCGCGTACGTCGACGGCATGCCCGCCGGCTTCGTCATGTACGCCCCACCGGCGTACGTCCCGCGCTCGATGGCCTTCCCCACCTCGCCGGTCTCCGCGGACGCCGCGCTGCTGATGACCGCCAACGTGGTCCCCGCCTTCGCCGGGGGCGGGCTGGGCCGGATGCTCGTCCAGGGCGTCGCCCGGGACCTCACCAAGCGCGGCATCAAGGCGATCGAGGCGTTCGGGGACGCCAAGTTCGGCGATGGGGACGACCCGACCAGGGCGTGTGTCGCGCCGGCCGACTTCTTCCTGTCGGTGGGCTTCAAGACGGTCCGCCCGCACCCCCGCTACCCGCGCCTGCGGCTGGAGTTGCGCACCGCGCTGAGCTGGAAGTCAGACGTCGAGTACGCGCTGGAGAAGCTGCTGGGCTCGATGAGCCCGGAGACGCTGCTGCGCCCGGTGCGCCCGGCGCCAGCCACCCGGTCCAGCGGGCTCTGAGGTCGGCTCAGTCGACCACCGTGCCGGCGGCCACCACCGCCCGGAGTTCGCTCACGTCGATCGAGCCGGTCGGCACGTCCCGCTCGACCGGGAAGTACATCCGCTGCACCGCGGCGATGATCGCCTCGACCACCCGGTCGCGGAACCGGGGGTCGACCAGCCTGGCACGGTCCTCCGGGGAGGTCAGGTAGCCCACCTCGACCCGTACCGCCGGCATCCTGGTCAGCCGCAGCAGGTCCCACGTCTTGGCGTGGGTGCGGCAGTCACGCAGCCCGGTCCGGGCCACGATCTCCCGCTGCACCAGGCCGGCGAGGCGTTCCCCGGTGGCCGAGGTGACGCCGTTGTCGGTGCCGTAGTGGTAGGTGGCCACCCCGTTCGCCGCCGGGTTGGGGTGGCCGTCGGTGTGCAGCGAGATGAAGACGTCGGCGCCGAGCGAGTTGGCCAGCTCCGCCCGGTCCGCGTCGGGCAGGCAGGTCTCCGGGGCCGGGCCGCGGGTGAGCTGCACCCGCACCCCGGCGGCGGCGAGCCGCCCCTCCAGCCGGCTGGCCAGGTCGTGGACGAGGTCCGCCTCGGTCCAGCGCACCAGGCCGTCCGGGACCACCTCGCCCGGGTCGGTGCCGCCGTGCCCGGGGTCGATGACCACGGTCCGGCCGACCAGCGTCGGCCCGGCCTGCCGGATCGCGTCCGACTCGCGCAGCCACTGCGGGCGCCCGCCGACCACCTTCCGGCCGAGGCGGCGCAGTGCGTTCATGGTGTGCGGGCCGCAGGAGCCGTCCGGCTTGAGCCCCATCTCGCGTTGGAACTGGGCGACCGCGCGGGAGGTGCGGATGCCGTAGATGGCGTCGGCGCGACCCACGTCGTACCCCATCTCCAGCAGGCGTTCCTGGAGCGAGCGGACGTCCTCGCCGATCAGCGGCTCCGGCACGGCGTGGTAGAGCGTGCGGGCCCCGAGCCGCCAGCGGGCCGCGTCGAGCGCCTGCCAGGTTTCCGTGCCGACCCGACCGTCCACGCTCAGGCCGCGGGACTGCTGGAAGGCGCGGACGGCGCGTTCCGTCTCCGGGTCGAACTCGTCGCCGTGGCCGCCGGAGGGAAGTAGGTCGAGACCGGTGAGGACGGTACGGATCTCCGTCACCGCGGGCCCCCGGTCACCGGGTCGGATCGGACGCAACGCACGACCCCCTCTGCGCGGATGCTGGCTGACCGGGCCCGCGTGCGCACGAGGCGAGGCGCTGCGGGTGCTTACGGAGCGTACCGTGGGCGGTTACGGACGGCTCCGGGTTCGCGCAGGTAGCGGAGCCGCCGGCGGGCCGGACGGGGAAAGAGGAAACCCCCGCGCCCGGGGTCGGGCACGGGGGTTCCGCGGATCGGGCGTCGGATCTACAGCGCCGACTCGATGAGCTTGACCAGCTCGCCCTTCGGCTTGGCGCCGGCGATGGACTGCACCGGCTCGCCGTTCTTGAAGACGGTGAGGGTCGGCACGGACATCACCCGGTAGGCCCGCGCGGTCTCGGGGTTCTCGTCGATGTTGAGCTTGACGATGGTGACCTGGTCACCCATCTCGCCCGCGATCTCTTCCAGCAGCGGCGACACCTTGCGGCACGGCCCGCACCACTCCGCCCAGAAGTCCACCAGAACCGGCTTGTCGGACTTCAGCACGTCGCTCGCGAAGCTCGCGTCGGTGACCGCCTTGGTTGCTCCCACTATGAACCCCTCCTCCGGGAACTGCTCTACGAAGATGTTTCAGCCTTGCAGGGTGGCGATGAAGCGCTCGGCGTCGAGGGCGGCGGCACAGCCCGTACCGGCCGCCGTGATCGCCTGCCGGTAGGTGTGGTCGACCACGTCACCGGCGGCGAAGACACCCGGGACGCTGGTCCGGGTGCTGGGCGCCTGCACCTTCACGTACCCCTCGTCGTCGAGTTCCACCTGGTCACGGAAGAGCTCACTGCGCGGGTCGTGGCCGATCGCCACGAAGACACCGGTGACGTCCAGCACCTTGTTGTCGCCGGTGTGCACGTTGCGGACCCGGACCCCGCTGACCTTGCCGTCGGCGCCGAGGATCTCCTCGACGGTGCTGTTCCACTCGACCTTGATCTTGTCGTTGCCGAGCGCGCGACCGGCCATGATCTTGCTGGCCCGGAACGAGTCGCGGCGGTGGATGATCGTCACGGAGTCGGCGAACCGGGTGAGGAAGCTGGCCTCCTCCATCGCCGAGTCGCCACCGCCCACCACCACGATGTGCTGGTTGCGGAAGAAGAAGCCGTCACAGGTGGCGCAGGACGACACGCCGTGGCCCAGGTACTCCTGCTCACCCGGCACGCCCAACGGACGCCAGGCGGAGCCGGTGGAGAGGATCACGGCCTTCGCCCGGTACGCGGTCTCGCCCACCCACACGGTGCTGACCGCACCGGAGCCGGTGTCGCCGGTGTCCTTCAGCTCGACCCGGGTGACGTCGTCGGTCAGAAACTCGGCGCCGAACCGCTCCGCCTGCTTGCGCATGTTGTCCATCAGCTCGGGACCGAGGATGCCGTCCGCGAAGCCGGGGAAGTTCTCCACCTCAGTGGTGGTCATCAGCGCGCCGCCGGACTGCACGCCCTCGATGATGAGCGGCTTGAGGTTGGCGCGCGCGGCATAGACCGCCGCCGTGTAACCGGCCGGCCCGGAGCCGATGATGATCAGGTTGCGGACCTCGTCCACTGCCGTCTCCCGATGTGTGTGTTCGTCATCCGTTCCGGCCGCTCTGCCGCCGGGACGATGTCGATCCGAGTGCCGACGGCTCAGCGGCGTCGGCGCCTGACTTGCAGAACGTCATCGTACGAAGCGGCGATTCCCGAACCGGTCATCCGGTGGGTCACGTCACGTGGAACGGCAGCCGCCGATGACCGCGACCTCACCCTACCCGCGTTCGGAACCGGGTGTCCGCGCCGGACCCGGGCACGCCGCACTCCGGTCCACTCACCCACGCCCAGCGTGCGCCGCCTGTGTCGACGAGGGTGACGACCAGCGCCGGCCGCCCCTGGAACGACGCGTAGTCGACCACGGTCACGGTCACCGGCCCGCTCCCGTGCTCTGCGCTGATCTCCCGCAGGCAGGCGTCCAGCGCGTCTCGGCCGGTGAGCCGGTCGAGCCCGCCGACGGCGGAGAGCCGCCGGCCGTCCTGCGCCGCCGCGGTGGACTTCTCGGCATCGCCGCCCGCCGCCGGGGGCACCGTCGAGGGGCTCACGCCGGACAACAGCTCGGGGGTGTAGTCGGTGCCGCTGCGAAGCGGCGTGCCGGTCGTCTGGAACGGCTCGGCCGCCACCGCGTCGGGCGCGGCGGCGTTGTCGGCGGTCACCGCCGCGTCTTTGCCGGTGGCGACCAGCTGGTTGAGGCCCAGTCCGACCGCGGCGACCGATGCCGCCGCGACGACGACCGGACCGGCAACCCGCACCCAGCGCCGTGGCCGGCGTCCCGGCCCGGTGCCCCGGCCGGGACTCTCGACCGGTCGGCCCGTCCGGCCGGTACGCCGGTCCCCGGTCACCTGCGCCGGCACGGCACCGGACCCGACCTGCCCGCCCGCCCGGATCCTCCCGGCGTCGACCGGCCCCGCGTCGCGGCCGCCCGGTCGGCTCGCCGCCACCCCGTCGAGGGAGTCGGCGGCGGCGAGCGGGTCGGTCGCCGCGGCGGCGGAGGCCGGAGCTGCGGCGTCGGTGGGCGTCGGAGCCGGTCCGGCGCCGGCCAGCGCCGCGGCGATCCGGTCGGCGACGGCCAGCGGCATGTCGGGTACGGCAGCGGCGGCCCAGTCGGCCAGGTCGGCCCGGACCAGCTCCACCGCCGGCGCGAGCTCGGCGTACGCCCCGCCCCACGCCGGGTCCTCCTCGATCAGGCGGGCGACCCTGACCCGCTCCGGAGTGTCGTCCAGCGCCCCACCGACGTAGTCGGCGAGCAGGTCGTGGTCGACCTCGCTGAACTTCCCGGCGGTCACGGCTCCTCCTCGTTCGCGGACCGGGACCATCCCGGCGCCGATTCGACGCCCTCCGACGGTCGCGGGTTCCCCGCCGTGACGTGCGGCATGTCCGCGGCGGTACGGCCGGCCGGGCGCGGCACCGACGGCGCGCCGTCAGCCCCCGTGCGCAGGTGACCGAGGAGCGTGGCCAGCCGGGCCCGGCCCCGGGCGCAGCGGCTCTTCACGGTCCCCTCGGCGACGCCGAGGATGCGGGCCACCTCGGCCACCGGATAGCCCTGCACGTCCACCAGGATCAGCGCGGCGCGCTGCTCGGGCGGCAACTCGGCCAGGGCCTGCCGGACCACCAGCGCGGTGTCGTGGTCCCGGACCGGGGCGGCCGGTTCGACCCCGCCGGTGTGCCGGCCGGGCTCCCCGTCGGTGTGCACGCCGTCCGGCAGCGGGACGGTGGCGTGCGCCTGACGCCGGCGGATCCGGTCCAGGCAGGCGTTCACCACGATCCGGTGCAGCCAGGTGGTCACGGCCGAGTCACCCCGGAAACGGGCCGCCGCGCGGTGCGCGGAGAGCAGAGCGTCCTGGAGCGCGTCGGCGGCCTCCTCGCGGTCGCCGAGGGTACGCAGCGCCACCGCCCAGAGCCGGTCGCGGTGCCGGTGGAACAGCTCGGTGAAGGCGTCCCGGTCGCCGGCCACGTGGGCGCGGAGCAGCTCGATGTCGGTCGTCCCGGCGCCCGGCCCGGCGCGGGTCGGCACGGCCACCGGTGCGCCGCCCGTCGGCGCGCCGGCCCGTCCCTCGCCGCGGTCGCCCATCACCACGTCCGGCGGGCGTGGTGCCCGGGCAGCGGCGGCCGGTTCACGACCCCTGGACGGTGATCTCCTGGACACCGATCTTGTAGCCGCCGCCGCTGTCCTTCTGCGGCAGCTCGGTGAGCCAGAAGAGCAGGTAGCGGTACTTCTTGTCCGGGTCGAAGCCGTTGCTGAAGATCAGCGTGCTGCCCTCGGCCGGGGCGAAGCCGTCGCCGATCCGGTTCTTCACCGTCACGTACTCGGTGTACAGCTTCTTGTCACCGGAGGAGCTGGAGCCCCCCGGGTCGGTGGTGCCGGTGTAGAGCTGGGCGGTGGCGCCGCTGGCGGAGAGGATCGCCTGCACCGACTTGACCGTGTGCTCGGCGCCGAGGTCGATCCAGACGCCCATGCCCTTCTTGAGGCCGCCGAACTTGGGCGCGTTGTAGGTGTCGGTCTCCCAGCCTTCGTCCTCGCTGCCGTCGATCACCTTCTCGGCGTCGCCCAGCTCATTGCGGCTCCTGCTGTCCGGGTCGATGATCTGGACATCCTCCACGTTCAGCTTGCGCGCGGGGGCGGGCTCCGTGGGCTGGTCGGCCGGCGCGCTGTTGGACGGGCGGGCCACCGGCTCGGCCTTGGAGTCCTTGTCCTTACCGCCCAGCGCGCTGATCCCGATGAGCAGGCCGACCAGGGCCACCGCGAGCAGCCCGGCGATGCCCAGGGCCACCCTGCGGCCACCGGCGGCGGCGAGCGGCGACGGCTCCTCCTCGGTGTCCGCGGTGAAGCGCAGCGGACCCGCCTGGTTGAGGAAGTGCTCGTCGGCGGGGATGTCCAGCCGGCCCAGCTCGGCCGCGAGGACGTCCGAGGAGGGCGGGGCGATCTCCGGATCGAGCAGGTCCATGGTCAGGTCGTCGAGGTAGGCCGGCACCCCGGCCCGGACCTGCCGGGGAGCGGCGATCGCGCCAGCCGCGTCGCGTACGGCGTCCGGCAGCGCGGCCCGGCCGTGACCGGCGGTGGCGCCGTGCAGCGGCGCCTCCCCGTGCGGCCAGTGCCCGGTCAGGGCGAAGTAGAGCACCCCGCCGACCGCCCGGATGTCGTTCTCCTGGCTGTCCGCACCGTCGGTCCGCGCGTCGGCCAGCACCACTCGGCCGTCGTCGCTGATCATCGCGGTGCCCGGGTGCACGTTCCCGTGCACCATGCCGGTGGCGTGCACGGCGGCGAGGGCGCTGGCGACGGCGTTGCCGATGGCGGTCGCCCGGGCCGGGTCCAGGGGCCCGTCGCCGGTGACCAGCTCGCGCAGGGACTGGCCGTCCACCCACTCGCGGACCACGTACGCCCGGTCCGCCTCGTCGATCGCGTCGTAGACGCCGACCAGGTTGGGGTGGATGACCCGGCTGGCCGCGACGGCCGCCTGGAGCATCTCGGTGGCGGAGTCGCCACCCGGGTAGCGGAGGACCACCGCGACGGGACGGCGCAGCACTACGTCGACCCCGCGCCAGACCAGCCGGCCCGCGCTGTCGTTGTTGATGTGCTCGACCAGCTCGTACCGCTCGGCGAGGACCTCACCGGCCGTGGGAGCACCGAAGGTCATGACCGGCGGAGCAGACTCCTCCGCCTCCTGACCCTCGCCGACCTGGGTCACCCGTCCTCCCTCGGTGATCGTGTCGATCGATGGACCCGTGTTGCTGGGCATGTGGCTTCCCGCTCTGCCTTCGAAGGAACCGGCAGACCGGCGCCGACGCCCGCGTCCGTGCCTGCCGTACCCGTCGAGTGCGACCTTACCCGGGATGCCCGGTTCCCCGACATGTCATCTTCCCGCCGCGGCCGGCGGGGCGCCAGCCACGAGCCGCCCGGTCCGGTCATGACCGTTGTCAGCCACGTCGCTGGTACACGCACCAGCCAATCTAGAGGTTGACCGCAAGTAGTCGACGGAGGGGCACACCGGGTGTGGCGGTCTCCCCGACGCCTGTCCGAATTCCCCCCGATCGGCCCCGCACCCTCATCCGTACGGTTGGTTGTCCACAGGCCGGGAGGGCAGCTGAGCGGGGAAACGCGCAGTTATCCACAGCCGCATCCCCAGGTTGGTGATCCTCGTTCACGGTACGTGGTCGACCGCCCGGGACGGGACCCCGCCGACGGGTGTGCCGGATCAGCGGCCGAGGCGGCGGCGGACCATCCCGACCACCTCGGTGATCTCGCCGATCCGCAGCACCATGGCCAGGCCCAGGTACGTCGCGCCGATCACCGCGCCGCCGACCACCAGTTGCACCGCCGCCGCCAGCCAGCTCAGGTCGGCCGGGTCGCCGGGGAGCAGCTTCACCACGAGCAGGCCCACCAGTGCGGCGCCCAGCGCGGCGACGACCACCCGACCCAACGTGCGCATGATGCCGCCGAGTCCGATCCGGCCCACCCGGGGCCGCAGCAGCATCGCGGAGATCACCGCGGCGGCCAGGTACGAGACGGCGTTGCCGAGCATCATGCCGGCCGCCGCGAAGGTGGCGGAGAAGGCGAGGAAGAGCCCGATCTGGAGGAGTACCCGCAGCGCCACCACCGGGATGTTGATCAGAGCCGGGGTGCGGGTGTCCGGCAGCGCGTAGAAGGCGAAGGTGAACAGCTGGCTGATCGCGAACGGCACCAGCCCCACCGCGGCGACCAGCAGCACGGTCGACGTGGCCCGGGCGTTGTTGCCGTCGAACGCGCCGTACTGGAAGATCACCCGGGCGATCGGCCCGGCCAGCACCGCGTAGCAGACCGCGATCGGGGCGAGCACCGCGGTGACCATCCGGGTGCCGCGGGACAGGTCCGCGGTCACCTCGCGGAGCCGGCCTTCGGCGGCCGCGGCGCTCATCCGGGGCATCAACGCGGTGATGATCGAGACGGCGATGATGCCGTGCGCCATCATCAGCAGCAGGAAGACGTTGTTGTAGATCAGGATGCCGGCCCGGGTCTTGCCGTCGCCGTTCTCGCCGGCCGCCCGGGTGAGCAGGTTGACCACCACGAAGAGGCCCAGCTGGTTGACCGCCACGTAGCAGAACATCCAGGCCCCGAGCTTGCCCAGCTCGCGCAGGCCCAGCTCGCGGAAGTCGAACCGCCACTTCCAGCGGAACCCCACCTTGCGCAGCGCCGGCAGCAGGCCGGCGGCCTGGATCGCGACACCGAGCAGGGTGCCGCCGCCGATCAGCAGGATCCGGCCCCAGCCCATCTCGGCGGGCTTGAGGATCTTCGCCCCGTAGACCGCGATGTACAGCCCGCAGGTGCCGATGACGACGAGGTTGTTCAGGATCGGCGCCCACATCGGCGCGGCGAAGTGTCCCCGGGTGTTCAGCACCGCGGCGATCAGCGCGCTGACGCCGGTGAAGAAGAGCATCGGCAGCATCAGGTAGGACAGGTTGTTGACCAGCCCCGTGTAGTCGGCGCCCTTGCCGCTCGCGTACAGCGCGGTCAGCACCGGCGCCAGGGCCACCGCGATCAGCGCGGCGGCGGCCAGCGAGAGCACCGCCAGGGTGAGCAGCCGCTGCGCGTACGCCTCGCCCTTGTCCGCGTCGACCTTGCGCCGGCGCACCAGCACCGGGATCAGCACGCTGGTGAGCACCCCGCCGAGCAGGAACTCGTACACCTGGTTCGGCAGGAACTGCGCGGTCGTGTACGCGTTGCCGACCAGGCCGCCGCCGAGGGCCGCGCCGATCATCAGGTTGCGGATGAAGCCCGTACCCCGGCTGACCAGGCTGCCGACCGCCATCACCGCGCTGTTCGCCGCGGCGCTGGCCTCCGCCACCTGCTCGGGCGGCGGCGCGGTGGCCTCCACCGCGGGCTGGTTGAGCGGCTCGGCCGAGATGAAGGTCGCCTCGTCCGTCGGCGGGATGGCGCCGTCCGGCGTGGCGTTGGCGCTGCGGTAGAGCCCGCCGCTCATCTCCAGCCTCCCAGTGGGTACGTCAGGCCGGGCACGTCCCGACGTCAGAACCTTAGTCAACCTGTACCTCTTACCCGCGCCCGGCGGCGGAGTTCCCGGGCCGGACCGATAGGCTGGCGATCCCATGTCCGAAGTCTCCGCATCCCACGCCGCCGACCGCCGCGGGCTCACCGCCGCGCAGCGCAACGCCGTCGCCGAGCTGCTCCGCGTCTCGCCGGTCGCCGACGAGCTCGGCCGCCGGTTCGTCGCCGCCGGCCACGAACTGCACCTGGTGGGCGGTTCGGTGCGGGACGCGCTGCTCGGCCGGCTCGGCGAAGACCTGGACTTCTGCACCGACGCGCATCCCGACCAGACGTTGCGGATCATCAAGGGCTGGGCCGAGTCGATCTGGGAGACCGGCCGGGAGTTCGGCACCATCGGCGCGCAGCGCGACGGGCTACGGCTGGAGATCACCACCTTCCGCGCCGAGGCGTACGACCAGGTCAGCCGCAACCCGGTGGTCGAGTACGGGACCAGCCTCGACGACGACCTCAAGCGGCGGGACTTCACCATCAACGCGATGGCGGTGAGCGTCCCCGACCACCGGTTCACCGACCCGCACGGCGGCCTGGCCGACCTCGCCGCCAAGGTCATCCGTACCCCCGGAACGCCGCAGGAGTCCTTCCGCGACGACCCGCTGCGGATGCTGCGGGCGGCCCGGTTCGCCGCCCAGCTCCGCTTCGCCGTCCACCCGGACGTCCGCGAGGCGATGACGCGGATGGCCGCCGACCTGGACCGGATCACCGCCGAGCGGATCCGGGACGAGTTCACCAAGCTGCTCTGCGGCGCCGACCCGATCACCGGGTTGCGGCTGCTGGTCGACACCGGGCTGGCCGAGCGGTTCCTGCCCGAGCTGACCGGGCTGAAGCTGACGATCGACGAGCACGCCCAGCACAAGGACGTCTACGAGCACACCCTCACCGTGGTCGAGAACGCCATGTCGATGGAGTCCGACGGCTGCGACTTCGTGCTGCGGATGGCCGCCCTGATGCACGACGTCGGCAAGCCGGCCACCAAGGCGGTCGGCCCGGACGGCCGGGTCAGCTTCCACCACCACGAGGTGGTTGGGGCCCGGCTGACCAAGGCCCGGCTGAAGGCCATGCGGTACCCGAAGGACGTCACCTCGAAGGTGGTCGCCCTGGTCGCGCTGCACCTGCGCTTCTACGGGTACGGCCGGGGCGAGTGGACCGACTCGGCGGTGCGGCGGTACGTCGCGGACGCCGGTGACCTGCTGACGCGGCTGCACAAGCTGACCCGGTCGGACTGCACCACCCGGAACCGGCGCAAGGCGGCCGCCCTCGCTGCCGACTACGACGCGTTGGAGGAGCGGATCGCCCGCCTCGCCGCCGAGGAGGACCTGGCCCGGGTCCGCCCCGACCTGGACGGCAACGCGATCATGGAGCTGCTGGGCGTGCCCCCGGGGCCGGTGGTGGGGAAGGCCTGGCAGCACCTGAAGGAGCTGCGCCTGGAGCGTGGCCCGCTGGACCGCGACGAGGCCGAGGCGGAGCTGCGGCGCTGGGCCCGGGAGCAGGGCGTCCTCGACTGAGGACGGCCGGCTACGCCGCACCGCCCCGGGATACGCCGACACGTCGGCGTATCGACCGAACAGCTGACGCCACCGGCGGCGGTCGTCATTCATGATGGTGCGACATCCGTCAGCCTCCCGGTCATCCGTGTGGTGAGGCTGCTCCGATCGCTCGTCCGCTCATCCGAGGTGGACGGTTGCTGCAAACGGGGAGATCTCTCAATGAAACGCCGTGGCAGGATTCGCCGCTCGGCGGTGGCCGGGTTCGCCCTCGCCTCCGCGACGTCCATCGTGCTCGCCGGCACCGGCGGCGCCGCGATGGCCGCCCCCTCCGATCCACACAGGGCACCGGTGCGGGGCGCCGACAGCGCCGGTGCCGTGCCCGACCGGTACATCGTCGTCCTGAAGGACGGCAAGGCCAGCCCCAGCGAGGTGCGGGCCAGCGCGTCGGCGCTCACCGCCGCCAACGGCGGCTCGGTCCGGCACGTGTTCACCAAGGCGCTCAAGGGCTACTCCGCCGCGATGAGCCGGCGGCAGGCGGAGCGGCTGGCGGCCGATCCCGATGTGTCCTACGTCGAGCAGGTCCAGCGCTACTCGGCCACCGACACCCAGAGCAACCCGCCGTCCTGGGGACTGGACCGGATCGACCAGACGACGGCGAAGACCAACGGCGCCTACACGTACCCGACCACCGGGACCGGCGTCACCGCGTACATCCTGGACACCGGCATCGACATCAACCACCAGGACTTCGGCGGGCGGGCCAGCTACGGCTACGACTTCGTCGAGAACGACGCGGTGGCGCAGGACTGCGACGGCCACGGCACCCACGTCGCCGGTACCGTCGGCGGCACGAAGTACGGCGTCGCCAAGAACGTCAAGCTCGTCGCGGTGCGGGTGCTCGGCTGCGCAGGCACCCCCGGCGGCACGAGCGAAGAGGTCGTCGCCGGCATCGACTGGGTCACCACGAACGCGGTCAAACCGGCCGTGGCCAACATGAGCCTCGGCGTTTCCGTGATCGACCAGGCCGTCAACGACGCGGTCGCCCGCTCGATCGCCTCTGGCATCACCTACGCCATCGCGGCCGGCAACAGCGACCAGGACGCATGCGGCTTCTCGCCGGCGGCCGTGCCGACGGCCATCACCGTCGGCGCGACCGACAAGGTGGATTTCCGGGCCTGGTTCTCGAACTACGGCCGCTGCCTGGACACCTTCGCCCCCGGGGTCAGCATCGTCTCCGCGGCGATGGGGACCACCAGCGGGAGCGTGGCGATGAGCGGCACCTCGATGGCCTCCCCGCACGTGGCGGGTGCCGCGGCGCTGCTGCTCGAGGCGAACCCCGGCTGGACCCCGCAGCAGGTGCGCGACAGCATCGTCACCACCGGCACCGGCGGCGCCGTGCACGACACCATGGGGTCGATGGACCGGCTGCTGCACGTCGGTGCCGTCCAGTCCGCCCGCAGCTCGTACGGCCTGAAGGCGCGGATCAACGGCAAGTTCGTGACGGCCGAGAGCGCGGGCACGAAACCGCTTATCGCCCGGAGCTCCGCCCTCGGGCCGTGGGAGAAGTACGACGTCGTCGATGCGGGCAGCGGCCTTGTCGGGCTGCGGGCGAAGGTCAACGGCAAGTACGTGACCGCGGAGAGCGCGGGCGCCAAGCCGCTGATCGCCCGTGGAACGGCGATCGGCGCCTGGGAGAAGTTCCAGATCATCAACAACACCGACGGCACCGTGAGCCTGAAGGCGAACATCAACGGCCGGTACGTCACCGCGGAGAAGGCGGGCACGCTGCCGCTGATCGCCCGTGGGACGACGATCGGTGCCTGGGAGAAGTTCGACTTCGATGCCCCGGCCCCGGTGGTCGGCATCAAGTCGGTCGCCAGCGGCAAGTTCGTCACCGCGGAGAAGGCGGGCACCCTGCCACTGATCGCTCGGGCCACGACCGTCGGGGCCTGGGAGAAGTTCGAGATCGTCAACCTCGGGGACGGCTACTTCGGCCTGCGGGCGCTGGTGAACAGCAGGTTCGTCACCGCCGAGAGCGCTGGTACCAAGCCGCTGATCGCCCGGGGGACGTCGATCGGCGCCTGGGAGGTGTTCGACTTCCTGGACTACAACCCGGACGGGTCGATCTACCTGCGAGCGAACGCGAACCTTAAGGCGGTCACCGCGGGCAGCGCCGGCACCAGCCAGCTGATCGCCAGCCGGACCATCGACTGGAACAGCGAGACCCTGGGTCTCGGAGTCGGCGAGAAGTTCGTCGTCGAGGCCCTCTAGGCCGGTCGAGCACGGACGAGCCCGCCCAGGCCGCCCTCGGGCGGTCCGGGCGGGCTCGTCGCTTCCGAGCTGCCGCACGGCGGCGCGGCGGGCACCGTCGGCTCAGCGGGGCGCCACCGTGATCTCGCGTTCGACCAGTTCCTTCGGCAGTGGCTGGCGGACCAGCTCCCGCCCGGTCAGGTCGGCGAGGACGACGTCGCGGGCGCCGTACGGCCGGCGGTAGAGCAGCCGGTCGGCGGAGATCCAGACCACCTCGGCGCTGGGCAGCGTGCGGACCACCCGGCCGGTGTCCGTCTCGACCAGCAGCGGATCGTGCTGCCCCTGGACCACCACCAGCTTGCCGTCCGGCGACCAGGCCCACGGTCCGGCGGGGTCGCCGGGCACCGGCACGAACCGGGTCGGCCGCCCGTCGTCGACAGAGAAGAGCTGTACGCCCCGTCGGAGGTCCCGGACCGACTCGTCGTGGCCGGACCCGCCGGTCTGCGGGAGCACCACCTCCGTGCCGTCCCGGCTCCAGGTGAAGTCGCAGTAGTCGGTGCAGAAGTACCCCTTCTCGTCCACCCGGAACGTCCGTTTCATGCCGTCCGCCGAAAGGACGATGAAGCCGAAGTGGTCGAGCTGGTGGGTGGTGAGGAGCAGGCGGCGGCCGTCCGGCGACCATGTCGGGGGGGAGAGCGCCCGGCCGACCTCGTACCAGCGGGTCTTCCCGGTGGCCAGGTCAACCAGGCCGATCTGGCGGGGCCGGTCCTCGTCCGTCACCGCGGTCAGCGAGCCGACGGGCGCCGGGAAGACTCCGTCGTACCCGTCGGCCGTCAGGTAGCGGCCCCGGTTGCGGTCCAGCACGAAGCCCTTGCCCGGCCCGTTGACGAAGGTGCCCCCCGTCACCACCCAGTCGCCGGGCAGGACCAGCGGCTTCGCCGACCAGTCCGGGCCGGGCTTGGGCCGGATCGGGGCCGGCGGGGTCGCCGTCGCGGTGGGGCGCGGGGTGGTGGGCGGCGCCGTCGGCTGCGGGCGAAGCAGCACGAACGGCAGGGCGACGGCGACGACCGCGACCAGGGCGGCGCCCGCCGCCGTGGCCCGGCGCCGCCGCCGCAGCCGGCGGCCCCGGCCGAGCGCGCGGACGGCCAGGTCGGGCACCGGCCGGACCCCGTCCGCGAGATCGTGTACGGCCACCCGCAGCGCGTCCTCCACCGGCCCGGTCATCGCTTCACCTCCGAACGCGTGGTCAGCTCGTCGAGGGCGGGCACCAGCTCCCGGAGCTTCGCCAGCGCCCGGGACGCCTGGCTGGCCACCGTGCCGGCCCGGCAGCCGAGGATCGCCGCGGTCCGTTCGACGCTGAGGTCCTCCAGGTAGCGCAGGGTGAGCACGGCCCGCTGCCGGGGCGGCAGGGTCAGCAGCGCCTCGCGCAGCAGCATCCGCAGGTCCGCGTCGTGACCGCCGTCGCCGGCCGCCACGCGCTCCGGCAGCACCGCGACCGGCACCTCGGAGCGCCGCGCCCGGCGCCGCCAGCCGGAGACCTGGTCGTGGTACAGGATCCGTCTCACGTACGGTTCCGCGTCGCCCCGGATCTTCGGCCACCGGGCGTACGCCTTGGCCAGCGCGTTCTGGAGCAGGTCCTCCGCGGCGTGCTGGTTGCCGGCGAGCGCGTACGCGACGCGCAGCAGCGCGTCACCCCGCTCGTTGACGAACGCGGTGAACTCCCCGTCGATGACCTCTGCCACCGTCCACCTCCGTACTACAGACGCACGGGGTCGGGGGAACTTTGCCTCACCGCGGCCACGGGTGTGATCCGGTGTCGGTGCCGGGCGGCAGAATGGGCCCCATGCGTTGGACCGTCCTCGACTCGCCGATCGGGGAGTTCTCCGTGGCCACCGACGACGAGGCGGTCCGCGGGGCGCACTTCGGGCGGGTGGAGTCGGCGACCGACGAGCCCGTCGACGCGCTGGCCGGTCGGGCGGTGGCCGAGCTGCGGGCGTACTTCGCCGGCGAGCTGACCGACTTCACCGTGCCGGTGGCGGCCCGCCGGGGGTCCGAGTTCGAGCGGGCGGTCTGGCGGGAGATGACCCGCATCCCGTACGGCGAGACGCTCACCTACGGCGAGGTGGCGCGGGCGGTCGGCGAGCCGGGCGCGGCGCGGGCGGTCGGGGTGGCCTGCAACCGGAACCCGGTGCCGGTGATCGTGCCCTGCCACCGGATCGTCGGGGCGGGCGGCAAGCTGGTCGGCTTCGGCGGTGGCCTGCCGCGCAAGGTGACGCTGCTGGAGTTGGAGGCCCGCTTCGCCCTGCAACGCGCCTGGTCCTGACGTACGCCGAGGTCTTCACCGCACGCGCGAGGGCCGGGTCCGTGCGGACCCGGCCCTCGACGGTGCTGCTGGTCAGCGCGTCAGCGCTCGACCTCGCCCTTGATGAACGCCTCGACGGCGGCGTGCGCGTCGTGGTCGGCGTACTGCTTGGGCGGGGACTTCATGAAGTACGACGAGGCCGACAGGATCGGGCCGCCGATCTTGCGGTCCAGCGCGATCTTCGCGGCCCGGACGGCGTCGATGATCACACCGGCCGAGTTCGGCGAGTCCCACACCTCGAGCTTGAGCTCGGCGTTGAGCGGGGTGTCACCGAAGGAGCGACCCTCCAGGCGGATGTACGCCCACTTGCGGTCGTCGAGCCACGGCACGTGGTCCGACGGGCCGATGTGCACGTCGCTCTTGCTCATCTCGTGCGGGATCTGGGAGGTCACCGACTGGGTCTTCGAGATCTTCTTCGAGACCAGGCGGGTGCGTTCCAGCATGTTCATGAAGTCCATGTTGCCGCCGAAGTTGAGCTGGTACGTGCGCAGCAGCTCGACACCGCGGTCCTCGAAGAGCTTCGCCAGCGCGCGGTGCACGATGGTGGCACCGACCTGGCTCTTGATGTCGTCGCCGACGATCGGCAGACCCGCGTCCTCGAACTTCTTCGCCCACTCGGGGTCGGACGCGATGAAGACCGGCAGGGCGTTCACGAACGCGCAGCCGGCGTCGATCGCGGCCTGGGCGTAGAACTTGTCGGCCTGCTCGGAACCGACCGGCAGGTAGGAGACGACCACGTCGACCTGCGCGTCGCGCAGCGCCTTGGCCACGTCGACCGGCTCGGCGTCCGACTCCTCGACGATCTCGCGGTAGTACTGGCCCAGGCCGTCGAAGGTCGGACCGCGCTGCACGCTGACGCCGGTCGGCGGCACGTCGCAGAGCTTGATGGTGTTGTTTTCGCTGGCGACGATCGCCTCCGCGAGGTCCATGCCCACCTTCTTGGCGTCCACGTCGAACGCCGCGACAAACTCCACGTCCGAGACGTGGTAGTCGCCGAAGGTGACGTGCATGAGACCCGGGACGCGGTCGTTCGGGTCGGCGTTCCGGTAGTACTCCACGCCCTGCACGAGGGACGAGGCGCAGTTACCCACACCGACGATGGCGACGCGGACGGAGCCCATAGCGTCTGCCTCCTTCTTCTTCATCACGGCCGCTCTTTCCTGGACGCTCCAGGCGGGGGCGGGCTGTTGTCTTCTCGTCGGCCGCCGGCTGTCCCGGCTCGCGGGACGGTCGGGGCACGGCCGGAGCGCTCATTGGCAATGAGCTCCTCCAGCCAGCGGACCTCACGCTCACAGGCGTCGAGGCCGTGGCGCTGCAGTTCCAGGGTGTACGCGTCGAGGCGCTCGGCTGCCCGGCCGAGCACGTCGCGAAGGCCTTCGCGACGCTCCTCGATCTTTCGACGACGACCTTCCAGGATCCGGAGCCGGGTGGCCTGGTCGGTCCGGGCGAAGAACGCGAAGTGCACGCCGAAGCCCGTGTCGTCGTACGTCTCGGGACCAGCCTGCGCTATCAGTTGGGCGAAGCGTTCCTTGCCCTCCGCGGTAATGGTGTAGACCACCCGACCGCGTCGGCTGGTCAGCGCGGGAACCTCCTCGGCGGTCGCGGGTGTCTCGGCGGCTTCGGTGATCCAGCCCGCCGCCTGCAGCCGGCGCAGGGTCGGGTAGAGCGAGCCGTAGCTGATCGCCGCCCGGATCGCGCCAAGCTTGGCGGTCAACTCCTTGCGCAGCTCATAGCCGTGCATCGGAGCCTCCTGCAGGAGGCCGAGGATGGCGAACTCGAGCACGGGCCACCCCTTCTTACCCCCGGCGCGGAGCGGTAACCGCCGCGATGTATCGGACCGATACATCGCACGTTAGCGGAGTCCCATGATCGGGGCAAACCCCCGTTCCGAAGTGCCATCGTCACGGATTGTCACGGTGGTCGCCTCGTCCGGCCGGACCGCGTACCCTTTGCCGCATGCGTACGTCTCGCCAGGTCGTCGACTACTCGCTCCAGAAGCGAGCGGTGCTGCGCGAGCTGCACGCCGGCCGGGTCGGCACGTACGACGTCTGCGACGCCTCGCCGTACCTGAAGAACGCCGCTCGGTTCCACGGCGAGCCCACCGACGAGCGTTGCCCGATCTGCCGCAGCGAGAACCTCATCCACGTCCACTACATTTACGGGGACGAGCTCAAGCAGTCCGCCGGCCAGGCGCGTACCCGGGCCGAGTTGCCCGTCCTGGCGATGACGCTGCGTGAGTTCCAGGTCTTCGTGGTGGAGGTGTGCCTCGGCTGTGACTGGAACCATCTCATCGAGCAGTTCCTGCTCGGCCGGGACGGGCTGGCCGGCGGCACGGATGACGGGTCGGAGCAGGGCGCGGTGAGTGGTTCGTCCACCCCGAACCGTTCCACCCCTCGTCGAAGGCGAGAGGCGCAGCGGTGAATCCAGCTGTATCGGCCGACCCCGGCCCGGTTGACGACGGGTGGGCGGACCGACAGCTTCGACGTCTGATTAGTCCGATTGCTTCGGATTCCACGCCTGCGCCCCGGCACGCCCGGGGTGTAGCGTCTCGTGGTCCGGCTCACGGCAACCCGGTGGCGGCGCTTCCGCGCCCCACCGCGACCGGCAGGGTGTGAGGAATGAACTACGGCGATCCCAGTTCTTCGCGTGGGCGGGCCCAGATCCCGGGCCCTAACGGCGACCCCGGTGGGAGCCCGCAGGGAAACGGCTGGTCATCCGCCCCGGAGGGCGGGGCCTCGGCCCGCGCCTCCGTACCGCCCCGGGGGTCCGCGTCCGGCGGACGGGCCTCGGTCGGCGGCGCGGCCCCGGCACCGCGCAGCGGCACGGCGGGCTCGGCCTCGGTGGGCCGGGCCGGCGCCGGACGGGCCTCGGTGCCGGTCTCCCCGGCCCCGGGCGGTCCGGCGGGCCGCGCCACGGTCGGCGCGGCCGCGGTGGGCACGGCCGGGCGGGCGAGTGTCGGCTCGGCGGCGGTGGGCGGTCGGGCCGCGGTGGCCCGCGCCGGGGTCCCGGGCATGGCGGGCGGCGGCCCGGGTGGTCCCGGTGGGCCGAACGGTCCCGGCCGGGGCGGTCGCGGCGGTCGCGGTGACGACCCGGGCGCGGCGACCCGGGCGAAGAAGCGCCGGCGGATGAACATGCTGATCGCCGGCTTCGCCGTCTTCATCATGCTCGCCGGCATCGGCGTGGTCGGCTTCACCTACTACTCCACCAACGTCATCCTCCCCGAGGACACCACCCCGCCGCTGGCCAGCACCATCTACGCGGGCGACGGCAAGCAGATCATCGCCAAGGTCGGTGCGGAGAACCGAGCCTTCGTCGCCATCAAGGACATTCCGCAGTGGGTGCAGGACGCGGTCGCCGCGGCGGAGGACCGGAACTTCTACCGGCACTCCGGCGTGGACTACAAGGGCATCGCCCGGGCCGCCTGGAACAACTTCACCGGCGGCGACAAACAGGGCGCCTCGACCATCACCCAGCAGTACGCCCGCAACGCCTATGACAACCTCAAGCAGGACACGTACGCCCGGAAGCTGAAGGAGGCGATTCTCGCCTCCAAGCTGAACGACAAGTACGACAAGCCGACGATCATGCAGCACTACCTGAACATCGTCTACTTCGGGCGGGGCGCGTACGGCATCGAGGCGGCGGCCCAGACCTACTTCGGCAAGCACACCAACCAGCTGACCGTGGCCGAGGCCGCGGTACTCGCGGCGCTGATCAAGCAACCGGAGCCGAGCGCCACTCACAAGGGCTACGACCCGGCGATCAACCCGCAGGCCGCCCTCGACCGCTGGAATTACGTGATCAGCGGCATGATCACCGAGGGCTGGCTGGACGCGTCGGGCAAGCAGCCCCACCCGACGGAGTACCCGACCAAGACGCTCAAGAAGCCCAACTCGAAGGGCGTCGGCGTCGACTTCGGCGTCAACACGCCGTACGGCAACGTGATCAACTATGTCGCGCAGGAGATGCGGGAGAAGAAGCTCTGCACCGACAACGACGCCGAGGTCACCGACGACATACCGCTCTGCTCGCAGGCGCTCAGCAAGGGCGGCTACCGGATCACCACCACCATCGACACCAAGGTGCAGAAGGCGGCGCTCGAGGCGGCCCAGCGCGCCACCAAGGGCTCCGAGCTCGACGGTCAGCCGAAGAACCTGATGGCGGCCGTGGTGTCGATCGACCCCAAGACCGGCGGGGTGCGTGCCTACTACGGCGGTGACAACGGCACCGGCACCGACTACGCCGGCAAGAACTACGACAACGGCGTCGTCAGCGGTGGTCACTCGCCCGGTTCGAGTTTCAAGATCTACACGCTGGCCGCGGCGCTCAAGGCCGGCAAGTCCCTCGAGTCCCGGTGGAAGGGCAAGGCGTTCACCCCCGAGGGGACCAAGTTCAAGGTCAGCAACGCCGGCTTCGACGACCCGTCCTGCCACAACTCCTGCACCCTCGAGGTGTCGACGCTGAAGTCGCTGAACGTGCCGTTCTACTACGTGACCCAGGAGATCGGCCCGGACAAGGTCGTCGAGATGGCCAGGAACGCCGGCGTCACGATGATGTGGCAGACGGACACCAACCCGGCGAAGCCGCACGACCTCACCAAGGAAGACCCGAAGGACCTGGCCCCGGCGCCCTTCTTCCACGTGGTCGGCTACGGCCAGTACCCGATCACCGTGCTGGACCACGCCAACGGCGTCGCCACCTTCGCCAACGGGGGGAAGTACATCAAGGCGCACTTCGTGAAGCTGGTGGAGAAGCAGGACCAGCAGACCGGTAGGTGGCGGAAGCTGGGCGGTGAGCAGGTCAAGCCGGTGCAGCGAATCGACGAGGACATTGTTCGCGACGTGACCTCGGTACTGGAGCAGTACCCGGCGAAGTCGTCGCACCGCGAGCTCGAGAACGGCCGCAAGGTGGCCGAGAAGACCGGTACCTGGGAGCAGAAGCCGGGCACCACCGAGAACGGCGACGCCTGGATGATCGGCTACACGCCCCAGCTCGCGACCGCGGTCTGGGTCGGCAACGTCAAGAACCGTCTGCCGATCAAGACGAAGGGCGGTGCCAAGATCAGCGGTGCCGGCATGCCGGGTGCCATCTTCCAGCGGTTCATGAACGACGCGCTCAAGGGCAAGGACAAGATGGACTTCCCGGAGGCCGCGCACGTCGGCGACCCGGAATCCGGCAACGGCGAGGCCCCGACGCCCACGGCGCCGCCCGTGCCAGCGGGCTGCCCGGACCCGCTGAACCCGTTCTGCCCGGTCAACGGTGGCGGCAACGGCAACGGCGGGAACACCAACCCGTTCGACCCGCGACCCGGCGGAGGCGGCGGTGGCGGTGGCGGAGGCATCCTGCCGACCACACCACCACGCCAGACGTACTGATCTCCACGCACCCGCCGACGGCGGCCGGACCCACGTCCGGCCGTCGTCGGCGTATCCGCGTACGGAATTGTGCGGTCGAGGCGCGACGCCGACCCCTGCCGTACGGCAGGATTCCTCTCCATGAGCACCCAGTCGACGGCAGGCATCGACGACGCCGGGACCACCGACCACCCGTCCCGCTCGGACGGCCTCGTCCGCGGCGTCTCCGAACTGATCGGCGGACCGCTGGGCGACCACGCGGTCGCGCTGAACCGACCCGCCGGCCGGGAGGGGCGCTTCTGGACGGCCGCCCGGATCGTGCTGGCCCTGGTCTGCCTGACCCTCGCCCTGCACTGGGTGCAGAAGTCGCCCTGCCAGGACGGCGCCTGGCAGAACAACGTCCAGTACACCCGGATGTGCTACACGGACGTGCTGGCGCTCTACTACGCCGAAGGACTCAACGAGGGCAAGGTGCCCTACGCCGACCATCCGGTCGAGTACCCGGTGCTGACCGGGTACTTCATGGGGGCGCTCGGGCTGCCGGTGCACGCCCTCGGCGCGGACGACCCGGGCATCAACCAGGGCCAGTGGTTCTACAACCTGAACGCACTGGTGCTCAGCGCGCTCGCGGTGGCCACGGTGGGGGTGATCCTCGCCCTACGACGACGCCGACCCTGGGACGCGGCACTCTTCGCGCTCGCGCCCGCGCTGGTGCTCACCGCCACGGTCAACTGGGACCTGCTCGCCGTCGGGCTGGCCGCCTTCGGGCTGCTGGCCTGGGCGCGCCGACGACCCGCCCTGGCCGGAGTGCTGCTCGGGCTCGGCGGTGCGGCGAAGATGTGGCCGCTGTTCATCCTCGGGCCGATCCTGGTGCTCGCGGTCCGGGCCGGGCGGATCCGCCCCACTCGAAAGACCATGGTGAGGACGAGAGTCCCAGCCATTACCTTGGACATTCCAAGGTCCTGGATCATGCGGCGTGTCATTAGCCTGCCATCAGCTGTCCGACGGCTTCTTGGCCTGCTTCAGGTCCATGCGCAGCGCATCGTGCAGCGCTTGCGTGACAGTCCTATCCACGCCGCGGTCACCGCCATCGCCACTGCGGTGGCGGTGTTGGTCGCGGTCAACCTGCCGGTGGCCCTGCCCTATCGGGAGAGCTGGGGCAGATTCTTCGAACTGAACACCACCCGGCCCATCGACTGGGGCACCCTCTGGTACATCGGCCGCTACCTCGACGGCAAGGTCAGCCCCGACCAGGGGCCGTTCGACTGGTTGAACGCCAACATCCCCGCCCTCAACTGGGTGTCGTACGCCCTCTTCGGGCTGGCCTGCCTGGGCGTGGGCGCGCTGGCGCTGCTGGCGCCGCGCCGGCCCCGGCTGGCCCAGCTCGCCTTCCTGGTGGTCGCCGCCTTCCTGATCTTCAGCAAGGTGTGGTCCCAGCAGTTCGTGCTCTGGCTGCTCCCGCTCGCGGTGCTCGCCCGGCCACGGTGGGGCGCCTTCCTCGCCTGGCAGATCGCCGAGGTCTGCTACTTCGCCGCCTTCTACGGCGAACTGCTCGGCTCGGCGACCAGTCGGCCGGTCTTCCCCGAGGGCATCTTCGTGCTGGCCGCCAGCCTCCGGCTGATCACCGTCGCGGTGCTCTGCGGCTTCGTGATCCGGGACATCCTGTACCCCGAGCGGGACGCCGTCCGGCACACCTACGCCGACGACCCGGACGGCGGCGTCCTCGACGGCTCCCCCGACGCCCCCTGGTACCTGCGCTGGCGGCACCGCTCCGCAGCCGTCGAGTCACCGGCTCAGCCGGCCGCCGCCTGAGCCGCCCGGTCTGCACTCTCAGGAGAGGTGGTAGACGATCGCGTCGCCGACCTCCTCGCGGGTGATGCCCAACCCGTCCACCGGGTTGTCCACGATCCGCTCCCACGGCGTGCCGGCCAACTGGGCACGCAGGATCACCACGTTGCGGACGCCCAGGGTGCGCAGATAGTCGACGCTGGGCCGGTCCGGGAAACCGAGGGTCAGCTCGCGGACCCGGGCCTGGGTGTCCGGGGTGAAGCCGCTGCCCCCGTTGACCATGTCCTGGAACCGGCTGGTCGACCAGAGCATCACCGGCTGATCCAGGTTCTGGCTGCTCGGCAGGACCAGCATCGGACCGTCCACGGTGCGCATCGCCGCCGGCTGCACCGGCACCACCGGGTGCGGGGTGGTGTTCAGCCCCTCCACGACCACCAGCAGCAGCGGCAGCAGGGTGGCCAGCCGCATCCAGGGCCCCGGCCAGGACGGCACCCGCTCGGCGGCCAGCTCGCGGACGCGGGCGCAGAACGCGGTGACCGCGCCCGCGGCGAGCAGGCCGAGCAGCAGGGTCGTCCAGAGCATCATCCGGCCCGGCGTCCGCAACCCGTTCCAGCCCGGCAGGTACTCGAACAGCGGCACATAGGTGAAGGTGCCGCCGAAGAACCGGGTCCCCATGGCCAGGACCATCGTCACCAGCACCCCGGCGAGCAGCAGCAGCCGGCGCCGCACCCGCCAGACCGAGAAGAACAGGCCGCCGGCGGCCAGCGCGTAGAGCACGAAGCCGGGCAGCAGCGTCATCTCCGGGTGCCAGGGCAGCAGCGCCCGGGCCCCCTCGTGCAGGCCACCCCAGATCCGTGACTCCGCCGGCGCGGTGAAGAAGCCGCTCGCCGGCGGCGAGTAGAGGGCGATGTCGCCGATCGTCCGCTCCGCGTTCGGGTGCAGCTCGGCGACCTTGAAATACGGTACGGCCAGCAGCGCGCCCACCGCGGCGAAGAGGGCGCCGCCGATCAGGTCGGCCGCGAGCAGCCGTCCGCCGAACGGTCGCCGCACCGGCCGCACCAGCCAGCGCCGGGCGGCCCAGGTCACCGCGGCGACCAGCACGATGCCGGCCAGCAGGTAGGCGAACGGCAACCCGATCCCGAACCCCAGGCTGAGCTGCCACGCCGCCACCACCCAGCCGGCGTACGCCCAGCCGGCGTGCCGACGCGCCGGGCGGTAGCCGTACCGTAGCGACCAACCGTGTCCCCGGGCCAGCATGGCCAGCGCCAGCGGGATGCCGCCGTTGGAGACGATGTGCAGGTGCCCGGCCTGCGCCAGCAGCCACGGGGCGTACGTGTAGCTCACCCCGGCCACCGCGGCACCGATTCGGCCCGCGCCCAACTGCCGCGCCAGCGCGTACGCCCCGAACGTGGCGAGCGCGTGGGCCAGCACGAACATGATGTTGTAGCGCAGCACCGCCGCCTCGGGGCCGGTACCGATCATGCCGGCGGGGGCGTACCCGAGCAGGGTGTCGGAGAAGGCGAAGCTCCACTGCTCCGGGAAGAACGTGTTGGACTGCCAGAGCTGCGCCGGGTCCGTCAGCAGGATGTGCCCGGACCAGGCCATCTGCCACGACTGCAGGCTCGGGTCCCAGTAGTCCTGCGGCAGGGTGTAGAGCGGGTAGCGCAGCGTCGGCCAGGTCAGCAGGACGGCCAGGGCCAGCGCGGCGACGACCGCCAGGGTCCACTCGTGCACCAGGAACCGGCCCACCGCGCGGACCGCCCGGCGGGTCCGGGTGAGCACCGGGTCGGGGGCGGGGCCGAAGGCGGACCAGGGGTCGGCTTTCTCCGTACCCCCGGCGGCCGCGTCCTTGCCCGCGGCGCCCCCCTTGCCCTCCTTGCCCGCGGCGCCCCCCTTGCCGTCGTTGCCCGCGGCGGCGTCCTTGCCGTCCTTGGTGGTGGCGCCGTCCTTGCCGGCCGACCCGTTGGCCGCGTCCTTGGCGTCCGGTCCGGTGGCCGCGCCCTTGGCGTCCGGTCCGGTGGCGGTGGCGTCCGGCGCGGTCCCTACGGTGTCGTCGGCCGTCCCGGCGGCGGCCCTGCCCGCGCCGGGGGTGGGGTCGGCCTTCGCGCCGGCCCCGCCGCCCGTCGCGTCCGACTGCTTCGCGGTCATGCCGCCGACGTTCCCGCGCCGAGCTGCCCGCGCAGGAGGGCGATGTCCGCGGCCTGGCCGTCGACCCCGCCGGGCGTCTCCACGATGACCGGGGCGCCGGCCGCGCGGATCACCGCCACCACCAGCTCGGGGTCGATGGTGCCGCCGTCGAGGTTGTCGTGCCGGTCCTGCCCCGAGTTGAAGGCGCCCTTGGAGTTGTTCGCGTGCACCAGGTCGATCCGGCCGGTGATCGCCTTGACCCGGTCGACCAGCCCCAGCAGCTCCTCGCCGCCGGCGTGGGCGTGGCAGGTGTCCAGACAGAAGCCCACCTCGTAGTCGCCGAGGGCGTCCCAGAGCCGGGCCAGCGCGTCGAGGTGTCGGGCGCAGGCGTTGTCGCCGCCGGCGGTGTTCTCGATCAGGACCGGGAGCGGGAAGCCCCCGGAGTCGGCCGCGTACGCGAAGGTCTTGCGCCAGTTGTCGAAGCCGACCGCCAGGTCGTCGCCGGCGTTGACGTGGCCGCCGTGCACGATCAGCCCCTTCGCGCCGACGGCCGCCGCCGCCGCGGCATGGCCCAGCAGCAGCTTCCGGCTCGGGATCCGGATCCGGTTGTTCAGCGTGGCCACGTTGACGACGTACGGCGCATGGATGTAGAGGTCGACGTCCGCGCCGCGCAGCAGCTCGGCGTCCTCCCGCGGCTTCGGGGCCTTCCATCCCTGTGGATCGGAGAGGAAGAACTGGACGGCGTCGGCGTCGCGGGCGGCGGCCTCGGCCAGCGGGTCGGTCGGATCGACGTGGGCTCCGATTCGCATGCACGGGAGCCTACGTCGCGCCACCGACGCACGGGGTGACGGCGGCGACGGTGTCGCGGCGACCGGATCGGCGGGGGTGGCGACGGGCGCGTCACCCGGCGGGCGGGCGGTCGTTGTCCGAGATGGGATCGAAGCTCGACGCTCCACCCGGGCGCGGTCCACACCAGGCCCGGGCGGCTGAACCCCCGGAAGCGGCTCGCCCCGTCGTGCGGCCCGGCGCGGCGGGGCGGGATCCGGCTCGCACCACCCGGCGACCGTTCGACGAAGCGGTCGGGGCAAATTCCTCCATTTACCCCAACAGGTGACGAGAGCCGTTGTATGGTCAGATCAACCGACAACACTATAAAGCTCCGCGGGGCGTCCTCGATCCAACCTCATCGGTGTGGTCGTTCCTCCCCAGGTCCCACCCAAGGAATGCGGACGGGACGCCCCGCGGCCCCGTGGACAGGGGTCCACCTCGGTGCTCGACGCCGGCGGTGGACCCCTGTCACCGCGCCCGGCCGGTCTTGCCGACCGGCCCGGGCATGATCGTCCGGACCGGGTATTCTGGTCCGGTTGTCCGCGTCCGGCCGGGTCCCCCCGGCACCGGAGCGGGCCACGACGCAGACCTCCTGCCACGGAAGGACCGTGGCCGCATAGCCCACAGGAGGTGAGTACGTCTTGCGTCATTACGAAGTCATGGTGATCCTCGACCCCAGCCTCGAGGAGCGCACCGTCGCCCCGTCGCTCGACACGTACCTGAACGTGATCCGGACCGCGGGTGGCTCGGTGGAGAAGACCGACGTGTGGGGCCGCCGGCGCCTCGCGTATGAGATCAACAAGAAGGCCGAGGGCATCTACGCCGTCGTCGACCTGCAGGCCACGCCTGCGGCGGTGGCCGAGCTGGACCGTCAGCTGCGGCTCAACGAGTCCGTGCTGCGCACCAAGGTCATCCGGCCGGAGATGCGCTAAGCATTCAACCCCGGTTCGTCCGGATCAGCCTCATCGGCTCTGTCGTACGGCTCTGCGAGTCTGTACGGCGGGATCTGATGAGTGCGCGAGGAGATGGTCATGGCAGGAGACACCACCATCACGGTCATCGGCAACCTGACCGATGACCCCGAGTTGCGGTTCACCCCGTCCGGTGCGGCGGTCGCCAAGTTCCGGGTCGCTTCGACGCCCCGGTTCATGGACAAGACCACCAACGAATGGAAGGACGGCGAGCCGCTCTTCCTGGCCTGCACCGTGTGGCGGCAGGCGGCGGAGCACGTCGCCGAGTCGCTCCAGCGGGGCGCCCGCGTGATCGTCTCGGGTCGGCTGCGTCAGCGGTCGTACGAGACCCGCGAGGGTGAGAAGCGCACGGTCATCGAGCTCGAGGTCGACGAGATCGGCCCGTCGCTGCGCTACGCCACGGCGAAGGTGCAGAAGATGTCGCGCTCCGGTGGTGGCGGCGGTGGCTTCGGCTCCGGTGGTGGCGGTGGCCAGGGTGGCGGCGGAGGTAACTTCGACGACCCCTGGGCCTCGGCTGCGCCGGCTCCCTCGCGCGGTGGTTCGGGCGGCAACTTCGACGAGGAGCCTCCGTTCTAATGGCGCCGAGCGCCCGCGATCGCAAACCAGGAGCACGTGCAATGGCCAAGGCTGCGGCACTTCGCAAGCCGAAGAAGAAGGTGAACCCGCTCGACAAGGACGGGATCACCTACATCGACTACAAGGACACCGCGCTGCTGCGCAAGTTCATCTCCGACCGCGGCAAGATCCGCGCTCGACGGGTGACCGGCGTGACCTCGCAGCAGCAGCGGCAGATCGCCCGCGCGGTCAAGAACGCCCGCGAGATGGCGCTCCTGCCGTACACGGCCACGACCCGCTGAGAGGAGGCACCGACATGAAGATCATCCTGACTCAGGAGGTGTCCGGCCTCGGTGCCCCGGGCGACATCGTCGAGGTGAAGAACGGCTTCGGCCGTAACTACCTGCTGCCGCAGGGCTTCGCGATCGCCTGGACCAAGGGCGCGGAGAAGCAGGTCACGGTCATCAAGCGGGCCCGCTCGGCCCGCGAGATCCGCGACCTCGACCACGCCAACGAGGTCAAGGCCCAGCTCGAGGGTCTCAAGGTCACCCTGAAGGCCCGCGCCGGCGACGGCGGGCGGCTCTTCGGCTCGGTCACCCCGGCCGAGATCGTCGACGCCGTCAAGGCGGCCGGCGGCCCGACCCTGGACCGTCGTCGGCTGGAGCTGCCCGGTCACATCAAGTCGACCGGCGGCTACCCGGTGCGGATCAAGCTGCACCCCGAGGTGTCCGCCAAGTTCGACCTGCACGTCGTCCAGGGCTGACACCCACCAGCACCACGAGCAGGGCCCGCACCGGAAACGGTGCGGGCCCTGCTCGCGTTCCGACGCCCCAGGTGGCCGGCGTCGGACCGCGTCGGGGCCGCACCCCGGGGGCTGGGGGCGCGCCGCGACCGGCCCGGGCCGTCACTCGGCCGGGCCCGCCGACGGGCACTCAGCCGATCGGCTGGCCGGTCACCGCGCTGATCATCACCGTGGAGAGGCCCCCACCGACCACCGCCGCCGCCAGCGCCACCGTCGCCGACCGCCAGGTCGTGCCGACCCGGCGCAGCAGCACCGCGATGACCAGACTGCTCACCAGCGCCAGCCCGAACCGGGGCGCCCCCGCGATCAGCGAGGCGAAGGCGTGCGCCCGGGGGGAATCACACCCTCCACCGGTGATGTCGGTGACGCAGCCCGGCGGCGCCTGCCCGTTGAGCGTCAGCAACCAGAGGAAGACGAGCACCGCGGGAACCAGGTAACAGGCGGCCGTGTAGACCAGCGGGCGGATCGGCCCACCCGGATCCGGATCCAGCAGGTCGTCCTCGAGCCGGCGGCTCCACGACCCACCACCGCTCGTCTCGACCCGCCGGCGGATCGACGCCCCACCCGCACCATGGCCGGCGTCCACCGGCTCGACGCGGCGCCGGGGCGCCGAACGCGGGCGCGGCGCGGTGTACGCGACCACCGGCGACCGGGGCGCGGACGGCGGCGCGTCCACCCAGCGCGGATCGTCGCCGGCCAGCCGGGTGCCGGACCAGAAACCCTCGGCCTGCCCGGCCGACGACCACCCCTCGGCACCCCGGTCCCGCAGCGGCCCGGGCGGCACCGTCCGGTCCCACTCGTCGACCTCGGCGGACCGGTCCCAGCGGCCCGTGTCCCCGTACCGGTCCCACTGGCCGGTGTCGGTGAACCGGTCCCACTCGCCGGTGTGGTCGGACCGGTCCCAGCGGCCCGTACCGTCCGCCTGGTCCCACCGCCCGCCGGTCGCGGAGCGGTCCCAGGCGTGCACCCCGGAGGCGTCCCACGGGTCGACGGCCGGCTGGTCGGCGGGATCCGGTTGGACGGACCGGCCGCGCTCCCAGGAATCCTCCGCCGGCCGCGACCACGAATCCGCCGCCCGCCGGCTGCGCCAGGTCGGCCGCCCGGTGTCCCACCGGTCGGGCGCCCCCTCGGACGAGGCCGCGTCCTCCACGCTCGACCAGGTCACCTGGGGCCGACGGGCCTGGGCGCGCCGTGGCCGGCTGCGCGGGGCGGCGCCGGAGACCGGCTGGTCCTCGGCGGACTCGGCGCGCCGACTCCCGACATACCCCTGCTCCTGGGGTGTGTCGAGGGTCCACTCGGCGGTGTGCTCGCCGACCGGGCCGGCCCCGATGGCGTGCGGCTCGCGCTCCCGGCGCCAGGCGGTGTCGACGGACCCGCGCCACCCGTCGTCCGCACGCGGGCGGCCGAGGTCGTCGTCATCGGGGACGGCATGCCGGCCCCCGCCGTCCGCGTGGCTGACCCCCGACTCGAGCGCCCAGCGGGGAAGGTAGGTGTCGACCGGCTCCTGCTGGCCCCGCTCGATGGCGCGGCGACGACTCGGGGTGCGGTAACGCTCGGACGCGTACGGGTCGACCGGGAGCGACTCGGCGGGATCGTCCCACGGGGCGATCGGCTGGCGCTCGCGCGGGCTGCCCTCCCCGCTTCCCCAGTCCCGGTAACTCACGGCCGGAGCGTGACCCTTCTCAACCGAAAGTGCAATCCGCTGTCCAGGTGTAGCCGTTCGCTGAGATAGTACGGGACGATCGGCCTCAAGGCTCGACCCGAAATCTTCCGTCCACAGGCTGGGGATTGCATAACCGCAGGCCAGGGGCCTCCCGGCCGGAATTCCCCAGCTGTTGTCCACATGCTGTGCACACCCTGCGCACATGCCTGTGCACCGGCGTCCACAGGTTGTCCCGAGGCTCGTCCACCGGCGTTGTTGAGTGGCTGACCTCGGGTTCCGTATCGTTGGCCCCCGACCGTCCGGCCGGTGGCCCCCGATCGACCGGAGAGTCGTCGGAAGTTGTCAGACGCTGGCGGTAGACCTGAACCGGATCCGAACGCAGTGAGGGGGGACCCGTGTCGGTCGCCGACGACATGCGGACGGAGCGTTCCGGTGGACAGGCGCCCGCGCCGGCACCCCGCGAGGGGCAGTTCGAGCGCACCCCACCCCAGGACGTGGCCGCCGAGCAGTGCGTCCTCGGCGGCATGCTGCTCTCCAAGGACGCCATCGCCGACGTCGTCGAGATCCTCAAGTCCACCGACTTCTACCGCCCGGTGCACGCCACCATCTTCGATGCGATCCTCGACATCTACGGCCGCGGCGAGCCGGCCGACCCGATCACCGTCGCGGCCGCCCTCGCCGACTCCGGCGACCTGGCCCGGATCGGCGGCGCCCCCTACCTGCACACGCTGATCGCGAGCGTGCCCACGGCCGCGAACGCCGCGTACTACGCGCGGATCGTCGGCGAGCGCGCAGTGCTCCGCCGGCTGGTCGAGGCCGGCACCAAGATCGTTCAGCTCGGGTACGGCACCGGCCAGGGTGGCACCCGGGACGTGGACGACGTCGTCGACCTGGCCCAGCAGGCCGTCTACGACATCACCGAGCGGCGGGTCAACGAGGACTTCGCGGTGCTCGCCGACATGCTCCAGCCGACCCTCGACGAGATCGAGGCGGTCGGCGCCCACGGCGGGATGATGACCGGGGTGCCGACCGGCTTCAGCGACCTCGACCGGCTGCTCAACGGCCTGCACCCGGGCCAACTCATCATCGTGGCCGGCCGACCGGGTCTCGGAAAGGCGCTCGCGCTCGACACCCCGCTGCCGACCCCCGACGGCTGGACCACCATGGGTGAGGTGGCCGTCGGCGACCGGCTGCTCGCGGCGGACGGCACCCCGACCACCGTCACGGCCGCGTTCGAGGTGATGCACGACCGCCCCTGCTACGAGGTCGAGTTCTCGGACGGCTCGGTGATCGTGGCGGACGCAGAGCACCTGTGGAAGACGACCACCCGGGCCAGCCGTCGGCAGCCCGACGCGCGTGCACGCCACTACTGGTCGGAGCCTGCCCCGGCCAGGGTGCGGGCGGCCGAGGCGATGGTCGGCGGCGAGCCGCAGCGTCTGGTCACCCTCGCGCAGGCCCTCCAACAGGTCGGGCCCGAGTTCCGGAACGTGCTGCACACCCGGCAGGTGGGGGCCAACGGTCGGGTCGCCCGGCCGGTGACCCGGGCGGGCAAGACGGGGAACTGGACCGCACCCGGCTACCCCGCCGGGCCGCTCCTGACCGGGCTTCGCGAGCGGGCCGAGCGGCAGGTCAACGCCGGCACCCGGGTACGCCACGACGGAGTCGTGACGACCGCCGAGATCGCCGCCACCCTGCGTATCGACACGGCCGACCGCCGACTCAACCACGCGGTCGAGAACTGCGGGCCGCTGCAGCTTCCCGAGCGGGACCTGGTCGTCCCCCCGTACACCCTCGGCGTCTGGCTCGGCGACGGACACACCGGGGCGAGCCGCTTCACCACGGCCGACCCGGAGATGACGGATCTGGTCGCCCGGGACGGCTTCGTCGTACGTCCCAGCGGACCGATGGCGTACACCGTCGTGCGGCCCACCCCGGTCGCCACGGCTGACCGGACCTGTGTCGACTGCGGCTGCTCCATCCGGGCCCTGCGGGAGAATCCGGCGATCCGGCGCTGCGCCGCGTGTCACGAGCGGAACGGTTCCCTCCTCGCCCTGCTGCGCCAAATCGGGGTCGCGGCGGAGAAGCACATCCCGCGGGACTACCTCCGGGCCTCGGAGGCCCAGCGCCGGGCACTGCTGGCCGGACTGATGGACACCGACGGGACGGTGGCTCCGGCGGGCAACCTCCAGTACACCTCGACCTCGAAGCGGTTGGCCGAGGACGTCAGGGAGCTCGTGGTGAGCCTCGGTTATCGCTGCACGATCAACGAGAGGCGGGTGGCGGGCCGGACCGAGGCCTCGTCGACCGCGTACACCCTGAACTTCTCCACGCCCGACGCGGTCTTCCGGCTGGCCAGGAAGCGTACGACGCACGAGGCCCGGCGGCGGACGTCGTCGGACGTTCGGACGACCTCCCGCTTCATCGTGGACGTCCGGCCGGTGGCGAGCGTGCCGGTCCGCTGCGTCACCGTGGACAACCCCGATCATCTCTACCTGGCCGGTCGGGCGATGATCCCCACGCACAACAGCACCGCCTCGATGGACTTCGCCCGGAACGCAGCTATCAGGGCCAACCAGGCCGCTGCGATCTTCTCGCTGGAAATGAGCAAGGTCGAGATCGTCATGCGACTTCTCTCGGCCGAGGCGCGGGTGCCGCTGCACGTGCTGCGCAGCGGGCAACTCTCCGACGACGACTGGACCAAGCTGGCCCGTTGCATGGGCGAGATCAGTGAGGCGCCGCTCTTCGTCGACGACACGCCGAGCATGAACCTGATGGAGATCCGGGCCAAGGCGCGGCGGCTGAAGCAGAAGCACGACCTCAAGATGATCGTGGTCGACTACCTCCAGCTGATGACCTCGCCGAAGCGCACCGAGAGCCGGCAGCAGGAGGTCGCTGACCTCTCCCGTGGCCTCAAGCTGCTGGCCAAGGAGGTCGAGTGCCCGGTCATCGCGGTGAGTCAGCTGAACCGTGGCCCGGAGCAGCGGACCGACAAGCGCCCGCAGCTCTCCGACCTGCGTGAGTCGGGATGCCTGACCGCGGAGACACGGCTGATCCGTGCCGACAACAACGCTGAGGTCACTCTGGGGCAGCTCCTCGCCGACAAGAGCCGGCAGATTCCGGTGTGGGCACTGGATGAGAGCCTTCGATACACCCCGCACACGATGACGCACGTTTTCCCGAGCGGAGTCCGCGAGGTTTACCGGATGACTCTCGCCTCGGGTAAGAGCATCGATGCGACAGCGAACCACCCCTTCCTCACCTTTGCCGGCTGGATGCCCCTGGATGAGTTGACTGCCGGGACGCGGGTCGCCACGCCCAGGCACGTGCCGCCGCCGCTTGACATCCGCCCCTGGGCGGAACCCGAAGTTGTTCTGCTGGCACACCTGCTCGGCGATGGCTCCTTTGTGCGGCGTCAACCCATCCGCTATGCGAGCTGCGACGAGATGAACCTCAAGGCGGTCGCAGACGCGGCGAAGCACTTCGGCATCACCGCCGTGCGTGATGACTACCCTGCCGCTCGGGTGACGACTCTTCGGCTTCCGGCTCCCTACCGTCTTGCTCGCGGGCGGCGCAACCCAGTGGCCGAGTGGCTCGACAGGCTCGGACTGTTCGGTCTCAGGTCCCACGAGAAGTTCGTGCCGCAACCGGTCTTCGGCATGCCCAAAGAGCAGGTCACACTCTTCCTCCGCCACCTCTGGGCGACTGACGGATCCGTTACGGTCAACAAGTCCGGCCGAGGGGGCCGGGTCTACTTCGGCTCAACGAGCCGTCGGCTGCTCGAGGACATCTCACGTCTGCTGCTGAGATACGGCATCACCGCCCGTCTGAGGCAGGTTCCGGTCGCCAGGCACCGCCCTCAGTACACCCTTGACATCTCCGGCCGGGACGACCAGCTTCGCTTCCTTCGGGAAATCGGGGTCCACGGCGAACGAGCCGTCAGGTGTTCCGCCCTGCTGGCCTCGCTGGAGGCGATGCAGAGCAACACGAACGTCGACACGGTTCCGACAGAGGTGTGGGCGCGCGTCCGGGAGATCCTCGCCGAACAGGGCATGAGCCACCGGGAGTTCGCGGCGGCCGTGGGCACCCAGTTCTGCGGCAGCACGATGTGGAAGCGCGCACCCAGCCGATCGAGGCTGGCGAAGATCGCGGGGGTACTGGACGCGGCGGACCTCGATCTGCACGCGACCAACGACATCTTCTGGGATGAGATCGTGTCGGTCGAATCGCTCGGGGAGCGGGACGTCTACGACGCGACGGTCCTCGGCACGCACAACTTCATCGCCAACGGCATAGCCACCCACAACTCGATCGAGCAGGATGCCGACGTCGTCATCCTGCTGCACCGCGACGACTACTACGACAAGGAGTCGCCGCGGGCGGGCGAGGCGGACTTCATTATTGCTAAGCATCGGAATGGGCCTACAGATACGGTCACGGTAGCCGCGCAGTTGCACCTCTCGCGTTTTGTGGATATGGCTATAGTGTGACCATGTCGCCTACTCGGCTGTCCAACCTGCAACGGGAAGAAATCGTTGGTCTGGCGGCTGGTGGTGAAACCCTAACCAAGTTGGCCGAAACCTATGGAGTCACCCGTCAGGCGGTGCGTGGAGTACTCCGTCGCCGAGGGGTGCCCGCCAGAAGCAGCGGGAAACTCACTGAGTTACAACGTGCGGAAGTGGTCCAGCAATATTTGCGCGGCGCGGCCATGGCGGAACTCGCAGCTGCCTACGGTGTAACCGAGCCGTCCGTCCGCGGGCTTTTGGTTCGGCGTGGTGTCGTCCTTCGCAGAACCATTCACACGTTGCGAGATGATGCCTTTGATCATCTCACGCCTATTGCTTGCTACTGGATCGGCTTTCTTTTTGCAGATGGATCTGTCAGTTATCGTCAAGGCTATATGCCTCAGGTCTCGGTAGGCTTGGCCCAACGTGATCGTGACCACCTGGCCGCTCTGCGTACCTTCCTAGGCTCGACGAGCAGTATCTCGGAGCCGAGCGTCACTCACGGAGCATGTCAGTTCTCGGTCCGGTCGGTTCGATTGGCTGGACGACTCATCGAATTGGGCCGGTACGAGGGCCCTGTTGATCACCGGCTCGTGACATCTCGCGACTTCTGGCGGGGGGTGGTTGACGGAGACGGTTCGATAGGGAGATACAAGAGGTCTCAGAACAGTGCCCGGTCATTCTCTCAATTCAGGCTGGTCGGAAAGTCTCGAATACTCGAGCCATTTGCCGACTTCCTCGTCACCCAAGGTTTGGGTCGACTCTCTGTCCGGCCCCACAAAACGATCTATAACATCGGAACGACGTGCAGGCCGGCTGAGAGGATCATCGCGCTGCTCTACGAGAACGCTGTGATGGCGCTGAGTCGCAAGGCAGAGGCGGCAGCGCAAATATTGGATGCCGCGAACCTAGATAGGTAGGGTTCGTGGCAGCCCGCAATGCAGGCAGACCGTGACGTTCGCCCAGCTGCACCTGTCGCGCTTCGTCGACATGGCGATCGTCTGACCCTGCGGGGGCCCGCGATGAGTTTTCCGCCCCGCCGCCGCCACACCGGATGACAGCGCCGGTCCGCACCGATCGGCACGACCGGTGACAGGCTGGGGGACGTGGTGGACGGCGGCATCAGCACGACGCGTACCGAGGACGAGGCCGCGGCGGCCGGCGACGAGCGGGCCTTCGCCCGGGTGACCGGGCGGCACCGCGGCGAGCTGCGGGTGCACTGCTACCGGATGCTCGGCTCGTACGCCGAGTCGGAGGACCTGGTCCAGGAGACGCTCCTGCGGGCCTGGCGGCGGCGGGAGACCTGGCAGGGGCGGCCGTCCTTCCGCGCCTGGCTCTACCGGATCGCCACCAACGCCTGCCTGGACCACCTCGACCGGCATCCCGCCGACCGGCGGGGCCGGCCGGGGTGCCGCCGGTGGTCGCGGTGCCGTGGCTGCAGCCGTACCCGGACCGGCTGCTGGAACCGGCCGCGGCGCCCGAGGCCGAGCCGAAAGCGGCGCTGATCCGGCGGGAGACGATCGAGCTGGCCTTCCTCGCCGCCCTCCAGCACCTGTCGCCCCGGCAGCGGGCGGTGCTGATCATCCGCGACGTGCTCGGCTAAAACGCGGCCGGCACCGCCGCGGCCCTGGCGACCAGCGTCGCCGCCGTGAACAGCGCGCCGCAACGCGCCCGTTCCGCCGTTACGGGAGCTGCTGCCGGCCCGCTGGGACGAGTGGCCGCACCGGTGGCCGACCGGGCGGAGCGGGAACTGCTGGACCGCTGGGTCGCGGCGATCGAGGGGTCAGACGACGACGCGCTCCGCGCGCTGCTGCGCGACGACGCCCGGGTCTCCCACCAGGCCGGGGCCGGCGGCCACACCGGTGCGGAGCCGAGCTGGTACGCGGGCCGCGAGCGCATCCTCGACGCGTGGGCGCCGCTGCTGCACCCGACCGGGCCCCTCGCCGTGCGGGCGCTGCCCACCTGGGCGAACCGGCAGCCAACCGTCGGCACGTACCTGCGGATGCCCGGGGCGCCCCGGCGGACGGGGCTCGGGCTGACCGTGCTGACCGTGGCCGACGGTGTGGTGTCGGAGGTGGCCAGTTTCGACGCCAGGCTGCTGCCCGACTTCGGCCTGCCGGCCGAGTGCTGAGCGGCGGGGTCAGCCGATCAGCGGGAACCAGCCGGCGGCCCCGCCCAGTTCCAGCCGGTCCCGGTCGGTGAGCGGCATCCGCCCGGCCGCGCGGAGCAGGTAGTCGCGGTCGTCCCAGCCGGTGGGGCGGACGGCGTCGTCGCTGAGCAGGCCGTCCATGGTGGCCACCGCGACCCGGGTGGGCAGCTCGGCCGGGGGCGGCGCGTCGGGCAGCTGAACCACCAGGTCGAGGTGGTGGATCACCGCCTCGGTGGTCAGCGTGGCGAGCAGGTCGGGGACCCGCAGCACGTGGCCCTGGGTGGTGACGAAGCCGTCCGGGTCGGCGGCGGCGGCCGCCCGGGCGGCGGCGGGCGCGGTGTCCGACCAGATCCGGACCACCCCGCTGGGCCGGTCGAAGGCGGCCGCCGAACGGCGGGCCCACCAGGCGTGCTTCGCGCTGGTGTCGTCGCCGCCGGTCGGGACCGAGCGCCAGTAGCTGACGTCGTCCACGTCGGCCGGGCCGTCGGCAGGGCTCGCCAGCGCGACCAGCGCCCGCTGCGCGTCGCAGAGAACGTGGAAGAGCAGGTCCGCGACCAGCCAGCCGCGGCAGCGGGTCGGCAGCTGCAAGCCCGCGTCGTCCAGCCCGGTGACCACGGCGGTGAGCCCGTCGTACGCCTGTCGCAGCGCCTCGTGCTGCCGGATGGCCGTCATGGGGTGCAGCGTGCCACGACCGTGGCCGGTCGGCACGTCGGCCCCCGACCCGGGACGGCCGGGCCGGCGGGGTGCCGACCCGGCCATGCCGGTGTCAGTCGAAGAGTTCGCCGAGGAAGCCGCCGTGGTGCTTCTTCCGCTTGTAGTGGCCGTGGTAGCCGTAGTGCTGTCCGTGGCCGTACGCGGGCTGGGCGTAGCCGTGGCCGGGCGGCGGGGGCGGCGGCGGGACGGCGCCATACCCGGGCTGGTGCGAGGCGGGCGGCGGCGGGGGCGGCGGGTACCCGCCGGCCGGCTGGGCCGCCTGGGCGGGGGCGCCGTGCTGCTTGTTCCAGTTGGCCTCGGCCTCGAAGAGCTTTTCGAGTTCACCGCGGTCGAGGAAGATGCCGCGGCACTCGCCGCACTGGTCGATGATGACGCCGCTGCGCTCGTACTGGCGCATGTCTCCGTGACACTTGGGGCAGGTGAGCTGCATGACACCGACGGTACCCGGTGGGGTCACGCGGTGGCGGTGAGCGCCTGCGCCACCTCGTCGTCGGAGACTTCGTGGAAGTCGTCGTAGTACGCGCCGACCGCGCCGAAGTCCGGCGGGGTCTGGGGGCAGACGACCTGGTCGGCCTCGGCGGCCAGCATCTGGTACGCCTGCTCGGAGCCGACCGGGACGGCCACCACCACCCGGCCGGCGCCCAGGTGCCGGGCCACCTGCACCGCGGCCCGCGCGGTGGCCCCGGTGGCCAGGCCGTCGTCGACGATGACCGCGGTGCGCCCGTGCAGGTCCAGCGGGGGCCGACCGGCCCGGTACCGGCTCTCCCGCCGGTCCAGCTCGGCCTGCTCCCGCCGCCGCACCTCGGCCCGGTCGTGCTCGCTGAGCCCGCCGGCGATCATCTCGTTGAGCACCTGTACCCCGTCGGGGCCGAGCGCGCCGTACGCGACCTCGGGCGCCCAGGGCATGCCGAGCTTGCGGACCACCAGCACGTCCAGCGGCGCGCCGAGCCGTTGCGCGACCACCCGGGCCACCGGGACACCGCCGCGGACCAGCCCGAGGACGACGACGTCCGGCTGCCCGGCGAGTCCGTTGAGTCGGTCGGCGAGCGCCTGGCCGGCCTCGGTCCGGTCGCGATAGGTGTTCATGTCCTCAGGTTTACGCCCTGTTTGCGGGCTCCGCCCCGCACTTGCCGGTAATGCCGGTCAGGGCGGTGAGCCGGTCCTCGGCGGTCCGGCTCCCGGCGAGCGCGAGCGCCGGGGCCCAGACGAGCAGGGCCAGCGGGTAGAGCAGGTAGCCGAAGCGGGTCGAGGGCATCAGCAGGATCGCGGCGAGCAACCCGTACCCGCAGATCAGCGCGGTGGCGGCGGCGGTGCGCGGCGGACGGTGGACGAGCCGGACGGCGATCGCCGCCCCCACCGCCACCAGCAGCGCGGCGGCGAGCACCCGGCCGGCGGGCAGCAGCGTGGCGATCAGGTGGCCGGGGAACGGGGACTGCGCCGGACTGGTCACCAGCCCGTGCCCGAGCGGAAAGCGCAGCACGTTCTCCACCAGGGCGTCCCGGTCGACCAGCAGGGCGGGCAGGAGCGCGGCCACCGGCAACCCGACCGCGCCGAGGGCGGTGCGGGCGCCGGCCCGGCGGGTGGCCGCCCAGCAGATCAGGACGACCGCGACCGGCCAGGCGAAGAGCTTCAGCGCGCCGGCCACCCCCACCGCGACCCCGGCCCGGCCGGGCCGGTCGGCGGCGGCGAGCGCGAGGGCCAGCAGGCAGAGCGCGAGTACGGGCAGGTCGTCGCCGCCGGTGGCGAGGGTCAGCGCGCAGACCGGTAGCACGGTGGCCGCCTGTACGCCCCGCAGCACAGCGGCGTCCGGGCGACCCGGCCCCGACGCGGTCCTGGCCCGCAGGGTGCCCACGGCCAGGGCCAGCACCAGCGCGGTGACCAGGGCGAACCAGACCCGCGGGTCGGTCCACCAGGCGTCGACGGCGGCCCGGGGCAGCCCGAACAGCGCCATCCCCGGCTGGTACGGGGTGTAGCCGAGCAACTGCTCGGCGGGAGGCAGCGCGGCGATCGCGTCGTGGCCGAGGTAGGGGGTGCCGTGTTCGACGAGCCGGGCTCCGGCGTGCTCGACCACCACCACCTCCTCCTGCGCCCGGTCGGTACGCCCCGACGCCCGCTGGCTGCTGAGTACCGCCAGCGGCAGCAACGTCGCGGTGGCCCAGGCGAAGGCGGTCACCGCGGCGCGGGCGGCGAGCCCGGCGGCCTCCGGCCGGCGCTGCCGGAGCAGGAGCTGACCGGTCACCGTGAGCGCCGCCACCAGGTAGCCGACGGCTGCGATCGCCCCCCAGGCGCGATGCGGCGCGAGGGTGGACGTGGCGGCGGTGACCGCGGCGAAGAGCGCCGACACCGCGTACAGGCCGAGGTCGAGGGCGAGGCCGCCGGCGGCGGAGTCCAGGGCCGGCCAGCGTCGGCGGCGGATCGTCCGTTGGGGGGTGGCGGTCACGCCGGCCAGTCTCGCAGACCGTGACCGCCGTACCGTCCGGCGCTCGGGATGCGTCGACCCCGAGCGGGCCGGTCAGCGCAGCCGGGGCTCGTCGGCGGTCTGGCCGGCGGTGGGTGGGGCGCCGGCCGTGCGGCCGCGACCGGCCTGGCGGCGGCCGGGCAGGCGGATCACCGCGCCCGCGTCGTGCAGCGCGGCCGCGAGCGTGCCCGGGCGGCCGCCCGCGCCGCGCTGGAGGGCGGCGAGCAGCGAACCGGCCGGCAGCGGCCGGGCGAAGAGGTGGCCCTGCCCGGCGGCGCAGCCCAGCTCCCACAGCGCCCGCCGCTGCGGCTCGCTCTCCACACCCTCGGCGACCACGGCCAGGTCGAGGCTGCGGCCGAGGTCCAGGGTGGAGCGGATCACCGCGGCGGCCTCGGCGGAGGTCTCCATCGCCGTCACGAAGCTGCGGTCGATCTTCAGCTCGTGCACCGGGATGCGGGACAGCAGGGAGAGCGAGGAGTAGCCGGTGCCGAAGTCGTCGAGGGCGAGCCGGACGCCCGAGTCGCGCAGCCGGCTGAGCACCCGGTCGACCACGTCGAGCTGGCTGAGCGTCAGCGTCTCGGTCAGCTCCAGTACCAGCCGGTCGGGCGGCAGGTCGTGCGCCCGCAGCCGGGCCAGCACGGCCCCCGGGAAGCGGGCGTCGAGCAGGCTCCGCGGCGACACGTTCACCGACACCGGCAGGTCGAAACCGGCGGCGCGCCAACTGCCGGCCGCGATCAGCGCCTGGTCGAGGATCGCCTCCGCGAACGCGGGCAGCAGGCCGGAGCGTTCCACCGCCTCCAGGAAGCGCAGCGGATCGATGATGCCGTGCGTCGGGTGGTGCCAGCGGGCCAGCGCCTCCGCGCCGGTGACCTCGCCGCTGCCCAGGTCGACGATGGGCTGGAAGTTGACCGTGAACTCGTGGTCGGCCACCGCCCGGGGCAGCTCACCGTTGAGGGTGAGCCGGCCGAGGTCGGCGGTGTCCCGGGCCGGCGCGTACGTGGAGATTCGCTGGCCGGCCCGCTTGGCCTGGTACATCGCCACGTCCGCGCGGCGCAGCAGCTCGGTCATCCCACCGGTGGCCGGCGCGACGGCGATGCCGCCGCTGGCCTCCACGCTGATCCGCATGCCGTCCAGGTGCAGCGGCTCGTGCAGGGCGGCCAGTAGGGCTTCCGCCCGGTGCGCGGCGACCGCCGGGGCCGGCAGCCCCCGCAGCAGCACGGCGAACTCGTCGCCGCCGAGCCGGGCCACCAGGTCGCCGGTGCGGGTCGCGCCGCGCAGCCGGTCGGCGACCTGCATGAGCACCCGATCCCCGGCGCTGTGTCCGAGCGTGTCGTTGACCTCCTTGAAGTGGTTGAGGTCGATCAGCACCAGCGCGGTCACCCCGTCGGCGTGCCGGTTGGTGAGCTGCTGGGTGCCCTCGTCCAGCAGTTGGCGCCGGTTGGCCAACCCGGTCAGGGTGTCGTGGGTGGCGTCGTGCGCGTGCTCCTCGGCGATCCGGGCCAGCTCGGCGTACGCCTGCGCGTTGCGCACCGCGGTGCAGAGCGCGGAGGCGAAGGTACGCAGCGTGTACTGCTCCCGCTCGGAAAGCTCGACCGGGCCGGCGAAGCGCAGCCGCAGCACGCCCAGGTCGACCGCCCGGTCGTGTCCCTCCAGCGCGGCCGGGATGACGGTCCCGCCGACCGTGCTGGGTTCGGCGCGGTCGCCGTAGTGCCGGATGCCGACGGTGGTGCCGCGTACGGTGCGGCCGCCCTCGCGCAGCTCGATCTCGACCTCGTCGGCGGAGAAGAGTTCGGCGGCCTGGGTGACGGCGGTGGTCAGCACCTGGTCCAGGTCGACCACGTTGAGCGCGTCGGTGGTCCGGGCCAGCCGCTGCCAGGCCTGCTGTTCGGTGCGGGTCCGGATCCGGGTGGAGTACGCCAGGTGGAGGCTGAGCACCAGCGGTGGCACGGCGAGCAGCAGCCGGGGGTCGGCGCGGAGGATGAGCAGGGTGCAGACGGCCACCACGAACCGGACGGCGAAGCCGGCGATCCGGAGGTCGAGGTCGCTGCGGAACTGGCGGGAGATCCGGGTGCCGGAGGCGAGCGCGATGACGGGCATGGCCAGCACGTCGTCCAGAATCGCCGCGACCAGGTAGATGGCCCCCAACGCGCCGATGAGGTCTCCGACGGACGATGAGGACCAGTGCCAGTTCAGCAGGGCGACCATGGTTGCGGCACCCGCTGCGATGAGGATGTTCTTGCCGACCCCGAAGGCCGTCTTGATCGCGGGGAGACGCAGTACGGCGGAGGCTGCCGCGACCCCGACGCCGGTGCTCAGGATGACCCATGGCCAGGGCGCGACCGCCACTCCGATCACGATGGCGGTCTCGACCCAGGCGATGGCGAGTGTCGTGGACCGTATCCGTACGGGTGTCTTGACGATCACGCTGACCGCGATCATGAAGGGCAGCGTGATCAGGGTGGCGACATCCCGCACGGAACTGGGTATGTCTCGCAGGAAGAAGAGGAACGCGTAGACCGTGGTGACCGAGGCAAGAACGACGATGAGACCGACGAGCGTCACAAGGTGCCGATCGGTCCCCACAACACGTCGTCCGTCGGTGTGGCTCATCCGGCTCCACGGGCTGAACGGCTGAAGCCTGGGCCGGCATCAGCCGGCATTGTTGATGCCGGGAGCCTACCGTGGGAGGTTCCCTGCGTGAAGCGTTGAGTCAGTGCCACTCGCTGCCGCGCATCGCTGGCTCCTTCCAGATCGTCTCTCGAGAGGTCCCGCTAGGACCTTTACCGTGCGAACGACAGAATAGGAGATGCAAGCGCACGCTTAGAAGGCATAAAAGTCGCTATGCGCAATATTAGCCAACACTGTGACGCTTCATGACGTTCTGTCCATAGTGGCTGTGCGGAGAGCGTCCACCCGTAAGCAAAAGGTGTCGGTCCAGTAGCCCAGCGCGATCCCGGAGGGGTCGGCCGAGCCGAAGAGTGCCATCAGACTTGCCTGTTTTCCGGCAAGTCTCATCAGCAGTTCGGGCGACGTTTCAAGGCGTTGCGGATGAACTGCGGACTCGCCGGGCCCGCATCCTGTCGGTAGCGCCGGCCGGTGGAATTCCATGCAGATCGTGGGACCGCGCAACGGATTCATTTGTGCAGGCTGAGCCGGGCTTTGGAAATCAGGCCCGGTGGCCGGAAGCGCGGCCAATATCCGCACCTACGCCGCCAATCTGCGCCGCCTCTTCGACCCCTCGGGAGGAGGCGGGGGCTTCTTGTCCGGGAAGGCTGCGGTTACCGATGTGACCTCACCCAGGATCGGCTGGACCTACGGCGGTTCACCAATCTACGAGCCACCCGTAGCCGGGTTGAGCAGGCCGAACGGCGTTATCGATTTCTTGTCGCCGCCTGGCGACCGTCCTCCGGCGGGTGTTGCAGGACGCGACGCTGCTCCCGAGCATCGCGGCACGCGTCGTACGCGAAAGATAGGCTCGCGGCCGTGACCGAACCCGCGCAGCTCACCCACGTCGACCCGGCCGGCGCGGCCCGGATGGTCGACGTCTCCGCCAAGCCGGTCTCCGGCCGGCTCGCCGTCGCCGCCGGTCGGCTCCGCACCACCGCGGAGGTCGTCGACCTGCTGCGCCGCGACGGCCTGCCCAAGGGCGACGCGCTCGCCGTCGGGCGGCTGGCCGGGATCATGGGCGCCAAGCGCACCCCCGACCTGATCCCGCTCTGCCACCCCATCGCCCTGCACGGGGTCACCGTCGACCTGCGGCTCACCGTCGACACGGTCGAGATCACCGCGACCGCGAAGACCGCCGACCGGACCGGGGTCGAGATGGAGGCGCTGACCGCGGTGGCCGTCGCCGGCCTCGCCCTGGTCGACATGGTCAAGGCCGTCGACCCGGCGGCCAGCGTGGACGCGGTCCGGGTGCTCCGCAAGGAAGGCGGCAAGACCGGCGAGTGGGTGCGGCCGGAGGACCGGCCGTGATCCGGGCCCGGGTGGTGGTCGCCTCCAACCGGGCGTCCGCCGGCGTCTACGCCGACACCAGCGGCCCGCTGCTCGTCGCCGGCCTGCGCGAGCTGGGCTGCGAGGTCGACGAGCCGGTCGTCGTGCCGGACGGCGAGCCGGTCGGCGAGGCGCTGCGCGCGGCCCGGGCCGACGCGGTCGACGTCGTGCTGACCAGCGGCGGGACAGGCATCACGCCGACCGACCGGACGCCGGACGTGACCCGGGCGCTGCTCGACTACGAGATCCCCGGCATCGCCGAGGCCATCCGGGCACACAGCCGCGACCGGGTCCCCACCTCCGCGCTCTCCCGGGGGGTCGCCGGGGTGGCGGGCCGGATGCTGGTGGTCAACCTGCCCGGGTCGACCGGCGGTGCGAAGGACGGGCTCGCCGTGCTGGGGCCGATCCTCAGCCACGCCGTCGACCAGCTTCGTGGCGGCGACCACTGACGGCGCGGGTCCGCCGGCGCGGCGATAGGCTCGCCGGATGAGCACGGAAACCGCAGCCGCGGCGGCCCAGGTCGCCGCGCCGCCGCCGGCCGGCTGGGAGGAGGCCCGCTCCCGGGTGTACGCCGTCGGCCTGGCCGCCGCGCTTCCCGCCGTCAACCGGCCGCTCGCCGACACCGACGGCCACACCCTCGCCGAGCCGCTGACCACCCGGACCGACCTGCCCGCGTTCCCCACCTCCAGCGTGGACGGCTGGGCGGTGCGCGGGGACGGCCCGTGGGAGGTGGTGGGGCGGGTGCTCGCGGGCAACACGCCGCCGCCGCTGGCCGCCGACGGCACCACCGTCGAGATCGCCACCGGCGCGATGGTCCCGGAGGGGACCACCGCCATCCTGCGGATCGAGGAGTCCACCCGGACCGACGACGGCCGCGTCGCCGGCACGCCGCGGCCGGCGCCGGAGTGGCGCGAGCCGGGCGAGGAGGCGTACGCCGGGGAGGAACTGCTCCCCGCCGGCACCCCGGTCGACCCGGCGCTGATCGGGCTGGCCGCCTCCTGCGGCCACGACACCCTGCGGGTCCGCCGCCAGCCCCGCGCCGCGCTGCTGGTTTTCGGCGACGAGCTGCTGACCTCCGGTCCGCCGGCCGCCGGTCGGGTCCGGGACGCCCTCGGCCCGGCGGTGCCCGCCTGGCTGCGCCGGTACGGCTGCCAGATTCGCCCGGGCGACGTGGTCGGCCCGGTGGCCGACACCCTCCCCGCCCACGTGGCCGCCCTGCGCGCCGCGCTCACCAACGCCGACCTGGTCTGCACCACCGGCGGCACCATGCACGGGCCGGTCGACCACCTGCACGCGACGTTGGCGGCGCTCGGCGCCGACTACGTCGTCAACACCGTCGCCGTGCGCCCCGGCTTCCCGATGCTGCTGGCCCGGCTGGTCGACGCGGACGGTCGGGTGCGGTTCGTCGCCGGCCTGCCCGGCAACCCGCAGTCCGCCATCGTCGCGCTGGTCTCGCTGGTCGCGCCGCTGCTCGCCGGCCTGCAGGGGCGACCGATGCCGACGCTGCCGCTGGCCACCCTCGCCGAGCCGGTGCCCGGCCGGGGTGACCACACCCATCTCGCCCTGGTCCGGCTGGATCGGGCCGCCGGTACCGCCCATCCGGTCCGCCACGTCGGTTCGGCGATGCTGCGCGGCCTGGCCGGCGCGGACGGCTTCGCGGTCATCCGCCCCGGCACCACCGGCGAGGCCGGCGCGCGGGTGCCGGTCGTCCCGCTGCCGTTGACCCCCGGGGAGCGGACGTGGTGAGCCCCGCCGACACCCTCGCCCACGGCACGGTCACCGACCAACCGCTCGACCTCGCCGCCCACGAGGCGGCCGTGGCCGACCGGCGGGCCGGCGCGGTCGTCTCATTCCAGGGTGTGGTCCGCGACCACGACCACGGCCGTCCGGTGATCAGCCTGGAGTACGAGGGCCACCCGAGCGCCGAGGCCGTGCTGCGGGAGGTCGCCGCCGAGGTCGCCGCCGATCCGGACGTGTACGCGGTGGCCGTCTCCCATCGGATCGGCCCAATGGAGATCGGCGACGTGGCCCTCGTCGCGGCGGTCAGCACCGCCCACCGGGCCGCCGCGTTCGCGGCCTGCGCCCGCCTCGTCGACGAGGTGAAGGCGCGGCTGCCGATCTGGAAACGGCAGGTCTTCGCCGACGGCACCGAGGAGTGGGTGAACTGCCCCTGACCGGCCGACGGGCCCGGCCGCCGTCCCGGCCGGACGGTCAGCGGCGGCCGGCGGGCTGGGCGGCCCGGATCGGCCGGTCGTTGTAGAACGCCGGCTCCGCGCCGGGCCGCCAGGGCAGCGCCGCGACCAGCACGATCAGGGCGATCGCCAGCGAGTTCTCCATCAGCGCGCCGAACAGGCCGTCCTGGTAGTGCGACACCTCGGGGAGCTGGTGCTCGTACGGCCAGATGGGCGAGATCAGGAAGAGCAGGTAGAGGCCGAGCGCGGCCACGCCGTGCCGCAGGCCGGTGAGCGTCGGGTACCAGATCGGCGGGCGCAACGCGTTGACCCCCGGCACCCCGTTGGCCGCCGGCGCTGTGCCCACCCGGGGCAGCAGGCCGCGGCTCGCCTCGTGGCGGCGGACCGCGGCGTCGGCCAGCACGATGATCGCCGGGATTACCCAGACCAGGTGGTGCGACCAGGAGATCGGGCTGATCACGTTGGTGGTGAGCCCGACCAGGGTGAACGCGGTCAGCTCGTCGCCGTCGGCCCGGGCGGCGGCGGCCCGGGACAGCCCGAGCGCCAGGATCAGCACCGAGAAGGCCAGCCAGAGCAGGCCGGGCGTCTCGATCGAGTCGTACAGCCGCGCCAGCAGGCCCGCGAGGGACTGGTTGGGGGTCATGTCCGCCGCGCCGACCCGCTCGGTCTGCCAGAGCACGCTGCTGAAGTACGTCCGGGACTCCTCGCCGACCAGCGCGAACGTCCCCAGGGTCACGCCGATGGTGGTGCCGACCGCGGTCAGCGCGGCCCGCCACTGACGAGTGATCATCAGGTACGCGATGAAGAGCGCGGGCGTCAGCTTGACCGCGGTGGCCAGGCCGATCCCGGCCCCGGCCCAGACGCCGCTGTAGACGAACCGGGCCAGCGCCGAGGTGGCGGTGTCGTGGTGGGTGCCCCGCTTCGCCCGCCAGCGCAGGCCGATCAGGTCCGCCATGATCAGGGCGAAGAGCAGCAGATTGACCTGCCCGTAGCCGAGCGTCTCCCGAGCCGGTTCGATGGCGACGGCCATCGGCGTGGCGATGCCCACGGTGAACCAGAGCGGCCAGCCCAGCCGGTCCACGATCGGACGGAGCAGCGCGGCCAGGACGACCGCCACCGCGCCGATGCTGGCCAGCGCGTTGAACCAGCCGGCGGCCCCCACCGGCAGCCAGGACATCGGCAGCATGACCAGGCCGGCGAAGGGTGGGTAGGTGAAACCCAGCGTCGTCGAGGGCGCGATGAAGTCGTACAGCTCGTTGCCGCTCGCCCACCACACCACGGCGCCGTGGTAGATCTTCATGTCGAAGAAGTTGTACGGCCGCCCGAACGCGCCGATGGCGAGCCATGCGGCGTAGGCGACGGCGGCCACGATGCCGGTCCGTACGACTGTCCTGCGATCGATCCCACGGGTCACGCGGTGGACTGGGGCGAGGCGGTCCATCCGTCTACCGACGGTCGCCGGCATGGCGTGGCCACCCCCGTACCAAGCTCGTCCTACCCGTCCAGGTCCCGCACGGAGCCTAGAACGGTGCCTCACGTTGCTGCCTCCCGCGTTATGCGACCGTGTCCGATCCCACACATGTTTTTGACATTTCCACCGCGTTAACGGGTGTCTGGTGGTTCAGGTAATTCGCGGCCTTGCGGGGGGTGGTGGCCGTATTGATGCAGGTCAGCCCGGAAGTCGTCGGGCGGTGGCCGCCGAGCGTACGGCGATCTTCGCCTCCCGGCGGGCGGTCCGGACGGCCCGCTGCACGGAGCGTCGGGAGTGGCCGATCCGGTGGCCGGCGCGCCAGCGCAGCCCCGGCTTGCCCTCCGTGTCGGCGGCGGCGAGCAGCAGCCCGCCGAAGAGCCCGACGTTCTTCAGGAAGTGGATCTGGTTGTTGTTCCGCGCCGCCGGGTCGTCGTTGTTCCAGAAGGGATGGCCGGCCGCGGTCACCGGCACCAGGGACCCGGCGAGGACGAGTGCGGCGGGACGGGTGAACTTGCCGCTGGCCAGCATCAGGCCGCCGAGGAACTGGGTGACCGCATTGACCCGGACCAGCGTCTCGGCGTCCGTGGGAAACCGGGGGTGGACGTTCTTCTGGATCAGTGGGGCAACCCGGTCGGTGATCGGTTTGGCGGCCGGGACCAGACGACCAGGATTCTGGAAGTTGCGGGCACCGCTGACCACGAAGATTCCGCTCAACATGACACGGGCGAGGGATCGCACGGGTTTCATGCCTCAGTCATACCCCGTGCCGGGGTCCGCTATCCGGGCAACACCCGAAAGGGATCGGCCGACATGGACATCCAGCGGGACCCGCGCCGCGACGAATTCCAGCGACCGTCGCGGATGGACGCCTCCGGACCGGTAAGGTCGCGCGGGTGACGACCCTGCGGCTGCGACCAGAGGGGCCGGCGGACGAGGCGCCGGTCGCCCGGGTGCTGTCCGCCGCCTTCGCCCGGCCCGACGTGGCCACCCCACCCGAGGTGGGGCTCGTCGACGAGCTGCGGCACAGCGACGCCTGGATCCCCGAGCTGGCCATGGTCGCCGAGTACGGCGGCGAGGTGGTCGGCTACGCACTGTTGACCCGGGTCCGGGTCCACTCCGACGGCGGGGTGGCGCCGGCGCTGGCGCTCGGCCCGGTGGCGGTCGCCCCGCACCGGCAGCGGGTCGGCCACGGCACGGCGGTGGTGCAGGCGGCGCTGGACGCCGCGACCGAGCTGGGCGAGCGGCTGGTGGTGGTGCTCGGCGACCCGGCCTTCTACCGGCGGTTCGGCTTCGAACGGGCCGACCGGATGGGGTTGACCAGCCCGTGGTCGGGGCTGGGGGAGCCGTGGCAGGCGCTGGTGCTGCCCCCGTCGGTCAGCGGGGAGGCGCCGCCGCCGCGCGGCGAGGTGATCTTCCCGTCGCCCTGGGCCCAGGTCTGACCTTCCGGCACGGCCGCGATCAGGCCGGCTGGGTCCGCAGGTACCGGCCGAAGTGCGGGACGGTGAAGGCGACCGTGCCCCGCTCCCCGGAGTAGATCAGCCCCTTCTTGATCAGCGCGTCCCGGGCCGGGGACAGGCTCGCCGGCTTGCGGCCGAGCGAGCGGGCGATCTCCGCGGTGGGCACCGCGGCGTCCATGTCGTCCCGCCCGTTCTCCTCCCCCTCGACCAGGGAGAGCGTCGCCATCGCCCGCATGTACTCACGCTCGGCCGGGGTGGCCCGCTCGAACCGGGAACCGAAGAAGCCGACGGCCAACTCGGCCTCGGCCTCCGGAGCGGCCACCCGCACGTCGGCGGCGGTGATCGGCGAGCGCGGGGCGTGGTCCCAGGTGGCCTTCCCGTACGCCTGGACGAAGTAGGGGTAGCCGCCGGACTTCTCGTAGAGCAGGTCGAGCGCCTTCTGCTCGTACTCGACCTCCTCGCGCTCGGCTGGCGCGCAGAGCGCCTGGTCGGCGGCGATCCGGTCCAACCGGTCGATCCGCTGGTAGCGGAAGAGCCGTTCCGAGTACGACTTGGCGGCGCTGAGCACGGCCGGCAGGTGCGGCAGCCCGGCGCCGACCACGATCAGCGGCGCCCCGAGCTGGGACAGCTCGTGGCAGGCGGCGCAGAGCGCCGAGACGTCCTCCGCGCCGAGGTCCTGCATCTCGTCGATGAAGACCGCGATGCCGGTGCCCACGTCGGTGGCCACCGCGGCGGCGTCGGTGAGCAGCTCGACCAGGTCGATCTCGATGTCCCCGGAGTCGGCCCGGCCGCTGCTGGCCGGTACGTCGATGCCGGGTTGCCAGCGGTCGCGCAGCTTCGGCGCGGCCGTCCCGCGTCCGGTCGGCGCGGAACGCTGGGCGAACGCCTTGAGCACGCCGAGGAAGCCGTCGATGCGGTCCGGTGCGCGGTGCCGGGGTGCGAGTTCGCGGACCGCCATGTGCAGGGCGGCGGCGACCGGCCGGCGCAGCGACTGGTCCGGGCGGGCCTCGATCTTGCCGGTGCCCCACAAGTGGTTGATCGCCTGCGAGCGGAGGGTGTTGAGCAGGACGGTCTTGCCGACGCCGCGCAGGCCGGTGAGCATCAGGCTGCGCTCGGGGCGGCCCCGGGCGATGCGTTCCAGCACGACGTCGAAGACGTCCAGCTCCCGCCCCCGCCCGGCGAGCTCGGGCGGGCGCTGCCCGGCGCCCGGGGCGTACGGGTTGCGGACCGGATCCACGCATCGCAGAGTATCGGGCCGTCTAGCCGCAGGGCTAGACATGGATAGATGGCCCTACCGGCGTGTCGGGACCGTCGAGATGAAACTAGGGCTGTCTAGCTCTCACGCTAGACAGCCCTAGTTTTGGCTACGGATGGAATCAGCGCTGCTTGAGGCAGAGGACGAAGTCGAGGGTGTCCAGCTCGCTGTCGAAGAAGTACCAGTTCGTATAGCCGTCCACCTTGGCGCACTTGGCCTGGGCGTCCTTCTCCCCACTGGTCGAGCCGTCGTAGCGGCGCAGCACCTGGTACGTCTTCGCGCCGCACTCGCTGATCAGCAGCTTCGGCTTGCCGCCGGCCGGACCCTCGTTGCGGACACACTGCCCCACCTTGACGAACCGCGGATCCGCCGACGACGCCGGCGCCGGCGCCGTGGTGGCCGGGACGGCCGGCTCGGTCGCCCCCGCCGACGGCCCGGCGGCCGGGTCGGCGGGCTGGGTCGGCCCGGCCACCGGGGCCGGGTCGTCCCGCAGCAGGTAGAGGGTGGCCGCGCCGCCCAGGACGAGCACCGCCAGCACGGCGAGCACCGCGATCAGCGGACCCTTGGCGCGCTTCGGCGGGGGCGGTGGCTCGGCGTACGGGTGATCGTCGCTGCCGTACGGCGGGGCCGGCGGGTAGCCGGGCTGCCCGGCCGGCGGGTACCCCTGGGCGGGCTGCTGGTAGGGCGGGTACGCGGAGCCGTAGCTGGGCTGCCGGGGTGGCTGCCCCTCCCACCCCGTCCCCGCCGCCGGCTCGTACCGCTGGGCGGGCGGCTCGCCCCACCCGCCGGGCTGCGCGTCGTACCGCGGGTCGGGCGGCGGAGCGTACGCGTCGTCGGCCCGCCGTCCACCCCACGGCTCCGGGGAGCCGCCGACCGGTGGTCCGAAGTTCGTCATGAACGCCCTCCTGCTGCGCCAGTGTTGAGAGGCCGGCCACCAACAGGGGACGCCGACGCCGTGGTCACCGTAGCGTGGTCCACCGATGAGCTCACGCCCCGCAAGTGCGACGCCCTCCGGACCCGTCCCGGCCTCCGCGGCCACGCCGGACGGGCCGGTCGCCGTCGACCGCCCCGCCCCGCCCACCCGACCTGCGCTGATCTGGACCGCGCTGGTCCTGGTGTACGTGCTGTGGGGCTCCACCTACCTGGGCATCCGGATCGCGGTCGAGTCGCTGCCGCCGCTCACCTCCGCGGCCGGCCGGTTCGCCGCCGCCGGCCTGGTGCTGGCGGTGGTGCTGCGGCTCCGCCGTGGCCCCGGCGCGCTCCGCGTGGACCGCCGGCAACTCGGCTCGGCCGCGCTGGTCGGGGTGCTCCTGCTGGCCGGCGGCAACGGCCTGGTGGTGCTGGCCGAGTCCGGTCCGGTCGGCGTCGCGGTGCCCTCCGGCATCGCCGCGCTGCTGGTGGCGACCGTCCCGCTGCTGGTGGTGCTGCTCCGTACGCTCGGCGGCGACCGGCCCCGGCCGTGGACCTTCGCCGGGGTGACGCTGGGCTTCGTCGGCCTGGTTCTGCTCGTGCTCCCCACCGGCGGTTCGGGGTCCGTGCCGCTGGCCGGGGCGCTCACCGTGGTCACGGGGGCCACCTGCTGGTCCGTCGGGTCCTTCCTCTCCGGACGTCTGCGGATGCCGGCCGACCCCTTCGTGGCTACGGTCTACGAGATGGTCGCCGGCGCGGTGGCGCTGGCCGTGACCGGCGCGGTGCGGGGCGAGTGGCACGGCTTCTCCCCGGCCCAGGTGACCGGCCGGTCCTGGGCGGCGCTGGCGTACCTGATGGTGGCCGGTTCGCTGGTCGCCTTCACCGCGTACGTCTGGTTGCTGCACCAGGCGCCGATCTCCCTGGTCGCCACGTACGCCTACGTCAATCCGGCGGTCGCCGTGGCGCTCGGCGCCCTGCTCGCCGCCGAGCCGGTCACCGCCCGGGTGCTGCTCGGCGGGGCGGTGATCGTCGCCGGCGTGGCGCTGGTGGTGACCACCGAACGGCCGCGCCGGCCGGTGGACGGGACAGCCCCGGAGCCGGCCCGCCGGTAACGTCCGGGCTTGTGTCCGCCGGGCTGGTGACGGGTGTCGCGCTGCTCGGCGCGCTGGCCGGCTGGGCCGCCCCCGTGGTCGCCGACCGCTTCACGCCCGGCCCCGGGTCGCGGCGACGGGTGGCGGCGCCGGTCGGGGCGCTGGTGTTCGGTGGGCTGGCCGTCCGGTGCGACGCCGATCCGGCGCTGCCGGCGTTCCTGCTGGTGGCGACCGCCGGACTCGTGCTCGCCCTGGTCGACCTGACCTGCCTGCGGCTCCCCGATTCGCTGGTCGCCGCCGCCGCGCTCGGCGGCGGTCTCGGCCTGGTCGCCGCGGCGCTGGCCGCCGGCACCCCGGGCCGGCTGCTCGGCGCCCTGGCCGGGGCGGCGCTCTCCTTCGCCGGGTACGTGCTGCTGGCGCTGCTACCCGGCGCGCGGCTCGGCTTCGGGGACGTGAAGCTCGCCGCGGCGCTGGGGCTGCCGCTCGGCTGGTCGGGCTGGCCGACCCTCTGGCTCGGGCTGCTCCTGCCCCACCTGCTCAACGGTGCCGTGGTGCTGGTGCTGCTCGTCGCCCGCCGGGTCCGCCGGGACACCGCCCTGCCCTTCGGCCCGGCGATCCTCGCCGGCGCCTGGCTGGCCGTCCTGCTCTCCTGACGCGCCCCGCCAAGACAGCCCGTGGAACGTCGGCTCGACCACGGGGACGGGCCGACGGGTCTCGTCGGTCGGTGCCTCCCGGTCGGCGCCTCCCGGTCGGTCCGAGTCGCGACCGGCCGGCGACGGCGTGTCGCGCCGTCCGGGACTAACCCCCGCTGAGCGATATGACTGGGAGGCATAAATATGCCTGACAGTCATATGCCCACGACAATGGCGGAACGGAGCGAGGTAACGCAGGGTCATCACCCTGCGTCGTCCGACTTCCTGGCAGGGCTGCCCGCCGGATCGTCGCGCCTGTGACCGCGTCGCGCCCGCGACCGGCCGCCACCGGCCTCCGGCCGCCATCGGTCACGCCACCCGCTCAGATCAGGCGGAGCTGGCGGTCCCTGGGGCGGCGGGGCTCGGCCTCGCCGAAGCGTTCGAAGAGGCCCGGGTCGATCACGTCGAGGAACGGTGAGGGCCGGCACTCGCGTTCCGCGCCGTGCCTGACCCGGCGGGCGGCGTGGCTGACGTACAGCCGGTCCTGGGCGCGGGTCAGGCCGACGAAGAAGAGCCGGCGCTCCTCGGCCACCGCGTCGTCGTCCGGCTCCGAGCCGGGCCAGCGCAGCGGCAGCAGCCCGTCCTCGGCGCCGACCAGGAAGACCACCGGGAACTCCAGGCCCTTCGCCGCGTGCAGGGTGAGCAGGGTGACCGCCTCGGCGCGCGGGTCGAGGGCGTCCACCTCCGCGCCCGTCGTGAGCTGCGACAGGAACAGCTCCAGGTCGTCGCCGCAGCGCCGGGCCAGCGGAGTGAGCAGGTCCACCGCCGTCCGGACGTCCTCCGGGCGGACCGTGCCGGAACCGTCCAGCGTCGGCACGGCGAAGCGCTCCGCCACCACCTGACCGGCCAGCCGGACGCGGGCGGCCAACGAACCGTCGACGCCGTCGGCGTGCCGCAGCTCCCGGGCGATTGCCGCCACCCCGGGCCGGTCCCGCAGTCGGTCGTGCGAGCGCTTCTGCACCGGGATGTTCGCCCGGGCGAGTGCGTCCACGATCGGCGCGGCCTGCTGGTCGGTCCGGTAGAGCACCGCGATGTCGGAGAACGACAGCGCGGTCGACCGGCCGTCGATCCGGCCGGAGTCCAGCGACCGGTGGGAGAGGCCGCCGACCAGCTCGTCGACGGTGCGTACCACGAAATCGGCCTCGTCGGAGACGGAGGCCGCGGGGTAGCGACCGACCAGCGGGGCCTCCGGGTCGAGCCGGGCCGGGTCCAGCCGGCGGCCGCGGACCAGCGACGACGGCGCGATGGCCTGCACCGCGGCGGCCAGGATCGGCGCCGACGATCGGTAGTTGCGGTTCAGCCGGACCAGCCGGGCGTCGGTGAAGTCCTGCGAGAAGCGCAGGAAGTAGCCGACGTCCGCGCCCCGGAACGAGTAGATCGCCTGGTCCGGGTCGCCGATCGCGCAGAGGTTGCCGTCGGCGGGGCTGAGCAGCCGCAACAGCTCGTACTGGACGGCGTCGACGTCCTGGTACTCGTCGACGAAGATCCAGCGCCAGCGGTCCCGGTACTCGCGGACCAGCTTCTTGTCGCCCTTCAGCAGCGCGACCGGCAGGGTGAGCAGCTCGTCCAGGTCGACCAGGTCCTGCTTGCGCAGCAGCGCGGTGTAGCGGGCCGCGTCGTCGCCGGCCTCGGTGCGGGCCGCCGCCCGGTCCGCGTCGTCGGCGATCCGGAAGTCCGCAGGCAGGCCCGCCGCCTCGGCGTTCTCGCGCAGGATGCTCAGCCCGAGGGAGTGGAAGGTGCCCACGGTGACGTCCTCGGCCACCGGGCCGAGCAGACCGTCCAGCCGGTGCCGCAGCTCCTCCGCGGCCCGCCGGGTGAAGGTGATCGCCAGGCACTGCTCGGGGAAGACGTTCAGCTCCGCACAGAGGTAGGCGATCCGGTGGGTCAGCGTCCGGGTCTTGCCGGTGCCCGGGCCGGCCACGATCAGCAACGGGCCGCCCGGCGCGGAGGCGGCCACCCGCTGCATCGCGTCGAGCCGGTCCAGCAGGCCGGTACCGACCTCCTCCATGCCGGCGAGCATCGGCTCGAACGGCTCGTGCGGGGAGGGCGCCGGTGCGATCGGCGGTGGCGGTGGCGGCGTGGCCTTCCGCTTCGGCTCGGCCTTCGCCGCCGCCGGGCGCCTGGCCTTCGGCTTCGGCGCCGACTCCGCGGGCCGTCGCTGCGCCGGCACCGGTACGTCGAAGAGCGTCTCCTGGGCTCCCGTGTTGCCGGCACCGCCCAGTTCGGCGGGGTCGAAGAGGGTGATCACGCCGTACTCGCCGTCGTAGCCCGGCAGCCGGCGCACGTCGCCGCGGCGCAGCCGGCCGATCCCCTCGGCGAGCAGTTCGCCGCCGACCCGGCCGATCTCGTCCAGCGGGGTGGCGGTGAGGATCCCCAGCTCCGGTCCCAGCGCGGCGACCAGCTCGTTGAGCTTCCCCTCGACCTTCTTCGACCGGGCGCCCACCTTGTTGATCTCGCCGAGGATCTCGGCCAGCGGCACCAGGTGCGTCACCGCGCGGGCGTGCGCCGGCCGGTGCCCCTCGGGCCGGTCGGCCAGCTCCTCGACCCGGCTCAGTACGCCCACCGTCAGCGGCTTGCCGCACTCCGGGCAGCGCCCGCCCGCCTCCCGGGTCCGCTCCGGCGACCAGTTCACGCCGCAGAGCCGGTGCCCGTCGGCGTGGTACTTCCCCTCTTCCGGGAAGAACTCGATCGTCCCGGCCAGCCCCTCGCCGGTCCGCAGCGCCTCCCGGATGGCGAAGTAGTCGCGGGCCGAGTTCAGGACCGTGGCCTCGCGGGCCAGCGCCGGCGGCGAGTGCGCGTCGGAGTTCGAGACGAGCTGGTAGCGGTCGAGGCTGCCGACCCGCCAGTTCATCTCCGGATCCGAGGAGAGGCCGGTCTCCACCGCGAAGATGTGCTCGGCCAGGTCGGCGTAGCAGTCGGCGATCGCGTCGAAGCCGGACTTCGAGCCCAGCGCCGAGAACCAGGGCGTCCAGATGTGCGCCGGGACCAGGTAGCCGTCCGGGCTGGCCGCCAGGGTGATCTCCAGCAGGTCCCGGGAGTCCAGGCCGAGGATCGGACGGCCGTCCGAGCCCAGGTTGCCGATCCGCCCGAGCGCGGCGTTGAACCGCGCCACCGCGTCTAGGTCGGGCAGGTAGATCAGGTGGTGCACCTTGCGGGTGCGGTCGTCCCGCTTGTAGATCGTGGAGATCTCCACGCTCAGCATGAACCGGACCGGGTCCGCCTCGGCCGCGCTCGCCAGCCGGGGCGGGAGGCGTCGGGCGATGTCCCGCTCCGCCTCCGGGCTCAGCCGGTACAGACCCGGCTCGGCCGGGTGCAGGGTCTCGCGGAGGTGGTCGTACCAGGCGGGGTGGGTGAAGTCGCCGGTGCCGAGCACGCCGATGCCCTTGCGCCGGGCCCACCAGCCGAGGTTCGGCAGGGTCAGGTCACGGCTGCACGCGCGGGAGTACTTCGAGTGGATGTGCAGGTCCGCGACGAATGGCGGGAGGCCACCGGGGGGCGCGGCGCTGAACGGAGGCACGCCGCATACTGTCACGCCCGGTGCACCACCCGCCCGCCGCCACGCGTACGCGTGACCTGAGCAATGCGGTGCTGGACTGCGCGGCGCGGGCGCGCTATGGGGCGCGCAGCTCGACCAGGGTGACCTGAGGCGGGGCGCCGACCCGGACGGGCGGGCCCCAGAAGCCGGCGCCGTTGGTCACGTAGACCGTGGTGCCGTCCACCTTGCCGAGGCCGGAGACCACCGGTTGCTGCAGCTTCACGGCCAGGTTGAAGGGCGCCATCTGACCGCCGTGGGTGTGCCCGGACAGTTGCAGGTCGACGCCGAACTTCGCCGCCTCGTGCGCGGCCACCGGCTGGTGCGCCAGCAGCACCACCGGCCGGCTCGGGTCACGGTCGCCCAGCGCGGCGGCGTAGTCGGCGGGGGCGGCCAGCCCGGTGCCGGCGGCGCTCACGTCGTTGACTCCGGCCAGGTCCAGCACCCCGCCGCGGGCGCGGATCTCCTGCCGCTCGTTCTGGAGCACCCGCAACCCGAGCCGGTCGACCTCCCTGACCCACTCCTCGACGCCCGAGTAGTACTCGTGGTTGCCGGTGACGAAGAAGCTGCCGTAGCGGGAGCGCAGGTCGCGCAGCGGCTCCGCCGCCTCGCCCAGCTCGGCCACCGAGCCGTCGACGAGATCACCGACGACGGCCACCAGATCGGCGTCCATCCGGTTGATCATCTCGACGATGCGCGCGGTGTGCGCCCGCCCGCGCAGCGGGCCCAGGTGGATGTCGGAGACGGTGGCGATCCGCAGGCCGTCCATGCTGCGCGGCAGCTTCGCCAGCGGGATCCGTACCCGGTCGAGCTGCGGCGGGCCCATCGCGGTGCGGACGCCGTACCCGGTGATCCCGGCGGCGGTGAGCCCGGCGAAGATCGCCGCGCCGCGCGCGAGCAGCAGGCGGCGGGCGGGGTCGTGGTCCGGCAGGTCGACCGCCGCGGCCGGCGGGTCGGCGACGGGCCCGGCCGGCGGCGCGAGGCTGCCGGCGGCCGACGGCTCGGCGGCGCCGACGAGGGCCGGCTCCGGCGCGGCCGCGGCGGGCTCGGCGACCGCCGCGCGGCGTCGCAGCACCAGCTTCGCCACCGCCATCGGCACTTCGAGCACCAGCAGCAGTACCAGCAGGTAGAACATCAGCGCCAGCCAGAGGTACCCGGGCCAGGCCAGCCAGTACGTCCCGTTGCGGGTCCCCGCCATGGTGGCCGGGACCAGCAGCGCCAGCAGCAGGGCGGCGAGGCCGCCGATCCTCCGCCAGCGGCCCGGGCCGGTGGTGTCCCGGACCAGCCGCGTCCACAGGTAGAGGTGGATGAGGGCGGTGACGAGCACCGCGAAGCCCACGAAGGTCGCCATCGCCAACACCGTGAGCCTCCTCAGCCGCCCGCGAACGGCGGCAGTACGTCCACCGTCGTCCCGGCCGGCAGCGGTGCCCGGCGATCATGGCAGGCGACGCCGTCGACCAGGAAACTCGCCACCCCCAGCACGGCGGCGAGCCGCTCGCCGTGCCGCTCGGCGAGCTCACCCACCAGTTCGTCCAGCGAGCGCCCGGCGGATGCGGTCTCCTCGGGACGGCCGGCGGCAGCCCGCGCGCCGGCGAAGTAGCGGACGGTCAGCTCCACCGGTCAGCCTCCGATCGCGGACATCGGCCGGACGGGTTGCAGGAACGACGGGTCGTCGATGCCGTGGCCGGCGCGCTTGCCCCACATCGCCGTGCGCCAGCGGGCCGCCAGCTCGGCGTCGTCCGCGCCGCCGCGCAGCGCGGCGCGCAGGTCCGACTCCTCAGTGGCGAAGAGGCAGGCGCGTACCTGGCCGTCGGCGGTGAGCCGGGTCCGGTCGCAGTCCCCGCAGAACGGCCGGGTCACGCTGGCGATCACCCCCACCTTGGCGGGGCCGCCGTCGACCAGCCACGTCTCGGCCGGCGCAGCCCCCCGCTCGACCGGGTCGGGCGTCAGGGTGAACTCCCGACCCAGCGAGGCCAGGATCTCCTCGGCGGTGACCATGGTGGCCCGGTCCCAGCCGTGCTGGGCGTCGAGCGGCATCTGCTCGATGAAGCGCAGCTCGTAGCCGTGGTCGAGGGCGAAGCGCAGCAGCTCGGGCGCCTCGTCGTCGTTGACCCCGCGCATCAGCACCGAGTTGATCTTCACCGGGGTCAGCCCGGCCGCGGCGGCGCCGGCCAGCCCGGCGAGCACATCGGCCAGCCGGTCCCGGCGGGTCAGCTCGGTGAAGTGGGACCGGTCGAGGGTGTCCAGCGAGACGTTCACCCGGTCCAGGCCGGCGGCGCGCAGGGTCGGCGCGAGCCGTTCCAGCCCGATGCCGTTGGTGGTCACCGAGATCCGGGGCCGGGGTTCCAGCGCCGACACGGCGGCCACGATGCCGGCCACGCCGGGCCGGATCAGCGGCTCGCCGCCGGTGAAGCGGACCTCGGTGACGCCGAGCCGCTGCACCGCGACCCGGACCAGCCGGACGATCTCCTCGTCGGTGAGCAGCTGCGGCCCGGCCAGCCAGGGCAGCCCCTCGGCCGGCATGCAGTACGTGCAGCGCAGGTTGCACTTGTCGGTCAGCGAGACCCGCAGGTCCCGGGCGACACGGCCGTACCGGTCGACGAGGACGCCGGGGGTCGTCGGGGCGGCGGTCACCTGTCGACGGTAGCGCGTCCGGCCCCCCGCAGCGCGGCTCGGGCGGCGGCGCCGACCGCATCCCGGTACGCCGAGCCGAACAGGGCGGTGTGCACCAGCAGCAGGTGGAGCTGGTGCAGCGGCACCCGCTCCCGCCACCCGTCGGCGAGCGGCCAGGTCTCGTCGTAGGCGGCCAGGATCCGGTCCAGGTGGCTTGCGCCTCCGAAGAGGGTGAGCTGGGCCAGGTCGGTCTCCCGATGCCCGCCGTGCGCGGCCGGGTCGATCAGCCACCCCCGGTCGTCGGCGCCCCAGAGCAGGTTGCCCGGCCAGAGGTCGCCGTGGGTCCGGGCGGGCGGCTCGTCCCCGCCGAGCTCCCCGATCCGGTCGACCAGCTCCTCGACCAGGCGGATCTCCGGCTGGCCCAGCGCTCGGTCGTCCACCGACAGCCGCAGGTAGGGCATGAGCCGGCGGCGGGCGAACCAGTCGGACCACGGGCCCGGATCCGGGGTGTTGTCCTGCGCCAGCGCGCCGATGAAGCCGGGCCACTCCGCCCCGAACGCGGGTGCCCCCGCCCGGTGCAGCGCGGCCAGCTCCCGGCCGAACCGCTCGGCCGCCTCCGGCGTCGGCTCGCCCGGCTCGACCCAGTCGAGCGCCAGCAGCCCGGGCAGGGCCACCACCACCTCCGGTACGCCCACCGCGCCGGCGCCCCGCAGCCAGCGCAGCCCGGCCGCCTCGGCGGCGAAGAAGCCCTCCGGCACCGGCCGACCCGCCGACTCCGGCCAGGTCTTGGCGAAGACCGAGTGGCCGTCGTCCAGGGTGAGCCGGGAGGCGGCGCAGATGTCACCGCCGGAGACCGGTGTCTCCCGGATCCGCTGGTGGGTCAGGAACGTCGGCAGGTGCTCCGGGTGCGCCCGCAGGTACGCCAGGTCCATGAGCGCAAGGTAGCCGCTCCAGCCGACATGCGAGGGCCACGTAGCGCTGCCGGCGGCCGCGGATCGTCGTCACCTGCACCGATACTCTCCGTATCTGTGGACAACCCGCGTGTCGTCCACAGGGCCTGTCGGCCGGGCCCCGGTCCGCCGCACGCTCCCGGCATGACACCGACCGACCGCCCCCGGCTCGCCGTCCGCTCACCCGCCGACCTCATCGCCGCCGTGCCGTACCTGCTCGGCTTCCACCCCGCCGACAGCGTGGTCGTGGTGGCGCTGCGCGGCCGGCAGGTCATCTTCGCCGCCCGCGGCGACCTGCCCGAGCCCGGCGCCGATCCCCGTCCGCCGGCCCGCCACCTGGCCGGGGTCATCACCCGACAGGGCGCCGAGTCGGCGACCGTGATCGGCTACGGGCCGGCGTCCCGGGTGACCGGGGCGGTGGACGCGGTCGGCGAGGCACTGGACGACGCCGGGGTGGTCGTCCTCGACGCGCTGCGGGTGACCGACGGCCGCTGGTGGTCGTACCTGTGCGTCGAACCTGACTGCTGCCCGCCCGACGGCACCCCGTACGACCCGGCGGCCAGCGAGGTCAGTGCGGCGGCCGTCTTCGCCGGCCAGGTCGCCCTCCCCGACCGGGCCGCGCTGACCGCGCAGGTGGCCCCGCTCGACGGGCCGGTCCGGGTGGCGATGCGCCGGGCCACCGCCCGGGCCCGGCGACGGCTGGCGGTGCTGACCGAGGAGGCGGCGGAAACCGCCCTGGTCGGTGGCCGGTCGGTCCGGTCGGCCGGGGTGGCCGCGGTCCGCACCGCGTTCCGCCGGCACCGGCGGGGCGAGCGGCTCGGCGACGACGAGGTGGCCTGGCTGACCGTGCTCCTGACCCAGCTCCCGGTACGCGACCTCGCCTGGGAGCGGACCGACGGGCGGGACGGGGACATCGGCCTCTGGACCGACGTGCTACGCCGGGCCGAGCCGGAACTGATCGCCGCGCCGGGCAGCCTGCTCGCGTTCGCCGCCTGGCGGGCCGGGCACGGCGCCCTGGCGGCGGTGGCGCTGGAACGGGTGCTCGCCACCCGTCCCGACTACTCCCTCGCGCTGCTCCTCGACGACCTGCTCCGGCGCGGCGTGGCCCCGTCCGAGCTGGACGGTTGGCCGGCCGTTTTCACAACTGCCGTCGTACGTCGACGATCCCGCCGGCCCAGATAATCATGGACCAACTACTCGTGGGTTAGTACCGCAGCCACCGTCTGAGATGTCGCTGGTGGGCACGATTCCAAGTGCTTGCTTGACAGTCCGGTGCTGCCGAGTTGAGACTCCAAGCATGTCCTTGGAATCGGATCGCGGGCGGCGGGTCGTCAATGATCCGCTCGCGCTGCGGGCGCTTGCTCATCCCTTACGCCTGAAGCTGGGTGCTCTGGTTGGTCGCGAGGGATCCATCACCGCCGCGGACGCCGCCCGGCAGCTCGGCATCAGTCAGGCGCTCGCTTCGCATCATTTGCGCCAGCTCGCCAAGTACGGCTTCGTCGAACATGCCGACGCCGACGACAACCGGGAGCGGCCTTGGCGGCTCACTGCCGTCTCGCATCGGTTCGAGGCGGCGGACAGGTCGCTCGAGGCTTGGGAATCCGTTGAGTTGCTCGACCGCTATCTCGTTGAACAGGCTGCCGCCCAACTCGCGGACTGGCAGAAGCGCCGCGCCGACGAGGATCCCCGCTGGGCTGAGCACGTCGGCGTCTCGCAGAGTCTGCTCTACCTCACGGCCGAGGAGTTCGCCGAGCTCAAGCAGCGGTGGGACGAGCTCGTGGCGCCGTTGGCTCAGCGGCGGCCGCTCGGCGACGCCGACAAACGGCCTGCCAACGCGGTACCGGTGAATCTGACGCTTGTGGCCACGCCGCTGCGTGCGACGGCCACGGGAGGATGACGTGCGACGGCTCTGGCGGATCCTCGCTGGCAACGGCGACCTGCGGCTGCTGCTCGCCGCGAACCTGATCTCGCTTACCGGTGACTGGATCCTGCGGACCGGGCTCGCCTACCAGATCTATGTCTTGACCGGGTCCACGCTCGCATCCGCAGGCTCGGTCCTGGCCTCGCTGCTCCCGCAGATCGCGCTCGGATCAATCGCGGGCGTCTACGCCGATCGGTGGGACCGCCGCCGCACCATGGTCGTCACCAACGTGCTGATGGTCGTGGCCCTGCTCCCGCTGCTCGCGGTGCAGCACGCCGGGCAGGTCTGGCTGGTTTACCTGGTGATCGCGGTGCAGAGCTGCATCGCGCCGTTCTTCACCTCGGCCGAGGCCGCGCTCGTGCCGTCCCTGGTGGCGGCCGACCACCTCGTCACGGTCAACTCGCTCAACGGCCAGGCCCGCGACGTCGCCCGCCTGGTCGGCGCCGCGCTGGGTGGGGTGATCGCGGCAGTCGGTGGCATCGCCCTGCTGAGCCTCGTGGACATGGTGACGTTCGCGCTCGCGGCCGGGCTGCTGTGGCTGATCAGCGTCCGGCGTCGATCCGGCTCGGCGACGCGTCCGCACGTGCTGCGGGAATGGGCCGAAGGCATGCGCATCGCGCTTTCCAGCCGGGTCCTGCAGGTCTTCCTGGCGTTCACCGTCATCACGGGCATCGGCGAAGCGATCATGGGAACGCTGATGGCGCCGTTCGTGCGCGACGTGCTGGGCGGCGACGCCCGCGCATTCGGTGTGATCATGGCGGCCCAGGCGGTCGGCGGCATCGTGGGTGGCCTTACCGCGACGGTGATCGGGCACCATTTCGCGCCGCGAACGATGTTCGGCTGGGGAACGGTCGTATTCGGCGCACTGGACCTGGTGCTGTTCCTGTATCCGCTGGCCACGCACGTGCTCTGGCCCGCGCCGGTACTCATCGCGCTCGTCGGGCTGCCGGCCGCGTTCCTGACAGCGGGCGGCATGGCGGTCTTTCAGAACGCGACAACCGATAACCACCGCGGCCGGGTGTTCGGGGCGACGGCCGCCGTGAACGGCGCGGCAATGCTGCTCGGCACGATCGCGGCGGGCACCCTCGGTGAACGCATCGGGATCCTGCCGGTCATCGTCACGCAAGGCGGGGCCTACTGCCTGGCCGGCGTGGTCGTGCTGCTCGCCCTCCCCAGACCTGCACCGGCACAGGGCGAACTCGAGCTCCGACCGCAGCCCGGTCACGAACGCCGCCGCCGCGCGGCGCGGCTCGACTCGCCCGAACCGGCCCGCGAATGATCCGGGCACCTCGGCCAGGACCCCCGCCATCCGGCAAGGCCTACGCTGTGGCACATGGCCACCGCCAGATTTCAGTTTTTGTCCATAAAAGACAGACGATCATGCGGTGGCCGCACCTCGTCCACCCCGAACCGACCCGCGACAATCTCAAACGGCGGCTGCCGTATTAGGCGCGCGAACGGGCCCATCCGATGAAGCGGTCCGTGAGATCGGCGGGTGAGATGTTGTCGCCAAGCTGCCCGAGCTGATCGCGGGCCTCGGCCAACTGAGCAGACAGATACAGGATCAGGGCTGCCCGATTGCCCTCGTACTCGGCGAGCAGCGACAGTCGGGCCGAGCCGCACGGCCAGGGTTGGCCGCAGTTGCGGCACATCCATAGCGGGCGCATCGGCAGGTGGGGGCGGGATGGGCGACTCACCAACGACCGCCGTTCGCCCGCCAGGCCTGAGCGGGGGTCAGCCAGCCCGCCCGGCCCACCTGTGGGAAGGCAACGGTCTGGGTGTTGTCGATCCAGCGGGCGCGGTTCGGCGGTTCGGCCGGGGCGGGCCGGTAGCGTCTGTCTGGGCAGGGCCACCGCAGGCCGCACACACAGTACCGGGACCACCAGTGCGGACGCCTGTGGACGAGGTTCGACGGTATTCGCTCCGTAGCTGCTTGTTTACCCATGGCAGTATGTTGACGTATGACAAGAGCGTAAGTCAACGGCGCAAAGCATCTTGCTCCGTGACCCGCTGACGGGTGCCTACGGTCAGCTTGTGAAGCTGATGGGCGCGCACGAGATCCGGATGCGGCTTGGCGGGATCAGCCGCCAGCGCGTCTACGCGATCACGTCGCACCGCTCGTTCCCGATTCCAGTGGCCGAGCTGCAGCAGGGGAACGTGTGGCTCGCGGAGGATGTCGAACGATGGATACGCGAGCACCGGCCGGAGCTGGCCGACGAGGAGTAGCGCGTTCGCGCGGCCTTACCCGGTGATCCGCTTAACGCCGGCGTAGACGTTCATGGTCCGCCCGCGCAGGAAGCCGACCAGGGTCATGCCGGCCTCCTCGGCCAGCTCGGTGGCGAGGGTGCTGGGCGCGGAGACCGCCGCGAGCAGCGGTACGCCGGCCATCCACGCCTTCTGGGTCAGCTCGAAGCTGGCCCGGCCGGAGACCAGCAGCAGGTGCCCGGCCAGCGGCAACCGTTGCTCCCGCACCGCCCAGCCGACCACTTTGTCCACCGCGTTGTGCCGACCCACGTCCTCGCGCAGCACGACCAGTTCCCCGTCCGGGGTGAAGAGGCCGGCCGCGTGCAGGCCGCCGGTCCGGTCGAAGGCGCGCTGGGCCGAGCGGAGGCGGTCCGGGAGGGCGGCCAGCACCTCCGCCGGCACGGTCATCGGGTCGTCCCGGATGGTGAAGGTCGAACGGGTCCGGATGGCGTCGATGCTCGCCTTGCCGCAGACCCCGCACGAGCTGGTCGTGTAGAAGTTGCGGGAGGGGTCGGTGATCGGCTCCGGCACACCCGGGGCCAGCACCACGTCGACCACGTTGTAGGTGTTCGGCGTCTCCGGCCCGGCGCAGAGCTGGGCGGTGTGCACGTCTTCGGTGGACCGGATCAGCCCTTCGGTGAGCAGGAAACCGATCGCCAGGTCCAGGTCGTCGCCGGGGGTACGCATGGTCACCGCGAGCGGACGCCGCCGGCCGGGCCCACCCGGGCCCACCCGGATCTCCAGCGGCTCCTCGACCGCCAGGGTGTCCGGGCGGCGTACCCGGGCGCGTCCGTCCGCCACCGCGTCGAGGTCGATCCGGAGAACCCCGCGCCGATCAGTCGCCCGTCCCATTCCGCCATCCTGCCCCGTCCGGCCGCCGCACCGCACGGCGACGCGACCCCACGTGATCCACCTCGGCCGCGGCGAACGGCGGTGACCACGCATCCACGCCCGGCGGCGGGGATCGCCGCGACCGCGTGATGCCGGCCGGTCGCGGCGAACGGCGGTGACCGCCTGCTCGGACCCGGCCGGCTGCCGCACCCGTGGATCAGGTTCGCCAGCCCGCCAGGTGGCCGTGGGCAGCGTCACGCGGGACCGGGTTACGGTGGCCGGGTGAGGGCGTACGCGGCGGTGCTGCTCGCAGGGGGCGCGGCCCGCCGGATGGGCGGGGTGGACAAGCCCGCCCTCCCGGTCGGCGGCCGGCCGATGCTGCACCGGGTGCTGGCGGCGGTCGCCGCGGCCGAGCCGCGGATCGTGGTCGGGGCGGCCGGCCGCGTCCCGCCCGACGTGCGGGTGACCCGGGAGGAGCCGCCGGGTGGCGGCCCGGCCGCCGCCACGCGGGCCGGGCTCGCCCTGCTCGACCCGGGTACGGCCACCGTCGCCCTGCTCGCCGCCGACCTGCCGCTGCTCACCGCCGGGGCGGTGGACGACCTGCTGCGGCAGCTCGACGGGTCGACGGCCGACGGGGCCTGCTACGTCGACGGGGATGGTCGCCGGCAGCAGCTCTGCGGCGTGTGGCGGGTCGCCGCGCTGCGGGCCGCCCTGGACCGGCTCGCCGCGCAGCGGGGCGGCACGCTCGACGGGGCCCCGGTGCGGGCGGTGCTGGCCGGCCTGACGGTGCGGGAGGTGGCCTGGTCCGGCTCCGGCCCGCCGCCCTGGTTCGACTGCGACACTGACGAGGACGTACGCCGGGCCGAGGAGTGGACACGATGACGGTGATGGACGACTGGGTCACGGCGGCCTGCGCCGAGCTGGGCCTCGACCCGGCTCAGGTGCCGGTGCCGGTCGTGCTCGACCTGGCCAAGGACGTGGCCCACCAGGTGCTGCGTCCGGGCGCGCCGGTCTCCGCGTACCTGCTGGGGCTCGCCGTGGGGCGCGGCGCCGACGCCGCCGGGGCGGCGTCGCGGCTCAGCGAGCTGGCCGCCACCTGGCCGGTCGAGCTGGACGGCACCGGCCCGGCCGAATAGCCGGTCGAGCTGGACGGCACCGGCCCGGCCGAATAGCCGGTCGAGCTGGACGGCACCGGCCCGGCCGAAAAGCCGGTCGAGTTCGTCGGCCCCGCCCGCTGTCCGATCCGGGTCGGCCTGATTCGGCGCTCACCGTCCGTGGGTAGGGTGACCATGACGGACGGAGGCGATCATGACGGCAGACCACCCCTCGGTGCCGGCGGATGACGCGGCCGGCGGTGCGCCGGAGCAGTACGAGTCGATCCTGCTGGACGAGCCGACCACTGCCGACCTGCGGGCGAAGGTGACCGAGGCCTGGCGGGAGTTCGCCCGCGCGCTGGCCGACCGGCTGCGCGCCCTGCCCACCGGCGCGCACGTGGAGCTGACCCTCGACCCCACCGCCTCCGGCACCGGAGACGCCGTCTACTCGATCAGCGTGGACGTCGGCGCGGAGGGCAGGCTCGCCGCGCGGGCGGTCGGCAACGCCACCCTGCCGCAGGGCTACCGGCTGGACCGGGCCGCCGTGGCCGACATGATCGCGCTCGGCTGGTCGCCGCCCGGCGTGGTCGAGGGCTCCGGCGAGCAGTTCGGCCTGGACTGCGCCGTCTCCGAGTCCACCCGCCTCGCGGCGGTGCTCTCCCGCACCCTCCGCGACGTCTACGGCGCGCCGCACCCCGCCTTCCTCGTCTACCTCGTGCACGACGCCGAGGGGGAGCCGCTGCCGATGGAGCCCATGGGCACCGCGCGGAGCGAGTTCGGTCCGGACCGCGACGTCGAGTCCGACCTCGACGAGGCGCTGGTCGCCGCGGCCGCCGCGCAGGCCGGCGAGAACGACGTGCTGGCGCTGGAGGATCGGGTCCGTACCGTCGTCTCCACCATGCTGAAGTCGTCGTCCGACCAGTTGCAGGTCGACTCGGACGGCGACATCAACATCCGGGCCGGCTCGGCCATGGTCTTCGTCCGGGTACGCGACAACCCGCCCCTGGTCGACGTCTTCTCCCCGGTGCTCACCGAGGTCGAGCCGACCGAACGCCTCTACGTGAAGCTCTCCGAGCTGACCAACCGGATGCCGATCGGGCGGCTCTACTGCGCCGACGACACGGTCTGGGCCTCGATCCCGGTCTTCGGCCGGAACTTCCAGGCCACCCATCTGATGCTCGCCGTTCAGGTGATGACCGGGCTGGCCGACGAGTTGGACGACCGGCTGCACGGCGAGTTCGGCGGCAAGCGCTTCTTCGGCGAAGGGGACAAGCCGTCCCGCACGCAGGGTGAGCACCGCACCGGCATGTACCTCTGACGCCCCGCCCGTCCCCCCCGCCGACGAGCCCCCAGGTCCCCGCCGAGGCCCCAGCTCCCCGCCGAGGCCTCAACTTTCCCGGAATGAGTGGCCATTCCGCGTGCGGAGGCCACCTTCCCGGGAAAGTGCGCGGATCTCGACGGGCGTGGGCGGGTCAGTGGACGTCGAGGAGGGTCTTGCCCACGGTGGCGCGGGACTCCATCGCGGCGTGCGCCTCGGCCGCCCGCTCCAGCGGGAAGCGCTGGCCGATCAGCGGTCGCAGCCGTCCGGCGGCCGTCTCGGCCAGAGCCTGCTCGGTGAACCGGCGCAGCGCCGCCGGGTCGGCGGCCGGGCGGAGCAGGGTCACTCCCCGGGCCGCCACGAGGCCGGCTGGGAGTTCGGCCCAGGCGCCGCTCGCCAGCCCGAAGCTCAGCATCCGCCCGCCCGCCTCCAGCAGGTCGAACGCGGCCCGGGCCAGCGGGCCGCCGACACCGTCGAAGACCACGTCCACGCCACCGGTGGCCCGAACCCGGTCGGTCCAGTTCGGCTGCCGGTAGTCCACCACCACGTCCAGGCCGCGCTCGCGCAGCAGGGCGACCTTCCGGGTGCCCCCGGCGGCGGCGACCACCCGCACGCCGGCCGCGGCCACGAGCTGCGTCAGCAGGATGCCGACCCCGCCTGCCGCCGCCTCGACCAACACCCGGTCGCCGGGCCGCAGTCGCGCCGCATCCGCCAGCATGATCGCGGTACGACCGTCGGCGAGCACCGCGACCGCCTCGTCCAGCGGCAGCCCGGCGGGCACCTCGACGGGAAGGTCCCGGTCCACCACCACGCGCTCGGCGTAGCCGCCCGAGCCGCCGGTCCCGCTGACCACCCGCCGTCCGACCAGCGCCGGGTCGACGCCGGGGCCGACGGCGGCGATCACGCCGCCGACCCCGTTGCCGGGGACCAGCGGCGGCGTGGCGCGGAACGGCCCGAAGCCGGTCGCCCGGAACGTGGTCTCCACGAAGGTCAGGTTGGCGTGGGCCACCTCGATCAGCACCTGCCCCGGTCCGGGCACCGGATCCGGCGCGGGCCCCGGCACCAGCACCTCCGGACCCCCGAACTCCCGCAACCACACCGCCCGCACGGCTCCCCTTCCGCAGTCCTACCCACACTGAACAACCTCAACCGACGTTGAGGTCAACCGGCGCCCGACGCCCGGCGCCCGACGACCGGCACCATGACCGGCAACCGAGGCCCGGCGCCCGGCGCCCGGCAACTGGGGCCCGGCCGGGGTGAGCCGACCGGCGGCGCCCGGCGGGCCGTGACCGGTACGGGGTGACCGGCCGGGCTGGTCGGCGGGTGGGGGCCGGTAGCCGGTGGGGCTCCCGGCTCCCACCCGCCGGGGGAGGGAGATGTCAGGTCCAGGGCAGCCAGGCGAGGTTGTGCGCCGTGGCCGGGTCGACGACCGCCAGCCCGGTCTCGGAGACGGTCCAGAGTCGGCCGTCGACCAGCAGGGACCGGCTGGCGGCGCCGTGCTGCGGCTGGGTGACCGTGCCGATGTCGGTGATCCCCCGGTCGGTCACGGTGAGCAGGCGGACGCCGCCGGTGAACAGCGGCATCGCGACCAGGCCGGTGGCCGGGTCGAACAGGAACGCGTGCGGGTCGAACTCCGCCGCCGAGCCGCCGCCTGGCACGTGGTGGCGGGCCAGCCGGGCGGGTCGGGCCGGGTCGTGGACGTCGAAGAGCGAGACCTGGAGTCCCTGTGCCCGCCCCCGGTCGTCCGCCTCCTGGCCGACGCCGAGCAGGCGGTCGCCCGGTACCGGATGCAGGTACGCCGACCAGCCGTTGATCTTGAGTTCGCCGGTACGTCGCGGCGCGGTCGGGTCGGTCAGGTCGAGCGCGTAGAGCGGGTCGGTCTGTCGGAAGGTCACCACGTAGCCGGTGCCGCCGAGGAAGCGCACCGAGTAGATCCGTTCGCCCCGGCCGAGGCCGTCAACCCGGCCGGACTCGGTCAGCCGGTCGCCCTGCCGGGCGAGCACGTACACGGCCGACTCCGTTCGGCCCCCCGACCCGACGTGGGTGGTCGCCACCCGCAGGTGGCCCTGCCATTCGGAGAGGGCGTACTGGTTGAGCAGTGATCCGGGGACGCTGCCGGCGGCGACGTACCGGGGCCGGCCCGGGCCGCTGGTGTCGAACCGGTAGATGTCGGTGCGCTCCGGATCCGGCCGTCGCGGCTCGCCCCGGCCGGGTCGCCGGCCCGTGTCGCTCACGCCGGCGAGGTAGAGGCTGTCGGCGGTGCCGTAGACGGTGTCGGCGTCCGAGGCGACGCTGACCGGGTCGCCGTCGCCCAGCCGGCCGGTGGCGAGGTCGAAGCTGAGCACACTCAGCAGGGCGGTGCCGGTGCTGGCGGTCGGGCGGCTCAGTCGGTCGCAGCCGACCCGACCGGTGTGGCGTTCCCCGCCGGCCGTCCACTCGTAGCGGGGCAGCCAGGCGTCCAGGCCGGCCCTGGCGATCACCGCCCGGTTGGCGGCGGTCCGCTCGGCGTCGGTGCGCCGCTCGTCGTACGGGAAGGAGATCCGGGGTTGCGAGCGGACCACGACCCGGACGGTCGCGCCGGTCTGGCGCGCGTCCAGCAGGCTCCCCTCGATCCGGTACTCCCCGACGACCGCGGGCCGCCCGGCCAGGTCGACCAGGAGCAGGCGCGGCCCGGCGGGGCGGGCCGGCCGGCCGGGGTCGGTCGGCCGCTCGGGTCGGTCCGGGTCGGTCGGGGGGTCGGCCGCCGGCAGCGCCTCCGGGCCGGCCGGTCGGACCAGCACCAGCGCCCGGTCCCCGTGCAGCAGCAGGCTGCTCTCCGACCACCAGCGGCGGCCCGAATCCCCGGTGGAGAGGTCGAGCTGCCCGGTGACCCTGCGGGTGGCCGGGTCGACCACCCGCAGCATCCCCTGGCTGGCCACGACGATCCGCCGGCCGTCGGTCTTCACCAGGTCCGGCTCGTCCGCCCCCGGTTCGTGGCTGTTGGTGGCGGAATGTTCCGGCGCCTTCGACCCGGTCGCCCTGCTGTCGCCCGCCGGCGCTGCCTGGGGCCGCGCTGCGGCGCCGGCAGGCATCACCGCGTCACCGGCGAACCCGGTACGCCAGCCCGACTCGAAGCCCCACGGTCCGACGGCGGCGGTGGCGGCGGCGCGCAGCCCGGCCAGCGCCTCCGCGCAGGAGTCGTACCCGACGAGCCGGGGTGCGGCCGCGGGTGGCGTCGGCCCGGGCACCGCCGCCCGGGGCGCGACGGCGCTTCCGGCGAGCAGGCTCAGGGCGAGCAGGCCCCCGGTCGTGGCATAGGCGGTCGCCGGTCTCATGCACCGTTGGACGCCGCCCCCCGCCGCCCGGTTCCCGGCCCGCCCGGCGGGCCGAGCCGGGAACGGGAGCGCCGCCGGGAACGGGAGCGCCGCCGGGAACGGGAGCGCCGCCGAGGAAGGGCGGAGGCGGCGGGGGACGGGTCAGCCGCCGGAGGGGCCGACGCCGGGCGACTCGACCAGCCGGGACAGCACGATGGTGCTCCGGGAGGACGTCACGAAGGACTCGGCGCGCAGCCGTTCCAACGCCTCCTCCAGGTGGGCGATGTCGGCGGCCCGCAGGTGTACCAGCGCGTCCGCCTCCCCGGAGACGGTGTACGCGCCGACCACCTCCGGGTGCCGGCGGGCGGCCGCCCCGATCTGCGCCGGGGTGGTCCGGCCCGCGCAGAACAGCTCGACGAAGGCCTCGGTCGTCCAGCCGACGGCGGCCGGGTCGACGACCGCGGTGAACCCGCGGATCACCCCGGCCGATCGGAGTCGATCGACGCGTCGCTTGACGGCGGGGGCGGAGAGTGACACCCGGGTGCCGATGTCCGCGTACGACGCGCGGGCGTCCGCCACGAGCAACGCAATGATTCGCTGGTCTACGGCGTCGATCTGCAACGTTCCGCCTCTGGGAAGCAATGGTTGTGGCTGTTACCAAAGTTGTACCGTACCTACTCTTGGTGACCGTGAACCAGCAGCGAGTCCCGCGAAAGCGGACATATCTCATGTGCTCGCCCGAGCACTTCGCGGTCGAGTACGCCATCAACCCGTGGATGGACGTGACCGCGCCGGTCGACGCGGAGCTGGCGGTCAAGCAGTGGGACCGCCTGCGCGAGACGCTCGCCGGCCTTGGCCATGAGGTGCACCTGCTCGCCCCCGAGGCGGGGCTGCCCGACATGGTCTTCGCGGCCAACGGCGCCTTCGTGGTGGACGGTACGGTCTACGGCGCCCAGTTCAAGCACGAGCAGCGGGCCGCCGAGGCCGCCGCGCACCGGGCGTTCTACGAGTCGCAGGGCTGGCGGTTCATCGCGCCGAGCGAGACCAACGAGGGCGAGGGCGACTTCGCGTACCTGCCGGAGGCGCACGGCGGTCTGATCCTCGCCGGCCACGGCTTCCGCACCGAGCTGCCGGCGCACGCCGAGGCGCAGGAGGCGCTCGGCCGCCCGGTGATCTCGCTGCGCCTGGTCGACCCGCGCTTCTACCACCTGGACGTGGCGCTCGCGTCGATCGACGACACCAACGTCGTCTACTACCCGGGCGCCTTCTCGGCGGCCAGCCAGAAGGTGCTCGCCCAGCTCTTCCCGGACGCGGTGCTCGCGGACGACGAGGACGCCCTGGCCTTCGGCCTGAACCTGGTCAGCGACGGCGCGAACGTGGTGCTGAACAGCGAGGCGACCCGGCTGGCGGGCAAGCTCAAGGCGGCCGGCTACACCCCGGTCCCGGTGGAGCTGGCCGAGCTGAAGAAGGGCGGCGGCAGCGTGAAGTGCTGCATCGCCGAGCTGCGCCACTGACCCTCGGGTCCCACCCGAACGACGGGCCGGCCTCCCGCAGGGGAGACCGGCCCGTCGGCGTACGGGGCGGCGGCTCAGCCGAGCGTGGCCAGCTCGTTGATCACGACGTTGGAGAGCAGCTGACCGTCGCGCTGCACGCGGCGCAGGTACCACTTCTGCTGCGGGGTGCGCGGCTGGTTGAACTGCCAGGGCCCACGCGGGCTGTCGATCTGGCCGATCTTGCCCAGCGCCAGGTTGACCTGCTGCGGCGTGGGGGCCCCGCCGACCAGCCGGATCGCCTTGTCGAGCACCTGGGCGGCGTCGTACGAGGCCATCGCGTAGGTGGTCGGGGAGGTCTGGTACGTCTTGCGGTACGCCGAGGCGAACACCCGGTTGGCCGGGTTGTTCAGGTCGGCCGAGTAGTTGAGTGCGGTCTCGATGCCGTACGCCTCGATCGACCTGTCCTCGGTTTCCAGGTTGCCGAGGACCGTGCCCTCGGTGAGGAAGCCGGGGGCGTAGATCTTGCCACGGTAGCCCTCGTCGTAGATCTGCTTGATGAACTGGACGGCGGCCGGGCCGGCGTAGTGGCAGAAGATGACGTCGGGCCGGTGGTCCATGGCCCGGCGGATCGCGTCGGTGTACACCCCCCTGCCCGGGTTGGCGACGTCGGCGGTGAAGATCGGGGCGTCGTCGATGCGGCGGTTGTTCACTTCGTAGCCCTTCCGGAAGCCGTCGATGACGTCCCGGCTGCTCCCGTTCTGCGGGGCGATGATGGCGATCCGGCTGGTGGCGGGCAGGGTCTCGTTGAGGTACTGGCCGAGGGCCCGGCCGGGTTCGTCGAGCACGTACGAGGTGCGCCAGATGTAGACGACGCTCTGCAGGCTGGTCGGGGAGGCGTTCGAGCCGATCAGCGGCACTCGGGCCTGCTCGACGCTGTCCCGGATGCCGAGCATGACGGCGGAGCTGACCACCCCGGTGAGCGCGAGGACGCCCTCGGAGAGCAGTCGGTCGACGGCAGCCTGCCCGCTCTTGGCGTTCTCACCCTCCTCGGCGGAGATCAGGGTCGTCGGGTGGCCGCCGAGGCGCTGGTTGTTGAGGCCCAGGAAGAGCTGGAAGCCGTTGGTGATCTCGTCGCCGATCGCCTTGTTGGCGCCGGTGCCGGGCACGATGAGCCCGATCTTGATCGGGCTGCCGGAGCCGGCGGCCGAGTCCTCGGCGTCGGAGCCGCAGCCGGCCGCCAGTCCGCTGGTACCGAGCGCGGCCAGCAGTTGAAGAGCCTGCCTGCGGTTCATCTGTGACACCGATTTCCTTCCGAAAAAACGTTGCAGGGGCTTACCGCCCCTTCGGCGTTCTACCTGCTTGGCGACGCTGCGTCAATGCCCTGAAGATCATCGTGCAGGGACCGCAACGCGTCGACCACCCGGGGCCAGGCCGCCGAGTCCGGCGTGATCAGCCCGAAATGCTCGCATTCGGGCAGCTCGACGAGGGTGGCGGGGGAGCCGGCGGCCCGGGCCGAGGCGACCCAGGAGCGGCTCATGACGACCGGCACCTGGCGGTCCTGTCCGCCGTGCACGACTACGCTCCGTACCCGGACCGACACCAACGCCGATGGATCGGCCGCCGCGTACCGGTCGGGCACCTCCGTCGGGCCGCCGCCGAGCAGCGCGGCCACCGCCCCGGAGTCCAGGTCCAGCCGGTACGCCTCGGCGAGGTCGGCGACCGGGGCCAGCGCCAGCACCCCACCGACCGTCTCCGGCGCGCGCGCCGCGACGTAGAGCGCCAGGTGACCGCCGGCCGAGTGACCCACCAGGATCGGCGGCACGGCAGCCACCCGGCCCGGCAGCGCGGCGGCGGCCAGCCCGGGCAGCGCGGCCACCCCGGCCAGCACGTCGGTCAGCGTGTGCGGCCAGCCCCCGTCGGGCTGGCCGGTGCGCCGGTACTCGACCTGGGCGACCGGGTGGCCGAGCGCGGCGAGCGCCGCGGCCATCGGGCCGGTGTGGCTCCGGTCGTACTCCGCCCGCCAGAACCCGCCGTGCACCACGACGACCAGCGGTCGGGGCGGGCCGTCGCCGGCGGGCCGGCGCAGGTCGGCGACCTGTTCGGGGTGGTCGCCGTAGGCGACCGTGGCGTCCGGCGGCGGGGCGGGCCGGGTCAGCACGGCGCGCGGGTCTGCGGACATGAGCGCGACGGTAGCGCGCCCGGGTGGGTCGTTTCGGCCCGGGACCCGGTCCCGCCGCGTGTGGGTGGCGGGCGCTGGGTAAAGATGGGACCCATGACCGATGCGCGCTCAGCTGGACAGAATGACGAGCCGGGCCACGACGGCATCCCCGGCACCGTGGTGGTGGTCGGCCCGGACGGCCGGCCGGTCGGCGCCATGCAGACCGAGGAGGGGCAGGGCGAGGACCCCACCCGCCTGGTCGAGCAGCCGGCCAAGGTGATGCGGATCGGCAGCATGATCAAGCAGCTGCTGGAGGAGGTCAAGTCCGCTCCTCTCGACGACGCCAGCCGGCACCGGATGCGCGAGATCCACGAGCGTTCGATCGTCGAGCTGAAGGAGGGACTCGCCCCCGAGCTGCGCGAGGAGCTGGAGCGGATCTCGCTGCCCTTCACCGAGGAGAAGGCACCCAGCGAGAGCGAGCTGCGGATCGCCCACGCCCAGCTGGTCGGCTGGCTGGAGGGGCTCTTCCACGGCATCCAGGCGGCTCTGGTCGCCCAGCAGATGGCAGCCCGGGTGCAGCTGGAGCAGATGCGCTCCGGCCGGCAGGCGCTGCCCAGCGGCCCCAACGGGATCATGCCGGGGATGCCCGGCATGGGCCAGCCGCAGGGCGGCGAGGGGCACAGCACCGGCCAGTACCTCTGACCGGGGCCGGGCGCCGCGCGCACGCGGGCGTCCGGACCGCTCAGCCCACCCCGAAGACGTTCTCCAGGTACGCGGCCACGCCGTCCGCCGAGTTCGCCGCCGTCACCTCGTCGGCGATCTCCAGGACGGCGGGGTGCGCGTTGGCGACGGCCACGGCCCGGCCGGCCCAGGTCAGCATCGGCAGGTCGTTCGGCATGTCGCCGAAGGCCAGCACGTCCCGTTCGTCGATGCCGAGCCGGGCGCAGTACCAGGCCAGACCGGCCGCCTTGGTCACCCCGGCGGCGGAGATCTCCACCAACCCGCTGTACGACGAGTGGGTCGCCTCGGCCAGCCCGGCCAGCGACCCCGCCACCAGTTGGACGAACGCGTCCGGGTCCTGCTCGCCGGCCCGGGCCAGCAGCTTGACCGCCGGCACCGACAGCAGCTCCTCGGGGGACTCGACGGCCCGGATGGCGTCGTGGTCGGCGTCCCAGCGCAGCGGGTAGTGCGCCTCGTGGCGCATCTGCCGGCTGTCCACGATCTCGACCGCGAAGCTCACCCCGGGCACCTCGGCCCGCAGCCGCCGGGCCACCTCCGCCAGCAGCTCCGGGGCGAGCGGGTCGGCCCGCAGCACCTCGTCGGTGACCGGGTCGTACACCACCGCGCCGTTCGCGCAGATCGCCGGGAGCGGCTCGGCGAGCTGGTCGTACACGAGCTGGAGCCAGCGGATGGGCCGGCCGGTGACCAGCACGACCGGCGTGCCCGCGGCGGAGATCCGGGCCAGCACCTCGGCGGTGTGCGGGCTGAGCGTCCGGTCGTCCCGGAGCAGGGTGCCGTCGATGTCCGTCGCGACCAGCCGAGGTGCCTCTCCCATCACCGGGACAGTAGTCGGTCCAGGTAGACCGCAACGCCGTCGTCGTCGTTGCGCAGGGTCACCTCGTCGGCGGCGGCGCGAACCTCCGGGTGGGCGTTGGCGACGGCCACCCGCGCCCACCCCGCCCAGGCGAACATCGGCAGGTCGTTGGGCATGTCGCCGAAGACCAGCACCTCGGCGGGGTCGACCCCGAGGGTCTGCGCGACCACGCTGAGGCCGGTCGACTTGTCCACCCCGGGTGGGCAGATCTCGATGAAGCCGAGCCCCGCCTGGGTGAGCGTGGCCGTCTCCGGCGGGACGATCCGGCGGGCCGCGGCCAGCAGTTCGTCGACGTGGTGGTCGGCGGTTCGGGCGAACGCCTTGATCACGTCGGACGAGACGCACTCCGCGCGGCTGCGCGCCTCGAAGCGGTCCGGGTAGGGCCAGCTCGGGTGGTAGTCGCCCCAGAGCGGGGCGTCGTGCTCGTCGGAGGCCTCGACCATGACGGTGAGCGGGCCGACCACCGCCTCCAGGTCGGTGAGGAGCCGGGCGAGCACCGCACCGGGGAGGCGTTCGTCGCGCAGCACCACGGGGCCGGCCGGGTCGCTCTGGTCGACCACCCGTCCCCCGCCGGCCATCACCAGGAAGTCGGCCGCGCGGATGTCGTTGCGGGTCAGCTCGGTCAGCCGTGGCCCGCGACCGGTCGCGCCGACCACCGGGATCCCGGCGGCCCGCACCCGGTCGAGCACCTCATGGGTGTACGCGGAGACGGTGTCGTCGCTGCGGACGAGCGTCCCGTCGAGGTCGGTGGCGATCAGCTTGGGCAGTCCCGGGCGGGTCATGGTTCCTCCTTCGCCCGCCGCCGTCACGCCAGCCGTCCTGGTCGTCGGTGCCTCGGCCCTCGAACGGCGGGCAGCAACCGTACCTCGCGGAACAGGTCGCATCCATGGCTTCCCGGCGAATCGGGCGCCAACCCACGGCGACCGTGCGGTGACGGTCCGACGATCCCGCCCGCGGGCCTCGCCGGCACTCAGCCGGCGGCCCGGGGCTCGGGGGCGGTGGCGAAGGCGGGCGGCTCAGGCCGGGGGTTCGGGGCGGGCGAACGGCACGGTGGGCTGGACCGTCAGGTCGGCCGGCGCGGGCGGGAGGTCGTCCGTCCGCTGCCGGCGGCGACCCCGGCCGGACGACCCGGGCTCCGGCTCCGCCCCGGACCCGGCGGCGGCCGGCGGGGGCACGGTCCGGCCGGACAGGTACAGCGCAGCCCCGAGCAGGACGGTGGCCAAAAACGCGGTGACCAGGCCCCGGCCGTAGTCGACCTGGAACCCCGCCTCCGAGGAGTAGAAGAGCGTCCGCTGGCCCGAGTGGTCGAGGGAGAACGCGGTCGCGGTCAGTACGGCGAGGATCGCCAGCGCGAGGCCGAGACCGGCCACCCGGGCGTTGGGCCGGACCGCGGCGGTGCCGCGCAGGGCCAGCGCCACCGCGCCGGCGAGGCCGAACAGCCCGACCAGGTAGCCGACCCCGAAGCCGTCCACGTCGGCCACCCCGCCGGGGACCCGGATCAAGGTGGTCCCCTCCGGGCCGCCGTTCGGCACGGTCATCACCAGCCACTCGCCGATCAGCGAGGCGACCGCGGCCACCGCGCCGAGGCCGGCCAGCACCAGCGGCAGCCGGCGGTCCCGCCCCAGGCCGGCCAGGGAGCGGCCGACCCGGCCGGGCGGCGCGGGTTCCCCGTCGCCCCACTCCACGACGGTCGTCCCGTCGGACCGGTTGTCCTGCCTGGGGATGGGGAGATCCTGGGACATCGGCCACCCTTCCGCGCGCGGGCCTGCGCCGAATCATGACACAGCCGGCACGGGGCGGTCGGGTACCGCGAGTCGGGCCGCCTGGCCCCGCGCCTCGTCCGCGCTGCTCGGTGCGGGGCAGCCCGGTTTCGATTAGCGTCGGGGCATGCCTATCCGTACCGCATCCGCACGTTGGCAGGGCAACCTCACCGAGGGTGCCGGGACCGTCCGCACCCGCAAGGGCGGGCTGACCGGGAACTACTCGTTCAAGTCGCGCTTCGAGGAGGGCGAGGGGACCAACCCGGAGGAGCTGATCGGCGCCGCGCACGCCGGCTGCTTCTCGATGGCCCTGTCGAAGCAGCTCGCCGACGCGGGCGCGACCGACACCTCGGTGGAGACCACCGCCAAGGTCCACTTCGACAAGACCGACGCGGGCATGACCGTGACCCGGATCGACCTGGAGACGGTCGGCCAGGTCCCGGGCATGGACGAGGCCCAGTTCACCAAGCTGGCCGAGGCCGCCAAGGAGAACTGCCCGATCTCGCGGCTGCTCTCGCCGGGCGCGCAGATCAGCCTCACCGCCCGCCTCGCCTCCTGACCCGAGGCGACCCGGCGCCCGGCCGGGTCCGCCCGGCCGGGCCTCCGGCGTTCCGCCCATCCAGGGCTGCGGGCGGCGCGGCGTGGGTCCCGGTCGGGCACAATGGGCGGCGTGCCGGTCGAGATGAGCCGTGAGCGGTTCGAGGAGCTGGTCGGCGAGGCCCTCGACGAGGTGCCCGAGGAGCTGCTCGGGTTGATGAGCAACGTGGTCATCCTGGTCGAGGACGACCCGCCGCCGGGCGAGCACCTGCTCGGGCTCTACGAGGGGCACGCGCTCACCAACCGGGGTTGGGACTACTCCGGCGTCCTGCCGGACCGCATCCTCATCTACCGGCGGCCGATCCTGCGGATCTGCGACACGGAGGAGGACGTCGTCGACGAGGTGGCGGTGACCGTGGTGCACGAGATCGCCCACCACTTCGGCATCGACGACGCCCGGTTGCACGCGCTCGGTTGGGGCTGACCGGGCTGGCCGCCCCACCCCGCTCGGCCGATGCCGGCCGTTGCGCGGGTCACCTAGCCTGCGGGAGAGATACCCCGATGCAGGAGGAAGACCCATGCGCAGCGCGCTGTTCTCCGCGGAGAACCTTGAGAAGGAGTCCCAGCAGCCGGGCATGCGGCTGCAGAACTCCAAGATGCTGAAGATCGAGCTGAACGGCGAGGCGATGGCCCGGGTCGGGTCGATGGTCGCGTACCAGGGGCAGGTGCAGTTCCAGGCCCTGGGCTCCGGCGGCATCGGCAAGTTCATCAAGCAGCGCCTGACCGGCGAGGGTGTCCCGCTGATGAAGCTCGCCGGCCGGGGCGACGTCTTCCTCGCCGAGCTGGCCAAGGACGTGCACATCATCGACCTGGAGCCGGGCGACGCCCTGTCGATCAACGGGTCCAGCGTGCTCGCCTTCGACTCCACCCTCCAGTACGACATCAAGATGGTCGGCGGCGCCGGCATGGCGTCCTCGTCCGGCCTGTTCAACTGCGTCTTCACCGGCCATGGCCGGATCGCGATCACCACCAAGGGCACCCCGGTGGTGCTCAACGTGGACCAGCCGACCTACGTGGACCCGCAGGCGGCGGTCTGCTGGTCGGCCAACCTGCAGACCGGCTACCACCGGGCGGAGCAGCTCGGCCTGGGCACGCTGCTGGGCCGCAGCACCGGTGAGGCGTTCACCATGAGCTTCGCCGGTCAGGGCTTCGTGGTGGTGCAGCCCTCCGAGGAGCCGCCGGTGCACGGCAGCGGTGCCCAGCAGCAGCAGGGCGGTCTGCTCGGCGGCCTGCTGCAGTGACCGTCGGGTGCGGGGACGCCCAGTCCGGTCGTCCCCGCACCGTCAGTTCAGCTCGCCGGCGCGCAGCCGGGCCAGCCAGGCCGCCGCGTCGGCGTAGTCGGCGTCGGAGAGGCCGGCCGGTGCGGGGACCGGCCGTTCGGCCGCCGCCGGGCTCCAGCGGTGCCGGGGGTACGACCCGAGGAAGCGCACGTCGGCGCAGACCCGGCGCAGGCCCTGCAACGCCTCGCCGAGCCGGACGTCGGCGACGTGGCCGGCGCAGTCGAGGAAGAAGACGTACCGGCCGAGCGCCTCGCCGGTGGGTCGGGACTCGATCCGGGTCAGGTTGACCCCCCGGACGGCGAGTTCCATCAGCACCGACAGCAGCGCGCCCACCCGGTCATGGGCGATGTAGATGGCCAGCGAGGTGACGTCGTCCCCGGTCGGCGGCGGCGGCGGGCCGGGGCGGGACACCAGTGCGAACCGGGTGACCGCGTCCGGGTGGTCGGCGATCTTGTCCGCCAGCACGGTCAGCCGGTGCCGGGCCGCCCCGATCGGGGCGCAGATGGCCGCGTCGTACTCGCCGGTGGCCGCACCCGCCGCGGCGGCGCCGTTGGAGAGCACGTCGACCACGGTCGCGTCGGGCAGGTGGTCCCGGAGCCAGCCCCGGCACTGGGTCGACGCCTGCGGGTGCGCCGCCACACTGCCGACCGAGGCGAGCGCCGCCCCCGGACGGGCGGCCAGCACGAACTCCACCGGCAGGATCACCTCGCGGGTGATCACCAGCGGCTCGCCCTCGGCCATCTCGTCGAGGGTCACCCCGACCGCGCCGCCGATCGAGTTCTCCAGCGGCACCAGGGCGGCGTCGGCGTCCCCCGCCCGTACGCTGTCCAGCGCCTCACCGACGCTGCGGGCCGGCGTCCGGCTGCCCCGCTCGGCGGCGGGCACGGTACGCAGCGCCTGCTCGGCGAAGGTGCCCTCGGGCCCCAGGTAGACGTAGCGGGTCGGCGGTGTTCCGGGCATGGCGACCAGCCTACGCACCTGGCGTGCCGTCGCAGGCCAACGTCCGGATGCCGGGCGGCCCGGCGGCGCGTACCTGCGCCCCGCAGACATCCGTGCCGGCGGTGACCAGCTCCAGCGCCCCCGGCCGGCCCCGGGTGACCACCTGCAGCTCCTCGTGCCCGGTCACGTCGAGCACGGTGTACTGCCAGTCCCCGGCGCAGAGCGGGCCGATTCGGACCCGGACCCGGACGTCCCGGGGCAGCACCCCGGCGGCACCGCGCAGCAGCGAGATCACCCGGTCCCTGGACGGGCCGGTGGGGCAGGGGACGGCGACCAGGTCGTTGCCGGTGGGGGTGGGGGTGGGTGTGGTCGGGGCCGTCGGGGTGGGCGCGGGGGTCGCCGTGGTCGGGGTGGGCGTGCCGGTGGCGGTCGGGGCGGTGGCCGTCTGCTGGGCGGGTCGGCGCAGTTCGGGCGGGGTGCCGCAGGCGGTGAGGGACAGCAGGGCGAGCAGCGTGACCGGTACGGTCAGCCGCCGGTGGGCGGTGCGGCGGGGTGCGATGGGTGGCACGGTCCGATCCTTGATATCGACGGACATCGTTTCGGCCGGGTGGCCGAGCCCATCGTAGGAGGATCGCGCGGCGGGGTGAAGGTCACTTGTGCACGCGGTGCCCCGCCCGCTCCAGCGCCGTCGTCGCCTCGGCCAGCCGCACGGCGGGAACCAGCACGTGGTCGGTGTCGTAGGTGGAGAAAGCCACCACGTTGACCCGGGCCCGGGCCAGCGGGTCGACCAGCGCGGCGAGGGTGCCGGTGACCGCCAGGTCGAGCGGGCCGACGATCCGCAGGCACCGCCACTCCGTCTCCACCACCGCCTGTTCCGGCACCCGACGGGCGGGGCAGATCAGGGAGATCCCGTCGACGCTCCAGCTCACCGTCACCACGTCGTGGTCGCCCAGTTCGCCCCACAGGGTCGGGCAGAGGCGGAAGCCCGCCGGCAACCGGCACACGGCGTACCCGCCCGGCAACAGAGCGACATCGAGCATGAGGGCACCATACGTCCTCGGCGAGGGTCCGCCCCAGCACCGTCGGGTGCGGCGAGTACCACCCGTTGTCGCAGGTCAGACCGCGGAGAAGAAGGTGAGTGAGCCGGCGACCGAGCCGTCGGTGAGCACCGGCGTGGAGATCGCGTCGACGGTGACGCCCGGCCCGTCGTCCCCGGGGCCCTGGACCCGGAGCAGTCCGCGGGCGAGCCGGCCGGAGTGCAGGGCGAGCAGCGGTGGGATCTTGTCCGTCTCCTGCTCGGTCAGCTCGCTGCGGTTGGCGGTGAAGTCGACCAGGCGCAGGCCGCCGTCCAGCAGCGGCCGGTCGATCACGTCCTCGGGGGCGCCGAGGCAGAGCAGGTCGCACCCGGACGAGGAGATGGCCACCACCGTGGTGTCGGCGTCGATCAGCAGGCAGGGCTCCGCGGCGTGGGAGACGATGCTCGACCACTGCCCGAAGTTGTCGGACTCCTGCGCTGTCGGTGTCTCCGTGGTCGGCGCGAACACTTCCGAGAGCGAGAGCTCGACGTGGGCCACCGCGCCTCCTATGTACACCGACGGTCTGTCCACGCTATCCGGTCGCCCCGACGGCCGCCTGACCGCGTTCGGATGCACCGGCGTTCGGCGCTCCTCGGCTGCCCAGGGCGCCGGTGGTGCCGTGGGACAGGCGTCGGTGTGGCGGATGCCCGGTGACCGGGCGGCCGGCGACGGCGCCGACCGACGGCACTGCCGAGGTAGGTCCCCGGACCGCGTGGCGTCGCCGGTGACGTTACCGGTGGGCGGCCCGCTTGTCAGCGGCCGTTCGGCCCTCGTCGTACCACCGGTAGTCGGCTGCTGGACGGTACGTGTCGTTGAGCCAGGTGTTCGGGTGCTGCGCGACCCGGGACAGCTTCTCGGCGGTGGCCGGACTGATCCGGTTGCCCCCGGCGACGAGGAGGCGGTCCAGCTCCCGGTGGGTGGCCATCAGGCAATCCTTCGGCAGGCCGTACACGCTGATCACGCCGGAGCCGACGAAGGTCAGCACCGGGCTCACCGGGATCGGCAGGCCGACCGCCTCGGAGAGCGCCTTGCTCGCCCGCTTCGCGTCCCGGCGCGCCTCGGCCACATAGGGCGGACGCTTGCCGTTGATCTGCACGACGTCCCCGGCGACGAGCACCCGGGCGCGGCCGTGGTCGGCAATGGTGACCGCGAAGAGGCCGCTCGGGCCGATGGCCAGGAAGCCGGCCCGGTCGTCCCGGTCATGGTCGAGCAGGACATCCATGACGTCCGTACGCGGCCACTCGATGACGTGCCAGGCGGGACCGAGGTGGTCGAGCTGGCCCAGGGCGCGGGCTCCGGCGGCCTCCAGCCGGCGGGCGCCCCGCTCGGCCCGACGGCGGCGGGCCCACTCCAGCGGAGTCGGTCGGGCCGGTTCGAGCACCGAGGTGGGCTCGACCCTGGGGTGTGGCACCGCGACGGGCGGCAGGGCCCGGGTGGGTACGGCTTGACGAGCGGGAAAGACAGTCATCGCGACCTCCGGCAAAAGGTCCCTCGAAGTTATGTCTCCATCACCCTACGTTGCGGACCCCGGTGTTGGGCAAGTTGGAACGCCGGAATGACTGCGGATGAATGCCATATTCATTCACACTTCTTTTCAGGATGGTGCGGAAGCCTGGCCTACGCTGCGAAGGTGACCCACTACGTGGACAGCGAGGTCGCCCCGCTCGGCACCGTGCTGCTGCACCGCCCCGGGCCGGAACTCGCCCGGCTCACCCCCCGCAACAACGACTCGTTGCTCTTCGACGCTATCCCATGGGTGGGCCGGGCGCAGGAGGAGCACGACGCCTTCGCCGCCGCCCTGCGGGAACGCGGCGTCGAGGTGCTCTACCTCGCCACCCTGTTGGCCGAGACGCTCGCCGTGGCCGACGCCCGGGCCGAACTCGCCGACCTGGTGCTGCGCTCGCCCCGGCTCGGCGACACCCTCCGCCGCCGGGTCGCCGACCACCTCACCTACCTCGATCCGGCCGCCCTCGCCGACGTGTTCATCGCCGGGCTCGCCCACGAGGAGCTGCGGGTCGGCCCGGACCGCCCGGGGGGTCTGGTGTGGACGCTGATGGACCGGCACGACTTCGTCATCGACCCGCTGCCCAACCTGCTCTTCACCCGGGACTCCTCGGTGTGGATCGGCGACCGGGTCGGGGTGACCAGCCTGGCCATGCCGGCCCGGCGGCGGGAGACCACGCTGACCGACGCCATCTACCGGTACCACCCGCGCTTCGTCGGCACCGAGTTCGTCTACCACCCGCAGCTGGAGCACCTGGAGGGCGGCGACGTGCTGCTGCTGGCGCCGGGGGTGCTCGCCGTCGGGGTGGGCGAGCGGACCACCCCGGCCGGGGCGGAACGTCTCGCCCGGCAGGTCTTCGCCGCCGGCCTGGCGCACACCATCCTGGTGGTGCCGGTCGCGCAGCAGCGGGCCACCATGCACCTGGACACCGTCTGCACCATGGTCGACGTGGACGCCGTGCTGATGTACCCGAACATCGCCAGCACGCTGTCGGCGTACACGGTGATCGCCGGCGCGGACGGCGACGAGCTGCGGGTGGACGGGCCGGCGCCGTTCCTGCGCGCCGCCGCCGACGCGATGGACCTGGACCAGCTCCGGGTGATCGACACCGGCCTCGATCCGGTCACCGCCGAGCGGGAGCAGTGGGACGACGGCAACAACACCCTCGCCCTCGCGCCCCGGCTCTGCGTCGGCTACGAGCGCAACGTGGAGACCAACGCCCAGCTGGAGCGGGCCGGCATCGAGGTCATCGCGATCGCCGGCTCGGAGCTGGGCTCCGGCCGGGGCGGTCCGCGCTGCATGTCCTGCCCGCTGGTCCGCGAGCCGCTGCGACCCGTGCAGCTCTGAGACCGCTCCCGCCACGGAGCCGGTCAGCGGAGGGTGATCTGCCGGCCGACCAGGCCGTGCCGGGCCCGCCGGCCCGCCGCGTCCAGCGGCTCGGTCTCCTTGAGCGCCTCGGCGTACCGGTCGGCGAACGCGGCCACCGGCGCCTCCCACTCGGCCGCCGGGGTCTCCTCCGGCAGGTCCCACACCGGCGCCAGCCGGCCGTGCGCCCGGAACATGCCGGCGAAGCGGGTGTGCTCCCCGAGGGTCAGTGTGCCGGCCACGCTCAGCCGGGACAGCGCGTCCAGCGCGGCGTCCTCGTCGTCCGGCAGCACCCAGCGCACGTGGGCCTTCTCCGGCACCTGGCACCAGTAAGCGGCGCGGGCCGCGGCCAGCCGGACGGTCGGGTAGACCGCCGCGTTGGCGCGTTCCAGGGACGCCTGCACGGTCGGGTCGTCGGCCGCGCCCGGGTCGAGCCAGAACTCGAAGCCGTCGTGCATGGTGATCTCCAGCGGACCGTCCACCAGGATGTCCTGGAGGCGCGGGCCCGGGCCGGGCAGCGGCGGCACGGTGACCTGGCCGCCCGGCTCGGTCCGCAGCGCGCAGAGCAGCGCCTCGGCCAGGTCCCGGGAGACGTCGCCGGACTGCTGGTGCCGCTGGAGGCCGACGAAGACCCGCCCGTCCGGCTTGGTCATCGCCGGGGCGGCCATCGGCAGCACGGTGGCCAGGGTGACCGGGCGGTCGCCGTACTCGTCGACCAGCTCGGGGGTCAGCCGCAGCGGCGCGGAGGCGGCCGGGACCAGCTCGCGCAGGGCGATCCACTCCGGCTCGTCCACCAGCCCCTCGAACGGGCGGGGCACGAAGATGTCGCGCACCTTCTCCCGCTTGGGGGTGGCTTCGGCGGCCCGCTGGCTCTTTCGACGCTTGCTCACGGCGAGACAGCCTAGATGCCGGGCCGGCGCGGGATGGTCACGACCCGCCCCCGAGGCCCGCTCAGCCGGCCACGACCAGGTCCGACCGGGTCGTCGCGACCGGGTCGAACTCGGCCCAGACGCTCTGGCCGAGGCCGTCCCGGTCGACTCCCCAGCGGCTGGCCAGGCCGGAGACGATGTGCAGCCCGCGCCCGTCGACGGCGTCCGGGTCGGCCGCCCGCATCAGCGGGCCCGACGCGGAACCGCCGTCGGTGACCCGGAGCTGGACGCGCTGCCCGTCGGCGGTCGACCGGAGCCGCCAGGCCACCCGGACCACCCCGCCGGGCAGCGGGTCGGCGTGCCGGACGGCGTTGCCGACCAGTTCGGCGAGGACCGCGACCAGGTCGGCGAGGAGGATCGGCGGTACGACATCGGCCAGCTCGTCGGCGAGCCGGTGTCGGGCCAGGCGCGCACCGGTGGCGTGGTGGGGCACCACCACGCACCATGACCGTTCGGCCGAGCCCCTCGACACCCGTCGTCCCTTCCCGCCCCCGTCGGGATCATCCCCGCGGCAGCCGCACCTCTGCGACGGTACCGCCACCGACCCTCGGTCGAAGGGATACCCATCCATTCTGCTGTTCAACGATCTGCCGGACGAGATAGAGGCCGAGCCCGGCCCCGGGATAGCGCCGCCGGTCGCCGGACTCGCCCTGCCAGAACCGGTCGAACGCCCGTTCCACGTGCTCGGGGCGGATGCCGATGCCCCGGTCGGCGACCCGGAACGAGACGGTCCCGTCGCTGGCCGACGCGCCCACCTCGATCGGGGTGTCCGGCAGCGAGTACTTCCCGGCGTTGGTGCTCAGCTCGGTCAGCACGGTGGCCAGGCTGCGCCGGTCGCCGAGCGCCTTGGGCAGGTCGTCCGGCAGGTCGAGGACGATCCGGTGCCGGACGTCGGCCGGCAGGTCGGGCACCGCGGCGCGGAGGGCGTCGGCGAGGTCGAAGGGGGCGGCCGGCTCGCCGCCGGGCCGGCTGTCGGTGGCCGCGGAGAGCAGCCGGTCGACGAGCCGGGCCAGCTCGTTGGCCCGCTGCCCGATGATCCGGGCAGCCTGCCGCCGGTCGTCGTCGTGCAGCGACTCCCAGTGATCGGTGAGGGTGTCCGCGTACCCCTTGATCACGGTGACCGGGGTACGCAGCTCGTGGCTGGTCACCGCGACGAAGAGGTCCCGGTCGTGGTCGCGCCGCTGCTGGTCGGTGATGTCGCGGAAGGTGACCACCCGCAGCACGCCGGGGCCGGGCAGCTCCCCGGAGGTGATCCGCAGCCAGCGGCCGTCGGGCAGCCGGTGGTCGAGCACCTGCCCCGGTGGGGGCAGCGGGAAGGGCAGCGGACGGCTCGTCGCCTCCTCGGCCGGACGGCCGGTGACCTGGGCGGCGGCCGGGTTCCAGAGCCGGACGTGGTGGTCCCGGTCCACCACCGCCAGCCCGTCGGCGAGGGCGGCCACCACCGGGCCGTCGCCGTGCACGGGTAGGCCCGTCTGGTCGCCGTACATGTGGGCGATGCAGGAGGCGATGTAGCCGAGGACGGCGTGCTGGGAGGTGTCCTCCGGGTCGCCGTCCGGGTAGAGGGCGTGCAGGCTGCCCACGGTCAGGCCGCCGATCTCGGCGCGGGCCACGATCATGCGCAGCAGGCCCCGGTCGGCCAGCTCGTCGGCGAGCGCGCCGGGGATCCGGTCCACCCGCAACTGGCGTACCGGGGGGCCGGAGAGGAGGCAGACGGTGGCCGGGTCGGCGGCCGGCAGCGGCCGGCCGATGGCCCACTCGGCGGCGCCGGTCGCGGCGATCACCCGACCGCCGGTGGGGGCGAACTCCACGAACGCGAGGCTGGCCGCGCCGATCGCCGGCTGGACGACCCGGAGCAGTTGGGTGAGGACGGGCAGGCCGGAGTCCCCGGCGTTGATCATCCTGATCACGGTGGTGTGGCCGGCGATGAGGGCGGTGTAGTCGGTTCGCTCCGGCATGTCCCGAGTGTGCCCCGGCCGACCGGTCCGGGGACACCCCCGGGCGGTCGACCCGCGCCGACCGCCGGGCCCGGGCTCAACGGCCGAGCCGGGCCAGCGCGCGGGCCGGACGGTCGGTGATCACCCCGTCCACATCGGCGTCGAGGACCAGCTCCAGGTCGTCGGGCTCGTTGATCGTCCAGACGTACACCTGGTTGCCGGCCGCCCGTAGCGCGGGGACGAGTTGCGGACGGGCCCGGACCAGCCCGATCCCCGGCCCGGCGATCCGGGTGCCGAACGGCAGCCGGCCCAGCCGCAGCCAGCGCGGCAGCACCTCCAGCAGCAGCACCGTGGGCAGGGCGGGGGCGAGGTCCCGGATCCGGCGTACAGCCAGCGGGGAGAAGGACATCACGGTGACGCGGACCCGGTCGTCGGGCCGCGGGTCGGCGAGGCCGTACCGGCGCAGCAGGGTGACCAGCCGGCGTTCCACGTCCCCGCCGTACCGCGACGGGTGCTTCGTCTCCACCAGCAGCCGGACCGGCCGGCCGGCGGCCAGCACGGCGTCGAGCAGCCGTTCCAGGGTGAGCAGCCGGGTGTGCGACTCGTCGAGCTGCTCGTCGCCGTCGGCGGGCAGCCCGCCCGGGTGCCAGGAGCCGAAGTCGAGCATCTCCAGCTCGTCGAGGGTACGCGCGCTGACCAGCCCGTGGCCGTTGCTGGTCCGGTCCAGCCGGCGGTCGTGCACGCAGACCAGGTGCCCGTCCCGGGTCAGCCGGACGTCGCACTCCAGGCCGTCGGCGCCCTCGTCGAGGGCGCGCAGGTACGCGGCAAGGGTGTGCTCGGGCAGGTCGTACGAGGAGCCGCGGTGCGCGAAGACCAAAGGGTCGCCCATGCCCGTCGGCCCCTAGACGACCCGGCCCGGCTGCCCGTCGTCGGTGACCACCGGTCGGCCGGCCGCGGCCCAGTCACCCATCCCGCCCTCGACGTTGCGCACCTGGTCCCAGCCGTTGCGCATCAGGTACGCGACGACCTGCGCGGACCGGCCGCCGGAGCGGCAGACCACCGCGACCTCCCGGTCGTTCGGCACCTCGGCGAGCCGGGCGGGCAGCTCCATCATCGGCAGGTGGTGGGCAGCCGGCGCGTGACCGGCGTTCCACTCGTCGTCCTCGCGGACGTCGAGCAGGTAGGTGTCGTCGGGCACGGCCGACGCGGGGACGCTGGGAACCTGGGGTCCGAACACGGCTACCAAGCCTAGTCGGGCCGGTCCGGTCACAACCGGTTGACCCAGCGGGAATTGGCCCCGGCCCACTCGGGCAGCCGGGTGCCCCGGACCGCGTCGAAGAGCCCGTTGCCGCCGTTGTCGAGCACGACGTAGGAGACCTCGTCGATGGTCCGCGGGTACGACGGGACCTGCACCCCGCTCAGCGCGTCCGCGGGCAGCGCCCGGAACGCGAGGAGCAGGTCCTCCAGCGGTACGCCGTTGGTGTCCACGGTCAGCGAACCGCCCACCGCCCGGAGCACCTGGTCGAGCTTCACCGGGTCGCTGCGCAGGTGTGTCTCGCCGGCCTTGTCCAGCACGGCGCGGAGCATCTGCTGCTGGTGCCGCTGCCGGTCGTAGTCGCCGCCGGGCAGGTCGTAGCGCTGCCGGATGTAGTCCAGCGTGCGGGCGCCGTCCATCTGCTGGCAGCCGGGGGTGAAGAGGGTCTTCGTGTGGATCGAGCGGACCTCGGTGTCCACGCACATCCGGATGCCGCCGAGCAGGTCGATGACCTCCTTGAAGCCGGAGAAGTCGACCAGCGCGGCCCCGTCGAAGCGGATGCCGGTGAGCCGGGTCAGGGTGGCGGAGAGCAGTCGGGCACCGGCCTGCCCACCGCCGCCGTGCTCGTACGCCGCATTGATCTTGTCCTGGCCGCCGCCGTAGCCCGGCGCGGGCGGGATGGTGACCAGCAGGTCCCGGGGGATCGAGATCAGGTACGCCTGCCGCATGCCGGCCGGCACGTGGACGATGAGGACGGTGTCGGAACGCTGGTCCTCGGCGTTGGCGCCGGGGCGGTGGTCGGAGCCGACGAGGAGGTAGTTGAGCGCGCCGTGGAGGTCGGTGCGCCGCTGTCTGGCGCTGGGGTCGAGCAGCTGCTCCTTGACCACGGAGCGGTCGTACCGGTTGGTCAGCCAGTGCAGCGCGGCCACGGCGAGGGTGGCGAGCAGGATCAGGGCGAGGCCGCTGCCGAGCAGGAGCCGGGGGAGGCGGACGCCCCGTCCGGGCCGCCCGCGTCTGGTCCGTGCTGGCCTGGACGTGACACCCCTCCCGCAGCCGTGACGTGAGAACCGCTCACGTCAGGCTACGGGTGAAACACGCCGGCGGTGGCCGCTTTCGTGCAGCCACCGCCGGGACGCCGGATCACTTACGGGTGGAGAGGACGCTCGGGTTGGCCACCACGAACTCGGCGAGCTTGTCGTTCTTGACCGCCTTGAACATGTCCATGCTGAGCTGGTTGAGGGACTCCCGCGTGTGGTCCGCGTTGGGGCTGTAGGTGCCGCCGTTGGTGCGCAGCGTGGTGAGGTCGTTGCCGTTGACGCCCTTCATGGTGAAGATGAAGTCGTCGATCGGGACGCCGCCGGTGTCCAGGATGAAGGCCTTGCCGGCCGCCTTGATCAGCTGGTTCAGCTTGATCGGGTTGGTCAGCGTGCCGTTCTGGGTGGCCTTCTTGGCCATCGCCTTGATCAGCTGCTGCTGGTTCTGCTGGCGGTCGTAGTCGCTGTTCGGCAGGCCGTAGCGCTGGCGGGCGTAGTCGAGCGCCTCCCAGCCCGCCATCTCCTTGCAGCCCTTCTTGTGCACCACCGGCGTCATCGGCTTGCCGGTCTTCTTCGCGTCGGCGTTCCACATCGGCTTGCCATCGACCATCATCATGTGGTGCGACTTGACCTCGTGGCTGACGCAGATCCGGACGGTGCCGAGGGCGTCGATGACGTTCTTGAAGCCGCCGAAGTTGATGATCGCGGCGCCGTCGAAGCTGATCCCGGTCATCTTCTTGATGGTCTTGGCCATCAGCTGGGCGCCGCCTTCCCAGCCGCCGCCGTTGCGGGCGCCTGCCTGGAAGGCCGCATTGATCTTGTCCGTACCGCCCTTGTACCCGCTCTTCTCGAACGGTGGGATCTGCGCCTCGGTGTCCCGGGGGATCGAGATCAGGTACGCCTGGTCGTGGCTGGCCGGGATGTGCAGGATGATGATCGTGTCCGAACGGACGTCGTCGGCGGCCCAGCGCTCCCGGGCGTCGACGCCGAGCAGCAGCATGTCGATCGGGCCGTCGAGGCTGTTGCCGCCCTCGGCGTCGGTCTTGCCCGCCTCGCCGAGCAGGTTGCGCTGGGCGATGTTGCTGGTGGCCTGGCCGATCACGGCCTTGCTGCCGACGATGGCGAGGCCGCTGGTCATCATCAGCACCGCGCCGAAAATGAGCGTCAGCCGGGCCCAGAGCGGGTCCTTGCGACGGTTGCTCTTCTTGGCTCCGCCGCCGCCCCGGCCGCCGGGGCCGGGCTGCGTCGGGATGAGGGGCGGCACCCGGCCGGGTGCTCCGGGATCCGGTGACTGAGGGCGACGGCTGGTCTGGACCGGCATGCGTGCTCCAGCTCGATGATCGGGGGCTCGACCACTGTACGTACCCGTTATCGTTCTTGCGACCTCCCCGCGGAACTATTGCCGCCAATCCCGGCACTTGTCCCGGCGGTTCGACCGAACGGCTAATTGAAAGCAACCGGTCGGCGGTTGGCTCGCCGTGGAGGAGCCTTGACCGCCGACCGGTGGAGTGTTCCGGAGGGATGGGTTTCAGCCGCCGTTCCCCGCGCCACTCTCCTGGTTGGCCTTCACCCAGTCGGCCATGGTGTCCGCCGACATCGCCTGGTACATCGCGAGGGCCTTCTCCCGGTCGGAGACCACTACCGACTCGCCATTGATCGTCTGGCTGCCCACGTTGGGGCTGGTGATGAAGGTCAGGTTCTCCCCGCGCAGGCTGCGGAACTGCATCGCCATATCGACCAGCGAGAAGCCCTGGTCGACGGTGACCGCGTCGGTCACCGACTTGAGGAAAGCGTTCAGCTTCCTGGGGCTGGTCAATGTGCCGGTGCTCGCCGCCTTGTCCATCAGCGCCTTGAGGAATTCCTGCTGGTGGCGCATCCGGGCGAAGTCGCCCTCGGGGAACTGCTTGCGCTGCCGGATCCAGTCCAGCGCCTCCGCGCCGTCCATGTGGTTCACGCCCTTGGTGAACGTCCGGTACGGCTTGTGGATCGAGGTGATGGTCCGCTCCACCTTCAGGTCCACCCCGCCGAGCGCGTCGGTGACCTCCTTGAAGCCCGCGAAGTCGATCGCCATGACGTGGTCGATACGCACGTCGCTGAAGCACTCCACCGTCTTCACCGCGAGCGGCAGGCCACCGAACGCGAACGCCGCGTTGACCTTCGCGCGCTGCCCGGAGTCGCAGTCGGCGCCCGCGTTCTCCGGGATCCGCACGTAGAGGTCGCGCGGGATGGACACCAGGTAGGCCTGCTTGTGGTCGGCCGGGATGTGCATCACGATCAGCGTGTCCGCCCGCCACTTGCCGGCGCTCTCCACCGGGGCGTCCGGGTCCCGGGAGTCGCTGCCGACCAGCAGGATGTTCAGCGCGCCGTCGACCGTCTTGGCCGGCCGGCCCCCGGTGATCTGCGAGAAGGGGTCGGTGCGGGCCAGGTCGCCGTTGAGGTTGCGCGCGTAGAACCAGGCGCCCGCGCCGCCGAGCAGCGCGAGCACCAGCACCGCGACGCCGGCCACCAGACCGATCCGGCCCCAGCGCGGGCGCGGGCCACGTCGTCCCGGCCCGCCGGCGCCGCCGCCCGGGCCGCCCGGACCGGAGGGCCCGCCCGGCCCGGCGGGGCCGCCGGGGCGCGGCTCCTCGTCGTACGACGGATACCACTGGGCCTCGGTGGCGCGGGCGCGCCCGGCGGCGCCCCGGCCGGAGCCGGGGACCTGGGCGCGACCCGCGCTCCGGACCAGGTACGGGAGCGGGAGGCCGACAGAGGCGGTCGCTGACATGTAACCGAGGGTAGGTCGCTCGAGCCAGTGGCGCTCTCAGGTGCGGCCGGTGTCAGCGTCCTTCCAGCCTGGATCAGTACCCTAGCCGCTCGCGGAAATACTCGATCGTGCGTCCGAGGCCGTCTTCGGGCGCCACCGTGGGCTCGTATCCGAGCAGTTCCCGGGCGAGGGTGAGGTCCGGCCGGCGCATCTCCGGGTCGTCCGCGCTGCGGGTGATGTAGCTCACCTCGGAGCTGCTTCCGGAGAGTGACACGATCAGCTCGGCGAGTTGCCGCATCGACATCTCGTGCTCGGTGCCGCAGTTGATCGGGCCCGTCTCGGTGGAGTCGAGCAGCAGCAGGATGCCGCGCACCAGGTCGTCGACGTAGCAGATCGAGCGGGTCTGGTTGCCGGTGCCGTGCACGGTGATCGGCTCGCCACGCAGCGCCTGGGAGATGAAGGTCGGGATCGCCCGGCCGTCGTCCGGGCGCATCCGCGGGCCGTACGTGTTGAAGATCCGCACGATCGCGGTGTCCGTGCCCCGGCTGCGGTGGTACGCCATGGTGGCCGCCTCCGAGAAGCGCTTCGCCTCGTCGTAGACGCTGCGCACGCCGATCGGGTTGACGTTGCCCCAGTACGTCTCGCGCTGCGGGTGCTCCTTCGGGTCCCCGTACGCCTCGGAGGTGGAGGCCATCAGGAACCGGGCGCCGTCGGCGGTGGCCCGCTCCAGCAGGTGCAGGGTGGCCACCGAGCCGACCCGAAGGATCTCCACCGGCAGCTTCTCGAAGTCGGTGGGGCTGGCCGGGGAGGCCATGTGCAGGATCGCGTCGAAGCGCTCGGCCAGCGCCGGGTGGTCGGTCGGCAGCCCCTCGGAGATGTCCGCCTCGACCAGGGTGAAGGTCGGCCTCTCGAACAGGTGGGCGACGTTGTCCTTGGAACCCGTGACGAAGTTGTCCAGTACCACGACGGTGCAGCCGCGGGCGATGAGGGCGTCGACCAGGTGGGACGGCACGAAGCCGGCTCCGCCGGTGACGAGGATTCGGTGTCCGGGTCCGAAGCGGGGCTCTACCTTCATGCCGGCCAGCCTACTCAGCGCCGGGACGCAGGCAGGGGCCCCCTGTTAACGCCTCACGTATAGCAGGGGGCCCCTTTTAACAGGTGAGCGTCAGTGGGCACCCGCGCCGGTGAGGGCGCGGACCTCCAGCTCCGCGTACTTCTCCTCGTCGTTCTCCTTGGAGAGCAGCGTCCCGATCCAGCCGCAGAGGAAGCCGAACGGGATGGAGATGAGGCCCGGGTTGGACAGCGGGAACCAGTGCCAGTCGTGCTTGGGGAACATGGCCGTCGGCGCCCCGGAGACCACCGGGGAGAAGAAGACCAGCACCACGGCGGCGAGCAGGCCGCCGTAGATCGCCCAGACCGCGCCGGAGGTGTTGAACCGCCGCCAGAACAGGCTGTAGAGGATCGCCGGCAGGTTGCCGGAGGCGGCGACGGCGAAGGCCAGCGCCACCAGGAACGCCACGTTCAGGCTCTGCGCGTAGATCGACAGCGCGATCGAGATCGCGCCGATGACCAGGGCGGAGATCCGCGCGACGGTCACCTCCTGCCGCTCGGACGCCTGCCCGTTCTTGATCACGTTGGCGTAGAAGTCGTGCGCCAGGCTGGACGAGGAGGCCAGGGTGAGCCCGGCGACCACCGCCAGGATGGTGGCGAAGGCGACCGCCGCGATGATCGCCAGCAGGGTGGCACCGCCCAGGCTGCCGCCGAAGAAGTCCTTGCCCAGTGCCTCCGCGAGCTGCGGCGCGGCGGTGTTGCCGGCCTTGTCCTGCGCGGTGATCGCCTTCCCGCCGACCAGGGCGGCCGCGCCGAAGCCGAGGGCCAGGGTGAGCAGGTAGAACGTGCCGATGATGCCGATCGCCCAGAGCACGCTCTTCCGGGCCGCCTTGGCGGTCGGCACGGTGTAGAAGCGGATCAGGATGTGCGGCAGGCCGGCGGTGCCGAGCACCAGCGCGATGCCGAGCGAGAGCAGGTCCATCTTGCTGTAGAAGGTCTTCAGCGCGTCGCCGGGCGTCTCCACGCCGTACCGCAGGCCGGGTTCGAGGAAGTTCGCGCCCTTGCCGGAGGCGGAGGCGGCGTCGCCGAGCAGCGAGGACAGGTTGAACTTGTACTTCGCCAGCACCAGCAGGGTCATCACGACCGCGCCGGTCATCAGCAGGAAGGCCTTGACGATCTGGACGTACGTGGTGCCCTTCATGCCGCCCACGGTGACGTAGATGATCATCAGGGCGCCGACCATGATGATGGTGGCGATCTTGGCCGTGTCGGCGTCCATGCCGAGGAAGGTGGTGCCCGGCTTGATGCCGAGCAGCAGCGCTACCAGCGCGCCCGCGCCGACCATCTGGGCCAGCAGGTAGAAGATCGACACCGTGATGGTGGAGACCGCGGCGGCCGTGCGGACCGGGCGCTGGCGCATCCGGAACGCCAGCACGTCGGCCATCGTGTATCGGCCGGAGTTGCGCAGCAGTTCGGCGACGAGCAGCAGCGCCACCAGCCAGGCCACCAGGAAGCCGATGGAGTAGAGGAAGCCGTCGTAGCCGTAGAGGGCGATGATCCCGGCGATGCCCAGGAAGGAGGCGGCCGACATGTAGTCGCCGCCGATCGCCATGCCGTTCTGGAAGCCGGAGAAGGAACGACCGCCGGCGTAGAAGTCGGTCGCCGTCTTCGTCTGCCGGCTGGCCCAGACGGTGATGGCCAGCGTGATCGCCACGAAGATCAGGAAGAGCGTGATGGTGAGGTTCCGGGCGGTGGTGCTGCCCGCCTCAGCCGCGAGGACCGTGCTCATGGGTCACCTCCCCGATCTCGGCGCGGATCCGGTCGGCGACCGGGTCGATCCGCCGGTCGGCGAACCGCGAGTAGAGCCAGGCGATCACGAACGTCGAGACGAACTGGAGCAGGCCGAAGACGAGGGCGACGTTGATGTTGCCGATGAGCTTCGCGCCCATGAAGCCCCGCGCGTACGCGGAGAGGATGACGTAGAGCGCGTACCACAGGAAGAACGCGACGGTCATCGGGAAGACGAAGCCGCGTAGCGCGCGCCGCAACCCGGCGAACTCGTCCGACCGCTGTACGGCGAGGTACCGCTCCGCGGCGGATTCGGCCGGCGCGGACGCGGGTGTGTCCGTGGACATCTGTGGATCACCACCTTCACAGGCGTGGGGAGTTTCGCGCACGGTAAGGAGCGCGCTCCCCGCCGGGGAAGGCCGGGATCGACGTCGGTCGCCGGTTGCGCCGAACGGTGGTCCGGCTGCGCCGAGTGACTCAGGTCACTCCGTTGACCGGTCGCCGCTCAGTCGGTCAGCTCGCGGTACCGGCCCCGGTAGTGCAGCAGCGGGGCGGTCTCCTCGACCAGGTCGACCGCCTCGATGGTGGCCTCGACCAGCAGCCCCCAGCCGTACTCCCGGGCGGTGTCGAGCCGGCAGCCAGCCCACCCGCCGCCGTCGGCCGGCACCGGGCCGTAGGGGGTCTCGGTCCACGGCCCGGTGGCGAAGAGACCGCCGGGGGACGGGAAGAGGCCGGCGAACCGGTCGGCGAGCTGCCGGTGCGACGGGCCCAGCGGGCAGACCGCGAAGCGGCCCGCCTCCTCGATCGCGGCCCACAGGTCCGCCTCCGGGTCGACCAGCCCGAGCAGCCGGTCCGGTTCGCCCTCGGCGACCAGGGTGGACGAGACGGTCAGCCCGGCCGGCCCCGGCGCGGTCCAGAGGGTGACCGGGGTGGCGAGCCGCCCGCGCAGCCGGCGTACCGGGGAACGCTGCCCGGCCGGCACGGCGAACGGGTCGGTGTGGTGGATCTCGGCACCCGGCTCATGATTCACGTGAAACATTGTGCCGCCCCGGGCCCGCGCCCAACCGAGGAAGCGGTCGTGCAGGTCGGCGGGGCATCGCGACGGCCGTGCCCGTGGTGTCGGGCGTCGCGCGGACCGTGGCCGGTTCCTTGCGCCGGCGCTCGGCCGCCAGCGGGCGGAAGCCGGCGTACCGGAGAGCGATATGCCTGAGCGTCATAATTATGCCTGTCAGTCATATCGCTCGCCGGCATGTCTGGCGCTGCGACCCGAGCAGCCGGACGCCGATCCGCTCGGCGACCGGCGCCGGAACGCCAGACGGTGGTGAACGCGCCCGCCGAGAGGGACCAGAGACCGGTCAGCGGCGGGGGGTGACGGCGGCCAGCAGGTCCGGCTGGCGGCGGTCCAGCACGTCGCCGGCCAGGTACGAGCCGAGCAGCGCCGCGCCCAGCCCGTACGCCAGGCCGACCGGCAGGGCCAGCCAGAGCCAGAGGTCGCCCAGCAGCGCCGCGGCCACCACCGTCGGCACCGCCGCGGCCGCCGAGGCGACCATGGACAGCAGGGTGAGGAAACTCTTCGCCACCCCGGCGCCGGTGTTCATCGCGAACGGGTTGCTCGTCTCCGGCAGCGCGTACGCGCCGAGCACCGAGACGAAGCCGTTGATCGCCAGCCCGCTGCCGTACGCGGCGAGCAGCGCGCCGGCCATCACGCCCAGCCAGGCCGGGTGCCCGAGCAGCGTGGCGAGGACGACCGCGACCACGCCCAGGATCGGCACCACGTACAGCGAGAACGCGGTCATCCGGGCCCGCAGCTCCAGCCGCCCCGGCACGCCGGCCACCACGTTCGCCGCGTACGCGCTGCCGTCGAAGCCGAACTGGTTGGCCAGGGTCACCGAGGCGAGCACCCCGACGAAGAGCATCGAGAGGCTGACCAGGACCGGCGAGGAGTCCGCGGTGGCCTCGCCGAACGCCTGCCCGCCGTCGGTGGCGAGCCGGGAGCCGCCCAGGTTGACCATCACCGGCACGAAGATGCCGACCACCGCGATGGTGATCAGGTTGGCCCGTCGCCGGGCGTCCCGCCACCAGTAGCGGCACTCCCGGGCGACCAGGGCGCCGAACCGGTCCCGCCGGGCCCAGCCGACGGCGCGCGGGAAGAGTTGAGCGACCGCCCCACCGGCTGCGGCCCGCCCGTCGCGGGCGAACGGACCGCGCGGCTCGCGGGCCGGGCCGGCGCTGACGGTGCCGACCATCGCCGACTCCAGCGACCGCGACCACCACAGCAGCAGCGCGCCGATGGTCAGCGCGGTGATCAGCAGCTTGACCGGGCCGGCCCACACCCGCCCCTCGGCCACGTCGATGCCGGCGGTCCACGGCGCCCCGAACGGGGTCCAGCCGATCACCCGGGCCACCCCGGTCAGCCGGTCCCAGTCGGCCTGTCGGACCGCCGCCAGCACCGCGATCTGCAACGGCCCGAGCAGGGCGGCGACCACGGCCAGCAGCACGGCGGCCAGGTCGCGTACCCGGCGGGAGCGGAGCATGGTGGCGAAGGCGCTGGTCACCGCACGGGCCGCCGCCACGCAGAGCAGCAGCCCGGCGACCACCCCGACGACCGCGACCAGGCCGGCCGCCCAGCCGCCCAACGCGCCGGCGGTGACCACCAGCCCGGACACCGCCACCAGCGTCGCCAGCACCGGCACGCTGACCAGGGCGGCCGCGAACAGGCCAGTGACCAGGGTGCGGCGGCTCAGCGGCAGCAGCGCGAACCGGGCCGGGTCGAGCGTCTCGTCCACGCCGAAGAAGACCAGCGGCAGCAGCAGCCAGCCGAACACCAGCAGGCCCCCGCCGAAGGCGGCGGTCAGCAGCGCGTACCGGGGCTCGCCGGCCAGGCCGGGCGCCGCCAGCGCGAAGAAGCCGCCGGCGGCGAACCAGAGCCCGCCCAGCATGCCGACCACGAAGAGGGCGATCCGCCAGCCCTGGCCGCGGAAGTTGTTGCCGAGCACCCGCAGCTTGAGCCGGACGAAGTGCCGGGCGGAGACCCGCCGGGCCGGCTCGGCCGGCGCGGTCACCGGGACAGCCACGACAGCTCCTCGCCCGTCGCGGTCCGTCCGCCGACCACCTCGACGAAGACCTCCTCCAGGGGTCGGTCCCCGCGCACCTGGTCGAGCGTGCCGACCCGCTTGATGGTCCCGTCGGCGAGGATCGCCACGTGCGAGCAGAGCCGCTCGACGACCTCCATCACGTGGCTGGAGAAGACCACCGTGCCGCCGCCGGTGACGTACCGGTGCAGGATGTCGCGGATCAGCGCCGCCGACACCGGGTCGACCGCCTCGAACGGCTCGTCCAGCACCAGCAGCCGGGGCCCGTGCAGCAGCGCGCAGGCCAGGCCGATCTTCTTCTTCATGCCGGCCGAGTAGTCCACCACCAGGGTCCGGCCGGCGTCGGTGAGCGCCAGCACGTCGAGCAGTTCCGCCGCCCGCTGGTCGACCACCGCCGGGTCCATGCCGCGCAGCAGACCGTGGTACGCCAGCAGCTCCGCCCCGCTGAGCCGGTCGAAGAGCCGTACGCCGTCCGGCATCACGCCGAGCAGGCTCTTGGCGCGGACCGGGTCGGCCCACACGTCGTACCCGAGCACCCGGGCCTGGCCGGCGTCGGGCCGCAGCAGGCCGACGGCCATGGAGAGGGTCGTCGTCTTGCCCGCCCCGTTCGGGCCGAGCAGCCCGTAGAACGAGCCGGCCGGCACGTCCAGGTCGACCCCGGCGACCGCCACCTTGGTGTCGAACCGCTTGGCCAGGCCGCGCAACGCGAGCGCGGGGTGCTCTTGGGTCATGTCCCGACGTTAGTCCGCCGGTGCCAGTGATCTCTCCGGCCACGGAACGACCTCGATCTCCTACCCGGGCAGGAGGCCGATCGCGGCCCGGGTCGTACCCGGTCAGCGGTCCAGCGGCAGCACGTCCAGCCCGGCCAGGCGTTCCGGCAGTCGAGACCGACGGGTCAGAGTCGCAGCGTCTCCGGGGCGTGCAGGCGCAGCATCGTCGCGCCGACGTCGGCGGGGAGCCGGCGGCGGGTGGCCACCGACACCGCCACCATCACGGTGAACGCCAGCGGCACCGTCCACGCCGCCGGCTGGGTGGTCAGCGTCGCCGGCCACCCGCTCAGCGGCGGCCCGAGGACCGTGACCAGCACGGCGCCGATCGCCGCGCCACCGCCGACCAGCACCCCGGCCGCCGCGCCCAGGTCGGTCAGCCCGCGCCACCAGATGCCCAGCACCAGCAGCGGGCAGAAACTCGACGCGGCCACCGCGAAGGCCAGCCCCACCACCTGGGAGACGTCCAGCCCGGAGACGTTCAGCGCGAGCACCGCCGGCACCCCGCCGGCGATCACCGTGGCCAGCCGGAAGCCGCGTACCGAGCCGCGCCCGAACACGTCCGTGGAAATCACCCCGGCGACGCTGGTGAGCAGCCCGGACGAGGTGGAGAGGAAGGCGGCGAACGCCCCGGCGGCGACCAGCGCGGCCAGCAGCCGCCCGGTCGTGCCGCCCCCGAGCGTCGCCCCGGGCAGCAGCACCACCACCGCGTCGGTCTGCCCCGTCACCAGCAGTTGCGGCGTGTAGATCCGGCCCAGCACGCCGTAGATCGTGGGCAGCAGGTAGAAGACCCCGACCAGGGCGAGCACCACCAGTGTGGTGCGGCGGGCCGCCGCGCCGTCCGGGTTGGTGTAGAAGCGCACCAGCACGTGCGGCAGGCCCATGGTGCCGAGGAAGGTGGCCAGGATCAGCGAGTACGTCGCGAAGAGCCCCCGGTCGTCGTCCCCGGCGGTGTCGGGCAGCAGCCAGTCCGTCGCCCGGGTGGCCGTGCCGGCGACCTCCGGCACCGGGTCGCCGGCCGCGAATTCGAGGCGGTCGCCCGGGCGTACCTCTCGGACGTCGCCGTCGGTGAGGGTGAGGGTGGCGCGGTGCTCGACCACGACGGTGGTCGCGGTCCGGAACGCCGGCCCGTCGGGCGGGGTCACCGCCGGGCGGGCGTCGGCCTGCCACTGCAACGCCAGGAAGATCGCCGGTACGGCCAGCGCGGTCAGCTTCAGCCAGTATTGAAAGGCCTGGACGAAGGTGATCGCCCGCATCCCGCCGAGCGCCACGTTCCCGGTGACCACCACCGCGACCAGCAGCGCACCCACCGGGTACGGCGAGCCGGCCACCGTGGCCAGGGTCAGCCCGGCGCCCTGCAACTGCGGCACCAGGTAGAGCCAGCCGATGAAGATCACGAAGACGGTGGCCAGTTTCCGCAGCCGCCGGGAGCCCAGCCGCACCTCGCAGAAGTCCGGCAGGGTGAACGCCCCCGACCGACGCAGCGGGGCCGCCACGAAGAGCAGCAGCGCCAGGTATCCGGCGGCGAAACCGACCGGGTACCAGAGCACGTCCACGCCGTATTTGAGGATCAGCCCGGCCACGCCCAGGAAGCTCGCCGCGGAGAGGTACTCCCCGCCGATCGCGGCGGCGTTCCAGGTCGGGCTGATCGCCCGGGAGGCGACCAGGAAGTCGGAGGTGGTCCGCGCCAGCCGCAGCCCGTAGAAGCCGATCCCGACGGTGACCAGGGTGACCGCCACGATCGCGGGGACCACGTACCCGTTGCCCACCTCAGCGCTCCGGCCGCTGGACCAGGTCGGTGAAGTCCTGCTCGTTCCGTTCCGCCCACCGCACGTACGCCCAGCCGACCGCGATCAGGAACGGGAACGAGGCCACCCCGAGCAGCAGCCATGGCAGGTTGACCCCGAGCACGGTGAGCCGGCCGACCGAGGGCGCGATGGCGAAGAGCCAGGGCAGTCCGCCGAGCGCGATCAGCACCACCAGGCTCAGCCGGAGCGCCAGCGCGAGCTGCGCCCGGACCAGGCCCTGGACCAGCGCCTCGCCGACCCGGGTCTGCTGGGCCAGCTCGGTGCGGGTGCGGTCGGCAGGGCTGTCCCGGCGGGACACCTCGGCCAGCACGATCCGGGTCCGCCGGGGCGGCCCCGGCGGGCGCGGCGTCGGCACCGGGGCGACCCCGGGCCGCCCCGGGCGGTCCTGTTCCTCCGCTCCGGTCATCCCCGGCAGTCTCGCCCGCCCGCCGGGAATGTCAAGGGGCGGCGCTCAGCGGTCCGGGTGCACCGCCCCCCTGGCTCACCAGCGCAGGTTCGGGCAGGCCACGACGTCCGCCTCGGCCGGGTCGGGTCCGAGCAGCGCGCGGGCCCGGGCCCGGCCGAGGTTTCCGCTGCGCCACCCGTCCGCCGGCAGCTGCCCGGCGATGTCCCGCAGCGCGCAGGACCGCAGCGGCTCCGGCAGCCGGTCCAGCGCCGGTACGGCGTCGGCGGACAGCTGCGACAGGTAGCCCACGTCCAGCCGGTCGATCCGCTGGTAGCGGTCCACGTTCCAGTCGGCGATCAACCGGTCCGGGTTCACCACCGCCAGACCCAGCAGCGCGACCACCGCCGCGCCGAGCACGAGCCGGGGCAGCCAGTCGCCCCGGAGCCGGACCGTGGCCACTCCCACGAGCACGAAGAGCAGCCCGAGCCAGAGCTCGACGGTGGCCACCACCAGCCGCAGCCGGGTCGCCCCGTACGCGTCGGTGTAGACCCGCATCCGGTAGAGCGCGGAGGCGACGACCACCAGGCTCAGCACGGTGAGCCCGCCGATCAGCACCCGGATCAGCACCCGGTCGGCGCGGCTGCGTCGGGGCGCCCAGCGGGTGGCCCCGGCGATCACCAGCAGGGTCAGCGCGGAGACCGTCAGCAGCTGCCAGAAGCCACCGCGGGCGTACTCGGCGTAGGTGAGGCCGGCGGTGCGCAGCACGTGGCCGGAACCGCCGAACAGGACGGCGAGCTGCACCAGCACGAACGCGGCGAAGAGCGCGTCGAGCAGGGCCAGCGGCAGCGCCCACTCCAGCCGCCGGACCGTCCGGGCCGGTCCGGCCCGCAGCTCCAGGTCCGGCGGCGCGGCCAGCAGGTACGCCCCACCGAGCAGCACCGCGCCGACGAGCAGCAGCCGGAACACCCAGCCGAACACGCCCGGCGGGGAGACGTCCGGCAGCGCCTCGGCAACCAGATCGGCGAAGACCGCGTCGGCGGAGGAGAAGAGCAGCCCGAAGAGGAGGAGCAGCGCGGCCGTGACGCCGACGCTGACCAGGCTCCGGCCGACGCTCGGACCGTCCGGCCGCGGCCGGGGCAGGCCGCGGGCCGCCCACGGCAGTGCCCGCAGGGCGGCGATCGGCGGCAGCACCCCCGCCGTCAGCACGCCGAGCGGGGTCCGGCCGCCGGACACGGCGAGCGAGGCGGTGCCGACCGCGGCGAGCACGCAGAACGCGAAGAGCCAGTCGGCGGCGCGTACCGTGCCCACCCCGGCCAGGGCGACGGTGGCGACGGCCCAGGTCAGCCGGACCGCCCGGCCCGACGCCCCCGTGGCGTCGGGACGGGCGGCCGCGCCGGCCCCCGCGGTGGTGACGCTCTTCTCCGGTACGCCTGGCGCCGCGGGGCCGGTCCGGGGCTTCGCGGCGGCGGTGCCGAGTGCGGCGCTCCCGGCCAGGGCGGCCACCAGCCAACCCAGCCCCGGACGGTCCACCGGCACCACCGACGCGCTCACCCCGGCGGCCGCCGCCACCGCCCCGAGCACCGCCGGCCGGGCCGCTCCGGTGGCTCCCGGCCAGCGCCGCTTCCACGCGGACGGCTGCGGCACGGGGCCGGTCGTCGCGGGCGGTGTGGTGAGCTGCGAGCGCAGGGCCGCCGGGCCGGGCAGCGCCAGTCGGGGGTCCACGGGCGGTCGCGGCGGGGGTGCGGTGGTCATGCGGCCTCTTCTCGGGCGGGTTCGGTACGCGGCAGGGTGACCTCGATCCGGCAGCCGGGGCGGGTGCCGGTCTCGGCGGTGGGTGGGTCGGCCACCCGGATGGAGCCGCCGTGCAGTTCGACCACCCAGCGGGCGATGGCCAGGCCCAGCCCGGTGCCGCCGCTGGCGGCCCGCTCGCCCCGGGTGAACCGTTCGAACACCCGGGAGCGTTCCGCCGCCGGGATGCCCTCGCCCTCGTCGCTGACCTCGACGTGCAGCTGCCCCGCCCGCTCCTCGGCGGCGACGAGCACGGTCCCGCCGGGCGGGCTGTGCCGGGCGGCGTTGTCGAGCAGATTGGCGAAGACCTGGTGCAGCCGCCACGGGTCGGCGTGCACGGTCAGCGGGGCGGCCAGCGGCCGGAGTCGGAAATGGACGTCCTGCCCGGTGCCGGCCGCCGTCGCGACGGCGTGCTCCACCGCCTCGTCGAGGAAGTCGGCGACGTCCACCCGGACCCGGCGCAGGGGCACCACGCCGGCGTCGAGCCGGGACAGGTCGAGCAGGTCGGCGACGAGGTGCCCGAGCCGTTCGGCTTGGGTGAGCGCGGCGCGCAGCGCCGCCGGCTCCGGGGTGGCGACCCCGTCGACCAGGTTCTCCAACACACCTTGGAGGGCGCTGATCGGGGTACGCAACTCGTGCGAGACGTTCGCGATCAGCTCGCGCCGGCGCTGGTCGGCGGCCGCCAGGTCGGCGGCCATCTTGTTGAACGCCTGGGCCAGCTCGCCCACCTCGTCGCGGGAGGTGGCCCGCACCCGGCGGGTGTAGTCGCCCCGGGCCATCGCCCCGGCGGCGGCGGTCATCTCGCGCAGCGGGGAGGTCATGCCGTGGGCGAGCACCTGGGCGGTCAGCAGGGCGATGCCGATCGCGGTCAGCGCCGTGCCGGGCGGGAGCCAGCCGACGCCGTACCAGAAGTAGCCGACGGCGACCGTCCAGGAGGCGACCAGCAGGACGCCGAGCTTCATCTTGATCGAGCGGACCGGGTCGAGCGGTCTGGGCAGCACTCGGTTCAGCCGGTCCACCAGGCGGCCGGTCACGCGGGCACCTCCAGCGCGTACCCGACGCCGTGCACCGTCCGGATGAGGTCCGCGCCGAGCTTGCGGCGCAACGCCTTGACGTGGCTGTCGACGGTACGGGTGCCGGCACCGTCGGCCCAGCCCCACACCTCGGCGAGCAGTCGTTCCCGGGGCAGCACCGTGCGCGGCCGGCCGGCCAGGTGCACCAGCAGGTCGAACTCGGTGGGGGTCAGGTGCACCTCGGCGCCGTCCTTGACCACCCGCCGCTCCGCCGGGCTGATCTCGATGTCGCCCAGCCGCAGGGTGGCCGGCGGAATGGCGGCCGCCCGCTCCACCCGGCGCAGCAGCACGTGCACCCGGGCCGCCAGCTCGCGCATGGAGAACGGCTTGGTCAGGTAGTCGTCCGCGCCGACCGCCAACCCGACCAGCAGGTCGGTCTCGTCGTCCCGGGCGGTGAGCATCAGCACCGGCACCGGGCGGTCGGACTGGATCCGCCGGCACACCTCCAGCCCGTCGAAGCCGGGCAGCATCACGTCGAGGACGACGAGATCGTGCTGTCCGGCCCGGAACCGGTCGACGGCGCTCGGGCCGTCCCCGGCGATGTCCACCGTGAAGCCCTCCGCGCGTAGTCGGGCGGCGACCGACTCGGCGATGGTCCGTTCGTCCTCGACCACCAGTACCCGGCGTTCCTTCATGGCGTCCGACTGTAGGGACCAGCCGTGGAGATCGGTGGCTCGCCTTGTGAACAACCTGTGGAGAACGCCTCACTCCTGTGGATAACCCGGTGGATGAGGGCGAGTTCGCTGTGGACGACCGGAGTCACCTTCCCCGACCGACCCGGCGGTGGTCAGGCCGGGCCCACCCGGACCGGGTGGGCGGTGGCGGAGCCGAGCCAGGTGTGCGGGTTGCCGTACCAGCACCAGCCGAGCTTCGGCGCGCCCTGGCTGATCCAGAGCGCCGGTACCCGCTTGTCGCCGCAGCGGGAGCCGACCAGCGAGAAGCACCGGTTGGACGCGAGCGCGGCGGGGTGCTGGGTGACGAAGGCGATCCCTTCGTCGATGGTGAGCGGCAGCCGGTCCTGGGCGGTCATCCCCTCCAGCGCGGCCGACGGCGGCAGGTTGCGGAACTCCTCGCCCCGGTCCACGTCGAAGAGCAGGTACGCCGGTCCGGCCGGCGCCTCCAGCTCCTTGATCGGGTCGAAGGTCGGCAGGTCGGCGGCGGGAAAGTTGCGGTCCAGGAAGCCGGGCTTCCGCTTGCCGGCGAGCGTGGTGAGCCCGAGTCGCGCCTGCTCCGGCACGAGGTTGCGGGTGATCACCAGCAGGAACGGCACCCGGGCGTCGGTGGGCGGCCGGTGTCCGGCACCACCGGGCGGGCCGCCGACGGCCGCGGCGCGGAGCGGGGTGACCAGCGTGGTGAAGTCCTCCTCGGTGAGCCCGGCCAGCTTCGGGTAGCCGAGCCGGAGCAGCGTCCCGACCTGACGGTCGAACTCGGCTGCGGCGTCGAACGTGGTCACGGCGGTGGCGGACGGGGTTGCGGACACGGGCGACCTCCCACTGGTGTCGTACGGCCTACCGTACAACGTACGCCATTGCGGTGGTTATTCCCGGCTCAGCGATTCCAGTCCTGTTTCGCCGCCCGGACCAGCTTGTCCTTCAACTCGCGGGTGTGCCGGCGGCTCACCGGCAGCTCCGCCCCGTCGATCACGACCACGTAGCCGGAGTTGACCAGCCGCAGCTCCGCGATCAGCTTCAACTGCACCAGGTACGACCGGTGGACCCGGACGAACCCGGCGTCCGCCCAGCGCTCGGCGAGGGTCGCCAGCGACACCCGGACCAGGTGCGAGCCGTCCGCGGTGTGCAGCCGGGCGTAGTCCCCCTGCGCCTCCACCCAGCGCACCGCCGACCGGGGCAGCATCCGGGTCGTCCCGGCCAGCTCGATCGGGATGGTCGGATCCTCCTCCGCCCGGGCCAGCGCCGCCGGATGCGACGGGACCACCCGGGAGCCGATCACCCGGCGCAGCGACTCGGCCAGCCGTTCCGCCCGCACCGGCTTGCGCACGTAGTCGGTGGCGCCCAGGTCGAAGGCGTCGACCGCGCCGTCGTCGTACGCGGTGACGAAGACGATCGCCGGCGGCCGGGCGAACCGGCGCAGCACCCGCGCCAGTTCCATTCCGTCCAGCCCGGGCATCCTGATGTCCAGGAAGACCACATCCACGTCGCCGTCCCGGAGTACCCGCAGCGCCTCGGTGGCGTCGCCCGCCGTGTGCAGCCGGGCCACCCGAGGGTCGGCCCGCAGGTGGTACGCCAGCTCGTCCAGCGCCGGCGGTTCGTCGTCCACCGCCAGCACCCGGAGGAACCCGGTCTGATTCATGAGCTCGCCCGCACGCCGGGGTGGAACTTCGGTACCCGCATGCTCACCTTCGTACCCGAGCCGAGGCCCGTCTCCACGACCAGGCCGAACCGGTCCCCGAAGGCCGACCGCAGCCGCTCGTCGACGTTGGAGAGGCCGACGTGCTGGCCCGGGTCGTCGGTCGGGTCGCTGCCGGCGCCGGCCAGCTCGGCGATGCCGGCGGTGAGCGTCGTCGGATCCATCCCCACTCCGTCGTCCTCCACCGTGATGTGGCATTCCGCGCCCGCGTCCCGGGCCTCGATGCTCACCATGCCGGTGCCCGGCTTGCGGGACAACCCGTGCCGGACCGCGTTCTCCACCAGCGGCTGGAGGCAGAGGAACGGCAGGGTGACCGGCAGCACCTCCGGGGCGATCTGCAGCCGCACCTGGAGCCGGTCACCGAATCGGGCCCGCTCGATGGTCAGGTAGCGGTCGATCGAGCGCAGCTCCTCCGCGAGGGTGGTGAACTCGCCGTGCGCCCGGAACGAGTAGCGGGTGAACTCGGCGAACTCCAGGATCAACTCCCGGGCCCGCTCCGGATCGGTCCGGACGAACGAGCCGATCGCGGTCAGCGCGTTGTAGATGAAGTGCGGGCTGATCTGGGCGCGCAGAGCGCGCACCTCGGCCCGCGCCAGCCGTTCCCGGGACGAGTCCAGCTCGGCCAGGGCGAGCTGGTCGCCGGCCCAGTGCGCGGTCTCCAGGGTGGCCTGCACCAGCCCGGGCGCCGGCTGGCCGTCGGCGATCGCCACCAGCGCCCCGACCACCCGCCCGTCCGCGCTCAGCGGGGCCACCACCGCGCCGCGGACCGGGCAGTCCACCAGGTCGCAGTGCAGCTCCGACTCGCGTAGCACCGTCGAGCGCCCGGCCGCCGCCGCCCGCCGGGCCGCCGCGAGCAGTTGGTCGCCGTGGTGCGCGCCGCGCCCGTCGAGGGCGAGCAGCGCCGCCCGGTCCGTCAAGGCCAGCCCGGCCGCACCCACCAGGGTCCGCAGGTGACGTACGGCCTTCGCCGCGCCCGCCGCGCTCAACCCCCCGCGCAGCGGCTCGGCAGCCAGGCCGGCGGTGTGCAGCACCTCATACGTGGCCCGCTGGGTGGCCGTGGCGATGCCCCGACGGGCGCGCAGCCGCAGCACCGCCCAGAGCGCCGCGGCCAGCGCGGTGACCAGTGAGACGACGCCGAACACGGCGGAGAGGTTGCCACCCACGCAGCGATCCTGACGGGTGGCGGGCCCGGGCGCTAGTACGCGCCCTTGCGGGCCAGCACCACGCCCACCGTGCGCCATAGGATGCTCAGGTCGTACGCCAGCGACCAGTTGTCGACGTAGTAGAGGTCGAGCCGGACCGCCTCGTCCCAGGACAGGTCGGATCGGCCGGAGACCTGCCACAGCCCGGTCATACCCGGGCGGACCAGCAGCCGGCGGCGGACGTCGCCGAGGAAGTCGCCGTCGTCGGCCGGAAGCGGACGCGGCCCGACCAGGGACATCTCGCCCCAGAGCACGTTGATCAACTGGGGCAGCTCGTCCAGCGACGAGGCGCGCAGGAAGCGGCCCACCGGGAAGACCCGGGGGTCCTCCTTCATCTTGAACAGCATGCCGTCGGTCTCGTTCTGGTCGACCAGGCCGGCCAGCCGCTCCTCGGCGTCGACGTACATGGTGCGGAACTTCCAGACCCGGAAGGTCCGCCCCTCGTGGCCGACCCGGGGCTGGCGGAAGAAGACCGGCCCGCGGTCGGAGATCCGGATCGCGATGGCGACGGCGAGGAAGAGCGGCACCAGCAGCAGCAGGCCCAGCCCGGCGGCGACCCGGTCCAGCAGGTTCTTGGCCAGCAGCGCCGGACCCGACAGGGTCGGCTCCTCGACGTACAGCAGCGGCAGGCCCTCGATCGGCCGGATGTGCACCCGCGGCCCGGCGATGTCGGTGAGCTGCGGGGCGACCACCAGGTCGACGCCGGAGCCCTCCAGTTGCCAGGCCAGCCGGCGCAGCTCGCCCGGCTCGGCGCTGGCCGAGCCGCAGACGGCGATGGTGTCCCCGCCGACCTCCCGGACCAGGGCGAGCACGTCCCGGCCGGCGTAGACCGGCACCGGGGTCTCCATGCCGCGGGCCGCGGCGTACCCGTCGGTGATGTGGATGGCGACCGGCACCAGCCCGGCGTCCGGGTTGCGGGTGACCGCGGTGTAGACCTCCAGCGTCTCCGGCAGGGTGCCCACCAGCACCATCCGGTGCCCGGCGTGGCCCGCGCGGCGGCGCACGGCGTGCAGGGCGAACCGGGCCAGGAAGCGGCAGAGCAGGATCAGCAGCAGGGCCCCGAGCAGGGCGAAACCGACCGTCCACCGGGAGAGCAGGGTCCTCGTCGCGAAGGCGATGAAGGAGACCGTGGCGGCGACGGTGACGCCGGCCCGGACCACCCGCTTGAACTCGTCCGGGCCGAGGCCGAGGTAGCGCCGGTCATACGCCCGGTTGCCCCACAGGATGATCAACCAGCCGAGGGGCAGGAGGCCGAAGGCGACGGTGTGGAACCAGGCCGGGTTCTGCTCCGCGCCGTAGAAGCCGGAGGAGGCCTGTTCGAAGACATTGATCGCGAGGAAACTCGCCAGGGCCGCCGAACCGTAGTCGAGCAGGAGCAGCACCGCGATGTAGGGGCGGTGCCAGCGGGAGACGCGACGGCGGGCACGGGCCCACGCCGACCGGGGTACGCCGTTGTGCGACGGCGGAGTCGGCGGCTGGATCTCGAAGCTGTCGACGTGCCGCACGCTCTTGCTCCGGCCTGTGTTGGTTACCGGGCGCTGGAGGCTTGCCGTCACCTCAACCCATGTCCTCCCGCATGACACGCGCCCTCACTCGCCGTGAGGGCCCGGGTCGCCCACCGTTCCAGTCTCCCACGCGGGCTCCGGGTCGGACGGCGACCCGAAGGACAACCCGCCCGGTGGTGCCAGCTTGGGATCCGGCCGGCTCCGCACCAGTTTCGAAGCCGGGGACCGAGCCACTATACCGATGGACGGCGGCCTCGGTAGAGCCGCGGACCGGGAGGTTCGGCGCGCTCAGGCCGATTCCTCTCCGTAGTCGGGAGGTGTCGTTACTCACCGTACGAGTCGGGACAACCGACGGTCAGCGAGGGGCTTGCCGCCGGTCTGGCAGGTGGGGCAGTACTGGAGGCTGGAGTCGGCGAAAGAGACCTCCCGCACCGTGTCCCCGCAAACCGGACACGGCAGCCCGGTCCGGGCGTGCACCTTCAGACCGGAGCGCTTCTCGCCCTTCAGCTCGGCGGCCCGCTGACCCATCGAGCGCCGGACCGCGTCGCCGAGCACCGCCCGGGTCGCCGCGTGCAGGGTGGCCAACTGGTCGTCGGTCAACCGGTCGGTGATCGCGAACGGCGACAGCTTCGCGGCGTGCAGGATCTCGTCCGAGTACGCGTTGCCCACCCCGGCCAGCACCGACTGGTCGGTCAGCACCCCCTTCACCTGGCCGCGCCGGCTGCGCAGCCGCTCCGCGAAGGTGGCCAGGTCGGCGCCGAGCGCGTCCGGACCCAGCTTCGCCACCCCGGGCACCTGCGCCGGGTCGGTCACCAGGTACGCGGCCAGGCTCCGCTTGGTGCCGGCCTCGGTCAGGTCGAAGCCGGAGCCGTCGTCGAGGCGTACCCGCAGGGCGATCGGGCCCTTGCCGGGGCGCAGCGGCGCGGCCGACGGGAACGCCTCCCGGTAGTGCAGCCAGCCGGCCCGGGCCAGGTGGACCACCAGGTGCAGGCCGCCGTCGAAGATCACGTCGAGGAACTTGCCGTGCCGGCCGGCGTCGACCACCGTCCGGCCGGCGACCGCGCTCGGCGCCGGGTCGTACGTCTTCAGGGCGCTGATCGCGGCGACCTCGACCCGGTCGACCCGCCGCCCCACCGCACGCTCACGCAGGTATCCGGCGAGCGCTTCCACCTCCGGGAGTTCGGGCATCACACAACGGTAGCCTTCTTTCCGGTGAGCGCGAGGAATGAGCTTGCGAGTCCCGCAGTCGCGAACGAAAGGCGAGCTCCGTGAGAATCGTGGTGGCGCACAACCGGTATCGGGAAGCCCAGCCCTCCGGCGAGAACACCATCGTCGACGCGGAGATCGCCCAGCTCGCCGCGGCCGGGGTGGAGGTGCTGCCCTTCATCCGCAGCTCCGACGAGATCCCGACGATGCCGAAGACGGCGAAGGCGCTGCTGCCGATCTCGCCGATCTACGCGCCGCGCGCCCAGCAGGAGCTGAGCCGGCTGCTCACCGAGCACCGGCCGGACGTGCTGCACCTGCACAACCCGTACCCGCTGCTCTCGCCCTGGGTGGTGCGGACCGCACACAAGCACGGCGTGCCCGTGGTGCAGACGGTGCACAACTACCGGCAGGTCTGCTCCTCCGGGCTCTACTTCCGCGACGGCGTGATCTGCCAGGACTGCCGGGGTCGGGCGCTGGGCGTGCCGGCGATCGTGCACCGCTGCTATCGGGGGTCCCGCGCGCAGAGCGCGCTGATGGCCACCACCCTGGCCGTGCACCGCCCGACCTGGAAGTCCGTCGACCGGTTCATCGCGCTCACCACGGCGGTCGCCGACCACCTGAGCGACTACGGCATCCCGGACGAGCGGATCGTGGTCAAGCCGAACGCGATCCCCGACCCGGGCGCCCCCGCACCGCTCGGCGAGGGCTTCCTCTTCCTCGGCCGGCTCTCCCCGGAGAAGGGCCTCGACCTGCTGCTGGCGGCGTGGCGGCGGCACCCGGACGGGGAGCTCGGCCCGCTGCGGATCGCCGGGGACGGTGAGCTGCGCCCGCTGGTCGAGGCGGCGGCCGCCGAACGGGCCGACGTCACCTTCCTCGGCCCGCTCGACCGCGCCGGGGTGCGGGCCGCGCTGGACGCCAGCGCGGTCGTGCTGGCCACCTCCACCTGGCACGACGTGCTGCCCACCGTGATCATCGAGGCGCTGGCGAGCGGGCGGCCGGTGCTCGGTACCGCGCTCGGCGGCATCCCGTACCTGGTCGGCGCGGACACCCCCCGCGAACCCGCCGGCACCGGCCCGGCCGACGTCGCCTCCGCCGTCCCGGGGGGCAGCCGGGTCACCCCGCCGGTCGGGATCGAGGCCGGCGAGGCCGGCTGGGTGGTGGCCCCGGAGCCGGCCGCGCTCGCCGCCGCCCTGCCGGTGGCCCGGGCCGGCGCCGCCGCGCTGGCACCCGCCGCCCGCGCCCGCTACGAGCGCACCTTCCACCCCGACGTGGTCACCAAGCAGCTCATCGACATCTACGCCGCGGTCTCCCGCACCCCCCACCCCGCCTGACCCACCCCCGCCCGCTCGCGCCGCGCCGGGTCCGGCTCACGCAACTTCGGGGAACTTGCTGCATCCCGTCGCGTGGAGGCAGCAGCTTCCTCGAGGTTGCGGCCTTGCCGCGTGCGGGAGGCGCGGGGCCGTCAGCGGAGGGAGGCGCGGGCGGAGAAGGCGATGCTGGCGAGCAGGAAGCCACCGTTGACGATCGTGAAGGCGACGATCACCCAGAGCGTCAGGGCGGGGGCGACGGTCAGCACCAGGCCAGCCAGGAAGATCACCGCGCCGTAGTCGCGGACCAGCTTCGCCAGGCGTACCGGCAGCGAGGTCGAGGTGACCATGCTGGCCGCGTTCGGGCCGGCCTGCATCACCGAGGTGACCAGGTTGACCATCCAGGTGCCGGCGAAGACCGCGATCAGCCAGGCCGGCGTCGACGGGCGCTGCGCCACGGCGGTCGCGCCGAGGGCGGCGACCAGCGCGATCTGGGCGGCCACGTCGCAGAGCACGTCCACCCGCGCGCCCGCCGCGCTGCGCTGGTCGGTCACCCGGGCGAGCTGCCCGTCGGCGCAGTCCAGGGCGTACGCGACCTGCCAGCCGACCAGCGCGACCAGGCCGACGACCCAGGCCGGGACGGACCCGGCGGCGACCTTGCCGGCGAGCGCGACCACGGTGACCGAGGCGGCCAGGCCGAGCACCAGGTTGGCGAGGGTCAGCGCGGTGGGGCGCAGCCCGAGCCGCTGGGCGACCAGCGCGAAGACCGCGCCCAGCCACTGGCTGACCGACTCGCTGAACAGGCCGCCGCCCCGGTTGACCCGGTGGAAGTCGGCGACGGTGGGGCGGGACGGCTCAGCCAAGGTCACGGAGTGCACCGGCGTAGTCTGCCAGCCGCTCCCGCGTCTCGGTAGGCGACATCGCCAGGTGTTCGAGGATGGTGTAGCGGTCCGGCCGGGTGGCCGGCGCGAACTGCACCGCCTCCACGAACCGGTCGTCGGTCAGTCCCACGTCGGCGGGGAGCCGGGGCAGGCCGTGCCGGGCCAGGCAGGCCGACATCTCCGCGAAGCGGCGGTGGTCGCCGCGCAGGAAGGTGCAGAACAGCGCGCCCAGGCCGGCCAGCTCGCCGTGCGAGGCGGTGCCGGGGAAGAGCGCGTCGATCGCGTGCATGATCTCGTGGCAGCCGCCGCTGCACGGTCGGCTGGTGCCCTCGATCGCCATCGCCAGGCCGCTGGAGATCAGCGCCTCGGCCAGCACGGTGACGAAGGCGTCGTCGCTCATGTCGCCCGGGTGGTTGAGCACCGCTTCGGCGCCCGCCCGGGAGAGCGAGGCGGCTAGTCCGTCGAACGGCTCACCGCGTACCTGGCGGGCCAGCTCCCAGTCGGCCAGCGCGCTGATGTTGCTGACCACGTCGCCGACGCCGGCGCGGTTGTGCCGCTCCGGTCCGGCCTCCACAAAGTCCAGGTCGACGATCACCGCGATCGGGATGTGCACCCCGTAGGAGCCCTTGAGCCCGTCGGTGATGAGGCTGGCCACCGGGGAGGCGATCCCGTCGTTGGCGAGGCTCGTCGCCACCGAGACCATCGGCAGGCCCCGGCGGGTCGCCGCGTACTTCGCCACGTCGATGGTCTTGCCGCCGCCGATGCCGACCACCGCGTCGTACGACCGGGCCCGGAGCTTGCCGCCGAGGTCGTCGGCGGCGTCCAGGGTGCCCCCGGCGACGGTGAACACGTCAGCCGACCGCAGCGATGGGCGGACCAGGTCGGCGACCTTCTCCCCCTGCCCCGGCCCGACCACGACCGCGACGTCACCACCGGAGGAGATCCGTCCGTCGGCGAGGATCGTTCCGAGGTCCGCCACCGCGCCCCGCCGCACGTCGATGTGCAGCGGGGTCAGCACGCTACGCGCTAGTAGCGGCATGCGATCTCCCGGGCCCGGGCCAGGTCGGCGTGGTTGTCGACCTCGACCCAGGAGACGTCGCCGATCGGCGCCGCCCGCACCTCGCCGCCCCGGTCGGCGAACTCCTGGTAGCCGTCCTCGTAGTAGAGGTTCGGGTCGCGCCGCCAGGTCGCCTCCAGCGCGTCGGCGAGCGCGTCGGCGACCTGCGGCTCGATCAGCGTCGCGCCGATGTACTCCCCGTACGCCTCGAGCGGGTCCATCACCTTGGTGATCCGGGTGAGCTGGCCGGCGGCGTCGAAGGTGGTCTTCATCTCCTCCTCGGCCAGCGCCTTGATGTTGTCGATGGCCAGCAGGATGCCCGGGCCGCGCTCGGCCAGCAGGGTCTTCTCCACGCTCACCGGGTGCACGGTGTCGCCGTTGACCAGCAGCACGCCGCGGGCGAAGTGCTCCCGGGCCAGCCAGAGCGAGTAGGCGTTGTTCCACTCCTCGGCCTTGTCGTTGTGCACCAGCGTGATCGTCACGCCGTACTTCTCCTCCAGCGCCGCCTGCCGCGCGACGACCGCGTCCGCCGCGTAGCCGACCACGATCACCACCTCGGTCAGCCCGACCTCGGCGAGGTTGCGCAGCGCGATGTCCAGGATGGTGGTGTCACCGTCCACCGGCACCAACGCCTTGGGCAGGGTGTCGGTGTACGGGCGCAGTCGGCGCCCCGCACCGGCCGCGAGCACCATCCCGATCATGCCGGCATCCTCCTCAGTACGACTCCGGGTCACCGGTGGAGGATAGCCCCGGGGGACTTCGCCGCTGCCGCCAACCGTGGTTCAGCCGGGCAGGGCCGCCAGGTCGGCGAGCATCGTCAGCCGCTCCTCGGCGGTCAGCACGACGTACGGGCCGGCGGCCCGGCGGTCGGTCTCCAGCTCGATCGCCAGCCGCTCCGCCCCGGGCGGCAGCTCCGCGATGCTCGCCGCGGTGTGGCCCGCCGCCGCCCACGCCGCCGCGTGCGCGTCCGCCCGGTGGTACCGCAGCGTGCCCAGCCGGTTGAGCAGCAGCACCCCGGGCGTGGTGCCCTCCGGCTCGTACGGTGGGGCCATCGCGCCGAAGGCTGAACCCGCCTTCGCCGGACCCGAGTCCGCCAGCACCAGCGCGTACGCGAGCAGCCTGCCCAGCGCCTCCACCAGGCGGACCACCCGGTCGTCGTGGCCGGCCCAGAGCTCCTCGGTCACCTCGGCGTGCACCTGGTAGATCTCCGCGAGGAAGGCGAGCCCGCGCTCGGTGGCGCCGAAGCCCCCGTCGGGCATCCGGTGGAGCATCCCGTGGGCGACCTGCTTGTCCAGGGCGCGCCGGCAGGACGCCGGATCGCGGTAGCGGGTGACCGCCGCGAAGCCCGGCCCGTCGACCGTCGCGCCGGGCGCGGCCAGCCGGGCGCGGAACTCGACCAGGAAGCCGGTCGCGGCCGGCCCGCCGTACCGGGAGCTCAGCTCGGCGCCGCCGCCGTCGCGGCCGGCGAGCATGCCGGCGACGAAGGCCCGGTCGACTGCCGGGGCGACCAGCCCGGCGAACCGGTGCGGTGCCAGCTCGACGCCGTCGCTCACAGACCGATCGACCGCAGCGCGGCGAAGCCGTTCTCGGCGATCCGCCGGATCAGCCCGTCGTTGATGTCGCGGTGTTCGTCCAGCAGCGCGACGTCCTCCTCGCCCAGCCAGCGGAACTCGGTGTGCTTGCCCGCCTCCAGCCGGGGCCGACTCAGGTCGCCGTCCACCCGGACCAGGAAGTCGGTCTCCAGCCGGTCCAGCCCGTCGTCGCCGGTCCAGCGGTACTCCCCGACCAGACCGAGGACGTGCGAGAGGCTCCAGCCGGTCTCCTCGGTGACCTCCCGGCGCAGCGCCTCCGCCACCTCCTCGCCCGGTTCCAGGTGGCCGCCGACGATGTCCCAGCAGTTGGGGAAGATGGCCCGGTCCGGGGACCGGCGCTGGATGAAGATGCGGCCGTCGTCGTCCACGATCAGCGCGCCGGCGCAGCGGAGAGGCTCGGTGGGCACGTGACGACAGTAGCGAGCCGGGGCCGGTTCCGGCGATGCCCGGTCTTGTCCCGGTACGCATCGATGGCCCACCATTGACGTACCGATGGCCGCCGTCCCACAGGGGTGATGCGTGATGCAGGTTCGGGAAGCGATGTCCAGTGAGGTGCTCGTGGTCGGCCCGGAGCACACGCTCCGCCAGGCGGCCCGGATGATGTCGGCCCGCGGGGTGGGCTCGGCGGTGGTGATCGACCCCGACTCCGAGGGGGTCGGGATCATGACGGAACGTGACGTCCTCAACGCGATCGGGGCGGGGTTGGACCCCGACACCGAACACACGGCGGCCCACCTGACCTGGGACGTCGTCTACGCCGGCCCGGACTGGACGGTGGAGGAGGCGGCGGCGGCCATGGCCCGCGGCGGCTTCCGGCACCTGGTGGTGCTCGACGGCCGGGAGGTCGCCGGGGTGATCTCGGTCCGGGACCTGATGCGGGTCTGGGCCCGGGAGCACGCGCCGACCACGGTCTGAGCGGACCGCCCGGGCGCGACCCGGGCCCCGGGGACGACGACGGCCCGGACGCGACGCGTCCAGGCCGGGAAAAGGCGATGGCCCGGCCGATACCGGCCGGGCCATCGCTGTGTCGCGTCAGATCACGGGCCGACGAAGACCGCCGCGCCGCGCCAGTCGACCCCGTCCACGCCCGGGCCGCTGACCGTGGAGGAGAACTGCGGGGCCGACGGGTCGGTCGGCCACGCCATCTTCTCCAGGTTGCCGCTGCTCTGCCGAACCGCGTAGAGCGAGCTGTCGGCGGTGAAGACCCCACCCGCCCCGGCGAAGAACGTCGAGGTCATGTAGGTGAACCGGTCGGCACCGACGGTGCCGCTGTCCGGCGTGAACCAGCGCCAGTAGAGGCTGCTCTGCCCGGCGAGGGTGTAGTAGAGCCGCCCGCCCTTGTAGAACATGCCGGTCACGTTCGGGATCTCCGCGTAGAAGCTCGACGCGGACCCGGCGTACGTCTGCGACTCACCGGGCTTGGCGGACCCGGTCTCGACGGTGTCCCAGAGGGCGTCGTGGTACGGGTCGACCTTGCTCGGCGTACCGAAGGTGTCGCCGTCGAAGGAGCGCCGGTAGAGCGAGCCGTTCATCCCGTAGTAGAGCGTGCCGCCCACCCAGAAGCCGCCATTCGCGGACGACCAGGCGGTGCCGTCGGAGTTGGCCACCGGGCCGGCCGTACCCGCCGCCGAGGCGCCGTCGTACGACCGCTTGGTGACGCTGTTCAGCTCCGCCGTGCTAGGCAGCGGCGCCACCTTGACCAGCTCGATGGCCTGCACGAGCGGGTTCTCCACGACCCGACCGAAGTCGACGTCGACGTTCCCGTCGCTGGTGACGGTGAAGGCGCGCATCGTGCCCCGGTCGGTGCCGCCGGCCTCGACCACCGGGTCGAAGTCGTTCAGCCGGACCAGGCCGTCGATGCTGACGTCGAAGAACCGCTTGCCCGGGGTGTTGGTGCCGGAGTACCGGTTGGCCAGGTAGAGCCGCACCTGGACCTGTTGCCCGGCCGGGACCGGGAAGTCCCACTGCATGTCGGGCGCGGTGCTCGGGTCCCACCGCTCGTCGCTGTACAGCGCGGCCGGGGTGCCGGCGGGAACCGTGGCGTCGAGAGTCGCCAGGGTGGCGTACCCCTTCGTGTTGCTGCCGGCGTTGTGGTACTGGCTCGGGGCCTCGACGGTGTCGACCGCCCAGGCCGGGCCGCTCGCGGCGGCGACCGCGGCGCCGCCCGCGTTGACCCGGTACAGCACGTCGTCCGCGGTGGGCGCCGGCGCGACCTGCACGATCTCGATGCCCTGGACCAGCGGGTTCTCCACGACGTGGCCGAAGTCGACGTCCACGTTGCCGTCACTGACCAGCGGGAAGGAGCGCATGGTGCCCCGGTCCGTGCCGCCGGTGGCGGCGACCGCGTCGAAGCGGTCCAGCTTCAGCGCGCCGTCGATGCTCACGTTGAAGACCCGCGCGCCCTCGGTGCCGGAGCCGGAGTACCGGTTGGCCAGGTAGAGCCGCACCTGGATCTGAGCGCCCGCCGGGACCGGGAAGTTCCACTGCATGTCGGGCGCGGTGGTCGGGTCCCACCGCTCGGTGCTGAACAGGTCGACCGGCGTGCTGCCCGGCACCGTCGAGTCCAGCGTCGCCGGCGTGGCGTAGCCCTTCGTGTTGCTGCCGGCGTTGTGCAGGCTGCTCGGGGCGGTGGAGGAGTCGGCCGCCCAGCTCGGGCCACCGTCGATCGCGGTCAGCTGCGGGCCGCCCGCGTTGACCCGGTAGAGCACCTGGGCCGGCTTCGACTGGCCTGCCTGGTAGACGTTGCCGGGCAGGCCCTTGATGGCGGTGGAGTGCGGAGCGTCGCCGCCGGTCAGCGGGAAGAAGGCGATCTTCGCCCGCTTGTACTGGAAGTTGCCGATCCAGTCCTCGTCGCTGCCGAGCCAGAGGCCCTCATCGGTGACCAGCAGCTCGGTGACGCCGTACCCGCGGGGGTGCCGGCCCGGGTTCCAGGCCAGCGGCAGGCCGTTCACCGGGTCGAGCGCGGCGATGCTAGGCCGGCCGACAGCGCCCGGGGCGGCCTTGTCGGTGCCCGTCGTGTTGTTCGACCAGCGGAAGTGGCCGCCGACGTAGACCGCCTGCTCGCTGATGCCGACGGAGAGGAAGGTGTCGCCACCGCTGTAGTTGACCCAGGTGGGCTGCTGCCCGGTGCCGGTGGCGTCGGTCTCCCAGCGCGCCACCGCGTCGCAGAGCGTGCCCGGGTACGCGGCGCCGGTGGTGCCCACGACGAAGTACTTGCCGTCCGGGGAGAACTGCACGTCCCGGACGTACGAGTCGAAGGACAGCGCCCGGCAGGCCGGGGCGTACCGGTCGGTGTTCCAGTCGGCGATGCTCGCCGAGGTGTCACCGAGGTTGATCCGCACGATCTGGTCGTGCGTCGCCCCGTCGGCCTTCTTGAAGTTGCCGATGACCACCATCTGCTTGCCGTCCGGCGACACGGCGAGCTTCTCCGGGCCGACGCCGGCCTGCGCGCCGGTGCTGCCGGTGGTCCAGTTGTGGTGCTCGGTCAGCGCGGTGGTCAGGTAGTTGTCCAGGGCGCCGGTGGTGGCGTTCAGCGAGGCGAGCCCGGCGCGCGGGTCGTTCGCGGTGGCCGAGGTGAAGATGCCGCCGACCAGCAGCCGGTCCCCCACCTTGGCGATGTCGTTGATGGTGCCGTTGAACGCCGGGCCCTTGAACCCGGCGACCGGCGTGCCGTCGGCGACGTTGAGCAGGGCCAGCTTGCGGTACCCGTTGGCGCCGCCGAGGGTGTTGAACTTGCCGGCGACGTAGACCGTGCCCGGGGTCGGCCCGGCGACCAGCGCGTTGACCTCGTTGTCCAGCACTGGGGCGAAGTCGGTGTCGATGTCGCCGGTGGCCTTGTCGAAGGCCAGCACGTACTTGCGGTTGAGGGTGTCCGTCGAGCCGTGGTTCTGCGCCTGCGTGAAGGACCCGCCGACGATCACCTTGCTGCCCGCGTCGTAGATGGCCACCACGTTGCCGTCGAGGATGTTCGGCGTCTTGCTGGATGGCACGTCCGCGACCACGGTGTCGTGGTTCGGCGCGGCGGCGAGCGCGGGGCTCGCCGTGAAGAGGCTGGCGACGCCGAGTACGGCGGCGCCGAACAGGGACACCGTGCGGTGTCTCAGTAACGAGGAAGGCACAGGCAACTCCGGAGGCGCGTCGGAGAGCTGTGATCGGGGCCGGTTATCGGAGCGGCGTGAGGCGTCCGACCGGGACGGCCGACCACAGACGTGAAAGCAACACTTTCGCGCATCAAGGTGCGCCGCGTCCACCCGGGATCGTGATATTGGCCGAGCAATTTTCCCGGCCGGTCCGGGGAGCCAGCGCGGATCACACGAAAAGACGAGGGACGATCACCGGGCCGGGGTCGGCGGCGGCGCCGACGAGGCGGTCAGGTCGGGCGGTGGCGGGGAGAAGTACGGGTCGGTGGCCAGCTCGCGGAACACCGCCGCGCTCTCCGGGTCGTTGCCGAACGTGCTGTCGTACAACGGCTTGGTGGTCTGCTTCGCGGCGAAGTAGAGCGCGGCCTTGATCTGCGGGTGCTTCTTCAGGTACGGGCGCACCTCGCGCAGCCAGTCGGCCCGCTGGCCGGGCCGGCCCTCCTGGGTGAGGCCGTACTCGCCGATCACCACCGGCCGGGGGTGCTTCTGCGCGAAGGCCATGAAATGGTCCATCCGGTTGCTGAAGCTCGCCCACTCCGGGCCCGGGTAGACGTCGGCGCAGAGCCAGTCCACCTGGTCGTCACCGGGGTAGTAGGCCTCGGCGGCCCGCTCGTCCTCGGCGAAGCCGTCCGCGTGCGGGCACCACACCCAGGCCGCGTTGGTGGCGCCGACCTCGGTGAAGATGGCCCGGATGTGCTTCCAGGCGGCGACGTAGTCCTCCGGCGAATGGATGCTGGCGGCCAGGTTGGGCCGATCCATCTCCCAGCGGTACCGCAGCAGCACCGGCAGCCCGAACGCCTTCACGTCCTCGGCCCGCTGCCGGATCAGCGGGTCGTAGGTGCCGCTGACCGTGGAGCGGGTGTCCGTGCCCTGCCAGGAGATCATCTGGAGCTTCCCCATGGCCTGGAACGCCTGCTCCGTCGCGCCCGGGAACGACTCGTTCCACTGGTGGAACATGTGCGCCATGGTGAGCTTCCCGCCGGCGGCCCGGTTGAACTCGTCGAGCGCGGCGGCCCGCCCGGTGGCGTTGTGCCACTGCGGCTTGACCCAGGCGCCCAGCCAGGCGCCCTGCTCCGGCGGCTCAGGGCCGCGCCCGGTGGTCCGCACCGGGCCGGTCCGCGGCTCCACCGTGGGCGGCGGCACCACCACTGGCTGTTCCGTCCGGCGGACCGGTTCCGACTCGCAGGCCGCCACCCCCGGCGCCAGGCAGGCCAGGGTGAGCACAGCCGCCATCGTCCGTCGTAATCGTCGTACCACCGCAACCTCTCCCCAGGAAGGTCGCCCGCCCCACGGTTTCCCGGCGGCGCCGCGTCAGCGGAGCCGGGGGAGGCCGGACGACCCCAAGCACTCTACCGGTGCGACAGCGCTCACCCGGGGTAGCCGAGTTCGGTCAGCAGCGGCTCGGCCTGGGCCCGGACGTCGGCCAGGTCGGTCTCGCCGAGCCGGGCCCGCCAGCGGCCCACCGACCCGGGGCGGGCCTGACCGAACCGGGCATGCAGGGCCTGCCGCCCCGCCTGGTCGCCGACCTCGAGGAAGTCGGCGACCGCCTCGGCGGCCTCCGCCGGCCGGGTGACGATGTCCTCGTAGCGCAGGTGCCGGACCCGCTCGGCGGGCAGCTCGGCGAGCTGGGCCAGGGCGCTGCCGGTGAACCGGCGCCACATCCACGCCGAGCGGGCCAGGTCGGAGACCTTCGTGAACTCGTCGTGCCGCTCCCGCTCCACCCAGAACCGGGGCGCGGCGCCCCACGGGGTGCCGCCGCGACCGCTCCTGCCGGTGCCGGTGGAGGAGGCGTTCAGCCAGGGCTGCTCGGCGTGCGACACCGCCACGTCCCGGCCGTCCCGGTAGACGTGGAGGAAGACCGCGTCCGGGAAGACCTCGGTGAGGAACGGCACGATGAAGCAGTTCTCCGGGTCCTTCTCGGCGAACCGCAGCCCGCCGTGCCCGGACGCGGCGAGCAGGGCCCCGTAGTAGCCGCGGAAGTAGCGGGCCGCCCGCTGCGGGGTCCAGCTGCCCTCGTACACGCAGCGGGCCACCGCCTTGGTCAGCCGCGGCTCGAAGTGGTACGAGACGTTCGGCAGCGCCCCGACGCAGCTGCCCAGGAACGTGGTGCCGGAGCGGGGCGCGCCGAGGATGAAGATCGGCCGCTCCACCTTGAGGCTCAGCTTCCGGCTGGCCGCGGGGACCGGCCGCTCCAGCTCGCGGCGTTCCTTCCGGTCCGCCACCAGGCCGACAGCGGCGAGTTTCGCGGCCTTCACGGCGGAGAGACCGGTGTGCGGGGCGAGGGGCGTGCTGCTGGTCATCGGTGTCCCATCGGTACGCAGGGGCAGGTCACGACTGTGCGGCCGGCGTCGGGCCGGAGCGGTTCCGGCCGCGGCGCAGCGTGCGGAGCGCGTCGAGGTGCAGGGTGGTCCGCCAGCGCCAGGCACCGGCCAGGTACGCCGCCGCGCCAGCCGCCGCCACCGCGGCGAGCACCGGTGCCGAGGCGCCGAGCAGGCTGGCCAGTCCGAGCGGCAGCCCGAACGCGGCGGTGGACAGGGCCATGGCGGCGCGGGCGCCGGGCCCGAACGGGTGCAGCCGCAGCGACCACCAGAGCTGGGCCAGCGGCACCAGGTTGGTGACCAGGATGGACGCGGTCCAGGCCAGGGCGGCGCCGACGATGCCGTACGCCGGAATGAGCGCGACGTTGGTCAGCACGTTGACCGCGGTGCCGGCCATCGCGTTGTAGAAGGTCCAGGCGGTCCGCCCGGCCATGTTGAGCACCATGTCGACCATGCCGCAGCCGGTCGCCACCAGCATGGTCAGCGCGAGCAGCACCACCACCCGGCGGCCCGCGCCGTAGCCGGCGCCGAAGAGCGCGAGCATCGGCCCGGCGAAGGCGGCGAAGACCAGGTACGCCGGCCAGGAGAGCAGCACCAGCCAGCCGGTCGCGGCCTGGTAGAGCTGGCGCGCCTCGGCCCGGTCGTCCCGGGCGAAGGCAGCGGCCATCCGGTGCTGCACCGAGCCGGCCAGCGCCACGCTGGAGAGCTGCCCCAGCGCCAGGAACCGGGTCGCCGCGGTGTAGATCGCCGCGTCGGCCGGCCCGCGCAGCGCGCTGAGCAGCACGATGTCGAGTCGTTGCACGATGATGGCGGCCAGGCTGCTCAGCGCCCGGGGCCCGGTGAACCGCCAGAACGGCCCGGCCAGCTCGCCCGCCGGCACCGGCCGGGCGACGTCCCGTTCCGCGCGTCGGACCAGCCGGCCGAGCCAGGCCAGCGCGACGGCGGCGGCCAGCAGGTAGGGCACCGCCCAGGCCAGCGGCAGCGCGCTGGTGGCGGAGAGGCCCAGCCAGGCGGCCACCGCGACGGCGACGAACTGGATGAGCGTCCGGCCGAGCCGCTCCACGGTCAACAGCGGACGCATCTGCCCGAAGCCCCGGCAGGCGGCGAGCGCGTAGTCGGTGAGCGCCGCCAGCGGCACGAACGCCAGCAGGATGCGCAGCGCGGTCACCGCACCCGGACCGGCCTCCGGCATGGTCAGCTCGGCGAGCGCCGGGGCGGCCAGCCAGCCCGCCAGGGCGAGCAGCGCCCCGACGGCCAGCACCGGCAGCAGCCCGGCCAGGACAGTGCCGCGGATCCGGTCCCGCTGGCCGAGGGCCCGGTACCGGCTGACGAAGTAGACCGTCCCCACGTCGGTGCCGAGCCGGGCCGCCGACGACGCGATCATGAACGCGCTGGCGGCGGCGAAGAACATGCCGGCCTCGCGGACCGACCAGCCCCGGGTGATGACGATGTTCAGCCCGAAACCCGCCACCGCGGCGATGCCGACGCCGACCAGGTTGGCGAAACCCTGTCGGGCCGCGCCACCCAGGCCGGCGCCCGCGCCGGCCTGGGTGGGCCCGCCGACGACCGGGAGGATCGCCGTCGGGCCGTCACCGGCGTCCGTCCGGGTCACCGCCGCCACGACGGCACACGTCCCCACCAGCTGGCCAGCCGCTCGTCGTACGGGGCGAAGTGCTCCTCCAGCCGGGCCCGCAACGCCGCCGACATGGGCGAACGGGACCGCGAGTTGTGCTTGCCGAAGGAGATGTCCGCCCAGCGGGGCAGGCCGACGAAGTCGCAGACCGCGTCGAACGCCGGCCGCGGGTCGGCGAAGAAGTCATCACTGTCGATGACGTGCAGCCGCTCCCGGCCGACCAGCGCCGTCAGCCGTTCCAGCTGCTCGATGTACCGCCCCCGGGCCAGGTACGCGTTGTGCTGGAGGTGGTGGCTCAGGTACGTCGGGTCGGCGGTCATCCGCTCCCGCTCGCCGGCCGTCCGCTCCTCCTCCAGCTCCATCGCCCGCTCGAACGACGCCTCGGTCTCGTAGCCCCGGGCCAGCTCGTGCGAGTGCGCCGAGTACGCCCGCTCCACCGGGTCGCGCAGCAGCACCAGCAGCTTCACCCCGGGCAGGTCCTTGGCGATCCGCTGACCGGCCAGCGGGTGGAACATGTAGAACGGGCTCGACTCGCCGGTGATCCCACGGACGCCGAGCTGCCCGCGGACCGCCTCCGCCTTCGCGGTGGTGGGGAAGTGCCCGAGGTACCAGTTCATCCCCCGGTGGTAGTCGGTGTCGAAGTAGTGCACGCCCTTGTGATACGCCGGCGGCAGCACGCCGGGGTGCTGGGAGAGCGTCTTGAACAGCGAGGTCGTGCCGCAGCGCTGCGCCCCCACGATCAGGAATCCGGGCGTCATCCGCGATCCGGCGGTCAACCGACCGACCGTCCGGCTCACCGACTTCACCGCGCGGAGCGCCTGCTCCTTGGCCACCGTCACGTCCCCACTCCTCACTCTCACCGGGCCCGGCGGGCCAGGTGCTCCTCGACGGCCGGCAGCAGCCAGGCGTCGACGTGCCCCAGTCGCGCACCCGCCTCCGCCTGCCGGTCCCGCAGATAGCGCGCCGCCAGCTCCACCAGGTAGAGCACGGCCACCAGGTCGGCGTTCCGGCCGTCCTGGTCGAACGGCGCCAGCGTCCCCGCCGCGCCCGCGATCAGCGCCCGGGCGGCGTCCGCCGGCTCCACGCCGTCGTGCCCGATGGCGGTCTGCACCGCCCGGTGCAGCGCGTCGTACCCGGCCGGCACGTCGGCCTCAAACCGCTCCCAGTCCCAGACCAGCACCCGGCCGTCGGCGAGGACGGCGCTGTTGCCGCCGTTCCAGTCGCCGTGCCAGGCGCCGAAGGCCACCGTCGGATCGACGTCCGCGACGGCCTTCAGCACCGCGCGCAGCCGCCCGGCCTCCGGCCGCGCGCCGAGCGCGTCGACCGCGTCGGCCAGCCGGGCCGCGTGCTCACTTCCCGCGTACGACCGGCGGCGCACCCCCAGGCAGCCGGCCACCGCCACCATCGCCGCCCGTTCGGTCGCCGCGGCGGCGGCCGGGGTGGCCCGGGGCAGCCGCACCGGCAGCGCCTCCTGCACCAGCAGCGCGTGGCCGTGCCACTCGCCGTGGTGCAGCACCCCGGCCACGGTCACCGGGCCGAGCGGCAGGTCCGCCAGCCGGCGCAGCGCGGCGGCCTCCACGTCGATCAGGGTCCGGGTGAGCGGGTCGACGCCCAGCTTGGCGTACCCGAGTGCCCGCCCGTCCGGGCCGAGCAGTTGCAGCACGGGCTTGCGGTTCGCCCGCGCCGGTCCGATGTGCATGCTGACCAGCGCCGGTACGCCCAGCACGGTGGCCAGGTGCTGGTCGAGCGTGCCGGCGGCGGCGTCCACCACCAGCCGGTCGCGGAACACCAGCGGCCCCAGCCCGAGCCGGAACGCGGCGGCCAGCCCCTGCCGGACGAGCTTCGCCTTCCGGCCGACCGCCTCCGTGGAGTGCCGGACGGCGCTCGCCGCGGCCCGGGGAGAGCCGGTGGGCACCAGCAGCCGCGGTCGGGCCGCCGACGGCACCACCACCCAGCCCCGGCCGCCCCTGCGCAGCGTCGGCTCGGCCGGCGCGGGCCAGATCAGCTCCGCCAGTTCGGCCAGGTACGCGGACCGGCCGTCACCGTCCGGAGGAACACGGAACACCATCAGCGGTCACCGGCTGCTTCGATTCGGGCCCGCAGCCCACCCACGGTGTTCCTGGGCGGCGCCGGCGCGACGGCCCGGCGCAGCCGGTCGTTGCGGGCGAGCAGGGCGACCGAGATCAGGCCGTAGGCGAGGGTGGCTTCCAGTGCCCCGTACGTGAACTGGAAGAAGAGCATCAGGATCAGCACCAGACTGCCGGCGATGCCGATCGCGCTGTGGTCGTGTCGGAACCGCCAGAGGCAGTAGAGGAAGAACGCGTTGTAGCAGAACGCGCCGACGTAGCCCTGGCCGACCAGCAGCGCCCAGAGCTGGCCGTTGCTGCCCAGCTCCCGGTTGCCGCACTGCTTGCAGTCGTCGGACTTGCCGATGGCGATCGACCGGTTGCTGCCGATCAGCGCGCGGTTTCCGCCGTACCCGAGGACGGGTGAATGGTTCGCGGCGGTGAGGGCACCCTCGGACAGCGTGGTGCGGATGTCGTCACTGTGCCCGTTCTGCAGGCGTTCGTCGAAGGTCTTCCCGAGCGGGGTGGCGATGATCAGGATGCCGATCAGACCGACCGCGAGGGCCAGGCCGCCGAGCACCGCCATCCGGCCGCGCAGGGCCAGCCGGATCGCCACGTAGACCGCGGAGATGCCCAGGCCGATCCAGAGTCCCCGGTTGAGCGAGTAGATGATCGGGAAGATCGCCGCCAGCGCGATCGCGATGCCCAGCACGCGGCGCACCGGCCGGCCCAGCACCACCCAGCCGACCAGCAGCCAGATCAGCAGGATCGCGGTGTTCTCGCCCCAGGAGTTGGTGTACGCGAACGGCGCGGACGGCCGCGGCGAGCTCGCCTCCCCGACGATCACCTGCTGGACCTGGGCGAACTTGACGTCCATCAGCGAAGCGACGAAGGGCTGGCTGGCGATCGAGTGCGGCAGCACGAGCTGCAGCGGCGCGACGAACCCGGCCGTCGGGAAGAGCGAGCCGAGCCAGCCGCCGATCACGACGACGACGCCCATGAAGCCGAAGTTGCGGATCACCCGTCGCCGGGGGAGCTCCCGTTCGCTCAGGTTGAGCACGTAGAGCATGACCACGGTCATCGCCACGTAGTTCGCCAGCCGGATGGCCCAGCCGATGTAGCGGCCGCCGCCAGCCGGCGGGAGGGTGTCCGGCGCGGTGAGGTCGAGCGTCACCACGGAGAGCAGCACCCAGACCAGCAGCAGCAGCCAGATGCCGAACCCCGGGGGCACCCGCACCTGCCTGCGGCGTAGCAGCTGCACCGCCATCGGCACGGCCAGGATGACGACGATGAAGGTCGACACGCCGAGCGCCCACCAGAGCGGGTAGAGCACGAACAGCGCGGTCAGCGGCCACCCCGTCGGCAGCCGCAACGACCAGCCCCGCGGCCGGATCGGCGCCGGCGCCGGCGCCGGCGCGGGCCGGGCCGCGCTGGGCTGGGGGAGGCCCCCGCCGACGGGAGCGGAGCCGCGGGCGGTGCGGTGCGGGGTGGCCGTGCTCATTTCACGGTGACCTTGGCGCTGGTCGGCGCGTAGATCACCCAGGCGTTGCCGGGCTGCGGGTGCAGCAGGTCGCCGCCCAGGTCGGCGATGTTGCAGACCAGCGGCTGGCCAGGCTTGCGCCACGTCCCCCGGGCGCTGGACGGGCCGGAGACGGCGACGACGGCGCCCGCGCCGAACACGGTGGCCGACGGCAGCGAACGCGGCGACGGATTTCGCACGTCCAACGTCCGGTACTCCATGGTCAGCACGATCACCGAGGCGGCGGTGACCGTCGCCGTGCCGACCTTGCCGACCCAGACCGACTTCTGCGCGTCGTACCGCCAGACCATCGGCGGGCCGCCGGAGACCGCGACGGTCAGCTCCCGGGCCGGGGCGAGGTCCCGCCCGGCCAGGGCGGCGCCGGCGGTGGCGTAGTCGAGGACCGGCGTGGGCGGCTGGCCGCCCTTCGGCGCGGCCTTCCAGAGCGCGGCGGTGGAGGTGTAGTCGGAGCTGAACACCTTGTCGCCGTCGTCGGCCGGGGTGACCCCGGCCAGCCCGGACTTCTCGAACTGGCTGAGGAAACCGGTCGGGCCGCCGTCGTAGCCGACGAAGGGCCGCAGCACGCCGACGGAGCGGATGTCGACCGGGCGGATCTCGGTGACCGGGCCGACCTTGGTCGCGTCCCGGGACTGGAACACCGCGGTCAGGTGCAGCGTGTCGGACTCGGCGAACTCGACGTACACCAGGTCGGCCGAGCTCAGGCCGGCCGGCGCGGTCGACGGGGTGACCCGGACCGGCACGGCGAGCGCCTGCCGGGCGGCCACCGGGGCGGCGCTGACCGGCAGGCCGGTGAGTGGCGCCGGGGGCTGGCTCGGGGTCGGGCTCGGGGCGGGGGTCGCCGCCGCGCCCGGGTCCACCACCTCGGTGCTGCCGGTGGGCTCAGGTTCGCTGCACGCCGTGCCGAAGCCGACCACGAGGGCCGGGGCGAGGGCGGCGCGGAGCATCTGCCGGCGGTTCACCCCAGGTCCTCGCCGGAGTCCAGCGCGTAGCTGCTCCGGGCCGGGCCGTCGGTGCCCGCGCCGTCGCCCCGCGACCGGTAGGTGCCGCCGTGCCCGTTGCCGGTCACCGGCACCGGACCGGCCGGCTTCGCCGGCTTGGCCGACCCGGACGCGTCGCCGGACGCGGACGACTTCATCCGGGGCAGCACCATGGTCGACTCCACCGACGGCGAGCCGGCGGACGGGCCGGGGCCCGGCCGCGGCTTGGGCCGGTTCGCCGGGACCACCGGCTTGGCGCCCGCGCCGCCGGCACCGGCCGGAGCGGGCAGGCGCGGCGCGAGGACGGCGCCGATCACCGGGGCGTCGACCTGCTCGAACTGACGCAGCGCGGCGGTGAGCTCGCCGCTGCGGGTGCGACCGGCCTCGGCCACCATGATCACCGCGTCGACGTGCCGGCCCAGCGCCTGCGCCTCGACCGCGAGGGTCGGCTGCGCGGTCTCGATCAGCACGTGGTCGAAGCGGGCGGACAGTTCGCCGAGGATCTCCAGCAGCGCGGCCACCGGCAGCTCGACGTCCGCGTCGAGATCACCGGGGACCAGCACCCGCAGCTGGCCCAGCCCGGGGACCGGGGCGAGCGCCTTCAGCGCCGGGACGTCCCGACGGAGCACCGCGGCCAGGCTGTGCCGGCCCTCGGCGACCCCGGTGATGGCGGTCAGGGCCGAGTCCGGCTTGGTGGTGATCAGGGCGACCTGCTGGCCGGTACGCGCGTACGCGGCGGCCAGGTTCGCGGCGACGAACCCGGCGGCCGTGCCGGCCGAACCGTCGCAGAGCAGGAGCTGACGCCCCCGGCCGGCCTCGGCCGGCTGGGGCACGGCGGAGAGCAGCACGTTGCGCAGCCGGCCCAGCTCCCGGGAGATCTTGTGGGTCGCCGGCAGCACCGCCAGCGTCGTGGTCCGCGTCGGAAGCTCCAGCAGCAGCGGCAGCCCGACCCGGTCGGAGATGTCCCGGCCGCGGCGTACCCGGGTGTCGAGCCGGTCCAGCACCAGCGCCAGCACGATGCCGAGCAGCAGGCCGGCGCCCATGCCGCTGGCCAGGTTCAGCATCCGGTTCGGCGAGCTCGGGCTGGTCGGCAGCCGGGCGTCGGAGATGATCTCGCCCGGGTCGGTGTCGGTGGAGAGCAGCGGGCTGAGCCGGTTGTTCAGCGACGCGAGCTGGTTGGTGAGCACGCTCCGGTCGGCCTCGGCCCGCTCCCGCTCGACCGAGTTGGCCGGCGCCGCCGCGATCTTCCCGGCGACCGCGCTGAGCTGCTTTGTGACGTCCGCGATCTGCTGCTTCAGCGAGGTGGTCTCGTTGTCCAGCCCCTTCTGGGCGGTGGCCTTGCGCAGGTCCAGGTACGCCTGCGCGAAGGCGTGCGACCCGGCCTGAGCCTGGGCGGGGCTCTCCGCCTCGTACGCCACCTGGAGGACCTGGCTGTTCGGCGGCACGGTGACGGTCGCCGACTGGAGCAGCTGGTCGGTCGGGGTGGTGCTCTTCATCAGGGTGCGGGCCCGGTCCGCGACGACGAGCGAGCGGACCACCTGCGCCTCGGTGTCGAGGTTGACCTTGGCGTTCGGGTTGCTGTCCGGGCCGGTCCCCAGCGGGCGCACCAGCAGCGAGGTGGTCGACGTGTACCGCGCGTGCTGCAACTGGCTCATCGCCAGGCCGCCGACCGTGCCGAGGACCGCCGCGAGGAGCAGGATCCACCAGCGGCGGCGGAGCCAGCCCAGGTAGGCCATCAGGACGGGTCCGTCGGAGTCGCTCTCGGCCAGGTGGGGTGAGGGCATCAGAGTCTGTCGCTCCCTTTCGACCGAGCCGGGCAGTCCACGGCGCAGCTGGACCGGACCGTGGCTTTGAGTGTCCCCGATCCGAACGATGAGGGAAAGTCCGCTCATGTTCCGGTAAGCATGCCCAGGTGTAGGTGGCCCGCGTAGATGTGGCCGACCACGCCTGACCATTCGGCGGGGTCCCGCGCTCCCCGCCGGTCCGCACCGGTCGCGGCGTCCACGTCGACGCCTCCCCCGGAGCGGGCGACGGAATCCTGACACACTCCCGGCCGGTCGTGATGCGGTGGCCCCGGACCACGCCTGACCTCGCCCGCGGCCCGGACCCTCGCCGGTCCCGGGTCCCGGACGCGACGGTCCGCGCGAGCCGGGCCGACCGGTGGCGGCGGATCGGTCCAACGGCCACTTCAGTTGTCCGCCCCCGCGCCGATAGGTTGTCATGGCGCGTCCGAGGGTCAATCACGAAAATCCGGGCGCGATCGCACCGGACGGGGAGGAACGTTGGTAGGCGGGTCAACCGAGGGCGCGGGTCAGGTCCTGCTCGTCGGGTCCAGTGGCGGGCATCTCGCCCAGCTGCTGGCCCTGGAGCCGTGGTACCGGGACCGGCGTCGCGCCTGGGTCACCTTCGACACCCCGGACGCCCGCTCGCTGCTCGACGGCGAGGACGTCGTCTGGGCCCACTACCCCACCACGCGGAACCTGCCGAATCTGGTCCGCAACGCGTTCCTGGCGCTGCGGGTGATGCGCCGCCGCCAGGTCGACGCGGTGGTCACCACCGGCGCCGGGGTGGCCCTGCCGTTCGTCGTCGCGGCCCGGCTGCGGCGCATCCCGACCGTCTACATCGAGGTGTACGACCGGATCGACAGCGCGACACTGACCGCCCGGCTCTGCCGCCCCTTCCTCTCCGTGATGCTCGTGCAGTGGGAGGAGCAGCGCCGGATGTACCCGGAGGCGACCGTCGTGGGGAACCTGCTGTGACCGCGTACATCCCACAGCAGCGCGACGGCCGCGACCCGGCGCCGTACGTGCTGGTCGTGGTGGGCACCGACGTGCACCGGTTCGACCGCCTGGTGGACTGGCTGGAGCGCTGGCACGCCGGCCACACCGGGGTCCGGCTCGTCCTCCAGTACGGGCACAGCCGCGCACCGCGACTGCCCGGCGCCGCGCCGTTCCTCGACCACGAGGAACTCCAGCGCGCGATGGCCGAGGCCACGCTCGTGGTGAGCCACGGTGGCCCGGCCACCATCACCGAGGCGCGACGCACCGGTCACCTGCCGATCGTGGTGCCCCGGGATCCGACCCACGACGAGCACGTGGACAACCACCAGCAGCTCTTCGCGCGCCGGCTCGGCGCGGCCGGCCTGGTCCGGCTCTGCGAGTCCGAGGCCGACCTGGTCGCCGCCCTCGACGAGGGGTTGGCCGACCCGTCCCGGTTCGTCCTGACGGCGGACCCGGACCGGCCGGATCCACGCGCCGAGGCGGTGGCCCGGGTCGGCCGGGTCATCGACGACCTGGTGGCGCGGCGGGTCCGCCAGCGCACCGGCGGGGGGCGACGGTGAGCGGGGGCGGGACGGCCGGCATGCCCCGGGTGCTCTTCGTCGGCGGTCTCGGCCGCAGCGGCTCCACCCTGCTGGAACTCCTCCTCGCGCAGAGCCCCGACGTGTGCGCCGTGGGTGAGGTCGTGCACCTGTGGGAGCGGGCGCTCGGCGCCGACGAGCGGTGCGGCTGCGGCGAACGCTTCACCGCCTGCCCGTTCTGGCGGCAGGTCGGCGAGAGCGCCTTCGGCGGCTGGTCGACCATCGACCGGGACGAGGTGCTGGCGCTCAAGGACCGGGTCGACCGGACCCGGCACATCCCTCGGCTGGCCAAGGGCTCGCTCGCCGCGGCGGAGCTCGCCGACGTCCGCCGGTACGCCGACCTCTACACCCGCATCTACCGGGCGGCGATCGAGGTGACCGGCGCCAGCGTGGTGGTGGACTCCAGCAAGCACGCCTCGCTGGCCTTCGCGCTGCGCTGGGCCGAGGGGCTCGACCTGCGGGTGCTGCACCTGGTCCGGGACAGCCGGGCGGTCGCGTACTCGTGGGGCAAGCAGGTCAAGCGGCCCGAGGTGGTCGACGGTGAGGACTTCATGCCGACGTTCTCGCCGTTCGAGGTGAGCAAGCTGTGGACCGCGCAGAACGCCGCGTTCCACCTGCTCGCCGCCCGGGCCTCGGTGCTGCGGCTGCGCTACGAGGACTTCACCACCGACCCGGCCGGCACCGTCCGCCGGCTCCGCGAGTTCGCCGGTCTGCCGGACGACCCGGCGGCGCTGCGCATCCTCACCGGCGACGACTCCCGCGGCGACCTGGAACCGTCGCCGCCGGCGTCGCCCGTCCGGGTGCACAGCGTCGCCGGCAACCCGCTGCGGTTCAGCGGCGGCCCGCTCCAGGTCCGCCGGGACGAGGCGTGGCGCAGCCGGCTGCCGCGCCGCAGCCGGGCCGTGGTCAGCCTGGCCACCCTGCCCTTCCGGCTCCGGTACGGCTACCTGGGCCAGCGGGAGTCCACCTCGCGAACAGGAGAGACGCAGTGACCGGTCCGAGCATTTCCGTCGTCGTGCCGACGCGGGACCGTCCGGAGCTGCTGCGGGCCGCGCTCGACGCGATCCTCAGCCAGGCCCATCCGGGGCCGATCGAGGCGATCGTGGTCTACGACCAGTCCGAGCCGGACCGGTCGCTGGAGATCGCCGAGGGGGACCGGCGGGTCCGGGTTATCACCAACACCCGGACTCCGGGGCTGGCTGGGGCGCGCAACACCGGCATCGAGGCGGCCACCGGCGACCTGGTCGCGTTCTGCGACGACGACGACGAGTGGCTGCCCGGCAAGCTCGCCGCCCAGCTCGGCGCGCTCGACGTGCACCCGGACGGGGCGCTGGTGAGCTGCGGCATCCGGGTCAGCTACGACGACCGGACGGTGGACCGTTCACTGGACCGGTCCCGGGTGTCGCTGGAGGCGCTGCTGCGGGACCGGCTCACCGAGCTGCACCCGTCGACGTTCCTGATCCGGCGGGCCGCCCTGCTCGACGGGATCGGCCTGGTCAACGAGCAGATCCCGGGCAGCTACGCGGAGGACTACGAGTTCCTGCTCCGGGCCGCCCGGTACGCCCCGCTGGTCAATGTGGACAGCCCGTACGTGCTGGTCCGGTGGCACAAGCGGTCGTACTTCGCGCAGCGCTGGGAGACCATCTCGACGGCGTTGCAGTGGCTGCTGCGGCGCTACCCCGAGTTCGCGACCGTGCCGCACGGCGAGGCCCGGGTGGCCGGCCAGATCGCCTTCGCCCAGGCGGCGATGGGCAACCGGCTCGACGCCGTCCGGTGGGCCCGGCGCACCCTGGCCCGCAACCCGAAGGAGCCGCGCGCCTACCTGGCGCTGGCGGTGGCGACCCGGGCGGTGCACGCCGACCGGGTGCTGCGCACGCTGCACAAGCGCGGCCGGGGCATCTGAGCGGACCCGCGACGGGCGGGTGACCAGCCGGTCATCCGCCCGTTTCCGTCGCGGTCAGGTCAGGCCACGCAGAACGACCGCCAGGCCTGGATGCTCGGGGAGTCCTGCAACCGGAAGTCGCCCTGGCTGACCACCTGGTTGTAGTACGCCACGAACTCGGGCCGCTGGCCGTTGAGGTAACCGGCCATCGAGCGGATCCACGTCGCCCGCCCGGTGCCGGAGTCGCCGGGCACCAGGTCGCTGCCGGTCTCCGCGACGCCCCAGGGCTTGCCCAGCTCCCGGGACTTGCTGATCATGCGGCCGTAGATCTCCTGCGGGGACGCGTACCGCTTCCACTTGGCGCCCCAGTTGTAGCAGTCCCAGCCGAGGGTCTCGACCACGTCGCCGCCGGGGTAGAAGGCGTCGAAGTCACGCCCGGACTTCGGGTCGAGCGTCCAGCACATCAGGATGACCGTGTTGATCAGCTTGGGGTTGTCCGCCCGGTCGGCCAGACCCGCGATCCGACGCCAGGCCGCCTTGTACGCGGCCGGCGTGAAGGCGCCCCGCTCGACGTCGTCCTCCGGCTCGTGGAAGTACGACCAGTACACGTTGTGGTCGCGGGGGATCGAGGCGAACCAGGACGCCAGCCGGGAGTCGTACTTCCCGCTGTTGACCTCCTGAGGAGAGGCCTTGAAGGAGACCACCACGGTCCGGTCGGCGACGTCGGCCCGGCTGCCGTTCCAGGCCGGTGGGAGGCCGGGGAAGAAGACCCGGGCCATCCGGAGCTTGCCGAAGGTCCGGTCGGAACGGGCGAGGGCCTGGCCGAACGTCTCGCCACCCTGCACGGCGATCGACGCGCCGGGCAGCGTCAGCCGGGTGCCGGCGAACGCGGGGCCGCGCCCGGCGGACGGCGAGGCGCTGGCCGGTCGGCCGCCGAGCCCGGCCACCCCGGTGGGCGTGGCCGACGGCGCGGCCGTCGCCGGGTCGGGCGCCCCGGTCTGCGCCGCGCCCGACCGGTTCGGGCCGGCCTGCGGCGACGTCGGGTCCGGCTCGCGCAGCGTCGCCACGGCCACCCCGCCGCTCGCCAGGGCGAGGGTCACGGCCGCCGCGGCGGCCAGCCGCCAGCGGCGTCGCGGGCCGGTGGGCGGGGCGGGGGGCGGTGCCGCACCGGGCCACCGCCCGTCCGGGCCGCCGGCGGTCGGTGGGACGGACCCGGCGTCGCCCGGCCACGGCTGCTCGACCGGCGGGCTCGGCGGCATCGCCCGGGTGTCGCCCGGCCACGTCCGCGCCGCGTCGGGGCCGTCCGGCCAGCCCGGTTCCGGGTCGGCGACGTCCGGGTACCCGGGCTCCGCGTACCCGGCGTCCGCCCAGCTCTGCGCGGGGTGGACGGCGGTGCCGACCGGCCTGGTCGGCTCCCCGGCGCCCGGCCAGGGCAGCGCCGCCCCGGCGGCGTCCGTCCGTGCGGCGTCGGCGGGTCCCGGGTGGCCGGCGTCCGGCCACGGCAGGGTCGGGTCGCCCTGCTGGCGTGGGATGTCCTGACCCGGCCAGAGGCCGGTCGGCTGGGACGACCCGACGACGCGGTGCTGGTCTCGCTCGGCCGGCATGACCCTCCCTGGCTGGCGGCGGCCCGTCACGGGGCGGTAGGTCGGTGCTGTTTCCCGCCCGACACTATCCCCCGGTCACCTGGGCCATGGGTACCGTGTCACTCAGCCGAACGCCTCAGCGGTGCTGACGGTGACGGTCGAAGCGGGCATCTCGACCCCGGTCCGCGCGATGGCGTCGAGCAGCCGCTCGGCGAGTTCGGGCCGGCAGACCAGCAGATCGGGCAGGCGCGGGTCGGCCCGGTTGTAGCGCAGCGGCGAGCCGTCGATCCGGGACGCGTGCATCCCGGCGCCGAGGGCCACGGCCACCGGGGCGGCGGAGTCCCACTCGTACTGGCCGCCGGCGTGGACGTACGCGTCGACCTCGCCGGTCACCACCGCGCAGACCTTGACCCCGGCGGAGCCCATCGGCACGGCGCGGGCGTCGAGCAGGTCGACCAGTTCGCCGACGAAGGCCGGCGGGCGGCTGCGGCTGACCGCGATACGCAGCGGCCCGTCCACCGCCGCCGGGGTCGGGCAGCGGGTGCCCAGGATCAGCGGTGCACCGTCCACCGTGGTCCGGGTGGGCATGCCGACCGCGCCGGCGACCAGCCCGCCGTCCGGGCCCGCCGACCGCTGCCAGAGGGCGACGTGCACCGCCCAGTCGGTACGGCCGGTCTCGGAGAACTCCCGGGTGCCGTCGAGCGGGTCGATGATCCAGACCCGGTCGGTGCCGAGTCGGGCGGGGGCGTCGCCCTCCCCGGCGGCCCAGGCCCGTCGGGCGTCGGCCTCCTCCTCGGAGAGCACCGCGTCCGCCGGCCGCCACCGGGCCAGCGCGGTCGTCATCAGCTCGTGCGAGGCCCGGTCACCGGCGTCCTTGAGGGCGGCCGGGTCCGCGAAGCCGTGCTGGGCCCGCAGGGCGGTCAGCGCCGCGCCCGCCCGCCCGGCCAGCCACTCCGCGAAGGCCTGGTCGTCGAGCTGACCGGTTCCGTCCTGGGTCACGTGCGCCACCACCTCGTCCTGGTCCGACAGCGACCTGCAATCCTCCGGTCGCCGTGTGATCGACGCCAGCGTACGGTCCGACAGGCGACAGGTCGCCAGCCCGGTTCGGATCCCGGGTGGCCCAGGTGGACGGTTCTGCTGCCCGCATGTTGAACTTCGCGTGTATGCCGGTCGGACCGGCCGGACCAGGCCCTAGGCTCGTGCGCATGACCGCCGAGCAGCTGATCTCCTTCGCCCGTGGCGCTCCCTCACTGGACATCGTCGATGTCGAGGGGCTCAAGGCCGCCGCCGTCCGCGCCTTCGACGCCGATCCCGCCGGGGTCACGGCGTACGGCACCTCCGTCGGTTACCCGCCCCTGCGCAAGTGGATCGCGGAGAAGCACGGGGTCGAGGCCGACCAGGTGCTGATCACCAACGGCTCGCTCCAGGCCGACGCGTTCCTCTTCGACCACCTGGTCCGGCGGGGCGACGCGGTGGTGGTCGAGCGTCCCACGTACGACCGGACGCTGCTCAACCTGCAGAAGATGGGCGGCGAGATCCACGGCGTGTCGATCCAGCCGGACGGCCTGGACACCGCCGAGCTGCGCAAGCTGCTGGAGTCGGGGGTGCGGCCGCGGCTGGCGCACGTCATCCCGAACTACCAGAATCCGGCCGGCGTGACGCTCTCCCTGGAGAAGCGCCGGGAGCTGCTCGAGCTGGCCGCCGAGTACGAGTTCACGATCTTCGAGGACGACCCGTACGCGGACATCCGGTTCCGCGGCCAGCCGCAGCCGTCGATGCTCTCGATGGACACCCGGGGCGTGGTGGTGCACGCCTCCAGCTTCACCAAGACGGTCTGCCCGGGGGTCCGGGTCGGCTACCTGGTCGGGCCGGCGGACCTGATCGCCGACATCGCGAGGAAGGCCACCAGCCTCTACATCTCGCCCGGCATGGTCTCCGAGGCGATCGTGCACCAGTTCTGCGTCTCGGGAGACATCGAGCGCTCGATCGAGAAGGTGTCGACCGCGCTGGGCGAGCGCGCCCGGGTGCTCGCCGAGTCGCTGCGCCGGCACATCCCGGAGGCCCGGTTCGTGGAGCCGGACGGCGGCTACTTCCTCTGGGTGGAACTGCCGGAGGACGTCGAGGTGGACCGGCTGGCCCCGGCCGCCGCCGAGCGGGGCGTGGCGGTGGTGAAGGGGAGCGACTTCGTGCTCGACGGCGGCCGGCACGCGCTGCGGCTGGCCTTCTCCGCGGTGACGGCGGACCGCATCGACGAGGGCGTGCGGCGGCTGGCGGAGGCGATCGAGGCCGTACGCGGCTGATTTTCTGTCGGGTTTCTGACAGTTGAGCGATACCGGCCGGCTCGGGTCTCCCCCCCGGGCCGGCCGACGGCTCACAATGCTGCGAGCGCCGTTCACCTTCTCCGGGTGGCCGGTTCGACGCCGGAAGTCGCACCTCGGCTGCCCCGGACCGCCGGCGCGCGCAGCACCACTCCCGCCCCCAAGGGTGCCGGGTGGGCCGTGTCGCCCCTCACCCCCCTGACGCGGCCGGCCCGCCCGGCGCCACCCGTCGCTGTGCCGACATTCCGCGGACCTGCTCGGCATCCCCGCGACCTGAAGTCGATCTCCCCCGAGCCGGCCGTGATGATCCAGGTGCCGGCCGGGCCGGTGAGCCACGTCTCGGCCCGCCGACCGCCCGGCGCTCGCCCGCGCTGCGGATCGCCCCCGGCGGCGTAACCTGCAAGCCGCAGCGTCAGCGGAGGGGGGCGAGATGACGGACCGGACCGAACGTGACGGATCCACCGGGCAGAACGGCGGCCGGGTGCTCAGGCCGCGCGCCTGGGCGGCGCCGGTCCGCGCGATGTCCCGGATCCTCAACGCCGACGGCTCCCCGCGTACCCCGGAGCCGGTCGGCCCCGGCCGCAGCGGGATCGTGGACTGCGGTCTCTACGTCGACGGGAAGCGCCAGCCCGGCGAGTGGCACTACGCCGACGCGCTGGAGGCGGCCCGCCGGGAGCGCAACGGGTTCGTCTGGCTCGGCCTGCACGAGCCGGAGCTGGCCGAGATGACCGCGATCGCCGCCACCTTCGGGCTGCACGAGCTGGCGGTCGAGGACGCGGTCAAGGCCCAGCAGCGTCCCAAGCTGGAGCGCTTCGGCGACGTCGCCTTCCTGGTGCTGCGGACCGCCCGCTACTGCGAGCACACGGAGCTGACCGAGAACTCCGAGGTCGTCGAGACCGGCCAGGTGATGCTCTTCATCGGGCCGAACTTCCTGATCAGCGTCCGGCACGGGGACGCCTGCCGGCTCGCCCCGGTCCGGGCCGACCTGGAGGCGAAGCGGGACCTGCTGCTGCACGGACCGTGGGCGGTCGCGTACGCGATCACCGACCGGGTGGTGGATCTCTACCTGGAGGTGGCCGACCAGCTCGAGGACGACCTGGACGTGCTGGAGGCGGACGTCTTCGACCGGCAGGGCAACGGGCGGATCCAGCGGATCTACCAGATGAAGCGGGAGCTGGTGGAGTTCAAGCGGGCGGTGATGCCGCTGCAGCGCCCGCTGATGAGCCTCACCTCGCAGGTCAACCGGGAGGTGCCGCAGGAGGTGCGGCGCTACTTCCGGGACGTGCAGGATCACCTCAGCCGCACGGTCGAGCAGGTCAACTCCTACGACGACCTGCTCAACTCGATCCTGCAGGCGCGGCTGGCCCAGGTCACCGTCGACCAGAACAACGACATGCGCAAGATCGCCGCGTGGGCCGCGATCGGCGCGGTGTGGACCGCGATCGCCGGCATCTACGGCATGAACTTCAAGTACATGCCGGAGCTGGGCTGGACGTACGGCTACCCGGGCGTCTGGGCGCTGATGCTGGCGTCGTCGTTCACGCTGTACCGCCTGTTCCGCCGCAACGGCTGGCTCTGACGGCGGCCGGCGGCCGGCACGCGGAAGCGCCGGCCACGCGGGGCTGACCCCGCGCGCCGGCGCTTTCCGGGAGCCCGCGGTCAGCGGCGACCGCTGGCCTTGGCGCTGGTCTTGCCGTTCTCCATCGCCTTGGTGATGTCGTCGGCCGGCCGGCCGGAGGCGTCCCGGGCGCCCTCGGCGACCGAGGGGACCTTGTCGGTCGGCTGGATCACCGGCGGGGGGCCGGCGGTGGTGGTGGACGCGCTGCCGCCCTTCGCCACCGTCGAGCTGCCGGCGCCGGTCGTCGTGGCGTCGGTCACCTTGGCGCTGGGCTCCGGGGTGTCCACCACGATGGTGTCCACGTCCTCGCGCATCGGGTCGAGCTTGCCGGTCGGGTCGTACTCGGCCCATTCCTGCTGCTCGCGGCGGCGGCGCATGGCCATCGCGCCGGCCAGGCCGGCGACGGTGCCGGCAGCCAGCAGGCCGGTCATCATCCCCCGCGACTTCTTCTGCTTCTTCTTGGCGGCCTTCATGTTCTTCGCCTTCACCTTCTTGCTCGCCGCGACCTGCTTGGCGGCGGCGGCCTTCCTGTCGACGATGGCCTTGCCCGCGGACTGGGCCTGCGCGTTGCGCATGGCCAGGACCAGCGGGGCGAGGGCCGCGACCGTCGACGCGACACCGCTCGACGCGCGGTCCCGCACGATGACCGCGGTGGGCGCGACGGCACCCCGGGCTGCCTGGACCCGCGGGCCGACGGTGGCGCCGGCGCCCTTCGCCGCGTACGTGGCAGCCTGCCTCAGGTGACCGATGCCCTGGTTCAGCTCGGCCTTGGCCAACTGTCCCTGGGTCTTTCGCCGCCCGATTCCAAACACGGTCCCACCTCCTGGGAGTTGTTCCTTCGCCATCCTCCACCTTCGGATGCCTCCGCACTGCCAGATCGGGCACATGGGAGGATCCGCATGGAAACTGACCAACGAGTGAGGAGTACCCGTGGCCGAGGCTGTCTACGCCACCTTGCACACCAACGCTGGCCCGATCCGGCTGGAGCTCTTCCCGAACCACGCGCCGAAGACCGTCCGCAACTTCGTCGAGCTGGCCGAGGGCAACCGTGAGTACACCGACCCGCGCACCGGCCAGCCGGGCAGCGGGCCGTACTACGACGGCACCATCTCGCACCGGGTGATCAGCGGTTTCATGGTCCAGATGGGTGACCCGACCGGCACCGGTCGCGGTGGCCCGGGCTACACGTTCGCCGACGAGTTCCACCCGGAGCTGCGCTTCGACCGGCCGTACCTGCTGGCGATGGCGAACGCCGGGCCGGGCACCAACGGCTCGCAGTTCTTCATCACGGTCTCGCCGACGCCGCACCTGAACAACCGGCACACCATCTTCGGCCAGGTGGCCGACGAGCAGTCGGCGAAGGTCGTGGACTCGATCGCGAACACCCCGACCGGCCCGAGCGACCGGCCGCTGCAGGACGTGGTCATCGAGCGCGTCGAGATCGAGCGCCAGCCGGCGTGAGCGCCACCCGGGTACCTTTGCCTGCATGACTGAGCGCTCCGGACAGGCGGGTGACGGGACCGGCGGGTCGGTGCCCACCACCCCGGTCTGTTACCGCCACCCCGACCGGGAGACGTACGTCCGGTGCAGCCGGTGCGACCGGCCGATCTGCCCGGAGTGCATGCGGGAGGCCGCGGTCGGGCACCAGTGCCCGGAGTGTGTCAACGAGGGCCGCCGCAGTGTGCGGCCGGCGCGTACCGCCTTCGGTGGCGGTGCCGCCGGCCGCCGCGGCTACGTCACGAAGACGCTGATCGCCCTGAACGTGCTGGTCATGCTGCTCTCCATCGCCGCGGACCGGGGCGGGGACGCGGCCGTCGGCGGCTCCGGCTTCGGTGGCCTGATGGGCGGCTCCACGCCGCTGACTGACTGGGGCGCGGTGCTGGGCCAGGCCGTCTTTCCCGACGGCACCCTCGGCGGTGTCGCCCAGGGCCAGTGGTACCGCCTGGTCACCGCGATGTTCCTGCACTACGGCCTGCCGCACCTGCTGCTGAACATGTGGGCGCTCTGGGTGCTCGGCCGGACGCTGGAGGCGGTGCTCGGCCCGCTGCGCTTCCTTGCGCTCTATCTGATCGCCGGACTCGGCGGCAACGTCGCGGTCTACCTGTTCAGCCCGGTCAACCAACCGTCGGCGGGCGCGTCGACCGCGATCTTCGGCCTCTTCGCCGCGATCTTCGTGATCATGCGCCGGCTGGGCCGGGACACCTCGGCCATCGTGCCGATCCTGGTGATCAACCTGATCTTCACGTTCACCGTTCCGGGCATCTCCATCGCCGGACACCTGGGCGGCCTGGTCACCGGCGCGGTGATGGCGCTGGTCCTGGCGTACGCCCCGCGGATGCGGCGGAGCGTGTTCCAGGTCGCGGGCGGCGCGATCATCCTGGTGGCGCTCCTCGGCCTGGCCCTGGTCCGCACCGGGATGCTGACCGGCGGCTGACCCACCGCTCAGCGCCGCGAGGGGCGGCGAACCGGCGGGAGCCGCGTGCCCGAGGGCGGGCGCACCGGCAGTGGGCCCGAACGGCTCAGCGGGCGGCCCGGGCGGCGCGGAGCGCCTCGGCCACCTCGGCGGGCGGCGCGTCCAGGTCGTACCGGCCGAAGAGGTGCAGCGACTCCCCGGCGTCGATCTCCAGCGTCTCCGCGGTGAGCCCCCGGCGGGTCCGCCGCTCCACGGTGATCGCCTCGACCTCCGACCAGGCCAGCCGGCGGTGCCCGGCGAAGCCCTGGGCCACCGTGATCCCGTCCGGGTCCACGGCCAGCCGGACCGGCGCCAGCAGGTCGCGCAGCCCCCAGCCGGCCAGCGCGGCGGCGGCCAGGCCGGCGAGCACCGGCTGGACCCGGTCGTCGCCGGCGAAGAGCAGCCCGAGCCCGAGCACGACGACCGCGCCGACCAGCTTGGCCACCGGCAGGATCACCGGCACCCGCCACTTCTGCACGGGGGAGGACAGTGGTTGCACCGTCCCAGCATGCCAGCCGGACGGGAGGTCGGCCGGGCGCCGCGGGATGGGCGGGGGCGGACGACCGGCCGGTGACGACGTAGGATCGGGAGCAGCGCAGGTTACCGGGGAGTAAACATGAGTGACGCGGTCATCGTCGGTGCGGTACGGACCCCGGTCGGGCGGCGCAAGGGCAGCCTCGCCGGCGTCCACCCGGTCGACCTCTCGGCGCACGTGCTGCGCGCCCTCGCCGAGCGGACCGGCATCGAGCCCGGCCAGGTCGACGACGTGGTGTGGGGCTGTGTCTCGCAGGTCGGCGAGCAGTCGTGGAACGTCGCCCGCAACGCGGTGCTCGCCGCGGGCTGGCCCGAGTCGGTGCCCGGCACCACGATCGACCGGCAGTGCGGGTCGAGCCAGCAGGCGTTGCACTTCGCCGCCGCCACCGTCCTCTCCGGTCAGGCCGACCTGGTGGTCGCCGGTGGCGTGGAGTCGATGACCCGGGTGCCGATGGGTTCGAGCGTGGCCGGCGGGATGCCGTTCAGCGACCAGATCCTGGAGCGCTACCGGGGCGTCGAGGGCGTCGCCGCGGACTCGCCGCTCCCGTTCAACCAGGGCGTCGGCGCCGAGCTGATCGCCGAGCGCTGGCGCTTCTCCCGCACCCAACTCGACGAGTTCGCGCTGGCCAGCCACGAGAAGGCCGCCGCCGCGCAGGACGCCGGGGCGTTCGACCCCGAGCTGGCGCCGGTCGCGCTCGCCGACGGCGGCAAGTTCGCCGCCGACGAGGGCATCCGCCGGGACACCTCGCTGGCCAAGCTCGGCGAGCTGGCCACCCCGTTCCGGACCGACGGCGTGGTCACCGCCGGGTCCGCGTCCCAGATCTCCGACGGCGCCGCGGCGCTCGCGGTCACCACCAGCGAGTGGGCCAGCCGGCACGGCCTGCGCCCGCTGGCCCGCATCCACACCGCCGTGGTCGCCGCCGACGACCCGGTCGCCATGCTCACCGCCCCCATCCCGGCCACCGCGAAGGCGCTGCGCCGCGCGGGGCTGGGCATCGAGGAGATCGGGGTGTACGAGGTGAACGAGGCGTTCGCCCCGGTCCCGCTGGCCTGGCTGGCGGAGACCGAGGCGGACCCGGAGCGGCTCAACCCGCGCGGTGGGGCCATCGCCCTCGGTCACCCGCTCGGCGGCTCCGGCGCCCGGATCATGACGACCATGCTCCAGCACATGCGGGACAACGGCATCCGCTACGGCCTGCAGACCATGTGCGAGGGCGGCGGGATGGCCAACGCCACCATCGTCGAGCTGCTCTGACCAGGGGCCCGATCGGTAACCGGCGGCGGCCGGAAATGGCCTCGCCGCAGGCGCAGGCACCTACTCTGCGTAACGTGACGACGCCCCGCACCGGAGGAACCGCCTGGTCGACCGATCGGTGGCGCGACGACGCGCTCGACGTACGCGGGCGAGCTGAAGCCCGGTGACCGGGCGCTGGTCCGGCTCCGGGACGCGTACCTGGAGGCCTGGACCGACCGGTACGACCGGGCGACGCTGCGCGAGGTGGCCGACCTGGCGATGCGGGTGGCGACGGTGAGCCGGGCGCTGTCCTGGCGGCGCGCGCTGCGGACGACCGATCCGGCCCGCGCCGAGTACGCCTCGGCCGTCCCCGGCTGGCTGGGTGAGCTCTTCGCCGACCTGCCGGTCTGACCTGGGAGCGGTGGCGGTGGGGGTCCCGATGTCGGACTCCACGTGCGACTTGCACGGATGGAAGTTGCAGAAATCAGCCGTGACCCATATCACACCTGGTCAGCGGTCGTTGCACAGGTCATGGACGTCTTCTCCCGAACGTTCCTTCCGGCCGCCGCCGAGACCGGTCTGGCGACCCAGATCGTCAGCCGGCACATGCCGGTCTTCCGCCGGTGCGTGGGCTCCGGCGACGCCACCATCCTGGTCACCCGGTGCAGCCGCCCGGACCACCCGGTGGGCGGCGACTACCTGATGCTCCTCACCCACCGCCGCCTGGTGGTCACCCAGCAGACCCGGGTGCTGCACCGGCTGCGGCTGCACCTCAACACCGAGCTGCGCGAGCTGAGCAACGTCACCTGGAGCCCGGACCCCCGCCTGCACAGCGTCGAGCTGGCCGCCACGGCCATCGACGGGGCCCGCGAGCGGTTCCTCATCCGGACCCACCACCCGAAGCAGGTCTGGCAGCTCGACGCGCTGCTCAACCACGCCTTCCGTACCCGCCTCCGGGCGCCCGCCGAGCGGCTGGTCGCCACCATCGGCGAGCCGCCGCTCGGCGCCCGGCCGGCCGCGTTCCGCCCGGCGCCGGTGCGCTGACCGGCTCCTTACCGAACCCGAACGTTCCCCGGATGTCCCGCAGGGCCACCGGTCGGTAATCATGGGCCGGTGACCGCCGACGCTCCGCAGCGCGGGCTCGTCCTCGTGGTGGAGGACGAGCCGGCCATCGCCGACCTGGTCCGGCTCTATCTGAGCCGGGACGGGTTCGGCGTACACCTGGAACGGGACGGCGTCGGTGGCCTCGCCGCCGCGCGGCGGCTGCGCCCGGTGGCCTGCGTGCTGGACATCGCGCTGCCCGGCCTGGCCGGGACGGAGGTCTGCCGGCGGCTCCGCGAGGCCGGCGACTGGACGCCGGTCATCTTCCTCACCGCCCGGGACGACGAGGTCGACCGGATCGTCGGCCTGGAACTGGGCGCGGACGACTACGTGACCAAGCCCTTCAGCCCCCGGGAGCTGGTCGCCCGGGTCCGGGCGGTGCTCCGGCGCGCCACCGGGGCGCCGGCCGGGGCGGAGCAGCCCCGGGTGGTCGGCCCGGTCGTCCTCGACCCGGCCCGCCGGACGGTCACCGCGGCCGGCGCCCCCGTCCAGCTCACCTCCACCGAGTTCGACCTGCTCGCCCATCTGATGGCCCGGCCGGGCCGGGTGTTCACCCGGGAGGAGCTGCTCGCCGGGGTCTGGGGGTACGCCGCGCACGCCGGCACCCGGACCGTCGACGTGCACGTGGCGCAGGTCCGCGCCAAGCTCGGCCCGGCCAGCGTGATCCGCACCCACCGCGGCGTCGGGTACGCGGCCGATGCCTGACCCCGCCGCGCCGCGACCACCCGCCGGGCCACCGCCGCCGCCCGGCTCCTGGCCACCCCCGGCCCGCCGCCAACCGCCGGCCCACCGCCGCACGTCGGAGCGGGCCGGCCGCACCAGCCGACCGTCGCCCTGCCTGTGATCGGGCCGCGGACCGCGCCGCCGGCCCCGCGCCGGCAGCGCCTCGCCGGCACGCTGACCGCCCGCGCGGTGCTGGTCACCTGCGCGGTGGCGCTGGTGTCGGTGCTGGTGACCGCGCTGGTCGCGGTCCCCCTCGCGGTACGCGGCGCGGAGCGGCGCGATCAGGAGGCCCTCGCCGCCCAGGCCCGCCTCGCCGCCGACGTGCTGCGGGTCCGCCCCGCGCGGCAACGCGACAACGCCGGGGACCGGCTGATCCGCCAGCTCCGCCAGCAGGAGATCGACGTGTACGTCGTCCGCGCCGGCCAGGTGGACCGCCCGGGCCTGCCCCGGCAGGTGGTGACCCGGGTGTCCACCGGCAAGGACCTCTCCGGACGGCGGCTGGTGGACGGCCGGCGGGCCCTGGTCGAGGGGCGGGCGCTGCCCGGCGGCGACGGGGTGGTGTTGACCCGGGCCACCCGCAACGGGCCGTGGCGGCAGGTGCTGCTCAGCCTCTGGCTGCCGCTGCTGGCCGGGCTCGCCGCCGGGGTGGCGGCCGGGCTGCTGCTCGCCCGTCGACTCGCCCGGCCGATCCGGACCGCGGCCACCGCCGCCGCCCGGCTGCGCGCCGGGGACCGGGCGGTACGGGTACCCGTCGAGCCGCCGGACGAGGTGGCCGACCTGGCGTACGCGCTGAACGGCCTGGCCGCCGCGCTGGCCACCAGCGAGGGGCGGCAACGCGAGTTCCTGCTCTCGGTCTCGCACGAGCTGCGCACCCCGTTGACCGCGATCCGCGGCTACGCCGAGGCGCTCGCCGACGGGGTGATCGACGCGGACGGGGTGCCGGACACCGGCCGGACGATGCTCGCCGAGGCCGAGCACCTGGACCGGCTGGTCAGCGACCTGCTGTCGCTGGCCCGGCTGGAGGCGGCCGACTTCCCGCTCGAACCGGTCCCGGTCGACCTGGCCCGACTGGCGGCCGAGGCGGAACGGACCTGGTCCGACCGGTGCGCGGCGCTCGGGGTGGCGTTCCGGGTGGAGGTGCCGGACGGGCCGGTGCCGGCGTACACCGATCCGGGGCGGATCCGGCAGGTGCTCGACGGGCTGCTGGAGAACGCGCTGCGGGTCGTACCGCCGGGGGCGCCGGTGGTGCTCGCGGCCCGGGCGGCCGGCGCGGACCCGGCGGCGGGCGGCATCGTCGAGGTCCGCGACGGGGGACCCGGCTTCACCGACGACGACCTGGCGGTGGCCTTCGAGCGGGGCGCGCTGCACCAGCGGTACCGGGGGGCACGCAAGGTGGGCAGCGGGCTCGGGCTGGCGCTCGCCGCCGGGCTGGTCCGCCGGCTCGGCGGTGAGATCGCCGCCGGGCACGCGCCGGAGGGTGGGGCGGCCTTCACCGTCCGGCTGCCCGGAGATCCTTACCTGACCCGAACACGGGCCTGACGGTCCGCTCGCCCGCGTGCGGGACGCTGATGCTCCACGGACGAGAGGAACACTGATGGCACGTCAGGGAATCGTCACCGGCGTCACCGCGCTGCTCGCGGCGGCCGCGCTCGGTCTCGCCGGCTGCGGCCCGGCCCAGCTGGCCCAGGAGTCGGCGAAGGAGACCGCGGTCGAGGTCGCCGCCGCGATGGGCGCCGACGGCCAGGCGCTCACCGCGATGGGCTTCGACGCCGCCGACCTGGACGTGGAGCCGGTCGCCGCCTCGGCGTCGCCCGACCCGTCCGCCTCCGCCCAGGCCGGTTCGAAGGGCCAGCGCGGGGAGCGCGGGCAGGAGTGGCGCAAGCGGCACCGGGCCCGGGTGCTGCTGCGCAAGAACACGCTGCACGGCGAGGTCGTGGTGCAGACCAAGGACGGCGGTACGAAGACCGTCGCCGTCCAGCGGGGCCAGGTGACCGCGATCGACGCGAAGTCGATGACCGTCAAGTCGACCGACGGCTTCACCGTGACCTGGACCTTCGGCGACAACCTGCGGGTGGTCGAGCGGCGTACCACGATCCAGTCGACGGACGTCAAGGTCGGCACCACGGTCGGGGTGGCCGGCGCCAAGGACGGCGACGGCGGCGTGGCCCGGCTGGTCGTGGTCCCGTTCAAGCAGAGCTGAGAGGAAGGGCCCCCTGTTAGCGGATTCCGTTTGTACAGGGGGCCCCTGCTAGCGCCTCGGTTCAGTAGACCCGGGATCCGATGAAGTCGTCGTGGCCGTAGCCCACCGGGTTGGCGAACGACCGCGACTCGAAGGACCACTGCTGGCGGGTGCTGGTGGAGCAGCCGGCCAGCCGCAGCCGCGGGGTGCCCAGCCACGGGTTGTCGAACGCCACGCAGAGGTTCGTCGCGCCGGCCGGCTTGAGCTGGCCGCCGACGAAGACGAACTGCTGGTTGAGCCCGCCGTGGCAGTCGTAGCTGTTGACCGCCGTGCCCGAGGTCAGCGACCCGCCGGAGACGTCCAGGCAACGGTCGTGGGAGAGCTCGGAGTGCAGCGACCGCCGGGTCGGGTCGTACCAGAAGCCCTGGTTACGGCCGCCGTGGCAGGCGTACGACTGCTGGACGGTGCCGTTTCGGGAGTCGTACCCCCTGCCGTCCACGCAGGTGCCGGTGGCCGCGTTGCGGAGCTGCTTGAACTCCATCAGCCCCGGGTAGAGCACGCCCTGGCCGGTGCTGGCCGGGTCGACGCAGGTCGCCCGCTCCTGCCCGGAGTTCCAGAACTGGGTGATGCACTGGGCGAACATGCCGTGGCCCCGGTAGTTGGGGTGGAACGACTGCCGGGCGGCGTTCTCGTCCCAGATCCCCACCTCGATGTAGAGGCCCCGGACCGAGGTGTTGTCGGTGCACACCTCGTGACCGTGGAAGAGCCGGCTGGCGTCCAGGTAGCGGGTGCCGGTGTTCGCCGCCGCGGCGCGCAGCGCCGTCTCGAACAGCGGCACCGCCTTGTTCCGGGCGAATGCGGCGTCGGCCAGGTAGAGCAGGCAGCCGCCGGCGTACCAGCCGGGGAAGTCGGGGTTGTCCTCCACGTCCGGGCTGCCCGGGCTGGGGTACGACATCAGCACCAGCTCGTAGTCCGAGCGCAGGTAGCCGGCACCGGTCATGGTCTGCCGGATCGAGGTGACCGCCTCCTCGACGGCCCGCCGGCTGCCGTCGGTGCGGATCGTCCACTGGTCGGTGTACGTCGGGTAGCAGGCGCCCTGGAAGAAGACCCGGCGGACCGCGCAGTCGGTGGCGACCGGTCCGAACTGGATGGTGCCGTCGCCGTTGGCCCCGGCGACCACCCAGATCAGCTTGACGTGCGTGTTGCGGGCCTTGATCGCCAGGTGGTCACCCTGGTTGAGCTCGTTGTGCTGGGTGGGCCCGCCGGCGACCAGGTTCCACGGGGTGGCGCCGGAGCAGGCCAGGTTGTACTTCTCGTCGGCCGGGATGCCGGTGCGGAACACGGCCTGGTCGTAGGAGCGGTCGCACCAGTTGCCGTCCTGGTGGGTGCCGGGGACGTAGTTGCCGACCCCCTCACCGGAGATCTCGCTGTCGCCCATGGTGACCAGGGCGGTGCGGCGTTGCTCCAGAGGACGGATGTCGGGGGCGCCGTAGAGGGCGGTGGCCTCGGCGGCGCGGATGGTTTCGAGGGCGGTCGGCAGCGGCTGGATGGCGGGACGGTCGGCGGCAGCCGCGGGGGAGGCCGGTCCGACGAGCGTCGGCAGGGTGAGGGCGGCGGCGGACAGGACGGCCAGGGCACGCCGTCGGGTCGTCCGTTCGCGCCTGGTGGAGGTGCCAAGCATCGACGCACTCCTTTCGGCTCAATCGTGGGACGTCGATTGAGTTACCAGAAGGTAACCGTCGGGAGGCGAGATGTGAATGCGTCTCGGAAACCTTGCGGCCCGGTGCGGAAGGGAACTCTTCCGACAGATCGGGCGGCTGGGAGTACGGGTCGGTACCCGGGGTCGGCCGAGGCTGACCGGACGGCTGACACCGCGCGGCCGGGTGGCCCGCTACGAGAGGAGGGAGCGGGGCGGGTTCGGTGGTGCCGGGCGCACCGCGCTCTCGCCCGCGGCGGCCGTGAGCAGGGCGGTCCCCGGACGCCCCGCCAACGATCATCGGGGTCGCGCCGTCCGGCGCCCGCGACCCGTCGGCGAGGTGGTGGGCTGCAGCGCGCTGGAGAGCCAGGCTACGCTAGGGCCGATTTGCCGACCCCACCGTGGAGATATCCCGTGAAGCTCTCGATCCTCATGCCGGTCTACAACGAGGAAGAACGGGTCGCGGATGCCGTGAAGCAGGCGTTGGCGGTCGACTACCCGTGCGAGATCGAGCTCGTCGTCGTCGATGACGGCAGCCGGGACGGCACCTCGGAGATCCTCGGGCGGGTGGACGACGCGCGGCTGCGGGTGATCACCCACCAGCGCAACGCCGGCAAGGGCGCGGCCATCAAGACCGCCGTCGACAACGCCGAGGGTGAGTACATGGTCATCCTCGATGCCGACCTGGAGTACGACCCGCAGGACATCCCGCGCCTGCTGGAGCCGGTCCTCGATGGGCACGCCACCGTCGTCTACGGCAATCGCACCTTCGGCAGCCACAGCTCCTACAGCTTCTGGTACGTGATGGGCAACAAGGGCGTCACCCTGGCCGCCAACGTGCTCTACAACTCCTACATCGGCGACCTGGAGACCTGCTTCAAGCTGCTGCCGGTCGAGCTCTACCGCTCGCTTCAGATCAAGTCGCGTGGCTTCGGCATGGAGGCCGAGGTCACCGGCAAGCTGCTGCGCCAGCGGATCCGCCCGTACGAGGTGCCGATCAGCTACCGTGCCCGCGGCCGCGAAGAGGGCAAGAAGATCACCTGGAAGGACGGCGTCGAGGCGCTCTGGATCCTGACCCGGGAGCGCGCCCGCCGCCACCCGGTCGGTGCCGCGAAGCGCTGAATCACGGGCCGCCGCCCACCCGAACCACCGCGGAACCCCGCCGCCCCGGCTCGACCGGGGCGCGGGGTCCCGTCGCTTCCTCGGCCCGCCGTCTGCCTGCCCCGGTTGTGGTTGGCCACGGCCGCGCGCCGGCCCGGCACGCCGCGCAGCTGCCCGCGGCGACCGGACCGGACCCCGCGGTCGGTCAGGCCGACGCCGGCACGGCGGCGAGGAAACCCTCGATCGAGCGGCGCAACCCGCCGGCGTCCAGGCCGTGCCGGCGGGTGTGGTCCTCGGGCGAGCCGTAGCGGCGCAGCTCCTCCCGGCGCACGCCGAGGGCGAGCAGCCGGTGCGGCCGGTCGGCCAGCGCGTCGCCGACCACCCGGGCGGACGTGCCGGCCAGGTACGGCTCGACCAGGATCACCTCGGTGCCCGCGAGGGCCCGCAGGCCCACGGTGTCGAAGGGGCGCGGCCGGTGCGTGTACGCCACGGTGACCGGCAGCCCGGCGACGGCGGCCAGTGCCGCGTCCAGCAGCGGCCCGACCGCCACCAGCAGTGGCGCGCCCGGACCGGCGTCGCGCAGCACCCGCAGGTCACCCGCGTCGGGGTACGCGTGCGCGTTGCTCTGCGTGGACAGCCGCAGGTACGCCGAGTCCCGCCCGCACACCACGTCGCGGAGCAGCCCGGGCACCTCGTCGGCGTGGCCGGGGACGTGCACCGTCCAGCCGTGCAGGGTGTCGATCAGAGCGACGTCCGCCGGGCCCAGGTGGGTGCGGCCGGCCGCCGCCCGGTCGTACGACGCGCCGACGCTGACCAGCACCGCCCCGACGCCCTGGTGGTCGAGGTCCAGCTTGATCTGCTCGTACGCCCGCTCGACCAGGAACGGCGCGTAACTGTGCACGATCGGGCGCTGCCCGGTGAGCGCGAGGCCACCCGCCACGCCCAGCATGAGCTGCTCCCGGATGCCGACGTTGATGACCCGGTCCGGGTGGCGCCGGGCGGCCGGGGCGAACGCGGCGGCGGAGATGTCGGCCAGCACGATGGTGGTCCGTGGGTCGTCCAGCAGCTCGCCGGCCGTGGTCACGAAGGTGTCCCGCATGGTCACTCCCCGTCCGTGATGACCGCGACGACGACGTGCGGTCGGTGGTTGTCGTGCCCGGTGAGGGCGGTGTGCAGGGCGTCGTGGTCGCGCCCGTCGACGGTCACGGCGCTCCATCCGTTGACGGTGAACCGGCTGGCGGCCCCGCCCGGCCAGCCGTGGCTCGCCGACCGGTTGTCCACCACGATCGCGGTGAGGCCGGCCAGTCCGGTCGCCCCGGCGTACGCGATCGCCTCGTGGTTGGAGCCCTCGTCCAGCTCGGCGTCGCCGAGCAGCACGTAAACGCGGGGGGTGTGCCGGCCCTGGGCCCGCAGCCCGAGCGCGGTGCCGACGCCGAGGCCCAGCCCGTGGCCGAGCGACCCGGAACCGATCTCCACTCCGGGCACCAGCAGCCGGTCCGGGTGGTCGCCGAGGCGGCTGTCCGGGCCGCCCTGGTCGTCCAGCCAGGCCACCGGGATGAACCCCTTCGCGGCGAGCAGCGCGTAGTAGCCGGCGACCGCGTGCCCCTTGGAGAGCAGGAAGCGGTCCCGGTCCGGGTCGTCGGTCGTTTCCGGGGTGATCCGCAGCACCCGGTCGTAGAGCACCTGGAGCACGTCGAGCGTCGAGTACACGTTGGCGCCGAACTCACGGCCGGCCCGGATGCGGTCCAGTAACGCCCCGAGCGTGGCGGGGTCGGTGGCGGTTGTCGTCGTCATGTGGCTAGCCTGAGACCTGAAGCTCACTTCAACTCAAGGTCATGTGATGCACGAATCACTCACCATCGGGCAGCTGTCCGACCGCAGCGGGGTGGCCCCCTCGGCGCTGCGCTACTACGAGCGGCTCGGCCTGATCCGGGCTGAGCGCACCGGCGGCAACCAGCGCCGGTACGCCCGCTCCGAGCTGCGCCGGGTGGCGTTCGTCCGGATCTCCCAGCAGGTCGGTGTCTCGCTGGAGGAGATCCGGGAGGCGCTGGACGCGCTGCCGTCGTCGCGTACCCCGACGCCGGACGACTGGGCCGCCCTGTCCCGGGTCTGGCGGGAGCGGTTGGACGAGAAGATCCGGCTGCTCGGCAAGCTCCGCGACGACCTGGACGGCTGCATCGGCTGCGGCTGCCTGTCGCTGCAACGCTGCGCTCTCTACAACCCCGGTGACTCGCTGGCCGCGGAGGGCCCGGGTGCCCGGCTGATGCTGCCGCGCCCGGACGCCGTCACGGAATCGTGAGCAGCACCTTGCCCAGGTGGTCGCTGGTCTCCACCAGGCGGTGCGCCTCGGCCACGTCGGCCATCGGCACCCGGCGGTCCACGATCGGCCGGACCGCCCCGGACTCGACCAGCGGCCACACCTGCTCCCGGACCCCCCGGACGATCTCCGCCTTCTCGCCGAGCGGCCGGGAGCGCAACGCGGTCGCCGCCACCGAGGCCCGCTTGGCCAGCAGCGCGCCCAGGTCCAGCTCACCCTTGCGGCCACCCTGCATGCCGATCACCACCAGCCGGCCGCCGGTGGCCAGCGCCGCCACGTTCCGGGGCAGGTAGGCGGCGCCGATGATGTCGAGGATCACGTCCGCGCCCCGGCCGTCGGTCACCCGGCGGACCTCCTCGACGAAGTCCTGCTCCCGGTAGTCGATCGTGTGTGCGGCGCCCAGCTCGCGCAGCCGCTCGTGCTTGCCCGCCCGGGCGGTCACCACCACCGTCGCGCCGAGGGCCACGCCGAGCTGGATGGCGAAGGTGCCGATCCCGCTGCCGCCGCCGTGCACGAGCAGCGTCTCGCCCTTCGTGAGCCGGGCCAGCGCGACGACGTTCGACCAGACCGTGCAGGCCACCTCGGGCAGGGCCGCCGCGTCGACCGGGTCGACGCCGGCCGGCACCGGCAGCAACTGACCGGCCGGCACGGCCACCCGCTCGGCGTACCCGCCGCCGGCCAGCAGCGCGCAGGCCTCCTGGCCCACCGTCCAGCCGGTCACGTCGGCCCCGACCGCGCTGATCACCCCGGAGCATTCCAACCCGGGGTACGCGGGGGCGCCCGGTGGCGGCGGGTAGTGCCCCTGCCGCTGCAACAGGTCCGCCCGGTTCACCGCGCTCGCCCGGACGTCGACGATCACCTCGCCCGGGCCGGGTTCCGGATCGGGTACCTCCGCCCAGACGAGTGCCTCGGGTCCGCCGGGTTCCGGGATCGTGATCGCACGCATGGCCCAGTCTTACCCGATCCGGCCGTCCGTCCACGCCCGGGCCAGGATCTGCGCCACCGTCTCCTGCGGCGTCTGCTCGGAGGTGTCCAGCCAGAGCCCGATCCGCGGGGTGTCGGCGCGGAACTCGACGTCCAGGTCGGCCACCGGCCAGTCGCCGTACCCCTGCTTCGGCCGGTCCCGCTCGCGGGCCGTGACCACCTCGGGTCGCGGCGCGAGCACCACCACCGCGAGCGGCCGGTGCCGGATCCGTTCGACCATGGCCGGCAGGTCCGCCCCCAGCACCACATCCTGGAGGACGACGGTGAAACCCTCCTCCGCGTACCGGTCGGCCACCGACGCGGCCAGCTCGTAGCGCAGCCGCAGCTGCCGCCACGCCTCCTCGGACGGCTGCGCCGTCATCTCCGCCCGGCCGCCGACCACCATCCGGCGGAACAGGTCACCGCGCAGGTGCACCGAGCGGGGCAGCCGGCGGGCCAGCAGCTCGGCCACAGTGGACTTGCCGGCCGCCATGATGCCGGTGATCAGCACCACCGACGGCTTCTCCCACATGCGGCCATCCTGACACCGAGGGTGGGACGCCGGCTCGCCCGCCGAGGGGGCCGTGGCAGACTAGGCACGGTCGCGTACCCCTCGGGGGCGCGAACCGGGAGGGTTCGCCTAGTGGCCGATGGCGCTGGTCTTGAAAACCGGTAAGGGCAGCGATGTCCTTCGTGGGTTCGAATCCCACACCCTCCGCCACGCTCCCTCGGCGCAGCCTCAGTCGCGTTCGGCGAGTAGCAGACCGGTTATCCGTCACGGCGCCGAAGCAGACCCTGTTCGGCTTGCCAGAGGCGTTCCTCCCCGACCTTCTTGCCGGGATGGCCCGGACACGACGCGCTTTCGGTTCGAGTCGGCGCGTCGGCGGGGTATGAAGGGGCGCAGGACAATCGCGCACCCGGAAGGACCCGTATCGATGACCCTGGAACGACCGATCGCCCCGGACCCGTACGAGCTGCTGCCGATCGTGCCGGCGTTCAACCTGACCAGCGACGACGTGCACAACGGCGAGCCGATGGACGCGCGGTACGCGCACGGCAGCTCCGGTGGGGAGAACGTCTCGCCGCAGCTCTCCTGGTCGGGCTTCCCCGACGAGACGAAGAGCTTCGTGGTGACCTGCTTCGACCCGGACGCCCCGACCGGCAGCGGCTTCTGGCACTGGGTGCTGGTGGACGTCCCCGCCTCGATGACCGAGCTGCCCACCGGCGTCAAGGAGAGCGACCTCGGCGGTGCCTTCAGCATCCGCAACGACTACGGCGACACCGGCTACGGCGGCTGCGCCCCGCCGCCCGGCGACCGCCCGCACCGCTATGTCTTCGCCGTGCACGCCGTCGACGTCGAGCGCCTCGACGTCGGCCCGGCCGCCAGTCCCGCCTTCGTCGGCTTCAACCTCGCCTTCCACACCCTCGCCCGGGCGGTCATCCGCCCCACGTACCAGATCAAGGAGTGACCGCTCGCTCCCCGCGATCTTGCACTTGCCGCCCCGGCATCACGGACAGAAGCCGTGAATCGGGGACCAAGAGTGCAAGATCGCGGGGAGCGAGGAGTGGGGCTCAGGAGGGGACGCGGGCGACCGCGAAGACGGACTGGCCGAACGGGGGGCGGAGGCGCTGCTCGGCCGCCTTGGTCGCGGGGAGGACCAGGGTGTCGTAGACCTTTACCATCGGGCCCTCCTTCGGCATCAGCCGGAAGACCTTGGTGGCCATGAAGTAGCCGATCAGGCCGAGCGCGTTCGCATAGTGGATCTTCTCGACGGTCAGGCCGGCCTCGGTCATGGCCGCGGCCAGGGACTTCTTCGTGTATCGCCGGACGTGGCCGGTGGCGATGTCGGCCGGGCTCATCGCGAACTGGAACGCCGGCACGATGATCACCACGGCGCCGCCGGGCCGGACCAGGTCGCGCATGCTGCGCAGGGCGCCCACGTGGTCCTCGATGTGCTCCAGCACGTTGTACGACACGGCGGCGCTGTAGTCGCCGCGCTCCGAGTGCGGCAGCAGCATCTGCCGGACCTCGACGGTCGGGTGCTCGGCGAGCCGTTCCTTGAGCTGGACCAGTCGGTCCGGGTCCGCCTCGGTGGCGGTGATCCGGGGCAGGTGTTCGGACCACTCCAGGGCGTAGTCGCCCAGCCCACTGCCGATCTCGATGGGATTGTCACCGAGGTAGGGCACCGCCAGCTCGACGAACCACCTGCGGTGGTTGACCGCCGTCGCCAGGCCTTCGAGCACCTCCGACTGGACGCGCTGATCCCCAGTGATTTCTGCCATGCGTCGATTCCTCACGATATGACTGACCCGCGCCTGGACCGACAGAGTCAACCATCCGCATGGATGGTGTGGGAATCGGGGCACCGGGGGTGGCCGAAATGCGGTCGGGGGTGGGCACGTGATCGGCGGTCGGCGAACCCGGCACATATTACGCCAGTACCCCGAAACATGTCACGGCCCTGCCATACCCTGACTACGCTCCGAATTGTTATGACTACTCCTGAATCGGACGGCGGTGTCGTTGCGGGTGAGCCCGACCGGGACGTACGGGGCGGGCGGGACCGCTGGATCGACGCCGCCGCCGTGCTCAGCTTCGTGCTGCTCGCTTTCTGGGTGACCGCGCGGTTCTGGCTGAATCCCGGTGACGGGGTGCGGGACAACCGCTCCGATCAGGCGCAGTTCGAGTGGATGATGGCGCACGGCGCGCGGGTCGTGACCGATTTCGCCTATCCGTTCTTTTCGGACCGGATGAATGTCCCGGACGGCGTCAATCTCATGGCTAATACGTCCGTATTATCCATTTCGCTACCCATGACACCGATAACCATCTTCTTCGGGCCACGTACGGCCTTTCTGGTCTTTCTCACCGCAGGACTGATCGCCACCGGCGTGGCCTGGTACTTCGTCCTTTCCCGGGTGCTGATCGGGGCCCGGGGGCCGGCCTGGCTCGGGGCGGGCTTCTGCGCCTTCGCGCCGGCGATGGTGTCGCACGCCAACGCCCACCCCAACATCGTCTCCCAGTTCGTGGTGCCGCTGATCGTCTGGCGGACCCTGCGGCTGGCCGAACCCGGGCGCTGGCTGCGCAACGGCGTGCTGCTCGGACTGGTGATCGTCTGGCAGGCCTTCCTCAACCTGGAGATCCTGCTGATGACCGCGATCGGCCTGGCCGTCGTCGTCGCCGCGCTCGCGCTTGGCCGGCCGGAGCTGCGGCGGGGGCTCCGGCCGTTCGCCGCCGGGCTGGGCGTGGCCGCCGCGGTCGCCGGGGCGCTGCTCGCGTACCCGCTGTACGTGCAGTTCTTCGGGCCCGGCGCGTACCAGGGGCTGTCCCGCCTGATCCGTGGCTACCGTACCGACCTCGCCTCGTTCGTGGCCTGGTCCGGCGAGTCGCTGGCGGGCGACCCCCGCAACAGCGCCCGGTTGGCCAAGAACGCCACCGAGGAGAACGCCTTCTTCGGCTGGCCCCTCGTCGTCCTGGTGATCGCGCTGGTCTGGTGGCTGCGCCGCAACGCCGTCGTGCTCGGCCTGGCCGTGGCCGGCCTGTTCTTCGCCCTCTTCTCGCTGGGCCGGGCGATCCGCTTCGACGGGCGGGACACCGGGGTGCCCGGGCCGTGGGCGCCGCTGGAGGACCTGCCGATCCTGCACTCGGTGGTGCCGACCCGCTGGTCGCTCGCGCTGACCCCGATCATCGGGGTGCTGCTCGCGATCGGCGCTGACCACGCGCGGCGGCTGGCCCGACGGCACCCCGACGCCCGCCCGCAGATCCGCTTCGTCACGGCGACCGTGCTGGCGATGGCCCTGCTGCCGATCCTGCCGACGCCGCTGCCCTCGGTACGCCTCGACCCCACGCCGGAATTCGTCCGCTTCGGTGCCTGGCGGCCGTACGTGGCGGGTGGGCACAGCGTCGTCACCCTGCCACTGCCGGACACCACCTACGCCGATCCGCTGCGCTGGTCCGCCGACACCCGGCTGGAGATGCCGCTCGCCCGGGGCTACTTCCTCGCCCCGGACACCCGGCCCGGCGCCGGCCGGGTCGCCCTCTTCACCGCGCCGCCCCGCCCCACCAGCACCTTCTTCACGACGATCCGGCAAACCGACGCGGTGCCGCCGATCACCCCGCAGGACCGGGTGGCCGCCGTGGACGACCTGCGGTACTGGCGGGCCGGGGCGGTGCTCCTCGACCCCCGGCAGAAGCAGGCCGGCGCGTTGCACCGGGGGATGACCGAGCTGACCGGGATCGATCCGGTGCTGACCGGCGGGGTGTGGCTCTGGGACGTCCGCCCCCTGGTCGACTGAGCGTGGCCGAGCCCCGGCACGGCGGGGTCAGGAGGGCCGGACGCAGCAGCCCTGGCAGATCTTCGGCCGGGGCAGCGTGAAGGCCAGGCAGCAGGTCCGTCGCTGGACGGTGGGCTCGCCGGCCGGGCCGGGGAGCAGCTCCACCAGGTCGGCGAGGTCGAGCGCGTCCAGCAGCGTCTCGATGCTCCGGGTCGACGAGCCCGGCAGCGTGTCGGCGGCCCGCAGGATGCCGTGCGCGATGCCGGAGGCGACCGAGCCGAGCAGCGTACGGGTGCCGATCCGGACCTCGGCCTGGATGGCCGCGATCATCGGGGCGAGGTGGGCGTCGAGCAGCGAGGCGCGCAGCGCGCCGAGCAACTCGGCCTCGTCGGCGACCACCCGGACGTCCGGCGCGTCGGTCAGCGCGAGCGGGTCGCCGGGCAGCACCGCGACCGTGGTCGAGTGGCGCAGGCCCAGGGTGAGCAGGGGACGGTGGTCCTCGAAGTGGATCAGGACGTCGGCCGGGTCGAGCATCGGCACCCGCCGGGCCGAGGCCCAGCCGAGCACCACCGGCAGCGCCACCCAGTAGCTGTACGACTTCCAGGCCAGCGCGGCGCAGGCGTGCGGGGTGCCGCCCCAGCGCACCGTCGCGGCGCGCAGGAACTCGGGCAGCATCGTCCCGTCGACCAGTCGGGTCGCCGGGGTCCAGCGCGCCTCGTCGGAGGTGACCAGCAGGCCGGGCGCGAGTCCGGGCAGGTCGTCCGTGCCGAACATGGCGCGCAGGGTCGCGGTCACCGGGGCTAGCGGCGTGGCGACGTCCCGCCTCGGCAGCACCGCTGTCACCTGATCCGTCCCCTGTCTGGTCGTGCCGCCCGGTCGGTATGAGCAGGCCCATCTGAGCTAAGGCTAGCCTAACCACGTGCTCCGGGTCCGGGGAAGCTGCACCGGGGGGCGGATGGAGAGGTGCCGGTCACCCCGCCGACCGGTCACCGCGTGTCGGCGTACTACCCGGCGGGCGGGGGCGAAAACGCCGCCCGGCCGGTCCAGGACCGGCGCAAGCATCGACGTACGTGGCTGAATTGTCAAGGTGAGTGTCGAGTACGAGCCAGTTTCTGTGCACGTTCGGCCACCGAAAGTGAAACTGGTACTCCCGGTCGCGAGGAAGCCGATGACGACCTCACCCATCGATCTGGCCGCGGACTCGTTCGCGGCCGAACTCGCCCGGCACCGCACCGACCGGGGCCTGTCCAAGAAACAGCTCGCCATCCTGATGGGCTTCGACCCGTCCTACGTCAGCCACGTCGAGGGCCGCCGGCACCGCCCCACCGAGGACTTCGCCCGCCGGGCCGAGGCCGTCCTGGAGGCCAGCGGCGCGATCTGGCAGCGCTTCCGGGCGTACGACCAGCTGCGGCACGCCCGCGCCGGCGGCGCGCACCGGGAACCGCCCGTTTCCGGCCAGTGGCTGCCCCCCGGCACCGGCCTGGTGGTCGAGCGGGAGCTGGCCAGCCTGACCCACACCGGCGACGGCTACCGCTGCGTGATCCGCCGGGAGCTCTACAACGCCGGGACCGAGCCGGTCAGCCGGTACCTGGTCCGGGTCGCCGTCGACCGCTACCCCAACGACCCGGGCCGCTCCAACCGGCACCACCGGGAACACCCGCTCACCTTCGCCGAGCTGCAACTGCGGGCGTACCGGGACGACGGCGGCGAGCCTGAGCCGATGCACTGGCGGGCCAAGCACGACCGGGACGCGTTCAAGGAGATCTGGCTGCTCTTCGAGAACGCCGAGGGGCGCTTCCCGCTCTACCCCGGCGACCGGGTGATCATCGAGTACGCGTACCGGGTGGGGCGGGAGAAGTGGGGGCCCTGGTTCCAGCGGGCGGTCCGCCTGCCCACCCGGCACCTGGCCGTCCGGCTGGACCTCCCGGTGGAGCTGGACCCGCAGGTCTGGGGGGTGGAGACCTCCCTCTCCTCGGAGGAGGGGCCGCTGCGTACCCAGATCCAGCGGCACGACCAGGGCGACCGGGCGCTCTTCGACTGGTCCACCGACGACCCGCCGCTGAACGCCCGCTACCGGCTGCAGTGGCGCTTCCGCAACCAGCCCCCGGACGCCGAGCCGGACGGTCCGGCGACCGGCGTGCGGGTCCGGGCGAGCGACCGGATGCGTGGCATCGGCATCCTGCAGCGCGGTGACGACCTGCTCCGCCAGCCCGCCCGCCCGTTCGACCTGCCCCGCCAGGAACACACCGCCCGGGACGGGGTCGACCGGCTCTGCGCCACCCTGGCCCGCCTCGACGAGCTGCACCCGTTCAACAAGGGGGTCGGCATCGCGGCCCCGCAGCTCGGACTCGGCTGGGCCGCCGCCGTGGTCCGTCCGGCCGACCGGATGGCCGAGCCCGTCGTCCTGCTCAACCCCCGGATCGTCGACTCGGCCCCGGACACCGACGAGCAGTACGAGGGCTGCCTCTCCTTCTTCGACCACCGCGGCCTGGTGCCCCGAGCGCTGCGGATCGACGTGGAGCACGCCCAGTGGGACGGCAGCCGGATCATCACGTCCTTCGAGTACGCGATGGCACGCCTGGTCGCCCACGAGATCGACCACCTGGAGGGGCGGCTCTACGTCGACCGGATGGCGCCCGGGGTGCCCCTGGTGCCGGTGGGGGAGTACCGCGAGTCCGGCGCCCCCTGGCGCTACTGACCCCTCCGGCACGCGGGCCGGTTGCCGGCCCGGCCCGCGCACCGGCGGACGGGGGCCGGGTCGCGTGCCCCAGGCGGCAGGGGCACGCGACCCGGCTCGGGGGGAGAAACGCCTACAGGTTGCCGAAGGTGTCGTACCGGATGTGCTCCGGCGGGACCTCGTCGGCGGCGAGCGCCCGCAGGGTGGCCCGGACCATCGGCGCCGAGCCGGAGACGTAACAGTCGTGCGTCGTCCAGGGGCCGTACCGGGTGACCACCTCGGAGATGTCGCCCAGCTCGCCGTCGAAGGCCAAGTCCTCGCTGCACGCCGGCGTCACCGACAGCCACGGGTGCGCGGTCACCAGCTCCGCCAGGCCGGCGAGGCCGTAGAGCTCCTCCGGCCGGCGGGCGCCGTAGAAGATGTGCACCCAGCGGGTCCGGTTGAAGCTGATCAGCTCCTCCACCAGCGCCTTGATCGGGGCCAGCCCGACCCCGCCGGCCACGCAGAGGATGTCCCGCGTCGACGACCGGTCCAGCGTCATCGACCCCATCGGGGCGGCCACCCGGAGCAGGTCGCCCGGCTTCGTCCGGCGGACCAGCGCCCCGGACACCCAGCCGGCCGCGCCGCTCGGCGTACGCACGTGGAACTCCAGCACGTTGTCGTCGTTCGGGGCGTTCGCCACCGAGTACGTCCGCCACACCCGCGGGTGGTGCCGGGGCGCCTCGACGCTCACGTACTGGCCGGCCTTCCAGGGCAGCGGGTGCTGGAGGGCTCGGACGGTCAGCACGGCCGTGTCCGGGCCGTACCGCTCGTGGGTGAGCACCTCGGCGTGCCAGAACGGCGGGTTGTCGTCCGCCGCCGCCCCGGCCAGCATCTTCTCGCAGATGCTCGCGTACGCCTCGCGCCAGGCCTGGTCGTACTCCAGGTTCCAGCCGTCGCCGGCGGTGCTGCGCAGCGCGTCCAGCAGGGCGACGCCCATGGTCTCGTAGTGCGCGGCGTCGACGTGGTACTTGCGGTGGTCCCGGCCCAGCCCGCGCAGGTACTCGTCGAAGCTCTCCGGGTCGCCGGCCGTCTGGGTGGCGGTGACGATCGCCTCCAGGATCCGGTCGCCCTGCCCGCTCATCTGGACCGGGAAGAGCTTGCGCAGCTCGGGGTCGAGCAGGAAGAGCCGGGCGTAGAAGTGAGCGCTCAGCCGTTTCCGGTCCTCCTCGACCAGGGTCCAGCTCTCCTTCAGCAGCCGCGCGAAGTTCTCCACGGGGGCACGCTCCTTCTCCTGACGGCGGATCGGGCCCCCACAGAATCTCCACGGAGCGTGCGCACCGGTCGCACATAATGTGCGACCGGCTCACTCCGCCTCACCGGGCGGTGCCGAGCGGCCCCGGAGTGCGGCACAGTGGTCCGGTGACGGTTGACGAGCTCACCCGCCCGGTGTCCCGCCGGACCCTGGGTACCGAGACGCTGCTGGTGCTCGGGCTCTCCCTCGGGCAGTCGGCGGTCTACGCGTTGGTGTCGCTGGCCGCCAAGCTGACCGCCGCGGGTCCGCTGTCGAAGCAGACCGCGACGCTGAACACCTCCCAGTCGGCCCGGCCCTACCTCGACCTGACGTACCAGCTGGTCGGGATCTTCTTCGCGCTGCTGCCGGTGCTGCTCGCCGTACACCTGCTGGCCCGCGACCCGGGCGACCCGGCGCGGACGCTCGGGGTGGACCTGCGGCGGCCCGGGTCGGACCTGGCCCGGGGCGCCGGCCTGGCGGCGCTGATCGGCCTGCCCGGCCTGGCGCTGTTCTGGGCGGCGGCGCACCTCGGCGTCAACGCCACCCTGGTCCCGGCGGCGCTGCCACACCTGTGGTGGGCGGTCCCGGTGCTGATCCTGGCCGCCGTGCAGAACGCCGTGCTGGAGGAGGTGATCGTGGTCGGTTACCTGGTCACCCGGCTACGGCAGCTCCGGTGGCGGCTCGTCGCGGTGATCGCGGCGAGCGCGCTGCTGCGCGGCTCCTACCACCTCTACCAGGGCTTCGGCGCGTTCCTCGGCAACGCGGTGATGGGCGTGATCTTCAGCCTCGTCTTCCTGCGTACCCGCCGGGTGGCGCCGCTGATCGTGGCGCACACCCTGCTCGACGTGGTCGCCTTCGTCGGCTACGCGCTGCTGCCGAAGGCCTGGTTCGGCTGGCTGTGACCGGCGGGGCCGGTGGCGGCATCCCACGCTCTCCCGGGCGGCTGAAGGCCCCACGTGCCGCACGGCGGGACGATCATCGACCGGGCACCCGGGGCGGGCGGTAGGCGGCGATCGCTCGGGCGGCCAGCCGCTCGGCGGCCGCCGCGTCACCTGCCGCCGCGGCGAGCGCCGCCGCCCCCGGCAGCAGCCGCGACGCCAGCCGCAGGCCCAGCCAGCCGCCGGCCTGCGCGGCCAGCGGCGTGGCCAGCCGCCAGGCCGCCTCGGCGGCCCGCGGCCAGGGCCCCTCCCCCGGCCCGTCGGCCGCCCGGGCCGCGTCCAAGGCGGCGCGGGCGCTCCCGGCGTCCGGGTGGACCTGGGTCAGCACCAGCAGCTCCGCCGCCCGGTCCGGATGCGCCGGGTCCCGGTCGTACGCCGCCGCCAGGTGCAGCACCAGGTGGGCCTGCGCCCAGAGCACCGCCGCCAGCTCGGCCACCGGCGCGAATAGCCCGGCGCCCGCCGCGACCGCGCCGCCGGCCCCGGCCAGCCGGACGAACCGCCGGGTGGCCAGCCGGGCCAGCCCGTCCGCGTCGGCGTCCGGGTAGGTGTCCCGCAACCCGCCGACCCACTCCCGGGCGCGCGGCCCGAGCGCCTCGACCGCCGCCAGGGCCAGCAGCTCCGGCGCGAAGGCCGGGTGGCCGAGGACGCGCGAGGTGATCGCCCGCCATTCCACCCCGGCGGTACGCCCCGACGCCGGCTCCACCCCGTCGGCTGCTGGTACGACGACCGTGGCCGGACCCGGCTGGCTGGGACGCCCGGTGGTCTTCCTCGCCGGGGTGGCCTTCTTCGGCGTCGCGGCCCGGGTGCCGTCCTTGTCCGGCGCGGCCTTCTTCGCGGGGCTCGCCTTCTTCACCGCGCTCGCCTTCTTCACCCGGGCGCGACGGGTGCGCTGCGGGGCCTCCTCGTCCGCCACCGACCCGGGCTGGACCGGATCCGGCCCGGTACGGGCTGGTTCCGCCCGCCGGCCGGTCGGGACCGCCTGCGGACCTGCTGCGGCGGCCGGGTTCTCGTCCCCGGGAGGCCGGGTGGCCTCGGTCGCCGGGTCTTCAGCGCCTGGGGCCGGGGTGGCCTCGGTCGCCGGGTCGCCGGTCGGCGGAGTCGGGACAGCTCGGGTCGCCGGGTCATCGGGATCGCCAGGCGGGGCGGCCCTGGTCGCGGGACGGGGCCGAGGCGCGGCGGTCGCGGTGGGACCGGTCCGGCCCTCCGCCCCGGAGGATCGCTCGCCGCGCACCGGGGTGCGGGGCGCCGCCTGCGCGAGGTCGGGCGGCTGGAAGAGCACGGCCGGCGCGGCCTTTGCCCGCCGCGCCCCGGACGGCGGACCGCTGTCCGCCTCTGGTTGGCGGGTCGGCGGGACGGGCGGCTCGGGGGTCGGCGGCGCGGCGAAGGTCGGCTTCGGGGAGCGGCTCCGCCGGGCGCCGGGGGCGGGCTCGCGGCGGGGCGGATCGCTCGGCGGCTGCTCCTGCATATCGATGGAGCGTAGACCCGCGCGTGACCTGGCACACGTCGGAAACGCGGCATCGGGGTGCCGTTGCCGTAGTCGCTTTGCCCCGAGTGGGTACGGACCTGTATCCTCGGGCGCGGTGGTCTCCGGGCCACCAGGGAGACTTCGCCTAGTCTGGTCTATGGCGCCGCACTGCTAATGCGGTTGGGGTCTTAAAGCCCCTCCCGGGTTCGAATCCCGGAGTCTCCGCGCGAAAGCCAGGTGTGTAGACTGGCCGAGCAGCAGGCGCCCGTAGCTCAATGGATAGAGCATCTGACTACGGATCAGAAGGTTAGGGGTTCGAGTCCCTTCGGGCGCACAAGATCAAGAGGCGTCTGACCTGCCAAAAGGCGGCCAGGCGCCGCTTGTTGTTCCGTGCCGATGGACGCATTGGTGCTCGAATGGTGCTCGTACGACGAGGCTGTCCTACGTCCCGGTCTGTCCGTCTCCGTCGGTGTAGCCACGGCCGAGTTCGATTGACGGACTCGATCGACATTCGCCGGATCATCTGCTCCACCGATGCCATCGAGTCGCTCAACACCCGCTACCGCCGGCCGTCCGGGCCCGAGGGCACTTCCCGACCGAGCAGGCCGCGCTGAAGTCCCTCTACCTGGTCACCCGATCTCTCGACGGTACGGCACCAGCGCCATCGTGGACTACCCTGCGGGTCAGCTGGCCCGGGCGCACCGTACGGCCCCTCCGCGGCCAGGGAGAGGCCGTATTCGCGCTTCCCGCCCTTGCGCGCATCTAATACGCTGCGCGCGCAGTCCGCTGTACGGCGGCCCGCGCCGACCGGACCATCGCGGTCCGGTCGCACGTCAACGGGGAGGACACATGGCAGCTGCCCGCCTTCGCGCAGTCTCACGCATCCTGGCCACCGCCACTGCGGCCACGGCGCTGCTCGCGGCGGCGGCCGCACCGGCCGTCGCGGCGGCGAACCCGAAGATCGCCTTCTCAGGCATCGCATTCGCGACGGACCAGGTCGACACCACCACCGGCGGCACGACCGTCACCCTGAACTGGACGGTGACCGACACGTCGACCACCGCCCACGACCTCAGCGGCAGCATCTACGTGCAGCGTTACAGCGGCACCACCGCGCTCGGGCCGGTCGAGCAGATCCGATTCAGTCTCGACGGCGGCTGGCCCGTCGTCGGGCCGTACACGGGCGGGATCGCCAGCTCGTCATACGCGTACGACTTTCTCGTGACCGAGTACGGCCCGGCCGCGCCGGTGACCTACCGCGTCACGAAGATCACCGCGACCGACGACCAGGGCACCACCCGCACGCTGTCCGGCAACAAGATCAGCCCGGCCGCCGTGCTGGCCGCCACCCAGACCCCCGACACCGCGCCGCCGGTGACCGACCGGGTCTGGCTCGCCTCGCCAACCAAGGAGCACGTGTACAACAGCGGCTCCGGCGTGACCCTGCACTACGGACTGTACGTCCAGGACGACCCGGGCGCGGGCTTCTGGAAGGGCCGCCTGGTGCTGGACGGTCCCGGCACCGCCGAGATCGTCTCGCCGTTCACGCTGGTGGACAGCGGCCAGGGATACCAGCTCTGCGGCGACAGCCAGGTCTGGGGCGACATCTGGTTCGTGGAGTGCAACCTGCCGGTGACCCTGCCCGCGGACAGCCCCACGGGCGACTGGGCGGTCAAGGCAGTCAGCCTGACCGACCGGGCTGGCAACACCAAGCGCTACACCGATCTCGGCGCGCCCACAGTGCGGGTCACTCGTAACGAGGTGATCGACGCGACCGGGTTCGCGCTGAACCCGACGCAGGTGAACAACTGGCGCGAGCCGGCGACGACCACGCTGACGTTCACCGCGAGCGGAGTACAGGGCGACCTGACCGCCACGGTCGAGACCACGGGCTGCTCGACCTGGAACCAGGTGCTGACCGAGGGACCGGCGGGCACGTATTCACTGCCGGTGGTGATGAGCCAGCTGACCAGCTCCTGCACCATCGACGGCATCCTGCTCACCGACGCGGCCGGTGCGGTCTCGGTGTACGGCGCCTACTACGCCGGGCCCGTGCTCGACCTGCGGGCCACTCGGGTACCCGACACGGCCCGGCCGGTGGCGATCGCGGCGGCGCTGAACCCCGCCGAGGCCGCTCCGGGCGACCTGTTCAACGGCATCACCGTCGACGTCACCATCGACGACGTCACGCTCGCTCCGGTGACCGGGTTCTCGACCACCATCTACAACTCCCTCGGCCACTCCGTCGGCGGCGCGAACGGCGGCATCCAAGTCGGGCCCGACGGGCACGTCTCGCTGCCGGTGTACTTCCGCGACCTGCCGCCGGGGACGTACACGGTGGGCTTCACGCTCAGCACCTCGGCGGGCAACAGCGGGTCGTGGGGCTACCCCAACGGCGGTGCTCCGGCACCGTCCGGGCCGCTGGTGTTCACCAGCCTGCCAGCGGCCTGACCTACCACCATGCAGCAGAAAAGGTGCGGCCCTCTCCCCGTTCGGGAGGGGCCGCACCTTTGTCGTCAGACAGCTCAGGCGCATCGCGATCAGCAGAGCCAGGCGCAGTGGGGTCGGCTGGTGCTCGGATGGTGATCGGACGTCGGCGAACTGGCGTGGACGTGCCGGTACCCCACTGGACTTGCGTCTCACCCAGGGAAGCTTCGGCGCATCGTTTCCGATGAGCGCATTGCCCGGACCTGCTGGTATCCGCCGGGACGCGCCCGAACGGAGCGTGACCGGGCCGGGCTGGTCGGGTCGAGCTCGCAGTGCATCGACAGCTATCTGTCCACGGATCAGAAGGTTGGGGGTTCGAGTCCCTTCGGGCGCACAGACAGCCCCCTAGCAGGCCCAAAGCCAGCTAGGGGGCTTCTTTCTGTCTAGCTACTCACCGCTACAGAACCTTACTCTCCGTACATGATCAACTCGCTGCACGTGACCGTCTACGAGCGGGACCTCAAGATCCGCACCTGCTCGCCCCGTACCGCCCAGAACTACCGGGAGACCCGGAGACCTCGTGGCCACCCACCCTCCACCCGGGCGCGGCCCTCGTTGCCGACGAGGGCCGTCAGAGTGGGTCGAGGCGGGGCTTGAGCAGGCAGAACTCGTTGCCTTCTGGATCGGCGAGGACGTGCCAGGACGCCTCCGCGGGCTGACCGATGTCGACGAGTTCGGCCCCGACGGCCAGGAGGCGTTCGAGCTCGGCGTCCTGATCGCGGTCGGTGGCGTTGACGTCGATGTGCAGCCGGGCATGCCCGTTCTTCGGCTCGTCGTTGCGGATGAGGAAGATCGTCGGCTGCGGGCCGCCGAACCCTTCGCGCGGACCAATCTCGATGCAGCCCTCCTCCTCGCGATCGAGCACTATGAAGTCCAGGACCTCGCACCAGAACCGCGCCAGCACCTCGGGGTCGCGGCACTTGAGCACGAGCTCACTGATACGGCATGCCATTGACGAACCTACTCTCAGCGTGGGAACTGCCGGGGTGGCCGCACGCGGATCTCATGGGCTCCCTGCAGTGAGAACACTCGCGCGACCGTACCGGGCGAGGCGAGCAGAGGCGAGGTGATTTCAGGCCCTCGCCTGGCCGGGCTGCCAGGCGAGGGCCGTAGGTCGCGCAGTAGGGCAGCTGACTTTGAGACACGCCCTAGACGTGCGCGTACCGCCCTGCCTGGCCTCCCAGGTACCTCGGGGAAGGGTAGGGCCTTCGGGAGCGGTCGAGGACCACGCGGCGCACCGACGAAGGCAGTTGACTTATTCGATGGCTGGTGAACATCCGAGCGGAGGCGGCAGAGCGCCTTACCCGGCTGGGTCTCTGGTGCTTCGATCTTGTGAAAGCCCTGGTCAGCCGCAGAGTCTTGAGAGGACGACTACGGATCAGAAGGTTAGGGGTTCGAGTCCCTTCGGGCACACAGAGCGAGGGATTGCCCCCGACCAGCCAAAAGGGCAGGTCGGGGGCATTTTCATGTCCGCCGGCATCAGCGTGCGGGGGGCCTGGGAGCCACGCTGGGAGCCACCGGTCCCTCAGCTCCCGAACCGCGCACGGGACATCGCCTCCGCAGCCAATCGACGCTCACCCTCCATCAGGTGTCCGTAGACATCCTTGGTGATCGCGATCAAGGCGGCCCGCAAGCGGGCCGCGCCGGCCCGGCCCCGGCCTGCTGGCGACCTCCGGCCGGCATCGGCCGGGCCGGCCGGCCACGCTGACGGAGGACCAGGACCAGAGGACCTCGGGCTCCGCACCGAACCCCGGCCCTCCTCAACCAGGCCGAGGCGGACGCCATCGAACTGCCGTGAACCACCACCGTCAGTGACCTCGGCGCCGCCCGCTTCGCCGTCGTGCGGCGGCCAGCAGCGGGGCCCGGTGTTGTCGGGGTTCGCGACGCTCCATCGCGCCTGTGGCGCTCTCTCTCACCTCTGGCCAGAGCGGCCTGTCACCAGTGTTGAGCCGTTGGTCGATAGTGGCGTCAAGCACGGAGAGGAACCGTTGAGAAACGCACCTCGTACGCGCGGCCCGCGCCGTGCTGCCGAATGGCGTCGCGGACATCCCGCCTCAAGGATGAGTCGAATCGCGCGGATGGACACCCGGTTCCCGCGCAGACTGCACTGGAGGTAGGTACACAATGGCCACTCGTGACGTGGTGGAGCATTTCTTCGGCATGCTCGGCGGCGGAGCCGACCCGGAGGACATCGCGATGCTCTTCGCCGACGACATCGACTGGGACGTGCCCGGGCCTCCGTCGATACCGTGGACGGGAAGGCGGTCCAAGCGTGCCGACGTCGCTGAATACATGCGGACCCTCGCCGCGAACATCGTGCCGGAGGAGAACGTCGACGACGTCGAGGCGATCCTGTACGACGGGGATCACGCGGTGATGCTGGGGCGGTTCGGACGCGTAGCGCTGAACACCGGCCGGCGGTACGAGATGGCCGTGGCCATGCACTTCCAGGTGAGCGGTGACAAGGTCGTCAAGTTTCGCCTCTACGAGGACTCGTTCCAGGTGGCCAACCCCTACGCCGAATGACGCGATCGGGACTCGACACCATCGGCGGTTGAGACGCAGCCGTGCCGTAGGTCATGCAGCCGGATCGCCGGCAGCCCTGCGGCGGCGCACTGGTCCTGGACGAGCCGGGTGCAGTGGCGCGGATCCAGCGGCGTGCCGATCGGCGTGGTGAAGACGTAGCCCAGGCTCGGCCGCTTCGCCCCGAGGCTTAGGCGTTCCGCCTCCTGGCCCTGCTGGTGATCCCCGAGCGCACGAACGACCACCGCCGGCAGCGGCACCGCCCGGGCCGACCGCTGCCTCCTCGTCGGGAAGGTCGCCAACTGCGCGTACGGTGCAATTTGTTTCGATTGTTTCCGCGCTTTGAGAGTTGCGACCACGCGCGGGCGGCGGTGGACCGCCCCCACGGGAAACGCCGGCTCCCGTACGGTGCGCTGATGCGTCACCCAGTACTCCTGACCCTGCTCCTGCCGCCGCTGCTCGTCGCGGGCTGCACCTCGAACGGCGACACCCCGGCGGCCGGCACGTCCTCGTCCCCCTCGGCCAGCCCGAGCCCGACCGCGCCCGCGGTGGACTACACCGCCTGGCAGGCCGGTAACTCCACCCCGGTGGCCGACCCGATCTACCCGGCCCGGGGCACTGCCACACTCGACGTGCTGCACTACGGCCTGGCCCTCGACTGGGCGCCGCCGACGAAGACCCTCACCGGCACCGCCACCCTGCGGATCCGACCCACCAGGGACGCGCCCAGCATCGTCCTCGACTTCATGCCGTACCAGGTGGACGGGGTGACGCTGGACGGTACGACGGTCACCGGCACGGTGGCCAAGGAGAAGTTGACCGTCGCCGCCCCGGTCACCGCCGACAAGCCGGTCACCCTGGTGGTGAAATACCACGGCACGCCGAAGACCACCCCGATGCCGTCGCACCGCAGCGACGTGGAGGACCTGGGGCTGACGGTCACCAAGGAGGGCGGCCTCTGGACGATGCAGGAGCCGTTCGGGGCGTTCACCTGGTACCCGGCGAACGACATGCCGTCCGACGAGGCGCTCTACGACATCGAGGTGACGGTGCCGCCGGGCTGGTCCGCGATCGCCAGCGGCACCCCCGCCGCGCAGTCCGGCACCACCTTCACCTACCGCAGCACCGACCCGGTGGCGGCGTACCTGACCACGCTGGCCGTGGGGAAGTACCAGAAGCTGACCGCGGCGGGGCCGCACGGCCTCCCGCTGACCTACTGGTACCGCAAGGGCGCCGACGACAAGCTGCTGCCGTACCTGAAGAAGTCCCCGCAGTACATCGCCTGGCTGGAGAAGCGGTTCGGGCCGTACCCGTTCCCGTCCGGCGGGGTCGTGGTGGTGGACTCGGAATCCGGCATGGAGACGCAGCAGATGATCACCATGGGCCGGAAGATCGAGAACACCAAGGCCCGGCGGGACCGCTGGGGCGTCGACCTGCTGCACGAGTACGCCCACCAGTGGTTCGGCGACTCGGTCACCCCGACCACCTGGACCGACCTGTGGCTCAACGAAGGCTTCGCCACCTACGCCCAGGACCTCTACACCCAGGACGTCTTCAACCTCAGCGAGGCCAGCCTGGACCGGTACACCCGCGAGGCCGACGCCAAGCTGCGGAAGAAGCTGGGCCCGCCCGGCAAGCCCAACCCGAAGAACTTCGCCGAGGGCAACGTCTACCTCTGCCCGGAGGCGATGCTGCGGGAGATCCACAACCTGATCGGTGACAAGAAGTTCTTCGCGCTCGCCACCGCCTGGGTGCAGCAGCAGAAGAACACCCACCAGGATCGGGCCTCGTTCATCGCGTTCGTGAACAAGCAGACCGGCCGGGACCTCACCAAGCTGATCAACACCTGGCTCGACTCGAAGACCACCCCGAAGTCGATCGTCAACTGACCCCGGACGCGCCCGAGGCCCGGGCCGCCGCACCCACCCGCAGGTGGGCCACGGCGGCCCGGGCCTCGTCGTACGTCAGTCCGCGGTGACGGTGAAGACCAGCGGCCCGTTCGGCGGCGGGTTGCCGGCCCCGTTCGGATAGCCGATCAGGGTGCTGTTGCCGGCCGCGTCGGTCAGGGTCACCCCGACGGTGTACGTGCCGGGCACCAGGCTGTCCGTCCGGATCGTGTCGACGTACTCGCCCGTCGGCAGCGGCGAGACGCCGCCGTACGAACCGGAGACCGGGTGGCCGTCCGCGTCGTACATGGTCACGGACATGCTCTGGACCGGCGCCCCGGTGGTGTCCGCAACCGTCGCGTAGACGGCGATCGAGTACGGCAGGTTGCTCGCCGACGCCGTGGTCGGGCTCAGCCGGGCCGACGAGATCACCGGCCCGGTGGTGTCCGCCACCCGGGTGGCGGTGAGGTCGAGCGCCGGGGCGGCGTAGTAGCTGCCGTAGACGGCCGTGTTGCCCGCGCCGTCGGTGAGCACAAGGCCGGTGATCTGGCAGCGACCGCTGATGGTCAGCATCCGCACCGGGATCGAGGCGGTCCCGTCCGCCGCGACGGTCGGCTCGGTCGTCGCCGGATGGCAGCCCTGCCCGGTCGCGGCGAGCGAGGTGACCGCCCCCTGGGCGCCGACGGGCCGGACGCTGAGGGTCAGGGTCTGGTCCTCCCGCCAGTTGTCCACCTCGGCCGGGGTGAGCGCGAAGCCGGTGCCGCTGAGCACGTCGTTGCGGGTGACCCGGATCGGCGACTCCGGCACGTCGGTGAGCTCGCGGGTGTTCCCCGCGCGGTCGGCGAGCACCAGCTTGTCCACGGTCCAGGTGCCCGACAGGCTGCCGGCCGGCAGTTCCGCGACGACGTCGTCGCAGAAGACGTAGTAGTTGATGTCCCAGACCTGCGAGGGCCCGCAGTACGGGGCGAACTCGCCGGTGTAGGTGAGCGTCACGGGAACGGTGAGCCGGGCGCCGCCCGGCCCGGCCAGCATTAGGTCGGCCTTCCAGAACCCGGACTCCGGGTCGGTCGTGGCCAAGGCGTAGTGCAGCTTGACGCCCGAGCCGTCGTCGTAGACCGCGTCGCGCTGCTGACCCGCCCGACCGAGCTGGTCCAGCTCCGGCGCGGTCCAGTCGACCAGCTCGGTGACCGCGAGGTCGACGTCGTGCTTGGCGAGGGCCTTGCCGGAGATGCTGCCGGTGGTGCCCCGGTCGTCCTGCCCGGTGATCCGGGTGACCCGCCAGGTGGCGGCGGCGGCCGGGCCGTACTGCGGCACGACGAACTCGTACGAGTAGGTGGAGCTGCGGACGGTGCCGCTGCTCGCGTAGACCAGCGCCGTCGCGTCGGTGCTGAGCGAGTAGTGCACCGGCAGCTCCGGCCCCACCGGGGTGGTGCCGACGAACCGCTGCAACCACGTGACGCCGTGCACCTGGGTGGCGGTGCTGCTGGTGTCGGCCACCGTCCAGGTCAGGTTGACCGTGCCGGGACCGGCGGTGGTGTCGACCTGGTCGGCGGAGAAGGAGATCGCGGAGAAGGTGATCCGCGGCGTGGGCGCGGCGGCGGCCGGTCCGGTCAGGCTGCCGGCGGCGAGCGCCGCCGCCAGGGGAGTCACGAGTAGCGCGCGCAGGGCGGAGCGGGCCCTCTGTGGAGCCAAGATGTCCCCCCCTTGGGGATGTCCGACAGCCCGGAGAAACGGGCCGTGGTGCCGGTGCTCGATGGGCGCCGGGGCAGCTCAGATTAGCGGCGGTCGTGCGTCGTCGCTGCCCCGTGCCGATCGTCCGTCCGGCTCGATCCGCGCGGTCCGCGCGGCGCCGCCGGCCCCGCCAGGGGCACGGCAGGCGATGCACGGGCGCGTGCTGGCCGACGACTTCCCGGCGACCCTGCGCGCCGGCGTCACATCCGCTCCGGCGTGCGGATGCCGAGCAGGTGCAGGCCCTGCCGCAGCACCCGGGCGGTCAGGTCGCAGAGCATCAGCCGGCTGTCCCGCACCGGCTCCTCGGCCCGCAGCACCGGGCAGCGCTCGTAGAACGCGCTGAACGCGGTGGCCAGCCGGTGCAGGTAGGCCGCCAGGTGGTGGAACTCCAGGTTCCGTTCGACCTGGGCGACCACCGCGCCGAAGCCGACCAGGTCGAAGGCGAGCGCCCGCTCCGCCGGCTCGGCCAGCGAGACGCCCGCGTCCGGCCGGGCCGTCATGCCGGCCCGCCGGAAGATCGACCGGATCCGGGAGTACGCGTACTGCAGGTAGGGCGCGGTGTTCCCGTCCAGCGACAGCATCCGCTCCCAGTCCAGCACGTAGTCCCGGTGCCGGTCGCTGGAGAGGTCGGCGTACTTGATCGCGCCGATGCCGACCGCCCGGCCCACCTCGGCGGCCTCCGCGTCGCCCAGCTCCGGGTTCCGGCTCCGGGTCAGCGCGGTCGCCCGGGCCACCGCCTCCTCCAGCAGGCCGACCAGCTTCACCGACTCGCCGGCCCGGCTGCGCAGCATCCGCCCGTCCGGTCCGAGGATCGAGCCGAACCCGACGTGCTCCGCCCGCGCCGGCGGAGCCAGCCAGCCGGCCTGCTCCGCCACGGCGTACACCATCTCGAAATGCCGCCGTTGCGGCAGGCCGACCACGTAGAGCAGCCGGGTCGCGCCCAACTCGCCGGTGCGGTGCCGGATCGCCGCCAGGTCGGTGGCCGGGTAGCCGTACCCGCCGTCGGACTTGCGGACGATCAGCGGCAGCGGTTCGCCGTCCCGGCCGACCGAGCCGGGCGGGAAGACGCACGCGGCGCCGTCGCTCTCCCGGAGCAGCCCGAGCCGGTCGAGGTCCGCCACGACCGGGGCGAGCAGGTCGTTGTAGCTGCTCTCGCCGTGGAAGTCCCGGTCGGTCAGGGTCACGTCGAGCAGGTCGTAGACGGTCAGGAAGTACCGTTCGGACTGCTCGACGAGGAGCCGCCAGAGCCGCAGTGTCGCCTCGTCGCCGCCCTGCAACGCCACCACCCGCAACCGGGACCGCTCCCGGAACGCCTCGTCGGCGTCGAACTTCGCCCGGGCGGCCTTGTAGAACGAGTCCAGGTCGCCCATCGACAGTTCCTGCGTCGCCTCGGCCTCGCCCAGGTCGACCAGGTGCTCGATCAGCATGCCGAACGGGGTGCCCCAGTCGCCCAGGTGGTTGGCCCGGACCACCCGGTGCCCGAGCCACTCCAGCAGCCGGGCCGCCGCGTCACCGATCACCGTCGAGGGGAGGTGCCCGACGTGCATCTCCTTCGCCACGTTCGGCGCCGAGTAGTCCACCACCACCGTCTCCGGAGCGGCGCTGACCGGCACGCCGAGCCGCGGATCGGTGGCCAGCGCGGAGACCAGCCCGCCGAGGGTCCGCTCGGCCACGGTCAGGTTGAGGAAGCCCGGTCCGGAGACCTCCGCCACCGAGCAGAGGTCCGCCAGCTCCGCACGTTCCAGGACCTCCGTCGCGATCGACCGCGGCGCCCGGCCGAGCCGCCGGGCCAGCGCCAGCGCCGCGTCCGACTGGAAGTCCGCGCGCTGGGAGCGCCGGACCACCGGATCCACCGGTACGCCGGCCACGGCCGAGAACGCCGGCGCCAGCCGGTCGGTCAGCAACTTCTCCAGATCCATGGGTACACCGATCTCGCTCGGATCCGCCTCACGCGGATCTCCGGACGGGGATGCGGGCGGACCGAGGACGATCTGGGATGACCGGCGGCTCGATCCGCCGGTCGCAGGAAGGTTGTGCTCAGCGCAGGCGGTCGAAGGATCGCCGGCGTCGCGCCACACCGGCCGAAACGTCGCAGGACGTCGGCGCGAGGGTGCGGGAGCTGGCCATGGGAGCAGCCTAACCGGCCGGCCCGGGTACGGCGCAAGGCCGTTCCCGAGCCGGCTGTCCGCGTACCCGAGAAGGTCAGGCCGACGTGGCGGCGGCCTTGCGGTACCGCTCGGCCCGCCGCCGCACCTGCGTGTACGCGCTGGTCAGGCCCATCGCCCGGCGGACCTCGACCAGGGTCTGGCGCACCTCGGCGCGGGTCCGCTCGGTGCCCTCGAAGATCAGCTGGTCGACCAGGCCGCGCTCGGCCTCGAACCGGGACCGGCGCTCCCGGATCGGGTCGAGGAACCGGTTGAGTGCGATGGCCAGTTCCTCCTTGACCTCGACGTCACCGACCCGACCGGCCCGGTAGCGCGCCTTGAGCTCGGCCACCCTGGCCCGGTCCGGGTTGAACGCGTCGTGGTACGCGAAGACCGGGTTCCCCTCCACCGTCCCGGGCACGTCGGCCCGGACCCGGTTCGGGTCGGTGTACATCCCCATGACCGTGCGGCGGACGGTGGCCGGGTCGTCGGAGAGCGCGATGGCGTTCCCCTTGCTCTTGCTCATCTTCCCCTGGCCGTCGGTGCCGACCAGGGAGGGCGTGTCGGAGGCGATCATCTCGGGCACCGGGAAGACCTCGCCGTAGAGGTGGTTGAACCGGCGGGCGACCTCCCGGGTCACCTCGACGTGCGCCGCGTTGTCCTTCCCCACCGGGACGACCTGCCCCTTCACACAGAGGATGTCGGCGGCCTGGAGCACGGGATAGCCGAGCAGCCCGTACGGCATCTCCTCCTTGCCGGCGTCCCGGGCCATCTCCTTCAGCGACGGCACCCGCTCCAGTCGGGGCACGGTGACCAGGTTCTGGAAGAGGGTGTTCAGGTCGCCGACCTCCGGGATGGCCGACTGGAGGTAGAAGGTGGCCCCCGCCGGGTCGACCCCGGCGGCGAGGATGTCGGTGACCATCTCGCGGGCGTTGTGGGAGACCTGCTCGATGTTCTCGCGGGTGTTCCTCGTGGTGAGCATGTGCAGGTCGGCGATGATGAAGAAGCTCTCGTACCGGCGGTGCAGCTTCACCCGGTTGGCGATGCTGCCGATGTAGTGGCCGAGGTGCAGCCGCCCGGTCGGGCGGTCG